>NZ_CP047936.1:0-1355417 GCF_014279975.1 Synechococcus sp. BIOS-U3-1 | reverse complement strand
GTTCGGGAACAGATTCCCTGTTCATGATTGCGACCCGATAAAGACTCTCCGGCAAAGCCTGTCTGAGTTGCAGATTGAGGACATGGCTCGAATCACTGTTGGCAAGGGCCAGTGAAAGTTCGGACGGTGTTGGTGCTCCGTCTTCGTCCAACTCAAGTGGCACATCCAGCGCCACAGCGGCCTTGGCAACATCATTGAGTGCGGCGTCGTCCGCAGGTGGTGCATCAAGAAGTATTGCTGGTAAACCCAGCTGACGGCTGTGCTCTTCCCAGACTCGATGAGCGTGCCGGATGAGAACGGAGAGAACCGAATTAGGGCAACTGGTGTTCAATGGCGTCGACCAATTCTGACCATCCCCGTCGGGCGACACACGGTTTAGATCACCAAGATCATCAGATTGAGCGCGTCTCAGATCCAATTCGATGCGACCGTCCTTTCGGTCTGATTCATGCAACTTTGTTGCACAAAAAATAAGTGTTTCTAGCTGACCGATCTGGTCTTTGATCGACTTCAAAGCGGCAGGAACAGCTCTGGACTTTGGTTTACGAGATTCCAAAGCGTGAAAGGCATCAGCATTTACTTCAGCGACTGGGCGAACTCGACTCAAGCAAAATTCCCAGTCACGCCATCCACCATCGACATCAATATCAAGACGCAATGAAACAGCGTCTTGCACATCGCCGACAGAAAAGGACGAGGCCTTTGCAAGAGCAGAACTAAGTAGTGGTACCCAGTGCCCCCCAAGACAGAGGCTTTCCGACTGATTGAGAAGCCACTGGTCATAACTATTTCCCGGACTTAGGCGTTCTGCCACAGCGGGTGTATGAATCCAAAGCCTGGTGCCACCTTCATGGGGGATGACGTGAACAGCTGGCAAAGTTGGCGCGCCTTCCGCTTGCCAACCGCTGATCATCAAAGAGGGTTGTTCGCTCAGATCCTCACGTTTCTTGGTGGATGGAGCCTTGAAACTGGCGCGAGGAGGTGCCGGTCGTTGATGAAGATTGGCTTTGGTGAGCATCAGCTCACGATCGGCACTCGAACCACCGTCGAGGGGAAGAGAGCGTGCAACATGACCTCGAGCTGGAAATTGTGCGATCGGATAGCGATCAAGCACAACCTCAGCAACAGCCATGCCTACGGGTTTTTCCGCATGGGTGGCATCTTCTGTACACAATTCAATCGACGCCAGTAATCGGTCGTCGAGTGGAACCGCAATCACCCGTTCTTCCTGTTGTTCCACCGCTGCCAGCAAGCTTGTGGTGGTCCGCTCAAGAATGCATTGCACACCTCCTTCTGGGGAACGGCGTCTGCCTCCTTCACGAGTCAGTCGGACAAGCACCCTGTCGCCATTCCAGGCGTGATTGAGCTGATGATCACGGATATAAATATCGTCTCCACCGTCATCGCGAATCGCGAAACAAAATCCCTTGCTGCTACAGCGAAGACGAGCTTCGACCAGATCGTCAGCTGACCCCCTGCAAAGGGTTCCATCGCTGGTGAGATCCAGGATTCCAAGCTTGGTTAATCCCTGAACAGCAAGTCCGAGAGACTGTTTTTCGGAACGATTAGTCAGCCGCAGGATTTTTTCGAGCTTGGCGATCTCCAGGGAACCCTCATCAGGGACCTGATCAAGCAGGTCAGCGACCGTGAATTTCATCGGAACGGTTTACGGGGACCGGCCTTCAGGACCGGGAGGAATCATCTCGGGTGCGCGTGCAGCGAAAGACCGCGTCATCCCTTGATTCCACAATCTTAAGGGCCCCTCGCTCGTATGGAGATTCAGTCGTCAGCGGCTGCGGTTGTTTCCGCTCCACTGAGGAGTGGCCAAAGCAGCTTTAGTCCAATCGCTAGAAATCCAAGCGACGCCATGAGCTGCAACCAGTCGGCGGGTATGACGCCTGTTAATGATCCACCCGCAATGGCACCGATCAGGCTTGCCAGCACGAGTGCTGATGATGAGCCGAGAAACACAGCCAAAGGGCGGTTGGATGTACCGCTAATTGCCACAGTGGCGAGTTGCGTTTTATCGCCCAGCTCCGCCAAAAAAACAGTGGCGAACGTGGACAGAAGCAGGGTGAGATTCATGACAAAAAAAGGTTCAAGAGCGAGTCGATCCTGCGAGGTTCGTCACAGAGGGCTGGTGGAGATCAATGACTGCAGTGCCTGAGAACCAAGCCACAACCCAAGTCCCAACATCAGTAGTCCGGCCATCTGCTCGAGCCGTTCCGGTTGCATCACTGTTGACAGCCAACGTCCCACTAGAACGCCGACCAGGCTGGAGCAGATCAACGCCAGTGCAGCACCACCGAACACAAGCCAGGGTTGCCCAGATTGCGCGGACAGCAGAAGTGTTGCCAACTGGGTTTTATCGCCAAGTTCGGCAAGGAAAACCGTTGTGAAGGTTGTCAGAAGGACAGTGGTGAAACCAGGACGTTGTGTGGTGCCGGATTCAGTCATCACCGAGGTTCCGTTGAACGGATGAGACGTTCGAACTTACGCAGTTCTCTGCTGCGACCGCCATGCACTGAACGGATCTGTTGTCGACAACAGGTGATCGCAAAAGGGTCCGCCTGATCAGGTTGAATGCCGAACAAGCTGCAGAGGCTGCTCACCCGGCAGAAATCCGGACGCGATTCATAGATCCGACAACGCCTTGCTCCACTGTCGAAATGTATGCACCATCCATCTTCACCCACCATTGACAGATATTTCTGCTGCTGAAGGGGAGTGAGAGCTGCAACTGCTTCCGGGCGTTCATCAGGTGCTAACCGGCAACAGGCACCGCACTGATCCATGCATGACCATTGCTGTCGAGCGCGAGTCACAAGACCACCCCAAAACCTTGATCACGGAGATGAGGCTGTGACAAGCCGTCACAGAGGTTGAGTAGGTGCTGTACGGGGAGGGGGAATGCCTCGTAGCCTGAGTCAGGCAAAATGCCACTCATCTGCTTCCGTTTCATGGGATTCGATTTCCACCTGATCGCCAATTTCGGGGCACTGGCCCTGATTACCCTGGCAGGGCCAGCGGTCATCTTTATCCTGTTCTATCGCCGCGGTGCACTCTGAAGTTTGCTGAGGCCGTGGTACACCGGATCCCTGCAGACCAGGCGCCCGGTGTAGGCAGCAATCACTGAGGCGAGAACGACTCCCGCAAACAATTGTTGATCGCCGACGAGTCTCCAGGAGAACACGATCGATACAAGCGGTAGTTGGGTAGCGCCTGACAGGCCTGCAGCCAGGCCGAGACCGATACCGACTTGGGAACTAATCCCCGCCACAGCGCAGATTGTGTAGCCGAGAACGGCACCGAAAGTCAGAGCTGGATCGATTAGACCGCCAGGCACACCAGGACTCAATGCGAGCATCGGTCCAATCACTCTGACTAACGTGATCCAGACACTGGTCAAGCCAGTGATGAAATCCTGTTGATTGCCAAGAGCATTGGGCATCCCATGCTCGATGAGCTGACGCACGAGTGCTTCGCCATCCGAGGTGGAAGTTCCCCAGCTCATGAGGGCAAGCAGAGTCAATCCAGCACCGAGGTAAACCCCTGTTTTTAGTGGTTTCTTTTGAATCACAGGGGCCAGACGCCTGGTGAGCCAGACCAGTCCCTTATTGAACATTCCACCGACTAATCCACAAACGATTCCGATCGGAAAAGCCAACATCAGTTGCTCGACTTCCGGCAATGCGATGTTGAGCACACCGAGTCCAAACATCGGCTCACCTCCAATATTGGAGAAACCTGCTGCTGCCACACTGATCACCAGCGCTGGCCAAATTGTCACGACCGAATAGTCGGCGGTGAGTTCTTCGAGCATGAACACAGCGCCAAGCAGAGGGGTGTTGAAACCACCAGCAAGACCTGCACCTCCACCTATGGCCACAATTTGGCGTTCACTCAAAGATGGCAACCAGTCGCTGAAACGTCGATGGCAGGTCCTCGCAACTGCTGCTCCGAACTGAACAACAGGTCCTTCCCTTCCGAGCGGAAACATGGCGACGGTGGCAATCGACCACAGCACGCCTCGCTGCACTGTCCCTGATGCTGCCATCGCCTTCGGCAGTTGGGATGGGTCTTCGAGCCCATTCATTGTGGATGGAATGCCGGAACCGGCTCCGGCTTGCCAAGGACCACGTTGAAGCAGCAGCAGAATCGGCATCACCACGAGTGGCATGAAGGCGACAACCAGTCCTCTCCAACTCCAACCTTCGGTAGCGGAGGTCGGCATCAGGGCATAGAGATGCTCCTGCACGCCATCGACAAGGTTCAAAGGCAGACATGCCAGCCCAATCAAGACTCCGACGAGAACCAGACCGATGAAATGGCGAACAACGCCTTTCAGTGGACTCTGGGACGGCAGCGTTCCAGGAATCAGGACTGGTTCATGACGGCTATCCGGACTCATGGGCGTAAACCGAGGCCGATACAAGCCTCCTGGAGTAGAGCTGCAACGTAAGGGTGTGATGCGCGACTGTCGTCGCTTTCGAACTCACCCTCGCGATTGACACGGCTCACCAGAGACTCTCCGTCTGGATTGATCAGCTTCAGGCTTTCGCTATCGATGCGTTCGACTCGGTAACAGCCGCGTGAACGCTGGAGTTCCATCGCTTCATGGTGATGACGAAGTGCCTGAACTTCGAGTTGAAAACGGGTCTCACCACGCCAGTGATTCTGCGTGACTGTGTAAGTCGCATCGATCGTCTGGCTGAGTACAGCATTGTCAGGCCAGCGCCAAACGATGGCCTGTCGTTCTACTCCGTTCTGTGCAAGTGTGAGTCGTAAGTGACCACCGCGTAGGGACTGTTGGTCAGTCACTCGGCAGCCTCGCGACCAGAACAGGGGTTTTGGATGACCAGCCCCGAACGGCTCTAGGGTTTGCAAGGCTTGCCAGAAGGCGTGGTCAATTTGATCGAGCTCGAGCAGCGCTTCTGGTTCCACAAGTAGATCCTCACCCCTGCTCTGCAGCCATTGCGCAGCTAAAGCATTGAGAGCCTGGTGCAGAGCACTGACAGCTGTGACCTGAACAGTGAATCCGCCAGCAGCAGGATGGCCTCCGTGACGGTCCAGAAGATCAGTGCAATGTTGTAGCGCACGATCAACAGCAAAACCGTCGGGCGCACGCACCGAGGCCCGCATTCGTCCTTCGCCGTCACTGGCCAGCAACGCTGCGGGTCGTTGGTATCGCTCGACAAGACGCGCGGCAACGATGCCAATTACACCGTGATGCCAATGACCCTGCGCAAGCAGCAGAAAGGGGGGCAAGGGTGAAGGATCACTATCAAGCAAAGCGACAGCCTCTGCTTCGATCGCATCACAGAGCTCGCGTCGCTGACGATTCAACGCGTCGCACTGACGTCCGAGTTCGAAAGCACGATTGGGGTCGTCAACTGTGAGCAGGTCAACCACCAGGGAGGGTTCACCGATGCGGCCAACGGCATTGATTCTCGGTGCCAATTGGAAGCCGATGTCATCAGCTCTTAACGGACGATCTCCAAGCCCAGCCAGTTGTTGCAGAGCTTGCACTCCGGGGCAGCTGCTCCGATGAAGATGACTCAGTCCTTCCCGGAGCAGGGTTCGATTGGCGCCGGTGAGTGGTGCCATATCGGCCACCGTTCCAATGCAGAACAGATCTCTCGCTGTAGTGATCGAGGCAGGGTTCTTCAACTCTGCTGCCAATGCTCTGGCCAATACATAGGCCAGTCCCACCCCAGCCAGACAGGCATAAGGAGAATCCTTCGGAGTGGTTGCAGGATGGATGAGTGCAAGTGCTTTGGGCCGGTTGGCAGGAAGGGTGTGGTGATCGGTGAGGATCACCTCGACTCCCAGTTCCGAGGCCTTCTCCAGGGCTTCATGAGCAGCTACACCGTTGTCGACCGTGACCAGGAGACGAACGCCCTCGGAGTGGAGCTGCTCCACCATGCCGCTGTTAAGGCCATATCCGTCCGCCATCCGGCTTGGAATCGCCGCTTGAGGACTGGCTCCCAAGGCTTCAAAAGCACGCATTAACAAAGCAGTACTTGTCATCCCGTCGGCGTCGTAATCGCCACAGATGGCCACTGCTTCGTTGTTGAGGCAGGCTTTTTTCAACCTCGTGAGAGCTGGATTCAATTCCGGAAAATGGCGATCTGCTGCCGGCAACGGTTGATCGTTGAGAAGCAACAGCACCTGCTCCTGACTCTGCAGACCTCGTCTGAACAGCATCGCTTTCAGAGCCAGAGGAAGATCAACTGAAGGGAGTGGGTCGCCCTCAAGCGGTTGTGGGAGTCGCCACTGCTGATCTCGGGCGCCCGCCACCATGCCTTAGTAGATGATTCGTTGCATTGTGGGGCCTCATCGCCTGAAAAGCGATCGGTCAAGCTGGGGCCCAATCGGATCTCCGCAATGCCCCGTTTAGAGGCTGTCTTCTGGGATGTGGATGGAACGCTTGCTGATACTGAGCTGAATGGGCATCGTCCTGCGTTCAATCAGGCGTTCTCAGACTGTGGCCTGAGTTGGAACTGGAATGAGCAGCTCTACTCCGAACTTCTGAGTATCCCCGGCGGACTTCAGCGTATGAAGTGTTATGCAGAACGAATAGGGCAGCCAATTGATCAGGGCCTATTAGAGCGATTGCGTCGATCAAAACAACAGCACTACCTCAAGATCGTTTCCTCTGGAGTGGTGACTCTTCGCCCTGGTGTCAGTCGACTTCTTCAGGAACTCAACAGAGCGTCGGTGCAGCAGTGGATTGTGACCAGCAGTGGTTTGGCTTCTGTTCAGGCCTTACTGAAGTCATTGCCAAGCGAATTGACCGGAATTTTCGATGGAATGGTGACTGCAGATGATGTCGACAGACACAAGCCTCATCCTGCCCCTTACCGACTGGCGCTTGAGTTGAGTGGATCAGATCAAGGGGCTGTTGTGGTTTTCGAAGATTCATCTCCTGGACTGCAATCTGCCCATGCCGCTGGTTTGCGCTGTCTTCTCACCCCATCCCCTTGGGATGCCGAGCTACAAACCAGTGGGCCTCATGCTGAGGCCGTTGTGGATCAGCTCGGAGATGCTGATCAGAACGCAAGAATCTTGAGCGGCCCCCCTTGTGCAGCGGGTCGGATCACGCTGGAGTACTTGGAGTTGCTGTTAACAGTCCCCTCGCGATGACCCTTCAGGCCACTCGCTACGAGCAGTTGCAGCGCCGGATTGGTAGGCAATTGAACCAGACACTTGTCGGTCCCTGGAGACGACGCAGTGTTGGAGTTCTTGCTCTGTTGTTCGGCTTCCTTATCGGCAGCAATGTGACCATGTACTGGTTTCAGAGGAGTGGTCAGAACCGTCCTGCTGCGGTGCTGGCAATGGTGCTCATCCTTGAGCTGATTGTTCGCCTGCGCAGCAAAGTCCGACCGGGCCCATGGCCGCTCCCCTGGCTAGCCCTAGACAACTTGCGCATCGGCACGGTCTATGCCGTTGTGCTTGAGGCTTACAAGCTTGGATCTTGAGCTTCAAAGCATGTCAGTGCCCCAGGACATTCCTGATGGACTATCGCTTCTCCTGACAAGCCTCAACTGGTCCAACGTGGATGATTGGTGGAAACGATGGGAGCACGTTGGCGGCGTGAACCTTGCCAGACATCAGTGGTCGGTTCCAGTTGTGGACAGCTGGATTGCTTTCGTAGGTCTGCCATTACTGAGCCGAGTTGAGTCGGCTCTGCTTCAGGGAGAACGTGTTCTTCTCGGTATCAGCGCTCTTCCTGGTTGCGGTAAATCGACCCTTTGTGGCTGGGTCAAATTCGCGTCTCAACAACTGGGCTGGCCGGTTGAACATCTTTCGCTTGATGATTTTTATTGGCCTGCTCCGCAGCTGGATAACAGCATGCAGGGCAATCCCTGGTGTGTCCCGCGAGCTCTTCCAGGAAGCCACGACACTCGTGGGATGCTGCACGCACTTCAATCTTGGAAAGAGAACGGGCAGATCGTGGCCCCACGTTTTGACAAATCACTCCGCAATGGACGCGGTGATCGAGTCGGAAGCAGCAGTTCACGACCCGATGTAGTGCTGTTGGAAGGCTGGTTTCTGGGGGTAACTCCACTCCCCTCGATTGAAACCGAGATCCTTGAAGGATTATCAGAGCAGGAGCTTGCATGGCGCTCCAAAGCCGTTTCCTCGCTAGCCGACTACCAGGAGATCTGGACACTTCTTGATGATCTCTGGCATCTGCGCGCTGTTCGGAGCGACGTATCGTCGCGCTGGAAACGGCAGCAACTGATCACCTTGGAGAGGCAGTGCGGGGTGAGCTACCGCGCGAGTGACCTCGCCGACTTCAACCGCATGGTGCTCGCCGCACTGCCACCAAGCTGGTTACGAAACCTTCCCCTAAGCAGTGCGGTCATCGATCTCACGGAATCACGCGATGTTCGCGAGATCCAAGTGATGAAGAGTCAGCTTTCAGCCTCGTCCTCTTCAGCCACGGGGTAGACGAAGCCCTGGGCACGACCACTCAGCACTGACTTGCCGATGGAGAGAGCACGCTGCGCCGCAGTGGCTGCCTTGGCCTTCCAAACAGCATGACGCTGGTTGCGCTTGCTTTTCGAGGTCTTCTTCTTCGGGACGGCCATCGCGGGCGAATCACTGCCAAACGACCATGATCCACTTCCAAGAGGCCTCTCGTCAAATCGCTAGTCTTGGTACAACGCATCAGCGGTGTGAGTTCACAGCAGTCGACCCAGTCAGAACAGGGAACTCCAGCGCCCAAGCCAAAGCCTGAGGAGCAAAAGAAGAGTCCGTTTGACCTGTTTCAAAGGCAACCGGATGTGAGTTACAGCACTCTGCTGAAAGAGATTTCATCGGGTTCTGTCAAGGAGCTGGAGTTGATACCGGGTCGCCGTCAGGTGAGGGTCACTTATCAGGATGGGAAGCAAATCACAGTTCCTGTACTGGCGAATGATCAGCAAATCCTGAGAGTTGCTGAAGCATCGGGTACACCTTTAGATGTCAAGGATGTCCGGCAAGAACAGGCTCTAGCAGGCCTCGCTGGAAATCTCGCTCTGATCCTTCTGATCGTTGTCGGTTTGTCTTTGCTGTTGCGCCGTTCTGCGCAAGCGGCCAACAAAGCCATGGGGTTCGGCCGCAGCCAGGCGAGAACAAGCCCTCAGGACGAAATCACGATTCGGTTTGAAGATGTTGCGGGAATCGGTGAAGCCAAGCAAGAGCTGCAGGAAGTGGTCACCTTCCTCAAGCAGCCGGAGACCTTCATCAAGCTTGGCGCGCGAATTCCTCGCGGAGTTTTGTTGATCGGTCCACCCGGAACCGGCAAAACACTTCTTGCCAAAGCGATCGCCGGTGAAGCAGGCGTTCCCTTTTTCTCCATTGCAGCCTCTGAGTTCGTGGAAATGTTTGTTGGCGTTGGTGCCAGCCGGGTCAGAGATCTGTTTCGAAAGGCCAAAGAAAAAGCTCCTTGCATTGTCTTTATCGATGAAATCGACGCAGTTGGTCGACAGCGAGGCGCAGGAATTGGTGGTGGAAATGATGAGCGCGAACAAACCCTCAATCAATTGCTGACAGAAATGGATGGCTTCGCCGACAACTCGGGGGTGATCCTGTTGGCAGCGACGAATCGAGCTGATGTTTTGGACACAGCACTGATGCGTCCAGGACGATTCGATCGACGAATTCAGGTTGGTCTTCCCGATCGCCGCGGTCGGGAATTAATACTCGCTGTTCATGCGAGAACGCGACCGTTGTCAGACGAGGTTTCTCTCGCTGACTGGGCTAGTAGAACTCCTGGGTTTTCCGGAGCTGATCTGGCGAATCTTCTTAACGAAGCAGCCATTCTCACGGCCCGTCATGAAGCGTCTTTCCTCGGAAATAGAGAACTTGAAGAAGCCCTAGAACGCATCACTATGGGGTTAACAGCGGCCCCGCTCCAGGATGGTGCAAAAAAGCGATTAATCGCTTACCACGAGATTGGTCATGCACTGGTGGCGTCGCTCACTCCTGATGCTGACCCAGTGGACAAAGTCACTCTGTTGCCACGTAGTGGTGGTGTTGGAGGGTTCACGCGTTTCTTTCCTGATGAAGAAATCATTGACTCCGGGCTCGTCACACGTGCTTATCTCAGAGCGCGTCTCGTGATGGCCTTAGGGGGTCGTGCGGCAGAGATTGTCGTTTTCGGAGATTCAGAGGTGACACAAGGCGCCAGTGGCGATCTCCAGATGGTCTCCCAGCTGGCGCGTGAAATGGTGACACGTTTTGGATTTTCGGACCTGGGCCCAGTCGCTCTTGAAGGCCAGGATCAGGAAGTCTTCCTTGGACGTGATCTGGTGAATACCAGACAGTCCTATGCCGAAAGCACTGGTCGAGAAATTGATCATCGGGTGCGAGCGTTGGCTCAAGAGGCCCTTCAGCAGGCCATTGATTTGCTTCAGCCGAGACGGCAGCTGATGGATCGGCTTGTTGAGGCTCTAATCGACGAAGAGACTCTTCAGTCCGATCGTTTCCAGGATCTGATCAGTAGCGACGGAGCGTCTAGCACCTCTAGCCTGGGTCAGTTGCCGGCCGGGGCTTGAGCCTGCTCAAACGGGGCATTCCCTTCCTATTGCGTCCATCAGCAGTGTGGTTTCTGCTGGTATTCCAAGTCTTCTGGCTTTTCGCCAGGCTCCAAGTTGAGTGGTCATGGTTCTCTCAGTTCGGGCTGGAGGGGATCTATGGGCAACGACTTGGTTTTCAGATCCTCGGAGCTGGCTTAGCGCTCTTGCTGGTGCTGATCACCGCTTGGTGGCGACATCGCTGGATGCTGGCTTACGTCCCTACTCCACGCGGGGAAATTCCCGCATTGCGAGGCGGCGTTTATTCCCTCTCATTGCTCGCTTGCCTCACAGTTCTTCTCAGCGTTCTCGGCATCACGACACGGCTGGCATGGCTGGCTTGGAAGCAACCGTTTCTCCTGGCTCACTGGTGGAGTGTTCCGTTTCAACCGGAATGGACCGTTCTGGTCATCAGCATTCTTCTGATCCTGCTGGTCACATTTTGCCTCGGGCGCAAGCGGCGCATCAATCTGGCTTTTCTCTATGGAAGCCTTTGCCTCTGTCTAGTGGCAGGTCGCAGTTGGGCCCTCTGGGCACTGGCCATCACAATTCCTGATTCAGGGACGACGGATCCACTGCTTGGCGCTGATCTCAGTTTCGGATTAGGTCGCTTTTCAGCGATTGCACTGGTTCTTGAACTGGTGTTGCTGCAGATTCTGTTGACCTTGAGCACCTCGGTTTGGAGTCGGCTCACCCGTACACCCTGTCTGAGTGACTGGGGGTTCCCAGGCTGGAATGCACAGGAACGAGCCTTACTTCGGCCTGCAATGGCGCTGCTTCTGTTGGTGCTGGCTGCTCTGACATGGCTTGTCCGTCACCAACTGCTCTGGACCCAGAGCGGACTGGTTGCAGGGGCAGGTTGGCTTGATATCCACTTGAGACTTCCCCTGCGTCAGTTGGTTGCTCTGGTACTGGTGCTGATGGCAGGCACCTATCTGCCGTGGCCGGGTCAGGCTCAACAGCAACGAGTAAGGCTCAGAACAGCACTCTTCGCTCTTGCACTGGTCGCCGTACTCGCTGAACTTTTGCTGTCACCAATTGTCCAGTGGATGGTGGTTAGACCTCAAGAACTACAACTCGAAAGTCTTTATCTGAGTCGCTCAATCTCAGCGACACGTCAGGCCTATCAACTTGATTCCATCAAGACCCGTGGCAGTACGCCAACTCAGGAGATCACTGAGGAGGATCTGATTAAGGGAGCAAGCACTCTGAAAAACATCAGGCTCTGGGATCGTCAACCCATGCTGGACACCAATCGCCAGTTGCAGCAACTGAGGGTTTATTACCAATTCGCGAATGCTTCCGTTGATCGTTACCCACTCAATGCAGAAAGCAATGAAAATCAGCAGGTGATCATTTCTGCTCGGGAATTAGATCAGGCAGCACTTCCTGCTCGTTCACGAACGTGGCAGAACCGACATTTCGTTTTCACTCATGGTTTTGGCTTCACCTTGAATCCGGTGAATACACGTGAACCGGACGGACTACCAGCCTATTTCATAAGTGATCTTGGACAATCAACAAAAATTGAAGGCAATAAGTCACTAGGGATCACAAAGCAAGAAGTTGAGCGTGAAGTACCGATTGGTCGTGCCGCACTTTACTTTGGCGCACTGCATTCACCCTACGCGGTAGCACCAACTAGAATTAAAGAATTTGATTATCCGGAAGGTGACAATAATACCTATAACCATTATTCAGGTTCAGCAGGTGTATCGCTGGAGCATCTTTGGCAAAAAATTACTGCTGCAACATATCTCGCAGATCCCCGTTTTCTAAATACTGGAGCACTCACCAAAGAGTCACGCCTGCTTCTGCGTCGAGATGTCAAAGAAAGAGTTCGAACACTGGCACCTTTTCTTGATTTGATGGGTGACCCTTATCTTGTCTCCGTGCCTATTGATGATGCATCGAGTGGCTATGAGAAGGATCAACACCAATACTGGATTGTTGATGGTTTTACAACTTCAAGAACTGTCCCCTATGCAGCAACGCTTCCTGATGGGCGACCTCTCCGTTATGTCCGCAATTCAGTCAAGGCAGTTGTTGATGCCTACAACGGCAATGTTCATCTCTATATCAATGAACCTAATGATCCGATCATTCAGGGTTGGTCCAACGTTTTTCCATCATTATTTGAACCCCTGGAGAGGATGCCGACAAGCCTCAGACGTCACTTAATGGTTCCTCAGGCACAATTTGAATTGCAGGTACAGCAACTACTTCGATATCACGTGACTAATCCCCGCATCTTCTACAGCGGAGACGACGTCTGGCAAGTGCCGATGGAGTTGTATGGACAAAATCAAATTCCTGTTGCGCCTTACCACATCACAGCCCAGTTGAAGCCCAGCCAAAACTCAGAGTTTCTGCTTCTACAACCTCTTACTCCTTTAGCGCGTCCAAATCTGTCGGCCTGGTTAGCAGCACGGAATGATGCAGACCATTATGGAGAACTCATTCTGCTGCGATTCCCAAGCGATATTCCAATTTTTGGGCCCGAGCAAGTGCAAGCACTGATTAATCAAAATCCTGAAATTAGCCAGCAGTTTTCACTTTGGGATCGGGCAGGTTCACAAGTTGTACAAGGCAACCTGCTTGTCGTTCGTGTTGGGGATTCACTTTTGTACGTGGAACCGATATATCTGCGAGCTCAGCAGGGAGGTCTGCCGACATTGACAAGGATCGTTGTCAGTGATGGTCGTCGCGTCGCGATGGCAACAGATTTAGACACTGGATTGCAGTCACTTCTCGATAGGCGTCGACAGGAAAGAAGTGAAATTTCATAAAAAAAGACCTGCCATCGGCAGGCCTAGGAGCCATCAAACGGCGATCAATAACTCAGTTGATAGCAGCGAAAAACTCCTTACTGCCAACCGGATCAGGCTTCATGGTTTTTTCGCCTGGAGTCCAGTTGGCAGGACAAACCTCGTCCGGATTGGATTGAACGTACTGGAAGGCCTGAAGAACGCGCAGGGTTTCATCAACGTTTCTTCCAACAGGAAGATTGTTGATGGTTGAGTGCATGATCACTCCCTCCGGGTCAACGATGAACAATCCGCGAAGGGCAACACCTTCCGCTTCATCGAGCACGTTATAGGCAGTGGCGATCTCTTTCTTGAGGTCTGAAACAAGCGGGTAGTTGATATCACCAAGACCACCCTGATTACGCGGACTCTGGATCCAAGACAGGTGACTGAACTGACTATCAACTGAAACACCTAGAACTTCAGTGTTCTTGCTAGAGAAGTCTGAATAACGATCACTGAAAGCAGTGATCTCAGTAGGACAGACAAAAGTGAAGTCCAGCGGGTAGAAGAACAGCACGACGTATTTGCCGCGGTACTGCGAGAGAGTGATTTCCTTGAACTCCTGGTCAACCACTGCTGTGGCAGTGAAATCGGGGGCCTGTTGGCCCACGCGCAGCGAAGACATGTTGATGGTGCGAGGTTTGGCAAGGAAGTGAACAGGCCTAGGTCTTAGTCGTTCCGACTTCCAGTTGCTCGCGACAAGTTATCACGGCTGACCTAGTGACTGCGGCACATCAGGGTTCCTCTTGGGTAAGACCCAGTCTTATTATCAACAGATGATTCATTCATCAATGAGCTGGGATCCAGCGCTTCTTAGGAAATTCAGCAGTACGGGTCATTTCCGACTGCTGAATCAGGTTCGCAGTGAGCTGAGCAGCCAACCACTCGAACGCGATCCAAAAACAAGAGCACTGCTATTGAAAGCTCGGCCGCACCGCGGCCAACCTGTCAGGCAACAACGCCGCCCTAATGCGATTCCCGATGGTCATGTCTCATTGACCGTTGATCCAGGTCCTGAACAGTCATCTCCTAAATCCTTCAGGGAACGACTGAACGCTATAGAGATGCGCTAACTCATTCAGGACATCTCAAGATGTATGATGGAGACTGGCCTGCAGGCCTTTCGTCAGAGTAGCTCAGCTGGTTAGAGCACAGGATTCATAACCCTGAGGTCGAGAGTTCAAGTCTCTCCTCTGACATTTATATTCTAAAAATATGACCTAGTTGATTTGATTAACCAATTAATTTGAAATTTAAATTTTTCGGAAGAATATGTCAATTGAAGATGATAAAAAATAATTGAGTCTTTTAAGTACGTCGCGCAGGAAGCATTGCCATAGGATTTAATGCGGCGCCCCCTGGACGACGAATTTCAAAATGCAGATGAGGACCTGTGCTGCGGCCGGTGCTTCCCATTAAAGAAATACGGGAGCCTTGGAGAACCATCTGGCCTTTCTTGACGAGCAGACGACTGTTGTGTGCGTAGCGTGTCGTCGATCCATCACGGTGAGACATTTCAACGAGATAGCCATAACCACTGCTCCATCCGGCGTAAACAATCAAACCGTCCCTCGCTGCAAAGATTGGTGTGCCGACATTGTTAGCGATATCAATCCCTTTGTGCATTCGCCCCCAACGCCATCCATAACCTGAGGTAAAAACACCTTTGGTTGGCCAGATAAAGGACTGGGAAGTTTGGAAATGATCAGATCCTGAAAAGCCTGGGAGGTCGGGCCAGCTCGCGCCACCGGATCTGAGCGGACGCATTCCCAGCAGAGGGCCAGCTTTGGCCACTCGCACTTTGCTGCCACTGACCAACATTCTCGAGAGTTGGAAGCCTGGATTCAGGTCCTTCAATTGTTGAAGTGTGATGCCATGGTCCCTGATGAACGATGACAAGGTCTGATCCGACTGGACTTCAACGACATCCTTAGGCTTTGGAGGGGAACTCAGAGGAGCAGTTGTACGCAGCGATCCAGAGACGAATCGGGACGAATCAACTACAACATCACGTGTGTGATCCGGTAAAACGAGCCATCGTCCTGCTTGGAGCTTTGTAGCAGTTGACTGTTCATTCAGTTTTGAAAGCTCATTCAGAGAGAGATCAAGTTCTCGGGCAATTACACTCAAATCGCTGTCTGCAGCAAGCTCAACCCAGATCAGCGGTGAAGGGTTAGGCAGTGCAGCTAGAAGCTGTTGGGGGCTGTAGTGATCGGAATCGGCATACCCTGAAAGCTGAGAAACCACGAACAGCGCACTGCTGGATGCAATCGCGGTAACAGCTAAGAAAAGGGGCTTCATCCAAGCATGTTTGAAGATCATTCCCGATGGAGCCGCCACAACCCGGGATCCGGCTGAAGTTAGCGAGCGGAATACAACCCCGCAAGGGCTTTCGTGGCAGATATCCAATTACCACAACTGGAGCTTCAATCCAGCGTGATAACTGACGATTCCACAGGCCACTGACAGATTTAGACTTCGAACTCCTCCACTGCCGTCATCCGCTGCGCTGCAGGGCATCGGAATCGTGAGGATTTGATCGCACTGTGTCCTGATCGGCTCAGGTAATCCGATGTCCTCGCGTCCGAACAGCAGAACATCGCCGTGTTGAAAATCCATCGACTGAAGAGTCTTCCCACCCCGACGGCTACAGCCAATCAACCGAGAAGGCTGTGGAAGGCTGTTGAGAAAGTGGTCGAAATCCGCATGGACGGAAAGATCAACGAAAGGCCAGTAATCCAGTCCTGCCCGTTTGAGGTGACGGTCGTCAATCGAGAAACCGAGTGGCTCGATCAGTGCGAGAGGTAGCCCGAATGCTGCGCAACTCCGCGCAATGCTGCCGGTGTTGGGTGGAATCCTCGGTTCGAACAACGCAACTCTCAAGGGCATAGAAGCCAGTGTCATTGTTTGGGCACCGCACATCCGAGTTCATGGAGATCAAGAGCTCGACCCTGAACAACCAGCCAACTTGCCGAAGCAATCGTTTCAAGCTGTTGGGCCAACCGACCTTGACGATCACGAAATCGTCCACCAATAGCCGTTGCTGGCACCACTCCCCAGCCTGTTTCTTCGATCACTAACACGACAGGTCGTTGTCGCGCTTGAAGACTTGTGATCAGATCTGCTTCTAGTTGCAGCCAGTCGGCTGGAGACGCTTCCAAATGCCATGCCGTGAATGCTCCCAAAGCATCAACCAGGACGGTGTGATTGGTGGGAATTGTGTTCAAAGCTTTGGACAGATCAGATCCACTTTCAATAATCTCCCAATGAGATGGACGCCGTTCGCGATGGAGACGAATTCTTTCCTGCCATTCGTTGTCGTCAGGCCGTGAGTCGGATGTGGCGACATAACTGACGGGACTGTGTTTTGAGACCAGATGTTCGGCCCAGCGGCTCTTTCCGCCGCGGCTAGGTCCGCTAACGAGGATCAAACCATTTAAGGGCTTAGCCACCACCGTTCATGCCACGCAATGTGGCCACAGAGGACGGACTGACACGGTTGAGATATCGGAAAATCCAATACTTAAAAATTGTCGCAAGGATCACCGGGAATGTAGCGATGAAAAGAAGAATGAAATTCTCTCTGGCTGGAAAGCCAAAATGATTGGCGATTCCGTCAAGTAGAACCGTCCATCCCTCAGGGCTGTGAAATCCAACAAAAATATCGGTAAAGAGAATGATGGCGAAGGCCTTCGCTGAGTCACTAAGTCCGTAAACCGCTTCATCAAAGAATCCTCGCAGCACTCTTAGCTCTTCGCGACTAAACAGACAAACAACAACGAAAGCCACCGTTGCAGCAAGATCTGCTAAAACATTTTTGATCGCATGGGTACTTTCTGAGTCAGCCTCTTCCTTTAATTCTTCGGCTTTCACAGATAGCTTTTGTTGAAGCTCTTCCTGAGTAGGAATTGAGTCGCCACGAAGAAGAGCATCAAATTCAATCTCAGCTTTAAAAACCCGGAGTTTCTCAACGGCCTGCTCCTCGAGCTGAGGCTTTGGATAGCTGAGGAAAGGAAGATCTGGAGCAAAGTGATCAACCGCCGGACTGATCAAATAAGTGCGGCTAACCTGTTGGACCAACAACGGTACAAGAATCAGCAAAAGCAGCACCTTCAATGAGATCAGTGTTGAATCTCTACGACGTCGGAACCCTGCAACCAGCGTCGCTTCTGCGGCAGGGTTGAGCTGACGACGCAAGGTGTCGAAGATACCCAGCAAGGAGCGGGGCAGAGGATCAGGCGCTCGACTGATGGTTGGCGCTGATGCTGTACGCCTGGGGCTGTAGCGATTGACAACACTCTCAATTAGTTGAAGCTGTCTGATTTCCTGTGTATCAAACTGTGCACGTTGATATTCAAGTTTGTCGAGAGATGATCGACAAACATTGATAGCGGCCCTGAACTTGCGAAGGATCGTGGCTTGAACAGTTGAGGGAACAGAGAGCTCCAGGTCTGGACGTATTGGACGGTCACCGTAATATTCAAGCTCAAGACTTTGAATCAGAAGCGCCGCTTCGTAACCACGATCGAGTTCTGAGTTCACATTGAATGACTTGGTTCCGCCGAAGGTCCCAAGCCAGTTACGTCCTGCCATCGTGTCGTTAGCTGGAGAAAATCCACCAGGTCGCCATTGGTACTATGGTGCCGACGACCAGAAGAACGACAACCCATGTAAAGGCGTTGCTTTCTTCAGTTTCTTCAGCTGTAGGAATATTTGTGGGGTTGGACGCAAGTTCAAGTTGAACAGGTGGACCAGGATCTTCTCCTCCATTCAGCACAATTTCGATTCGGCTCACACCATCGAGGGTGGCTTGTCGAAAGCGATCGCCATCACGCAACGGTTGACTCATGGTTGTGCGTCCTGTGCTGCGTAACAGGGACTCAGGCAGCTGGTCAAGCAGTTCTTTGGCTGCGACAACTGTCGCCTGCTTGCTCTGTGTTTCCTCGAGGAAGATCAGCAGGGGGCGATCAGTCAGGTTGGACTCCTCTCCCCAGCGTTCCAACAGCTCGTCTCCAAAAGAGGAAAGACTGAGTCCGTAGTCGAGTCGTCGCAATGTCACCAAACGGGCATCGACATGAAACTGATTCAGTTCCTGCAATCGGGTACTGATCTCGTTCCTGCTGGCCCTGCTGAGCACATCACCTGAATCGAGCACAACTTCTTCAGGCAATGAGAGCGGAAAGTCCTGTGCGGAAACTGCCACCGCCGCTGGAACAGCGATCAAAAGACAGAACACAGCAGACAGAAGCCCTCCAACGAGGTGGTTCAGACGCTTCATGGTTAGGAGCATTGTGGTGCCAGTCTGCCTTCAGGAGGAAAGGCTGTCGCGATGTAAGGCCATGATCGCCTCCATCACAGCCAGAGCACGACCATCAGGAAGCGACAGTCGCTCACAAAGTTGGTTCAGAAACAACTGTTCTGCTGGTGAGACATCCCTGTCGGCATGGGTGAGTTGAACCGCCACCGCCAAAGCCGTCTCCTGCTGGATGGGTGACAGCGCAGGGAGTGCCTCAGTAACCAGCTGGTTCACTCCTTGCTCGCGGAGCGTGAACAAAAGCCGATCGAATAACGCTCCCATTTCCTGTTCTGTGCGGTCTTTATAGGGAGTGCGGTACTCCAGTGATCGTCGGAGCGCATGGGCTTCCTCGCGTCCAAGGGTGCCGTCGCAGGCCACCGCAGCGAGTGCGATCGAGGCAAAAGCTTCTACGTCCGTCATCACCACTGGTCAGTGCTGCCCCATTTGAGCAAGAGTGAGCTCTTCTGACCGCAGGACTCTTGAGACCATGCCAGGCGCCGCGCGACTCAGCCTGATCTCCGGACTTTTGGTGTTGGGGCTGGCTGTCTTCAATGCTTTGACAGCCGGGACATTCACACCGGCTCTGCAGCGAGCAGAAGTGCTGTCCGGTATGGCTGCTGTTGGCCTGATGCTCGTGGCAGTGCTTTGGACCCGGGCTGTTCCGCGCAATCCCAAAGCTGTCAAACTTGTGGGGGAGCAGGGTCTTGAAATCGCCGCTGGACTGTCCGAAAGCCTGCGCACGGAATTGGCATGGGGAAGCCACCAGTTTCTGACGGCCACCTCGGCGGCAACGATCCTGGTGAATTGGGACGAGAAGGTGCTGCTGAGACGTGGCCTGATCACGAAGGATCCGTTCTCCCCTGGTGACATCTGTCGACGCAGCACGGATCGACAGGCCCTGGTATCACTCGTCCGAACGGCGCTGTACCCAGGTCGTCAGGAATTTGATGCTGTTCTGCCAGGTCTACCTGCGGTGATGATTCAGCCCCTCGGACAGCGTGGATGGATTGTCCTCGGAGGCTGGTCAGAGCGCTGCTTCACACGATCCGATGAACGGTGGCTAGCGGGTTGGGCAGAACGTCTCAAAACTCAACTGGAGCAGATTTCCGTGATCGAGGACTCTGATCGACAGATTGATCCGAAGGAAATCTGACCTGGGATTCAACCTTTCCACCAGGCGCGGTAAAAGTGATCCGACCTTTCTCCCCAACCTGACCCACCAGTTTGCTGGCACGGGTTTGCTGGTCATTGGCCTCACGCTTTAACAGCACATTCCCCTCCGCAAGAACCTCTTCGGTGCCCCAGTTCCAGCGACATGTCGTCGCATCGAGCGCTTCAGAGGGCTGTTCAATCTTGCAATCACCCTTGATCACAACAGTGGTGTTCTGCAGCTGAGCCTCAAAAGCATTGCCAAAGATCCTGGTGCCGTCGAGTTCCGCTTTGAAGGGTTGCTCGCTACGCACGATCTGTGTTCGAAAATTCCAGGTGGTGTCCTGAGCCTTGAGCACACCTTTTTGGCGTGGCATCTGGACAATCACTGGAGCCATGACCTTCAAGTCACCAACTGTCGTGTTGCCTTGGAGACTCTTGCCCTGAAGCTGCTCAAGCACCGTTCCTTCCTGATCACGTCGCTGTGCCAGAACAGGTCCCTTGGCATTCAGCAGACCAGAGTCGAGATTCCACTGGGCTAAACCGGTTCTGAGTGTTGTATCCGGTCTGGATGGATCGGAATCCTCAGACCAGCGCTCAAGCTTGACAATTCCCTTGAGCGTTAGGTCGTTCGTGGTTTGCAGGAGCTGCGCTTTGCTGGCACTTATCCGGGACTCCTTGTCCGTGGCCCTGGGACGCTGCTCAATCAGCAAAACCCCCTGCTGTGGCCTCCAACGCAAACGGTCTCCCTGAATCAGAAGCTTGGAACCGTTGAGTTGCTGCAGCCTGACATCCCCTTCAAGCAGGATTTGCTCGCCATCATTGACGACGAGTGCAAGATCGGATCGCACTTGAAATGATGGCTTTCCATTTTTGTAGAGAACACCGATGGGCTGACGGGCGCGAACGAGACGTCGATTCAGCTCGTAACGGGCTTCCGGACTGTTCAGACTCCAGTCCATCAATCCTTGCTTGGTCTTCTGTTCGAGTTTGAGCGAGCGAAAAACGAAGGGTGGTGCCTGAACCGTTGATGCAGGTTTTTCACTGACACAGCCCGTCAGCAGCAACAGGGACATCATCAGACCAGTACGAAGGTGACCTGTTGCGTTCATCAAGGTCATCAGAGTGGTGATTCGAGCTCAAGTCTCTGCATGACAGGTTCCGGCTTGGGAAGGGCTGATCCAGGAAGCAGCTTTCCCCAGTTCAGATGATCGTTCCACGATCCAGAAATTGCACAGAGACCCAGCTGGGTAAGGATGCGTTCACTGAGATCAGGCACAATCGGCTGCAGAAGAATCCCCACAATCCGGGAACATTCCAGAACGGCATAAAGATCTTCACCAACCTGAACTTCCTGTCCTGGTTGCTTCATCTGACTCCAGGGAGCTTGTTCGTTGAGGAAACCATTGGTGTCGATTGCCAACTGAAGCACTGCTTCAGCAGCCTTTTGAAAATTGAGCTCCGGCATCGACGTCCGAACCTGCTGAATCGTCAGCTCTGCCTTGCTGCGCAGTGCATGCTCCACACGAACGGACTCACTCACAGGAGGTAAGCCGTTGTCAAACCATTTTCTGGACATCGATGAAGTGCGGTTGAGTAGGTTCCCGATCGTGTTGGCGAGATCGTTATTCACCAGATCCACAAATCGCTGCTGCTGGAAATCACCGTCTTCACCGAACTGAATATCTCGAAGTAGGTACCAACGCACTGCATCTGCTCCGCAGCGTTCAAGCAACAGTTGAGGATCCAGCACATTGCCGAGAGATTTGCCCATTTTCAGGCCTTCGCGGGTCAGGAATCCATGTCCGAAGACACTTTTGGGTAGCGGCAAACCAGCCGACATCAACATGGCTGGCCAATAAACGGCATGAAAACGCAGGATGTCCTTACCAATCACGTGCACGCTCACCGGCCAGCCTGCACTGCTCAGACGATCCAGATCGACTGGACCTCCATCATCGAGCAAAGCTGTCAGATAACCAAGCAGAGCATCAAACCAGACGTAAAAGGTATGACCGGAATGGCCCGGCACTGGGAGCCCATGGGACACATTCACCCGTGAAATTGAGAAATCACGCAAGCCTCCGGCCACGAAATTTTCTACCTCTTTGCGACGACTTGTTGGAGCAATGAATCCAGGCTTAGCGATCAGCGACTCAATTGGCTTCTGAAAATGTGAGAGACAAAAGAACAGGTTTTCTTCATCGCGCCATTCAAGAGGCTTCAGGTGGGTAGAGCAGCAAGGTGATTCAGCATCAGCAGGGTCGTCCTTGAATTCCTCGCAGTCGACGCAGTACCAACCCTCTTGATGACCGGTACGGATATGACCGGCGGCTTCACAGCGATGGAAAAACTCCTGAACCAGGGGAAGGTGACGCTTGTTGGTGGTTCGGACAAATCGATCGTTACTGATCTCCCATCTCGACCAGAGATCGATGTATTCGCGGCTGATCAGATCACAGTGGGCTTGTGGGCTGATGTTGCGAGCCTCAGCCGTGCGCTGGATCTTCTGACCGTGCTCGTCCACTCCTGTGACAAACAGAACCTGCTGTCCCTCAAGGCGCTGGAAGCGGGCCAAGGCATCACAAGCGATGGTTGTGTAGGTGCTCCCTAGATGCGGCTTGGCATTGACGTAATAGAGCGGAGTTGTGAGGCTGTAAGTCATCGCTTCGGCGCTCTCCTTTGGCCCCTGGCTCTGGGGCAGGATCTTAACGACCCTCTTTCCGGGTCTCTGATCTTGCGCCCCCGATGTCTGCAGCAAGCGACTGAGTGAGGTCTGATTTAGAGGCATGCCTCTCAGCCAGGCCAACTACCGACTGTGGGTGCCGTCCTCGTTCAGGAACGGAAAAGACCATGACCGTCAGCATTGATTCTGTGGACGTCCTGGTCTGGGGAGGGGGGACTGGTGGAGTCGCAGCGGCAATTCAGGCGGCACGTGGTGGTGCCTCCACCCTGCTCCTCACCCCGGGTTCATGGCTTGGCGGAATGGTCAGTACTGCCGGTGTGTGCTGTCCTGATGGCAACGAACTGACTCCATGGCAGACAGGACTTTGGGGAGCGTTTCTGCGAGAACTGGAAGCAGCTGAGCCAGAAGGACTGGACCAGAACTGGGTGAGCTGTTTCGGCTACAGACCCCAAACAGCGGAGAGCATTCTTCAGAACTGGCTGCGTCAGGAATCCAGGTTGGTTTGGTGGCCAGGTTGTCGGTTGCTGAGTGTTGAGCGTGCGGGCTCTCTGATCACAGGTTTGTGCTTGGAGGTGGATGAGGAGGTGCGCACGGTGACATGCCGAGTTGTCATCGATGGCAGCGATCGAGGTGATCTTCTGCCCATGGCGAATGCACCGTTCCGTTTTGGCTGGGAGCCGAAGGAACAGTGGGATGAGCCCAGTGCGCCATCGCAGCAACGTCTGAGCGCAGATTCTTTTTTTAAAACTCAACCCGTGCAGTCACCCACCTGGGTGGTGATGGGCCAACTGCAGAGTGATCAGCTTGCCGATCACTGCCACCAAGAGGTTCAAGCTGTTGTCTCACGATTAGCTGACCCCTTTCATGGAGCTTGTGAGACATTCGGACTGGAAAAAACCATTACCTACGGACACTTGCCGTCAGGTCTGGTGATGCTCAATTGGCCATTACGCGGCAATGACTGGCATCGAGGATTAGAACGAGCATTCTTCGCTGATCCAGACCAGGAAGCTGTGCTGTTTAGCGAGATGCAGGAGCACAGTCTCTGCTTTGCCGATGCGTTAATCAAGGCCACTGACGGATGGCTGCAACTCGGCCAGGCCTTTCCCAGCAGCGCTGGAAGTCCTGCACCCTGGATTGCCGCCATGCCGTATTGGCGTGAGGGTCGCCGAATGATTGGTCGCACCACGGTGATTGAACAGGATCTGCTCCCCCTGGCTGAAGGGGAATGTATGTCTGGCCCACCAGTCAATGACAGTGGAATTCTGCAGTCGATTGCGGTGGGCAATTACGCCAATGACCATCACTACCCCGGTGATGATTGGCCGTTAGCTCCCAAAAGTTGCCATTGGGGCGGTCGCTGGACAGGAACACCCTTCTGCATCCCTTTCGGAGCTCTGCTGAGTGATGCCATCGATAATCTCCTGATGGCAGACAAGGCCTTCAGTACGAGTCACATGGCCAATGGCGCCACCCGATTGCAGCCTTTGATCATGAATGTGGGACAAGCCGCCGGAGCAGCGTCCGCTCTCGCCGTGGAATCAAACCGGCAACCCTCTGAATTATCGGTGCGCAGTTTGCAGAATCGGCTGATCGGAGATGCCATCGCTCCATCGGCAGTCGCACCTCTCTGGGATACTCCCTGGCATCACAGTCAGTGGTTGGAGCGGCAGACAGCAACCCTCAATCAGGAGCCCCTGGCGGTAGCTCCTCCGGAAACATTGGACTCAGGCAGGACACTGAAGGCGATGGTCAGTCCTGATAACGAGGGTGGCTACATAATCCACGTCGAAGGGGATGATCCCTGCCAGTTGATCACCTTGGAACCAGCAGTGAACGAGAGACTTCAGACCATCAACAAACCGACCAATATCAATGTGCAGGGCACACACAATCCTTGGGGAGGATGGTTTCGAACATCCTCATTGCGGTGATCAACAAGCCAGGGCAAGCAGTCTGAGTTGGTCACACTGGGAATCCACCTGATCAACCCGCAGCACAAGAGCATCTCCAGGCACCGATCCCGTGGGGCATTCAGCAGCAACATCCATGGCCAGATCATCGAGACGAACTAACCCCAGCCGATCCTGAGGTCTCAACCAGCGCAGGAAATCCACTCGCCACTGATCGCTCTGATGACGTTCGAACCAGACCTGTTGCCAATGGCGCTGATCCTCCCTTGAGATCGTCAGACCTTCGCGTACAGCAGTATCAAAGGTGTTGATCAGGTCCTGCATCGATTGTTCACTCAGTGGATCTTCAGCGTTGATCACAGCGGCGATCTGGCGTTGTACAACAAGATCCCCGTAGCGGCGGATCGGCGAGGTGGCCTGTGCGTAGGCCTGGAGGCCAAGACTGAAATGGGGCGAGGGTTGGGTTCCCATTAGACCGCGGCTCAGGCAACGCTTCATTGCAGCAAAGCGAACAGCTCCATCAGGTAGCTGTTCCAGCTCAGAAGCAGGGGGAAGATCGGCTGGGAGCTGACTGCGATACGGCAGAGCCAGATTGTGAGTCGATCCGAATCGAGCGGCAACGGCCCCAGCGAGAATCATGGCCTCAGCCACCATTGTCCTGGAGGGACTTGGCTCCGTGACCTGCACGGACAACTCGCCATCACGGCATCGGATACGGCCCTCAGGCAGCTCCATCTGAAGCGCACCCCGATCAGTCCGCCAACGACGTCGCCGTTCCAGCAACTCATGAAGTTCAGCAAGATCCGTCTCTTCAGGTGGAGCGAGATCAATCAGTTCATCGGCATCGTCATACGTCAGGCGGTAACGGGGGGTGACCCAGCTACGCAGGATCCCAAAATCGGTAACGTCGCCATGCGGGTCGAGATCCACCCAGGTGCTCCAGGCAGCGTTATGGCGACCAGTCTTGAGACTGAAGGGGCCTGTCGAGAGCTCGGCTGGAAACATTGGAAGAGTGCCCCTCGACAGATAGAGACTGCTGCCACGCCGTCGAGCTTCAAGATCAAGGGGTGAACCCTCGGGGATCAATCGACCTGGATCAGCGATATGGATCCAGAGACGTTTGGAACCGTCTTGTCGACGTTCCAGAGCAATGGCATCGTCAATGTCATTCGTCTCGGCATCATCAATGGTGACGCAGGTCTGAGCGGTGAGGTCAAGTCTGTTCTCATCCTCCGGAGTCGTCCTGTCACACTTTTCGACTAGTTCCTTGGCTTCAAGAAGCAGATTTTCACTGAATCCGTTGCTCCAGGGCGTACCGGCGATTGAGGCCGGTCGATGTTCATCCCACTGGCCTAGCTGAATCAGCAGATGACGGAGATCTTTGGCATTGGCTTCCACTCGAGCAGTTTTCAAAGACTGCGAGAGCTGAAAGTCGAGTTCGATCGCCTCAGCACCGTCACCAACCAGCTGTTGCAGGCTTTTGATCCACTGCTGGTGCAGAGGGTCAAGTGTATTGAAGACCAATGGTTGGCGGGCCTTCAAAAATTGGACCCACTGCTTGATTCGTAGTTCAGCTTTGACTTGTACACGCCGTTCAGCGCGTCGACTACGGATTTCGGCAGCAGGCCTTGCCTGAACCGCACCCTGCTTCCAACGAAAAAAGTCCTGGTTTCGATGCAAAGCCAGCCAACAGGCAGCTTTGCTCAACACAGAATCTGTACCGCAAGCCAACTCAGCAAAATCAGCTAGATCAACGGTCTCAGTTGATTCCAGCAGCAGGACCCATGTTTCGCCCCAGTCGCGACAGTTGGGACTGCATTCTTGAAGGTCATGCTCGTTGAAGGTCCAAGGAGAAACCCCCAGCCCAGTAGACGGGTCAACGTCGCCAGGCAGGGGGTGAATTAAATCGATGGTCCGAGCTGGAACAACTTGTTCCTTGCCTCGAAAGCCGACACTCAAACGGCGTTTGCTTCCTTGAGCAGCAAGAACAACAGCAAGCTGAGCTGATTTGAGGTCGCTGATGCCGACCAGATCTCCCGGTTTGCAGTCAACAGCGGCCAGGAATCAACCCTCGGGGTTCACGAAAGGCAGCAAAGCCACAATCCGGGCTCGCTTCACAGCATTAGTGAGATCACGCTGCTGTTTTGCAGTGAGACCAGTAAGACGGCGAGGCAAAATTTTGCCGCGTTCAGTAATGAACTTCTTAAGCAGATCCACATCTTTGTAGTCGATGGGATCGCCAGGCTTAATTGGAGAAAGGCGCTTCTTGAAGAAGGAGCTGGACATGAATCAGAAACGATTGGAAAACTGGATGAATAGCAGGCTCACTTGATCTCTTTGTGGAGAGTCATCTTGTTGAGTTGCGGGCAGAACTTCATCAGTTCCAGCCTTTCTGTAGTGTTCCGACGATTTTTCTCGGTCGTGTAGCGGGACACACCGGGAGATCGCTTTTCGGAAGCGGGAACGGACCGGCATTCGGTGCACTCAATGGTGACAACGATCCGGACGCCCTTGTTCTTGGCCATAAAGGACGTAGCGCCGCAGTTGCGAAGCGAAATGACGATCATCCACATTACAGGTTCACCACACCCCTGTTTTGGCTTCGGCCAGTGATTGCGAGTTCGTAAGATCATGCGCTGACTTCAAGCTCCCGATGCGGGTTTCTCTCTCCTGGCTGCAGGATCTAGTGCAGGTGAACGAGCCAGCGGATCAACTGGGTGAACGCTTGTCGATGGCTGGTTTTGAAGTGGAGGAGATGGAGGATCTCTCTCTCCTTGCACAGGGCGTTGTTGTCGGAGAGGTAGTGGCCTGCGATCGCCATCCCAATGCTGACAAACTCAGCATCTGCAAGGTCAATGTGGGCGCTGAGGAGCACCTGCAAATCGTCTGCGGAGCCAAAAATGTGCGTGCCGGCATTCATGTTCCTGTCGCCATGGTCGGAGCCGTTCTCCCTGCCGTGAACCTCACGATCAAAGCGGGTGAACTCCGAGGTGTAAGCAGTGAGGGGATGATCTGTTCTCTGTCTGAACTTGGTCAGACCAGTGATGTGGATGGGATTGCCATCTTTGAGGATCTCCTTGCTGATTCACCCTCTCCGGGAGAGCCAGTGGCGCCATCACTGGGCCTCAACGACAGCGTTCTCGAACTAGCCATCACAGCCAACCGGCCTGATGGATTGTCCATGACAGGCATTGCAAGGGAAGTGGCCGCACTGACAGGAGCACCCCTTTCACTGCCCCGGGCAACTGCTCCAGCCGTCACGCAAACGTTGGACGCTGACCAGCAGTCCACAGCTGCCATGGAGGCTGGGGGCCTTTACGGCTTGACCGAGGTCAAGGGCATCGATGGCTCATCCCGATCACCGCAGTGGTTGCAGCAAAGGCTGACCCGTGCCGGAGTGAATCCTGTGAATGCCGTAGTCGACATCACCAACATGGTGATGCTTGAACAGGGCCAGCCTCTGCATGCCTTCGATGCGGATGCACTGGAATCAATCAGCGGTACCGGAATCAGAGCAAAGGATTTTGGTCTTCGTCAGGCCCGTGAGCATGAGCTCTTCACAGGTCTGGATGGGCGTGAAATCGAATTGGATTCTCGTGTTCAAGTGGTGACATGTCGGGATCGTGCTGTCGCCGTAGCCGGTGTGATGGGCAGTGCCGAAAGCGGCGTCACCGATCAAACTCGCAGAATCTGGCTGGAATCTGCCCTATTCACCCCAACATCTGTGCGCAACGCCAGCCGAGCCACAGGACAGCGCACGGATGCCAGCAGTCGGTACGAGAAGGGTTTGCCGAGGGAAATCACACTGCTCGCAGCAGGTCGTGCTTTGTCCCTGTTCAGAGAAATGCTTGATGCTGAAATTGGCGACACCTGGGTTTGTGCAGCAGAAAAGGGAGAAGATCATGTTGTGAGCCTGCGGCGCAGCTCACTCCATCGCTTACTCGGATCACTTAAACCCTCAGACAGCACTGCTCAGCCTCAGCCGCTCGCTGAACATCAGGTCGAGTCCTGTCTCGCAGCACTTGGTTGTGAACTTACGTCCTATGCCGATGGGTGGAAGGTGGTTGTTCCCCCATCGAGGCGCATGGACCTGTTGCGTGAGGTTGACCTGATTGAAGAAGTGGCACGACTGGTGGGATTTGATCGCTTTCAGTCCCAACTCCCGGACCCGCTTCAACCTGGTCAGCTAACGCTCATTCAGCAGGCCGAACGACGTTTGCGTCAGCGTCTGAGCGCCTCAGGATTGCAAGAAATCACCACCTTGTCCCTCACCGGCGCCGATGAAGCCGATCCAACTCGCATTGCGATCAGCAATCCCCTGTTGGCGGAGACCAGCCATCTGCGCACTGCCCTCTGGCTGGAGCATCTTCAGGTTTGTCAGCGCAACCTTCAGGCGTCTCAACCTGGTTGCTGGGTGTTCGAGATCGGAAATGTGTTCAGCTCCGATGGCGCAGCGATCGATCAGGAAGCTCGGCTCTCGGGGGTGATCTGTGGCGATCGTCGTCTCTCGCGGTGGCAGTCCAGTGGAAAGCCACAACCTCTGAACTATTACGACGCCAGAGGGGTGCTCACCACCGTTCTGACTTCATTGGGAATTGAGGCCCAGGACCGTCGCCTCGCCGATGATGCGCGTCTGCATCCAGGCCGTGCAGCGGTTGTGGTGATTGAAGGTCGCCCTCTTGGCTGCTTCGGTCAATTGCATCCTGCTCTGTGTGCAAACCATGAGCTGCCGGCGGACACTTATCTCTTCGACCTGGACCTGTCACGCCTGCTGGAGGCAGCCACCCGCAGCAATCGCTGGAGCCCGCAATTCAAGCCCTACTCCACCCTGCCTTCATCGGAGCGTGATTTGGCGATGGTTGTTCCACGCAGCCTGGCAGCAGGGGATCTTCTGCAGGCCATCCGTAAAGCAGGCAAACCACTCTTGGAGTCGGTCGAATTGATCGATCGTTTTGAAGGCGGTCAGCTGGGCTCCGATCAGTGCAGTCAGGCCTTCCGGCTGCGTTATCGCGGCAAAGACAGCACGCTGACCGACGACATCATTCAGCCTGTTCATGACAAGGTGCGCCAGTCACTGGTCAAGCAGTTTCAGGTGGAGTTGCGCAGTTGAACCTCGACATCAACACCAGACATTCCAGGTGAGAGGTCTGAGGGAAGAAATCCATCGGCTGGACTCGTTCAATCCGATAAGGACCTGAATTTCCTGCCAGTTGTTTGAGATCCCTCGCCAAGGTTGCAGGATCACAACTCAGATACACCAATCGCTGCGGTGGATCACTGAGAATCATGGTGAGCACGGTGACATCCAGACCCTTTCGGGGTGGATCAACCACCAGAGCATCGTGCAGCGGCAACAGTTCGCTCAGGTTCCGAGCGACATCTCCATCCATGAATTGTGCTGTCCTAAGACCGTTGCGTCTTGCATTGCGTCCGGCATGGCGTACGGATGCAGCGCTAATTTCCAGACCGGTTACTTTGTGGCCAGCGGCAGCAAGCGGTAAGGCAATCGTGCCGATGCCGCAGTAGGCATCAATCACCCTTTGATGCTGTTGTGAGTCGGTAAGCCAGTCGCGGATGTGCTCAACTACCCGCTCGGCCCGGGGGGTGTTGACCTGAAAAAAAGTGGTGCTGCCAAGCTCCAGCGATAGATCGCAGAATTTCTCCTCGATCGCATCTTCACCCTGAAGACATAGGGTCTGCTCACCGAAAACAGCGTTACTGCGTTTGGGCTGCAGATTGAGCGTCACTCCCTTTAGCTGTGGCCAGCGACGCATCCACTCAGCACTCAGCGCACCCACTCCTTTCAGGGAGCGGGTGGCCGAAATCAGGGTGATCAGCACTTCACCGGTTCGGATGCCGATTCTTAGTCCCAGGTGACGAAGACCAGGCTCACCCTGCAGATCTGAATCCATGGGCCAGCTGGTGGATTCAAGATCCTGTTTGATTGGTGCAATCAATGCATCCAGTCGAGGATCCAGAACTGGGCAGTGATTGAGATTAACGATGCGATGACTGCCACGTTTGTAATAGCCCAGCCGCACCTTCGGGCCATCGCGACGCACCGGGATCAATGCTCGGTTTCTGTAGCCCAAAGATTCTTGGTCGGGACTCACCAGCGTGTTCACGTCTGGATCCAGCTGCCCAATGCGAGTCAGCGTGTTGATCAGTCGATCTTGCTTCCAGCTGTTCTGGGCCTCCACCGAAAGATGTTGCAAGGAACAACCACCGCAATCGCGGGCAAGAATGCACGGTGGTCGGCGGGCATGGGGGGATGAGGAGATAATTTCTACTCTTCGAGCCAGCCACATCCGCCGCTGACGCTGCTGGACTTTGACCTTGGCCTCTTCTCCTGGAAGCAGTTCAGGGACTGTGATCACCCAGCCATTCCAGCGAGCCAGACCTCGACCCTGCTGATCGAGATCCTCTCCAACGACATCGATGGTCAGTCCCGGATGCGGTGTTTCATTCATCGCTGTCATTGCAATGGCGTAACACCCCTCTGCTCCAACCCATGACTGGGGTTCATGCCCCTTAAACTGTTTCCAGCATGCCAGCCGTCATGAGCGTTGTAAGGGATCTGATCCTCCAGGCGGATGACGATCTGCGTTACCCGAGCAGTGGTGAGCTTCGCTCGATGGTCGAGTACCTCAGTCAGGGTGCTGTTCGTCTGTCTGTGGTACGGATCCTCACCGATAGCGAAAAGAAGATCGTTGATGAGTCAGCACGCCAATTGTTCGGTCTGCGACCTGAATATGTTGCCCCTGGCGGCAACGCTTATGGGCAAAAACAGCGAGCCCAGTGCCTGCGTGATTACAGCTGGTATCTGAGGCTGGTCACTTATGGAGTTCTTGCGGGTAGCACCGACATGATTGAGCAGATCGGTTTAATTGGCGCCCGTGAGATGTACAACAGTCTGGGAGTCCCCATGCCTGGCATGGTAGATGCCATGCGTTGCATGAGAGAGGCCTCCTTGGTACTTCTTTCAGATGAGCAGCAAAAAATTGCAGGTCCTTATTTTGATTATTTAATCAAAGGAATGCAGACCAGTACTTGATTAGTCAACTGAATTGTCTTCCTTAGAGTCAATCACAACAACTTTCTCACGTCTTAAATGAGTCTCTTCGTAAGACTTAAGCTGAGTCTTGATTGAGATGCTCGGCTGAGCTCTTAAGACCTCTTTGCTCCTGTTTCTCTTGTCGCAAATAAGACGCAAACACAGTCTCGAGTTAGTTGCATACGAGACTCCCAACACCTCATAACTCGCCTCCAGGGCCACGATTAATTCGTCGGCATCAGCGATACCTTTTGATCTGTCAATTCGCTCGTAACTCTCTTTGGCCGACAGGAAGTGCTTGCGTCACTGTGTCAATAGCAGAGACGCAGGCAGACAAAAGCCCCTTCTCACTGGCCTCAGGGGTCTTCAGGGAAGACGGTGGACAGACTAATTGGCCCTCTGGACATGGGCCGAGGCTTTCCGGTTGCCTCGCGCAGATGGGGTCGAGCAAAGAATTGCGTTTCAAATTCACCTTGTAACCAATCAAGGGCACAAATAAAACGATGAAAAAAATTGATCTTGATAGAAACCCGTTGGACTTTTCAAATCAGAAGCCCTAAGGAGGAATTACCTTCAATTCCATGAGTCTTAATTGAGACCACTAACGGGTCTCATCGCAAAGCTCAGCTAAGACTACTGAGACTGTTCTTTTTGGCGATAAAGCTCTTTCAGCATCTGGTAGGCCTCGTTTAAGCGGCGCATGGCATCGGTTGAACCTCCAGAGTCAGGGTGAAACTCAACAGCTTTGCGTTTGTAGGCATCCCGGATCGAACGTAATGTCAAAGACTGACCAGCCTGTGTAGGCAACTCGAGTTGTTTGAGTGCCCCATGCAGGGTCATCGTGGATTCAAGTGTTTCGAAGGATGTGACCTTACGGCTCCGTTTAAACCGACTGACGAAACGACGAATCAGTGTTGGGATGCGATCTTGCACTGAAGCGCTGGCGAACGGATCTTCAAGCACTGCGGCAGCAACAATTACCTGCTCAAAGCGAGGAGAAGGAACCATCCAGCTTTTGCAAAATTCCATCATGGAAAGATTGACCTGACTCCAAGTAAATGTGCGTCCCTCAGATCCATCGATATGGGGCCAGATGTCACGGGCCATCCAGAGCATCACAGCCTCCATCACGGTGGGGCCGGGGTTGGAGCCATAAAGATTGAGCCAATGGTTCAAAGCCACATCAAACCAATCTTTGATCTGTTCATCGCTGATCACAGGCACAAGCGGAATCTCCGTCGTGGGTTGACTCCGTGGTGTCAGGCTTTCGCGAATCGCAGTGCTGCGCTTACGAACGAAACCGGGCAAATCAATACCAACGCCAACGGGTGCTGCACTGCGGGTCGGTGGTAGTGGTTCGATGGGTCGATCGTCGTGGCGTGTCGTATCAAGCCCACCGGCTGAACCCACCAGGACAATGGCGCGATCCTCATCGTATCGAGGTTGCTGACTCGGTTCTGTGACAAGTAGAGCCTTGGAACCCTCCTCAGCGTCTAAAGCAGCTGGCACCGCTGTGCCCTCCGAAACCTGATCAATCCGTGGATCAATCAGCGCTTCAGATTCTTCATCTTGACCGTCGTCTGGTTGAAAAATCTCCTCAAGCAGCCGACGGAGACATTCCCCTCTGGACCGGGTCTTCCAGTCCTTGCGAAGCTGATCAATCTGGTCGACGAGCTCCTCGGGTAATTCCAGGCTGATGCGCTTGCCGCTCATAAGGCTGTGACGTTCTGACCGTCAAGCAGGTTTGATTATCGACCCTGCAGTCGACGCAACCATTCCTGTTGGGCACGGATGGCGTCACGGTAACGCTGCTCGAGGCTGCTGTTCACTCTTGACGGCATGATCATCGCAGGAGGCATGGCATTCGTTCCACCTCTTGGCGATACAAGAACTGGAGGGGGTGGAGTTGCGGTGGTTCTGGCAGGCTTTTGAACGGGCTTAGCGACAAGCGCGGCAGGCCTCACCCCTGGAACAGGTTGCGCATGAACCGCCGGTGGCGCTACTTCAGGCTTGACTTGTCGTGTCTTCGCTTCAGCTTGCGCCTTGCGAGCCGCTTCAAGCATCTGTTGACGTTCACGCAGCATGGCCAGCTGAGTGACCGGAACCACGCTGAGCAGATGACCCGGCGTGGCATCGGCTGGATAAACAACACTCACCATGACAGGGTTGACTGCTCCACGTTTGAGATCAAGATCAGCAATGGAGAGGCTTTGCCCTGAGCGCATGCCGACATGAACCTCCTGATAGCCCTGATCAGTTCTGATACCGATCGATCCACGGAACGCTGTGAATTGTGAGCGGCCGGAAGCAACAGGGTGACTGAGAACAAGTTCATGTGCCCCCTCTCCCGCCAGGTTCAGTTCAACGTCAAAACGAACCCCATAAGTACCAATATTGTTGACAGCTGAATCAACCATACGGGTACTAAGTTGATTGACCTGGATATCACGAGTTCCGAAATGATGCTTTCGAGTGCTAGTCAAAGGCACATGCAATGCGCCTTGAGAAAGATCATGCTGAATCGAAGCTTTATATTCATCGCCAAGTGCAACTCCTGCAACCCGTGAGAAAACCTGACCTGACTGAATTTCACGAATTCGATTGAGATAGATTCTTCCAGGCGCAAGTTGACCTCGATCAAGTACAGCAATCAGTGCACTTTCGTCTTGAGTTTCCTCCGCTGCAATCACGGCCATATGAAAGGGGCCGTCGCTTGTGCCACGCAAAAGACCATTCATGATCCCGCGAGCAGGAAGAATAGTACTGACGATCACTTTGCGGCTGTTTGGAGGAATGATAATTTCTCTAGAAAGCTTGCGATCAAGTTCGCCACGAAGAATCTGAACAGCTGTCGCATCTCCAGGACCAGTGTTCCAGGGCCTGGGGCCTAACGGCTTTACCCCCATCAATTTATTGGGATGATATGGCGCCTCGAAACTGTTTTTTACTGAACCTCTTTTGAACCGCAGAGTTACCGGTTTTGAACTGGGATTGATGGCAATGGCTGCAACAGTGAGTAGGCCTCTAGCTCTACGACCTCCAAGTTTGCTGGAATCCTGCGGGTAATATTTGTGATGCATATGCACTCCAAATTCACCGTTGAACGCGAAAGTGGAATTCCTCAGAGGTTGATTGGTTTCAGCGGCGATTGAGCTGCCCGGTGAAGTGTTAACCAGGATTCCTGGTCCCTTGACAATCTCAGGTTGATTCGAGTGCAGTACGGGCACATTGTTGAAGCTCCCGTTCAGAGGCCTTGCACGCTGACCGGCCATGAGCGGCACGTAGGCCTCTACCGGCCTGACAAACTCGGTCGCAAACGCCCCAACCGAGACGCCAATTAAGACCAGTGCTGGGATTCGGTGAGACACTCGCGACTGGTGACTGGCGGCCTGGAAGGGCTCAAGTTCCAAACTTAATCGCCAGAGGAAAAACCGCCAAGCGATTTCGATGACGCGGTGATGGGCCCTTTTTGGCCAGGATGGCACCAGTTATTGACACCCCGCAGATGTTTCCTCCTTTTGGCTGCTCCCCATGCGCAGACGGAGAATGGCAGCGTCATCACCAGGAGCGCAAACTGCGCATGATGCGCTTCTGGCGTGATGGGCTCGAGCGTCAGATCGCAGCTGTGACGGCCGCGATCAGCACTCTTGAACAGCAGATCGAACGAGATCAGGCCAGCTCCAGCTGAACACTGAGTTGTTCACGCAGCTGTGTAAGCCCGCGCTTGACACGGCGCTGAACGGTCATGGCGCTGACGCCAGTTTGTTGAGCCACGTCTCTCAGGCTTCGCCCTTTGAGGATCACCTCCACCAGAGCCCCCTGTTCGTTTCTGGTTAATCGATGCATGGCTTGTTCCAGTTTCTGCCGTCGTTCCATTTGATCCAAGACGTTGCCCTGATCAATCGCTTGGCTGATCAGTTCTTCTTCAAGCGGTATGAATCGGCGTTGTTGCGAGGCCGCATTAAATCCCGCGCCAGTGTCCCGATTGCTGATTTGGACGGCGCGAGGAAGTCGGATCATCGCGGCTTTATCCCGCAAATAGTGCAGAATCGCCCCCCTGATATGCGGTCGTGCGAAGACGGGGAATGGAATGTCTCTTTCGCCTTCATAGCGTTCAGCGGCCCTAAGTAAACCCAGCAAACCGACTTGCTGAAGATCGTCTGGATCTTGACCTGTTTTTGCCGCGTAACGTTTGGCCAATGGTTTCACAAGCAGCATGTGGGTCTCAACCCGTGCATTTCGTCTCGTCGTCTGTCTGTTCATGGGTCGTTCGAATGGAGCGATGGACTCCTTCAGGCAGACATCACCGATCAGTTCACTGCATCCGTGAAACCACTGAGGTCCGGAACAACCTGCCTGAGCAACTGTTCACCACCGTGGTTCTGAAGCCAAGTCAGATCTGAACGTTGGGTCGCGAGCAGATAACCAGCAAATCCCAGTGCGTTGACACTGAATCCCTTGTCTTGGTCTTGACTGCGTTTGATCAACGCCATCCATTTTTCGGTCAATAGCAAGTTGTAAGGAACGGCGGGAGGCTGATGTGTGGACTGATCACCGAGTCCTAATCGTTTGGCCAGTGAGCGATAGAGATCGTGGAGGAGATCAGCCTCGACGTCTGGATTTCTTGATTGGGGACGTTGAGCGATGACACAGCTCTTGACCAGCGGATCGGTGATCTGACCGTTGTCCGTCGTGGCAGCTGGCATTTGCAGTCGATCCGTAAACCAGGACAGTCGCGGGCAGATGCGCTCCCCGGGGTGACGGGGCAACAGCTGAAGATGACGATGGGGCTGACTTGCGCCGGCTCTGGGACCGCTGTTGAAGAACCACAGACCTGTGCTGTCCCGGTCGACCCGCACCAGGGCACGCCAATCATCAGGTTGAAGCCAGTTGATTTGGGATGCCCAGCCTTGGGTGATGAGCAGCATGTGCCCGCACTGAACGGGGTATTTGTTGAGGATCAAAACATGACTGTGGTAGATGCGTTCGATCTCCAGTTGCGCGTCCCAGGGACGAAAAGGGTTGGGTTTGGGCCCTTCTGGCCTGTGATGTTTTGGAAGTGCGGCATTCAGCTGCCGCAGTTCGAACTGCTCCGCACTGGGCCCCGAGAACTCGATGGTGGACGTACTGAGAGGAACCAGAGCACCACAGCTCCTGGCTTGTTCAGAGCGCTCCAGGGCCTTCGACCAGAAATGCTTCTCACCCATCGGATTTGATCCTTGCCAGCGATGCACCGGCGTAATACCTGCCAAGGATCTCGTTGAATCGAAGCCCCTGTTGTGCCAGCTCCTGAGCACCATGCTGACTCATGCTTGCACCAAGATGTCCGTGCGCTTCATCAGAGATTTTTTGAGTGGCTGCATACAACGACTCAACCAAGCCTCCTTTAAAGCTCAACACCAGTCCTCGTGTTAATTCAGTGGCCTGAATCGTTGAATCGCTGCTGGTTGTTCTTCCGGCGTAAGCCTGCCAGCGGGTCGTATCTCCAAGGTTCCAGTCGCTGGCCGCTGGGCGGAGCATATGAACAAGGCCATAGGAGCGAGCGGCTACGGCCTGAGCCTTGAGAGCTTCACCATTCCAGTGACTGGGCATTTCAGCTCCAACAACGGAAGCCACATAGCGCTCAAGGTTGATTTGGTTGATGGCGAGCCATCCCTGCCCCCTGTTGAGCAGATAAATGATTCCTTCGTAGGCACGACCGTTCACAAGCACCGATCCACGAGTACCTCCGCAACTCACAAGACCGGTGGTTGACTTGGCGAGCATTTCATTGATGACCTCTGGCTGAACAGGGATCCCACCCTGATTCCTGCAGTCAGCTCCGTTCTGAGTCTTGACTTGCCTCAAGGGACTCTGACTCAACAAGGCGATGCGTACCTGAGGATCCACGGTCTTCGTCTGGGGAAGCACCGCAGGGACAGATCCAGTTTTCTGCTGATGCTTCTGGTTGTTGCGCTGAGCTTCAGCATCGAACAATGCGCTAAGCAGAGCCTCTGTGTCTTGACTGGCTGTTTTGAAGCGCACAGCACTATTGGACCAAGCGATCAATGCGGCAAGCCCCGCACTCGCCGTCAGAGTCAGCAACAGTGGTCGAACGTGTCGCATACCCGCTGAGACGGCGTTCGAATCATGCCTGAAATGTGCACCGATAGCTGGCAAGGACGAGCTTTGGTGGTTGGAGCCGGCGGAATCGGCCGGGCATTGAGTATGGAGCTTGCACGTCGCCATCCATCACTGGAGGTGACGCTGGCGACCCGTCATCCGTTGTCGAATGACATCTGGACCGTTGACCTCCAATGTCCGGACAGTCTCAGCCAACTGACCGAACAGCTGATTGCCGATTCCCAGCCGCTGAGAGTTGTGATCAATGCGACCGGTCGTCTCCACGGTCCTTCGTACCAACCTGAAAAACGGCTTCAACATGCTGAGCAATCTGCTCTGCTCGATTCATTTGCCATCAACGCGGCCGGACCATTGCTGCTGGCCAAGTCAGTCGAGCCTGTCTTGACCAGAGACAGACCCTTTCATTTCGCGAGCCTGAGTGCCAGGGTCGGCAGCATTAGCGATAACCGCAGTGGAGGTTGGTATGCCTATCGCGGTGCCAAGGCTGCGCAGAACATGATGCTGCGTTGTCTGAGTCTTGAGTGGGGTCGGCGACTGCCGCTTGCCACCGTGACTCTTCTGCACCCTGGAACGACAGACACAGCCCTTTCGCAGCCTTTTCAGAGCTTTGTACCCAAAGAGAAGCTGTTCAGCCCTGAAAGGGCAGCAGGGCATCTCCTAGATGTCCTGCTGCATCAAACACCAACCGACAGCGGTCGGTTTCTCGCCTGGGATGGTCAGGACATTCCTTGGTGAGCATGCTTTTTGAGAATCTCCAGTGGAATGATCTCAACGGTGCTGCTCTCAGTGGAGTTCAACAGAACCGGCGGAGCCATTCCATCGTCATGGGCTTCCTTCCATCGAGGTGCACACACACACCAGTGATCTCCAGGTTGAAGACCTGGAAAACCAAACTCAGGCATCGGGGTACTCAGATCATTGCCCTGGGCACTGCTGTAGCTGAGAAAGCTTTCCGTCATCACGCAGCAGACGCTGTGACGTCCAAGGTCCCCCACATTGGTTCGACAGTGTCCATCTCTGAACCACCCGGTCATTGGTTGACAACTGCACACTTCCAAAGGGTTGCCTAATACGTTCAAATCATTGGTCTGGCCTTTGATCTCGGGCAATGTTTCAGAGCTCATGAAGCCATGGAATCCATGAGGAGTCTGCCGAAGGAGTGGCACATTCCGAGACAAGATGGTTGACGGATCCCGGGGGCGAGGCTGTAAAGGTCAATCAGTTATGCCTCCTCGATGGATTGGGAGTTCACTGAAGACGCAGCGTTCATCGCCCTCTGCGACGCCTTCCGCGAAAGCGGGGAACCCTCGGCGATTGAGTTTCTTGCCAATGGTGAGGGGGCACTCCACTTCCAGGACCTGTCCCAGAATGCTGCTGGAGAGGGAATCGACCTCAGCGAGTCAAGCGCACTCGACGAATTTCAGCAGGAAGTGATCGACACGATGGAAAAGCTCTCCCAGGAATGATCGGCAGAGCTCCATCAGAGACTTGGGTCAGCCGTAGAAGAAGCTGATCTCCTTGGCCTTGAGGCCCTCCCAGCCAGCATCGATCAGGCGCTGATTGAGTGTTGCCTGATCAAAATGCTTGGATCCAGTCTTGACCACCCGATTCCGCATCGATTTGCGCACCCCACTGCGCTTGCGCTGGCTTTCAAGGGTCATGACCTCCTTGTAAAGCGTCAACATCTGAGCGGGCAGAGGAGATCCATCCAGATCGATCCCTGCATTGATCGCTTCATCGATGGCGCCGGGCCCACTGAGATCCATGGTGATGCAGTTGAAGAAGGCTGCAGTCTGCAGCAGCGTTCTTGCTCAGGCGCTGAAATAACGAGCTTTGCTGTGCAACGCAACGAGGGCAGTAGTGCTCTGTTCCGGATGCAGCTGGTCACCTTCATCCATGCTCAGGCCGACACGATCAGCGCCGAGCCACAGCAACTGCTGCCGTGAATCCGCAACGTTGGGACATGCCGGGTAACCGAAGGAGTAACGACTGCCTCGGTAGCGCTGAGCCAACACATCCTTGAGCTGCATCCCCTCGGGATCAGCAAAACCGCATTCACGCCTCACGCGTGCATGGGTCCATTCGGCCAAGGCTTCGGCCATCTGGACAGCCAATCCATGGAAGAACAGGTAATCGCTGTAGGAATCAGCCTCGAACAGCTGTTGAGCGAAGACTGAAGCCTGTTCCCCCATGGTGACCGCTTGCATGGGCAGAACATCGCTGGGCCCCCCATCAGCGAGGTCTCTGTAGAAATCGGCAATGCAATAGCGATTCCCACCACGCTGACGCGGTAATGAAAAACGCCCGAGCTGACGGGATCCGTCCGGATCGAACACAACAACATCGTTGCCCTCACGTCCGCAGGGGAAATATCCATAGGCAACAGAGGGGTGCAGGAGGCTTTCGTCGATTGAGCGTTGAAGCCAGGCCTGTAGAACCGGTTCTGCTTTGATCTGCAGATCAGCCTCATAGTCTTCCCTTGACTGACCTTTGACTTTGCGCATCTGCCATTGTCCGGCAAACAGGGCTTGTCGGTCGAGATAGGCCATCACCTCAGGAAGAGGGATGTCTGCCTCACCTTGCAACACCTTCGGACCCAGAAAAGAAGGCTGAACAGCCTCTTCCTCAGGCACGGTGTCGGATCGAACGAAACTGACCGGGACAAGGTCTGCTTTGACCTCTTTGGCATTTTCAGTCGGATTCGAATCGTCAGCTGTAGCGGGCTCAGAGTGGGAACCTGATTCACCCCCGAGGGTCAGGCCGTCTGGGGTGCCATTCAGGAACCCTTTTTCGTTGTCCCACGACTCGGACTCACGGGCATCAACAAAGGCATCCATGAAACGCAGATCCGTGAAAGCGTCCCTGCCATAGAGAACCTTGCCGTTGTAAACCTCACTGCAGTCTTTATTGACAAATCGGGGCGTTAAAGCAGCTCCGCCCAACACAACTGGAACGTTGATTCCAGCTTCATTGAAGGCCGAGAGATTGTCCTTCATAAACGCGGTGGATTTCACAAGAAGTCCACTCATGGCAATGCAATCAGCCTGATGTTGCTCCTGAGCAGCAATGATGGCTCCAACATCTTGCTTGATTCCTAAATTGATCACCTCGTAACCGTTATTAGTAAGGATGATATCTACAAGATTTTTGCCAATATCATGAACATCACCCTTCACTGTGGCAATCAGGAATTTTGCCTTCGCCGACCGCTCGCCATCACTTTTCTCCATGTGCGGCTCGAGAAAAGCGACTGCAGATTTCATCGTTTCAGCAGATTGCAATACGAAAGGAAGTTGCATCTGACCTGAGCCAAAAAGCTCTCCAACAACCTTCATTCCATTGAGAAGGAAAGTATTGACGATTTCAAGAGGTTTGTAATTCTCAAGACCCTCATTGAGAGCCTCTTCAAGTCCGATCCGTTCACCATCAATAATATGCTGCTTTAGTCTTTCCTCAACAGGAAGATCTGCTAAAGAAGGACCAGAGGAGCGGGCCTCTTTGGTGCTGACACCTTCAAACAGTGTGGTGAGCTCTGTGAGTGGATCATAGATGCAAACATCACCATCAAAGCGGCGCGAATCGTTGATCAAGTCGCGACAAACCTGCTGATGATCCTCCTCAATTTTGATGAGAGGAAGAATCTTCACGGGAGAAACAATTGCCGCATCCATTCCTGCCTCGCAGCAGTCATGAAGGAAAACTGAATTCAGCGTAATCCTCGCAGCTGGAGATAGACCAAAGCTGACATTCGAGACCCCGAGAACAATATGAACTCCTGGCAATTCGCTGCGAATTCTGCGAATCGACTCAATAGTCTCAATTGCATTGCGCCGGTCTTCCTCAATCCCCGTTGAAATAGGGAGTGCGAGAGGGTCATAAAAAATTTCCCGAGCCGGAATACCAAACTCAACAGCATCTCTGTAAGCCCGTTTTGCGATTGCGACTTTTTTCTTAGCAGTTCGCGCCATTCCTTCTTCATCAATGGTGCCAATCACCACAGCTGCGCCATAACGGCGAGCCAATTCGAGTACTTTGAAAAAGCGCTCATCCCCATCTTCATAATTCGTGGAATTGAGGATGCATTTTCCGCCAGCAACTTTCAGTCCTGCCTCCATTTTCTGCCACTCAGTTGAGTCGAGCATCAGAGGCAGATTCACATTGGTGACCACACGAGTCACCAGTTCATGCATATCTTTCTCACCGTCGCGTCCCACATAGTCGACGTTCACATCGAGTACATGTGCGTTCTCTTTCAACTGGCCCCGTGCCAATCCAACAAGGCCATCCCAATCTTCTTCATTGAGCAGCTCACGCACCTTTCTTGAACCGCTCGCATTGAGTCGCTCGCCAATGATCAGGAAGGAGTTGTCCTGGAAGTAAGGAGTGGCCCCATAGAGAGAAGCTGCCGCCGGCTCATAACCCAACTGCTGGCGTTCAAGGTGATGAGTCCTCACTGTCCTGTTGGCCGGTTTCAGTTCGTCGGAAATTTCTGAAAGCGCTTTGATATGGGCAGGGGTAGTACCGCAACAGCCCCCGATTACCTGAACGCCAAGATCCTCCACGAAGTGCATGAGCTGCATTTTCAGCTCAATGGGAGTGAGCCTGTAGTGGGCAACGCCGCCGATGTTCTCGGGAAGTCCGGCATTGGGAATGCAGCTCACCACAAAGGGCGAGTACTCGGCCAGATACTTGATGTGCTCCTTCATCTGCTCAGGACCGGTGGCACAGTTCAAACCGAGCACGTCAATCGGAAACGGTTCAAGAATCGAGACCACGGCTGCGATATCAGAGCCAACCAACATGGTTCCCGTGGTTTCCATCGTTACGGAAACCATCAGCGGACGCCGTTCGCCACTGGCTTCAAAGGCGTCCTCAACACCCTGAAGAGCTGCTTTGATCTGAAGCACGTCCTGGCAGGTCTCGATGATGAACAGATCCACATCACCGGCAATCAGCCCTGCTGCCTGTTCACAAAAGGAGGCTCGTAGCGTGTCGAAATCAATGTGACCGAGGGTGGGGAGCTTCGTGGTTGGCCCCATCGAACCGGCAACAAAGCGCGGCTTATCCGCAGTGCTGTATTCATCAGCCAGCTCACGAGCCAGCTCCGCTGCACGTTTATTGAGAACAAACGCCTGATCTTCCAGGTCATATTCCACCAACACCACAGACGCTGCGCCGAACGTATCTGTCTCGATCACATCACAACCAGCCTCAAGAAACTGGCGATGCACAGCCTGCACCGCATCCGGGCGCGTGATCACAAGGTTTTCGTTGCAACCCTCGAGAACTTCACCGCCGAAATCATCGGCAGACAAATCCATCTGCTGCAGGGAGGTGCCGGTGGCACCGTCAAAGACCAGAACGGGACGACTGGGATCGTGCAGACGCTTCAGGAAGCGGGACGATTCGGTGATGGATTTCGTCTGAACTGCCTGCATCACCACTGGATCGGTGAATTCATTCTAAGAAATGCCGGGCGTCAGATCCCCCCTCTGAAGCCAGAGCCACAGACGACTCTAGGTTCAGCTCTCGAGTTCAATACGGGTAATCCAGTGCGCGTACTGCTCATCACGGCCCTCCGTGATGGCGACCAGCTTGGATCGAAGTGCTTCCATCAGCGGTCTCTGTTGGGAGAGAACCGTTGTTTCAAGTTGACGGATCGGAGTGATCTTGGCAGCAGTTCCTGTCAGGAACACTTCATCAGCAATGAACAGCTCGGTCTTATCAACAGGTCGCTCGATCACATCAATACCCATGCCCTTGGCCAGTTCAATCACGCTGGCCCGCGTGATCCCCTCAAGAATGTCCTGGTCTACGCCAGGGGTGATCAGCTGGCCGTCACGCACGATGAACAGGTTCATACCACTGGCCTCGCTCACCTTGCCGCGAGTGTTCATCAGCAGAGCTTCGTCAAATCCACTGGCGACAGCCTCCGACTTCGCTAGTGAGCTGGTGATGTAAGCCCCGCTGATTTTGCCGCGCAGGGGCAGTGAACGATCCTCCTGACGGGTCCAGCTGCTGATGCGACAACTCACTCCATCCGGTGAGAGATAGTCACCCAACTCCAGCCCGTAAATCAGAAAATCGGTCTCGATGTTGTGAAGTCTTGGCGCAATACCGAGATCGCTTGTGTAGACAAATGGCCTTAGATAAATCGGTTTGGTGGGTTTATTGACGTGGAGCATGGCCGTCAGCGCTTCCATCACGGTCTCTTCACTGAGCTCAGCCATCAACAAATGAGCGCTCTGAGAGAGTCGCCTGGCATGACGGTCGGCACGGAACAAAAGCATTCCTCCAGGCTTGATGGGATCTGGAATGGCCCGCATCCCGCCAAAGGCTCCTGTGCCGTAATGCAGTGCATGCGTCGCAACCGACACCTTGGCCTCCTCGAAAGGAACGCAGCGTCCCTGGAACCAGGCGTAGGGAAGGAACTGATGCATCGCTGAGGGTCCGTTGACCAGATCTTCTCACTTGTCAGTTCCCGATCGTCTTGTCCTCTGGAGAATGGGGACATGCATCGCCTAAGCAGCCTGCCAGGGGCCGACACCGATGGGCCGATCTCCTACGTGGAGCAACCCACTGCGCCGGTGTTGTTTCTCACCAGCGCCAGCTCGGATATCTCCGCCTTGGCAAGAGTTCTGGACACGCAGAAGCAATCGTTTTGGCACGACGGTATCCGTGCGTTGCCGCTTGATTCCCTCTCACATCCAGCCCAGATCGATCATTACCTGGCCGTCTGCACGGGCGAGACGCAGCTGATCGTGATCCGACTACTCGGTGGTCGTGGTCACTGGTCCTACGGCTTGGAGCAGTGCTGCTCATGGCTTGCCAATCAACCGGGCCGGCAGCTGCTTGTGTTGGCCGGAACGTCAGAGCAGGACCGTGAACTGCATTCGCTGAGTAGCCAGCCTGAGCCCTTCTGTGATGCGATGGCGTTGCTGCTGCGAGAAGGCGGAGCAGACAATCTCCAACAGTGGCTCGACGGACTTCAATGGATTCTCTCCACTGCTTCGGACAAGGCTTTTGCCACGGATCCACCGTCACTGACGTTGACGGCTAGTCCCGATCCCGACCCCTACGACTGGCGGCAGGAAGAGGGGCCGAGGATCGGCGTGCTTTTGTACCGCGCCCATCGCCAATCAGCCGATGTTCATTGGTGTGATGTTCTGCTCGAAGCCCTTCGATCCCAGGGACTGGTCCCAAAAGCACTTTGGGTGAGCAGCCTGCGTGATCTGGCCGTACAGAGGGCCGTGAAGGACCTTTACCGGCAGCAGGACGTGGAGCTGGTCATCACCTCCACGTCATTTGCATCTGTTCAGTTCTCGGAAGCAGGACTTGGGGCACCCCTCTGGGATGAACTGGATCGTCCTGTTCTGCAGATGCTGAGCTCCGGACGATCCCGTGACCGCTGGCAGGACTCCTTTCAAGGATTGGATCCCATTGATCTATCCCTTCAGGTTGTGCTGCCCGAGCTGGATGGTCGCATCACGACACGCATCGGCGCCTTTCGCGAAGTGGACCGCGCGGATGAGCGTTTGTGCACGGCGGTAAAACGGCTTGAACCTGATGATGCTGGGTTGAATTGGATTGCTGAGCACGCCAAGGCCTGGGTCAGATTGCGTTCTACGGAGGCCAAACAGCGTTCACTCGCACTGGTCTTGGCGAATTACCCCCTCAGAAATGGCCGCCTGGCGAATGGTGTCGGACTCGATACGCCCGCCAGCTGTCTCAACATCCTCCGCTGGCTTCGCGATGACGGGTTCGATCTTGGTGAGCGTCTGCCGGAGGATCCAGAACTCCTGATCCAACAGGTTCTCGACGGTCGCACCAACGATCCGGAAAGTCACACCAGGCCACCAATGACTTATCTGCCGCTGTCTCACTACCAGCACTGGTGGAGATCACTGCCTGAGGTAGCTAGATCACCGATTTTGGAACGCTGGGGTCCACCAGAGAATGCTGTTGATCTTGAGCCGCTCGGCTTCGCGATCCACGGTGTGCGATTCGGCCGGGTGGTTGTTCTGGTGCAGCCCAGTCGTGGCTACGACGCCGATCAGCTCAGTGATCTGCATTCGCCGGACCTGCCCCCTCCCCATCGCTATCTGGCTCAGTACCTCTGGCTACGTGAGGTCCATCACTGTGACCTGATGCTGCATGTGGGCAAGCACGGCAGTGCTGAGTGGCTGCCGGGGAAATCAGTGGGTCTCAGCCCCTGCTGTGCTCCTGCACTCGCACTGGGTGCCATCCCCCACCTCTATCCATTCATCGTCAACGATCCGGGCGAGGGTTCACAGGCCAAACGCCGCGGGCATGCGGTGATCCTGGACCACCTCACACCACCCCTCGGCCGGGCCGGTCTGCATGGAAACATGCTGTCCCTGGAGTCACTTCTGGATGAATACATCGAAGCGAGTCAACTTGGTTCCTCCCGGTGCGCTCAGATCCAACAACAGCTGATCCAGCTGCTGATCGATCTGAACTGGCCAATGATCGAGACGATCCTGGCGAAACAAAGCTCGTCAGCAGACATCAACGACTTGCTGGAGCAAGTTGAGACCTACCTATGTGAGCTCAAGGAAGCACAGATCAAGACCGGCCTGCATCGTCTGGGTGAGCATCCCCAACCAATGCAGCTGGCGGAGTTGTTGCTGGCAATCGCCCGCTCCCCGGCCTCTGATCGGCCAGGGCTGACCCAGTGGATGAGCCGCAGTATTGGCCTTGAGTGCGATCCCTGGAAGGACGAGGACGGAGCTCTGTTGTCGGATCAGGATCGCCAGATCCTTGAACGCCATGGTTGCCATCAACCCCGGCGACTCAGCGATGCGGTGGATTGGGTCGAGGATCAGGCGGAACAGCTTCTCCTGCAGCTGACCGACGGCGACGGATGGGAATCGCATGATCCTGCAAAGCCACTGAACAACTGCTTTCAGCAACTGCTGAGCTCAGAGACCCTGCCCGGTCCACTCCAGTTCATCAAGACTGATCTCTGGCCTCGATTGCTGCAGTCGGCCAGTCATGAACATCGCGCCGTCCTGGCAGCAGCTGGCGGCCGACGCATCGCCAGTGGTCCCTCTGGTGCACCAACCCGTGGACGGGATGACGTGCTGCCGACGGGGCGCAATTTTTATTCCGTGGATCTGAGAGGTCTACCGACGGAAGCGGCCTGGGATCTAGGACGTCGCAGTGCCGAACAGCTACTGGATCTGTACGAACTCGAAGAGGGAGAACCACTGCGGCATTTGGCCTTATCGGTCTGGGGAACAGCCACGATGCGCAATGGAGGTGAAGACATTGCACAGATGTTGGCCTTACTGGGCGTGCGTCCCGTTTGGGATGGCCCTACGCGGCGCATGGTGGACCTCGAGTTGATTCCGCTGACCCTGCTGGATCGCCCTCGCGTCGACGTCACTCTGCGCATGTCGGGTTTATTCCGGGATGCCTTCCCCCAGCTGCTTGCCTGGGTCGATCGTGCGCTGTCCATGGTCGCTGGGCTTGATGAATCCGACAGCGACAATCCCCTTGCAGCGGTGACACGCAGCAAGGGACCTCAGTCCCGACTGTTTGGATCCGCACCAGGATCGTACGGAGCTGGACTTCAGGCCCTGATGGACTCAGGTCAGTGGGAACGGCGAGATGAGCTCGGAGAGGCTTATCTCGCCTGGAGTTCCTGGCGCTATGACGCGGAAGCGATAGCCCATAACGACCGAGCCGGGCTCGAACAGGCTCTCCAGGACGTTCAGGTTGTTCTGCACAACCAGGACAACAGAGAACATGACCTACTCGATTCTGATGACTACTACCAGTTCCAGGGGGGCCTAGCGGCTGCAGTGAACCGAGTCAGCGGCAGAGATCCGAAACTGTTCTTTGCTGATCACTCCCGAAGCGAGCGGTTAAGGATTCATCGTCTGTATAGGGAGATCGACAAGGTTGTCCGCAGCAGAATGCTCAACCCCCGATGGATCGAGGGGATGAAGCAACACGGATACAAGGGCGCCTTTGAGATGGGTGCCAGTCTTGATTATTTGTTCGCCTATGACGCCACCACCGGCTCAGTCCCGGATTGGTGTTACGAGAAAATCGCTGAAAGCTGGTTGCTGGCTGAAGATGTCAAAGACTTCCTGTTGCAACGGAACCCCTGGGTCATGAGAGACATGGCCGAACGTTGTCTGGAGGCTGCGACAAGGGGTCTCTGGGCCAACCCCGATGCCTCGCTCCTGGATGCAATCAGACTCTTGTTGCTCGAATCGGAGCGAGCGGTTGAAGGAAATGACTTCAACCGCTGATTGGCGGACTTATTTATTGAGGTCCCGAACCATGGAGAGGAACGGATCGATTGACCCTGGCTTATTACTCTTTTGCGAACCTGAGGTGGACGCCTTCGGTTCTTCCTTGGGTTTGAGCTCTTGTTTACGGGCCAATGGAGCTGCATCGGCAGCAGCCGTGGCGTTGACACCTGCTTGGATCAAAGCGTTGCCTTTGAGTTTCTGATCCAGCTCTGACTGGGTCATCGTTTCGGCAAAGGTCTTCTTCACCGGCTTGGGAATGCCGTCTTGGATGACCCTAGTCACCTCCTCTTTCACCTGAGTACCACCGAGGCCCTCCGTGCGCTTGTCAACCTTGAGATCCAGGGCATCGACCTCAGTGACTAATTCTTTGCCACCTGGACTATCGAGTGTTCCAGGAAAGGTACGTCGGATGGTTTTGGCCTCGCGCATGTAATTGCGATCTCCCAGCGACGAAGACTTGTCGCTGTCGAGGAAGAAGGCTTCCGGCTTGGCTTTCTCTGCCTTTGGACCGGTTTGGGGCTCGTTTTGATCCGAGCTGGAATTAAGCAGACGATCGAAGAGGCCCATACCCACAGACAGGGAAGTGCGTCGAACTTAGCGACCTTCTAGGTCTAAGCCGTGACTGTCTGTTCCACACGTACGCAAAAGGCCAAGGTTCTTCAAGCGGCGATCAATGGCTTCACAGACCACGGGAGACCAGCTCCAACGGGGTTGCATGTCGTAGTCGTACCAGGCTTCACCTCCGTCAAATCCAAGTTCTGCAGCGGCATCAATCAGATCAGCGAAGCCGACTCTGTACCGACCTGGATGGGCAAGAATCGCCAGCCCTCCAGCATCATGAATTGCTTCACAGACGCTCTCGGCTCTGAGTGCTTCCCCCACAGCTGCATCACCGTGGTTGTAAATAGCAAGTGACCTGTGAGCCGGTTCGAAACCGAGGGCAAGAACGTGAACCAGGCAACCGCGCAGGATTGCACTGATTTCCATGCCGCTCCAGAGATATGGGACCGTTTGACCGCAATCACGCTGCTGTTTGAGCCAGTCCTGCATGGGTTGGAACGACAAACTGGAATGGTGATCCGTCACAGCCAGTTGGGTAAGCCCTTTGGCAGAGGCCTGCTGAATCAGTGCCAGAGGTTCAAGACTGCCGTCACTGCAAAGGGTGTGGCAATGAAAATTGAATTGTCCTGGGCAGCTATCGGGACCGACCGTCTCCAGTACAGACCTCAAAGGATGGTGATCAGCCGGCATGGGTGGCCTCTGTGGAGGCGGCTTCGTTTCCAGCAACACTGTTAGCTGCCTTAAGTGCTGCAGCTTCGTGGGCAGCAGCCTCGTCTGCAGCCGCCTCAGCTCGAAGACGGCGCCAGCGAGCGTAAAACTGAATCGAGCCCGCCATGAAGACCACCAAAGCAACGATGAACCAGGTGGCAGCACTAGTAGGGAACTGGGTTTTAAACACCACCAGCATCACCACAATCACCAACAGCAGTGTCGGCAACTCATTCAGTGCCCGCAGCTGTTTTCCGTTCCAACTGAAGGTACCGGCCTGCAACTGAGCCATCACCCTGTAGCAAAAGGCGTGATAGGCCACTAGAGCAGCCACGAAGGCGAGTTTGGCGTGCATCCAGCCTTGCTGAAGCCACGCAGGCTGAGCGATCAACAGACAGATCGCCATCGATACGGCAACCACCATCCCTGGGGTCGTGATGATGTTGGCAAGGCGTTTCTCCATCAAGCTGTACTGCTGTTGGAACGCCACCCGCAGCTCTGGTTCCAGTTCTTCAGCTTCGACGTGATAGATGAACAGCCTCACTAGATAGAACAAGCCAGCAAACCAAACCACCACACCAACGATGTGCAGTGTTTTGAACCAGAGATAGGCCTCAGGAGGAAGCGACATCAAACGGAACGGTATGAATTGACCATAAACAGGGTTCAGGTCATCGACTCAAAGAATCCGTCAGCCCGGCGTTGATGAGCGACCAACACCGCCGGATCCATACGGTCCAGGTTGCGAGCCATCATCGCCAGCCGGAACTGGCTTCGGAAGAAGTTCTCGTGTGTCTTGATGAAACTCCAGAAAAGTCCATCCCAGATCTCGCACCACTCACCCCTCCGGTAATCCGACATTTTGCGAACGTAATTCGATCCGGAGAGATAGGGCTTGGTCGAGAACAGTCCTCCATCAGCGAATTGACTCATCCCGTAGACATTGGGGACCATCACCCAGTCGTAGGCGTCCACGAACAGCTCCATGAACCAGCTGTAGACACGGTTGGGATGAAAGCCGCAAAGCAGCATCACATTGCCCAGCAACATCAATCGCTCGATGTGATGGCAATAGCCGGTATTCAAAGCATGGTGAATAGCGTCATCGATCGGGGGCAAACCAGTCGTGCCCTGATAGAAGGCCTCGGGGATTGGCCTGTCCTCGAAGTTCCAGAAATTACCGGTACGCATCTTCACCCCATGGAGCTTGTACATCGCCGCCATGAACTCTCGCCAGCCAATAATCTGGCGAATGAAACCTTCGAGCGAATTGAGCGGCACGTCCCCCTCCGCGGCCCTTTGAAGTGTGCGATCGAGAATCTGCTGCGGTGTCAGCAGGCCGATATTGAGCATTGGGGTCAGCACGCTGTGCCACATCACCCGATGCTGCGTGCTGATGGCGTCTTCATAGGCACCAAAATCCCGTAGTCGATTGCTCAGAAAGTCCTGCAACCAGGCATCCGCAGAATCATGGTCAAGCGGATAAGCGAACAGATCCCAACGACCGATCAAAGGGAGGTTCTCCTGTTCCAACTCCTGACGCGACCGATCCACTACAGCAGCGGAACTGGCTTTTGGTTCCTGAGGAACAGCGATTCCTTTCGGCAGCTTTTTGCGGTTGTCGGCGTCAAAACTCCAACGACCTCCGACCGGGCTCCCATCAGCTTCGAGAAGAACGTTTAGGCGTTTACGTTGCATTTCATAGAACTTGGCCATGAGAGGCTTGCGTCCGGTCGCGAAGTGCTCGTTGATCACGGAATCCGGTGTTAGCAGCATCGGAGTTGCGCTGATGTTGAGCTTGCAATCGTTTCGCTCAGCAAAACGATGCAGGCGTTGACTCAGCAAATCGTCAACTGGATCCGCCAGATGGAAGTGCCTGTAACCCAGGGCGAATAGAGCCTGGAGGTGCCCCTGAGTGTCTGCTGCCTGGTGGTGGCGACGTTCAAGAACTGTGAAACCCCGTTCTTGAAGGCCTTCTACATAGACAGACATCGAGCATCGATGCAGCAGCAAGCGCTGACGATGCACCTGCATCGGCCAGTGCGGATCCGTGCCGAAGAAGAGCGGATCCTCAATCAGGGCCACTGGCCGGCCTGGCTTCAAGCTCGGGTGATCGGCAAACAGCTGATTCGGATAAACGAGGGTGAGCTCCAACTTCATTCCTCCCCGGCCAGACGACATGCACGTCGTCCGATGGAGGTGGCGTAAGCCCTGTCCACCGGACCAGACATGGGACTGAGCTGGCCCGCTCTGCAGTTCATCACAACCTTTTCTCGATGGCCAAGCTGGTCGTTGAGTTTCAGCACGAGCTGCCAGTGATTCTTGGCACTGCGTGTGATGTCATCTGCACAAACCGGACCAGTGCAGAGCCCCGGCGAGGCGTTGACCACAGCAGGAGTCATCAGACCAACCACCAGACCAATCACCAGTGCGGCCAACGTGAAAGCACGGATCATGGCGTTGAAGAGTCCGGGTCTTTAATCTGCCCATCCTGCTCTCCCTCTTGATTTCCATCTTCATCAGGATGGAAGAAGCGATGGATGTCTCGAGCCAGTGCCAGACCAACACCTGGCGCCAGAGCGAGTGTTTCAACCGGTGCCAGCTGAATGGCATCGATGGAATGGAAATGACCCAGCAGATCTTTCACGCGTTTTGGACCGACGCCTGGAATGTCAGACAGACGTGATCGTTTCATCCGCTCACCCCTCTGCTGTCGATGGAAGCTCACTGCAAACCGGTGAGCTTCATCGCGAAGGCGACGCAACAGGGCCACGCCGAGCTGATCGGGTTCGCTCTCCAGCGGCTGACTTTCACCTGGTAGAAAAATTTCTTCTCTTTGCTTGGCCAGAGAACAGACATTGAGATCCTGTTGCAGGTCAAGCTCTCTAAGAGCTTCCATCACCGCGGAGAGCTGGCCCTTTCCTCCGTCAATCATCACCACATCCGGCCAGTCATTAAGACCATCGGTCTGCAGGGCACTTCCTCCCCGATGACGCAGGGCTCCAACATCAACACCTTCCGCCTTAGCGCGAGACCAACGGCGGAAGCGGCGCCGCATGATTTCAGCCATGGCCATGAAATCGTCGCTGTGCCCAGCCCTGATGCTGCTGCTGCGGATTTTGTACTTGCGATAGTGCTGCTTAGCCGGCAGGCCATCAATGAACACCACCTGGGATGCAACGGCATCGCTGCCCTGAATGTGACTGATGTCATAGCCCTCGATCCGTCGTGGTGGCGAAGGCAGCTCCAAAAGCTGAGCGAGATCTTCGGTCGCGAGAGCCTGCTGCTCCTGCCCTTGCTTCGCCCGTTGGAGCTCATAGTCGGCATTGCGCTGAACCAGTTCAATCAGATCTGCTTTCTGACGCTGCTTCGGGCAGTGAATCTGAACCCTGCGCTCGCGCTGTTCCGTCAGCCACTCCTCGAGGAGGGGCTGTTGGAGAAGAGGGTGCTGAACGAGCAGCTCGGGAGGGATCTCAACAGCGTCCACCTGGCTGTAGTGCTCTTCAATCACACGCTGGAGAATCTGTCCGGGATCCTGATTGCAAGCATCAGCCATGTAGCCGAGTCGCCCGACGAGCTTGCCAGCCCGCATTTGGAACAACTGGACGGCAGCTAGCCGTTCATCGGCAGCCATGGCGATCACATCACGGCTGACGGAAGCATCGGGCAGGCTCATTTTCTGATCTGCCGTCAGCTGATCAAGACCTTGGAGCTGATCACGCACTTTTGCGGCTGCTTCAAAATCCAGACGTTCGGCATAGCGATCCATCTGTTGGTGAAGGAGTTTCTGAAGCTCGTCGCTTCGCCCCTGAAACACCATCGCCACCTTGCGCAGCGTGCGGTGGTAGTCCTCTGAGCTGATCTGCTCCTGGCAGACACCAGGACAACGTCCGATGTTGTAGTTCAGACAGGTGCGGTCCTGATGCAATGGCCTAGGACGTTGCCTAAGCGGGAACACCCGCTTGACGAGAAACAACGTTTTCCTCAACAGACCCACATCGACGTAAGGACCGTAGAAACGATCCAACGGGCTGCGAAAGCGTCGACGCCGAGTGATGAAAATTCTCGGGTAAGCCTCACTCCAAGTAATGCAGAGATAGGGATATTTCTTGTCATCCTTGAGCAGCACATTGAAGTGCGGCTGCTGGTTCTTGATCAGATTGGATTCCAACGCGAGTGCCTCTGCCTCGCTATCGGTCACGATGAACTCGATCTCAGCGATCTGACGCACCATCAAACGGATGCGTGGACTCAGATCGTGTCGGCTACGGAAATAACTGCGCACCCTGCTGCGCAGACTCTTTGATTTGCCGACGTAAAGAAGACGATCCTCAGCGTCACGCATCAAGTAGCAACCAGGTTCGGTCGGGATGTCCTTCAGCCGACGTTCCAGGCGATCCGGTTGCTCGAGCAAGGTGGGCATGCCGAGAATCTAGTGATGCTGATGTGCATAGGATCCGGCCAGCACCCGCTGAGGTTGTCGCGATGAAAGCGCTCTATCCAGGCAGCTTCGACCCTTTGACCCTCGGTCATCTTGATCTGATTGAACGCGGATCATCACTTGTTGAAGAACTGATTGTTGCGGTGCTTCAGAACCCAGGAAAGTCACCCGCCTTTTCGCTGGATGAGCGACTGCATCAGATCCGTGTCTCGACTGGCCATCTCAGCAACGTGAGTGTGATCAGTTTCGACGGTCTCACCGTTGACTGCGCCAGATCCTCTGGCACACGACTCATCCTGCGTGGTCTGCGTGCGATGAGCGATTTTGAATACGAGTTGCAGATCGCCCATACAAACCGTTCACTGGATCCGGATTTTGAGACAGTGTTCCTCAGCACGTCTGCTCACTACAGCTTTCTCAGCAGTTCTGTGGTGAAGGAAGTGGCCCGTTTCGGGGGATCTGTCGACCATATGGTCCCCCCGGTGGTGGCGGAGGACCTCATGAGGTTCTTTAATTCGGCTTTCAACCAACCGCAGCGATGAGCGAGATCCGGTTCTCCGTACTCGACCAGCTCGACCAGCTCGAGGAGATCGTTCTGGAGGGAAGTCGCGTTCCCTTCAGCGGCGGAAGGCTCGTTAACGAGCAGGATGCTGTTGAGTTGCTTGACGCGGTCCGAGAAGCAGTGCCCGGCCAAGTCGAGCAGGCCGATCAGCTGCTCCAAAAGCGTGATGAGTTCATTTCCACTGCCCGAGCTCAGGCCGACGAGATCGTCAACAAAGCCCAGCAACAACGCGAACAGCTTCTTGCCCAAGCGTCGATCCGTCAGGAAGCGGAACGTCAGGTCAACGACATGCGTGAACAGGTTCGCCAACAGTGCGAACAGATGTTGCAGGGCGTCCGTCAGCAGTCCGCCCAGATGGAGCAGGACATGCAGTCGAAGCATGCGCAGCTTGAGCAGCAGTTTGCGTCCCGTCGCCAACAGCTTGAGCAGGAGTCGTTGCAACGACGGCAACAACTTGATCAGGAAGCCAATGAACTTAAGCGACAGCTGACCGAGCAACATGAGCGCAATCGCCAGCAGTCACTCCAGGAGCTCGAGCAAATTCGTGTTGAAGGACTTCGGTTGCAGAAAGAAGCTCAGACTGAAGCCGAGCGACTTCACCAAGATGCTCTCCAGTTCAGACAGCAGACACAGCAACAGTGTGAATCGCTGATTCAGCGGAGCCGTCAAGAAGCTGGGAATGTGCAGGATGGAGCAAACCGTTATGCCGAACAGACCCTCGGTGAACTCGAGCAGAGGCTCAAGGAGATGGCTCAAGTGGTCCTGGCCGGACGCCAAGAATTAGTGAAAATCCAAACCGGACGTCAAGATCCATCCGAGGTTGATGCCAAAGATGGCAAGACCGTTCCGATCAGCCGAGCACGTCGGGCCGCTTCGCGGGTGCGAAAGATGAGGGGCATGGGCTGAACCTCTGGACCGATCGCAGGATTTGCCCCATCACCGTGTTGGGGCTCACAGATCCGTTGGAAATCATGCTCACGTATCTGGGACCGTCCACGGTTTGTAGGTAACCAGAAATGCTTCGAACGCCGCTGATGGTTCCTGTCTTGCCTCTGAAGCGTCCATCAAGAACGGAACCTCGGTAAAGATTGCGCAGAGTGCCCCTCTGCCCTGCAATGGCCATTGAGGCCTGGTAGTAAGCGGAGTACGGATGTTGATCCATACGCATCAGCAGAGCTGCAATTGTGTTGCTCGTGACCCGATTGTTGCGTGACAATCCACTGCCGTCGGCCACTCGTAGCCCCTGAATCGGCAACCCCTGCTCGACCATCCAGCGCTCCGTTGCACGGGAAGCCGCCCTGACGTCCCAGACTCCTGAAGCCTGGCGCAGGAGCACCTCAGCGGTGAAATTATGGCTCTCAGTGTTGGCAAGACTGAGCAGTGCATGCATGGGAGCAGAACTCTCCTCATGCAGCACCACGTTCTCCTGATGCACAGCTGAAATCGTTCCAATAAGAGGCTGCCCCCTCTGGATCTGAACCGTTCCGCCGCGTCGCATCGCTTCTTGCTGGAACAGTCGTTGCAGGCGCAAATAGGGATCGCTTACGGCACCACCAACGGCATTGCTGGTCAGAGCCAGACGCGTAATCGGAGCGCCATAGGCATAACCACGATCGGCAGGGTGCCAATCGCTTGGCCACCAGTTGCTACGAGGCTCCTCTCGCACCATCAGTTTGACGGCCTCCACAGAGTTGCCTCTGGCGCCACCCTGACGAAGAGCGGCAAGAACAAACCGTTGAAGACCTGCGATTCCAAGATCTGGATCTCCCTGGCCGTTCAACTCCATCGAGCCGTCTGACCTCTGAATCAGCTGGGTTTTCAATCGGAAATCAGGGCCAAGTCGATCAAGGGCATAGGCCGTACTGATCAACTTTTGATTGGACGCTGGAATTCTCGGGACGGAACCGTTGACGTCCCCAAGAACATCTCCATCGCTATTGAGAACAGTGACGGACCAGACTCTTGCTTCGCTTCCAAGATTGGTTCTAAGAGCTTTGACAAGAGCTGGGCAAGAACGACCACGCTGCAGCTGGGGGAATGGTTGCTCTGTTGGTGGCGGCGGCGGGATATTCAGCGGATCAACTTGTCTGGCGGCCACAGGCATGGCCAGAGGAATCAGTAAAAATCCAGAGGTGACGAACATGGTTCTCATTGCACGGAGACTCCACTGACGATTCCGTTCACCCGATAAAAACGGCCTTCAAGTTCTACAGGAATTCCCACTTTGAGCTTTGTTCCTGCGATGACAACACCGGACGAGGTGACTGTGGCGTCTCCCTGGAGAACGAAACGGGCATCGAGCATGCCTTGGATCTCCCTGTTGGGGTCATCAGCCATCACAACGCTGCCATCAGGAAGAACAGATGCAAGCTGACGTCTGATGTCATCGATTCTGATCAGTTGCACACTCCCAGCTGGCTGATTACGGATCACCAGGGATGTACGACCTGATTTCAGAGCTTCCGCGATCAACTGATCCGGATCCGCAGCACTGGTGTTGCGGACATCCACAGTGACCTCCACCGGTTGGATGGCCCCTGTAGCCCTGGCGACGGTGTTACTGAGCTTCGGACTCCACAACACACCTCCGACAGCCACCAGAGCAACAACCACTGCGGCTGCGTCGATGATGGACATTGATCGAAGGCGATCAGAGAAGGCCATAGGAGTGAGCTTGAGACGGCAACACTAAAAGTGATGGGCCTGGGTATCAACCACGCAGATCGTCGATGAAACGATCCATCGCCCCGAGGGTCTGTCTCAAACCATCCCCTGCACTGGCAAGAGCCTCGTCTATCTGTTCCTGATCTGGACGGGCATCGAATTGCTGTACCCAGCGATATCCGTCCGAGTCCTGTCTGAAGAGGTCCCACTGCTGCTGATGTTCCTGCAACAGAGCTCCTTGCAAAAAGGGTTCCAAATGAAAGGCCGATTGCCAGGTGGACATAAATCCCTTTCGTCGCTGACGAGCCACGCTGCCGATTCCGACTGCAGCATCTTCCAAACGGCTGTTCAACAACACAACCGGTTCAAACCACTGAGCGCAGATCGCTTCAACTGTTTCGTAATCGCTTGGTTGAGCGCCAACAATCAGTAAGAGATCACCACGCCCAGCCCAGGCAGGGTCGCGTTGCAGCTGATTCAGATCGACGCAGCACTCAGCAATGTCAGGTCCATCACGCTTAGCGAGGGCTGCAGCGCCTGCATCTGGCCAGGCCAGCAACAGGCTGATACCGCTATCCCTCAAGGCCTGAGTCAGTCGGATGGAGGGTCCGAGTAGACGAAGGCCCTCAAACTTCCAGGTCACTTGCCAGCGGCCACGACGTTTGGTGCTGAGGACCTCACAGAGAGCCACGAAAGTCCGCTGTTCAGCTTCGGATAAATCTGCGGGAAGAACGGCGCTCAACAGGGTCTGTCAGATCATTGGGGCGGAGCGTACTGCCGCTGGAGCATCAACTGCTGAGTGCCTGCTCTAGTCCGGCATGAAAGCGCTGCAGAATCTCATCAAGCAGCTTGTGTTCAATCCACGGACCGAGGCTGATTCGGATGCTGGATCGGCGCATGGTCACTGGAGTGCCCATGGCGACCAAGACAGGGCTGTCGCTGTCCTTTCCAGAGGAACAGGCACTGCCGCTGCTCACCGCCAATCCGCACGCATCAAGACAGCGAACTAGACCACGCCCTGAGACAGGCTTGCCGTTGTAATCGCTCACCAGCAGTGACAGATGGTGAGGCAGTCGATTCTTTGGATCTCCACAGAGCGTCAGCCGTTCATCCCTGAGCAATTGGTCGCGTAAAGCGTCTCGCAGGTCAGCGATGCCCTGTCCTGATCGAGCGAGATCGACTGGAGGACAACATTCGATCTGATCCAGCGCAGCGGCCATGCCGGCAACCAAAACAACTGATTCAGTACCACTCCTGAGGCCTCCCTCCTGCCCCCCCCCCGAAAAGAGCGGCTCCAGAGTCGAGCGGTGCGATTCACGAGTCATCAGCAGGCCGATCCCTCGAGGTCCCCCACACTTGTGGGCCGAGCAGCTCAGTAAATCAACGGGTAACTGCTTCCAGCTCGGAAGTGCCTGGCTCATGACCTGGGTTGCATCGGTGTGAATGGGAATCCCCCTAGATCTGCAAGCGTCTGCAACGCTCAGCAGAGGTTGGATCGTGCCGACTTCACCCTGCCCCCAAACCAAAGAGACCATCTTGGTAGGTGGCGCCAGCAACTGGTCTAGAAGCTCGAGTCTGACCCTGCCCAGCTGATCAACAGGCCATTCGGTCACGTCCCAGCCACTCATGGACAGCAGATGAGCTGCTCCGGAGACGGCGGGATGTTCCACCGATGAGATCACAATCCGGCCCGGTGAACATGAGGCAGCAAGCCCATGAAGCGCGAGATGAATGGATTCAGTGGCACCAGAGGTGAAGACCACATCCTGGTGATCTGCACAAAGGTTTGCAGCAATCTGAGAACGAGCTCTCTCAAGCGATTCAGAGGCTTTTAGACCGAAGCCATGCAGACTGGAAGGATTAGCCCAGGCTTGATCCTGGGTCTCGATCATGCGTTGCAGTACCCCAGGCCTTAGGGGGGCCGTGGCGCAGGCATCGAGATAAATCACACGGCTCTCAGGGTTGGGTATCGCGTTGGAGACGCGAAAGCGTTCGCTGTTCTAGGGATTCAGTGGCGATGTTGATCATCGAATCCAGGGAGTTAGAGGCAAGAAACTTCTGAGCTCTGGACTGGGCTTCCTCCTCTGAACATGCATCAGCTGATTGGCTGTTGTCGGACTCATGATTGGCTGCTTGGAGTGGCGCAGCTTGTTCCGCTTTCACCACAGATGCTTCATCAATGCTGAGGTCAGTGATTGAAGCCTGAAATGGGATGAGATCAGGATTGAGAACACCATCGAACACGGAAACGGCAGGACCAGTCATGAACACCGATGCAGCGTTGTTCTTCCAGCTGATCTGAAGAGGGCCACCCGGCAACTCAACAGTCGCTTCCCGGTCGCTGAGACCGAGCAGAACAGCAGCCACAAGCGTTGCGCAGGCGCCTGTACCACAGGCAAGTGTGGGACCGGCTCCTCGTTCCCACACTCTGATTTCAAGTTGAGAGCGTCCGTGAACTTTCAGAAAATGCACATTGGTCTTGGCCGGAAACACCTGGTGGCACTCCAGCTCTGCCCCCCAGCGCTCAAAAGGGATGGAGTTGAGATCGTCGACGGGAACGATCGCATGGGGATTTCCCATACCCACTGCGGCAAGTCCAACAGTGTCACCACCAAGGTTGAGATCACCCACAGGCAGTCCGGTTACATCAGCTAAGAGGGTGGTGGGGACAGAGTCAGGCTCCAAAAAGGGACCTCCCATATCCACACGGATCTGGCCATCATTCTGAAGTTCCGGAATGATCAGACCAGCGGGGGTCTCGATCGACCATCGACGTCCCGGACCATCTCCATCGCTGTCAGCGAGGAAGCGAGCAAGACAACGAATTCCATTGCCGCACATCTCTGCTTCAGACCCATCGGCATTGAAGATGCGCATGCGCAGCTCAGCATCGTTCTCCGGAGGAAGAGCCAGGATCAATCCATCAGCTCCAATGCCGAAGCGTCGATCACAAAGGCGTTGGACCCAGCTTGGATCGGGGGTATGAATCTCGGCGGGCAATTGTCCGGAACGTCCCTCCATCAAAATGAAGTCGTTGCCGAGCCCTTGATATTTACTGAACGTCAGCATTCAGAATATTCCTGTGATACCAACACGTTACAGGATTTGAAGAATTGATATTCAACATCCAACCCTGTTCAGCTGAATGCGACTCCAGAACTCAAACCGGGCCGATCCCTGTTTCCTATCTCCACCCCTATGAGCTCTCAATTCAGGTTGTTGATGAGAGAATTGCCCAACCTCCGAGCATTGCCACGAGAGGCAAGATGAGCAGGAGTAAAAAATTCAACACGGAATTCTTAGCAAAATCGCCGCTAATTTAATGGTAGCGGCAGACAAACGTGTTGCATTGATCAGATGATTGCAGCACAAAGACGAATCAAACGATACGTTGATCGATAACTTTGATTTGCCTGCAAGAAGCTCGCGATCGATGGGCCAGGCAGTCTCCAGCACAGCTTCAATTCTTAAGACTGAATGTCTTCACGACAATCCAATTCTCCATAATTTTCTCGTCTTGTACTTGGTTGCCAGTCAAATAATCACCCTCATAGCCAAGGTACAACGACTGCTCAGAGTTCAGCTCACAGCGTCTATTAAATAACGCATAGTCCATACCGAATTTGATGATTTCACGTTTTGATTCCTCTTTCCACTGATAACAAAGCTCATCAGCCTCGGTGCCTTCCAGCATTGCCTGAGGAGACATAAAATACTGACAACCTTCCAGGAGAAGCCCTAAAACGACACAACTCAATAGCCTTGTTGAGAAAATCATTTCTATTTGAATACGTATTTAAGCAAAAGGCTACTCCACGCTGATTGAAGAAGTGAATCTATTTAAGTAACACTAAAATTCGGAATTGATCGATATTTTGAGCAGCACTGTTTAATCGCAACGAATTTCGATTAATCTCCCTTGAAACCGATTAAAACAATCACGACGTATACAGCTATCAATGTCTAATCATAGGGGCGCTAGCTCGAATATCATTGTTAATCAAGGTGAGACCCAGAATCCGCTGTAATACCAGTCGTTTAGGAATTGATTCAGTTCCTCATCTGTTTGACAGCCGCTCTCCTTCACCAGTTCATCATCAGAATCCACTTTACGGATCTCATAAAAATCTTCAGGAGTAAAGTCACCTTCGTCAAGTTGATCCAACATGGACGCCCACTGATTCGTCAGCGAGATGAGCAATTGCTCTCTTGTTTCAGGCGTTAGTTTCAAAGATCAAGACCGTAATCGGTACTTCAATTGTGTAGGACAGGTTGATGCCTTGTTATCAGGCACGGACACGATCAGTCTGCAGGATCACTCGATAACCGAGCAACCCACCGCTCTCGCCTGATTGACGTTGCCATGGGTCTTTGCTGGAGTGCGTGAATCATGGTCTTTTTTATTTCCACATCATGGATTCAACGGGCTTTGATCCCAGCTTGCCCGGTATACGATTGATTCAGTCATGGATTCGTGAGCAGCGCGTGCTCGGAATCGAGCTGAATGATGGCCGCAGATTGGATGGCCGACTCGCTTGGCAGGATCCTCACTACTTTGCACTCCAAAAGGACGAAAGCAACGACCCCATCTTGATCAATCGACTGGCGGTGCTCACCATTCGCCCCCTGGCCTAAGCGACTTCAGGACTGCTTCAAGAGAAAGGCCTCAAGCTGTGTCACGATCGCTCGCAGGTGTTCTCCTGATGTGACAGCCCCGCAGTCCTCATCCATGCCCGAATCCACCCCGGGGCTGTCCGACCGCTACGACCCCTCACTCCTCGAGGAACAGTGGCAGCGGAAATGGGACCAAGAGGCTCTTTATCAAACGCGAGAGCCAGGGCCAAACCAGAAGGCCTTTTATGCGCTTTCGATGTTTCCATACCCCTCCGGCAGCCTTCATATGGGGCATGTTCGGAACTACGTGATTACCGATGTGATCGCCAGAGCTCAGCGCATGCGCGGTGATGCTGTGCTGCATCCGATGGGTTGGGACGCCTTTGGGTTGCCTGCTGAAAACGCGGCGATTGAACGCAACGTGGACCCTGGGGTCTGGACGGACCGAAATATTGAACAAATGCGCAATCAGCTCGGTCGTCTGGGGCTATCGATCGACTGGTCACGAGAACAGGCCACATGCCATGAGGACTATTACCGCTGGACGCAGTGGCTCTTTCTCGAGTTGCATTCAGCAGGCCTGGCCTACCAGAAAGAAGCAACTGTCAACTGGGACCCCATCGACCAAACGGTGCTTGCTAACGAGCAAGTTGATTCCGAAGGGCGCTCCTGGCGTTCCGGTGCACTGGTCGAGCAGAAAAACCTAAAGCAGTGGTTCTTGAAAATCACCCAGTACGCGGATTCACTGCTCGACGACCTAAATCTGCTTCAGGGTTGGCCTGAACGGGTCCGAACGATGCAAGCCAACTGGATCGGACGCTCGATCGGGGCTGAAATCGACTTTCAGGTGGAAGGCCACCGCGACGTCACGATCTCTGTGTTCACAACCAGGGCTGACACCCTCTTCGGTGTCAGTTATGTCGTTCTGGCCCCTGAACATCCATTGGTTGATGTTCTCACCACTGCCGATCAGCGTGAATCGGTCGAAGCCTTCCGCGATCTGGTCGGCGAGCTTTCGAACGATGAGCGAACGGCGGATGAGCGCCCCAAGCGGGGTGTCGCCACGGGTGCCGAGGCGGTGAATCCGGCCAACGGTCAGACCGTGCCGATCTTGGTCGCTGACTACGTCCTGGCGGGTTATGGAACCGGAGCAGTGATGGGAGTACCCGCCCATGACGAACGCGATTTCCGCTTCGCACGAACTTACGAACTACCTGTGCAGCGCGTGATCCAGGTGGACGGCGCTGATGAACACCTCAACGACGGTGAGGCATGGACAGGCCCTGGAACCCTGGTGAACAGCGGAGCGTTCGATGGACAGAGCAATGACCAGGCCAAGCAGTCGATCACCGAACTGGGAACGACAAATGGATGGGCACGAGCGAAGCGTCAATACAGGCTTCGAGATTGGCTGATCTCGCGGCAGCGCTACTGGGGTTGTCCGATTCCAATCATTCATTGCCCTGACTGCGGCGCACAGCCGGTTCCAACGGATCAGTTACCGGTGGCTCTTCCAAAAAACGTCAACCTGGCTGGCAAAGGGGGATCACCACTTGCCGCACTTGATGCCTGGGTGAAAGTCCCTTGCCCAATCTGTGGGAAGCCGGCAAGGCGCGAGACAGACACCATGGACACTTTCATGTGTTCGTCCTGGTATTTCCTGCGATTTGCTGATCCTCACAACTCCGACCGTCCTTTTAACAATGAGGCCGTGAAGCGCTGGCTGCCCGTTCAGCAGTACGTGGGAGGCATTGAGCACGCCATTCTGCACTTGCTCTATTCGAGATTTTTCACCAAAGAACTGAAGGATCGCGGACTGATCACGGTTAGTGAGCCCTTCGAGCGGCTGTTGACTCAGGGAATGGTGCAAGGGGTGACCTACCGCAATCCACGTACCGGGAAATATGTCGCTCCGGCTCTGGTTGCTGATCAGGATGCTCCCACTGACCCCGACGACGGAGGGGAACTTGAGGTGCTGTTCGAAAAAATGTCCAAGTCGAAGCACAACGGAGTCGACCCAGCACTGGTCATTGACCGCTATGGAGCGGACACAGCTCGGATGTTCATCCTTTTCAAAGCACCACCGGAGAAGGATCTTGAGTGGGATGACGCCGATGTGGAAGGCCAGTTCCGCTTTCTTCAACGTCTCTGGCGTCTGGTGGACAGCGTCAGGAAAGTGACAGCTCCGGATCAACTATTCAGCAACAACTCAACAGAAAGACCCGCAGAGCTGTCGGAATCAGAAACAGCAATTCGACGTGCCGTACATCTAGCTATTCAGGCTGTGGGTGAGGATCTCAGCGGCGATTTCCAGTTCAACACCGCGATTTCGGAATTGATGAAACTCTCGAACAGTCTTTCAGGACCTGTACTTGAAGCATCAAGACCGGTCCAGGTGGAGGCGATGGGAGCACTGATCAGACTTCTGGCTCCATTTGCACCGCACCTTGCAGAGGAATTCTGGGTTCGACTCGGTGGAGAGGGCAGTGTTCATGACCAGACCTGGCCGGTCCATGACCCAGAAGCACTCCTACAGGACACTGTTGATCTAGTGATTCAGGTCAAGGGAAAGGTTCGTGGAACCATTCAGGTTCCAGCTGACTGCGACAAGGAAACACTTGAGAGCCTCGCGCTGGCCAGCGAAGTGGCCGAGCGCTGGTTGGATGGAAAGCCGCCCAGACGGGTGATTGTGGTGCCTGGAAAGCTGGTCAATCTGGTGCCTTCCTGAATGCCGATCAGGATTGACTGAAACGCAGAGTTGCCGGTTTGTTCCAGTCGCCTTGTGCCTGATAGCCGCGATTGTTACCGGTGAGATGGCGCACAATCCAGAAGACTGCTTCAACCGATCCTTCACCGATGGCCTGTTGGATCTCCACAACTGAGCGAGACACGCCATCGCTGAGTACTTCCTCCACCTGGAGCTGGAGTTTGAGGATCGCCGCTGCGGCCTTCTTGCCGGCCTCTACTCCGGGCTGGTGATAAGCATTGATGTTGACCAGTTCTCCGTAGAAGCCCACGGCACGCTCAAAAAGTGCAATCAGAGCACCAAGTCGGCGAGCATCGAATTGACGCATGCTGATACTCAAGCTCTGCCGTCCACCTTCAGTCAGGGCCGAGCGGGTTCCCTGAAGGAATCCATCGAGAAAGTCTCCAGGCCTCTCTCCATTGATCTCGGGGATGTCCTCAACATCACGAAGCACTTCGATGAATGTCACGAAAAAATTGTCGACACCATCTCTCAATTGCTGAACGTAGGCGTGTTGGTCCGTTGACCCCTTGTTGCCATAAACAGCAATGCCCTGATGGACCACATCACCATTGCGATCGAGTCGCTTACCGAGAGACTCCATCACCAGCTGCTGCAGGTAACGACTGAACACCTCCAGACGATCGCGATAGGGGAGCACGACCATGTCGCGCTTGCCCTTGCCTTCCCCGGCCGAGTACCAGGCTGCTGCCATCAGTGCTGCAGGGTTGCGCCGCACATCACTTTCACGAGTAGCTTCGTCCATCTGAGACGCACCGGCCAGGAAACTGCGGATATCAGATCCGATCAAAGCTCCCGAAACCAGACCAACAGCACTGGTGATGCTGGTGCGGCCTCCGACCCAATCGAACATGTCAAAGCGCTGAAGCCACTGTTCATCGACGGCCTGTTGATCGAGCTTGCTGTCAGCCATGGTGATCGCCACAGCCTGAGCCGACCAGTTCCCCCCGACCGCCTTAATGCGATGGCGTGCCTGCTCCATTCCCATATGGGGCTCAGCTGTCCCTCCGGATTTGCTCACCGTGACAACCAAGGTGGTGCGTAGAACATCACCAAGCTCGCTTAGGACCCGACTCATTCCATTCGGATCCACATTGTCGAAGAAGTGGAAGGGAAGGCCTACACCCTTGTCCTGAAGAGCACGAATCATCAACAGAGGGCCGAGTCCACTGCCACCGATGCCGATCCAGAGCACATCCGTGAAGGGTTGACCAGTCGGAGACTTAATCGTTCCGTTGATCACCGCCTTACCGAACTGCTCGATCTGATCAATTTCGGAGGCAATGTGCTGACTCACTTCCGGATCAGGAGCCAGTTGAGGATGTCTCAGCCAGTAATGACCAACCTGACGACTTTCATCTGCATTGGCGATGGCACCGTTCTCAAGGGCCTTCATCGCCTCGAAAGCCTTTTCCAGTCTGGGTGTGAGCTCTTCGAGCTGAGCATTATTCAAGTGCATGCGACTGACATCCAGCCACATACCGAGGTCCTCGTGGTGCCAGAGAAGATCACAGAATCTCTGCCATTGAATCTGGGCATCCGTGGCACTGAAATCCGGGAAACTCATCTAATGGAGAGAACTCTCTGTGCCGAAGTTATCCACGATCCAGCGGAATGCCCATGAACTGAGACACCACGGCTAATCTCCGTCAATGCTTCCTGACAGGTTCAGTTTCTACTCCGCAATGGTCCCGAGGGTATTGACAAGCATTGCAGCTGTGACAGTCACAGCGCTCGCTGCATCACTGACTGTTTGGGCACCCCTGCGAGGAATCAATCCTCACGGGGATCTAGCGCGATCATCCTCACCGCTGTCTCGGGAGAGTGATCCCGATCCGACTGATTTCAGTGCCGAAGAGCTGGAACATCTGCAGCGCCGATTTGGTGTACACGGACCTCAGACCCAACTCGCTCAGTTGTTCACTCGCGGGGTTGATCAGCTACAGCCTCTCCGTGCCAACACCCTGTCGAGACTCAACAGACTGAAACCGGTCATCCAAAGGGAAGCCAATCGCCACCGGATCAATCCAATGTTGATCACGGCCATCCTGTTTGATGAAATTCAGCATTCCAAACCTGGAGAGGATCTGCCGTTCGTTGTTCACTCAGGTCTTGTTGAGACGCATGGACCTGCTCAGCTGGGAATCAGTGAACTGATTCATCAAGGGCGACTTCCGGCCGATCCCTCACCTCAGCAGATTGCAGCTGCCCGAGACCTACTCATGAATCCGGATGCCAATGTGGAGCTACTGGCGGCGAAGCTTGCGCGACTGAAAGTGGAGCTCGGACTAGAGCGTGAATCGATTCTGATTGCCAGCCGGTCCTACGTCGATGCCAAAGCCATTGCCACACTGGCTTACTTGCATAACGGCAAGCTTGATTACCCCGCCAGGGTCCTCCGCTATATGCAAGACCCTGCATTACATGGACTGATTTATTCCACGATCCGTCCCGCACCGCTTCCTGTGATCTGAACGGCCAGCGCGGTTGGCTACGAATTGCAGAGGCTGCCTAAAGCTGCAAGGCGGTTCTGGAGATCGGACCAGGAGAAGCTGCGGGGATCAGCCCTGGCTCCACCCAAGTCAACATGCCGGTGGGTTGTGATCGCAGCAGGATCGATCTCAAAGCGCCTTAACCAACCATCCAGAACAAGGGCCAAAGCGTCGTACTGAGCGGCCGTGTAACCGCTGTGCTCTCCATGACTTCCATGCCCATCATCCGGAGTTTCAAGACTGAGATGCAGGGCAAAGTTATTGACAGAGCCATCGAACTCGGCATTGGTGACAGCCCACTCGCCGAGAAACGCAGAGTATCCAGCGCCGTAAGCCCGTTTGAGTGGATCCACTAAATCCACGATCGATCCATCTAAGCCAACAAGCGTGTGGTAACTGACTTGATCCTCATCACGGGGATGGGGGGTCAGGAATGTATTCACTGCTGAAGTGAGGGAGTAAACCGTCTCATGCAGCACCACAACCCGTGGAACAGGGTTGATGGCCTGGCCCCATGGATTGCTGCGGAAGCGGTCTCCGTAGTTGGTCGGGTCAGCCGGAATCGATTGGCGCAGCTGAGGGAGTTTGCTGCGCTTGCCCAGAAGTCGGCTGCGCATCGACTGATCGATACCCGAACATTGTTGTGCCAGAGGAGAGGACCAGGACGCAACTTTGGGAGCATCGGGTTGCTCTCCTGGCAGGACGTTGTTCAGATCGGAGTCGCGAGCAACTTCGTTTAGCAAATCCAGCAGGGAAGGCTTACGAGCGAGACGCTCAGTGGACTTTTCCGCAGTGAAGCCCACCAGCGACAAGACCAGCACAAGCGTGGATGTTGTTGCCAGCAGAATTCCAGCACCTGGGTTGCGCAACAAGCCAAAGGCCTTGAGACAAAACCGGTTCAGATGATCTGGAACCATTGATCACGAAGCGAACGAGCCTCCCTGGTCGCACCAGGGTCCCAGGCCAATCGATGGCGTTCCACCCCGGCCTTCTTCAGGAATAGCTCCGTGCTGGCGATCCGGCCACGACGGCTGTACATCACCTGACATTGATCCGAACCATGCAGCAACTGCTGGCTTCGTTGCAGGTTTTGGCAACGCCAGTTCCTGAGTGACAACAACTCATCGCCGGCGACCAGACCAGCTGATTCAGCGGCCCCAGAGGAAACTGTGCGATCAATCCACACACTTCCATCTGCTTCACGCAGCGTCCATCCCGCATCGGGATGAGCTGCCATCACCGGCTCGAGCTGGAGGCCTAGTTCGTTTAGGCAGGACTCGACCGGGATCGAGCCACAGTTATCCAACCAAATTGGCAGTTGTGCAGCCAGTTCAGCAGAGCTGGCTGAGATGACCTCCATCAGATCGTGGCGCGTATACCCCCGTCCGTGGACCCCTAGTCGGGACCACAAAAGGCGCAGGGTTTCAGCCAGAGATCCACCGACTTGACGCAGACGCACATCAAGGCAGAAGGCCAGAGCGGTTCCCAACCGGTAATAGCTGATCTGACTTCGGGCATTGGCGGGGGACTGCTTATAGAGGCGCACCCAGGCCTCTCTTGAGCTATCGGCGAGGGACTGAATCGTGGTCCCTGGATTCAGCAGTACGTGGGAGAGATCCGCCGCTAGATCCTCGAGCAGATCCAAGCGGCTGGAAAAACCAGACAGCAGAGGCAGAGCCAGGTCGAAATAACTGGTGATGCCTTCAGCAAACCAGAGGCCCTCGCTGATCACCGGCCGGTCGTAGCGATAAGGAACGTATTCGCTGGGTCGGAGTCGTCGGACGTTCCACTGATGCAGATATTCATGGCCGATCAACTGCAGCAAACTGCGGGTTCCGCCGTTCTCAAGCAACCGAGTCCAGGGGAACTGCATGACCGAGGAATTGTCGTGCTCCAAACCTCCATAGCCCTGATCCAGCAGTTGCAACACCAGCTGATAAGGCTCTCGCGAAGGGGGGTCCGAACCCATCAGATCGCAGACCGACGAGCAGATGGACTCGATCTCTGCTGGCAGCGTTGATGACCATCCAGATGGCGGAGTACCAATCAACACCAGTTCATGAGACACCTTCCTCACGTTGAGCATCTCGACATGAAGCTCACCGGCATGGACCGGTGCATCCACAAGATGGTCGAAGTCCTCAGCCAGAAACGAGCCGTTGTTCCGTGGTAACGGGCAGACCGCAGTCCAGGAGGCGGGGAGCAAGACCTCCAGAACGTGTTGATTCCAGCGTTGACCCTCTATCAACATCACGACTGCGGAAAGGCAGAGTGATGCGAAGACTGGATCAACGTGATTGGTGCGGACAGTCAGTTGCCTTGCTTCGAGTGCGTAACGCACCGTGAGCGGTTCTGAAACAAGGCACTCCACATCCCATGTCTCCGGTGATCGGCGACGGGGGAACAGCAACTGCCCTGCCTGCTGAACAGTGAGGCTGTGAAGATGCTGGGATGGATCCCTGACTGTGTAGGACCCCGGAGTCCAAACCGGCAAGCTCCAGGTTTGCCGAGGTTGAGTGGGACTCCATCGGAGCTCAACCCAGAGAAGCTGTGAGGCGGGAGAACCGAGATCGAGCGCAACGTGAACGTCGGCCATCAGATGCCGGCAGTAACCGTCTCGACATCAAACAGTTCGGCCTGCCGCATGGCATGGTTCATGGCGTAGCGACGCAAGACACGTCGCAGAGTGGGTTCGGTTAGTCCTGAACCCTCTGGTGCGGCGAGGTCAGCGACCAGATCGAAATGGGGCTGGTTGTCGCTGTGTCTCCAGCCCAATTGCAGACCTGATGGATGGACTGCAGCCAGATCAACCGACTGATGACTGTCGAAGGAGCTCACAACTCCTCCGCGAAAGACCTTGAACCCCTCGTTGTGGAGAGCGATCTCAAGCAAATCGAGATCGGTCACCAATGTGGGCAGGATGGACAGATGGGACATGTAACCGGAATGCCCGCGCAATCTGACCCTAGCCAGATGGACGACGAGTGCTACTCCACGTTGATTGTTCCAGCCATCGGAACTTGGCCCAGGTTTGATTCACCCTTGCGACTCGGGGTGATGGCCTCGGGAACAGGCACGAATTTCGAAGCACTGCACAACGCCATCACCTGCGGAGACCTAGATGCCCAGATCAGAGTCCTGGTGGTGAATAAAGCCGGCTGTGGAGCCATTGCCAGAGCCGAGCGCCTGGGTATCCGATGTGAGTTCAAAGACCACCGATTGTTCCCCACCAGAGAGGCGATGGATGAGGAACTGGTGCGTACGTTTCAGAACGAAGGCGTTGAAGCCGTTGTGATGGCCGGTTGGATGCGCATCGTGACCCCTGTGCTCATCGACGCGTTCCCGGGGAAATTAATCAATATCCATCCATCGCTTCTCCCATCCTTCAAAGGCATGGATGCGATCGGTCAATGTTTGGCTGCAGGTGTAACCATCGCCGGTTGCACGGTGCATGAAGTGCTGAACGATGTGGATGCTGGTCCAATCCTTGCTCAGGCAGCTGTTCCAATCCTCAGCGGTGACAACAGGGATCGACTCAACCGCCGCATCCAGACGCAGGAACATCGGCTACTTCCCTGGGCGACGGCCCTGGCAGGTCAACGCTGGAGATCAGCAACAAGAACTCAGGGGTAGAAGGGTGCCAGTGGGAGCCCTTCACTGACCATGAGTCCCGCCATCAAATTCAGACATTGCACCCCTTGGCCAGCCTGTCCTTTCATCAGATTGTCAACGGCACTCATCAACACGAGACGACCGGTACGACCATCCACCTGAACGGATAGAAGAGCCTGATTGGTGTGCTTGGCCCATTTGGTGGCTGGATAGGTTCCTACTGGCAGTACGCGGACGCAAGGGTGGTGGCGATAGACAGCTTTGAGAACAGTTGTGCAGTCTTCAGCAGTGAGACCGGGATCCCTCAAGCGTGCATACACCGTCGATAAAAGGCCCCGAACCATTGGCACGAGATGCGGGGTGAACTGAATTTGAATGGGGCATCCCGCCACGCTGCTGGCGAGCTGTTCGATTTCCGATGTGTGGCGATGCCCAACGACGCCATAAGGACTGATCGACTCCGATGCTTCGGCTAAGAGCAGATTCTCCTTGGCAGCTCGACCTCCTCCGGAGGTGCCGGTTTTGGCATCGATGATTAAACCTTCGGTCTCAATCAAGCCCTGTTTGAGGAATGGCAGCAAAGGCAGAAGGCTGGTGGTTGGAAAACATCCAGGTGCTGCAACCAGCCTGGCCTCAGCGATCTCGGCGCCATGCCATTCCGGAAGGCCATAAACCGCCTCTTTACAAAGATCGGCATCAGTGCGCTGATGAGTTCTTGCCTCATGCACGTACACCGCAGCCCAGTGATCCAAGCTGCGGTAGCGGTAATCAGCGGAGAGATCCACCACCCTGACGCCCTTCTCCAGCAAAGGCGGCACCAACTGACTCGCTAAACCGTTGGGAAGGCTCAACACCGCAAAATCAGCGGCCGCAGCGATGCGATCTGGATCCGGGCTGTCCACGGTGAGGTCATCACCAAGCGGCAGGAATGGGCAGATCTCGCTCCAGCAGCGACCAGCGGATCGCTCACCTCCCAGGTAGGTGATGTCAAATCCTGCGTGGGTGTTCAGGAGGCGAAGGGTCTGCAGACCTCCGTACCCGGAGGCACCCACCACAGCAACCCGTTGAATCCCCATTCCAGCGATGACACTTGGGTCGATCGTACCGACGTCGATAATGGGGAAAGCTTTCAGGACACCTGGACCGCTGCCCGATTCCGTTGCTCAGACCAAGGGGGCTACTCCCATGTTTGATTCCATTCCCGATGCACTTGCCGCCATCCGAAACGGAGAGTGCATTGTGGTCGTGGACGATGAACGAAGGGAAAACGAAGGGGATCTGATCTGTGCGGCGCAGTTCGCCACCCCTGAACAGATCAACTTCATGGCCACAGATGCACGTGGTCTGATCTGTCTCGCCATGGAGGGCGAACGGCTGGATGCGCTTGATCTGCCCCTGATGGTGGATCGCAACACCGACTCCAATCAGACAGCCTTCACCGTGAGCATCGATGCGGGGCCCGAAAATGGAGTCTCCACAGGGATCTCTGCGGACGACCGCTCCCGCACAATCCAGGTGGCGATCCAACCAGGCTCCAAACCGTCGGATCTGCGCAGACCCGGTCACATCTTCCCGCTCAGAGCTCGGCCAGGAGGTGTGCTCAAGCGAGCAGGACACACCGAAGCAGCAGTGGATCTCGCCCAGATGTCGGGCCTCTACCCCTCAGGAGTCATTTGTGAGATTCAAAACCCGGACGGCTCCATGGCACGGCTTCCGGAACTGAAGATCTACGCACGAGAACGCGGTCTGAAGCTGATCAGCATTGAAGACCTGATTCGGTACAGGCTCGATAACGAACGCTTTGTTGCACGATCAGCTCAGTGCTCACTCCCAACGGAATTCGGTTCCTTCCTGGCCATCGGTTATTCCAATGAGCTTGATGGCAGTGAACATGTTGCACTCGTCAAGGGTGACCCCAACAACCTGAACGAACCCGTATTGGTTCGCATGCATTCCGAATGCCTCACCGGTGATGCCTTCGGATCCATGCGTTGCGACTGCCGTGCGCAGCTGCACATGGCGATGAAGCACATCGAAAAAGAAGGCGAAGGAGTAGTTGTTTATCTACGCCAGGAGGGTCGAGGCATTGGTCTGATCAACAAGTTCAAGGCCTACAGCTTGCAGGAAGGCGGACTGGACACGGTTGAAGCCAACGAGAAGCTCGGGTTTGCCCCTGATCTGCGTAATTACGGAGTCGGAGCCCAGATTCTCAGCGACCTGGGGATTCATCGTCTGAATTTGCTCACCAACAACCCCAGGAAGATCGCAGGTCTAGGCGGCTATGGACTTGAAGTGGTCAATCGTGTGCCGATGAAGGCTCCTGTCGGTGATTTCAATGCGAGATACCTGGCCACTAAAAAAGAGAAGCTTGGGCATCTGCTGGATGCCATCGAATTCAGCTCTCACTGGGTCCTGAGTCTCGACAGCACCTCCACCGATGACGGTGTTCTTTCAGATTTGCTGCATCGTGTGGAACAGCTCAGCCAAGCCAAGGGTGTTCAACTGCGGGCTGAACAAGGGCCTCGTCTGCTAGCGCTGTGGGAGCGACCACGGTTTGTTTGGTCGCTGCAGGAGTCAGAGCCCGACTCGGACGCCATCAAGGCGATGCTGACCACAATGGCGGGTTGGCCGGAGACCTCAAGACTCGGTCTCCTCCACACCGTGAATGAACAGCAGATCACTCATCCCCCTCAGACCCTGGAACGCAAGGAACTGAAGCTCAGCTCGTTGGCTGATGCGTCACAGGACAGTGCCTGGTTCCCCGCAGGAAGCCAGGCCGCCTTGATTCACTGGTCCTGAACGGTGACCTTCTGGATGCGTGTGCCGTTCTTAATGGCCATGACCACTTTCATATCACCGGTCAGACCGAAGACGGTGTGCACACCATCAAGGTGAGGTTGAGCGTCATGGACGATGAAAAATTGACTGCCACCTGTGTTGCGACCGGCATGAGCCATCGAGAGCGCACCCGGAACGTGCTTTTTGCTGTTGATCTCGCAATCGATCATGTAACCAGGACCGCCCGTGCCAGGGGTTCCTCGTGAACCTTCACGGCTGTTGGGACATCCACCTTGCGCCATGAAACCGTCGATCACCCGGTGGAATGCAAGCCCGTCGTAAAAGCCATCACGCGCGAGTTTGACGAAATTGGCAACGGTGTTGGGAGCGTCCTGATCGAACATCTCCAACTTGATATCGCCGGCGTCCGTGGACATGAGAACGGTCGTCAAGGCGTCAATCCGAAAACACCATGCTAGGCAGGTGACTGTGCAGGACGACCTCAACCACGCAATGAGTCAAACAGCCTCTGGTCCAGAGCTTGATTCCGCCCGAGTGGGAGTCATCGGTGGAAGCGGTCTGTATTCCATGAACAAGCTGGAATCAGTGCGGGAGGTCCAAACCGACACTCCGTTTGGCAAACCATCGGATGCCCTGAGAATCGGAACACTCAATGGCGTTGAGGTGGTTTTTCTGGCTCGTCATGGAAGTCAGCACCACTTGCTTCCCAGCGAAGTTCCCTATCAGGCCAACATCTGGGCCCTGAGAAGCCTTGGCGTGCGCTGGCTGGTTTCTGTGTCCGCCGTGGGTTCATTGAGAGAACACCTGAGACCACGTGACATGGTGGTGCCTCATCAGTTCATCGACCGGACCAGGCAACGACCACAGTCATTTTTTGGAGACGGATGCGTTGCGCACGTCAGCCTGGCTGATCCGTTTTGCCCCACCCTGAGTGAGTGGCTGGCAACGTCAGCAGCGGCCGCGATGCCCGTGGGACAACATCTTCATCGTGGTGGCACTTACCTCTGCATGGAAGGTCCAGCATTTTCAACCCGTGCAGAAAGCGAGCTCTACCGAAGCTGGGGGTGTGATGTGATCGGCATGACCAACCACACGGAAGCGCGGTTGGCGAGAGAGGCCGAGATCGCCTACGCATCGCTCAGCATGGTGACTGACTTCGACTGCTGGCACGATGATCATGACGCTGTCACCGTGGACATGGTGATCGGCAATCTCAAAGCCAATGCATCGGCAACTGAACCAATCCTGGATCGGTTGATGGGCAATTTCAGCAAAGATCGTCCCGAATCTCCGGCGCACCGAGCCCTAGAACATGCGCTGATGACGGCTCCGGACGCTGTTCCTACAGCGACGCGACAGCGCCTCGACCTATTCACCAATCCCTACTGGGGACGATTTAACCCTGAATAGGAAGAGAGAGTCCCTGACTGGTTAACGCTGCTCTCAGATCAGCTCCATGAGCTTCAAGCAAAGCATCGGCAGCGTCTGCCTTTAAATCACAGCTGCCCATGCAGAGGGCACGTTTCACTGACCCTTGGGCGCGTTCCAACAGGCTGAGAGCTGCTTCACGTTTCAAACCAAGAAGATCCCTCAGGATGCGCACGGAGCGGTCGACGAGCTTGCTGTTGCTAGCAGCAACGTCGACCATCCTGTTGCCATAGACCTTGCCCAGCCTCACCATCACTCCTGTTGAAAGGATGTTGAGAGCCATTTTTGTGGCCGTTCCCGCTTTCAGACGCGTCGACCCCGTCAGCAGTTCAGGGCCCGTGAGCAGTCGTACATCAATGTTGCACGGCAGGGGAGCCTGTTCCGAGGGCACACAGGCCATGGCAATCGTCAGTGCTCCGAGCTCCTTGGCATAGCGCAATCCACCTCGGACATAAGGCGTCGTCCCCCCTGCGGCGATACCGACTAGGCAATCATCCGAGCAAAAACCACGTTCCTGAAGATCAGCCACAGCAGCAGATTCAAGATCCTCGAGTCCCTCGGAACTGCGCAACAGTGCCGGAGCTCCCCCCGCAAGAATTCCCTGAACCAGTTCCGGTGGGCTGCAGAAGGTCGGGGGACATTCAGCAGCATCAAGAACTCCAAGACGTCCTGAGGTCCCTGCACCTAGATAAAACAATCGGCCAGTCCCCTGCAGTCGTTCGGCAATCGCATCAACGGCTTGGCTCAGAGCCTTTCTCACCGCAAACACAGCCTCTTGGGGCCTGCGATCCTCGTCGATGAACAGGTCGACCAGTGCATCAGTGGAGAGCTGATCGAGTTGATCACTCGCGGGATTCGCCTGTTCAGTGAGCAGAAAGCCGCGGTCCTCCGAGGGAGACGCCAACAAGGAGCTTGACTCAGAACCGATGGCTGGAGTGTCAGTCATGTTTAGAGAAGACCTTCAAGACGTCGCCGCACATCATCCAGATCCTGGATCGAGGATTCATCCTTGGAATCGCGTCCTTGCGCACGGTCAGGATCCTGTTCTGGTTCCTGCTCCTGCCAATTGGCTACGTCACGATTGGCGCTCGGTGGCCTCAGCATCAGGCGTTCATCTTCCGACTTTGGAACAAATCCATCGGAGACGAATCGGGCCTCATAACCGGCTTCACGACAAAACAACTCGATCTCCTCGCGATCGAGAGCTTCAACAGTAGGCGTTGGAAAGTCCTGTGCTTCCAGCAGTCCGGCATAGCGATCAGCATCGTCGCGGTTCTCAAACATCAGCACCACCGTCTGGCCTGAAAGCTCGAGGGAGTGAATGCCTTCGCTGTCCTGTCCTGCGTCATACAGGAGCACGTGAACCAACATGCTGATCAATCATCAACAGCAGTCTCTCATCGGAACTGTGGCTTAGAAACCGTTGGCGCGCTCCAGACTGAGTTCCTGCAGGCGTTGATAAAGCGCCCGTTCATCGTCATCCAGCGCCGCCGGGATCACAATCACAATTTCCACAAGCTGATCGCCACAATCATCTCCAAGCTGAAGACCACGCCCGCGCAATCTCAACAAACGTCCGCTGGACGAACCAGGAGGAACCTGAAGCGTGACCGGGCCGGAAAGAGTGGGCACATCGACGGCACAACCAAGCGCAGCATCCGGAGGCAGCAACTCAAGGCGGTAATGGACCCGAAGACCATCGATGCGCAGCCCGTCATCCGTCATCACCCGCAAATGCAAGAAATGATCGCGTCCTCCGGGGGCAACACCCTCCAGACGTAACCGCCAACCATCTCCTGCTCGAGGCGGGGTACCCACTTCAACCAAGGTGCCATCCCCGAGCTCCAGTTCCACGGTTGTGCCCTGCAAGGCTTGATCAGGCGTGAGATCGACAACGGTTTCTAGATCGTCTTCACTGCGGACTGGAGGTGGTGGTTGAGGCGAAGCCTCAGGCCAGTGGGCTCCTTCAGCCTGATCAGATCCATCGCTGTAATGGGATGACTTCTCTTGCGCACCCTGCGCACTTGGAGTCTGTTCTCTTGGAGCGGGCTCTCTGTGAACAGGCTCACGCTCCAGCCCAAGAACAACGGCGAGGTAGTCCTCAAAATCAGGGAATCCAGTGCTGAAGGGATCTGTTACAGCAACGCCTCCGCGTTGACGTAACTGCCATTCCTTACGCCGGTCAGGGTTACTGAGAACCGCGTAAGCCTCATTGACCAGCTTGAAGCGTTCTTCGGCGTGACGATCATTCCCATTCAGATCGGGATGCCAGCGTCTGGCTTCGCGCCGGAATGCCCGCTTAAGCGCGTCTGGAGCTGCACCAGGCTCCAGACCAAGCAGTGACCAGTAGTCCGGTTCAGCGGAAATTGTCATCGTCCCAGGGGTCGATCCCTCTTCGGCCACCTCTCATCCGTCCGTCGTATCGGTCGTAGCGGGTTTGCGGGGAGGCCCAGGGGTCATCATCCCAGTCGTCTTCTGCAAACAGCTCATCCTTCAGCGTGCCGAGAGTGCTTTTCAGACCTTGCAACGGTCCACCGTCGGTCTGACGCTCAGCCGTCAGACGGCGGTTCAGACCAAACAGAGCTTCCTGAAGGCCGCTCACAGCCATCTCGAGCTCTTGAAGATCATCCAGCTGCAAGAGATCCTGAACATCACGAACCGACATCTCAACCGCTCTTTGCTGACGCTCAGCTCCGTAGGGCCCAAGCTCGAGAGCAGCGTCACGCAGCCGCCGCTCCGCCTGTGCGACCAAAGTCATCGCCGAATTGCGTCGTTCGATTGTGGAGCGCTTACGGCGATCTTCATCAGCGCGTGCTTCAGCTTCAGCAAGTAGGCCCTGAATTTCATCTTCACTGAGTGTCGAGCCTCCTTGGATGGAAACCGACTGCTTACGGCCCGTCGTCCGATCCGTTGCACTCACCTGAAGGAGTCCGTTGGCATCAATGTCGAAAGCAACCTGGATCTGAGGCACACCACGAGGCGCGGGAGGAATTCCCGAGAGACGGAAACGGCCGAGTGATTTGTTATCCGACGCCATCTGGCGTTCTCCTTGCCAGACATGAATTTCAACCGATGACTGGTTGGGTTCCGAAGTGCTGAACACATCCGACTGACGAACGGGGATCTGGGTATTGCGCGGTATCAGAACCTTCATCAGACCTCCGATGGTTTCAAGACCCAGCGAAAGCGGTGTGACGTCATTGAGAAGCAGATCACGCAATTCACCCGTGATGATTCCTGCCTGGACCGCTGCACCAACGGCAACCACCTCATCCGGATTCACCGACTGACAGGGATCATTCGGAATCAGTGTTCTAACCAACTGCTGCACCATTGGCATGCGAGTGCTTCCGCCCACGAGCACCACGTCATCGATGTCCTCAGCAGCCCATCCGGAATCTCGAAGAGCGGTCTGCACAGGAACCAGCAAACGGTCCAGAAGATCGGGGCACAGCCCCTCAAAGGTTTCCCGATCCAGCGTGGTTTCAATATGCAGAGGACCATCAGCGCCAGTGGCAATGAAGGGCAGGGAGACCGGGGTCGACGTGACTCCGGAGAGCTCCTGTTTGGCCTTTTCCGCAGCTTCGGTCAGGCGTTGCAGCGCCTGACGGTCTCGCCTGAGGTCGACCTCATACTCCTTGAGGAAGGCTTCGGCCAGCCAATCAACAATGCATTGATCGAAGTCGTTGCCACCCAGCTGGGTGTCGCCGTTGGTGGCTTTGACATCGAAAACCCCATTGGCGATTCTGAGCAGCGATACATCAAAGGTTCCACCGCCTAAATCAAAAACGAGGGCACGACGAACCGCACTTCGATCAAAGCCATAAGCAAGAGCAGCTGCGGTCGGTTCATTGAGAATTCGCTCAACATTGACTCCCGCAAGACGACCGGCATCGCGGGTGGCCTGACGCTGTGCGTCGTTGAAGTAGGCAGGAACGGTGATCACGGCAGATTCCACCTCTTCTCCGAGGTAGGTGGAGGCGTCATCCACGAGCTTGCGCAGGATGCTGGCCACGAGCTCTTCTGGGGCATATTCCCGCTCGGTCTGCGGACATGCCACGCGGACGTTGCCCTGACTGTTGGAGCGAACCGTATAGGGAACGGTGAGTGACCCGTCGTCGAGTTCATCCCAGGCCCGACCAACAAAACGCTTGAGATTGGAAAAAGTGTTGCGCGGATTGAGAACCAGCTGACGTCGAGCCGGTTGACCCACAAGAAGTTCGTTGTCTTTGGTGTAACCCAGCACGGAAGGGGTCGTCCGGGTGCCCTCCGCATTGGCAATCACCACGGGCCGCCCGGCCTCAAGAACAGCCACGACGGAATTGGTGGTACCCAGGTCGATTCCGACGATCCGGCCCATAAACGCCTGTGTGAAGTCCCACGGTAACGGCCCAAACAGCTCTCACCCAGCCCCTGCATACGCACCCCACGGGGTGAGTTAACGAGCCCTTAGTGATCAGGGTGCCGTTGGACCGGTACGTTTCATTGATCTGTTCAAAACAGAATGCCCAGGTCGTTGGAGCTTTATCTCTTACGGCGACGTCCGCCGATGGAGAAATCGGTGGATGCCGGCTTCAGGATTCTGGCGGTCGCCTTGGCCTCAGTGGTGGCGATGGTGCTAGTAGCCATCCTCGTGGTGGTGTTCTGGGGATCGTTGGATTCCATGGGTCGATACGGCTGGTCATTTCTGGTGACCTCCAATTGGAATCCCGTCAAAGATGAATACGGTGCGTTTACAGCCATTTATGGAACGCTGTTGACATCGCTGCTGGCACTGCTGATTGCTGTGCCGCTCGGCGTAGGAACGGCGATCTTCATCACCGAAAACTTCATTCCTCTAAAAATTCGAACGTTGATCGGATTGATGGTTGAACTGCTAGCAGCCATCCCTTCAGTTGTGCTCGGCTTGTGGGCCATCTTCGTGATGGAACCCTTCATCAAGCCATTTCTGCAGTTACTCCATACAACTCTCGGCTGGATCCCGTTTTTCTCCACTGCACCCAAAGGACCTGGAATCGCGCCAGCCGTCTTGATCCTGGTGGTCATGATCTTGCCGATCATCACAGCCATCTCCAGAGACTCCCTGAATCAAGTTCCGATGAAGCTGCGACAGGCGGCCTATGGCGTGGGAACAACGCGCTGGGGTGCCATTCTCAATGTGATGTTGCCAGCAGCAATTTCAGGAATTGTCGGAGGTGTGATGTTGGCCCTAGGACGCGCCATGGGTGAAACGATGGCTGTCACGATGATTATTGGAAATTCAAATAATTTCAGCTGGTCTCTACTTGCACCCGGCAACACTATTTCAGCAATGCTTGCCAATCAGTTTGGTGAAGCAGATGCCAGTCAGGTTTCATCTTTGATGTATGCCGCATTTGTCCTCATGATCCTCACCCTTGCAGTGAACATCATCGCCCAGTGGCTAGTTAAACGTCTCAGTCTGAAGTACTGATCATGACTTTTTCATCTACAGCTCTCCCGGCACTTGATATTCCAGACCTCTCTTATAAACAAGGGCTCAGGCGCAATGTCATCAACAGAATTCTCACCATTCTTGCTGGTTTGTTTGCTGTCATTGCTGTACTGCCATTAATTGCCGTACTGGCCTATGTGCTGGTCAAAGGTGGCGGCATGCTCAACCTCAGCCTGTTCAATGAGCCCTCAACAGGTCTTCCGGGCGAGGGTATTGGAAATGCTGTTATCGGAACACTCTTGGTGACCTTGATTTCGGCACTAATCGCCATTCCAGTTGGTGTTGGGGGCGGAATATTTCTCGCTGAATATTCACGTGGCGGAAGTTTCGCTCAATTCATTCGATTTGGCACTAATGTGATGTCAGGCGTTCCATCAATCATCGCTGGCGTCTTTATCTATATCGCAATCGTAGAAACTAAAATTATTTTTGGCAATTCCCACAGTGCACTTGCAGGCGGAATTGCTTTATCAATACTGATGCTGCCTACAGTCATCAAAACAACTGACGAAGGTCTAAAGCTTGTTTCAGATGATCTTCGGCGTGCAGCCTTAGGTGTTGGGGCTTCAAGGTTTGTCACGATACTGAGGATTACATTGCCTTCAGCATTTACCCCAATAGCCACGGGTGTCGTTCTTTCAATTGCTAGAGCCGCAGGAGAGACTGCACCTTTAATTTTTACAGCTTTGTTCTCCAGTTACTGGCCCCAGGGAATCAATTCAATTTTTAATCCTATTGCTACATTATCAGTGCTAATTTACAACTATGCACGACTTCCCTATCCAGCCCAAAATGAATTGGCATGGGCAGCATCGTTTGTACTTGTACTCTTTATTCTCATTATCAATTTATTTGCACGCTGGCTCGGACGATTTGCTGCTAATTGATCTAAAAAATTTCCACCAGTCCAAAAATTCTTCTTGCGCTCCATCCGTACCGCATCAGCTGTCATGACTTCCATCGCTCCATCAAGTTCAGAAGTCTCATCAGACATCTGCCTCTCGATTCAGAACACAACGATCAGTTACGGCAGTTATGAGGCTGTTAGGAATGTTTATTGCGACATACCACGAGGCAAGGTCACAGCATTCATCGGGCCATCTGGATGTGGGAAATCGACCGTGCTAAGAGCCTTGAATCGAATGAACGATCTTATCGAAGGATGCACTTTGAAAGGGCGAGTCTTATTTGATGGTGCAGATCTCTACGCTCCGTCAGTTGACCCAGTAGAGGTAAGACGTCGTATCGGAATGGTTTTTCAGCAACCCAATCCATTCCCTAAAAGTATCTATGAAAACATTGCATTTGGTGCACGTATTAATGGATATACAGGCGACATGGATGAATTGATCGAGCGCTCACTGCGCCAAGCCGCAGTCTGGGATGAGTGCAAAGACAAGCTCAACGAAAGTGGATATTCATTATCTGGTGGACAACAACAACGCCTTTGCATTGCACGCACGATTGCGATTCAACCAGAAGTGATCCTGATGGATGAGCCCTGTTCAGCACTTGATCCAATCTCAACGTTGAAAATCGAAGAAACAATGCATGAGTTAAAGAAGAGTTTCACGATTGTTATTGTGACGCACAACATGCAGCAGGCCTTGAGAGTGAGCGATATGACTGCTTTCTTTAATGCAGAAGCGGTTGAAGGAGGCTCCGGGAAAGTTGGATATCTCGTGGAGTTTAATGAAACAGATCTGATTTTTAATTCACCGTCTCAACAAGCCACACAGGATTATGTTTCTGGACGTTTCGGCTGATCACTGGATTCCTGGATGGATTGTTTTTGTGACACCAGAACGCCAACGATGCATCGATGCATAAATCATCAATCATTAGACATCAATCTTCGAGATCTGGCCAATAAAAAACCGGTCCCGTAGGACCGGTGGAAAACGGAGAGGGAGGGATTCGAACCCTCGATAGAGTTGCCCCTATACAGCATTTCCAGTGCTGCGCCTTCGACCACTCGGCCACCTCTCCAGGGGCTCGTCTGGCACGTCAGAATGTAGCAGGGCGTTTCCTGCAGCACTGAATGAGGCCGACTCATCGGGTCACCATCTACTGGAGACAGCAAGGTCGGGTGATTTCCCATGACGTGCCCGAAGGTGATTACATCCTGCAGAGCTTTGAACAACAAGGCGATCCACTGCCTTTTTCATGTCGGAACGGATGCTGCACAAGCTGCGCTGTTCGTGTCCAGCAGGGTGAATTGGATCAACAGGAAGCCATGGGACTCTCCAGAGAGCTCAGATCTAAGGGCTATGGGCTTCTGTGTGTAGCAAGAGCCATTGGCCCGCTTGTCGCTGAGACACAAGACGAAGATGAGGTCTACGACCTGCAATTCGGTCGCCACTTCGGCAGAGGATCCATCACCCGTGAGATCCCTCTTGAGGAACTCGAAACTTGGAAGGAATGACGCAACAACATCTGGATTGCGGTGCAGCTGCCGCAGATGCCGGCCTGACGCCGATGAAACTTGAAGAACTCAGTCAGGTCGCTAAAGCAACAGCCGCCCTAGGTGGATCGATACTGATGCAGCACTACGGGCAACTCGTCTCAATCCGTCAAAAAGCAAGGGCTGGAGACCTGATCACCGATGCCGATCTGGCTGCTGAGCAGGCTGTGCTGACTGGTCTTAGTGAGGCAACCCCTGAGATTCCCGTGCTGGCCGAGGAATCCGGTGCACAGGGTGATGTGTCAGAGCTCTGCTGGTGTGTTGATCCACTCGATGGCACGACAAATTTCGCGCATGGCTATCCCTTTTTCGCCACATCCATCGGCTTGCTGTGGAGAGGTCTTCCGATCCTCGGAGCGGTGGCTGTCCCTTTTTTGCAAGAGGTGTTCTGGTGCTGTCCTGGTATGGGAGCGTTCCTCAATGATCAACGCATCGAGGTGAGCAACTGCTCAACACTGGAAGACAGCCTTCTGGTCACGGGATTTGCTTATGACCGAAGGGAACGCTTGGACAACAACTACGCGGAGTTCTGCCGCTTAACCCATCAGACAAGAGGTGTAAGACGCGGTGGAGCCGCAGCTGTTGATCTGGCCTATGTGGCTGCAGGGCGACTCGACGGCTACTGGGAGCGAGGCCTTTCTCCCTGGGATCTGACAGCTGGCGCTGCATTGGTGGTGATCGCAGGTGGAGAGGTCAGTGATTACCGAGCCCAGAATTACGACGTGTCATCGGGTCGAATTCTCGCCACCGGACCTGGACTTCATACCGCTCTGCAGAGGGAACTCGAAGGCATCGAGCCTCTCGCAGAGCGGCTTTATGCAAACTGAAACCCAAGCCATGGGATCCTGATCGAAGCAGCGACAGGCGCGATGGCCCTGCAACCCGCCTCAGGCGTGAGAGATCTCAATCCTCAGCAGGTTCAACGCAACCAGGAACTCAGGGAAACCCTGGCCGGGGTGTTTTGTCTTTGGGGATTCGAAGAAGTCACGCCTCCCAGGATTGAACGAATGGACACTCTCAAGGCGGGAGGGGCTATCGACAGCCGCGACATCGTTCGACTTGTTTCGGATGAACCACTGGGACTGAGACCGGAGCTGACAGCCTCCATCGCCAGAGCTGCCTGCACAAGGCTGCTAGAGCGTCAGCGACCACTGAGACTCTGGAGTTGCGGAACGGTCTTCGAATCCAGAACGGCCGATGAAGGAGGTCAGTGCATTGAGGAGAACCTCCATTGCGGTGTTGAGCTCTTTGGAGGTCTGGGGGTTGAGTCGGAACTCGAATTGTTCAGTCTTTTATTGGCATCGCTAAAAAGCCTGAGCCTGGACAAGATCCATCAACCGAGGCTGTTGATCGGGCATACAAGCTTGATGGAACTGTTGTTGGAACCATTCGAATTGAGGCAGAGAAACCAGATCCGTGCCTGCCTCAGTCAGTACGACCGTCTTGGACTGCAAGAGCTGGGATTAGCAAACGATGCCCATGACAATTTGGCCTACTGGCTCGACCGAAGAGGCACCCCCCAGGAGATCCTCCACGCTTTGGATGAGCAATATCCGAATCAAGAGGTGCTGAAACAGCTAGTGAGACTGTTCACGCATCTGCTTCCACTTGCTGAGGATTCGGGACTGCAACTGCAACTTGACCCAACATTTCAACCTCATTACGAGCTTTATGACGGCATCTTGCTGCAGCTGGTCTGCCAGGGAAACTCGGCTCCAGTGGTCATTGCTCGGGGCGGAAGATACGACTCACTGGTCAAGAGACTTGGCGGTGAAGGCGCTGAAGCAACAGGTCTGGGATTCAGCTACTGCGTCGATGACATCAGGAATCTTCCAGGAGATTCCGTCACCACCACCCATGAAGAGACCGCGACACTGATCTGTTACGGGCCCACGCAAACTCTGGAGACGGCACTACAACGTCAAATGGAACTCCATCAGCAAGGGAGGATCAGTGTGCTGGATCATCGTGCGTGTGAGGATCATGCCGAAGCGATGAATCGCCTGAAACAGTCAGGCTGCGACAGCCTCGAGTGGATCGATCCCTAAGATCAGCCGGGACTGAATGGATGCATGGCTCACACAATCGTGACCGATGTCTGCGAAGGAGCGGGCGATTGCGTCGAAGCCTGTCCTGTCGCTTGCATCACACCTGGCAACGGTGAAAACTCAAAGGGAACTGAGTACTACTGGATCGATTTCGAAACCTGCATTAACTGCAGCGTCTGCCTGCAGATCTGCCCCATCGAAGGGGCGATACTGCCTGAGGAACGATCAGACCTCCAACGTCCCCAGACGCTCTGACGTACGGGAAACTCACCAAGGAACGTCTTGATCAGCAGCGGTCACCGTGACTAATTTTCAGCAAACTCATGCGTGCTGATGTCGGTGCTTGAACAGGGTCAGATTCAGATCCATACCGAAAACATTTTTCCAATCATCAAGAAGGCCGTTTATTCAGGCCACGAAGTATTTCTGAGAGAATTGGTCAGTAACGGTACCGATGCCATCAGCAAACGCCGCATGGCAGCAATGGCGGGTGATTGTTCTGAGGCAGATGAGGGTCTGATCAACATTACTGTTGATCGAGAAGCAAAAACAGTCAAAATCAGTGATAACGGCATCGGGATGACTGCCGATGAAGTGAAAAAATACATCAATCAAGTGGCCTTTTCCAGCGCAGAGGATTTTTTAGAGAAATACAAACAAGAATCTGATGCCATTATCGGTCATTTTGGCCTTGGATTTTATTCCAGTTTTATGGTGGCCAAGGAGGTTGAGCTGATTACTCGTTCAGCACGTCCCGACAGCGCAGCAGTTCGCTGGGTGTGTGATGGATCTCCTGCATTTAAACTGGAGAGTCACGATAGATCTGAGCCAGGAACTGACGTCATCCTTCATTTAATGGAGGATGAACTGGAGTATCTGGAACCTGCGAGGTTACGCACACTGATCACTCAGTATTGCGACTTCATGCCCATTGATGTTCAACTCGAGGGCGAAAGTGTCAACAAGAGGAACCCAGCCTGGAGAAGAAATCCCAGGGAGATGTCTGATCAGGACTATATCGACCTTTACCGTTACCTCTACCCCTTTCAAGGAGATCCACTACTCTGGGTTCACTTAAATACCGATTACCCCTATACGCTGCAGGGAATTCTTTTCTTCCCTCAATCCGTAGGACGAGCTGATTGGGAAAAGGGCGATATTCGCCTGTACTGCAACCAAGTTTACGTGAGCGATTCAATTAAAGAGATTGTTCCGCGTTACTTACTCCCCCTAAGAGGAGTCATTGACTCTCCAGACATCCCACTGAATGTCAGCAGAAGTGCTCTGCAAACGGATCGAAAAGTTAGATCAATTGGTAATTTTGTTGCCAAAAAAGTGGCTGACAGACTGAAAAGCCTGAAAAAAGACCAACCAGAAGAGTATGCAAAAGCATGGGATTCACTTGCACCATTTGTAAAAATTGGTGCCATGGAAGACGACAAGTTTGCTGAGCAAGTATCAGATCTAATTTTGTTCACTACTACTGCTCTTTGGTCTGAAGACGAAGCAGAACCAATCAAGGCTGGAGATAAAAATTACACAACCTTGTTGTCTTATCAGAGCAGACTCTCAGACACGCAATCCAAGCGGATTTTGTATTGCACTGATGAAGTTGCTCAAGCCGGTGCCCTCTCACTGTGGAGGAGCCAAGGTGCTGAAGTGATCTTTGCAGAGACGGTCATTGACAGTCAATTCCTGCCCTGGCTGGAAGCAACCAACGATCAGTTCAAATTTCAAAGAGTGGATGCAGAGCTGGATGAAAGCTTGCGCGATGAAAAGCCAGAAATCAGTGACCAGGATGGCGAAACGCAGAGTGAATCAATCAGAAGCCTGATCAAGGAGGCACTCAATAACGACAAAGTCACCATTCAGGTCCAGGCACTGAAAGGAGGTGAAGAGGCTCCACCGGCGATGATCCTGCTTCCCGAACAAATGCGACGCATGAATGACATGGGAGCTCTGATGGATCAACGTTTGCCAGGGTTACCTGATCATCACGTACTGCTGATCAACCGCCGTCATCCGCTGGTCGAAGGACTGTTGAGACTGTCCGCAGGTGGTGTGCTTCTGGGCAGCGCGCAATCATCACCCAGCAAACAATTGGCTTCGGAGCTCGCTTTACACCTCTATGACATGGCACGTCTGGGAGTGGGAGGCCTGGAACCCAGTGAATTAGCGGGCTTCCAGACACGTAGCGCCAAACTGATGTCTGAGCTTGTCAGCAAAGGGACCTGACCTGGTCTGTTTGCTAAATTGGAGTTCTGGCCATTGGCCACTGAAATCAAGGATCGTCATCATGTCTCGGGTGTGTCAGCTCACTGGTACGCGTGCCAATAACGGAATGGCAGTGAGCCACTCCCACATCAGAACGAAAAAGCTGCAACAGGCCAACTTGCAGCAGCGACGACTCTGGTGGGCAGAAGGCAACCGTTGGGTGAATCTTCGGATCACAACCCGCGCCCTGAAGACCATTCAGAAGAAAGGACTAGGTGCCTACGCCAAATCACTTGGCATTGATTTGGCCAAAGTCTGACTCGTTACCGACATGCCTCAGCTTGTGCTGAAACGCCGAGACTTTCTGGGTTTCACAGTGACTGGGGCAGCAGCTCTGTTCTGGAAGCCGTCAAAAGCGAGAGCTCTCGGCGGAAAACTCCCTGAAATCGGAGAGCAAGCGCCCAATTTCGCCCTACCAGGAACTCTTGGAGGAGGCGCGTCAAAAGATTGGAGTCTTGACGACTGGTCTGGTCGTTGGTTAGTGCTTTATTTTTATCCGAGGGATTTCACGTCCGGTTGCACGATTGAAGCTCACGGCTTCCAGGAATCGCTCAAAGATTTCAATGCTCATCAGTGCGACATCGCAGCTATTTCAGCTGACAGCGTTGATGATCACGAATCATTCTGCAGCAGCGAAGGGCTTGATTTCACCTTGTTGTCAGACCCTGAAGGAAAGGTCAGTCGTCAGTACGGGTCATGGATGGCTCCTTACTCGTTACGTCATACGTTTTTGATTGATTCTCAAGGTGTTTTACGTGCCCGCTGGACTGGCGTCAGACCCGTTGGCCATGCTCAAGACGTGCTAAACACGTTGATGTCAGAACAGAGTAATTCCATTGCTTAACAGACCCTCTGATGAGCTGAACAGTGGAGTTAAACCAACATCATATGGGAGATCATGAAAATGGATCTGAACATAGGCAGCAGCAATTTTATTATTCTTTATCATCGGACACCATTTGATGAAGCAAAAGACGAAACAGGAGAGCGAGTTTGGCGTGACCAAAAAAGTCCGAATGGGATCATCCCAACCCTGAGAAATTTATTCAGAGACAGAGACAACGGAACCTGGATTGCTTGGCGTCAGGTCAATGACCTAGCCAATGCAGAAGACGAAAGAATCTCGATGAACGAACCAGCGTCATTCACGTTGAGACGAATACCGCTCGAACAAGAGCAAATTTCAAGTTTTTATCACGTCACTTCCAAGGAATCATTCTGGCCAATTTTACATACCTTCCCTAACTACTTCGACGTTAACAATACTGATTGGAGTATTTTCGAAGAGGTTAATCAACGTTTTGCAGATGCAGCTTGCGCAGAAGCGGCTCCTGGCGCAACTGTATGGGTTCATGATTACAACCTTTGGCTTGTTCCTGGATATATTCGCAGCAAGCGCTCAGATCTTAAAATCGCATTTTTTCATCACACACCATTCCCAAGTAGTGATGTATTTTCGATTCTTCCCTGGCGAAAGCAAATCGTAGAAAGCCTACTCAGTTGCGACGTCGTTGGATTTCATATTCCCCGCTACACAGAGAATTTTGCAAGGGCAGCGAATTGTCTTTTAGGTGTAGAAAAAGGTGAAAAACAAGATGTTCCGCTTCGATTTCTTGGTTGTGGATCGGCATTAACGGAGCCATCTGAAACCCCATGGCTTAACTATCGAGGACGGAAGGTACGTCTTCTGTCGTCTCCAGTCGGAACATCTCCAGACGTGATTCAGGCGCTCACGAAAGATTCGCATGTTCGTCATTTATCAGAGCGAATTGATGAAGATACCAAGAAAGGACGGAAGCTCATCCTTTCCGCGAGCAGAGTTGATTACACGAAAGGAAACGAAGAGTTATTGTTGGCATTCGAACGACTGCTTGAACGCCGACCAGAACTGCACGGAAAAGTGGTATTGATGCTGGCCTGTGTTGCTGCAGCTTCAGGAATGAGGATCTATGAAGATACCCAGCGACTGATTGAGGAAACAGCTGGTCGTATCAACGGACGTTTCAGCAAAATGGATTGGGTTCCAATTCGATTTTCAACGCGCAGAATTCCCTATGAAGAAATGGTCGCCTGGTTTTCACAAGCAGACATCTGTTGGATCACCCCACTGCGTGACGGTCTCAATCTGGTAGCCAAGGAATATGCCGCCGCAAGGAAAGGGCAGGCTGGAGTACTCGTACTTTCTGAATTTACAGGGGCTTCAGTGATTCTCGATGGTGCAGTTCTGACCAACCCTTATTCGCACAAACAGATGGATACAGCGATTGATACAGCAATTGATATGCCTGCCTCAGAACAAATCGAAAGGATGGAGAAAATGAGTTCAGCAGTTGAGGCATTCACGGTATCGGACTGGGCCGATGAGCAGATGGGTGCGCTCGAAACCCAGGAGTAAAGCCATGCTCTGGATCAGGAGGAGATTATTCAGGTTGTTGATGGTCTCCATCGTCATCATTGCCAGCAGTCTGATTGATCTTTCCGTTGTTGCAAGACAACCAGACCATGTCTCGATATTGATGCCGGCACCTTTTGCTGATTCAACCGTAGAACTAGTTAAAAGTTTTAATCAACAACACCAGGGTCGTATTCATCTCAATGTGATCAGAGGCCCTATGGAAACTGAGGCAATCTCAGACTTGGCAATCAGCAGTCTTTTATTGGGTGATACACCATTTGACGGACTGCTGATGGACGTGACCTGGGTGCCGAAATATGCAAAGGCGGGCTGGCTCGAACCGCTTGACAGATATTTCACTGAGGAAGATCTGAATGCTCTCGCGGCAGGTGCCAGCAAAGGAAACCACTATCAGGACTCTCTGATGCGCTGGCCACTGAATGCAGATATTGGCCTTCTCTATTGGCGCACAGATCTAATGAATGAGCCCCCTCGGACTCCACAAGAACTCGAGAGCATCAGCCAAAAACTCCAATCAAGCGGCAGCATTCCCTATGGATATGTATGGCAAGGCAGGCAATATGAAGGATTAAGTTGTGTATTTCTAGAGATTATTGACGGTTTCGGTGGTGAATGGTTTTCACCGGAAACTGGAAGAATCGGACTCGATGAATCAGCAGGAGTTGCTGCTGCGCAATGGCTCGATAGCCTGATCCAACGAGGAATTAGTCCACGAGCTGTCACCAACTTCTCCGAGTCTGAGACATTACAGAGCTTCAAGTCTGGTCAGGCGGCTTTCATGCGCAACTGGCCCTACGCATGGGCTGAATTACAAAAAAATGACAGTCAGGTTAAAAATAAGGTTGGCATCGCCCCGATGGTGGCTCAAACGGGTCATCAACCTGCAGCAACCTTAGGAAGTTGGGGACTGAGTCTTTTAAAGGGGTCTGCAAATCCTGAGTCAACCGTTAAAGCATTTAAATATCTCACTAGTGAGGAATCTCAGCGGTATCTATATCGTCAATACGGCTATACACCAACTCAGAGAGTGATCTTCAATGATCAGAACTTGTTGAAAACGCATCCATCCCTGCAAGCCATTGGTCAAGCTTTGTCCTATGCCCGCTCCAGACCAGAGACTCCACTTTACGCGCAGGTGAGTGATGTTTTGCAGCGAAAATTAAGTGGAACACTCACAGGCATGACTTCCCCTACAGCAGGAATGCAACAAGCAGAGCGATCAACGAGTCAAGTGCTTGAAGCAGCAGGAGCAGCGCCCTGATGCCTTTGCTCCTCTTACTGATTCCATCCCTGCTCTTGCTGATTTCGGTATTTGCACTGCCGCTCTTTCGCTACGGATGGCTCAGCTTCCATGCCGATTCCGTGATGACGGGTTTGATGGCCATCCCCAATCAGGGTGCCAACTGGCAGCGGTTCATTCATGACGGCCGCTACTGGCAAGACCTACTCCAGACGCTCCGCTTCGCCTTTGTCTCAGTAACGGCTGAAATCGTACTCGGCTTGATCATTGCCTTGATTCTCAATCAGCCATTGCGAAAGCGAGCCCTGATCAGATCATCCTCATTAATTCCATGGGCCTTACCTACAACAGTGATGGCTCTTGGCTGGAGATGGATCTTTAATACCCCCTATGGCCCCATTGACCGACTGATGCAATCGGCATTGGGACGATCGCTCAATGCTCTTGGAGAACCATCGATTGCATGGATTACTACCGTCTACGCGGACATCTGGAAAACAACGCCGTTCGTGGCACTGATTCTGCTTGCTGGCCTGCAGACCATTCCTTCTGATCTCTACGAAGCCGCAAAACTGGAAGGAGCAAGTTCCTGGATTTGCTTGCGTCGTATCACGATTCCTCTGCTGCTTCCTTACATGGGCCTTGCACTGGTGTTCCGTCTTGCTCAGGCCTTCGGAGTCTTTGATCTGGTGCAGGTGATGACGGGAGGCGGTCCTGCCAGCAGCACGGAAAGCATTGCTCTCTATGCCTATTGGAACGCTCTACGTTTTCTTGACTTTGGATACAGCGCCACCATCATGATTGGCAGCTTCGTGATTCTCAGTTCACTGATTTTGATTGCATGGCTCGTGATCACGTTGGTGCGAAATCGGGCTGCAGGAGCCTACGCAAAATGAAAGCAGCACGATTCGTAATTATCGCTCTATTGATCTGGTCACTTGGCCCTTTGGCCTGGCAGCTTTACACCTCATTTTGTACTGATCAAGCACTCGTCACCCCATTTGCTTCACTTGATCAGCGCTGGACACTCGCTCATTATGAAAGTGTTCTGAACAGTAATCCATCTTTCATTCACTATCTCTTTAATAGTTTTTTTGCAGGCAGTGTGTCTACAGTATTTACACTTATATTGGCGATTCCTGCTAGTTATAGCCTTAGCAAACTTGGGCAACGTAGTGCACTATTAATCAAATGTCTGTTGATTGGTTGCGCATTATTCCCCTATGTCCTGCTCTTTTTAGCACTGCTAGAAATCGCCCGATATCTTCAACTGGGAAATAGTCTGATTGCACTTGCGATTCCCTATGCAGCGCTATCGCAACCCCTGGCGGTTCTCTTGCTCACCAATGCATTTTCTGATCTTCCTCCAGAGCTCGAGGATGCTGCCAGAGTTGAAGGATTAAGCGTTCTTCAACGGTTTCGTTGGGTCTTGCTTCCGCTGATCTCTCCAGCCATTGCCAGCACAGCGATTCTTGTTTTTCTGTTCTCGTGGAATGAATACCCAATCGCACTCACTTGGATCAGCGACTCAGATCAATTGACACTTCCAGTAGCGATGGCAAGAATTGCTGGCTCTTCCATTCATTCAGTTCCTTACGGCCCTTATGCAGCAGCTACAGTGATTGGGTCAATCCCCCTCATCATTTTGGTGATGGTTTTCCAGAAAGCGATTGTTTCAGGCTTAACCACTGGAGCTGTTAAGGGATGACACTTGAACTTAAGCAGGTCGGTCGAAGTATCAACAACCAATGGATTGTTGAAAACTTGACGATGTCGGTCGCAGACAATGAATGTCTCGCTCTCGTTGGACCCAGTGGTTGCGGGAAAAGCACAACATTGCGCTTAATTGCCGGGCTGGATCCTGTCAGTACGGGCTCCATTCACGTCAGTGGTCGTGACATCACAACTCTGTCACCTGCCGAGCGAAATGTTGGAATGGTTTTTCAAAGCTATGCACTGCTTCCGCACTTGAATGTATTTGAAAACCTCGAACTTGGTTTGCGAATTCGTGGCGTATCAAAGCGCGAGAGAACATCGAAAATCAGACAGGTTCTTGAGCTTGTGCAACTTTGGAATCGTGCCAACAACCGCCCTGCTGAGCTCTCAGGTGGACAGCGTCAAAGAGTTGCTTTAGCTCGGGCACTGCTCAGAGAGCCTGACGTTTATCTTCTTGATGAACCGATGAGCAATCTGGATGCACAACTAAGGGAAGATATTCGTCCCGAACTTCGCAGACTTGTCTTAGAGCAAAGAAAACCAACCATCTATGTGACTCATGACCAACATGAAGCCATGGCAATGGCACAACGGATCGCTGTGCTTCATGAGGGAAAAATCGAACAGATCGATACTCCATATAATCTTTATCACAATCCTTGCAGCCTTTTCGTTGCTCGATTTATCGGTCGACCTCAAATCAATTGTCTTCACGACGAGTCCGGTCATTTACGTGGCGTGAGACCAGAATCCATTCGTTTTTCTGATTCAGGATTATCAGGCAAGCTTCAATCGAGAGAATGGCTTGGCAATTCTCAATTGTTGTTCCTGGAAACAAAACAAGGAGTGATTCGAATGATGGCACCACCAGAACAGACCATTCCAGAACAGATCAGATTGACATGGCGATCTGAAGAAGAAATCCTATTCAATGCTGAAACAGGTCTTCGATTAAGCCGATAGTTTTTCGAGTTCCTCAACAAGCATGGTCTCGTGAACCTGCGCATCACACTTTAATTGGTCGATTTGTGAGTCAACAGGTTGAGCTGTGATAGCTAGGTGCCATTGATGGTTCAACTGATCAGCGTTGAGCTGATTGTGCAGATCCACCCATGGCAAGGCCGCAAGCTGCGCTGCGGCCTTCACTTTGGGGTCATAACTCAGCGCCGCGCTGGGACAACCTGCAGTAGCCGCAAGAATCAAGGCATGCAGACGCATTGCGATGACTAGAGCAGCTTCACTAAACAACAGCTGGACCTGTTCAAGAGACTCAGCCTGCATTTGAACGGAGCGCCGACACAATCGCTCAGGAACCAGTTCACGACTCTGAAGTTCAGTCCACAGCGCTGCATCCTGGTCTGCATGGAAGGCCAGCCAGATCACCTCATAACATCCATTGGAACTCAATCGATCAACGGCCTCAAGCAGAACACTCCAACCCTTGCTGTCCAATAGAGGAGTGGGTCTCCAGCAGAGGATTAGCCGGTCTCCACCAGTCCACCGTGGCGAGGGATGACGCCAAACAGGATCAGGTGCCATCACCATGGGAATGTTGAGGTCCCAGCGTTGTGCCAAACCCATCGAACCGGGATCTCTCCAAGACACAGCCCTGACTCCAGCGAGTGTTTGCCTCACCAAGACACGGCTGAATCGACGCTGCAGTGGACCCAGTCCCTGACCCCAGAGCAGGATTGGAATGCGCTTGAAACGGGCAATCCAGAGAAGAACAAGGTAATAAACAAGGCTTTTAAAACTTGTTCCGTCCTGAAGCAAACTGCCTCCACCAAGAACCAGAGCATCAACGTGGTTCAGGGCTTGAATGGTTTCCAACAGTGATCGACGATTCACGGTCGACACCCTGGGAACCAAAGTGTGAACAGCGGCTGAATCATTGGCTGTCACCACGGGGTCCCAATTAGAGGGAATCTGCGACACCAACACTTGAAGCAGAGCATCGTCACCGAGATTGTGCTCGCCGTAATAACCACAGAGCAGCACTCTCAACTTCCGCCCACTGCGAAGCCCCTTCACCAGCAATCAGCAGTTGATCCGATCATTATCCAAGTCTTCAACCGTTACGGTGGGCCACGCCATTGAAATGAAATGCACGCGCTATCGCTAGGGACGTGGTGGATTCATTGGGCCTCCGTGGCTGAATGGCTGATAGCCATCGTGCTGATTCATCAATACAAGCCCGTTGGTCAGGAAGCATCCACTCAGCGAATCGCCTGGGCGATGCTTCCTGCTTTGGTGAGTGCAATGGCAGCGTGCACATGGCACCTCTACGACAACGCTGAAGAGTTGCGCTGGCTAGTGACGCTCCAGGCATCATTCACCTTGATCGGCAACGCCATGCTGGCCTGGGCCGCATGGTCAATCAAAGCGCCAACAAACTTTGAGGATCAGCTCTGATGCCTGACTTCGATCCATCACCGTTGTTCGCACTCTCCCTGTTTCCCTATCTGATTTTTCTCTATTACCTAGGACAACGTCGATTGCTTCCCGCTCTCAGTCGTCGTGGCTTTCAGCTCACGCTGTTGTTTGTCGGGATGACCATTGCAGCAGCTTTGATTGCTGATCTGCAATTTGGGAGTGAGCTGGTGGCCATTGATCCCCTGCATGGAGGAGCTGAAGCTTTCCTGACGCTGAGCAACGCCGTGATCGTGGCAGGACTGATTGGGTATCAAAAAGTACTGCGATGAACAACTTTTACAAGTGTTAGGCGTGTGTGCTTAAAGGCTGGAAGATAAATCGTTGCCTCTGTTCTTCATGCTCGCTCCTCTTCTGGCCATTGCTCCTGCCACGGTTACCTGGTCTCCAAAGGTGGGGCTTGTGATGATCGCTTGCAACGTACTTGCTATCGCTATCGGCAAAGCTGCGATCAAATACCCCAATGAGGGAGCCCAATTGCCCAACCCGTCATTTTTCGGTGGCATGAGCCATGCCTCTCTGCTGGCCACAACAAGTCTCGGACACGTCATTGGCATGGGTGCCATCCTCGGCTTGGCAACCCGTGGAGTGCTTTAAAACGACTCTGAACTGAAGAATCAACATGAAGGGGTGGCGAGAGCACCCCTTTTGAATCGTTCAGCTAGGGACCGCGGGACTTTCAACACCTGCTTCAGAGGTGTTATGAACCTTCGTGGTGATGAAGTTGAATCGCTCGTTGATTCTCTGAGCCATCTGATCAGGAAGCAGACCTAGTGATTCGAAACTTTGCTGTGGCGTTGCATGGTCCACCAGCACATCGGGGATTCCCAGCCTCATGACAGGCAGATGGAGATCAGATTCCTGAAGGGATTCAATCACCGCGGAACCGAATCCACCCTCCAAGGATGCTTCTTCCATGGTCACGACACGACCGATGCGCTGGACCAGTGGATGTAGCAAAGCTGTGTCGAGAGGTCTGAGGAATCGAGCATTGACGACTGTGGACTGAATACCTTGGGCAGCCAGGATCTCTGACGTCGCCATCGCTTTGGCATTCATGGCTCCATAGGCCACGATCACCAAGTCATCTCCGGAACGGAGAACTTCGCCACAACCAATCGGTAACGGTTCCCATCCCTCTTCCATCAATGGAACGCCTTCCCCAGGGCCCCTTGGAATCCGGATTGCGCAAGGCCCATCGTGCTTAAGAGAGCTGACCAACATGCGTTGAAGTTCAGCCTCATCCTTGGGCGCCATGACCGTGAAGTTGGGGATGGCACGCATATAGCTGATGTCGTATTGGCCTTGGTGGGTCGGCCCATCGGCACCGACGATGCCAGCGCGGTCCAGCACGAAAGTGACCGGCAGTTTCTGAATCCCCACATCGTGGATTAACTGGTCGAAAGCCCTTTGCAGGAATGTGCTGTAGATGGCCACAACGGGGCGAAGACCGTCGGATGCCATACCCGCAGCCAGGGTCACCGCATGTTGCTCAGCAATGCCCACGTCGATGTATTGATCTGGCAAGGCCTTCTGAAGAAGGTCAAGGCCAGTACCGGTCGCCATGGCCGCTGTGATTCCAACAACGCGGGGATTCTGTTCGCAGATTTTGACAAGAGTCTGTCCAAAAACCTTGCTGTAACTGGGCGGTTTGGGAGTTTTGCTCGGGCGGGCTTTGCCGGTGTTGAGATCAAATGCCGACTGGGCGTGATAGCCCACCTGATCGGCCTCCGCATAGGGATAACCCTTGCCCTTAGTGGTGAGCACATGCACCAGCACTGGACCACCAACACGGTGAGCAGCCTGAAACGTTCTCATCATTTCGGCAATGTCGTGACCATCAACTGGCCCCATGTAAGTGAATCCAAGCTCTTCAAAAACCGCACCGACCTTGGGCACCGCCAGACGACGCATGCTGCCTTTGAGCCGGTTGAGTTCAGCCGGAAGATCACCACCCATGAATGGGAGATGGCGCATGCTTTCTTCCACGCTCCCTGACAAAAACTGCATCGGAGGGCTGAGCCTCATCCGGTTCAGATGGCTTGAAAGAGCCCCGACTGGTGGGGAAATGGACATGTCATTGTCGTTAAGCACCACCAGCAAAGGTGTGTTGGGCATATGTCCTGCATGGTTGATGGCCTCCAAGGCCATTCCACCGGTGAGGGCTCCATCACCGATCACCGCAACGCATTTGTGATCCTGGCCGAGACGATCTCGGGCCATGGCCATTCCCAGAGCAGCTGAGATAGACGTACTGGCATGACCAGCGCCGAAATGATCGAATGTGCTCTCGGATCGCTTGAGATATCCGGCAACGCCTGACTTCTGCCTGAGTGAATCGAAATCGGCGTAGCGACCAGTGATCAGCTTGTGGGGATAAGCCTGATGACCGACGTCCCAGACCACGCGATCACGATCAAGATCCAGTGTTTGGTAGAGGGCGAGTGTGAGCTCAACAACTCCAAGGCCAGGACCCAAATGCCCACCGCTATTGGAGACCACTTCCAGATGGCGCTGCCGAATCTGTGCAGCGACGTCTTCAAGCTCGGCTACGGATAGACCATGCAGCTGATTGGGATGCGATAGATCGCTCAGGTGCATGAGCCTCCCGGCAGATTGAGTCAATCTACGAGGCGTGCCAGCCGCCCGTGAAAGCCTCTGGTTGGCAGACTGATCCGATGGATGATTACCTGCAGAGGATCCTGCGCGCGAGGGTTTACGACGTCGCCCGCGAAAGCCCGCTCGAGTTAGCGACCAATCTCAGCCGGCGTCTGAACAATCAGATTTGGCTCAAACGTGAGGACCTACAACCGGTCTTTTCCTTCAAGCTGCGTGGTGCCTACAACCGCATGGCTCAACTTTCGGACGAGGAACGTTCACGCGGTGTGATCGCCTCAAGCGCAGGAAACCATGCCCAGGGAGTTGCACTCAGTGCGGCCCATCTGCAGTGCAGAGCCGTGATCGTGATGCCGATCACCACACCCAGCGTGAAGGTTGAGGCGGTTCGACAGCTTGGCGGCGAGGTCATCCTTCACGGAGAGACCTATGACGAGGCCTACGCGGAGGCCCGAAGACGAAGCGAAAGGGAGGGGCTCTGTTTCATCCATCCTTTTGATGATCCGGAGGTGATTGCTGGTCAGGGAACTGTTGGGATGGAAATCCTGCGCCAGAGCCAACAACCCCCAGATGCCATTTATGTGGCCATTGGCGGTGGTGGCCTCATCGGTGGGGTGGCTGCTTATGTCAAAAGCCTCTGGCCTGACATTGAAGTCATTGGGGTTGAACCCCATGACGCTGCTGCAATGACGCTGTCTCTTGAAGCCGGTGAAAGGATTCGCCTTCCGCAGGTGGGATTGTTCGCGGATGGTGTGGCTGTACGAGAGGTGGGAGAACACACCTTTCAACTGGCCCAGAAATATGTAGATGCCATCGTCACAGTGAGCACCGATGAGATTTGCGCATCAATTAAAGATGTCTTTGAAGACACTCGATCCATCCTTGAACCGGCCGGAGCCCTGGCTGTTGCAGGTCTGAAAGCGGATGTCTCAAGGCGGCAATTAAACAACAAGCAACTTGTTGCGATCGCATGCGGCGCCAACATGAACTTCAATCGTCTGAGATTTGTTGCGGAACGGGCCGAGCTCGGTGAGGAGCGTGAGGCCATGCTCGCCGTGCAGATTCCAGAACAGCCAGGGAGCTTGCGCAAGCTGTCTGAACTCCTTCAGAAGCGCAGCCTCACTGAATTCAGCTATCGAATGGGTGCCGGAGACCAGGCCCACATTTTCATGGGTATTCAGGTCCGAGATATCCAAGACCGCTCTGATCTGTTGGCGTCTCTTCGTAGCAATGGATATGAATGCCTCGACCTAAGTGACGACGAACTGGCGAAAGTTCATTTGCGTCACATGGTGGGTGGCCGTTTACCGCAGAGATCGGCTGAGCCAACTCAGGAGCTTCTTTATCGATTTGAGTTCCCTGAACGTCCCGGTGCACTGATGCGTTTTGTCAATGCGCTCCAATCAAGCTGGAGCATCAGCATTTTTCACTATCGGAATCATGGTGCTGATGTCGGTCGGATTGTGGTCGGCGTCCTGGTGAGCCCCGACGATCTCGAGTCATGGCAGGCCGTCCTGCAAGATCTGGGCTATCCGAGCTGGGAAGAAACATCGAACCCTGCCTACCGGATTTTTCTTGGCCCCTAATGGCGCTCACTGAGATGAGCGTTACCTTGGCTTGTCGGATCACTGGATGCTGGCGTGGATCAGGGACGCGACCAAGAACGCAGTCACAACGCTCAGGGCGCTGCCTCGCTGGTATCACTCCCCGCTCGTCTTGAGGCAATCCTGTACCTGAAAGGTCGGCCAGTGTCGCTGCAGGAGCTCTCGTCCTTGGTTGGGCTGTCCGAATCGGAGACCGAGCAGGGCATTCTGATCCTGATTGCCGGCTACGCCCAGCGAGACACCTCTCTGGAGATCAATCAGAGCAACGGTCGTTACAGCTTGCAGTTGCGTCCAGGTCTGGGTGAACTTGTGCGCGATCTGCTTCCGGTCAATCTCTCGACAGCCACATTGCGAACCTTGGCGACGGTGGCACTGAAAAAAAGGATTCTCCAGTCCGATCTGGTGGATCTCAGAGGTTCCGGTGCCTACGACCACATCAAAGAACTGGTGAACCAGAACTTCATCGAACGCAAGCGTCAAAGCGAGGGGCGCTCCTACTGGATCACGCTGTCCGAGAAGTTCCATCGAACGTTCTCGGTCCTTCCTGAGCTTGGCGGTGGCTCCGAACCATCCCAGGCTGCATAGAGTTCTCTTAATTCATCGGTTTCCATGGCCACCGAGCTTGTGTCCACAGTCCTTCAGGTGCTCTCCCAGACACTTCAGATCTACTCGCTGGTCTTGATCGTGCGGGTGCTTCTGAGCTGGTTCCCCAATCTCGACTGGGGAAATCCTGTGCTCAGCACCGTGAGCTCGATTACCGATCCCTATCTCAATGCCTTTCGCGGCTTGATCCCACCGCTCGGTGGACTGGACTTGTCGGCCATTCTTGCTTTTGTTGCACTCAATTTGATGCAATCTCTGCTGATGCGGGCAAGCATGATTGCTTATGCAGGTGGGGTCGGGGCCTACGGCTGAGCGCAAATCGCTGAGCTCTTAACGATGATCACCCTCCCCCTGAAGAGTGCCGCGTTGGGACCGACTCTGAAGTTTGCTGAGATTGGCCGAGGCCACCTCTTCGAGGCTGAGGCCCAGTTCAGTGGCCAGCTGGGCCACGTACCAGAGCACATCCCCAAGCTCCAGGCCCACATCTTTGGTGAAGCACTCGTCCACAACACCTCCACGATCGCGGATCAATTTTTTGACTTTGTCGGCGACTTCACCGGCCTCACCGGACAGGCCAAGGGTTGGATAGATGAGATTATTTCCGGCATCGGGGTATCGGGCCGTGCTGCGGGATTGAAGTTGGTAGTCGTTGAGAAGCACGGAGAATCATCAGAGGGTTGAGGGCATGACGGTAGATTCCGCTGGTTTCCGGCGGCAAGGATGGCCGAGATCGATCTGACACGCAGAACCAAGATCGTCGCCACGATCGGCCCAGCCACCGAAAGTCCCGAACGCATTCGGGAACTGGTTCAAGCAGGCGCGACAACATTCCGACTGAACTTCTCGCACGGGGACCACTCCGAGCACGCCGCCAGGATCGCCACTATCCGACAGGTGGCCCATGAGCTCGGGGTCCACATCGGGATTTTGCAGGATCTTCAAGGTCCGAAGATTCGATTGGGTCGCTTTGAAGAAGGTCCAATCACCCTTGGAAAGGGCGATCACTTCGCCCTTACGTCCAAACAGGTGCGATGCAACCAGACGGTTGCCACGGTCACCTACGACAAGCTTGCCGAGGAGGTCACAGCAGGCAGTCGCATCTTGCTCGATGATGGTCGAGTCGAAATGAAAGTCGACCGGGTGGATGAGGTTGACCAGACTCTTCACTGCGTTGTCAACGTTGGTGGAGTGCTGTCCAACAACAAGGGAGTCAATTTCCCTGATGTGCAGCTGTCGGTGAGAGCACTCACCACCAAGGACCGCCAGGATTTGGCATTCGGCTTGCAGCAGGGAGTCGACTGGGTCGCACTGAGTTTCGTCCGCAATCCATCGGACATGCAGGAAATTCGTGAGCTGATCAGGAAACACGGCTTCTCGACTCCTGTGGTTGCCAAGATCGAAAAATTTGAAGCCATCGATCAAATCGACGCCATCCTTCCCCTCTGCGATGGCGTCATGGTGGCCCGAGGTGATCTCGGCGTGGAAATGCCTGCCGAAGAGGTGCCTCTGCTGCAGAAGGATCTGATCCACAAGGCCAACAGCCTTGGAATTCCGATCATCACGGCCACCCAGATGCTGGATTCAATGGCCTCAAGCCCTCGTCCAACGCGCGCTGAGGTTAGTGATGTGGCGAACGCCATTCTTGATGGCACCGATGCTGTGATGCTCTCCAACGAGACTGCAGTGGGAGATTTTCCCGTCGAAGCCGTGGAGACGATGGCCACGATCGCCCGACGGATTGAACGGGACTATCCGCAACGCCCGATCGATACGCATCTACCAAGCACAATTCCCAATGCCATCAGCGGCGCAGTCAGCAGCATTGCCCGACAGCTCAATGCGGCGGCGATTCTGCCGCTGACGAAAAGTGGTGCCACCGCACACAATGTGAGCAAATTTCGACCATCCACCCCGATCCTTGCGGTCACATCCGAGGTGTCAGTGGCCAGAAAACTTCAACTTGTCTGGGGCGTGACACCGCTACTGATCGAAACGCAGCAGAGCACAACCGCAACCTTCACTCTCGCCATGGGAGTGGCACAGGAGTTGGGCGTACTCAAGGACGGGGACCTCTGCGTTCAGACAGCTGGCACCCTTGCTGGAGTCAGCGGCTCCACCGATCTGATCAAGGTGGGCATTGTGAGTGCTGTGCTCGGTCGTGGAACAGGCTTCGGCAGTGGATCAATCAGCGGAAAAGTGCGCATCGCAACCTGCGCAAGTGACTGCGCCAAACTCGAGCCCGGCGAGGTGCTGGTGGCCACCGATACAAATGCCGACTATCTCGACGCCATCAGAGACGCCGCAGCGGTGATCACTGAAACGCCCGCAGAGAGCTCCCATGCGGCAGTGATAGCCCAGCGTCTTGGCATCCCCGTCATTACAGGCATTGCCAATGCCACGAGAGATCTGCTGGAAGGCGAAGTTGTGACTCTGCTTGTCAAAGAAGGAGCCGTTCATCGAGGAACCGGCAGCAACATGGCTGTGAAACTCGACACGATGCTCTAAGCCTCAGCACCCCATGGCGAGCAATCTGCCCATCGCCGAAACCGTCGGCATGGCCCTCAACACTTTGAAGGCCAACAAGTTGCGCAGCCTGTTGACGATGCTTGGCATTGTGATCGGCAATGCATCTGTGATCACACTTGTTGGCGTGGGACGTGGTGCCCAGAATCTTGCTGAAAATCAGCTGAGCAACCTGGGAGCCAATGTGCTGTTCGTGGTGCCAGGCAGTAACGACACAAGGCGTCAGGGGGTGGCATTTCCTCGCACTCTGGTGCTGGAAGACGCTGAGGCAATTGCTCAACAGGTCCCCAGCGTCAAGCGGGTAGCTCCACAGATCAACGCTAACGAGGTGGTGCAGTCAGGGGCAAGAAGCAGCACAGCAGCCATCTTTGGGGTGACACCGGAGTTTCTACCTGTCAGAAGTTTTGAAGTGGGTCGGGGGCGTTTTATCAGCGAACAAGACGTTCAATCCGCACGCACGGTGGTGGTGATCGGTCCTGATCTGCGCGACAAGCTGTTTCCAAGTGGGGCAGCAATTGGTAGTTCTCTGCGCATCCGCGACCAAAATTTCAACGTGATCGGAGTGATGGCCCCTAAAGGAGCTGTCTTCGGGTCCAATCAGGATGAAAACGCCTATATCCCCCTCAGCACGATGGTCAGCCGCCTTAAGGGGCGCGACCCCACCTATGGAGTGAGCCTCAGTTTCATCAGTGCAGAGGCCAGAGACGAGAACAGCACCAGTGCGGCAAAATTCCAAATCTCAAATCTGTTGCGTCAACGGCATCGCATTCTTCGTGATGACGATTTCGCTGTTCGTTCCCAACAGGACGCACTGACGATTGTCGGAACCATTACCGGTGGTCTAACCCTGATGCTTGGTGCCATCGGAGGGGTGTCTCTGCTGGTCGGCGGGATCGGCATTATGAACATCATGTTGGTTTCTGTGAGCGAAAGAACCGAGGAAATCGGACTGCGCAAAGCACTTGGTGCACGCAGCTCGGATGTTCTGCGTCAGTTTCTGGTCGAATCTCTGGTTCTCTCCAGTCTTGGAGGGGTCATTGGGACCGCAGCCGGTTATGGGGCGATTGCGGCGGTGAGCTTGTTGACCCCGCTTCCGGCTGCCATCGGTGTGCCAACAGTTCTTCTAACGGTTGGGCTTTCAGGTTCGATTGGACTGTTTTTCGGTGTAGTTCCCGCACGGCGCGCAGCACGCCTCGATCCGATTACGGCGTTGCGCAGTCTTTAGGTAGAAGAACTGCACAGTTTGTAACCCGTAGCTCTTACGATCGTCGGATCTTCTTGATTGCCATGAATCAGCGCTGGCGGCAGATCCTTCTCTGGGGACTTCCCATCACTGTTGCTCTGCTGCTGGCATTGCAATTCTTCGGCAGCGGAGCGCTGAACAACCTGAAACCGGGTGGACCAACGGAGGCGCCACGCAACACGGCGGTTGCCAGGATGAGTTATGGCCGTTTTCTGGATTACGTGGAAGCTGGTCGGGTGACGTCAGTCGACATTTATGACGGTGGCCGTGATGCTGTGGTTGAAGCGGTTGATCCCGATCTCGACAACCGAGTTCAACGTTTGAGAGTCGACCTACCTGGCTTGGCACCAGAACTGATTAATACCCTCAAGGCTGAAGGCATCAGTTTTGATGTTCACCCTCCCAAAACTGCGCCCCCCGCTCTTGGCATCCTTGGAAACCTTGCGTTCCCGCTACTTCTGATCGGTGCTCTGATTTTCCTTGCCCGTCGTGGCAACAACATGCCTGGTGGTCCTGGTCAAGCCATGCAGTTCGGCAAGACAAAAGCCCGTTTTGCTATGGAGGCAGAAACAGGGGTGATGTTTGACGACGTTGCAGGCGTCAACGAAGCCAAGCAGGACCTTGAAGAGGTTGTGACATTCCTGAAGCAGCCAGAAAAATTCACTTCGGTCGGTGCCCAGATTCCGAAGGGTGTGTTGCTTGTAGGGCCTCCTGGTACTGGTAAGACCTTGCTGGCAAAAGCAATTGCAGGTGAAGCAGGTGTTCCCTTCTTCTCCCTGTCGGGTTCTGAATTTGTGGAAATGTTTGTGGGTGTCGGTGCCAGCAGGGTCCGTGACCTGTTTAAACGTGCCAAAGAAAACAGTCCCTGCCTCATCTTTATTGATGAGATCGATGCCGTTGGTCGCCAAAGAGGTGCGGGTATCGGAGGCGGTAACGATGAACGCGAGCAAACGCTGAATCAGCTGCTCACTGAAATGGATGGCTTCGAAGGCAATAGTGGAATCATCATCATTGCCGCTACCAACCGCCCCGATGTCCTTGATTCAGCATTGATGCGTCCTGGTCGTTTTGACCGCCAGGTGACAGTCGATGCGCCGGATATCAAGGGCCGCTTGTCCATTCTCAAAGTTCACTCACGCAATAAAAAGCTTGCTGAAGATCTGTCTCTCGAAAGCATTGCCCGCAGGACACCTGGTTTCACAGGTGCTGACCTTGCCAATCTCCTTAACGAGGCTGCGATCCTGACGGCCCGACGTCGTAAGGACACCATCAGCCTGTCTGAAATTGATGATGCTGTTGACCGAATTATTGCAGGATTAGAAGGTCATCCATTGACCGACGGTCGCAGCAAACGTCTGATTGCGTATCACGAGGTTGGTCACGCTCTGGTTGGCAGCCTTGTGAAGGATCATGATCCTGTCCAGAAGGTCACCCTCATTCCACGTGGACAAGCTCAAGGTTTGACTTGGTTCTCACCCGATGAAGAACAGATGCTGGTTTCCCGTTCTCAGTTAAAAGCTCGGATTATGGGCGCTTTGGGTGGTCGAGCTGCGGAAGATGTGGTGTTCGGCTACGCAGAAGTCACCACTGGTGCTGGAGGAGATATCCAAATGGTTGCCTCCATTGCTCGGCAGATGGTGACTCGTTATGGCATGAGCGGTCTTGGCCAGATGTCAACAGGTGGTGGAAGTCAGGAGGTCTTTCTTGGTAGAGATCTGATGACACGCAGTGACACGTCTGAGGGGACCTCTAAGCAAATTGATGAGCAGGTTCGTGGAATCGTCATGCAGTGCTACGAAGAAACCTTGAGCCTTGTTCAAGGTCAACGGGAAGCGATGGATCGTCTCGTCGAACTTCTGATCGAGAAAGAAACGATGGATGGCGACGAATTCCGCGAAATTCTTGCCACTTACACCACGATTCCAGAAAAGGATCGTTTCTCACCTGTTCTGAACTGAATTAGTTCTGTCAACATTTCTTGTTCCAGACTCAGCAATGAGTCTGGAATTTTTTTGCCCTCATATCAATCATCCAAGAAAAACTACAAGCATTAAAAAATCCCCATGAGGGGAGTTTTTTAATTGATGAAGTAAAAGTCAAACAGAATGCACAGGACGCTTATCGATCACACTATCGATCAATCCATAGTCCTTAGCTTCAGCTGGGGACATAAAGAAATCACGATCAGTATCCGTTTGAATCTTGTCTAGAGGCTGACTGGTTCTATCGGCAAGTTCCTGATTCAAGCGATCCTTCAAGTAAAGAATTTCGTCAGCCTGAATACGAATATCGCTGGCCTGTCCCCTTGCACCACCAAGTGGTTGGTGAATCATGATGCGCGAATGCTGGAGACTGCTGCGTTTCCCTTTAGTCCCTGCACACAAAAGAAACGCACCCATACTTGCGGCTAGTCCGACACACACTGTTTGTACATCGGGCTTGATGTGCTGCATCGTGTCGAAAATACCAAGACCGTCGTAGACAGATCCTCCCGGAGAATTGATGTAGAGGTAGATGTCCTTTTCAGGATCCTCCGCTTCGAGAAACAGCAACTGAGCGACAATCCTGTTCGCCGACTCGCTGGTGACAGCTTCACCAAGAAAGATGATGCGTTCGCGCAGCAAGCGCGAATAAATATCAAACGCCCTTTCCCCGCGTCCGGATTCCTCAATGACGATGGGGATCATGTTGGGCTTACTGACTTGCCGAATCTTAACGGCGGCAACAGCAGCGCTATGGTCTTGCCTTAAAGACAGCCTTAGAAAAGCTTGACTGGGTCCCAGACGATCGCTGACAGCAAGAAAGCCTTTCACTCCGCTTTCCCTTACGTCATTCCTTCGCTGTATCGACGCACAGCCGATGAACTGCTGGTGGAACTCCACCTACTGAGTCATCAAACCCACTTCAGGATCAATGCGTTGTTCGCTGTGGGGCTGTGTCAGGTCTTCCAGGCGTTCACGAAGGGATACCGCCCAGAGAAACAACTCGACCCTTTGTTTGCCGCTCTCTGCAGTTGCAACGGATTTGATGGCGATGAAATCAAGGCTCTCGCGCAAGGGAGCAGCAAAGCCGTCAAAGGACACACTGTTGATGACGTACAAACCTGGTTGAAATCGAAGGGCAAAGGTGCTCCAGAGCCCCTGGCCAGCGGCCTTTCAGCAGTGACCGGAGATGAATTTCACTACTCCCGTCTCGTCGCCGTTGGATTATTCAGCCTGCTCTCCGAAGCTCAAGGCAACGAAAGTGATGATCCCGAGGAACTGAGCAAAACGGTTCACGCCATCGGTGAGCAGATCGGATTGTCTCGTCCTCGCCTGGAGAAGGATCTGGGGCTCTATCGCAGCAACCTCGAAAAAATGGTTCAAGCCGTTGAACTCATGGAGGAAACGCTCGCTGCCGAACGACGCAAGCGCGAACGGCAGAAGGCTGAAAAAGCATCCAAGGATTAAGAGTCAGGAGTCAGTGTCAGGCTTCCGCTGACTCTCCACCACGAGTGGCTGACTGACTGGCGATTACCTGGGTTGTTGAGAGGCCTGATCTCCAGATTCAGGCTCGATGCGGTCTGAACTGGCTTAGGCCAAAGACCTCCAAGCAGCCCAAGTTGAGTTAATCGCTTTGGGTCACCTGTGACTCTGAGTGACGGGGATTGTTGCTGCGAGAGGGGTGTAAGGAAAGCCTGAACAGCAGGTTCAGTGCCAAAGCCGATGCTCAACACTGGCGACGTCGGGCCTTGGATGATCTCCCAGCCCCCGACGGTGGTCTGATCAGAATCATCCCGCAACTGCCAGAGGGTAGGACTCTCTTGATTAGGGGACGGCTGATCCTCCTCACGCTTCTGAAATCCGCTGGAACCAAGGCGATCCGAAACTGCATTAAGGATCGCTGTCCATTGCTGTCGGCTCGTACTCAAGGGCAATTGAACCTGTAAGCCAGCTTTGTACGCACCGTTTGCACGGCTTTGCAGCCGTAAGGAAAACGGGAGGTCAGCAATTTCATTACGCATGGAACCATTGATTCCGTAGTGCTCCTCAAGTGGAGCCTGAATGATCTGCCGAGACAGCAACGTTCCCAGAATCAGGTCCATATGCTGTCCATCAACCTGAAGCAATGTGAGATCGCTTAAGGCTGAAGAGGTGGATGTGGGATGAGGACCTGCTTCGAAATAGCCTGGTGCTAATCCTGAGCTCAGCTGGGTCAGGGAACTCAGGGGTCGACGGCCGATGACACCGTCCCAACGAATTTGATTGGACTGAAGCCGAAGCTGAACACAACCCTCGCGACCCTGTTGAAGCAAGGGAGCAAGCGTTCCGCTGAGTGTTGCGAGCGCATCCGCGTTCCAAATCACCCCCGGCCCCTCCAATAGGCCCTGGAAACAGGCTCCTAGGAGGCTGCCGTGGGGCACGGCAGCCTTTTGGACCTGATTGGTTTTCAGCCCTTGCAACAACTGCTGCCGATGTAATGCATCGGAAGCCAAAACCTCCATCGAGCCCACACGCTGACGTTCAAGCCCTTGAATCTTTGAAGGAAACGTTGAGGACGAAAGAATCAGATAAGCATCACCGTCTTGCGACCATCCCTGCCACCACATGGAGCGGCCGTAGCGCCGCCAGAGATCAATGGCTGGCTCAAGGCCCAAACGCTCTGACCAAAGCGACGGAACAGCACGTTTGGGATCACCGCGGAAACTCTGAACAAGAATCAGCGCACTGGACAATTGGGCCAGAGAGAGTGCAGGACTGTGATCAGCCCAGTGCTGTTGACGATTGGTCAGTTGCACTCCAATCCAACCGGATGAAACGAGTAGGGAAATACCCGCTAGCGAGGCTGTTGATCGGAAGAGCTGGATGCGAAGACGTTTCCAGCTCTGACTCAGAAGAGCAATATTGAACACAGTTTCAGCGACGCCGCCGCCGATCTTTCCACTCAATAGTGGACAGATAAATCACGGATCCGCTGACGAACACCAACAGCGCTACAGCCGTAATAGCAAGACCTTGATTGACCAGAGGAGACTGGAGCGTCTCGTACAAGTCAGAAATTAATGGAACCGTCACCATTACGACCCCAGACCACCATGGCGATCGAAAAGCTGAACACAGCTGCGAGAGAGGCCCAACCCAGGGTGAAAAGCATTGTGGATCTCTTGAATGACGGCAGTGTAACTAAGCTTCCTTGCGGATTCATCCCGTCTGTTCACGAGACATCATGACTTCGTCATCACCCGGTGCAGCAACGGTTCTCGAACGCCAGGGCACAACTCAGCGCTATCCAGAAGCTCGAGTGATCGTGCTGGACGATGACGTGAACACGTTTGAGCATGTGGTGGAGTGCCTGTGCAAGGTCATTCCTGGCATGAATTCGGATCGAGCCTGGGCTTTGGCACGTCGAATCGACGGGGAAGGTCGTGCCGAAGTCTGGTGTGGTCCGTTGGAGCAAGCTGAGCTGTATCACCAACAGCTTGGTTCAGAAGGCTTGACGATGGCTCCAGTCGAACGCTGCTGAAGCCCCACCTAAGGTCAGCAAATCGCTTCTGTAGTCCGTGGGATCAGCACGGTTCATTGTCCTCGCACTGCGTCTTGGACTGTTTCAGGCCTGTCTAGGCGCTCTCTCCGTTCTCACTCTTGGCATCTTTAACAGGCTGCTAATTGACGAATTTGAGGTCCCTGCCGCTCTGACCGCACTGGCTCTCGGAAGTCAGCAACTGGTTGCTTTTTCGAGAATCTGGTTCGGACAGCAATCGGATCGCTGCCGCTGGAGACAACTGAGGCGCACACCCTTCATTGTTGGTGGGGCTGCTGCGTTTTGCGCATTGACCTGGGTTGCAGGTCGGACCGTTCTCTGGCTGGCGGAAGCATCCCAGACAGGCAATCAGACGGATGTGATCTGGAGAGGCTTGGTCCTCGCTCTGGTGTTTGTGTTCTACGGGGTGGCGATTGCAGCCAGTTCCACTCCTTTTGCGGCGCTGCTAGTTGATGTGAGCACGGACAAACAACGTCCTGCCCTGGTATCCATCGTTTGGTCGATGCTGATGGTTGGGATCGTCGCTGGAGCGATTCTGCTGAGCTCGTTTCTTGGATCCTCTTGCGCCACAGCCGAGCTGAGCAATTTGATCGCCGGAGTGGAAAGGCTGATCAGCGTGGCTCCCATCGTGATCTTCATCCTCGTTTTGGTCTCAATCGCAGGGGTGGAACCACCTCTCAAGCCTGGCAAAAGCGAGGACCAGCCACGCCTGGCAAATCATCAGGAAATTTCACTCAGTCGTGCATGGACTGTGCTGAAGAGATCTCCTCAGGTGGGGTATTTCTTTGCTGTTTTGTCCCTGTTCACTTTCGCGTTATTTCTCCAGGAAGCTGTCCTGGAACCCTACGGCGGGTCGGTTTTCGCCATGGACCTCTGTGTCAGCACACGGCTGAATGCCGTTTGGGGAGTTGGAACATTGCTGGGTATTGCCGCAACAGGCTTCTTGATCACACCACGCCTTGGTGCACAGCGGACGGCACTGGCTGGTGGAGTTCTCTCAGCACTGTTTGTGCTGCTGATGGTTTTGGCAGGATTATTAGCATCAACAACTCTGTTCCGAACAGCACTGTTTCTGTTTGGCGTTGGCGCAGGGATTAGCACCAATGCAAGCCTGACATTGATGCTCGGCCTGACCTCGCCACTGATGGCAGGAACTTTTATCGGAGTGTGGGGGCTAGCCCAGGCGTATGCCAGAGGATTAGCAACGATCAGCGGAGGAGCACTACTGAGCATTTTCGGCGAACTGACGGGATCGCAGAACAGCTTTGGGGCCTACGCCGGGGTGTTCATCGTTCAGGCTTGTGGACTTCTAGCGGCGGGTCTGCTCCTACTACGTGTCGACACCAAGTTGTTTCAATCCAAGGTCGAACAAGCGCTCAGCTCGGTCTTGACCAGTGAGCTCGACTGAAAGGACAACACTGTTCAGGCAGCTGGCTGTCTGCTGCTGCGCGCCAACCGGAGCATTTCCGTTGTTTTGATGCGTCTGTTGCGAGCAGCCAAGACATAACGCAGCACCTTGCCGGGGCAAAACGCCAGCCCCCGAACTTCATCACCATGAACCTCTGCCGTCAAAACCCTGGCCTGGGGACCGCAACGATCTTGTAAGGGACCGGACACCTCACGAAGCAGCAAGTCGACAGATCGGAGCATGGAAAGCAGATCTCTCTCTTCTCTGTAGCCAAATCCACTAGCTTCGACCAGTTCAAGTTTCAGCAAGCAGCAACTCTCTGTGGGGCGCCTGGTTATTACGCACAGCACCTATGTAGAAGGGTTGATCCCCTGGCTCAAGGTTCTCGCCAAGGATCCTGAGATTCAGACGATCACCCCTGGGGTGATTTCTAGAGTCCGTGGACGTAGCTCGTATCTTCAGTTGAGGGTTTCGATACCAGTCACAGGTGGCTTCAAAATGCTTGCCCGCAAAGGCACCAGTGCTCAAGAAGTTTTTGTAGTGACACAGCTCGCCAAGGATGAACTCCTTAGACGAATCCAAACCTCTAGCCCCTAATTCATCACTACTCAGTTCAACGTGGGATTCCTTGCAAAACATCAATGCAAAGGATGAAGGTCAAGGCAAGCATGGACACATTTGCTTCATACCCAGCCCATCGCAATGACCGCTAGCAAAAACCCAAAAAACCGAGACACCAGGGTGGATGCAATACAAGTGCTTGACTGAGTGTCGATAGCGAATGATCAAATGCTTGATCTATTGCATTTAAATTAAATAATTAATTAAATGAATGAATACAGCTTAAGAACAAACACGCATGGATTGCAATTCTAGTTATCTCAATGGGTCGGCTTGCTGGATCAAACAAAAACCCACTGCGAAACTCAGCGAACTGATGACTCAATGAATCTACGAATCGACTAAAAGGCATTGGATAAAAAACCAAATTGTCAAATTGAGTCCAACCAGAGAAACCATCAGCCTCAAGCCCTATTGGACAAAAGAATCTCCGAGGCGTTCAAGACTGCAACAAAAAAGAGAAACACACAGAAAAGCGTCTCACAAATCCTTGATCATCACAAATCTAAAATAAAACATGAGAGAATCTACCAACGACGACACAGTCAAACAACCAAGTCACTAACATTTCCAAGATGAGAGAAGTTATTATCACGAAGCAGCCACTAACCCTTGTGGGCAATTCAGCAATCATTCCCCAGGAACTAGTCAAGAGACTTGAAGAAGGACGAAACGAAGAGCTAAGGCGTCAGTTGTCAAAAGCCAGCTGTCCTGAGTTGATCAAGATCGAGCCAGCACCCTGGAAAGAAATTAAGCACAATCTGTACAAGGCAACATTCACCTGGAACGAAGAAAAGGGACCTGAAATCGTGGATCAGGACTACAACACAATTAAAAACCAAAGTCTATCAATTAATAGCATAATTATTGCCAAGCTAATCTTTGTTCAAACTGGCTATTCAGCTAGAGACCAGCAATCGATTGGCACAAAACTCGCTCTAAAGGGGTTGCAAATAGTTACCGAGCGAAACCTTGGTGACCCATGGTTGGATTAATTTAAACGCGACTCAAAAATGATGCTATAGAGCAAAACTGCTTAATAGCGGAAGTGCTTAACAACCATCCACTCACCCTTTTTGCCTGCTTCAACTTGATAGATGCCATTTTTAATCGCATTATTCTCGTAACCAAGAAACTGTGAAGTCTCTATATCCACCTGACAATAACGAGGGCTCATCTCAACAGTTTCACTAATGGGAGTCGAAGCATAGGCTAGTTTTTGCTTCTCCCAGTCAATGATCTCGTCATCCCAAAAGGCGGCATCAGGCCTTGGGTTCTCTTGTTCAAATTTTGTTCTTTTTTCAAAGCCAAGCAATTCACGCTTATAACCAACTGTCTCCACCTGACCTTGCCATTGACGACAAGCACTCTCCGCTTCAGGTCTTGATGAGAACCCCATCGAACAAGAGGCAATCAATGTCAATGCAAAAACAACGAGCGGATGACAATGCCTCATCAGTGCCTAGTCAGGTTTGAAACAGCATAGCGATTCTGCAATTTTTTTAACCTAATAAGCTCATTAGGTCTATTCATCAAAACTGCTCAATGATAATTGGTTGCACAGCTCTTGAATTAAACCAATTGCCAATACAAAACAGACACTAATTATGCCTTTTAGTAAACTTTGTTTCGAAAAAGAATGTCGGACTTTTTCAAATCACTTCGCTTGGCGGACGGGAAAATTAATCAGTGACATTTCAATCAAAAGTGCTCGAAGGCAAGCTACTCTAAGCCGAGTAGTATGTTACTAAATTAAAGATGTAGTCGAAAGCGAATTATTCCATTACCATAGAGGGAGCGGAAAGAAATCAATGCCTCAAACCAATCGCACCATTCCCAAGGGAGAAACGGTTTTCAATACCGACTCGAATCAATATCCTAATACTTACTCAATTTATGGTGGCCTGTCCATCACTAAAGGGCAATTCGGAAATTCTGGAGACATCTATGTTTACGATACAGGCTATATCAACGTCGGTGAAGGAACAGAATTCACAACTTTAGAACTCGGAACGCTCGAAAATTACGGGAAGATATATACGTCCGGATACTTCGCCTTTAACACACCCAATACGTCGGGCCGTTTCAAGAATGGGATGAAAGGGACGGTCTATATCAGAGAAAAGGGAGTACTTGGAAATAATGGAAAAATTTTGAATGAGTCCTTAGCGACAATCGAGATCAATGGAGAGTTTGACAATTCAGGCGTTGGTTCGATTATAAACAACGGTACAATCCTTAATAAGACTAAAGATGCATCAAAATTCTACAATGGCGGAATATTGACAGGAAATGGATCAATCGTTGGTTCTTGGACTGATCACGGACAAGTCCATCCTGGAAATTCAACAGGGGGAATGCTCTTCAATGGCGACTATTTTAAATCTGATGGGAACATCTCGATCGAAATAAACGGTGATGACGATAGGAATCGAGACAGAACCAAAACTACATATGATTTCATCGATGTATCAGGAGACATGATTATTAGTGGTGGAATGCTTGATGTTTCTCTAATTGATGATTACAAACTGCGGAGAGGCCAAGAGTTCCTCATAGCCAAAATTGATGGCAAATTAAGTGGAGAATTTGACAAAACCAAGGAAGGCCAATCACTTGGTGAGTTCGAAAGCATCTATGGAAAAAAAATTAATTTGTTTATCTCCTATGAAGCTGGTGACGGCAACGACATAAGCCTGTACACACCGCCACTGATTAATTCAGACATGATTTTTGCTTAAAGCCCCAAAAAACATTTTGGGTCCTACGAATACCCATACGGCATTGACTTAAATCGTCAGATTCATCTGAAACCAAAATTTAACACGCAATAATACATCAAAGAGAAAGTAATTTAGTTTAACAGTATCTATACATTGATATGAAGCACTAATCAGAATTGCATTACAACTGATTAACAGCTTGAGTAATGAGTGTAAAAACTGTTCAAAAAACAGGGTGTAACTCCTCTCCCACAGCACGCGCATCTTGATGCCGACCTTGATGATGGAGCAGACGAGCCTGAAGAATTAAAGGATCGATATCACATTCCATAAACCAGCAACGCTCAAGACAGCGACGCCAGACCGGTTCTGGACCGGACATGAATCGGATGATTGCGGCCATGGCAACAGGGGCCCGAACCCAGATAAAGACGAATGCGACACCTTAATGTTGGCTTAAGACGATAGGTTTGTGCAACACCACGCGAAACCCCTGTGAGCAAAGCCGTTCAAGCGACAGATCAAACCAAAAACATCCACAACGTCTAACGATCCAATCCCGGCTCAACGCAGCAACTTCAGCCTCATGGGTGAACGGGCTGGCCAACCAGACAGGGCAAACCTCAAGATTGAGCTGAGCTGAAGGTCTCAGAAAGTAACCAGAGGAAGCCTAGAGGGCAGCAAAGCACTGACCAAAAAAGGTGTTTCTTGCAGAAAAAAGCATTCGTGAACCATTCATGGGGCGTTGGAGACGTTCAGGTCAAAAAGATCCTCAAAGCCGCTGAGGTCGCTCTAGAGCAATGGGAGCGTTACTAGATCCGAAGGTTTCTGCACAGATGATCCCCATCAGACAGGCTTGAAGCTTAATAGAGCAATCGATGTTGCGAACTCAGGCAGCAGTGAATTGCTACTAAGCAGAAGGAAGCCCCTTGCAGTGCGTCTTAGGTGTAGATACCGAGCCACACAGGCTGAAGACAAGAACACTGGATCAGCTCACAAATTGAGCATCAACCATCTAGAAGGATGTTCAAAAGCAAGTGCCTTAAGGGGGACTTATCGATGAGATAAGCGTTGAAGACGACGGTAAGCCTGAGCTTTTACGATCAACCAAGCCCCACAAACCGCATGCAATGACTCGATCAATTGTTGATTGGGGGGTACGACGCATTGCTCGAACCAATTTCATGGAGCAAATGGCAACCATGGGGCGGCAAATAACAGAAAAGCAGACCTATCGATGCCTACTTGAATTCCTCACAGCGAATCAGGTCGATGGAATGGGGATGTGCCTTGATATAAGGAATAGCTTCCATAGCCAAAATCCTGGCCTCGAAGGCATCACCGGCGTAGTAGCAGTTTTCAATTCTTCGACTGCTTGGCTCGCGGTATCTCACCGTATAGCGTTTCTGACCGTTCATGGATCCAAAGATGGACTCACCTAAAGCATCAGCCGACAGTGAACCTTTATCAACAAATCATTGGTTTTGTTTTGGGATCAAATGCATAAACCAAGACATTGAATAATTTCAATCATTAATCTCTATAGTTGGATTTACAAAGCCTCATTCAATTTACTGAATGTCTGCAAAAGAAAACACTACCTTGCTTGAACCAACATACTGGCAACTGACTGACGCCGAGCGTGAGTTAGTCAATGCTTCAGCTCCAGATCTAGACCAATGGACATTCCAGATGGAACGTCGGGATGATGGCATGTGGCAATTCTCAATGCCTGAATACAAAACGAAAAACGAGCTCCTCGTTGGTGGAACAGAACAGATCATGGACGACATCTATCGATCGATGTCTGAGGTAAAAGCTGATCGCTATTCCACAATGGAAGTTACGGTCAGCCGTATTCCCCTTGAAGAAGAGACAACGACCCTTACCTGGCTGAAAGAAGATCGTAAAAATCCAGGTTCAACCTATTGGTTGGATGAAGTGACCGGCAAGCAAGCATGGCTGAGCCCATGGCTAAAGCTTTGCTGGGACCCCGCTCCTGAGCTCATGTATATCCACTGTGAGATCACTTCATAACTAATGATTGATTCAACAATCATGGTCTCTGTATAAGAAAGCGAATGCATGAAGAAGACTTGTAGATCTAAAAAGCGATCATCGCCCAGACAGCTACGTATCATATTTCCAATGTTGAGAGATGCTAGAATCAAAGCTTCTGGATTCAGTCTAAAAGTGTTAGTGAGATCTTTTTATCCTCAATCAAGACATTAAAAGAGATTCAATTGTCTAGCCGCACAACGAAAAACATCTAATTACTTGCAATTTGTATGTCTTGAACCTACCAATACTGTAATTTTCGAGCCATGAAAGCTTAAAAAGATATTTGCCATGTGTATTGACATTGATCAGAGGATCTGAAGTACGGTTATACGCCGCACCACATGCAAAAAAAGTCCTAACCTGTTAGGACTTGATTGAATCAATTGACGACTTCTGATCTCTTGGTGATTGTAGTCAGCTTTGCAGTCGCTTGTTTCACACTCAACATCTACAAAATCAATAGGGGTGCTAAGCAATGAAAGATGACCTTGTGGTCCTCCTCCTCGTAAGCTTTTCAACCGCGATGCTGGCGTTGAGCATCTTCAAACTCAATCAAACAGCTCAGCAGTAGATCTTTATTCACTGCCTCTGGAGTGAGGTACGGTAAACCCACTCACGTTCAAAACAACAATTTTCTAGATTTATTGAGCCGCGTTTACGTGGTGGATGCAAAACCAAGGAGGAACGGGCAAAATTCCTCCTTTTTTTTTTGATTGAGAGTTCATGCTCTATCTCATGATTGCATTCAAATGGATAAGAATGGTTTTTGACATCATAAGGAATCCATAATTCATTTTGAGTTTCAAACGCTTGTCATTATAGTTTTCTAATTCCGTAACGGATTGCTCGTGAGCACGGAAGGTATCACTTTTTCTTCAAAATCCTAAGCACTTTCTATTCATGCATAAATACTAAGTAACAATTTAAGAACTTTTACATTATTAATCAAATCACATTGATTCATTGATTTCACGCCATAGCCGTTTTGCTCGAGCGGGACAATTATCAATAGTGTAGGCAAAAAATGACTCAATCAGCGGAACGCTATAAATATCTTGAGCCATATCAATGGTGTCAATTTCATCCATGGACATGCTTGAGTCAAACATCGCTTTGGCAGTACCCTTTTCAATTGCATCACCGGCAGACTTTCCGGAACAATATTGTTTGCCGGACTGAAAGCCGATTGAATTCGCCAACTCAATTCCTTGCTTGGTGGTTGCAGCCGACACTTCAAGTGGCAAGACCGTCGCAATGGCAAGAGGCGCGGTGACAATGAATTGGTAAACAGCTTTCAACCCTTCAATTGCAAATTAATCACCCAACTGTAGTCATGAACTAGCAATAAAGCAACAATTAAACGTGATAGGCCTTTGCCTTCTAACACAATCGTACGCAACTGCATGAAAATGGTTAGCGCGGCATAGCTAATCATTTAAATCAATGCCTTTGTGAGGAATTTGATAAGCATTAGAGAAGCAGTGCTGGTTTTTGGCGACTTGAATTCCTAGAATCAAATGAATTGGCTTAAACAATGGGATTAATGTCAGGGGATTTTATCTATATTCGTCATCGTTAGATCTCCTTCTCTGAAGTGATGACGTTTGAGTTCGGAATAACGATATTAGGCGCTACAAGATTGGTGCTGAGATTTCTGATATCGTTGATAGAAGTATGGACAAAGGCACAAGAAGTCTTTGACGCAGTTTTTGTTAATAATCATTTGAGCCATGCTTCGCCTAGGATGTGATCATTGCTTATGAACTCAGAAATGGCGTACAAGCTCATCAACACTGAGTTCCCTGATCAAAACCAGACTTTTATCGATAGTCTTGAGTCAGCGCTGTGGGCAGTTCAGAAAATCAAGGGATCACCTGGAACAATTGAAGATTTGATCAAGGAAATTGAAAAAGCCAAGGCATTAGCCAATAAATAGGTTATTCCTTAGAAAGCCCTGGCAGGCGTCAATCGCTTAAACATTATGTCTACATGGCGATGTCTTTTGCTGTGTTATTGCGAATCCAACTACTGACTATTGGAAATAAATAACTACGCTTCAACGATTACAATTCAGCCGCTCTACATGAGTACTAGGACAATATCAACAATAAGCCTCTATGAGCCTGTGATTTGGAGCAAATCGAAGCAGGAATAGCCTCCAAACCACTCCCTGCGTGTGATTAGTCATCCTGAGGTGGCCAATCAAAGAATCAAAGATCTTCTCAGCGATTGATGATGAGGTTTTTTGAAGAGTTTTCGCAAGCGTTGTCTCGCTGAGCACCCTGTTGCTGCATTAGGTGGACCACTTGACCGTGACGCCTTCAGGCTTCGACCTGGAGTTACCAGAAGGGGCGACAAAGTGAGGATTCGTTTCCGGCTACGAGGCCGGTTTACTGCACCTTCACGACAGTCACCCCAAGTCGAAAGAGAGTCAGATCAGAGCACTAGAGAAAGGCTGTCACCAACCAGGCAGTCCACTATCAATTTAATGGATTCGGCCAGATCTCACGAATTTGCTTCAAAAGGCCTTCAGCTTCCTGCCCACGAGCTTCGCAATGGGTTTGCTCGAGCAACACAGTCACATGACCGACCTTCCGTCCAGGCATTTCCTGCTTTCCATACCAATGCAGGTGAGACCTGGGGATGGCAACAAGTGCAGCAAGCCTCGACTTCAAGGGCTCCGTGCCTTCAGTGGGCAACCCCAGAAGGTTCACCATGATGGCGCCAGGCACCACGAGTTCCGTTGCTGGAACCGGCAGACCCGCGGTAATGCAGAGCTGCTGATCAAATTGACTGCTGCTGCACGCCTCGATGGAGAAATGGCCAGAGTTATGAGTGCGAGGTGCAATCTCATTCACCATCAGCCCAGCTGGGCCGTAGAAAAACTCAAGGGCCATCACGCCCACGTAATTCAGGCTTGTGAGCAAAGAGGCAGCAATGTTGTATGCAGTGGCTTCCAACAGTTGCTCCGACCGCGCTGGAGCCAGTACCCAGTCACAAACTTGATTCTTCTGATGCGTTTCCACCAGCGGCAGACTGCGAATGCGTCCCTGCTGATCACGACTGACAACAAGCGCCAGTTCACGCTCGTAAGTCACCCAGGTCTCCAATAACCAATCCTCAACTGCAACGCTGCTCAACAGCTGCTGAAGAGACTTGCGATTGTTGATCACGCGAGTGCCCTTGCCGTCATATCCGCCATGGGCCACTTTGGCCATCACCGGAAATGTCCAGCCGGCAGGAAGCGCTGGTGAGTCGGTGTTGATCTCATCCAAAGCAATCCAAGCGGGGCTTGGAATCGCTAGATCATCAAGCATTCGCCGCTGAGACAGCTTGTTCACCAGCGGCAGCAAACTGGTGAGGGAAGGGGAAAATTCCACACCATCACAATCCAGTGCCCGCAGAGCATCAACCGGTATCCATTCGTTTTCGAACGTGATGTGCTGGCAGCGCTTCAATAATTCCGCAGTGGCAGCAGCATCTGTGGGTGCACCTGAAACCTGCTGCTGAGCAACTGCGATCGCCGGATCCTGTTCAGACGCGCTTTGCACGATCACAGCAACCTGGCGTGACTTCGCTGCTTCACACAGCATCAGTGCGAGCTGACCACCCCCAACAACTCCAATTGTCCCGGCAGCGCTGGCCATAGCCGTTGAATCAATCCCCAGAAGCTTGCCATCCAGCCCCCAAGGAACTTTCTTAAATCACGGATCGTTCCTCACTCAAAGCAAACCGGATGGCCGTCAGCAGCAAAACAATCAGGAACAGCGCAAGACCAACGGTGCATGCATAGCTGATCTCAAGCTCTGCAAATGCCTGGTCATACACGTAGTAAACAAGGGTCCTGGTGGAGTCGGCAGGTCCTCCTTGGGTCATGAGAAACACCTCCTCGAAAACCTTAGTGGCCGCGATAGCTGACATCACTGCCACCAGCGTGACGTAGGGACGCAGCAGGGGAAGGGTGATATCGAGATGTTGTCTCCATCCCTCACTGCCGTCCAATTCAGCAGCCTCATAAAGCTCCTTGGAAATGCCCTGAAGGCCACCAAGAAAGATCACCATGTAGTAGCCCAGCCCTTTCCAAAGGGTCACAAGCATCACTGAAGGAAGGGCCAATAGGGGATTGGTCAGAAATTCGATAGGAATGAATCCAGATCCGATCAACGCTTCGAGCCAACCATTGATCAGCCCGTTCTCTGCATACAGCCAGCGGAAGGCGATAGCCGCGACAACGATTGACACCAGCACGGGTGTGTAAAACGCAGCTCTCAGCCAATGAATTCCAGGTAAGACCCGATTCACGAGTACGGCCAGGGTCAGGGCACCAATGACGATCGGAGGCACAACACTCACGAGGTACACGAGGGTGGTGCCCAAGACGCGATAGAACATCGGATCACCAGCCAGCCTGCGCAGATTGGCCAAGCCGATGAACCGCAGCGGCTCTGAGACATCCAGCCCAGTCTGCGTGAAGCTGATCAACAGAGCCATCGCGGCCGGAATGAGCACGGAGAGGCTCAATAACGTCAGCGCAGGTGCGAGAAAAGCCCAGGCGGTGAGGCTTGTTCGCCGATCTGGCCTCGTGACAGGGTTCATCGAACTCAAAAAGCCTGCGGCTGAGGATAGGGTCAGTCGATCGAATCGCCCGCGGATCGCAACCGCAGCATCGGCTCATGAGCACAGCGCAGGTAGCTGACTTGCAGGAACGCACAAGGATCACGGTGTCCCTGGAGCGGAATCCCTACGACGTGATCATCGGCCGTTCCATGGTGGGAGAGATTGGCGCTGCACTGGCCGAATTACCGATTCGGTCAGGAACCAAAATTCTTGTGGTGAGCAATCCTGACGTCGCAGGGCCCTACGGCGACAGCTGCCTGGGTGGACTCAGAGCTGCAGGCTTCAACCCTGTACTGCTGGAAATCGATGCGGGAGAGGAACGAAAAACATTGCAAACGCTGAGTTTGATCCTTGACAAGGCACAGCAGGAGGGTCTTGAGCGCACCTCCCTGATGCTGGCTCTTGGAGGAGGCGTTGTTGGTGACATGACGGGCTTCGCAGCGGCTTGCTGGCTGCGCGGCATCGGCATCGTCCAGGTTCCGACCACTCTCCTATCGATGGTGGACGCCTCCATCGGTGGCAAAACGGGCGTGAACCATCCAAAAGGGAAGAATCTGATCGGAGCCTTTCACCAGCCGCGCCTGGTGGTGATTGATCCTTTGACACTGAACACGCTCCCCATTCGTGAATTCAGGGCTGGAATGGCCGAAGTGATCAAATACGGGGTGATTGGAGACCCTGACCTGTTCAGCCGTCTGGAGGAGGCCACAGACCTCTCAGATCCCGTAGCAATGGATCCGACATTGCTCCATGACATCCTTGTGCTCTCAGCGGAAGCCAAGGCACTGGTCGTCGCCGACGATGAACGAGAAGGGGGCCGGCGCGCAATCCTCAACTACGGCCATACCTTCGGTCATGTTGTTGAAACCCTGACGGGATACGGCACTTGGCTCCATGGTGAGGCCGTGGCAATCGGCATGGCGGCAGTTGGACGGCTTGCTGTCCAAAAAGGTCTCTGGAGCGAAGCTGATCAACAGCGGCAACTGAAACTCATCGAGAAAGCAGGCTTACCTGTTGCCTGGCCAGCCCTGGATCGGGAGGCAGCGCTGCGGACCTTGCAAGGCGATAAAAAAGTTCGACACGGTCGACTCCGCTTTGTGCTGCCAACAAAGATCGGAAACGTGATCATCAGTGACGAAATCAGCAACGAAGATGTCAACCGCTGCCTTGAATCCCTCAACTGATCAGGTCGGTTCACGCAAGAAACGACTGTTGAGATGCACTTGTTCAGAGCCTTTTGGTGCAAAGCGATGAAAGGCAAACCAGCGCAGCTCACCGAGACAACTGGGATCGACAAGCCTCAGCAGGGCTTCTCTTCGACGCAGCGCTTGCGCCAGCTGATCACTGGGGAGCTGCTGCAGTGCTGTGAGCCGCTCTGCAAGACCCAACGCAAGCAGCGCTTCTCCTTGACGGCAGTGGCCATCCAGAATCCAGCCAGCCTCTGAGGCAGCTCCCAGGAGCGATTCCAAGCACAGGTGAGCGGTGATGTCCTGAGAACCTGCATCACGCAGAACATCTGTGGATGCCTGTTGACGTTTGTAGGCCAAAAGAGTTCCATCAGCGCGCCGCGGAGCGTAATAACGGCGTGACTCCAGGGCGTAATCCACCACCAACAACATGCCATCAGTCATGGCTGAAAAGGCCTCCTTCATCCAGGGATCCAAGGAGTGATGCCATTCCGTCGCCCAGCCTTCCAAGGCTCCACTTGGCGGGAGCTCGAGACCATCACGATTCGCCTGCTCGTCGATCTGATCCTGCAGCAAATGAGGCAAAGGATCGTCATCCCAAGACAGCAGAGGGACTGATGCCTCAGAGGTCGTGAGAGTGACCATCTGACGACGCAGTGAACCACTGCGAAGGATGAGGCGCTCGACCGGCAAAGCATCCAGCAGCTCATGGGCAATGAGGATGCCCTTCACCGGTTCAGCAGCAAGCTCCTCCAAGGAACACCAGCGGCAAGGAATGTTGCCCAGTGATTGAAGACGCTCCCTCTGGCGGAGCTGCATTCCGGGGTTGATTTCAACCAGCACGCACTCCAGGCGCGACAGCCATTCAGCGGCTGAAGCCTGCAGCAGAGGGATCAACTGGGCAATCAGATCAGCTTCCCCTGGCCCCACATCAACGATTGACAGCAGGGCATCTGGATGGCGAGCCGCCAGGGTCTCAAGCCAATCAATCAGCTGATGAATCAGAAGGCCTGCAAAATCCACACCGAGGGAAGGGGACGTAACGAAATCGCCAGCCGTTCCAACTTGCAGTTGACCACTCCCGTAAGCGCCGTGATCAGGGTCATGCAGTGCCCATTCCATGAAGGTGGAGAAGGGCACCCGTCGGGCATGGTCTTGCAGTCGGTCCAGCAGCCATTCGGGGCAGGGCACAGCTAAGGCCTTCATGTGGTGAGAATGGCGTGCACTCGCTCTAAATCATGGGTGTCCAAGCAATGATGCGTGGCCTGAAGGCACTGCTGAGCCTGTCGGTTCTGCTGGTGATGTTCGCCGCGCCTGTAGGGGCAATCGATAATCCCGATCTGCTCCCGGACCATCCGACACCGGTGATTGACCTCGCCAAGGCTCTTAGCCAGACGCAGCGCGAATCACTGGAAACTTCTCTCGATGCCTTTGAGCAACGCAGCGGCTGGAAGTTGAGAGTGCTGACGCAATACGAGCGAACTCCGGGTCTGGCCGTAAAGGAGTTCTGGGGTCTAGACGAACGCAGTCTGCTGGTGGTGGCGGATCCGAGGGGGGGCAATCTGCTCAACTTCAATGTGGGTGATGCCCTGTTTGCGCTGATGCCCCGCACCTGGTGGGTTGAACTGCAGACGCGCTACGGCAATCAATTTTATGTGAAGGATCACGGAGAGGACGGCGCCATCCTGGCGGCACTGGACGCTGTGGAACTCTGTTTAGATCGTGGCGGATGCCAAGTTGTTCCAGGACTACCGACGGAGCAGTGGCTCTGGACACTCTGCACTTCAGTCCTGGGTGGTCTAATCGCGGGATTTGCTGCCTATCCACGCAAAGAGGGAGAACGGATTGCCTGGGGGTGGCTGTTATTGCTGTCTCCGCTTTGGGGCATGCTCTTCGGCGTGTTCGGGGTTGCACCGGTGATCACACGAACCAGTGATCTGCTGCCACTGATTCGCAACGGAATGGGGTTTATGGCAGGTGGAATAGGTGCTTATCTCATCGCGGGCGCGACAGTCGGTCGAAAGGTGAAGGAATCCAGCGAGGACGCCTGAGTGAGCTGGGATGCCTTAAGGCATCCCACAAAGAATGGTCGGACCTGTACAAACAGGGGCAGAAATACCCTCGCTCTGATCAGAGCTCTCATTAGAAAGAGCAGAGCGTCGCTCATCACGAATCTTGCGTAACTGAGCCAGATTCAGATTAAAAAAGCCTTGCAGATTAGTGAATCGCTTTACGGGCTGACCGTAAAAGCTTTTTCCGCGCAAGGTCGGAAACGATGCCCATTCAGGGGCCAATTTTGCAGCTAACTGGGGCGTCATTACTCCGTGATCGGTGAGACCCAAAGCTTTACGACGTTGGATCAGAAACAGTGCGCCTTGATCCTGCACTTCGGGACCAAACCCTCTGACGCCGAGACGACGTTTGACCATATCCCATGTAAATGGCATGAACTGGTAGGCACCAGCAGCAGCACTTGCGTAGCGGGAGGAATAAATCACCCGGTTGGGATGGCGGTCCATCGAGGGCATCAGACCACCGCCAAACATGACGCGATAGCCAAGGTCATGACCACCCTTCCAGGTGCCTTCAGCGAAACGAATGGTGTTGAGAATCGCGCGACGCTCGGGAGTGATGATGTAAGGGAGAGCCGATGTCTTGGCATCCTCTTCAAGCATCACCAGCCTGGAACGGGAGCTTTCCAATGCAGGAAGAGCTGCACGCGCCGCTGGAGCTGGAAGAATTGAGAGCAGTGGAACAACACTTGCAACAGCGCCTGAGATACAACGGCAGGCGGTGAGAGCAAGGGAGGTCATACAGATCAATCAGGGGACAGAATCAAACGTTGAACACACAAATGCAGTGAATTCGTTGAGTGATTCGATGGATTCAAAGAATCCAGTGCTTTAAACACGCGCAAACTGTGTCGAACAGACGCCTTCGATCACAGAGAGGCTGTGACAGGCAAGCAACCGTCATGCGAGTCACGCATGTCATGAAAAGCTCAAAAGTCCAGGGACAGAAATGCTTTGAAGCACAGATAAGTTCACCTAATTGAAAAAATCAGCCTTGCTTAACAGTGTTGGATGCGACCGAGCGGATCGCCTCAGCGGCCTGAACGGCCCCGCCAACGCGCAAGGGCGCTCCAGCAGCAGGTTCGAGCGGCTGATCTAGCTTCCAGTCACCGAGTTCAAGTGACTGTCGCGTGAGAATTCGATGGGCCGCATGTCTTCGCAAACCGTCCATCAGCGCAGAGGCTTCAGCAAATCCATGACGTTCCACCACATGAAGTGCGAGACCGCAGGTCATCGCCTCACAAAAACTGCTGAATCCGGGCTTGCCCAGTAGACGATCACAGAACGGCATCACATCCAGAAACCTGATGGTCTGAGGCAGGAACAGCACATTCGTGATTGGCTCAAGCTCCACGCAATCCTTGGGTGAAGGCATCAGAAACAGATGTTGAGGCCAGCGGCTGAAAAGGTCCTTTTGCAGCGAATATCCGAGGCCACCAAAACCCACCAGAACGATCTTTCGACCATCAGCGCGAAGACGCCTCTCCAGATCACGTGGAAGCGGTTCAGGATCTGCTGAAACAAGATCCAGCGTCTGTTCTGGCAGCAACCAGTTCATGGGCAATGAGAACGGGCAGCGCAGCAGAAGCGTTCCGCTTCGATAAGCCCGTTTGGCGTTATTAGCCCAATCGAGAAAGGCACCACCAAAGGGTGCATAAATCTCATCCCAGCCAAAGTTGCCCATCCAGATCAGAGGAGCATCAAGCTGACGTGCCAGCTCGGCTGCTGCAGGCGGAATATCAGCGAGAACAACACATTGGCTGTCCTGCCCCAGAATCCAGTCGACCTCGCGCTGTAGAAGCCTGGGGAGATCGATCTCGAGTTGCTGAAGACCTTGCAGGGTTGCCTGCTGATCAACTCCGAGCGCATCGGCCTGAAGCATGCCCACATCCCAGCGACCCACTCTTCTGCTGACTGGCACATCTCGGAGCACAAGGTCGAGAAAGGTCTCGTCCACGCAGGAACTGATGACCAGATGCCAATCCGGCTGGAGTCGATGCAACTGGATGAGAACCGCCGCCTGACGGGCAGCATGGCCATAGCCATGCGTACTCACGCAGACATAAATCAGCATGGCGTCTGTTCTGTCGTGGCAGAACGAAGCAAAGTCTGCTCATACGTCAGTTCGCCACTGGGGCGATACCAACGGTGACTGACCAACGATGGTTCAGTACCTGTGAATTCGACCCAAGTGAGGTGATGCAGCGGCTGACCTGACTCGTCTACACCAACTCTTGGCACGCATGCTGCATTCACAAAGCATGTACCTCGGCGATCCCGGTGAAACGTGATTCGTTCACCACGTTGTCCCCTGAGTTGATGGTGCATGTGGCCAAACACCACGAGATCAGCCGGACGGATTCGCTGCATACGATCCAGTGCGATGGCCAGATCCCGATCACCCCAGTCGATATGTGGCTGCTTCCAATCACGACCACAGGGGCTGTCCGCAGAAGAACCCAGGCCCGTCGGACCGGAATGAGCCAGCACAACCAATGGCCAGTGTTCGGGGGCCTGCTTGGCCGCATCGACGATCCAATCGGCCGACTGTGTTTCTGTGATGGGGCCGAACACCGCTTGGACCGCCTGTGAGAGGTGAAACCCACCTCCTGCACTGCATGGTCGGGCACCAACGACCGCCAGCGCTGGCTGGCTCCATGCCCGTAATTTCCAGGGGCAGTGGCGATCCCCCAGCATCGTGATCTGCTGTTGCAACAGATCACCGCTTCTGTCGCGTCCACGGTCATGATTTCCAAGCAGGACGGCCACAGGCAGCGACAGCTGGGTGATGCTCTTGACCAAACGGAGGTCTCCATCACTGAGATCTCCCACAAACAGGAGTGCATCCGGTTGCAGTCGCTCAATCAGATCCACATCCCCTTTACCCCAGTCACCATGGAGGTCTCCGGCAATGGCAACACGGAGTGATGTCAGAACGACTTCTAGGCTGGTCTCATCTTGCCCCAGAAGGCCCCGATGAGCTCTGACACCGCACTCATCGCGGCGATCAACCAGCTCCGCCAGGAACGCAACGCCGTGATCCTGGCGCACTATTACCAGGAGCCCGAAATCCAGGACATCGCTGATTTCATCGGGGACTCACTCGAGCTGTCGAGAAAGGCTGCCAATACTGATGCCGATGTGATCGTGTTCTGTGGGGTGCACTTCATGGCGGAGACCGCGAAGATCCTCAGCCCTGAAAAAACGGTAGTGCTGCCTGATATCGATGCGGGCTGCTCACTGGCCGACGATTGCCCAGCCGATGAATTCGCCAGCTTTCGCGAACGTCATCCCGACCATCTGGTTGTTAGTTACATCAATTGCACAGCGGCCGTGAAGGCTCAGAGCGACCTGATCTGCACCAGCAGCAATGCCGTGGATCTGGTGAAACAGCTGCCAGAAGAACAACCGGTGCTCTTTGCGCCTGACCGAAACCTCGGACGCTGGGTGGAGCGACAGAGCGGCCGTGAACTCACGCTCTGGCCGGGGCGCTGTTTTGTGCATGAAACCTTCAGTGAAGAAGCACTGCTCAAGCTCAAACTGGAGCATCCAGAGGCTGAGGTGATCGCCCATCCGGAATGTCAGGAAAATCTTCTGGATCTTGCCGATTTCATCGGATCCACAAGCAAACTGCTGATCCACTCCGAAATCAGTGACTCCAAGACATTCATCGTTCTCACAGAGCCAGGGATCCTGCATCAGATGAAGCAGCGGGTCCCTGAGAAGAAATTGCTGGATGTTCCTGGACTGGATGGCTGCAGTTGTAACGCCTGTCCTTACATGCGCATGAACAGCCTGGAAAAACTCCGCGACTGTCTTGAGAAACTGTCGCCGCAGATCACCATGGAGGAGTCGATTCGTTCCAAAGCAGAAGCGCCGATTAGACGGATGCTGGAAATGAGCAAGTAACAGCCTCCAGGGCCTGAGAGACACAGCAGCAGATCAGGCTTGCCAAAGTTGATCGATGAACGTTCTCGAGCGAACCGAAAGCGGTCTGTATTGCCGAGCAGCGGATGCCTGGATCGATCCCTCACGGCCAGTATCGAGGGCCTTGATCACACACGCCCATGCCGATCACGCCAAACCTGGGTGCGGTGAATACTGGGCTGTAGACGTCAGCGAAGGGGTGCTCCGACAACGCCTGGGGCGTGACATCAATCTCCATTCGCTGCCTTACCGAAAGCAGTTTTGGCTCAATCAGGCGTGCCTGTCGTTTCACAGCGCGGGGCACGTACTGGGGTCGGCGCAGATCCGATTGATGGTCGACGATCAGGTGTGGGTGGTGACAGGTGACTACAAACGCTGCCCTGACCCAAGCTGCGAACCCTTTGAAGTTGTGCCCTGCGACGTGCTGATCACCGAAGCCACATTCGGGTTGCCGATTTATGCCTGGGACACTGGACTAAAGGTGGCAACAGAGATCCGAGACTGGTGGCATGGAGACCGCGAGCGGCCCTCACTGTTGTTCTGCTACTCGTTCGGCAAAGCGCAGCGACTGTTGGCGGAGCTGAACGCCATCGGCGTTGAAGAGGAAGTGCTGCTGCATGGTGCCGTTGAGACCGTTACGCGCCATTACCGCGAAGCAGGTGTAGCCATGACAGCGAGCAGACCAGTGAGCGATCTGCCGCGGAAGGATTCTCTGGTAGGTCGACTAGTCCTGGCACCACCTTCGGCCCATCGTTCTGCCTGGATGAGACGGTTCCGAGCACCGCAAACAGCCTTTGCCTCGGGTTGGATGGCTGTGAGGGGAGCCCGTCGCCGTCGAGGCTATGAGCGAGGTTTCGTTTTCAGCGACCATGCCGACTGGCAAGGTTTAATCCGCACGGTGCTGGATAGCGAAGCCAAAACCGTTTATGTCACCCACGGCCAGAGCGATGTGCTGGCACGCTTTCTGCAGGAGCGACATGGAATTGATGCCAAACCACTCGATCAACTCGACTCAACTAACCTCTTATAAGAATTTTCAAGCACCATCCCTGTCACCATGGCGACTCGCAGCTCGGCTTTGACCAGCCTCGTGGTTTTGATCGCAGCAACTGCAGGACCGGTCCTCGCCGAACCAACCATCATCACCATTGAGCAGATCAACACAGTGGTGTTCCCTGCTGACGGTGCCACTGCAGCCGAGGCCATCTGTGCTGGACTCGCCTCTGGATTGCTCACAAGAGATCAGGTCGGTAGCGATCTGGCCCGTTTGCAGAAGGCTCTGAGTGAAGTCAATGAATCTGGCTCAGTGAACCGATACATCAAATCATTCAACAGCGCTTCAGCCGGAATCAATGGATGCAATGTCCAGGTGACTGGACCAGCGGAAGACAATCGCTGGAATTACTGAGCAAACAGCCTGAGACCCTTTCAGTATGGATGCTTTCGCGGCTCTGATTGAAGAGCTGGATCAAAGCACAGGAACAAGACGCAAGATCGATCTCATCGCGAGACATCTCCAGCAAGTCAATGCCCACGACGCGGCATGGTCGGTCTTGCTGCTGATGGGTGAACGGCGAAAAAGACTGATCACCGGTCGCCGGTTGCGGGAAATCCTTCAGCAGGCGAGTGCAATGCCTGATTGGCTTTTCGATGACTGTCAGAGCCATGTCGGTGATTCAGCAGAAACCCTTTCACTGCTCTGGCCACAACTCAAGAGCGACATTCGCGGCCGTGTCCACACACCAAGTGTGACGACCTGGATCAATCAACTCAGTCATTCACCGCCGATGCACTGGTGGATGGAACAACTGTTGCCTGCATTGGCGGAGATGGATGCTGATGAGCAGAACAACACTGTGCTTGCGATCTGGGAATCACTGCCCCACGAACGCCTGTTCCTATTCAACAAACTGCTGACGGGAGGTTTTCGTATCGGTGTGGCGCGAGGCCTTGTCGTCAAAGCGATTGCCACAGGATTCAACCTTGATGAGGCTTTGGTTCTCGAGCGTCTGATGACGCCGGCAGACGCCTCTAAACAGTGGTTTGATTCACTGACCGCAGTCGCCACCGAAGAACGTGGCAATCGAGGACCTGTTCCATACCCCTTTTTTCTGGCCAGCCCATTCAAAGAAGAGACAATCGAAAAGAGTGTGCCTTCCGAGTGGTGGGTGGAAAATAAATGGGATGGCATCCGTGGACAACTGATTCAACGCAAGAGCGGAACGTATCTATGGAGTCGTGGCGAAGAACTCATCAATGAGCAATTCCCCGAGTTGATCGAAATGGCGTCATCAATACCCCCCGATACGGTGCTTGATGGCGAGGTGATCTGCTGGGCAGAACATGAGCAACACCCAAGACCATTCAGCGACCTACAGCGACGACTCGGCCGCAAAACCGTTGGCCGCAAATTACGGCTTGAGTGCCCTGTGAGTTTCGTTGCCTATGACCTGCTGGAACGAGACGGAGCAGATCTGCGCTCGAACTCGCTACAGAAACGGCTTGAACAACTCGGCGATCTTCAACGACGAATGGACACCAACACAACGAAGTGGCGTTGCCGACTCAGCAGCGGACAACGACTTCAGTGTTGGGATCAGCTGGATGAACTGCGCAAAGACGCCGTAGAACAGGGTGCCGAAGGGGTGATGCTCAAACAATTGCAATCCCCGTATCTGAGCGGGCGAAAGCGTGGACACTGGTGGAAACACAAGCGCGATCCGATGACCCTCGATGCGGTGCTGATCTATGCACAGGCAGGCCGAGGACGTCGCGCCAACCTGTTCACCGATTACACCTTTGCACTCTGGAACCAGCAATCAGAGTCGAAGAGTAACCGTCAACTGGTGACGTTCGCCAAGGCCTATTCCGGCTTGAACGACTCCGAGATCCTCGAGCTGGATCGATGGATCCGCAGTCACACCCGTGAACGTTTCGGCCCAACGCGGGCCGTGGAACCTGAACTGGTCTTCGAACTCGGATTTGAGGGCATTCAGGCCTCAAAGCGACACAAGTGTGGACTTGCCGTTCGTTTCCCCAGGATCCTTCGATGGCGAAGTGACCGAATAGCCGACAGCGCCAACACCATCGAAGATGCTCAAACGCTTTGCGATCAATTGGCGAAACGCACGCTATCAACGTGAAACCGATATCTCAAGACCAATACGATCGCAATGAAAGCGAATCAGATCTGAATCAAAAGCTCTCGCCGATCTTGGACTGGTTTGAACATCAGGGATGGTCGCCGCTCGAATTTCAGAAACGCACTTGGGAAGCACATCTTCAGGGATTCAGTGGTCTGATTCAGGTGCCAACTGGTTCAGGAAAAACCTATGCGGCAGTGATGGGATCTATCGCGCGCATCCTGGATGTCCCAAGTGAGCATGTGGGCATCCGCTTGCTTTACATCACTCCACTTAGAGCACTGAGCCGTGACTTGGCAGTCGCACTCAAGCAACCAATTGATGCCATGGGCTGGCCCATACGGGTTGGAATTCGGAACGGAGATACAGCCACAGCTGAACGCAGCAGACAAACCAAAAGACCACCCGAAATTCTGATCACAACACCGGAATCACTGTGCGTTCTGCTGGCAAGTCGCCATTGCGAAGCACTGTTCAAGACGCTCGAAACAGTCATTCTTGATGAATGGCATGAGCTTATCGGGAGCAAACGCGGCATCCAGGCGGAGCTCGCACTCAGCTGGCTACGACAACAGCGGCCACAACTGCAGACATGGGCGATCAGCGCCACAATCGGAAATCTTGAGGAATCAGCTCGGCATGCCCTTGGCGAGTGCTGTGAGCCATGTTTGATCACAGGAGCTCCCAAGCGAGGGCTCGATGTCACGAGCATCCTTCCGGACAGCATTGATGGATTTCCCTGGGGAGGTCACCTGGGACTTAGGCGTTACGAAGATCTCATCGGGCAGCTCGAACCCTGCACCAGCACACTGCTGTTCACCAATACTCGCAATCAGGCTGAACGTTGGTTTCAGTGTTTGCGCTACGCCTGCCCAGAAATGGAGGGTTTATTAGCACTGCATCACAGCGCTCTAGATCGCAGTGAACGGGAGGCAATCGAAGCTGCCGTCAAAGCGGGGTCGATGCTCTGGGTGGTCTGCACAAGTTCCCTGGATCTGGGAGTGGACTTCCAACCCGTGGAGAGGGTTGTTCAGATCGGATCCCCGAAAAATTTGGCGCGGCTACTGCAAAGAGCTGGACGATCAGCACATCTCCCAGGCGGAACATCGAAGGTGCTGTTCATGCCGACGAATGCTCTTGAATTACTGGAACTCAGTGCCGTTCGCCGAGGATTAGAAAACGGCATGGTGGAGGAGCGGCGCCCACCACAACAACCCCTAGACGTGCTGCTGCAACATCTGACGACGTTGGCGTGTGGGCCTGGTTTCAAACCAGCTGAAACGCTTGATGCCATCCGAAGCACGAGCTCATACAAAGCACTCAGTCAGGGTGAGTGGGATTGGTGTTTACGTTTTCTGGAACAAGGCGGTGAATGTCTTGGTGCCTATCCTCGCTACCGAAAACTTGAAACCACAGATGACGGACGTTTTGTGGTTCGAGACAACGCCATTGCAAGACTGCACCGTCTGAACATTGGCACGATCACATCAGCTCCATCTGTCCGGGTGCGCTTTACGCGGGGATCTGTACTCGGACACGTGGAAGAAACGTTCATCAGCCAACTCAAACCAAAGGATGTGTTCTTTTTTGCAGGACGCCAACTTGAATTTGTGAGACTTCGGGACATGACGGCCTATGTCAAGAGCACCACCAGGAAAAGCACTGCGGTTCCGGCCTGGGCTGGAGGTCAGATGTCGTTATCTGATTTGCTAACCCACCATCTCAGGGAAGAAGTTGCACGCGCAGGCCGAGGAGAACTAGACACACCTGAACTGAAAGCACTGGAACCACTCTTTGAACGTCAGATGGATCTATCGACCTTGCCATCGAGTGCAGAACTGCTGATTGAAACCTGTCGGACACGCGAGGGCATGCATCTTTACGCCTATCCATTTGAAGGTCGCTTTGTGCATGAGGGCCTGGGCTTCCTATGGGCTACAAGACTCACAAGACACCATCGAGGCACCATCACGGTTTCAGTGAATGACTATGGGTTTGAACTGCTAGCGCCAAAGGGGTATCCCATGGATGACCTGTTGGAAAAGCATTTGGATGATTTGCTCGATGACAGCAATCTGGAAATTGATCTGGAACAGGCCTTAAATCTGTCCGAGTTGTGTCGACGGCGATTTCGAGGTATCGCCCAGGTAGCAGGTCTGCTTGTTAAGGGGTTCCCAGGAAAGAACAAAACCGCAGGACAGCTCCAAATCAGTGGTTCATTGCTATGGGAGGTGTTCAACAAACATGAACCAGGCAATCTTCTCTTACGACAAGCGCAGCAAGAAGTGCTACATGAACAACTTGAACTGCCGAGACTGCGCAGTGCATTGAAAAGAATGCAGAGAGGAGAAACACTTCACAGCCAATCACCAAGACCTACACCACTGGCTTTTCCACTGCTGGTGGAACGGCTCAACAACCGTATGAGTAATGAGTCAGTAATGGAACGCATCCAGAGAATGCAATCTGAGGCGTTACGGAACGAATTTTAATCTATTTAAGACCGACAACTCGAAAGAACTTGTGAAGTGAGCACGGCGTAAAATTTCAAAAAATAAAATCAGCTTTTCAAGATCTTAAATACCTAGAGATGATAAATCGGCTTGGAATTTCGAAGTGAACAAAGACAGGCACAACGCTCGCGAAGCAAAAGAAATTCTTAATTCAAAGGCGCTTGAACTCATGAGAACTCAGGCAGGGATAGGCTAGGAAGGAGTATCTAACACGAATGAGCGACTCTAAAAATTACGCAGTGCTTTTTTCCGGTGGGAGCAACCTACAAAGCAATTATTCAAGATACTATAGTCTAACAAAAAAAACTTACGAAACGTTATTAGACAGAGGCATCGACCCCTCAAATATCATCATAGCTTATGCAGATGGAAATTTAAACAAAGCCGGAAATTCAATAAACTATAACACAAATGCAAGCGATCAAATCGATTCAAAGGGTATTTTAAAAGATTTTTTTGCCGAAAACCCAGAGATAGAAATTTTATTCGAAGAGATTATTGCATCAACACAAGAAGACAATGAAGGAAAATCATTTCTTACTCCAGCGACAGCCTCAGAGACAGAGAAAAAGCTCAAAAAAATCAAAGAGTTGACAGACAACGCAAAGTCTAAACAGGTATTCTTTGATTATAATATTATTGCCATTAATGGAAAACAGTATTTAAAATACGAACTCTTCTCAAAGTCTGATTTTTCATATGCGCTAAGTAAAGGTTCCAAAGTAGTGCCCGCGAATCAAACAAGCCTGGATGAAGCAATTAATGGAAATAACTCACGATTAAAAACTATCGACAACGACGACTCTCTTTTTGTTTGGACTTTTGATCATGGAAGTCACGCGTCTAATGAAGATGTAGCTCCCAAAGAAACCATAGGTCAAAATTTAGGCTCTCTTGTGTCGTGGGAGAGTGCAAATATTAACCCTAATGAGTTCGCAAGTATTTTTAGAAATGTTATAAATAAATCAAAAAATACAACATTTGCCCTGGCGCAATGTTACTCAGGTGCACTTCTTGAAGAATTAGTTACTGACCAAGTTTTATCTACTTCAAATCAATGGTTTGGGATGGCAGCAACTAATCAGTATGAAGTTTCGTGGGGTACTGGATTTGCAGATGGAATCGTTGCTGGTCTAGGAAAAGCTGATAATGGAATAACCTTATTTAATACTGCTAAGGCCAATGATATACACGCTGACAAAGGCTACTACAAGCCTAATTCATATCCTTATAAAAGCCGTGAGCAATACATTGCTGGATTAAACTTTGATGAACATCCATGGTCTGCAATGCCAAAAAATGAAAATAATCCATTATTCGTTGGAAGTCATATAACAACAAAATGGGAGAAGAACGGTGTTGAGATTTTGAGTTCATCTGATAGTTTTGAACGGCCGTCAACGATAAACATGAATACACTCGAGGACAATAACGTAAATATAGTTTCTTTGATTGAAAATGAAATTGGACCAATAGCAGATTTTAAACTTGAAGGAATAACATCAACAAGACTGGGCACACTGAGCTATGCACCAGAATTTAGATCATTAACGTATACACCATTTAGTAACGCATACGGAGAAGAACAATTCAGCCTACGCATTAACGACGGCAAGAAAGCCCACGAATTTAATTTATCGCTTGATATAACATCAGTCAATGACGCACCATTAGCCGTTGACGACTTTATTGATATAACAGGATGGGACAATCGAAATACGATCAGTAATTCAGTAAAAACAGATACAATCATCAATGTCGACAATCAACCTGGTTTTTTAGACGACACCGATGTTGATGGCGATAACACATTTATCAAGGATTTTAGCCTAACATCCAATGGAAAATTGAACAAAATTGGCGAATTCCTCTTTGAGTATCGGCCAAATTCTGGCTTTGTGGGTCAAGATTCATTTTTCTACGTATTAAGTGATGGGGAGGCTTACGACGTGGCTAAAGTGACAATCAATGTTTTAGCTCCAGGTGATTACGTTTAACAATATAAATTCGGCTAAATTAGTATCAGACAACAAGGAAGCCATTTAATGCCCAATGAAGGATCATGGTTGCAAGCCATTTTCAGCTAAAAATCAGGGATATATATTTTGGCAGGCTAAGTATTACGAATAAGAGACTGTGTCACAAAATATAGGCAGGGCAACTAACAACAAAGCCTCTTTAAGCGTATCAGATCCGTCTAAATAGACGAATACATCAAGTAATAAGCTAGTTGCTAACCCACAGCCTATTGAGGTGGTAATTAATACCTTGATTAGAAAAAAGACTGTCACATACTCAGACGGTGAGAAACAGTCTTGATGTCAGAATCAAAGGTAGTCTTGGTTCGGCAACGTGGAAACTACCATCTGGACGTTCAAACTCAGCGTTCCATTCTCGGAATGGGCCAAAGTCTATGACAGCGATGATGTCAACCAAATGCATGCATCGGTAGGGATCAAATCATTGTTTAGAGGTGTCTCTAAAGAAGATCCATCAAAGGTCTGTGCAATTCAACAAGCCCCCATTGGGGTGGCACAAAAGGTCTTTGAAGAAAACAAAGACATGATCCGAGGAGCTGGGCACATCATCGAAAGCACAATCATCACAGCCTATACAGAGCAGTGAACGCATCAGAAAAGCGAAGCAACTACAGCAGATCAAGACCCCGCATGAAGCGGGGGCGATTTTATGATCTCAAACTGTGCGGCATAGTCATAGATCAATGGTAAAGTAATTAATTGGCTAGAAGCGCACTACAAAACATTGTGTGCGTATCATATTCCAAGTTAATCACTGTCAATTAAAGGAGTCAACAATGGATTTTCATATCGTGATTCTTGATAAGTTCGTCGCAAGCTATCCTAAAATCAACTGGGAAGATTGGAAAGACTATGTGAGAGAGCAGATGATCAGCGAAGGCGATCAATGGTCAGAAGCCACTTTGCCTGGAAGTGACATCTGGGATTGTCTCGACAAACATAAAATCAACCCGATTCACCTGGTTCAGTGGAAGCCAGTCGAAGACACACTCTACAAAGTCAGTCTTCCTGATCATCCACATCCATTTGATCATCCGTTATAGATAAAAATCATGATGATCAATATCAATGATGCCTTTTAGGCAGCAAGGTGCTTATCCATACATGCCAGAACAAGTCATCCAAGCTGAGTTAAATGAAAGGGCATGAAATCAATACAGAGTCTTAGCCATTGAACCTAAAATACGTAGCATTTGATCACTAAGTAAAATATGTGATACAGAGAAATAACAGCTTTAATCCTCACAATCCTTCAGTTCGCATAAATTGCAGTAAGTTTGCCTGGAGCACTCATATACGGATGAACAAATCCGAAATTTCTCATTTCCCACTAATAACTCAATATTTTTACCTCATCTTTTCCGTGACTTTATCATTTTTATTTGGCTGGTCAATGGAAGTATATCTACTTACAAGCAATCTTGTACTAATGAATCTACAGTAATCACACTAAGAATTAACATATTAGTGATCTAGAATGGGCTCAATTTCATGCCGAGCAGGCCTATGGTTGCTAGGAAGACGGCTCTGCAAAGCTATCAAATCGAAGAATTAAACCCATTTCTTGAATGGCACTTACATGGGACCACTGATAACAGGGATGAAGCTCTTATCTGGGGAAACAGCCTTTGCCAAAAAATCAGACGATCAGTGCGCATTCTTGATGCATCTAAGGCTGTTGTAGCTCAGTTCAATGCCGATTAATACATGAGGTCAAAAGCCTCAAGGGATCAATCTTAATTGTCGCCTCGTCAATAGATGCGATCAATTTTTGTGCAATGCAACGAACCTAAGACATTCTTATAGTCACCTGAGTTGATATGGGTTGACCCAATCAGTGCATACACAACTCACAGATGATGACAAACATTAAAGAAATGGAGCTCTATCTGCGTGCACAATCAAATGATATTAATGCCCCACAAATCTAAAATAGATCAGCAAAAACTATTAAATCACTGAAATGCTTACTTTATCATAACGATAACAATCATACAGTATTTTGTTGAGCAGCGACAACAACATTGATTTCTTCCGCTAGTTTTCTTATAGCAACTAATGTCTCTCGATCAGTCTGAGCCTGCTCTTCAGCAATTTCACTTTGGATATTCTGGCCTACGATGATGATCGATAGCAGAACCAGCTGTAAAAATGTTTCAGCAATCCAGGAGACAATTTCCAATGGATCTTCTGATAAAAGCGCTTCAGGTAGCGAAACAAGCGCTATCAGAGCAAATAAGTAAGCACAAGACATTGTTCCCACTTTCTCTGTGACAAACAAAGCCACTTTTTTATTGAATTCTCTAATCTGCATTTAAGGAAAAATCTCGCTATTCTAGTTTAACTGTAGAAGAGCTCAGGAAAAAAAAAGCTAAGCTAAAAACTGAATATTTGAACTGATTCATTATTAATTAGGACGACACTCATACCACTCCTACAAGGGGGCTTATGAAATTTTGGCAATCATGCTGCCAAACAAAACGCTTAATAGGGTTTTTCAGGAAGTTTTATTAACATGAGGCCCTTGATACTGAAACACACTTCAACATACGGCCTCTGATGCAATCAACAACCTACATTCGGGTAAAGAAGCACTTTGAAGACCATGACAATTACTGCTGATGAAGCCCGCCTTGCCTTTTTAAAAGTCTTGTCTGTTCTTGCTGGACCCGCTTATCATCAGAGTGATCATGACAAACCACTAGCTAAGCAACTCGAGCTTTGCGCTGAACGCATCAAGGCAGAAGCTTCAGAAGGGGTTGCTTTGATCGAAGCTTGTGCTCCCCATGGGAGGGCAATGCTGAGTCAAGCGCAGCAAAAACTGGAAAGCCTTAACCAACTAGCGGTCTTACACCAATTGGTCGCTGAAAAGTTTGAAACCCTCTAAACAAGAGGCAACTAGATCAGCAAAACCACGATGATCTCCGAGCCGTGTGATCAAACACAATTCCGATTTGATTAGTGAATCTCGCCAATACTGAGGAAACACTCAATTCATAGGGGGATTTGGGTCCTTTGAAGTTCAGGTCTGGCGTTTGAAGGTGTAGCAGCCCCCGTGGTAGCCAGTGAAGGGCTGGGCATAGGTCACAAGTTCCCAGCCTTGAGCTCCTAGCTCATTCATCAACTCCACCAGGCTCACACGCTGCGGATGATTCCTAGAGATCAACGGCTTGTCGTCCAGCCAGAGCTCTTCAATTTCGCCAGTCCAGCTTTTGCCACGGGGAACAAAGCGAAGCTGTGTGTATTCCCAGGCCATCAACGCTCGATGAGTCGGTGGATCCTAAGGCCATGAGCTGAAAAACAGACCTTCTCTCGAGTATCCAAACAATTGAACGACTCTGTCACTGCCATTGCGGGGTCAGAGCGGGCAGCAATACGAGGACTAGCCCGCGGAGGGGGTCAAGCAGCAGAATCCAGGTGGTCCTACGGACCGATCGAACCTTGAAACACCAGTGATGACTGATGACACAACCTGTGTTCAGACGTGGAAGCTTCACTCTTGAACCATGAGCACGTCTCCGGAACTGTTTCTCGTAGTTCTAGGTGGTCGCACGGCCAGCAGCCACATAGAACTGCACGATGTGCGCTGGGTGGTTGGAGAAACCATTGAAGACACCATTCCAAGGCTCAGGCAACAATGGTTTGGGCTGCTAAGCGGACTTCACATCGACAGTTACAAGGCCATCCGACATGTTGATGGTTATGCCATTGAGTTGATCGACGGCCTAGCCAATCACAACAACACACGGAAGACGCCTTCAGCGTCAATGAACGATCAGCTCTGGTTCATCAATCTTGGCGGCTATGACAGCAACTCTTTGCAGGAACAGCATCAATTCGGACTCGTAGCGGCTCCCAGCAAACACGCGGCTAAGGCACGTGCTCGTCGGCGATGGCTCAAGAATGCACTACAGATCCATAAGGATGACTTGCACAACATCGCCAACCTGGAGGGAGTTGATGACTGTCTACCAATCTTCAATGTTGAGGGCTGGCACATCCATCTGAGACCAGAGCCAGACCAACCTGAAGCAGATTTAAGGCCAGATTGGTTTGGATATTGGCGGATTGACGGACGTCAGCCAAAACCTCATCCGAACCGACTCTGCTGAGAGCCGCCAACAGCAAACCACCACCAAGCATGCAGTCTTACCGGATTGAAATAACAGATGGAACCAAACAACCCTCCGTGCGCAGTCTCGAGCTGAATGAGGTGGCGAGCACCACAAAGCAATGCCGATTCCACTGGCACCAGGCCATCACCAATAACATCAACGGAACCCACAATGCCGCGATAGCTGGCTTTGGCACTCCGACGACTGAAAGCAGAAGCAGTCGAGCTCTCTAAAAGCAGCTCACCAGCGATCGCCACATAATCAACACCATGCTCATGGCATCCGGGAAAGCAACGATCAACCATGGCCCTGAGAGGAGTCGAACGAATAGCTTGGTGTGGACTGCCAAGAGTGATCAAACGATCACATCGGGTGGCTCCGCAGTAGTAACGGCCATGAAACAATTGATCGCTGAGATAGAGCCGCAACATGACCCCTCCGGAGCTGTGACCGATCAAGGTCACTCGGCCCGTTGATGACCTCGCCTGAAGCTCCTTCACTAACGCATCAACTCGATCCAGCACTCGCCGCCATCCAAACCCCCAACTTGTCAAAAGCCAGTCATAGCGGCTAACTGAAACCACCTGAGCATCCTGAACACCCTGATCCATCAGCCAATCAGCCATCGGTTGATAGGCCTCTTCTGTAATAAGGAAGCCACCGAGAATCACCACCGGCTGGTTGGAATCAACAGATGTCATCGCACTGATCAGGCTGAAACAACACCATCATCCCTACAGGTCAAAACCACTTCATGACAACAGAAAAAGTTTCTGACTATCCCCGTCCACCACGCCTCGAGCTTACCCCTGATCATGTGCTTGTTCGGGTTGGCGGAGAGGTTCTCTTCGACGGCGTTGGATGCAAACGAGTGCTAGAAACGTATCATCCACCAACGTATTACTTACCACCAGAAAGAACTAATCGAGAGCTATTAGTTTCCGCGAGTGGCAACAGCTTTTGCGAATGGAAAGGAGTTGCTGATTATTTCGATGTCATGGCTGGAGGTCATTGCATCCACCGAGCAGTCTGGCGCTATTCCAAACCCACAGAGACCTTCCAATCAATCGCGGGCTGGTTTGCCCTCTATCCAGGACTGATGGATGGCTGTTGGCTCAACGGGGAGGAGGTAACAGCCCAGCCAGGAGGATTTTACGGGGGGTGGATTAGCTCAGCAGTGGAAGGTCCATTTAAGGGAGATCCAAAGCACCCAGAGTTGATCTGATCAACCAAGAAGGAAGGAGCAACGCAATCAATCAATCAACAGACAAGCTCACTCGTCATTGGTCCACTGCCGTTTAACTTGTTCATAAAGAAGACGCTGCCTAGAAGTAGTCACCAAGCTGTCGAGACAAAGCCTGTATCCAAATTGCGGGTTACAGAATATTCTCTGTGATGTTTCAGCTATCCACTCCACAAACCTGGACGAACCACTTTCAGGTAATTCTAGAGTCTCTGTATACCTATGCACTTCAAAATCCTGTAAGTGTGGCAGGATTTTACGATATTCAGAAAGTTGAAAAAGAAGAAACTGCTCACCAAGCCAACAGTCCTTAAGGAAGAGACTTGAGCGCTTATCACAAATCACAGGATCAACACTTGTGATATACCTAAGCCTTCCAAGATGTGGCAATGATTGCAATTGGCCAACTAGCTCTAGAGCGCAATGGCCAATAGTTATCAGCCCAGGACATTCGTTAACTTCTGCCACATACAGAGCTGCGGGGGCATCCCCACAGTCAATATCGTCACGCAGCCAATTAACAATAGAAGGGATTGCCATATTGAACTGATCTTTAAAGCCACAGTAGTAAACTTGGGATGCACACAAGCGCTCAATTGAGGTACAGGCAAGTACCTTATCTTCAGATAAAACAATTAATATGTAGAGCGTTGATACAAGAAGAAAACACGAAGATGCAGTAATCAGCCTCAACATAGGCTGCGTTCAGATCAAGGCCATCAGAAAGTGAAACTCACAAACCTCTTTCTGACATTACTTGTAGCATCAGGGAATAGAATCACAATTAATAGCAGATCCGTTATAGGGGCTTCAACAATTCAGTATCAATAAAAAAACTCAAAAAGGATGTGTCGCGAAGCGCTAATAGTGTCAACCCAAGAAATGCAAAATTTAGGCACCTTCTGGAGATCAGGATAAATAGGAAGCAACGTCACCTAAGGACAATAGTGATTATTGGTGAATTCCAGAGTATGGCTGATAGGCATAGTCACAAGTGAAAATAGAAAAATGTAAACCCAAGACGAAAGCGCAAAACCGCAGAGCTGAGTTTTAAAACCATAACAAATAGATTAAAGCGAATAAATGTTTCTGTACACCTTCAAAGGTCAAGTCGCTGTAAAGGAGAATTCATACAATTGGCATGGCTGCGAGCTAGGATCATAAACAAAAAAAATTTGATGTTTTTATGCACGATCTAAAGATGATGGATTTAATTCGGCTACTAAAAGAGAAGCCAGGGGATAAGAAGATCCTTGAACTCATTCAGGCTGCTGAATCAAGTTCAGACATTGATCTCAACAGAGACCTAAAACTTTTAAAGGGTGTGTGGGAACTTCGCTGGAGCAGCGCAACGCAACCATGGCTAAAGCAAGCGATCTGGTTGGACAATCTCCAGGTTCTCGATCCGGAGAACTCTCGAGGTATGAATCTCCTACGTCTTGCCGGTCCTTTAGGCGTAGCTGCTGCGGTAACGGTTGAGGCTGAGCTCAGTACTGATGGTATCAATCGAGTTGGAGTGCGCTTTCGAAAAGGGGGCTGGAGAGGGCCAGCCTTACCAGGCGGACGGCGGCTCGAATTGTTCAAGTCCATCAACCAGTCATTTCCGGCATGGCTTGACATCACAACACTCACGGAAGAGCTGCGCATCTGCCGGGGCAATGCTGGAACGACATTTGCCCTGCTCAAGAGGCATGACTTAGCAGTCTCTGACTTCTTTCCTGATTTCCCCAAGACAATCGACTGAGTTTTGGGGAACAAAAGGGGAAGTGATTCATACTTCTGACGCTCCCAAAATCCGTTCCAGCATTTGGCAATCAACCTCGCAGGAGGACTTGCCAGTGACAGGTGGCATGAGTAGAACATCTGAACTATCGGAGCGCTCATGTCAGTCGATCACGCCTCAGGAACCGCAGCACCGGCAGAAGCTCGCCCCGAGTTCCTGGATGTGAAGCGGGGCGATTTTGTGATTGTCCAAGAGCAGCAGACCGTCGCTCAAGCCAAGACAGATGGATGGTGGATGGGACATGTGATCTGGATCGATGGTGGCGCTCGCAACCCGGACATCAACTCGATGTTTCAGATCGCCGATGTTGATGACGGAGCAATCAGGTGGGTGAATGGGGATGAGGTGCTGAAGGTGCTCCATTGCCTCGATGGGCTGAACGACTCGTTGTAAGAGACATGGGTGGGCGCAAAAGCGCTATGACTTCAATGTTGCAACTTCTCGCTTCTGACGTTGATTACCAGATTGGAAAGAACTCTTTTACTTCTTTGAATCCGTCAGAACTGAATTGCTCATACTCTTCGTATGTCATGATGCGATCTGATGTTGGAATCTCAACACCGAGAACCTTGAAATATTTTGTCTCGCAAGTTCTACTCATTAATTTTATATTTCTTGGCAGTAATGAATCAGCGCTTTGCTCACTTTTGATAATGATTGGTGAACCTTCTCGCGCCCAATCAAAACACCTACCACCTGCTGAACTTAGTTTAATTCCATGCACAATTGCAAGTGGAATCAGTGTGAAGAATGCAATTCCGTAGAGCTTTGAGAAGTTCATAATCAGAAAGTCATCTCCAGCTTGCGAGACCTCAAGGTTACCGTTTCCACCGCCTTGAGTCGTTGGTTGGCGATTGTTGCCAGCATCTTTTATCTAAAGTTCACCGCCATGCCAGCTGGGTAATAATCTAATTGGCACAAATTTCAGTGATTGGACCTTGCGGAGTTTGTGCAAGTTGCTTGAGAGGCTTATCCCAATTCCCGTCCCTGCAGCACAAAAATCGAAGGAAGTTGGGGAGTTGGGATTCTCGGTGAGAAAAGCCAACGGCCTCAGGTATAGCGCCATGTTGTGCCGTTCAATCCACTGGTCACAAGTAGTTGCACATCCAAATACTGTTAATACGATCTGATAGTGAGGAGGAAAACTCACGGGGTGGAAACACGGAAACACTCCCGCAAAGTTTTCAGACCCCCTGCCTTTGGCGGGGGTTTCTTTTTGTCATTGCTCAGTACCTGGTGTAATCTTCAAGCGCAACCAAGCAAAGCCCGGCATTGTGCGCGGACTGACGCCTCATCCATGCTTCGCCGACTCTCCGTTGAGGGCACAGGACGGCACTGCAGAGGATCTGGGTGATGTGATGAGCATCACCTTAAGGATGTGGTGGTAAAACAACCCTTGGCTTTCAAGAAGCACTTGAAGGTGCTGGCACACCCAATCAAGCAGGCATTGGTCCGTTCCTGCCTCTGTCTATTGGAGACAACAGCGTCTGGTTCCTTGATGCACTCGCCGACGTCAACTTAGCTGACCGTGCGGGTGCACGATGGAAGGTGTGGGAACGGACTATGCGGGGGAATCTTTGACAACTAGGGATGACTTGTGCAACTTAAGAATGGATAACAGTATGAATTTTCCTGAGACGAAACTGGAAATCCTGATTCAGCAATCCCTTCTTTGCAATTAAATGCTAGTGTTTTCTTTAGCCAAACTCAAAAGACCGAGAGTCAATTCCCAATACCTGGCAAATTTGAGCCCTATAATTATCGTCATGAGAACCTGCATCATTCCGTTGCTATAAAAGTGGAACTAGCTTAATAACGATGTCAGAAGAACAGCTCAAAGCCTTTCTGGAAAAAATCCAAGCTGACCCCAGCGTCCAAGAAAAGCTCAAGACAGCAGCCGATTCCGATGCAATACTTGCAATTGCAAAAGGGGCAGGATTTATGATTTGTGCTGATGACTTGAAGAATGCTCAATCAGAGCTTTCTGAAAAAGAACTGGAAGGCGTGGCTGGGGGACAAGATTCAGACTGCTGGTCACCCTCACTGCCTTGCCTCCACACAAAACTCGTATAAAATGCCGACTATAAACAAAACTCGTAATTCCGTCTCTATTATCTCATATTAGAAATAGAAAGCTCCTATCACTTTAGGCGCTTTCTATTTCTAATGTCGCTCTGACAAGAACACTATTTAGCCTCTAATACCTGGCACGATTGAACACACTAATGATTAGTTAAAGACGCTGCCGCAGACCATTGCTATAAATGTTGAACTGACCTCATACCCATGTCCCTTGAACAACTCAAGGCATTCCTCGCCAAAGTCAAAAAAGATTCCAATCTTCGGGGGAAACTAAAAGCAGCAAAGACTCCTGAAGATGTTGTAAGTATTGCCAAAGAGCATGGTCATGAATTTACAGCTGATAAGATCAGCAATCTCAGTGAAGAGGAACTGGAAGGAGTTTCGGGAGGCGTGTGTACATTTAGCAAGGGATGTGCATTTGGGGTTTGACCCAGATTAGACACCTGATGCCCCCGCAGCAGCAGGGAACGTTTATTGCTTCAATACCCTGAGTAATCCTAAAACCAGCGTTCTATACCTGAGACAATCGGTCGCACTCAACACTGTCTTTACTCAAGAACAGGCAAAGTTAAACAAGTTGGTTCCTATTGTCTTAGCCAAGATTGGCTTCCATTTTCCATCAAATTTATAGGTTTTATCAATGCAATTATAGACTTGAATTGATTCCACCAATCCATCACTGCTCGGAGAATCAATTTCAACTAAATCGATGAGAACTGTATCACTAATTCGACGCTTTCTTTTTGCAAAATAGATAGTTCCATCACCAGCAGTTGTAACATATTCATAGCCATCCTTGTTGAGACGATCAATCTTTGAATCAATGGGCTTAGAGGCCAATGCCCCTGTCAAGGGGAAAGACAAAGCCAACAATGTCAGAATGCTATTCACTTCAAAGCTTTTAGAACTCCTCAAATACTACACAAGTTTTTTTAAGACAACTTTTTCCTTGTTATGGCATGCCTAAGAGGCATGCATGTTGAGTTCAGAGCGGCTTTGCCGTGACATGCACCAGTGCCGAACAAACCAGTAACTCTTATCAGCTCAGCTTTGATTGTTTTTGGGAACAAGCGAATCAAATTTATTCGCAGATTCCAATAAGTCAGTCCTCTAAATACACTTTAACCCTGAGCTTAAAGACCCTCTTATATGGGAATACAATCCAGAACCTCCAAAGCCCCCATGCCAAGAGCCAACCAAATCCGCCTGCAATAAGACCAACAAAAAAGGAATAACCGACCAAAAAATGTCCGGTATATTCCAGGTGAAACAACGCAACAAGAAATGCTGAACAAACAGCTACTAAATAGGCGGGAATTTTAGGATAAATTTTACGATGTTCAGGCATAATGATTTACCTCCTTCTTCATGATTGCGATTACCTTGGGTCAGTCGGCACAAGCTTCCAGGCAGCACCGTCAGGAATCACAGGACCAACATTGATATCTGCAGGCTCCTCAAACACCACACGCCAATCAGCAACTCGGCAGGCCACATAGTCGCTTCTCTCGATGCGAATGCCTCCAAGTGTCGAAGGAGCCCCATAAAAACCACTGATCCACTCGGATTCAAGGCCTAGACCTCCCCTAAACCAAACCCAACATCGACAGTTGGGTTGTGTGGTGGATTGCTTGGCTGCCACTTGGGCTCCCCATATGCACGAAAGATAGGCGGTGCGTGGCAGTCAAATCTGTTGCTTTCCGATGGGTTCACTAGCAAGCCAAAACAGTGATAGATAGAACGCCTGCACTAAGCGCAAACCCGCAGGCACCTGGCTTGAAATCTGTGAGACCAGGGACCTTTGTGCTTATCCAAAATCCTCAGCACATCGCTGAGCACATCGAAGATGACTGGTGGATGGGACAAATCATCTGGTATGAAGGCGATGTCAGTGAGAACAGAGTCGGTGCTCTCGTTCAAGTAGCCAATGTTGACGACGGCGCCGCGCGCTGGGTCAATGCGGATGCGGTAAGCCTCGTTCTTCACGCACACGACGGGATCGGTGATGAACAGCGAGTCGACTACCTCTTTTGGCTGTAAGCAATAAGCCGTTTCCACATTGGGACTTCACGCGCCGAGAAGCAATGAGCGATTCGACGGATGCCAGATGCCCCCTCACTGATAGATAGTGATCGCATCAACAGGATTTGGAGGCGTTCAATGAGTAACGACAGTCCAACTGAGCACCATTTAGAAGCTGCCTGACTGGCCCTACAAGCCAAACAGCCAGACGCTTCGACCCGCCCTACTCGGCCAACTGAGTAATGGGTTTGAGCAACATTCAGATAAGCCGTCTTCCTCTCACGGAGGGCGGCTTTTCTCGTGGGTATGCCTTGGCATGGGGGATGGCGAGGCACCCATCAAAACCTCAATAAACTGCAGCTAAACCAATGCAGATCACTTCCAAAAACGTCGTTCAAACCAAGGCTTCTGGGGTTAGGAAGCCGATGACACTTCTCGCTCGTCCTGTTTATCCCGGGACAGGCGAACGATCTCGTGATCGCGTCTAAGGAAGCGATCAATATGGCTTACTGATTGGCGTTGCGTCACAATCTTTTTCTTTAGACATTTCGGTAACGAGAAAACTTATCGTGGTGTGATGCAGACTTGCTGCAGTAATTCATATCCTTTACCAAGCAACCTAGAAATCGTTGCATACGACTTCTAGGTTGCTAAGCAATACACTCAAATTCGATCAACAGTTCTCTGCGATGCGGCAGACAAAACATCAGAGCAACCCAACGAATCAATTGATTCAGCCATAGATAAAACTCAGACAATTTCTTGCCAACTTTCATCAATCAACAGAGGCTCAGACAGCAGCCTTATCAACTGGAAGCAACAAAGCTAATCATCCTCAGAGCTGCAATAACAGTAAATATTACGCCTCATCTTCATTCTCATAGTCACTAAATGAAATCAAGTATTGCTTATTGTCATTTTTTTCAATCACCCATCCGAACACCCAACCATTGCCCTCGCCTGTATAAACAGTTCCAGACCATGATTCATCTTCGTCTTCGACTTCAAGAATATCGTTCTCGGAGATGCGCGCAGCTTTGGGAAACAGCTTCATGAACACCATCCCGGCCAGCATCGATGCTTGTTCATCGCTCATGTAATTCAACTCGTCCTGGGTGAACTGCTTGCCATCGTTGGCAAAATCTGCCATCAGCAGGTTTCCCTTGAGAGGGATATTCTTGGCGTGACCAGTACCGACCTGAATTCGCGCTTCATGGTCCGGACATCTTTCGGCCAGTGCCATGCGCTCTTTGGAGTCCGCGTCGAGGCTCCTGGTTTTGGCGACGAATTGTTCAAATTCCATGCTGTTAATAGTGGCTGAACCGTGATCACTTGTCATTGGCTTGGAACAAGCGTTGATCACAAAACTCTGACTGACATAAACTGTGATCCCAAGAGGAATCCGATCTAGCAATCACCTCAGAACGCAGTACGTTTGCGCACGTTGGTCTGTTGGTTTAACGCTGTTCTGCCGCTGATCATGTTCCTCCTTCACGGCAGGCTTCACGTCGAGAAGAAATGGCTCGATTCCACTGAATAAGGCAATGACAGTAGAAGTCGCTCTAGCAATGCTGCAGCAGGAAGGCCGGTGGCTACTGCAACTACGTGATGAGAATCCAAGGATCGTCGCGCCCGGATGCTGGGGGCTCTTTGGTGGACATCTGGAGCCAGGCGAGACTGCGATCATCGCTTTGCGACGAGAACTCAATGAAGAGATCGGTTGGTGCCCAGATCAACTGATGGCCTGGTTCCGGCATCAGGATGATCAGCGCATCGTGAACGTGTTCACAGGCTTGCTCAGCGTGCCTCTTCAAGAACTACAGCTGCTTGAAGGTCAGGACATGACCCTGGCCAGTCCTGCTGAAATCCGCAGCGGTCAGCTCTGGAGCAGAAAATTGAGCCAGGAACGTCCTCTGGCATCAGCTCTGTCGATGCTGGTCGAGAGACTCGACGAAATCACTCAGGCGGACTGAAACAGCAGCACAAAAACAAGAACGATCAAAGCCAGCAGAATCCAGAACCGGAAACCACCTGGACTGTTTCGAGGTGATCGAATTAATCCTCCCTTCGTGCTGGATCGTCGCGATTGCAGATCGGCCGGAACTCCGCAATGGGAACAAACCATGCGACCACCAAGCGAGCGATCAGCGCGAAAGGTAGTGGAACCGCAACGGACACAACGACGATCAAACATCAACACGAATTCGCGAAAAGGCCAGAATCAACCCATGGAGCTTGATCAGGCAAGAGACACCGGTGCAGCTTGGCTGGACTGCCAGGCCGTTGAAGCATGGATCAATGGTCATCAGGTCGTCAAAGACCTCACACTTCGCCTTAAAAAAGGGGAATCAACCGCGGTACTCGGTCCTAACGGTGCTGGCAAGACCACGCTCGTGAAGTTAATCAGTCGCAGTCTTTACCCTGTGGTCAAGCAGGGATCACATCTGCGCTTGTTTGGATCTGAGACGGTCAATCTCTGGGCACTGCGACAACGCCTCGGGGTTGTGAGCAGCGAAGTTGAGCAACGTATCCCTGCATCCCTCACAGGTCGGGAGCTGTTGCTGGCAGCTTTCTTCGGTGCCATCGGTCTCGGCCGAGACAGAAGCCCCACTCAGGAACAGTGGTCGCGTACTGATTCATTGCTGAGGAGCATGGATCTGGAAGGTCTGGCTGATGAGAACTTCGGACATCTGTCCGAAGGCCAACGGCGACGGCTGCTGATTGCCAGAGCACTGGTGCATGCACCGGAAGTTCTTGTACTGGATGAACCCACCAATGCGCTGGATCTGCGTGCAAGACACACGTTGTTGAGAACCCTGCAGGATCTGTGCCAACAAGGCATCACCCTGGTGCTGGTGACCCACCAGGTGGATGCCATTATTCCTGAGATCAAGAGGGTCGTAGGACTGAGGGACTGCCTCGTCAGCCTTGATGGCTCAGCGGAAGAAGCACTCACAGGACCCAGACTTTCAGCCCTGTTCAACACGCCACTCACCGTTGTGCAGGCCGGTGGTTACCGACAGGTCTTGCCAGGATGACGTTGCTGGATGATGTGCGCTCGATGCTGACGTGCTTCTGATCCTCCCGGCCATCAGCATGACCTTTGCCGGTCTGATGGGCAGCCGTATCCAACCTGGCAAACGCTTTCGAGCTGTGATTGCCCATCTTGTAGGCGGTCTGGTCCTGGGCATTGCAGCAGCCGACTTAATGCCGGCTGCCAGCAACAGTGGTCATCCACTTGCTCTTGCCATCGGTTTCTGCCTCGGATTCTCTCTATTGCTGGTGATTAATGCAGTTCTGAAGGATCCCGACGACAGATCGGAACAAGGACGGCCTCGACCGATGCTGCTGCTAACGCTGCCCTTTCTCGTTGACAGCCTGATCGACGGTCTTGTGGTGGGCATCAGCAGCGAAGCCGCAGAGCAGCAGTGGGTCATTCCCGTATCAGTTGCACTTGAAATGGGATTAGCGACCCTCGGACTTGGGACTCTGCTGGGCCGGAGCGGCGGTCGCTGGAGAAGCGGGGTTTCAGGTGCACTGATGGCTGTCACTTATGTGATCGGTCTCAGCATCAGCTTGTTGATCACCAATGGGTTGCAGGGAGCTGCTCTGACCGGCACACTCGCGTTCGGCACTGCGGCTCTGATCTACCTGGTGGTGGAGGAAGTGATGAAAGAAGCCCATGCACGCGGAGAAGACGATTCGAGTCTTGTCAATGTGGCTTTTTTCTTAGGTCTGCTCTGCATCTGGCTTCTCGACTGCGTCACCTCCTGAGCTGTGAGCTGTCTCCAATCATCACGCTGGATCCACACTGCAACACTTGCAGTGATGTTCGCGACTCAGGCCCTCTCAGGGTCTGCCCAGCCTCAACCGTTCGAACAGTCATTGGAAGCAGTCTCCCCCCATCTGGTGGAGCTGTTTCGAAAAGCGAATTGCGAATCAACGCAGCATCTGCAGGATCGCTATCACGCCGCGAATGTTCTTCAGCATTGCCTTGAGACGACAAGCACCCTCACCGACCCGCTCAAACGTCTACTGAGCGAACTTCAGGCTGAACGATCCACGCTCAACCAGCAGCTCGAAAGAGTTGAGCAACGAACCACTGCACTAGCGAGCCTCACTTTTTCCCCAACCACGCGCCTGCGAGGCGTAAGCACATTCATCGTCGGCGGCAACGAATTTTCTGGAACGGAGGGAGGTCTCCTGAACTCTGTCCGCAGCAGCTACGGAGATCTGGAAGCTAGATACGACCAAAAATTGACGTTGAGAACCAGCTTCACCGGAAAAGACCTACTCAATATCAGGCTGCGGGGAGGAAATCTCGACTCAAGCGACGACAGCTTCGGAGGAGGTGGCCCAAGCAAGCTCTCCGAATTGGAGGTGGCCTTCCAACAGAACCGCACACCTGATCTGATCGGGGTCAACCGTGCTTGGTATCAGTTTCCGCTCGGACAGGACTGGACGTTCACGCTGGGCAGCAGGGTGAACCAAACCGTAATGCTGGCATTACGACCCAGCATTTACCCGAAGGACACTGTGCTGGATTTATTCACCCAGGCCGGTGCCTCCGGTGCCTACAGCAGCAATCTCGGAGCTGGTGGCGGCGTGATTTGGCAGAGAGGTCCGCTAAGCGTGAGTGCGAATTACATCGCGGGAAAGGGCCATGAAGGCTCTATGGATGCAGGGCTCATGGGTGAAGAATCTGGTAGCAGCAGCACGTTGCAACTTGGCTATGCCAAGCAGAACTGGGGCGTGGCCACTGCATTAGTGGCGATTGAGAATGGTTTCGGAATCATTGATTACGCCAGTCCATTCACACTGCGTAGCTACGAACAGCCTGGAATCACGACAAGCACTGCGCTCAGCGGCTACTGGCAACCAACTGATGCTGGCTGGTTTCCTTCCGTGAGTGTCGGCTGGGGACGGAACAGCACCCGCTATCGAAAGGGCGTCAACCGTAAAGGGCTCGTCGCCACGTCCCAGTCATGGACTCTGGCGGTTCAGTGGACCGATCTCTTCAATACAGGAACAGCGATGGGAGCAGCCGTCGGTCAGCCGATCATTGCCACAGAACTGGTAGGAGGGGCAAGCCCTGACGATGACGTCTATGTGATGGAGTGCTGGGCAACGCTGGCAGTGACTGATGCCATCACGATCACACCGGCAGTGTTCTTTCTGAGCAGACCGCTGGGGGCTGATACCCCCGAAGGCGAGCAGCTAAGCCAGCTCGGTGCGCTTGTAAAAACCACTCTGCGCTTTTAGTGGATGGGGGAGGTGATGTCATAACCTCGCCTCGCCTGCAGGCTGAAGCTTTGAACAGCAACGCCAGAATCGACGCCCTTCAGTTGATGCTGACCGATCTGCGCATGCGCAACGAACCGATCCGGCACAAGGCGGCCTTTCGAGGTTGCCAGCCAGAATTTCAGGCCCTAGTCACCAATCTGATCGAACAGCTCGAAACAGAACTATTGGAAGAGAAACAGCGTTTTAGGAACGCTCAACGCGGCTGATTCCTGTAGGCGGCGGGAGCGATCACCAGAAACAGCATCCACCAAACCAAAACGACCATTGCTGCGGGGATGGTGATCCAGAGGCGATGCAGCACGAACCAACTACCGGAGATAGCGAAAACTCCGGTAAGAATGATCGTCCAGGGCTGACACCACCAGGGCTTTTCGGCCCAAAGATTCGATTGGAAACGATCAGACACTGCAGGTTCTCAAGTGCTCCTTCGCCACGGAGCTGAACACCAATGCGTCATAGCAGTGGCTTGAGCTGGTTGGCACATCAACCATGAAAGACCAGACGTACGAGACGAAGACCCAAAGTTCCCGCCAAGATGCAGCTGGCCATCAGCACACAACTGATGCAGAGATGCGTTCAAGTAATCAACAAGAATGCAGTCATGGATACCTGCGTAGACAACATTATTGAGATGGCATTCAAAACGTATTTGCTATAAGAGCAGCAAATAATTAACATTTAAGCATGCTGTTTTTGGCATTTTTGGCTCCTTCCTTGCACTTCTAACAGCATTGATCATCCTTTACTCCCCGTTCAGCTGAATGTCTCAAGGGACGCAAAAGCCAAGCGCGATACGAACATCAGTGCAATGGCATGAAGATGGATTGCCTTAACACGAATTTCTATCATCCAATGCAAACGAGGGAAGCCAGCAACAAACAACAGCGGGTACCAGCCGAAACTGAACTATTCCATCAGTTTGCTTTCAACCTGACCAGCGGCAGAAGGCTGGCTACGTTTCAAATCGATTGAACGCCTCAGGCTCCTAAACATCTTGAGCATCACCAAATGGCTCGAAGCACGTGCCCAGCTCGCCGAACTGATTGAGACCATGGAGGAAGAGGCCTTGGCCTCCGATCTGGATAGCGATCAGCTCTGGCCCCCTGGCCGCAGCGAGCTGACACCCATGGACCGGATATCGGCACTGCAAAATGAGATTGAGCAGCTCTGCATCGAGCTCCCAGAATTGCCTGGTTCGCGCTGAGCTTGTCCCGACGATGGGATAAAGAGTTTTAATACCACAACAAGAACTTCAACAAAAGTCGCCAAAAGGTCTAGATAGATTTTTAAAAAACTGCAGCTTGGGACCCTGGTATCAGCAAGAATTCATCTTTCAATGATGACTCTTGATGCAAACTTCATTCAATTAATTATCCTGCCAATCGCCATAACTAACGTCTCAAATCCGAGTGGATCAAGTTGTTCTGGCGGACCTTGCAGAGCAAACAACTTGCGCTGGGCCTAAAGCTGTGATTGCTAGACCCCCTTGGTGCTCGCTAACGCTCTGAACGAGGACTGCAATGAGAGTTCAGCGAGGTCGTCATAGCCCCCAATCACCTCACCATCAATAAAGACTTGCGGGAAGGTGTTCATACCGCTGCGTTGTCGGAATGCTTCATAACGATCGTCAGTTTCGATCGTTTCCAGGCGATGGGGAATCGACAACCTCTCCAACAGCTGACGGGCACGGAGACTCCATGGACAACCTGGCAGCACCGCCAGCTCCACGCGCTCTTGGGATTGGCCAGTCTGCTCAGTTGGCAGACCGCTGAGACCTAAAAGCAGCTGTGCACCCTTGAGAACAACGGTGCCGGGTTCAAGATGTCCTCCCCACACCTGACAGGCACCGTCTGAAAGGCTGAGGTGAAGATGAACACCAGTGGGAGAGAAGGTTCCATTCAGCGTGATGACCTCGAGCACGCCGCTCATCCGAGTTGGTTGCTGCTGACCAGGACAGCTAAAAGTGGCCTGAGAAAGATTGCCGACCACCCCGAGAACAAATCCACTGAGCTGTTGCTGAACTGCCAGATCTGTCAGAGCCAAATGGAGGTCCTGGCCAGGTTTCAGCTCAAGAGGCAGGGTCTCCATCCAGGCAGCTCAAGAATCCGCGTCAGGTTACGCCACGCCGCTGAGCACCTAAACGGTACGATTCAGTAACGCAAATAACACGCAACAGTGTCATTTCTTGAAAGCCTGCTGGAAGAGTTGCAGGAACAACTGCAAAACGAACCAAGCGATGTCACGGCGGCCCAGGTGGCCGAGGCTGCGGACTCGGAACGGCTCAATGTCACTCTTGCCGGCGGAGTCATGAGCCGCCTCAAGCAACAAGCACTTGCCGAGGGTCGCAGTTGCAGCAGCCTTGCCAACTTTCTGATCGAAGACGGATTACGCCGGCACAGCACACTCAACTGAAACCATCGGTGCATAGGTCGTTTCCATCAACGCAGCAGCACATCAGTGATCAACTTGACTTCTCCAGTTCGCTGCATCTCCAAAAGTTCGACATCGATTGGCGTACGCAAGGAACTATTCATCGGGATGACGAATCCGTAGGTCTGACTCGCCAACGCGAAGGGCGCCATCTTGAATGGCACTCCAGGTTTTTGCTGAAGGTAATAACGAAGAGGAGCCTCATCAAACAGCACGGCATCAACCTCACCCTTTTTCAACAAATCGATAGCCTGCTCAAGGCTTGCGGATGCACGGGCCCTAGCGCCGTAAATTTTTGCCCAGGTACCACTGGTCGTTCCAGCCACCACCGAAACAGTCTTCCCGCGCAGATCGTTGCGGTCCTGGATGGCAGAGGGTTCCAACCTCGACAACGACACCGTGAATGCTGACGCCAAACCTGCCGTAATCGAAGACAACGCCAGCAGCGACATCAGCATCCAGACGCCTGCAATGGTGCGTCCGGTTCTGGTCGCAGGAGATCGATCTCCATAGCCGACCGTTGTGAGAGTCACCAGGGCAAACCACATCCCATTACCGACTCCATGCAGGTACTGACGGGGGAAGTGCTCGGCGTTGCGGCGGCGCTCAGCCAGCCACATGAGATTGCCAACAAAGAACAAAAGGATCATCAAGCCACCAAGCGATGACAGAGCCGCCCAGCCGAAGAAGGGTTTGAACCTGGCCCAAAGTCCAGGAGCCCTCACAGGAATCATCAACCCTTCCCTGCCATGAAAGTAAGGCTGGGTGAAATCAATTTTCGGGTTCGCCAGTCGGTCGGGGGTGATGCTGATCGGACCAACAGCGAGATCCAGATCACCGTTTTCCACCGCGGTCAGGTTGGCCTCCGTATTCGGCTGATAGATGACTTCGTAGCGTTCGTTCAGCCGGCTCGCCACCTCATCCCAGATCTGAAGACTGATGCCCTGAACCGGTTCACCCTTCGGCATCACGAAAGGGGGAGCACCACTGACCCCAACGCGAAGAGGCTCCGCAACTGCCACACCTGGAACAACGATGCTGATCAAACCGGCGAGCAGCAAAGAGATCCTGGGAACTCCGATCATGCGCTTCACCCGTTGTTCTCCAGGCGCTTCACGATCACGCCCATGGCGACAAGTGAGCCCAGTAGGGCAAGCAACAAAGCGAGGGTCATCAGAAGTCAACTGACTCGATCATTCTGAGGTTGCCACCTCAGACGCCGAGAGGCTATTCCCAGATGCCCGATGAAGGGCAGAACACGCTTTTGAAACACTTTCGTGGTTTGGAAGCAAAATGGTGCAAATCTCAGCTGGTCACCCCACTGTTGACTGCCATCAACGCCAAAAGCAGCAGCAATCAGGCTGAAGGTGAGCCAACAGCCCTTGCAGAGAAAGACGTCGCACAATGTCGCTGGCAATGGCGAGACGAAGAGCTGGTTTTGCTGGCTCAGAAAGCCATCTGGCGACCATCCAGCCAGGACCTTTTTGTCGCTGATCTGCACCTTGGCAAGGCAGAGGTTTTCCAGGCCTGCGGAATCCCGCTTCCCAGTGATGACGACAGAGGCACATTGCAGCGACTAAGGAATCTCTGTCTGAAGTGGAAGCCAAAACGCGTGATCATCCTTGGAGATTTGATCCACGGCCCACTTGGGCTGACGCAGCGCCTGCAGGCTGATCTCAGAGACCTGCACATCCGCTTAAACGCTGAGGTGCTTCTGATTGGTGGCAACCATGACCGCCACCTACAGCCGAGTGCTTTTCCCCAGCATCCCGCCTTCAGACTGGGAAACCTCTGGCTCAGCCATGAACCAGAACAGCCCATGGATGGGCGTGAAGGCCTAAATCTCTGCGGGCATATTCACCCCACAACCACCCTGCGTCAGGGATCGGATCGACTCAGACTTCCCTGCTTTGCCTACGACAGCATGGAACAGCGAATACTGATTCCTGCATTCGGAGAGTTGACGGGAGGGCATGACTGCCGTCACCGTTACCGCAAATGGTTGGTTGCCGAGGGCACCATCGTTCCTTGGTTCGACCCCGCACAGTCATCCAGAGGGTCCAAGGTGAAATGGTGACCCGGACCCGTTCCACCACTGCAGCGAAGCCACGCCAGAAACCGGTTCGGCGTAGGCGTCCACGCCAGAAAAGACTGCGTAAACGCTGGTTGATCCTGGGTGTGCCCCTTGGAGTCTTTGCAACCCTTGTCGCACTGGCCCCCGGAACTCCGCGGCCTGATGCCATCGCAACACTGGAAGACGAAGCCAGTGGTGCTGCTCTTGGAGCCTTCCGCTATCAGTCGGATGATGAGGTCTACGCACTCGATTTCGATCCACGAAAGGTGCGGTTGGGACTACTCGAGGGCTGGGATCGTGAACAGGATGCCTATGAGGATTCCGCGGCTCTGGCCTACGTATCAGGTCCGATGTACGAACGGCACATCGACAACGGTGGACAGGAGATCACCGTTCCGCTCGGGGATCTGAAATTCGGACAGAAGGTCTGGCAGGGCAGGAATCGAACAGCATCGCGACAGCGAGCGTTCGTTGGCATCAAGCGAGATGGAGGAGTGGACTTTGGCTACGGAGAACTCACTTCTGAACGTGCCGAGATCTACGACATGTTCGTGGGTGGTTTACACAGTGTTTACAACGATCTGAACGCACCCCCCTACAGCTACAAGGGTGCTTACAGCATCAGCATGGGCCAGCGCATTCGCTACTACCTGCCGAGGATCCGGATGGTCTACGGACTACGCAGCGATGGCCGGCTAGAGATGCTGATGAGCAGGGACGGTCTCACCCTGGAGCAGACCAGGGAGCTGGCCCGCCGCCGAGGACTGGTGGCCGCATATATGCCAGATCACGCCTCCAAGAGTCGCCTGATCATCCCTGGAGTGAAAGGGTTCACAGAAGAAGATGCCAACTGGATCAGTGGTGGCGCGACCAGTTTTGTGCACGTGCCCTACTTGCTGCGGTTGAGTGAACGCCGCTTCCATCTGCAAGGCGGGTTGGTGGGAAACCTCAGCGAAAGCCTGCGTTCAAAGGTGGAGTGCCAGGGTCCTCTGGACTGTGCCGAAGCTGCTGGTCATCGACTGATGGACAAGGCCCTTGCAGGGCTGAATCGCGTCATGGAACAAGGAGTGGAGCCCGTTGCTCGATTGATCTGGCAACCGAAACGTCAACCTCTGAAGCCTGGCTTCTCTCAGGACGAACAATTGGGTCGGCCTGAACGTTCGCCGTTACCAGAACCGCCTATCACCGCTGACCCCCTCGTGCTGCTTGAACAGCCGCGGCCGAACGATGAATTGGATGCTGTTGAACCGGAATCAGCGTTTCCTTCTTATGAACGCGATCTTCCCCCAGACCTCCCGCCACCCGTTCTTCTGACGCCGGAACCGTCGCCTAAGCGAGGCTCCCCACTGCTTCCATCCCAGACCTACGACCCATCAGAGCCAATCGCTGGATCCATAGAAGGTTCAGACCCTATTGAAGATCAGAAGCCAAGCCTGTCTCAGACAGATGCCCTCATCGGAGCACCACCGCCACCATTGCTGCCACCCCCAGCGCCCTGAGATCAGCTCCGCGCCACAACCCTGATCGATTGCAGCACAAAACCTTCTTCAACCTCAAGGCCCTATTAGTAATCATGCTGGATCAACATAGTGTTAAGTAGAACATAGAAATCTGCTTGTTGAACATCATCCCAAGACTTCAAGCAGCTACACACTTAAATTCAAATCAAGATTTTTAACCCTGCGTCGAACATTACGCACAAATTGAATTCGTTGTTCTCCACAAACTAGTTGCAGAAGACAAAGCAGCGATGGGAGCTGAAGGGTTTAGGGAAAAGATCCCTTCAATTCTGAGAACAATGAACAGTGGTTTAGCGACGGAATAGGCCGTTGCAATCACCTCTCGCGGGTGTCTTGAAGCAGATGTTTTCTGGAGACCAATAGCCAACAGCAGGAAAGCGAAGGCCCTGGCGCCGAGCTTCTGCATTAACTGCTTCGAAACCGCGGGCGGTCACCAGTACGTGGTCCGGCGCTTCGACCTGATCGAGGAAGGTCTGTTCAGGCATCTCCTTTTGAGGAGAGGCTGAAACCGAGCTGGCGATCAGCGTGAGCACCGAGCCAAAGAGCACGGAACGAGCAATGCGTACGAACATCATTGAGCGGCAGCGAATCAGAGCGAAGGGGACTGGAATTAGTTTGTGGTCACGATTACAGGAGTCCCTACATCCACCTGTTGAAACAGTGTGACGACATCCTTGTTCAACATGCGAATGCATCCAAGGCTGACTGCCGAACGCAGCTTCACCCAATTGGGCCAGGCAGTTCCATGAATCGCATATTCACCTGATCCGATCTGGAAATAGGCCATATAGCGAACACCAACTGGATTTTTTGGACCCGGTGCAATCACCTTTCCTCCCTTGTGATACACAGGCGCCTCCTCCATACGAGTGATGGCGTAGCTACCTGCGGGAGTCGGAGATTCAGGAGCGCCGATCGCAACAGGGAAACGCTCCACCACCTTGCCGTTGTCAAACAACGTGAGATAACGGTCCTTGAGGCTAATTTGAATCGCTTTCTCAGCCCGCGCGGGCACCTGGATCAAACCGAGGGTCAGCAAAGCCAACCCTGCGGATACAGCAATTTGCCTCAATCGAAACACGATGCCTCGGGACTCACTTTCCGCGACATTTTGACCCAAGAACGGATCCGGCTACCGTCTCTCAACTGTTGCTCAGACCTGTGACTCACTTCCAGGCGCTCCAATCCGCACTCAGAAGACATCCCGCCAGGTGGATTGCCGCTGCCGTTCTCGGTGTTTCTTGCGGAATTGCTCAGAGAGCTGAGGCAGGGTTTCCTCTGGAACAACTGGAGGCTTTCGAGGTCACGGAGATGAAAGCCACCGTGACCACCTCACTGCCTGCCGAGAAAGTGATCGAGGTGATCGATCCTCATGGTCACAAAGAGATCCTCACCGTGGGCATTGATCTCGAGCCCCTTGGCCTGAAACAAGGCGACGAGGTCTCACTCTCCATTCTCGACGGCCTTGTTGTTGAGCTGGAAGCCAGTACCAACAAGGAGCTGAGTTTCAACCGCGAAGACATCATTCTCCCCGCGGACATGGGCAAGCTCAAGAAGGGTATGCGTCTAGCGCTGGCCTCTGGAACAGCCCAAGTCATCAGCATTGACCGGCAAGACAACAGCATCGATCTTCTGGGGCCCCTCGGTGGGATCAATAACTTGGATGTCGTGATCAGCGATGGAGCCAGCCCCTTTGATCGCATCAAGGTTGGCGACACCGTTGATTTCCGACTGATCCAGCCTCTGGCAGTAAATGTGCGCAAATTGCCCCGCTCCTCAACAGGCAACGCGCTCAAGAGCTACCGAGGCAGTGGAGAGCCTCTACTGATCAGCCCCCTGGCTGACCAAGAGGTCAATCTGAAAAGCGAGCTACTGGAGGCCTTCGAGCTCGTACAACTCAACGCCACCATTGAGCGGCTGGTCCCTGGACAGAAACTACTCAACGTGAAGGGTGCTCGAGGTCACAGCATGCTCATCACCTCAGCGATTGATCCGACCGCAGCGGGCCTCAAGGTCGGAGATCAGGTGAACATTGAAATGTTGCAGGGACTGGTGGTGGATCTGCGCAGCTCCCAGCAGACTCAACTCTCTCTGCTGCGAGAAGACCGCAGGCTTGGACGTGATTTCGGACCGGTGCCTGCAGGTGCTCGGGTGGCGATGGCCAGCGGAACAGCCGAGGTGGTGCGCCTTTCACGAACCGACCACATGGTGACCTTGAGAGGTCCGCTCGGCAAAATTCACAAGCTCGACATCCGCCCTGAGCTCGAAGATGAGGTGTTTGCTGGTTTGAGCGTTGGCGACATGGTCGACTTCCGTCTGATCAAGCCGATCGCCATCCGTATTCAGCCGGTCGCCCAGCGTTAGCTCTGAGCTGATGCCAGCGCCCTCACAACATCACCGCGGGTGAGCACACCGACCGGACGGCGGTTCGCATCTACAACAATCAGACGTTGTGTTCCCTTGTCATGCAGCATCGAAGCAGCCTTTGGCAGCGGAAGGCTGACTTCACAGCTGTGGCTGTCACGGTGCATCAAATCACCAACACTGTTGCCCAGTACTTGATGCACTTGGCGATCCCAGTTCAGTGGATTGCGCAGATAAATGACGCTGTCAAGGAGCATCACGTAGGGACCGACATCCACACCGCTCTCGCGGACCATCAGATCCTGTTCGGTGAGTTCTCCAATCAGAACGCCCTCCCCGTCAACCACTGGCAGACCACTCACGTGGTGATCGTTGAGCACGCTGACTGCATCCTGAAGCAGGGTCTCCGCCGTCACCGTCAGGACCGGAGCGGACATCACCTCCCCGACCGTCTGCTGAAGCACCATGGGACCTGATCAACTTCACGCATTCTGAGCCTTGATCTCTCCATGGCGATTGTGGGCCGATCGACTCACGCTGCTGCGCGCCGTGCTTGGAGCACCGTTGCTGCTGCTGCTGGCTTCAGGGCAGCAGAGCTGGGCTTGGTTGCTGCTGCTGATCGGCGCGATCAGCGACTGGGCTGACGGCTGGATGGCCCGCAAAGCTGATGGGGGCAGCAGTTGGGGAGCAAAACTCGATCCCCTCGCTGACAAGCTGTTGATCAGCGCTCCATTGATCTGGTTGGCAGCGGAGCGACAACTCCCCCTGTGGGCTGTATGGCTGCTGCTAGCTCGAGAATTGCTGATTTCCGGATGGCGATCAGGTAGCTCCAGCGGTGCTCCAGCCTCTTGGCTGGGGAAATGGAAAACCACCCTCCAGTTTCTCAGCCTGTTTCTGATGCTCTGGCCGGCGGGCTGGTCTGCAGACCAGCTCACGCTGAGCCTGCATGCACTGGGATGGTGGCTCTACTGGCCAGCCCTGGTGCTGGCACTTTGGTCGGCCTTGGCTTATCTCAAGCCCCGATCAGGGACTCATCGGCACTGAAGTCCGGTGCGGAGGTTGGTGCCAGCGCGTAATCGCGCTGATAGCTGTCAGCCATGCATGCAAGTGCGTCAAACCGAGGAGTCCAGGCCAGTTCACGCTCAACGCGGCTGATATCCGTCAGGAAATGACTGAGTCGCAAAGGGAACCCCTTTCGAGCTTTCGGATCGAGTCCTGAAGGGTCAAAACTGCGTAGATCGAGGCTCTCAGGCGCACGGCCGCAGGCCAGCGCCGCCGCTTCGATCAGTCCATGAAATGTGATTCCTTTTTTTGCTGAACAGTTGTAAATCCGATTGCAGGAGGCATCCACCTCAAGGCTGCGCGCCATCGCTTCGGCCAGATCCTCGACGTGGCCGATTTGAGTAATGGTGGTGCCATCCCCGGGCAAAGGAATGGGTCGATCATGCGTGATCCGATCGAAAAACCAACGTTCAACTGGGTTGTAATTCCCAGGGCCAACGATGTAAGTGGGTCGAAAACTCGTGAAAGCGATCCCTTCACGCATGAGCCATCGCTCTGTTTCGCCCTTGCCGGCATGACGACTTTCCGGATCAAGGGGGCTGTCCTCATCCAGAGGCCAGCTATGGCTGCCTGCGTAGACACCCGCTGAACTCACGTAGAGAAAACGATGGTTGGGTGCACCCGTCCGCTCCACAACTCGCTGACTGTCGTTGAGCGTGCGCCCAGAGCTATCGACAATGACATCGAAAGCTCGCCCCTTGAGCTGATCGAGAGCCCTGTCGTCACCACGATCCCCATTGACAGACGCAACTCCTTCAGGAACAGGCTGCCGGCCGCGTGTAAACAGGGTAAGGCTGTGACCCTGCTGAAGCAGACGGCTTACGAGGGGCTTGCCCACAAAGCGGGTTCCCCCCATCAACAGGATTTGCACGAGCACCCAGGCAGACCAAAAGATATTGAAGCGTGCCCAACCCACCCGTGCAGGATGGGAGTCAGTCCATTGCAACGCCCATGCAGATCATTCCAGCCATCGACCTGCTGGGAGGGGCCTGCGTGCGTTTGCACCAAGGGGATTACGACCAGGTCACTCGCTTCAGCGATGACCCTCTGTCTCAAGCCAGGAGCTGGCAAGACCAAGGAGCCAGACGTCTGCACCTCGTGGATCTCGACGGAGCCCGCAGCGGTCAACCGATCAACGATGCAGCAGTTCGTGCAATCACGGAAACGCTTTCGATCCCGGTTCAGCTCGGTGGAGGCGTGCGTTCAGCTGAACGCGTCGAGGAACTGTTGGGATGCGGTCTGGAACGCGTGATCCTGGGAACGGTTGCACTGGAGCAACCGGAACTTGTCGTGGAGCTGGCTCAACGCCATCCCGGCAGGATCATCGTTGGCATTGATGCCCGCCATGGCAAGGTCGCAACGAGGGGATGGCTGGAACACAGCGACACGGAAGCCACGGCTCTGGCCGCACGATTTAGTGAGTCTGCAATTGCGGCAATCATCAGCACCGACATCAGCACGGATGGAACTCTTGCTGGCCCAAACCTCGACGCTCTGAGACAGATGGCCGCTGCCAGCACCGTTCCCGTGATCGCTTCCGGTGGCGTGGGCTGCATGGCTGACTTGCTAGCGCTACTGGCACTGGAGCCACTCGGCGTTGAGGGAGTCATCGTTGGGCGAGCGCTCTACGACGGCCGCATTGATCTACGGGAAGCCCTCAAGGCACTCGATGATGGACGACTTCAGGACCCACCAACAGGACTGTTGAAGGACCTGGCCTGACGACACCATCAAGACGAGGCTGTTTCGCGGGTCTAACCTGAACTCGTTACGACGACTGCCGTGGAGTCGCTAGTCGAGTCATTTCTGCCAAAGGGAGCCAGCGGTAAGCGCACTCTTCAGGATGCCTTCGATCGTTGCCGACATCTGGGCATGCGATTAAGCCAACAGCGGCGAATGGTGCTCGACCTGCTGTGGAGCGAAGCCAGTCACCTCAGCGCACGAGACATCTTCGAAAAACTCAACCAACAAGGGAGACGAATCGGCCATACCTCCGTTTATCAGAACCTTGAGGCACTTCAAAGTGCAGGGGTGATCGAGTGCCTCGATCGAGCCCATGGCAGGCTTTATGGGTATCGAAACGATCCACACAGTCATCTCACCTGCCTGGAAACAGGCTCGATCGAGGACCTGGACGTGAGGCTCCCCGACGGTTTGCTCAGAGAAATTGAACGTCAGACCGGATTCAACATCGAGTCGTACACCCTGCAGTTGAACGGACGTCCAAAAATTGCCACTGGAGCATCCTCGCCAGTGCCGTTACCTTGACGTCCATCAGCACAGTTTCAGGGCACCGTGATCGACCAGGACCGGGAGATTCTCCTTTTCGCTCCCGATCTACTCGGTGAAAGTCTTGCAGCGGAAATCGCCACTGAAGAGCTGCCACTTCGCGTCAGACGGTCAGCTGATCAACTTCAAGGGCATCCATCACTAGTGATCTGGTCACTGCCCACGGAAACGCAACCTCTAATCATCCAGCGAGAGATTCTGCAACTGCAACAGCGCTGGACACCTGCTCCCACGTTGCTGCTGTTACCGGCCGACTACGGACGTGATCCTCAGGCACTGCTCTCGTTGAATTGCGACGGCATTCTTCAAGACCCTGACCTTGCAGCACTGAGGCAAGCAATCCAGACCCTTCTCAAGGGAGGCAGGGTGCTGAAAATCAAACCCCTTTCAGCGCACTCCTCAGCCAGCGAGCCGAGCCTGAGCGTGGCGCAATCGCTTCTGGTCAGTGGCCTACAGCAGATCGGTAGGGATCTTCAGGTCATCAAAGCGCTACTTGACCCGCCACCTGAGCATCTTGTGATGCGACTTATGCTAGAGGGTCGTTGTCGTGAACTGAGCAGTGCCAGAAACCTGCTGCTGTGGCTCTGGGGACCTCTTCACACCGGTCTTGCTGAGGTGGGGCCTCTGCGCGATCAAAGCAAGACCCTTGAACTGACACTGAACAACCGAGAACCAACGGCTGTCTGGAATGCCATTCAGCAACGACTCGAAGGTGCTGTAGGCAGTGGACTGGGGAATGGAACAGGCCAGTTGCTCGCCATCGAGGGACTTCATCCGGAGCGTCGCCGCGACTTGCTGTTAGCGCTTCTTCAACAGTTCAATGAGGTTCTTCGACGTCTGCGTGGCGATGAGCTTGTCAGCACTCGCGACCAGAACGCACTGAGCGCACGCTGGCAGGCTCTGCAGACGGAAGTGAGGCAACAGGCGTTGCGCACCGTGGCAGGGAATTATGTACGTCTCCCGCAGGGAGAAAGTCTTGTTGCGGTGGCCGACCAACTTGTTGATCGGACGGATTTACGTCAATCCGATGATGAGCTGCCAGACCCACAGTCCATGCTGGCGTCGCTGGTGCTGGATCAACCGGTCCTGGTGGATGGTCAGCTACTCCCATCAGACGACCCCAGGGCTTTGCTGCAGCTCGAGACACTGATCAGCAACTGGCTCGTGCGTACCGCTGAGCTGATTGGTTCCGAACTGCTCGGAGTCTGTGGCGAATGGCCCGAGCTGCGCCGATATCTGCTGCAACAGAACCTGATCTCAACGCGCGAACTGGAACGTTTGCGCAATCAACTCAACAGTCAGTCTCGTTGGCAAGAGTGGATTGAACGTCCGATTCGTTTATACGAGAGTCGCCGATTGCTGTTCAGCCTCAAAACCGGACGCATCGAACCGTTGCTTTTAACCGAACCCAGAGATGAGGAGCTCAAGCGCCTGCGCTGGTGGCAACAGCAGGTCGCCCTGATCGTGGAAGCTCGTGATGCCATCGCACCTCAGGTTCAGGCTCTGGTGAAACGTCTCGGTGACCTCATGGTGGTGGTGCTCACCCAGGTGGTGGGTCGGGCCATCGGTCTGATCGGACGTGGCATTGCTCAAGGGATGGGTCGAAGTTTCGGGCGCAGCTGATTCTCAACGGCAAGGCAGGATCAGGGCTCAGAATGCATGGACTGTCCCGTTGTCATGACCGCGTTCCTGATCCGTTCCATCGTCGCGGTGCTGGCCTTGATGCTGATTGCATTGCCGGCTCAGGCCATCCGGGAAACTGACAGCTATGACGGCAATATTTTCGCGCTCTACGCCGGTAACGGGTCTTTGGTTCCTCCGGCCGTCAGCCTGGCTGATTCACAGCAAGCGGGTCGCACGAGCGTCATCGTTTACTACCTCGATGACAGCAGCACAAGCAAAGCCTTCTCTCCAGCGGTTTCGGAGCTTCAAAGGCTCTGGGGGAACAGCGTGGACCTTCTGCCTTTGACCACAGATGCACTGCAGGGGAGAGCCACCACCGACCGAACTGATCCTGCGCATTACTGGCACGGAATTATTCCGCAAGTGGTGGTGATCGACGGAGAAGGCCAGCTCTTACTCGACGAGGAGGGGCAAGTCCCTCTCGAGCAGATCAATAACGCCATCAGTCAGGCCACTGGGCTTCCCGCGCCGCAGGGAGAGAGCATGAGTCTCAGTTTCAACGAGCTCAACACGGAAGTGATCTCACGTTGAACGGTCACATGGACGCCTTACGCTGCGCGCCATTGAGACCGGCCGACAGCCGACGTTGACATGTGTGTTCTGCTTGTAATTCTGCTCCTGGTCGGTCTGGGAGTGTTCTGGATCGAAGCGCGGCATCGCCTGCGGCCAACATCTCCGCTGAAACTCCGTCATCTGGACTGGAGCGTCAAACCATCAGGAAATGATCTTGAGCTCCAGGGGTGGATCGAGATCACCAACCCCCATGCACGGATGGAGGTGATGGTGCCTGAGCTGAAGGTCAACCCGGTGCTGATCGGCAGCTCAAATCTCAATGATGTGTTGGTCAAAACCCAGATCACGCCGCACCACCCTGATGAAGACACCCGGGCCGATGGGTACTGGCCTGCCTACATCGTCAAAGGGCATAAAAGCACCCGCATTCAGGTCAATGTCACGCTCAGCGGTTCGCCAGGTGCTGCTCTTGCTGATCGGGTCGATACGGTCTGGATGGATGTGAACTGGGTGAACTATGGCCCCTTTGGACGACTTGATCGTCGACAGGGTGTGGTGGTTCCTCTGCGCAGACCCGCGGTGCTTCAGCCCACCAAAGCTGAATTCCATTCCGGGGAGAATTGCAAGGTTCTTCCGCTGAAAACACACCTGCTCGGCCCTCTCGACAGCACCCTTGAGGTGCTTCGTGACTATGCGGGCGAACTGGTTCAGCCTGGCGACATTCTCACAATTGGGGAAACACCCGTCGCCGTGATTCAAGGCAGATACACCCACCCCTCCATGGTCGAACCGACCTGGATCGCTCGGTTGCTCTGCCGGGTCTTCCACCCCACCAGCAGTCTTGCAACCGCCTGCGGACTACAAACCCTGATTGATCAGGTTGGTCCGACCAGGGTCATCCTCGCCTGGTCGATCGGCTTGGCGCTGAAAATTATTGGATTGAAGGGTTGGTTTTATCGACTCGCAGGCAATCAGGCACGCCTCATTGATGACATCACCGGGACAACACCCCCCTATGACCAGACCATCGTTCTGGGTCCCCAGGACCCGATTCGTCTTTGCCAAGACGCCGCTGACGCTCTCGGCGTCTCCGTTGCAATCGTTGATGTGAACGATCTTGGACGTGTGAAAGTTCTGGCCTCCAGCAGCGGCTGTGATGAAGCATTGCTGCATCGTGCCCTGCGCCCCAATCCTGCTGGGAATGCCAACGAGCGCACACCGCTGGTGCTGGTCAGACCGGTCTGAACTCACCTCAAGGAAGGCGGCGATAGATTTAATCAATGGTGGAGGCCTGCCGTGGCAGCGAAAGCGGGATTCCGGCTCCGGGTCGAGCCCTTGAAAGCTGGTCATTTGAGCCAGATCGCATCTGTATCCGATGCAGGTTCCACCATTCAGAACAGCGCTCTGCAGAGCTTGTTGGTTCAGTCCTGGATCAGCCGTCTTGACCAGTTCCTGCCTGACCCACTCAATGCCCGACTCACCCGAGTGCTAGCGCTGATCGAGTCGTCCTCGGAATCAGCGGACCAGATCGAATCTCTGCTGCTGATGCGCTCCAGCAACCGTCGCAACAGCTGCTGGCATCTGGATGCTCTCTCGATTGCTTCCTCCCGTCACTTCAGTCGCCAGCAAGGCCTGCGTTTGCTAATTCAGCAGGCCCTGAGCGATGACATCTCTCGCTGTCGCAGCTGGCTCGTGCGCTGCGACCCAACAGATCGGCCGCAACTGGATCTATTGCGGGAGCTTGGATTCCAGCCTCTACGCCAGGGGCGCATCTGGAACCCTCCGGTCGCCGCTTCACCCTCGAGCCCATTTCCAAAGTCCAATGTGCAGCTTCCGCAGGGACTCTGCTGGAGTCCTCTCAACCGGGACAACACACGCCAATTATTGACCCTTGAGCAGGCCAGCATCAGCCCTCAGCACAGGCAAATCCTTGATCGCCAATGGTGCGACCTGTTGGACCTAAGTGGCGGCGGATCAATGGTTTTAAGGGTTGAGAGAGATGGAGACAGTCAGGTGATTGCAGGGCTGATCAGGCGCCCGTGGGGGCTGGATTCACCCCGCCTTGAACTACTTCGAGGACCCGCTTGGGATGAACGCATTGGCGCTGCATTGCCTGCTGCGTTGTTTCAATTGCTGAGCCAGCAAATCACCCCATCACTGCTTGTGGCGGAAGACGACCACCATCTGAGGGCTTTACTCGAAAGCCAGGGGTGGCAGGAAGGAACCCTGGAAATGATGCTTGGACGAAGCATCTGGAGACGTGTGCACCAACGCAACCTGGGTGGCCTCCGGCCGCTTGAATCCATGCTCGGTCGTCTGCAACCTCAACAACCTCAACTGCCCACTCCGAGCCTGGCCCCGAGGCGTTGAATTGAGCTCACGACCCCGAGCACGTTCAGCTCTCAGCCTTGATGTGGGCCGTCGAAGAATCGGCCTCGCAGGCTGCGACGCTCTTGGATTGACCGTGACTCCACTCAATGCGTTGAAACGTGGTGATTTCAACAACGATGTCAATCACATCAAGACACTCTGCGCCGAACGCCGGGTTGAGGCTCTAGTCGTTGGGCTCCCCCTGGATGACGCCGGCAAGCCAACTTTGCAGGCCAAGCACTGTCATCGCTATGGAATCCGCCTGGCTCATGCTCTGCTAATGCCCATGGCCTTTGTGAACGAACACAGCAGCAGCTGGGCAGCTGGAGAGCGCCATCAACTTCATGGAGATCGCTCTGGGCGACTGGACAGCGCTGCTGCAGCATTGCTCCTTGAACAGTGGCTGGCCGATGGGCCTGAACCACAACCAGTCCAGATGGCGCCTGTGAATCGTGGCAAAACGGATGCTGATGCAAGATCCTGGACTTCAATTCCCCCAGCGCCATGAGTTCAAGCGGACCTGCATCCAGCGGTGAGGTGCCCACCGTTCTCGTCAAGGACCGTGATGGACACGACCTGCTGTGTTTCCTTGAGCAGCTCATTCCTCTCGATGACAAGGATTACGCCCTGCTCACCCCGGTCGACACGCCTGTATGTCTGTTCAGGCTGCGAGACGGGGACGATCCAGAGCTGATCGAAAGCATCACCAGCAGCGAGCCGATCCTTTCGGTCGCTGATGTGGTGCTTCAGGAACACGACCTCACACTGGTTCGCTCAGCGGTGACTCTGACCGTCAATGGTGAACTGGACGAACCCGACCCTGATGATCTCGACGAAGAGGACGTTGACGATGAATCCGAAACCTACGAGCTGTTGGTGAGTTTTCTAGTGGATGAACAGGAATACGGCCTGTACATCCCTTTAGATCCCTTTTTCGTAGTAGCGAGAATGGACGACGGTGCAGCTTTGCTTGTTGAGGGTGAGGAGTTCGACCGTGTTCAACCACGGATTGAAGCCGAGCTGGATGAGCAGGGACTTCCTGAGTGATGCAGCGTCACTGGCTGATACCCGATTGGGATCCAGGGTTAACCCTGGCCCATTTGCCCCTTGAGCCACTGATTGGGAGGGGCATCAGGGTTCTGTTGCTCGATGTGGACCGCACCCTCCTCCCAGGGCGTGATGTTGAGCTTTCCGCTCCAATGCGTCGCTGGGCAAAGGATGCCTCGCGTTTGCTGCACATCCACCTGGTCAGCAACAACCCATCTCGCCAAAGAATCCAAGCAGTGGCGGATCAGCTGAATGTGACCTACACATGCTCGGCGGCAAAGCCACGACGAGGAGCGATTCGTCGCGTGATCAACAAGCTTCCCAATGCGTCGTCCGAAATCGCCATGGTCGGAGATCGTGTCTTCACCGATGTTCTTGCCGGCAACCGACTAGGGCTTTACACCGTGCTGGTGAGACCACCTCGCTCCGACGGCACACCCTGCCGACACGATCGTGTTCAAAGACTGGAGCGACATCTCGCAAGATTCTTCGGGGCAGTGGGTCAATGACGCTCAGGGTTGTGAAAGTGGGGACCAGCCTGCTGAGACAACGCCAAGAGACGTCTACAGCGGAAGCGATTGCAGGTCTATCCAGCAACCTTGCTGAAAGTATGGGCCGCGGCGATCGAACAGTGCTGGTGTCCTCTGGAGCCGTTGGTCTGGGATGTCAACGACTCGGCATGACCCAGCGTCCACTCAGTCTTCCAGGCCTGCAAGCTGCTGCATCAGTTGGCCAGGGATATCTGATGAGTCTCTATGAAAAAGAATTTTCCCGCCATTCCATTCCAGTAGCGCAAGTGCTTCTCACTCGAGCAGACCTAGCCGATCGCCTGAGTTACCACAACGCATCCGCCACACTGAATCAGCTGCTTGAGTGGGGAGTGCTCCCCGTGGTGAATGGGAACGACACGGTGTCATCGGACGAGCTGAAATTCGGCGACAACGACACCCTTTCAGCACTCGTGGCTGCTGCAGTGAAAGCCGACGAGCTGATTCTGCTGACTGATGTGGACAGTCTCTACTCAGCGGATCCACGCAGTGATCTCAATGCCACTCCAATCAAGGATGTGCATGATCCAGAGCAGATCGGAGCGCTCGAAGAAGGAGCAGGCAGCGGCGGCCACTGGGGTACCGGGGGTATGGCCACAAAGCTTGCAGCAGCTAGGATCGCCACCGCAAGCGGCGTCAGAGTGCATCTAGGCGATGGCAGGACATCCGAGGCACTGCAAAACATCCTGCGAGGAGGTCGAGGCGGCACCGTTTTCCATCCCAACCCCCAACCGCTTGGCAATCGCAAAAGCTGGCTGGCCCATGCACTGCAACCAACAGGTTCGCTACGCCTTGATCCCGGAGCCTGTAGAGCACTGCTCAACAAGGGAGCTTCACTACTGCTAGTAGGAGTTACCGAATTGGACGGACAGTTCGACGCGAACCAGGCTGTGCTCCTGCTCAATGAGAACGGACAAGAAGTGGCCCGCGGCTTGACTACGATGAGCAGCGAAAAGTTGAACAATTTACTGAATCAGAAGTCATCCAATGCAAGCGCTGGCGGCTCTCCAGTCGTGGTACATCGCGACGCAATGGTGTTGATGATGCCTTCAAAAAATTAAGCTCAACCGACAATCAAGACTACAAACAAAACTGGAAAAGACACCTCAAACACCCCTCAAACATGCTCAGTACAAAAACGGTTTAATTTTATATCTAACAAAATAAGAATTATTTATCAGCCGACAATCCCATATAATATCCAAATCCATTGGCACAGATCATGCTGAGAAAGAGGAAGGGAATAATAATATTGGCGTAATCATGAGCCAGCCAAGATGTCAGCAAAAAAGCTCCGACAGACGCAGCGGCAAACAAACTAATCACCGGATCCCGTTTCGCCGACATAACACACTTATCGTCAATAACCAGAATAGCGTGCAACTTGTGATGCAGCTGTATCAGCGTGTACAGCAACAACCAACATCAGGTATGAAATATCCAACAGCGACCTTCGTTCAACCACCTTAATCCAACCAACCCAACAAAGGTCAATCTTTAAAACACACTTCGAACCGGCACTTTTAGCAGATGAACGTAATCGAAGCGAACCAGCGGCGGAGAATTACTTGATCGAGGGCAATATCACATAGATGTAAAGAAGAAGACCTGAATACAAACCTCCAAGAATCAGAACCCACTTCGACATAATGAAATGATGTAGACGCTCCAGCATAGCCAACGGCCTCTGCAGATCCTCTTGGATCAATCACATTCGACCTAACAACAACACAAGCAACGAAGGAGACGACAAAATAATTAAACAGACAATCTATACTTAAGGCTCAGCAACAACAATTACCTCAAGTGTGTATAATCAAAATTTACATCAAAAAGGGCTTGAGATTAAAAATCAAACCATCAAAAACACTTTGAGAATGGCTTGAAAAGACAAGGCCCTCGAAAAGCCAAAAGCCTCTCCTGATGCGATGAGAGTTCAGGTTGTTCAATGCAGTGAATCGGCAAGCCCTACCGATTCACACTCTCGAAAAGTCGTGATTTCGGAACAGTCCGACATGCATCATCAACGTCTATCCCGGCTAACTTAACTGCAACTTCTCAGTGGATTCTCAAAGGCTGTAAGTAACGAATGCGTTGCAAGCCAGCTGGAGAATGTCAGCTGTGAACACGCTCTCCAGTCAATCGGTACGTCTCCATGCGCTTCAGCGAGTTGATCGCCTTTCTTGAGCAGGGCGAGTCCGGCGTTGTGAAGGTTTCCGTAGGCCAAGATCCAGACCTCCGGGGAGCCGCGTCGATCGAGTGTGCACAATCCGATCAGATCAGCTTCCTTGAACGAGGCAATGCCCTGGTCACAAGCCTTGAAACCAGTGCCGTGGGAGCCGTTCTTCTCCCGGATCAAGAGGAGCTGAAGGAGCTGGCCGAGCAACGCAAACTGGCCTGGGCTGTTTGTCGAGATCCGCGACTGGCTTTCGCTGAGGCGCTGGAACAACTCCATCCCCGTCCTGTTCTGAATGCCGGTATTCATCCCAGCGCCGTGATCTCCGATCGCGTGCAGCTTGGAGCCGGTGTCAGCATCTCGGCCAACGTGACGATTGGAGATGACACCAGGATCGGAGCTCAAACCGTGATCCATCCAGGAGTGGTGATCTACGGCAACGTGGAGATCGGGGAAGGGTGCGAATTGCACGCCAATGCAGTTCTCCACCCTGGATGCCGCGTCGGCAACGGGTGTGTCGTTCACTCCAATGCAGTCGTGGGCTCCGAAGGGTTTGGCTTTGTGCCGACGGCCAAAGGGTGGCGCAAAATGCCCCAGACGGGATTGGTTGTTCTCGAAGAGAAGGTCGAAATCGGTTGCGGAAGCACAATTGATCGTCCATCCGTCGGTGAAACGCGGATTGGAGCCGGTAGCAAAGTCGACAACCTCGTCCAGATCGGCCATGGCGTTGTGACAGGCCGGGGCTGCGCTCTGGCCTCACAGGTGGGTATCGCCGGTGGTGCGCGGCTGGGTGATGGTGTGATTCTCGCTGGACAGGTCGGCGTCGCCAATCGTGCGGTGATTGGCGATCGAGCGATCGCGAGCTCCAAAAGCGGCATCCATGGCGAGATCGGCTCAGGTGAGGTGGTGAGCGGTTATCCAGCAATTCCGAACAGGCTTTGGCTGCGCTGTTCTGCGGCCTTCAGCAAATTACCGGAGATGACCAAACAGCTACGTCAGCTCCAGCGGCAAGTTGAGCCAATGATTTCGCGCGCTGAAGAATCCGAGACCGCTCAGTAATCTCCCACCAGCACTGTCCGGGCTCGGCAACATGGATCAGCATCGAGTCGTTCTCTTGTCCGGTGATGGCATCGGTCCTGAAATCACTGTCGTGGCCAGACAGCTGTTGGAAGCCGTCTCCGCACGTTTTGACTTCAGTCTCACGTTTGATGAGCAGCTCATAGGTGGAGCTGCCATCGATGCAACTGGAGAACCGTTACCGGCAAGCACTCTCGAGAACTGCCGTGCAGCCGATGCCGTGTTGCTCGCTGCGATCGGTAGTCCCCGTTTCGATACGTTGCCGAGAGACAAGCGCCCGGAAAGCGGACTTCTTGCTCTGCGTTCAGGACTGAAGCTTTTCGCCAATCTCCGTCCGGTGAAAATCGTGCCCGCCTTGATCGATGCCAGCAGTCTGCGGCCGGAGGTGATTGAAGGCGTCGATCTGATGGTCGTGCGCGAACTAACTGGTGGCATCTACTTCGGCCAACCCAAAGGGCGAATCGAAGCCGACGGAGAAGAACGCGGCTTTAACACCATGACCTACTCAGATTCAGAGGTCGATCGGATTGCCAAAGTGGCTTTCGAGTTAGCGACTGAACGTCGGGGCCGACTTTGCTCGGTGGACAAGGCCAACGTTCTCGATGTCAGCCAGCTGTGGAGAGACCGGGTGGATGCCTTATCCAGCCACTACACCCATGTGGACGTGAGTCACATGTATGTGGACAACGCTGCCATGCAGCTCGTGCGCGATCCACGCCAGTTCGATGTCCTGCTGACCGGAAATCTTTTCGGCGACATTCTCAGCGATGAGGCAGCCATGCTCACCGGATCCATCGGCATGCTGCCCTCCGCATCCCTGGGAAGTGAGGGGCCAGGACTCTTTGAGCCTGTGCATGGATCAGCTCCTGACATCGCTGGCCAAGACAAGGCCAACCCCATGGCCATGGTTCTCTCGGCAGCGATGATGTTGCGAACAGGCTTGAAGCAACCCAGCGCTGCCAATGCGCTTGAACAAGCTGTGGATCAGGTGCTGGCGAAAGGATTCCGCACCGGCGACCTTATGGCGGAAGGATGCACACCACTGGGTTGCAAGGCCATGGGTGAGGAACTGCTCAAAGCACTCTGAACAGATTTCATCAAGCAAAATTCGAAATCGGTCCGTTGACCTGCCAAACTCTTCGGGCCAGATCTGCCTCCGTCGATGTCGAAGCGTCACCCCGTCGTGGCTGTCACCGGTTCCTCAGGTGCCGGCACCAGCACCGTGAAGCGTGCCTTCGAGCACATTTTCGCGCGTGAAAGCATCACACCGGCTGTTGTTGAAGGAGACAGCTATCACCGCTTTGAGCGGATGGCCATGAAAGATGCCATGGCTGATGCTCTGGCCAAGGGTGAGAACTTCTCCCATTTCGGCCCTGAAGCCAACCTCTTTGACAAGCTCGAAGAACTCTTCCGCGTCTACGGCGAAACAGGCGGGGGGCAGAAGCGCTACTACCTGCACAGTCCAGAAGAAGCAGCTGAACACAATTCGCGGCTGGGCGTCGATCTGAACCCTGGTCAGTTCACACCCTGGGAAGACATTCCCACCGGCACTGACCTGCTGTTTTACGAGGGTCTTCATGGTGGCGTGAAAGGTGATGGCTACGACGTCGCATTGCTTGCCGATCTTCTGGTTGGTGTGGTGCCGATCACCAATCTCGAATGGATTCAAAAGATCCACCGTGACAATGCTGAACGCGGCTATTCAGCTGAGGCGATTGTCGACACCATCCTCCGCAGGATGCCTGACTACATCAATCACATCTGTCCCCAGTTCAGCCGAACCGATATCAATTTCCAACGGGTCCCCACAGTCGACACATCCAACCCCTTCATCTGCAGGAATATTCCAAGTCCGGATGAAAGCTTTGTGATCATTCACTTCCGCAAAGGTGCTCGAGAGAAGTGGGGTATTGACTTCAACGATCTTCTGAGCATGATCCACGACTCATTCATGTCCAGTCCCACCAGCATTGTGGTGAATGGAGGCAAAATGGGATTCGCTATGGAACTGATCCTCACTCCGATCATTCATCGCATGATTGAAGAGAAGAAAAAGCTGAACTGAGTTCTTCTCAGCAGCAGCTCCAATCAGTCCTATCCTGGGCTCATCTGAATGATCAGGTGAGCCTATTTCTGTTTCACCTCCCTCCTTCGTGATTGCAGGAGCAAGCGGAAACGCCAGCCTCACTCCACGCTGGGAGCGGGTGGATAGTAGACGTTTGATCGCTTTGGCACGAAAAATTTATTTTCAGCATCTGAGCGAATCAACTCATGCGCTCGAACCCTTCGGAGTTGTGGTGAATCTCGATCTCACAGAGGGGCGTGTTGTTCTCGATGCTCCAACACTTTTGCCGCATGAACAATTCATCAGTGCAGAACTGATCAGTCGAAGACTGAAGCGATCTCGCAATCCAAAAGAACGGCTCAGAGGGACCGGGTCTTGAACGCTCTCCTGATGTCGATCCTGTTGCTGACAGGGGCCTGTGTCGGCAGCTTCATCAACGTTGTCGCCTGGCGGCTACCGAGAGAGGAGTCCGTTGTTTGGCCAGGCAGTCACTGTCCTCGCTGCGGATGTTCGGTGCAATGGCACGACAACATTCCTGTGATTGGCTGGCTGTCACTGCGAGGACGCTGCCGCAGCTGCAATCAACCCATTGCAGCTCGCTACCCCGTTGTTGAAGCTCTCTCTGCAGGGTTATGGCTCAGTTCTGCGTGGGCCATCGGCTTGGGTGCTGACTCGATCTCAGCAGACTTGGTGACCACATTGGTCAACCTGTTTGGTGGAGTCCTGCTGATCAGCCTCTTGATACCGCTGGTGCTGATCGACATCGATCACCTTTGGCTGCCGGAACCCATCTGCCGCGCTGGAGTGATCAGCGGGCTGTTGGCCACGGGACTTGTTGCAGCCTTTTCAGATCAGCAGACAGACGGAAGTCTTCTGTTCAATCATCTGCTGGCGTCAGCAGCGGGATTACTGGTGCTGGAAGCTCTCAGTGCTCTGGCCGAACGATTGGTTGGACAACCTGCTCTGGGCTTGGGAGACGCCAAACTGGCAGCGATGGCTGGAGCCTGGCTGGGTCTGGCTGGGCTGGGCGTAGCGATGGGGATCGCTGTGATCTCAGGAGCATTGTTCGGGGTTGCAGGCCGAATTACCGGGCGCCTGAAGCCCAGAGAGCCCTTTCCGTTCGGTCCTTTCATTGCCGTAGGCATCTGGCTGGTCTGGTTGATGGGCCCTGAATGGTGGTGGAGTCAGTGGGTAACACTGATCGGACCATGAAAGAGCTAAGTAGGTGCTGGAGATCAGACCGCAGGTCGACCGCCAGCACCTGCAATATCAAAAGCTCCTCCTGCTTTGACATTGGCAAGCAGAGTTCCATCGAGGAACTGCTGATCAAGCAAAATCAATGCAGCTGGACTGGAATCAGCCAAGCGCAATCTTTTCAGAACAAATCGAGCTTCAGATTCTTCCTGCAACTGCTCACCCACAAACCAATCGAGCATGGCTGTGGCAGTCCTGTCCCCTTCATTTTCTGAAAGTGTATAGATGTTATTGATTGACTTAGTGACAGTTTTTTCCATCTCATACACCTTGTCAAAAAGTGCTTTAACAGATTGCCACTCCCTCTCAGGTGAATCGATGGTTGGCAACTGAACATTGCACTCACTGTCAACAAGGTAGGCAATGAACCTTGAGGCATGCCCTCGTTCTTCAGTGCTCTTATTGAGCATATAACTGGAAAAACCAATCAGATCTCTTTCTCTCAGCCAAATCGACATCGCGAGATATGTATGACTTGCCTGAAACTCAAGGGCAAGATGTTCATTGATTGCCGATGTATGAGATGCCATCAAAAAAAGGCCAATAATTTTTTATAGGCATGCAACTGCAAGTGGGTCCTAGAGCAAAGATTAAAAACCACTGCATTTAAGCCACTCAAGTGACAAATGTTACGCACCAGTCAATTGTTTTCGTTGCTCGTTTTTAAGACTGACTGTGAACAGAACTAAGAGAACAAAAACGATCAATTTCGATTTGAAAACGCTCCTGAAATAGACGAAAAGTCCCGGTGGCATGGTTCTCGGCCCAGTCCGTCTTTTAATGGGCTGGTCTGGATCGTCCCCGTGTCTCTTTTCGACTGGTTCGCTGATCGCCGCAAGGGTCAGTCCGTGGTCAAGGTCGCTCAGGAACCCGAAGAGGGTGATGGTCTCTGGAGCAAATGTCCTGAATGCTCCCAGGTGGTCTATCGCAAAGACCTTCTCGCCAACGCAAGCGTCTGCGGCAACTGCAGCTATCACCACCGCATCTTCAGTGCTGAGCGGATCGCGATCATTGCTGACGAAGGCAGCTTTGAACCTCTCGACGAAGATCTGACTCCCACCGACCCACTCGGATTCAAAGACCGACGCGCCTATGCCGATCGCCTGCGAGAAACCCAAGCCAGCACAGGGCTTCGCGATGGAGTGATCACGGGACTCTGCCGGGTGGACGATATTCCTATGGCCCTTGCTGTTATGGATTTCCGTTTCATGGGGGGATCCATGGGCTCCGTTGTGGGGGAGAAGATCACCCGTCTGATCGAAGCTGCCACAGCCCAGCGCCTGCCCCTGCTGATTGTTTGCGCCTCAGGGGGTGCGCGCATGCAGGAAGGCATGCTGAGCCTCATGCAGATGGCCAAGATTTCAGGAGCCCTGGAACGCCATCGGGAAGCGGGTGTGCTGTACATGCCTTTGTTGACGCACCCCACCACCGGAGGCGTGACAGCGAGCTTCGCGATGCTCGGAGATTTAATCCTTGCCGAACCCAAGGCTCTGATCGGCTTTGCCGGTCGGAGAGTGATTGAACAGACCCTGAGGGAGAAGCTTCCGGACAACTTCCAGACGGCTGAATACCTTCAAGAGCATGGGTTCGTTGACACAATTGTTCCGCGAACACAGCTCAAGAAAACCTTGGCAACTCTTTTAAGCCTGCACGGCTGTCGGCCCGAGGTCGCCGTCAAGGCATGAACAACGATCTGCTGAAACGAGTCGAACAGTGGCTGGCATCAGCAGTCTTGGCCGTAGCACTGTTGACTTTGCTGATCATGGAACCGGCGCAGCCCGTATTCGCTGGTCCAGTTGATTGGCGTGAAGTGCCATCAACTGGCGAAGGGCAACAGTGGTGGGACGCAGGAAGTGTCCGCAAAACAAGAGAGGGCAATGTGTCGGTTCTCAGTCGATACAGCCTGAAAACCGAGGATGAATCCCCCGCCCTGGGGACGCTTGTGGTGATGGAGATCGACTGTGATCAGTCGCTGTATAGAGATACCCAAAAGAACGGACTGCCCCGCTTCAGAGCTGACTGGGAAGCCCCAGCCAAGGATGATCTGATCACAGAAGTCATCGATGCAGTCTGCAGTTCCGAACTGATCTGACCACTTCACCTTGATCCGCCGCCCGCTTCACCATGGCTCCCAGTCCGATATCTCAGCGCCCGATTGGTGTTGCCATCGCCGGCCTCGGCTTCGGCGAAGTTGTGCATCTGCCCGCTCTTCAGAGCGTTCCAGGGCTGGAACCTGTCGCTCTCTGGCACCGCAGTAATGATCGACTGGATCTGGCCTGCAGCCATTCCGGGCTGAAGGGTTACAACTGCTGGGACTCACTCCTCGAAGATTCCCGAGTCGATGCAGTGATCATTGCCACACCACCGGCACCCCGTTACGAGCTGGCGTTGCGAGCCCTGAAAGCTGGCAAGCATCTTCTGCTTGAGAAGCCAGTCGCCCTGAATGCGCAAGAGGTCGCGGATCTACAACGCGAAGCCATCGGCAGAGGTCTCAGCGTTGCCGTTGACTTCGAGTACAGGGCCGTTCCGTTGTTCCAGCAGGCCGCACGCCTTCTCGAGCAGGGAGCCATTGGAACTCCCTGGCTTGTAAAACTGGATTGGTTGATGAGCAGCAGAGCCAACCCGCAACGAGCCTGGAACTGGTATTCGCAGGCAAGCCAAGGGGGAGGAGTGCTCGGAGCGCTTGGAACTCATGCCTTTGACATTTTGGCGTGGTTCATCGGTTCTGTTGGAGAACCACAGGCCATGACTCGCACCGCAATTGAACAGAGGCCAGATTCCAAAGGCAGCATGCAACCCGTTGATGCTGACGACATCGCCTTGATCAATGTCGCCCTAGAGACCCATCAAGGCGGAACCGTCGCAGCCCAAATCGCACTGTCTTCAGTTGCCCGCAATGGACGTGGCTGCTGGATTGAGATCTACGGGTCAGAAGGCAGCCTGGTTCTAGGAAGTGAGAATCAGAAGGATTATGTGCATGGCTTTTCCCTGACCATGCAGCGAGGAGGAGAGGCTCCTCGAAATGTCCAGCCGGACGAGGATCTACGCTTCGCGACCACATGGAGTGATGGGCGCGTTGCACCGGTTGCGCGTCTTCAGAGCTGGTGGGCGAACAGTATTCAAAAGGGCCACCCAATGGTGCCGGGGCTTGCCGAAGGTCTTGCGAGCCAGCAAGCCTGTGACAAGACATTGTTGCCACGATGATCTCGTGAGCAGCGCGCGCTATTGCGGTATCAACGGAAACCGCGGTGGGTGACCGACAAAATGTTGTCGATTTTTTAAATCGCTTTAATCAAGACAACGTTCATTAACCAATGCTCAAGAAAGCGACCTGCTTCGCGACCCTTTTCCTGATGGCGGCTTGCTCCTCTGGAACAGTCTCTAAGGATTCAAACAAGGATCAAACCAGCGATGCCGCAATTGCAGAACAGCCTTCTGCAAAGACCGATGGCGTCGAGGACTATGAAGTCAATGACACCACCCTGTCCGGCGACGAGCGAAACGACCTTTTCGTGAATCGAGTTGGCGCCAAAGAACTGATCAACAACCTCAGACAAGGTGGATACGTCGTCTACACGCGACATGCGAGTACTACAAAAGACTGGGGTGACCAGGTCAGCCCTGAGCTCGATCTCGCCGACTGCAGCACACAGCGTCGCCTAAGCGCCGATGGCAAAGCCGAGGCCAAGCAAATCGGAGAAGGTGTAAAAGCTGCCAATATCCCTGTTGGTGATGTGATCTCGAGTGATTACTGCCGTGCCTACAACACAGCAGACCTTGCCTTTGGCAAGTACACCAAAAATTCAAATCTGAATTTCTTGCCTTGCGTTGACTGCACGCCTGCGGATTACAAGGAATACGCAGCCCGAGTGTCGCCATTGCTCTCAGCCAAGCCTGAGTCAGGCAAAAACACTTTTTTGGTAGGTCACGATGATCCATTCCAGGGCGTCACCATGGCGGTTGAACCCCCCGATGGCATTTATCCCGCTCCCATGGGTGTCTCCTATGTGATTAAGCCCATGGGTGGTGGAAACTTCCAACTGATTGCAAAAGTACTTCCCGCGCAGTGGAACGTTCTGGCTCAGTTCTGATCTCCACTGACATTTCACCTCAAAAGCTGGCTCCATGACGAGCCAGCTTTTTTATGGCTCAGATCACTTAGCAACTCATATTTGATCGAAAAGAGCCCGCACGTCAGAGATCATCAACTCTGGGCTCAGGCCTCATCAGCCCGAATCGCATAGCCCAGCGAGCAAGAAGCCGCAACCAATCAGAGCAGCAGAGATCAAATGATTCCACCCTGGGGTAGCAAATCTCACTTAAGGGTGTAAACAGAGAGGCTTGGGTGTCCTTCGGGACCCCGAGACTCTCTCAATTCCGAAGAATCAAATGGCACTGTCTGATTATTCCTCCGAACTGATTGCAACCGCACAATCTCTCGCCTCACCTGGCAAAGGGATTCTTGCTGTGGATGAATCCACCAAGACCGTTGGCAAGCGCCTGGGCTCCATCGGAGTTGAGAACACCGAAGCCAATCGTCAGGCTTACCGCGGGATGCTCTTCACCACAGCCGGTCTCGGAGACTTCATCAGCGGAGCCATCCTTTACGAAGAAACCCTGTTCCAGAACCATGCCGACGGCGAGTCCATGGTGACCAAGCTTGGGAAGCTGGGCATCATTCCAGGCATCAAGGTCGACAAAGGACTCCGCCCACTCGTGGGCGCCGGCTCGGTCGAAACGCTTTGCACCGGCCTGGACGGGCTGGTTGAGCGTGCCGCTGACTATTACGCCCAGGGAGCACGTTTCGCAAAATGGCGCGCTGTTCTGCAGATCACATCTGACGGCTGCCCCTCTGCACTGTCAGTTCGGGAGAACGCCTGGGGACTAGCTCGTTACGCACGCTCAGTCCAGGAATCTGGTCTTGTGCCGATTGTGGAGCCAGAGATCCTGATGGATGGTGATCACACCATCGAAACAACTGCCCGGGTTCAGGAGCACGTTATCCAAGAGGTCTACAACGCCTGCCAGGCCAACGGTGTTCTGCTTGAGGGAACCCTGCTGAAGCCTTCGATGACCGTGCAGGGAGCCGATTGTTCCGAGAAGGCAGATCCAGCCAAAGTTGCTGCCATGACGGTACGCACTCTGGAGCGCAGCGTCCCCGCAAGCGTTCCCGGCATCGTCTTCCTCTCCGGCGGCCTGAGCGAAGAAGCCGCTTCGGTTTACCTCAACAACATGAACACCATCGAGCGCAAAGCGAAATGGAATCTTGGTTTCTCCTACGGAAGGGCACTGCAGCACTCCTGCCTGAAAGGGTGGGCAGGTACAAATCTGGAGGCTGGCCAGAAAGCACTGCTGGCTCGCGCCCAGGCCAACTCTGAGGCCTCACTCGGTCGCTATGTGCCCGGCTCACAGCCCTCCTCCGACGAGCAACTGTTTGTAGCCGGTTACACCTACTGATTCACCATCACGCACGGCCTGACGCCACTTGCGAAACAGGCGTGCGTGACAAATCGAACACCACTCAGGTAAAGTCTCGGCCCTACGGACCTTTTTGTCCGATAGGGCTTTTTTCTGGACTTTCTCTATGGCGCTCGTTCCGCTTCGGCTTCTGCTCGATCACGCTGCCGAAAACGGCTACGGCATCCCTGCATTTAATGTCAACAACCTCGAGCAGGTGCAGGCAATTATGGAAGCGGCAGACGAGACCGACAGTCCGGTCATCCTGCAGGCTTCCCGTGGCGCTCGCAACTATGCAGGTGAAATATTTCTACGCCACCTGATCCTGGCCGCAACCGAAACCTATCCCCACATCCCCGTGGTGATGCATCAGGACCATGGCAATGCTCCTGATACCTGCTATTCGGCAGCAATCAATGGATTCACATCCGTGATGATGGATGGATCCCTTGAAGCGGATGCCAAAACACCCGCCAGTTACGACTACAACGTCGCTGTCACGAAGCAGGTTGTTGATTTCGCTCACTCCGTCGGCGTCAGTGTCGAAGGTGAGCTGGGATGCCTGGGCTCACTAGAAACCGGCAAAGGCGAAGCCGAAGATGGTCATGGCTTCGAAGGTGAGCTCTCCATGGACATGCTGCTGACGGATCCTGCAGAAGCTGCGGATTTCGTGGCTAAAACCAAATGCGACGCCTTGGCCATCGCGATCGGCACCAGTCATGGTGCTTACAAGTTCACCCGCAAACCCACCGGTGAAGTGCTGGCAATCAGCCGAATCGCTGAAATACACAAAGCCATTCCCAACACTCACCTTGTGATGCATGGATCTTCTTCAGTGCCCCAAGAGTGGCTGGAGATGATCAACAAGCATGGCGGTTCCATTCCTGAAACCTATGGGGTCCCTGTGGAGGAAATCCAGGAAGGGATTCGCAACGGTGTCCGCAAAGTGAACATCGATACCGACAATCGTCTTGCCTTCACTGCGGCAGTGCGAGAAGCGGCGATGGCTGATCCAGCCAACTTTGATCCCCGCCATTTCAATAAGCCAGCTCGTAAATACATGAAGCAGGTCTGCCTCGACCGCTATCAGCAGTTCTGGGCTGCAGGTAACGCCAGCAAAATTCAACAGCAAAGCATCACGTACTACGCCGGTCTCTACGCCAAGGGCGCGCTTGATCCAAAAGCTGCTGTTGCTGTTTGATCAACTTGATCGCAGAACTTGCATCACCAAGGGGCCATGCGGCCCCTTTTTTTTGATTTGTCATCAAAAGCCTTTAGTCATCAGAGACGGATTGAAATCCCATCAAACCCATATCTTTCACAAAAGAGTCATTGCACAAAACAAACAAGGGGCAGCATTCCATTGAATAAAGATGCTTACTTCATCTGATTGAATCAAACGACGACCTATAGGCCAAGAGAGAGCAAAGCTCATATCCAAGAGAGATCTACCATAGGAATCCTTTGATCGGTTTCGAATGGACGAGGTTCAAATTCAAATCTCACCCGTTCAGCGGCGATCATTCGACCGTTTGATCAATTTCACCGATGCCGTTGTTGCGATTGCGATTACCCTTCAACTGCTTCCACTGGTTGACATTAACGCAACAGATGGAGAGTCGATATGGAAACTAATCAGCGACAACTCATCTCAGATATTTGTATTTTGGTTTACATTTTTAATCCTTTCCGTGCTTTGGCTTAAGCACAATCAGGTCTTCAATTCGATGAGAGCCTTTGACGGGACAATTTTCTGGTTGAATTCGTTATGGATGGCCTTGATTGTCTTTCTTCCGTGGCCCACAGCACTGTATGGTTCGTTATCTGATGGTCAGCTGAATGACACCCAGGGGGTTGGCCTCCTGTACTGGTGGACCCTCTCACTGATTAGCGGAGTTGGATGGCTCGTTGCAATCCATGCCTGGCAGAAGCCTGAGCTGCTTGAGGAGTCAGTCCTCCGAGAACGTCGTGAAGGTTCAGGGCTCAAAAAATATCGAGGAGCAAGCTTCGTTTCCGCATTCCTATTGATTGGCCTTGCCGCAGAATTTACGCCTCCACTGGTGCCCTATTTGAGCCTGGGAATCATTCCAATGGACTTGTTATTGAGGAAAAGAACAGGAGGCAAAAAGCGAAAAAGATAAACACGCAACAGCTGCTGAAAGAAGCCCTTCAGGTCTGCAGTGTGAGTTGTCCTGAAGATGCATCAAGCAACGCTTTACGCCCTAAAGGGAGTGCGAGATTCGGCTGACCATGACCAAGCGGAAGGTCCATCACCAGAGGAACGCCGAGATCACCGAGACGTTCCTCAAGGATTTCATCCATGGAGAAATCGCCAGGAAGAACGTCGTCTTCTGTCCAGCGGAAACGACCACAGGCCACTCCCGCCAAACCCTTGAACAGACCAGCGCTGCGCCACTGGGTGAGCATTCGATCCACTCGATAGGGCGCTTCACCTACATCCTCCAATACAAGAATTGCTCCTTCGAGCGAAGGGAACCAGTGAGTACCAATCAGATGGGTGGCAACCGTGAGGTTCGTGACGACCAGACGCCCCCGGGCCATTCGACCGCGTAATCCTCGTCCTTGCAGAGGTTGCGTTGGGCGTCCGCTCAGCAGGTCAACCGTGCGTTGCCACTGGTCCTCCACTCCCCAGGCAGAGCCATGGATGGCTCCCAGTAGACCGGCCTGCCACTGGGCGAGCAACAGGGCACTGCTGTCAGAAAATCCAAGAGACCAGAAGGGTCGATCGGGAAAATGCAGCCCAGACTCCAGCACGCGCGCGGCACCCCAGCCACCTCCCACATAAACCACGCCATCGAGAGTGGGATCGTTCCAGGCCTCCTCGATTGATTCACGTCGCTGAGCATCAGTGGCAGAAAACCATTGCCACTGACCTCTGACGCTCTCTGGAATTTCAAGACTCCATCCCTGGGCTGCGCAACGCTGCAGCAATGGCGTGAAATCCGTGTCGGGGTCCATCCAGGTGCCTGGATTGATGGCTCTCAGCCGTGAACCACGACGTAGTGGAGACACTGGCCGAGGTTGACGTGGCCTGGGAACGGTTTTGGGATGGCCTCCAGCCCAGGACCCAGCAACTCCCGAGCCGGCGCAGAGAGCCAGCGCCAGAAGAGAACGACGATGCATGGATCAGGAGAGCAGTGCTTCCAGAATGGCTCGACCTGCAATGCCTCCTGTCTGTTGATCACAGGCGCGCTCAGGATGAGGCATCAGACCAAGCACCGAACCCGTGGCATTCGTGATGCCGGCAATATCGGACACGGACCCATTGGGGTTTACGCAGTACTGCAAAGCGATGGCGTCATCATCCTGAAGCTGCTTGAGCGTGTCATCGCTGCATTGGTAGCGGCCTTCTCCATGGGCAATCGGCAGGGAAAACTGACTTCCACGGACACGGGAAGACAGCCATGGCGATCGATCACTGACCACAGAGAGAGCGGTGTCCTCACAGATGAAATGAAGATCGCGATTACGAGTGAGCGCTCCAGGCAGAAGGCCCAATTCCGTTAACACCTGGAAACCATTGCAGATACCCAGAACCCGTCCACCGGATGAGGCGAAACTGAGCAGTGATTCAAGGACCGGAGCGAACCTGGCGATCGCACCGCAGCGCAGATAGTCGCCATAGCTGAATCCACCGGGAAGAACAACCGCATCAAGGCCGCTCAGATCCCGATCCTCATGCCAGAGGTATCGCGTTGGCATTCCCAGGCAGCCCTCGGTCGCCCAGCGAACATCACGGTCGCAGTTCGACCCCGGAAAAACGACAACCCCGATGGTCATGACTGGGTCAACTCAAGAGTCCAGTTCTCAATCACAGGATTGGCAAGCAGCCGATCACTGAGCAGCTCCAGGTTTCGCCGTGCTTCCGCCTCGTCCGATGCCTCCAGCTCCAGTTCCACGGCTTTGCCGATGCGCAGTCGCTCCACACCATCCACACCAAGACGAGACGCGGCCGCCCTGGCAGCCTCACCGGCAGGGTCGAGAACCGATGGGCGCAGGTGCACCAGAACGCGGGCTTGGTAACGCGGCACGGGCTCTGAGCAGCAATTGTTAAATATTGACAGGCCAGGGGTCCGCATTCGTCCAACCAAATGCAGGTTGAAAAAAGAACCTTGCGGCAAAGGCCAGTCCGTGAACCATCCACTGGCTCACCTCATCCGCACACTGAGCCAGGTCAGCATGTTGCTAGCCACGGGACTCGGCCTGGCTGCACCAGCCAGGCCAGCCGTGAGCGTGACTATTGAATGCCGGCAACAACATCAAACGTGGCAAGACTGTCGTTACGAAAGCGATCAACCAGGAACCAGCTGGCAGCTCGCGTTCGAGAAGCAGATCGTGCGCTTTCACCATGACGGCAGCGGCCACATGAAGATGCAGCTGAATGACAACAGCAACTGGACTGGCGTTCAGGCCCGTTGGATCGCCGAACGGACTCTCTGCTGGAACAACATTTGCGCCCGAGGGGAAATCCCTCTGGATTGATCAGCGCTCCAGCGAGGCATTAACGGCACACTCAAACGGCACTGCTGCCGATGGAAGCGTGAGCAGGTGCGCGCAGAGACTTGCCAGATCCTCGGGCTGTGTCATCTGCTCGGGCGGCATTTTGACCCCAGCGGCCATCTGGGTATTGACCCAACCAGGACAAACAGCGGTGACACGAATGCCCTTGTCCCAGCCCTCATTGCGCATGGTCTGGCAGAGGCCCATCAGTGCGAATTTGGACGCCGTGTACCCAGCAAGCGACCCTTTGCAGCGCTTGCCGCTCATCGAAACCAGCACCTGAATTCGACCCTGTCCAGAGTCAACAAGGGCAGGCCAGGCAGCCCGAGTCAACCACCAGGGACCCATCACATTCACGTTCCAGAGTTCATCTGGTTCAGCACGTTGCTCCTCACTGAACAGCAGGGGCGTCCGACGCAGGATTCCAGCGCAGTGAATGAGCGTGTCCAGAGATCCAAACCGGTTCAAGGTCATCTCCACGACCCGTTGAGCATCCTCTGAAACGCGAGCGTCATAAGGGCATGACATGAGTTGAGCGGGAGCCTGATCTGGATCCAGATCAGTTCCTGACAGGCTCTCCGGATCACGCACTGCCAAACAAAGTCTCTGACCTTGCTTGATCAGCGTGCGAGCTACCGCGGCTCCGATCCCCCTGTTGGAACCTGTGATCACGACGGTTCTCATGGTTGATGGGAGGTCAGGATTGGAGCATGGTCCCATCGAGGGCCAGCCGTAGTGGAGCCCCCCTGCCGTGACCGACTGGAAACAAGCATTCACAGGCTGGGGGTTGAGCTGGGACGGTTGGTTCAATAACCGTCGCGGTGAGTGGTGGTTGATGGCACAGCTGGCCCTGATCACCTGTCACCTGCTCCCTGCATGGCCAAAGCCGTGGATCTTCGGGGTCTCCTGGCCTCATACGGCTCAACTCATGGGCCTCATCACCCTGGCAATCGGTCTGGGCCTGGCCGTCCAGGGGGTCCTGACACTGGGTCCCAGCCTTTCTCCCTTGCCGGACCCGAAACCGGGCGCCGGTCTTGTTACCACAGGGGTCTACGCACGCTGCAGGCATCCCCTCTACCGAGCGGTTCTGGTCTGTTCTCTGGGAGTAGTGATCGCATTGGGAAGCATGTTGCATTTCCTGCTGCTTCTGCTGCTAGTCACCGTCTTGAGAGGCAAAGCACGACGCGAGGAACTCGCACTGCTTCGCGAGATTCCCTCCTACGCGGACTACATGAAGGCAACGGCAGCCATCGTTGCCCATTGCCCAGGCCTGGACTGGCGACGACTCGAGGCCAGCTGAACAACCGTTTATTCATTCATCAAGCAATAATCAGGTCCCTTATGAAAGGCTCGTTTTTCTGCAAACGGGATGCAAATCGCCAGAACTCGTCCTCTGTTCAGCCGCCTGTTCTCAGGCCTGACCCTGGCCATGGTTCTGGCAGGTGCAGCGTTGATGCCGGAAGCAAGGGCTGAGACCAAATCGTTGAAACGGCAGCCCTTGATGGCCCTGCTTGAGCCTGAACAGCCGAAGCCAGATCCCGTACCCACTCTTGTTCTAGAGCGCACCGATCGGCGTCTACAAACAACCGGAGATCCCATCTGGAATCTCATGATTGATATTCCAGGTGAGCCCCCGCGTCGCTTCGACGCCCTCAGTGGCCGTGCCAACCGTCAGAACGCCAATCGTGACCAGCTGGGTAGCCGTGCTCCCTTGCCCATTGGTCGATACAGCGTGGGGGTCGTCGAACCGTTGGTCGACGGCCATTACCCCGAACTTGGTCCTGTGTGGATCAGCATCGAGCCCACCTTCACCACCGGCCGCAGAGTGCTTGGGATTCACCTCGATCCCAGCGCAGGACTGCGGAATGCGAACAGCGGCACACTCGGCTGCATCGGCCTGGTCAACAGGTCCGACATGCTCAAGCTGGCTCAACTGATCAAACGCAGCGGTACCGATCAATTGGAAGTCCGTAACTAAAGGATCGAACACAACCACTCCGGCTGATCGAGCTGCTGCTCTCTAAGTCGTTGAATCACAGTCCTTCAACGTGACCTGCCACTCACCCTGAGCATCGCGCCGTTGAAGGAAACCGCTAGTGCCTTTGATCCACCAGGTGAAATCCTGCTCAGCACTGAATCGAGCTCCCGATGCCGACGCAATTTGAGGCAATGTGAGCTCACGCCCTTCGGGAAGTCGCAGACGCACAAACGCCAGAGATCGATCGCGGAGCTGGTAGTAGGTCGCCTCAAGCCGCTCACCCCCGCTGCAGAGGTATCTCACCCTTGACCCCGTTTGAAGCTTCGGTTCATCGGCCCTGACGGATCCATGTGGACTCGAGAGCCCCCCAAGAAGAACCGCTGCAGCAAACCAAGACAACAGCATCAAATGTTCTGCAAAGAAGTCTTCTGCTGACAGTCTTGATGCAACCAGTTTTATTGCAAGCACCCTTGATTCAAGCGTTCTTCTAATTGCCGGGTGGAATCGTTTTGCAAACCGATCACCACCAATTCCAGACCTTGTGATCCGGACGGCTTCCAGGCCTCAATCGGAGCCGACTCAAACCAGCTCTCCAGACGAGGACCAACCATCTGGATCTGAAGAGGAAGAGTTTTTCCTTGAATCCAGAGTCGACCCTTGAGCCTGATCACATCGTGGGCGATCACGAAACTGCTTAGCAGCTGTTCGAGTTGCCCACGATCGAAGGATCCCTCGAGTCGAATCTGACCACTGACCGCCTCCACATGGGTGTGATCGTGATGGTGGTGGTCGTGGTGATGTTGTTGGTGGTTGTGGTCGTGGTCGTGTTCATGACCATCGCGGCCCTGTTGGGGGTCACCGTCGACGAGCTTGGACTCTTGGGAGAGATCCATCCCCAGCACAAGCGCTGGATCGACAATGCCGCGACTGATCGCCAAGGTGCCAGCTCCTGACCTCACCCGTTCAGCAAGCTGCTGTTGCACCAACTCCAACTGCGGACCATCGAGTCGATCAGATCGACTGATCAGAACAAGGTCTGCCGCCTCGAGCTGATCTTTAAATAATTCGTCGATGGCGGTGAGGTGATCCAAACTGGGATCCTGCTGACGCTGACGTTCGAGGGCGGCGGGATCGCCAACAGGGCTTCCGGCACTAAGAGCTTCCCCATCGACAACCGTGACCACACCATTCACATGCACCCGCTTACGGATGGCTGGCCACTCAAGAGCCTTCAACAACGGTCTAGGCAGAGCCAGACCGCTGGTCTCCACAACAATTCCGTCGAGCTGATCAGACCGCTGAAGCAATGTCTCCATCGTCGGCAGGAAGTCGTCCTGCACCGTGCAGCACAAACAGCCGTTATTGAGCTCCACCAACCGACCTTCTACCTCGTCTTCAGGGCAGAACCCACAGCTGCGGATTAGATCGCCGTCCAGACCCACCGAGCCGAATTCATTGACCATCACAGCCAGGCGCTGGCCGCTATTCACAAGAAGGTGTCGAAGGAGAGTTGTCTTGCCTGCACCAAGAAAGCCGGTGATCACGGTGACAGGGAGCCGTGAGGGCATCAGCGACACCCCAGGGATTCACGGGTGCTGAGACCACTACGACTGTTCACACCAGTCGCTCTACCGCAAAGAGCCTTGAGCTGAGGAAGGTCGATCACCGCGTTGGTGAAATCCGTGCCTTCGATTTCAGCGTCGTTGAAGCGACTTTGCATCAACATCGCGTTGGTGAAATTGGCATCGCGCAGGTCAGCTCCGTCGAAGCGGCTTGAGAAAGCAACAACATCCTCAAGATCAGCTCCACGCAAATCAGCACCCTGCAGCTGAGAGGTGTTGATCACAGCACCACGCAAATCGGTCTCGCTCAGGTTCACCTCACGGAGATCGGCCTTGAGGAATTCCTTCTCTTTGAGATCGCGTCCATGCATATCGGCCGTGATGTCCTGAACAGCGCGTTGCCCGCGCAGCTCCGGAGCCGTAATCGCGCCAGCCGCATCACCTCCGATCACCAGTCCTGTTAAGACGAGCAGGCCACAAACCAACGAAGCAAAAAAGTGGCGGGAGACAGATCGAAGCAAAGCAGACAAGACCATGGGGGGTAAGCGCTCGACAGGGTCCTAGGAACAACTGCCGTAACTTGAGCGGTCACGATATGGCAGACCACTGCCCAGCCACGCGTCATGGCCAAGACTCTCCGGGTGGTGGTACCGCCCCATCCCCTTATCGCCCACTGGCTGACAGTGCTGAGGCATGAGGGAACACCAGCTGCGTTGTTCCGAACAGCCATGGAAGAGGTGGGTCGCTGGCTCAGCTATGAAGCAATCCGTGACTGGTTACCTCATCGCAAGGAAGTGGTGAAGACTCCACTGGGCAGCACGGAAGGAACCGTGATTGAGACAGCAGTTCCACTGCTGGCTGTGCCGATGTTCCCGGGGGGACTTCAGCTTTGGGAAGGTGCCCGCCAGGTATTGCCCAGCGCCGAACTGTGCCTTGGCGGACTGCCGGAAGCGATTGAAACCCAGGCCGGTGTGGTGCTGCTTCTGGATCAGATCCGTCATGGAGATGAACTAATCGATCTCCTGGAGCAGCTGGAGCGGCTTGGCGTAGAAGCACCGAGGTTGCGTGTGATCACAGCACTCACCTCCAGTCCTGGCCTGAAACGCATCGGTGAGACGTACCCGGAGATCACCATCCACACAGCCTGCATCGATGCCGAGCTCGATGAGCAAGACCGGATCCTTCCAGGAATCGGTGATCCACTGCAACGACTGGGAATCAGAACAGCACAGCCGAACTAGGCTGAACACATTCAGCTGAACACACTCAAAGGAAGCCCATGGCGCGGCAGCAGGACTCGGCATCAGGAACTCTGGCCACCCTGGTCAGTGGCGCTGTTCTGGGAGCGGCAGGCTTGGGTTGGTGGCTGCTCTCCGAAGCTGACCGCCGTCGTCGCCTCCGCAACCAGCGCTCGATGCTTTACGCACCGCGCATGCAGGACGGCAGTGAGGCATTCAGTGCGGGGGATCGACCTGAGCCAGAGACCGAGAGCCACCTGGAAGCTCGAGTCGAACAGCTGAATTCAGCGATTGCAGATGTACGCCGTCAACTTGAAGATCTCGGCTCCAGGTAGTGACAGAGCGGCCGGTAGGTTGACCGAAGTGATTCGCCAAAACGCGAGATAGTCCATGCTCCGCTCCGATGCCGTCACCAAGGGGATCCAACGTTCCCCTAACAGGGCGATGCTGAGAGCCGTGGGCTTTGAAGACCAGGATTTCGGCAAGCCCATCATCGGGATCGCGAACGGATACAGCACAATCACGCCCTGCAATGTGGGCCTGAACGAGTTGTCGAAGCGTGCGGAAGCGGCAGCAAGACTGGCCGGAAGCATGCCGCAGATGTTCGGAACGATCACTGTCAGTGACGGGATCTCCATGGGAACCGAGGGCATGAAGTATTCCCTCGTCAGCCGTGAAGTGATTGCCGATGCCATCGAAACGGCCTGCAACGGCCAGAGCATGGATGGCGTGCTTGCCGTGGGCGGATGCGACAAGAACATGCCCGGAGCCATGCTGGCGATGGCCCGGATGAACATCCCGGCGATTTTTGTGTATGGCGGCACGATCAAGCCGGGAAAACTCGGGGGATGCGATCTCACCGTGGTGAGTGCCTTCGAAGCCGTGGGTCAGCTCACGAACGGCAAGATCGACATGGACCAACTGATGGCCGTCGAAAAGAACGCTTGTCCTGGAGCAGGAAGCTGCGGCGGCATGTTCACTGCCAACACAATGAGTGCAGCGATCGAAACGATGGGGCTGAGTCTCCCGTGCAGCTCAACAATGGCGGCGGAGGATGCTGAAAAAGCCGACAGTGCAGCCCGCTCTGCGGAGGTCCTCGTTGAGGCGGTGAAAGCGAACATCAGGCCCCTGGATTTGCTGACCAGGGAAGCCTTTGAAAACGCCATCAGCGTGATCATGGCCGTTGGCGGCTCAACCAACTCGGTTCTGCACCTGCTCGCCATCGCAAGAACGGCCGGAGTCGAACTGAACATCGATGACTTTGAACAAATCCGCCAGCGAGTTCCTGTCTTCTGTGATCTGAAGCCGAGCGGTCGTTACGTCACCGTGGACCTTCACAGAGCAGGTGGTATCCCTCAGGTGATGAAATTGCTGCTGAATGCAGGTCTTCTGCATGGCGATTGCCGGACGATCGAGGGCAAGACGTTGACGCAGCTACTCGAAGATGTGCCGTCAGAACCTCCTGCTGATCAGGATGTCATCCGTCCCATCAGCAAACCCATCTATCAGAAGGGACACCTAGCCATTCTCAAGGGCAACCTTGCGCTTGAGGGAAGTGTCGCGAAGATCAGCGGCGTCAAATCTCCAGTGCTGACTGGCCCAGCCAGGGTCTTTGAAAGTGAAGAGACTTGTCTTGAAGCCATTCTTGACCGCAAAATCAAAGCTGGTGATGTCGTGGTCGTCCGCTATGAGGGTCCGGTGGGCGGTCCTGGTATGCGCGAGATGCTCTCACCCACTGCAGCCATTGTCGGGCAGGGGCTTGGGGAGAAAGTGGCCCTGATCACTGACGGGCGCTTCAGCGGTGGTTCTTACGGACTGGTGGTGGGGCATGTTGCCCCTGAAGCCGCGGTCGGTGGCAACATCGGACTGGTCGAAGAGGGAGACAGCATCACTGTTGACGCCAATCAACTCCTGCTGCAACTCAACGTGGATGAAGCCGAACTGGAGCGCAGACGCGCTGCCTGGAACAGTCCACCTCCCCGCTATCGAACCGGCATCCTTGGCAAATACGCACGTCTGGTGAGTTCCAGTAGCAGGGGCGCGGTCACCGATCAGCCCTAAGCACTGACCAGCCTTAATCAGTCCAACAGAGCCCTGAGACGTCGAGCGAGGGATTCCAGTGGTGCCCCGTCGGCTGGAGCCGAACAGCGCTTGCCAGTCTCCCCATCCATCCAAACCGGGTGGTGACCATGCCAGAGAATTGGCCTTGCAGGTTGATCAACCCAGGCAAGTGTGAGATTGAGATCCTCGCCACTGCGATACACCTCCAGCTCAAGATCGAGCTCTTCGAGACGCTTTCCATCTCCATCACGAGATTCGATCCGTCCTCGATAATCGTCGAGCGTTGCATCCTCGGCAGACAAGACAGCATGAACAACTGGCTTACGGCATAGATCGGCAGCGGAGGCGATCAACGTCTCTAGAGCAGAGCATGAACTCATCTCAAAACGCTTCAATCGAGCGAATCAAGAGCTTGATCGCACCCGCTCGATAACCGGGATTTGGCTCCCCATCGTCACCGAAACGTGAATGCAGCAACTGAAGACGGGTGATGCACGACGGATCAAAGCGAACCGGAAGACTGACAGGTTTCGCTCGCACCACAGGCTTGAGACTGTCAAAGGGAACCTCAACAACCGTGGTATCCGCTGACTCTGTGGCAACCGTCGTGACCCATCGCAATCCACCTGGTATCAGCTCGGTGAGTCCGAACACACGATCCCGGCAGGCAACCGCGAACTTGAAACTGCGCCCTTCCCCATCCAGTCTCAAACGCAACCCGGCGTAGGAACTGAGATCCAGGGGCGGTCGGTACACCGGTGAACGGCAGCTCACAAAACCGCCCCCTGCACTGACAACCTCGCCCTCGAGAACAAGGCCCTGATCACTGAATCGGCAGCCAGCACTGCTGGACCCTCCCATGATCGTGTCGTTCAGACTGGCCCAGTCTCGAAAGGACTCACCGGTAGCGATCACTCGAATTTCCGGTGGCTGGTGGTGGTGAGGTGTCGTCAAAGACCTTGAGCAGCAGCCTGATCGGCGAGTACGAGAATTTCGGAACCCGGCTGAACCAGCTTGGCAGGTGTGCGCTCTGCAGATTCATCAGCATCGATCAGTCGAGACAGAGCCTGACGTTTGGCCTGTCCACTGACAAGAAACACCACCTGGCGTGCAGCACTGAGGACAGGGGCGGTCAGTGTGATTCTCTCAAGTCCTTTACCCCGGCCAATGGTGGTCCAGCGATCGTGCACTGCGGGAGCCTCCGTCCCAGGGAACAGAGACGCCGTATGGCCGTCATCACCAAGCCCAAGCAACATGAAATCAAACACGGGGGGTTCGCCCTGACAGACCTTGGCTACCAGCTCGGCAAAGGCATCGGCACTGGCTTCGGGAGACGCCAATTCAACAGTCGGAACGGGATGAAAACAGGCGCGAGCACCCGGCTGATCTCTCTTGAGCAAGGTCTTGCGCAACATCAGTGCATTGCTTGATTCGTCATCAGCGGCCACCCATCGCTCGTCGCCCAAAAACACGTCAACCCTGTCCCAGGGAAGATGTTCCTGACCCAGCAATGCATACGCCAATGCAGGGGTGGTGCCTCCAGACAACGCAATCTGCGCTCGATCCCTCTGATCAAGGGCCAGGTCGATGGCCGATCCGATGTGCTCGGCGGCTCGCCGAGCAAGATCCTGGGCCGACTGAACCTGCTCGATGCGATAAGAACTCATCGCGTCTTCCTCAGTTGAGCCACTCGGTGTGGAAAGTGCCGTCCTTATCCACGCGCTCATAGGTGTGGGACCCGAAGCAGTCACGCATTGCCTGCACAAGGTTCTGGGGAAGGCGTGACGTGCGATAGCTGTTGATGTAATCGAGTGTGCTGCTGAGACAGGGCACTGGAACACCGGCAGCGGCTGCACCGGCAACCACTTTGGCCAACCCGGGCAAACGGCGGTTCACCTGATCGGCGAACCAGGGATCGATCAACAGGTTCTCCAGCTGAGGATTGGCGTTGAAAGCATCCTGAATGCGCTTGAGCAAGCGAGCACGAATGATGCAACCTCCTTTCCAGATTTGTGCGATTGAAGTCATATTCAGGTTGTAGTTGTGCTCAGCGGAGGCAATCCGCATCAACTCCATTCCCTGGGCGTAACTGGCCATACAGGCCAGAACCATGGCATCCATCAGAGGAGCCATGCCATCGGCGGATGAGCCCATATCGAAGGACTGAATAGCCGGCCCCTTCAGAATCAACTCCGCCTTAATGCGCTGGTCTTTCATGGAGCTCATGACCCGTCCATTGAGAGCGGCGTAGATCGTGGGCACCGAGGCCCCCATCTGCAGAGCACTGACCACTGTCCAAAGACCCGTTCCCTTCTGGCCGGCCTTGTCCTGGATCTTCTCGACAAGCGAGGTGCCATCATCCGGATCCATGGTGCGTAAACACACCTCGGTGATTTCAACGAGATAGGACGACAACTCCTCGGTGCTGTTCCAGTGCGCGAACACATCCGCCATCTCGAGGCTGCTCATGCCACCGACCCGTTTCATCAGGTCGTACCCCTCGGCCAAGATCTGCTCAATGCCGTACTCGATGCCGTTATGAACGGTCTTGACGAAGTGACCTGAGCCTCCCGGTCCGATGTAAGTGACACAGGGCCCATCCTCAACCTGGGCAGCCATCTTGCAAACCAGGCTTTCGATGGCGTCATAGGACGACTTGGTCCCTCCAGGCATCATGCTCGGCCCTTCGAGCGCACCTTTGGCGCCACCGGAGACGCCCATCCCAATGAAGCCAAAACTCTTACTTTCCAGTTCAGCTACACGACGCTCGGTGTCGTGATATTCCGAGTTACCACCATCAATTAAGAGGTCTCCCTCATCTAAGTAAGGAGAAATTTGTTCAATGACAGCATCCACAGGCCCACCGGCCTTCACCATCATCAGGATGCGTCGTGGACGTTCGAGTTTGTTGGTGAAATCCTGAAGGTCCGTAGCTCCTTGAATGTTCTTGCCAGCACCCAGACCAGCAAGAAATTCTTCGGTCTTGGCATAAGTACGGTTGTAAACGACGCTCGAGAAGCCATTGCGCTCAGCGTTGAGGACAAGGTTTTCCCCCATCACGCCTAGACCAATCAGACCGAAGTGGGCCTTGGACATGCTCAGCTGAACCATTCACTGATGACAGTGTGACCACTGCGACCGAGATCGGCTGCAACATGAGCAGCCTCTGTCAGGAATGAGTGATCAGATCACGCTTCCATCAGGAATCGAAGCATTTTTGACAACGACCACGATTCCATTACGGATGTAAAAGCCGAGCTCTGGGCGATCAGCCTCTTCAACATGGTCCTTGTTCACGATGGAAACATTGGAACCAATCCGAGCATTTTTGTCGAGAATGGCTCGCTTAACTGTGGTGCCCTGACCTACTCCGAGGGGAATGCCTCCTCGCTCTCTGAGGACTGCGCGCTCCTCACTTGACTCAAAGAAATCAGCACCCATGACGAGTGTGTCTTGAATCACCACATCAGACTCGAGTCTGCTGCGGACACCTAGAACACAGTGATGGACACTACAGGATTTCAGAATCGACCCCTCGCCGATAATTGAATTGGTGATTTGGGCATCAACTAATTTGCTTGGGGGCAAGTAACGAGGCCTTGTATAAATCGGAAATTTCTCGTCGTAGAAACTGAATGGGGGTTGTGGTTGTTGTGTGAGAGCAAGGTTGGCCTCATAGAACGCACCAATCGTGCCGATGTCTTCCCAATAATCGTCAAAGACATAACTCTGGAGTTTGTCACCTTGAGCAAGCGATTCAGGAATCACTTCCTTGCCAAAATCCTTGTGATTGGTGTTGCCATCAAGAAGATCGAACAATGTTTCACGACTGAACACGTAGATCCCCATCGAAGCCAGATAGGGACGTTCTTGGGCAGATTCGGGACTCAGCCCGAAGCGTGCAGTATCCACTGCCATCTCAAGCAGGGAGTCACCCTTGGGCTTTTCGCGGAATTCTTGAATGTTGCCGTCGTTATCGGTTCTCATCAGGCCAAATGATTCAGCCTGTTTGGCGTCAACCGGCAGAGCAGCAACTGTCAGATCCGCCCCCGTACGACGGTGATGCTCGATGAAACGGCTGTAGTCCATGCGGTACAGCTGATCCCCGGACAGGATCAGATATTCATCAACGTCCCACTCCTGGAACAGCCACTGATATTTACGGACTGCATCGGCTGTACCTTCGAACCACGAAGGGCTGTCGGGGGTCTGCTGAGCGGCGAGGACCTCGACAAATCCACCACCAAAGGAATTGCTGAGATTGAACGTCTGGGTCAGGTGACGGTTCAGGGACGCACTGTTGAACTGCGTCATCACGTACATCTTGTTGATGTCGGAATTGATGCAGTTGCTGATCGGGATGTCGATCAGTCGGTACTTGCCGGCCAAAGGAACCGCGGGCTTGGCCCGCATCTTGGTGAGGGGATATAGACGCGTTCCCGCTCCTCCCCCAAGAATGATGGCCAGAACACGCTTCATGCCGCCCCCGCAGATCGGCTTTGCCGGGCAAACCTACCGGACTTTTGGTGCTCTAAACCAATGCATGGGCCAGATCCGACAAGAATGCTGGGAATCAAATTTAGACAGGGAACTTCTGAGGCTGAAATCTCTCAGCGTTCCTGCTCGTCATCCTGCACCAGATCAAACAAACGCTCGACCACGATCAGAGAATTTTGTCGTTCGCTGCGCTGCTGCGGCGCACGCAGTGATGTCACAGGGGTATGCAGGATCTTGTTGATGATGCCCTTACTGAGAGCTTCCACCACTTTCCGCTCACGGGCAGAGAAATCAGGTCCCATGCGGCTAAGCGCCTTCTGAAGCTCTTCCGACCGGATCGACTCCAGAGAAGAACGAAGCCGGTTGATGGTCGGGACTGCCTCCAGACTGTCCCACCATTCCAGAAAAAGCCTTGCCTCTTCATCAAGCAGTCCCTGCGCCTCTCGCGCCACCTGCTGACGGGCTTCCTGATTGCGTTCGACAACTTCCTTGAGATCATCGACGTCGTAAGCCTCAACACCGGTGATCCCTTTCACATCAGCGTGAATATTGCGGGGAACGCCAATATCAACCAGCCGCAGGGAACTGCGACGATTCAACTGCTGCAGACGACTGCCATCAATAATTGGATCCTCTGCTGCCGTGCTGGTGAAGACCAGCGAGCAGGTGCTGAGGCAGTGATCAAGGTCTTCCAGTGGCCGACAATGCACAGGTAAATCAGGGAAGTCGGCGGCGAGGGCCTCTGCGCGGCTCACGGTGCGGTTCAAAACCACAACACCTGAAGCACCCTTCGCCTTCAGATGCTGAAGCAGAAGACGACTCATCCGGCCAGCACCGACAACGGCCACCTGTTCATCCTCAAGGGTGAGCAGATCGTCCAAACCACGGCTCTGACCCAGCTTTAACTGAGCGAGTTCAACTGCCGCAGAACTAATAGAGACTGCACCAGTCCCAAGATTGGTTTCACTGCGAACCCTTTTTCCAGTGCTCACAGCTTGAGTGAGCAATCGATTGAGGATCGGGCCGAGCGATTTGTGCTCCTGGCCCAAGCGCATCATTTTCTTGACCTGAGACAGGATCTGCCCCTCCCCGAGGACCAGGCTGTCAAGACCGGCCGCAACCCTCATCAGATGACCAACGGCATCCTCATGGTGGAAGGTGAACAGGTGAGGTTTCAGATCTCCTGTAGCGAGTCCGGAATGTCCACTCAGAAACTCTCTGACAGCTGAAATTCCCAGCTCAGGATTGCGGACAAGGGTATAAATCTCAAGACGATTGCAGGTGCTGAGAATCGAAGCCTCAAGCACCTGGTCATGGCCCCGCAGGTTCTGCAGGGATTCCTCCATGGTTTGCTCAGGAATACTGAGCTTTTCGCGCACTTCAACCGGTGCCGTTCGATGACTGAGGCCGACAACGGCGATGTGCATGGAGAAAACCCTCGCTGCTTGAAGAAGGAGATCAGCTCAGAGCGATGCTTTGAGCTCCATCCTTGATATGAACCGTGTTGGTGAAACGGCAGGTGTTGTCAAGGTTGCTGATGATCAGGCTGCTTGTGCGAGTGCAGTCACTCTCAAACTTAACGCCGTGGAACAACAACCCATCAGTGATCCCACTTCCGGCAAAGATCACGTGCTCACCAGAAGCGAGCTCATCAGCTTCGTAGATCTTGTCGGGATCGGTGATACCCATCTCGGCAAGCCTCGCCAAGTTGCCTTCCTTGGTCATATCAGCCCACTCAGAGGTCTGAGCGATGGCCGGGTCATAAACCAACTGACCTTGAAAATGGCCACCCAGAGCCCGCATAGCCGCTGCTGAGATCACACCTTCGGGAGCTGCTCCGATGCCCATGAGGCAATGGGTACCAGTACCAGCAAAACCACAGGCAATGGCAGCTTGCACATCACCATCGGAAATGGGTTGAACCCTGGCACCAGTCGCACGGATTTCAGCGATCAAACTCTTGTGACGAGCTCGATCCATCACCACAATGGTGAGATCACTTGCAGCGATGCCAAGGCACTCGCTGAGAATTTTGATATTTTCCGTCGCCGATTTGCGAATGTCCACCTTGCCTTTAGCTGCCGGAGGAGCTGCCAACTTCTTCATGTAGAAGTCAGGAGCATTGAACAGGCCGCCACGATCTGATGCTGCGAGCACAGCCATTGATCCGCGCTGGTTGTTCGCGCAAAGGTTGGTGCCTTCGCAGGGATCAACGGCAAAGTCAACGCCAGGGCCTTTGCCTGAGCCGACTTCTTCACCGATGTAGAGCATGGGAGCTTCATCACGCTCGCCTTCTCCGATGACGATCCGGCCCTGCATTTCGATCTGACCCATGCGTTTGCGCATGGCTTCCACCGCAGCGGCATCAGCCTCGTCTTTTTGGCCGAGGCCTGTGAGCTCGGCAGAGGCGATGGCCGCCTGCTCAACGACCTCAAGAATTTCCTGGATGAGAGTGCGATCCACTGGTGTGCGGCGGGGAACTAAATGCGGAGAGGATCAGCTCTCAGGGCTTGGCGCCACTGGGCTTTTCGCTCAAAAGCGCGGCTTACTGTATCAGTGAATTCAAACAAACCTCAGATCAGGGGTGCTTCTCTAAAGTCCCCCGAGCTTTCAGACCACCCCATGACCGCATCCGAACGCCCGATTCAGATCATTCCATCTGTGCTGCCCGCTGATTGGGCTGCCATGGGCCAGTGCGTGAAGGATCTCGAAGCAGCTGGTGTCGACAGGATTCAATTTGACGTGATGGACGGCAACTTTGTGCCGAATCTCACTTTCGGACCTGAATTGATCAAGGCGTGCCGCAAATATTGCGACGTGAAGTTTGAAACCCAATTGATGGTGAGCCAATACAACGCAGAAACGATGCTTGAGCAATACGTCGATGCAACCAAAGGGCCAAACGGAGAGCCTGGAGTAGTGATTGCCCATGTCGAAGCCAACACACACCTACACCGGGTACTCGGAAAGATTCGCCAGCTCGGTGGGAGTCCATCCGTTGCGATGAATCCGCACACACCTATGGAAATGGTCAAAAACGTGCTCGACCTCGTCGACCACGTTCTAGTGATGACTGTGAATCCTGGGTTTGGTGGACAGGCCTACATCCCCACCATGCTGGATAAAATCTCACAATTGAGACAAACCATCGATGAACGTGGTCTCAACATCGATATTGAAGTTGACGGCGGAATCAAAGCCAACTGGACCATCTCCCAATGTTGTGCGGCTGGAGCCAACTGTTTCATCGCTGGTAGCGGGATGTTCGCTTATCCGACATTGAAAGAAGGATGTGACGACCTGCGCAGAGTTGCTCAAGAAGCCAGGGCCGGCAAAGTCCTTCCAACGCCGTCCTGATCCTGAACACTTCATTCAGGCCAGGTAATGATCTGCCCCGGTTCTCAACGGGGCATGCACTCGATTGCACTTAACCCTCCTGATCAGCGACATCAGCCCCAGAGCCGAGCTCATTATCGAGTTGCTGACCAGGCTTCCAACCACTGGCCCAGATCTCGCGACAGCGAGCATTTAAGCTCTGGGAATCAAGTCCCCAGCCAGCTACGGCTTTCTGAATGTCCTGTTTGATGTCATCGGCGCCAGGGAAATCGCCATAACGCATCACCAGCCGTGCAGCCACAGTGAGCTGCTCAGGACCAGGGTCTCCCTGATGACCTAATAAGGCATCAACCAAGTCACGATCCGTTGCGTAAAGAGGATGCGTTTGGCCGTTCGGCTCACTCATGAATGGATAGGTGCGTCAGAGCCAGAATGTCATCTAGAGCATGGTTCATGCTGAAAGTGAAAAAGCCGATCTGAAGTTCAGACCGGCTTATGGGGATCAAAGAACTAGATCACGCAAAGAGATCACAAGATCAAGATGTGATCAGAAGGTAAAAGTAGTACGAACAATCCCGCCGAACTGATTGAACGATCCATCCTTGCCTTCTTCGCCATCGAAAGAGAGTTGCCCAAGGGGACGACTCAAATAAAACAGAGTAGGTGTCAACGTCACATTATCAGTGACCTGAAATCCATAAAACCATTCCCATACATAGTTAGCGTCAGAAGGCGTACCACCGCCAACAAGATCCGTCGCAAAGGTTGCTTGACCAACAGCCATACCAGCGGTGTTGCCCTGAATAAACGCATCATCCCAGTGGAGTGCGACCTGCCAAGACTGCGACGTGGAGACATAACCATCAGGAATCTCATCACTGTCATTGAAATTGGTGCTGTTCAGACCCCAGCCAGCACTAACGGCAGGAATCCAGCCCGTATCTTCAGGCTGCCAATAGGCTGATAGTGCAAAGGCATTAAGGGACATATCAACACTGTCCTGTAGGTAACTCAGCTGCGTGTAAGCAGTTGAGTAGGGAAGAAGTGCTGGATTCTGCAACCAGGAATACACAGCAGCGACGCCCCACTGTTCGGCCTGATAACCAACCTGAACGGTTCCTACACCATTAGATTGATCAGCAGCGATTCCACCTGACTGGGGGTTACCGCCAGTACATGTTCCGATGTCACAAACATACTGAACACCCGCGATCCAACCATTATTTTCGTAGTTGAGTGCAGCACCAGGACCCTGCGTTTTGTTGTAAGCACCAGGGGCACCATTCAGTGTCAAAACATCTAAAACTGTGTTGCCATCGCCCGAAGGATAAATCGACGGCCACATTGGCATCATGTCATCTTGGCCAACATTGGCTCCGACAATGAAAGTAAAATCAGCACCAAGAGGGGCTGAATAAAAGATTTTGTCAATATAAACAGCGTCACCAGCTCCGCCACCGTCAAGAGAATCAGAAGCGACTTCAAGCGTGGAAAGTGTGGTAGGACCGCCACCAAAACTGGAGCTACCAAAATTCCCAGCACGAAGGGTGGTGGTCAACAAATCCTTACCAGTAAAACTGGTATTAAAATTCAGCTGAATATCGTAGTTAAATGTTGCTGCTCCATATTGGGTGGCTGCGTAATCCTGATAACTCGTTCCCTGAGGGAAATCAACGCCAAGATCATCAGAACCAACCACAATTGCAACACCACCAGCACCTTCGCCATCGCTAGGGAAGACACTGTTAATCGCACTGAGATTTTCATTGCTGTAAAAAAGGTTGCCACCGAAGGAATTCGCACCAATCACAAAACTTGTCTGACCATCAAGTTTGGTGGTGGTTTCATTGATCCTCACACCAAAAGAGGAAAACAAATATTAAGTAAAAAGATGTACAACGCAATAGACAATGACGACACCAAATTCAAATGATTCGCCAATTCGTTAAATACTGTTGAGCAAAGAGACGGATAGAATTAACTGAATAGCGAATTAGCTTAACATCTAATAGGGGCTAATCTGCTGAATATCGTCATACAATTTCTTTGCGAGCTTATTATTGTAACCCGAACATAATTCTCGCATGCACAAAGCGTCAAAAATAGAAAACAGAGCTGGTAACAACGTCCAAGAGAAACAAAGAAAGACAACTCCACTTTTACGATCTTTCAACCAAAAGCGATGGTAACCAAACCAACCCAAGAGAAGAGCATAAATAACACCTAAAGAGGGTTGCCTACAACGAAGCTCAAACTCATTCTCAAAAACCAATTGCTGGCCATGAGACATTTTTTTAACAAGATGTTGGTACTCCTTTCTCATCCACTACAACTAAAGGGGTGCGTCATACAGAATAGCCTCCGAGCAAAATAAGAACAAGTAAACTCAAAACGGAAAGATAAAATTCAGCGGTGATCAAGACTAAAGAAAATTTGAAAGTAACATTTGATCGATATACCAAATCTCATGTGCTCTGCAAAGCTTCTAGAACGAGAACCAATGCCCGACATAAAAACACTTTGACAACAACAACATAAGGAATGCATCAAAAGCAACAAAGTACACATCTAAACAATGAAGGTTTAGACCCTAGAACCTCCATTCGACAGTCCAGGAGGGGAAAAAAATAAAAAGAAAAAGGATTTCACCTTCTTTCATGATTAAGGTTAGAGAGATAGGAAAAATCAATGCCCCACTGCAGCAAATGCGGAAAAATGCCGCCTCTAGGAATTAAACGGTTATTGAAAAGTATTTTCCGGGCAATTCAGAATTGGATTAAAGCAATGAGAAGTCGCCTAAAGAGCAGTACTCACAAGCAAAACTAAAAAATGGTTAGAAATTGAATTCTGAATAAGTTGCAAGAGGTAATAAAACTGCAAAGACGCTCGGCCTCAGCTTTAAGCAACAATCCAAGCATCATTCTGAGGATCCCTCTGGATTGTTCCCGATAAATTGTCTTTCCAATGGTCGTAAGCAACATCAAACTCAGGGTCCCAGAGTGGCGGGATATCAATAACAGCTTTAACGTAATAACCATCAAGTATGGCACTTAGATAAAGCCTACGGAGAGCAATCCACCTTGGTTCATTCTTATGTGACATTCTGAGCATAATATCTTGCATTTCACCATCAATATTCTCGGCCGGAATACAATAAAAATCGCCGACCCTACGCCTGGAACGCAAAAATTGGCCCTCCTCAAGAAGATGATTGGTAACGGCATTTTGACCATCTTTTTGATCGAGGAGTTGGAATAGCTGTCGAGCTTTCTTAAGACCAATTTGATATCTTCGATTCGCTAGCCACTGTGTGATCGCTGTACGACGCGTAATTGCTATTAAAACAAGTACAAGCGCAATGAGCAGTTCAATTTCAATAATCAGCATGACTACGAATAATCTGTATTTAAACTAGCAATGGCTCTTAGAGGGGCAAGCAACATCAACTACTAAGTATCATATGCAACCAAGAATATCCTATAGCGCACTGCTCGCCTTTTTTGTTAATTATTTAACGGCAAAAAAGGGAACTCTCGTAACAAATTCTACGTTAATTGATGATTATCGACATCTTTAATTGCCAGCTGAATCCTTGAGCTCTAGCCTTCCGTATAGAGATGCATCGGCAAAGCTACGTAATGGATTTAAGTGAGCTAGCAGTTCATCACTCAGCAACTGTCGTTGGCGTGAGCAGTGATGGAAGTGACTTGAGCAACTCCTTTAAGGATCGTTTAGAGGCAATGGGCATAAGAAAAGGACGCACAGTTCGTGTCATGCGCAAGGCTCCTGGTGGAGATCCCTATGAGGTGAGAGTTGGCAGCACAACTGAGATTGCAATACGAAAGTCAGAGGCAGCACTCGTAGAAATCACCGATGTGATCGATCTCAAAAAATCATAAATTTGCCCGATCATTCCAATTCACTCAGCGTTAAAACCTCATCATGATCACTGCAGAAACTGGGAAGACAACGCAACAAAAAAATGAGCTGCCAAGGATCGTCTTTGTCGGTCAACCCAATACAGGCAAGTCAACGTTCTTTAATCGAGTGACCAATGCCACTGCAGGTGTAGCGAATTGGCCTGGCTTGACGGTTGATTTCATGCAGGCAACAGTTGAACGTGATGGAAAAACCGTTGAATTTGTTGATTTACCAGGAATTTACGATCTTGATGGATTCACAGAGGATGAAAAGGTTGTTCAAGATTTTCTCGAACAATACAGCTTTGATTTAATCGTCTGCGTTATCAACGCTTCTCAAATTGACAGGCAAATACTTTTGCCATTGCAACTAAAAAAACTCGGCATACCAACGTTAGTGGCTTTAAACATGGCCGATGAAGTAAAGCGTTTTGGTGTAAAGATCAATACCCAACAATTATCTCAGTTTCTTGAGATGCCAGTATTTACAATCAGTGCAAAATATGGAGCTGGCTGCAGTCTTGCAATCGATGGGATATGGAATACTGTCAATGATATTTCAGAGTCTTATAAGGTCAACAAATTAGTCGAATTTTGCCGAGAAAATAAAATTACCGACGAAGAGATACAGGAATCATTAGATCAAGGGATTGAGATGCCACCGGAGAATCTGGTGACGTTTACGAACCGAATGGATGCGGTGCTGTTGCATCCGATTTTCGGTTTGCCGATCTTTTTCCTGACCATGTTGGTCCTCTTCCTATTTATCTGGAATGTGGGAATGCCAGCCCAGGATCCGGTTGGAGATTTCACTGATTGGTTGCAGGCAACTGTCTTGGAACCAAGCCTGAGCTTCCTCCCTGACATCGTCAAAGATTTCGTAATCAGCGGTCCATATACAGGATTCGCATCACGGCTTGGCTTTGTACCACTTGTTGCCTTCTTCTTTGTCGTAATGACTGCGCTTGAAGACAGTGGTTACCTCTCAAGAGCTGCGTATTTGATGGATAACATCATGCGTAAAGCTGGTCTTGACGGACGTGGATTCGTCATGCAGTTGTTCGGCTTCGGTTGCAATGTTCCAGCGATTATGGGAACAAGAACAATACGCTCACGTAGTCAGAGATTACTTTCAATATTGGTAATCCCATTCGCATTATGTTCTGCAAGGCTACAAGTTTTTGTTTTCTTTTTGGGCATCATTCTTCCAAGCTATTTGGGTGCAGTTGCACTGTGGCTGCTCTACATTATTAGTTTCATTGTCGCCTTCATTATGGCGATGATTTTCAATGCCAGTGGTCAGTTCAAATCAAAAGATCCTTTTGTTATTGAATTACCTCCTTACAGAACACCTACATTCAAACAAGTTGCGTTGAATGTATGGAGTGAGATGAAAACTTTCGTACAAAAACTTTCTGTTTTCATGATCATTGGTACGACAATTACTTGGTTCCTGACTAATTATCCTGGAGGATCGGAAGGATTGAACACCTATGCAGGACAAATCGGAACGTTCTTCCAGCCGCTGATGGCTCCACTAGGCATCAACCCACTTTTAACTGTTTCACTGATCATTGGTTTCGTCGCTAAAGAGGTTCAGTTAGCAGCTGTTGCGACGATGTACGGATTGAATGAAGGGAGTGATGCTCTTAAGGCAACACTTGGCGGGGCCATCAATTTCCAACAAGGATTCAGTTACTGCTTATTTAGCCTTCTATACGTTCCTTGCTTAACGACGGTTGCAACCATCTGGGGCGAAACCAAGTCGGCAAGGTTTACGCTCTTTTCTGTCACAGTATCAATGGTTGTCGCTTGGATTGTTGCCTTTGGATTCTATCAATTATACAACTTGATCTTTACAACTTGATCAAGAATTCGCAAGTGATCTTGCTGAAAAATTGCAATTACTTGCAGAATTCTTGATATCAAAATACAGGCTAAAATCATAGTCCAAGAAACCAATATTGCCACGAAGCAAGATCGAAAGCAATACTTATATTGACAAAAATTAAAGAATAACTATTAGCATATTAATTGCAACGAGCAAAAGAACATCAGCGATCAATAAGCATTAATGAATGAGCAAGTTATGCGGCTCTATGTTCTAAGGGTGTGAAATCCCAGCCAATCGGAGTGACAGATCTTGTGGCTTCTTGATGAGCCTGATAGAGCTCTTCAATCTCAGTGCAAGCTTTGTCATAGGAGTACCAGCCCATCATGCGCCTTGAATGGGCTCTACCTCTTTTGTCAACAGCCTGGTCCACCGTGACGCCATTTGTTTCAGCACTCTCAAAAGCACTTAAAAGAGGGATTTGAGATCTTAAAACATGAATATCAAAACCTTCAAGAATTTCAACAGCTGATTTCGCAGAACTTTTTTTACGTGAATCAACCTTGACCAATAAAGCTGCATATGGAATACGATAATTATTTAATAGTGATGACATTTCAAGTGTTAACTCTAAAGAGCGACTTTGAGGGGTTGTGGGCAAAACAATGATGTCAGAACCTTCAACAAGATTTTTAAGTTCTTCTTCGTTACTGCTTGCTTGACCATCAGTCACAACAATATCGACTCCTCTAGCGGCTTTTGCTGCTGCTTCAATAGGAATCACTGGATAAGGTAGAAATTCTCGTGAACCATAAGCTGTTGCCGAGCGATTTCGATCAGCATCAATCAAAGCAACTTTTTTATGTTGATGTGCCCAAATCGCTGCCAAATGAACGCTCGTACATGTTTTTGCAACACCTCCCTTCTGACCGAAAACAGTGATGAACATTATTTTGAAGAAATTTTTATAATCATTACGGCAACAGGCAAGATGTCAAGTGCTGATGAATGAGATGTCACCGGCGGAACATGAGGAAGAATCGACAACCCCGGTGGGTTTCACAAGAGCACTGAGGATCAACAGCGACGCATCGAGACGAACCAATTGGATGAAGCGAAAACACAAGCAGCAGAGACCATATCAATAAGAACAGACAGTCTGTCCCAATTCCTGGCCTCCTGATTGACTCTGCAATCCGTCCGTTGGAGGTCGTGACGGGTGTCAGAAGACAGCAGACGAGTGGACTTTGCTTAAACTCACTGCCAAGCACGCAGAGCAATTGCTCTAGCAAGCAAACGAAAGGAACTTGAAATTGCCTTAACAGGCACGGCTCAATGAATGATATCGAACATGGAGATCAAAACTTCTGACCAGATTGTTCCTCATGAATGAAAAATCAAACGACTCACAGTCTCAACAAGAAGACATAGAAACTTTTACCGCTTGGCTTAAGCGCAACAGTCTTGACGATGGTCAGCCATGGTTATTTTACGGTGAAGACGAATTATTTGAAGATGTCATTTAAATCAATGAGCAGCTCAGGATGGGGGCAATCATTTTGCTAGAGTTTGTCGACAACATCGACGTACTTGGTCAATCAATCTGTCAAGACTGTTTAAAGCTGAATCGATTAATCAATAAATCGAATCATTCAAAAAAGTCGTTTTTGTAATATTACTGAATCAAGGTAATCAGTGATGTAATCACTCTTTCTGCCGATAACCACTACACGTTTAGCGAATCATTGATATCTTTCATTATCTACGCTGCTTGATCCTCAGCAGAATTGATTTGACTCTCCAGTGCAGGCACAGGAGCGCCCGTTTGCTTTTCTAAATACCACTGATCGAGCTCTATAGTTTTAATCATCTCAAAAATTTCGTTCACTGAATCTAAGTCTTGTTGCATGAATTCCATGACAACTCTTATTTTCTCATAAACCTCAACATCTGTTGCACAAAAATACTGGACAGGACCTTTAACTCCTCGACTGACATATTGATTTAAAAATCTTTCAAGGCTGTCTTTTTCGTACCCGTCCGAGATTGAATTCTTCAATTCAATACGCCGAATAGTGAAGTAGCTTACTGTTAAATCAGACATCGATAAAAAAATTTTGAATTATTTTAGTAGTATTGGTTTTTGCTCGTGGGACAACCAGGCACACCAAGAGCCTTCTTAAAGCACTCTGAACAGCACACAGCTGACCTCAAACAGATCACAACTTCAAATCAGGGGCAAACAAGGATTCTTAAACTCGTTTTGAGCTCAATTGAGTTATGCGTTGCAAGCAGACTTGCGCGTGTCGATGTTGAATTTGCAACTAACAGCGTTCCTTATTGCTGAACCCTCGGCCTTAAGAAGATGAACGGAAACAATGATTAGGTGATCATCCAAGAACAACAAATACTGGTATTTCAGTTGGACGAGTTAGAATTGCAAACTTATTCAACTTTGACACTCCTCCTATACATTGGGATAGCTATTAGGAACAAAGAATTGTTCGTTGATAGGAGGACGTTTGTAATCACCTTTTTTAGGCCTTGGAGGAAGATTGATCCCTGGGGGTGTCATGTCTTCCCAGGGCACCTTGCTAAGGATGTGGCGAAGACAATTTAGTCTGGCTCTCCTTTTGTCATCCGCTTCAACAGTGAACCAGGGAGCCTCTGGAATATTAGTTCGCGTGAACATTTCATCCTTAGCCCTAGAAAAATCAACCCAGCGATTACGCGCCTCAAGATCCATCGGACTTAGCTTCCAACGGCGAGTGGGGTCATCGATACGCGACTGGAAGCGTTCCTCCTGCTCAGTATCACTGACAGAAAACCAATACTTGAGAACAAGAATGCCACTGCGCACCAACATCCGTTCAAATTGAGGAGAATCATCAAGAAACTGTTCAACTTGTTCAGGGCTGCAGAACCCCATCACCCGCTCAACACCCGCTCGGTTGTACCAGCTTCGATCGAAGACAACAATCTCACCAGCGGCGGGAAAATGTTCAACATAGCGTTGAAAATACCACTGACTTTTCTGGCGTTCCGTTGGCGTTCCCAGTGCCACAACCCTGCAACCTCTTGGATTCAGGGGTTCGGTCAATCGTTTGATCGTGCCCCCTTTCCCTGCCGCATCACGCCCTTCAAACAGAACGAGCATCCGATAGCCGGTTTCACGAATCCAGTACTGCATCCTGACTAGATCAGTCTGGAGGCGGACCAATTCAGCCTCATAAAGCTTCTTGTTCAGCCTCACAATCTTGGTCTGATGATCATCCATAAAACCCCTCAACCGCTCAGATGGAATATCAATGTTCTGAGCAATGGCCTCATGGCTTTGCAAAGCAATGTCAGAGACGCGGCCTAAACGGGCTTGGGCTTTGGTTAGATCCTGCTTTTTTGCCTTGCCCTTGTTGGCCATGTTCAGAACAGATCTGTTCCCATTGGAAGCAACGGAGGTCACGAGCTCGACATCTGCTCCAAGTTTTCTCAGATTTCAGCTCGTTGGCACCGTGGACTGGTCATCGTGCAGCGGCAGACTGAAGCGGATCGCAAACCTGCCTGGATCAGTCCCTGGATCAAGCCCTGAATCATTCTTGTCGCGATGGATGCATTCGAGCCTGCCGCCGTGTAATCGAGCAACGTGAGACACAATGGCTAGCCCTAGACCGCAGTGGCCCTGCTGACCGCGGGATGAATCAAGGCGATGAAAGGGTTGTAGAGCCTCCTCCCATTGCTGAACAGGCATCCCTTTGCCTTGATCCCAGACCTCGATGCAACAGCGCGAATTGTCGACATATAGACGAAGAATGACAGGCGCAATTCCGTAGGAGAAGGCGTTGTCGATGAGGTTGGCGATTGCGCGACCAAGGGCAACCGGTTTGACCGAAACAGAGAGAGCAGCCAGCTCGAGACGTAATTGATCCGCCGGATGACTACTGGCCACCTCCGCCAGCAATTGATCCAAGGGCACTTGCACCGAGGTTTCACTGTCACCACCGCCGGCAAACAGCAAAAACTGCCCAGTAATTCTCTCAAGAGACTGAAGGTCACCAGCACACCGCTCCCGCTCATCCGCTGAAAGCTGCGGCATGGACAGACGGAACTGAAGACGGGTGATCGGAGCTCTTAGATCATGGGCAATGCCGGCGAGCATCGTCGCGCGTTCTCGACGATTGGCAGCCAGCCTCTGCACCATGGCGTTGAAACGCTGGGTGAGGCGCTGGACCTCAGGAGCTCCGCGAGCACTGACAGCATCAGGGTCCTCACCATCACCCACGCGGGAGAGCGCTTTCTCCAGCCCACGCAATGGTGCTTCCACCTCCACCAGCAGAAACAGTCCGCCGCAGATGATGCCAGCGCCTACCAACGCAAGCCCAAGCAGTGTGGGTTCAGGTGGCCAACGCATCATCGAAGGCACATCCACTCGCAGCCAGATGGGCTCCAGAGGGGAAATCAGTTCGATCCACACACTGCGTTCACCGCGGGCAGCCCGGTCGGGCAACACCATTGGACAATGGGAGAGGCGTTGACAAAGCTGAAGCTGCAACGCCTCAGCCTGTCGCTTGAATGCCGCTGAGGGTGGCAGAGGTGCGGGTTTGGGACGGACCGTGACTTCAAGATCAAGGCCACTCAATTCCGCAACCATATGAGGGGGATAACGCTCAAGTGCTAGCTCCGTGAGCCGCACGTTCAGGGCTAAATCTCTCCCAAGCTGAATGGTCTGTAACTGCTCCAGTTGTCGACCGAAAAGAGCCTGGAAAACCACCAGGCAAAACGCCGAGCTACCGAGGGCCAGTCCTCCCCAGCCCAGCAAAGCAGTGAGACGCTTCTGCCAAGCACGGGAAGGCATCGACAACGGTCGTGAGCGAGAGATCAACGGGATCGTGGCTGGCCGTCAGCTACGTACAGCTTGAATCAATGGTCGTAAAGGCTGACATTGTCAGCGGGGAAGTCGAACTTTCCTGTCATGGAGGAAGTACCACCAGGACCAGCAGTGCTTCCGATTTCAAGAACAGGGTTCGGTGATTCACCGAAGCTGTCCATCCCAAAGAGTGGTTCGAAGGTTTCAGTCAACAAGTCTTCGAAACGACCTCCGGTGAAGACACGGAATCTGTCAGGAGTATTTCCAGCTGCATCACGCAAATTTCCAGCTGCATCACCGACGTTGATACTGTTCATCGCGCCTTGATGCATCGACATCGAAGGAGCTTCTGTACCTAGGACAATATTGGGGCAGGCGTGAAAATCGTTTCCATCAAAGTGACCAGGCATTCGGTCTTCAAAGGTGCTGGCACCACCAGTTGTCCAGATCTTCGTTGAACGACCTTCACCGGTGAGGGAGTCACCCCCACGACCTGGCATGAAGTGGTTGTCGCCAACGATCACGCTGCCTTTGGCATCGATGTCTTGAGGCTTGAAAACACCTTCTCCACCAAGCGGGCCCAACAGCTGACCATCGGCTGCTTTGTGAAAGATCTGACCGTCTTGTTGAACGAGTGAAGCGGAATCAAGAACTTCAAGTGTGAGGTCGCCTTGAGGAATTGTGCGGCCGGTGATGCCATCGAGCTTTGCGAAAACGCCCATTGATTTCAAAGCGGTGGAGGGTTGTTCCCTCTCGATGGACACACCATCACCGGATTCAGCATCTGACTTAATGACCTGCCTCATGCAGGGCTGTGAGGTTGATCACACCCGCTCAGATCACAGGAACAATTTGGGATACGAGATCAGCGTTCACCCAGCGGATCAGCTTCCCCGTCCACCAAACCTTGTCGGCCTGACCTAACAAGTAGTTGCTCAGGGTCGACTAGAGCGGGGTTCGCCGTCAGGTACGAACACATAGCCATACCCCCAGACGGTCTGCAGGTAGCGCGGGCGGGTTGGATCTGGCTCCACCAGCTTGCGCACTCGTGAAACCTGAACATCCATGCTGCGGCTGTCGGTGTCACAGCCAGGCCCACGGGCTAGCTCAATCAACCGCTCGCGCGACAAAGGGCGATGAGGATGCTGAACGAATGATGCCAGCAGGCTGAACTCGCCACTCGTGATCACAACAGACTTGCCCTCACGGGTGAGCGTGCGAGCTGCCAGATCCAGCACGTTGTCGCCAAACACCACATCACCACCTTCAGCCAAAGGAGTGCCTGCAGGGAGTGCACTGCGCCGCCTCAACACCGCTTCAATTCGCGCTGAAAGCTCTCGGGGCAAAAAAGGCTTGGCCAGATAATCATCAGCCCCCTGCTCCAGACCGATGATGCGATCCACGCCTTCTCCACGGGCCGTCAGCATCACTACTGGCAGGTCGTCGCCTGCATCCCTGAGACGACGGAGTGCTGTCAGTCCGTCATCACCGGGCATCATCAGGTCGAGCACGATCAGATCAGGTCGCTGAAATTCCAGGCGGGCCTCAAGCTGCTTCACATCGCTGAGACTGCGCACGTCATAACCCTGATCCAACAGATAGGTGCCGACCATCTGACGCAAATCAGGATCATCATCGACTACCCAGATCATCGAAGTGCGGGGCATGGGTTCTGTCGCTGCTTCAAGTTGCACTGATCGTATGGATGCCGTTGCGTCCTGTCGCGCTGAAACGGACCTTGTCACAGCTAATCGGATCACTGTCACGACTCAGACATGTCCATGTCGCCGAATCTCCATATGCTCACTACATGGCGAAGCGCTTGACACAACCAGTGTTGATGGCCTTCGTGATGCTTGGGATGCAAAGTCTGGTCTCGTGTTCCTCGGTTCTGGCGAACCCACAGCACGTGCAGATCTATGGCCGACGCATGGAGGCACTGTTCATCCGGATGGATGTAAACGGTGACGGTCGTCTGGAATCTGGAGAAGTCCGGGGTCGGCCCTATTTCGAGAGGCGTCTGCAACGACCCGACTCGCGTGGCTATTTGCTACTCAAAGATCTCAGACCCTTAAGCCCTCACCCGAGTGGTCAGCGGCTGCAAAAACGTTTCCATCAGGCCGATCGCAATGGGGATGGTCGGATTGACAGGAATGAATGCCAATCACTGCCCTGGTTGAGCCGGAATTTTGTGAGTTTCGATCTGGACGCCGATGGTGGACTGACGCTTGAGGAACTCTGGACGGTGCAGCGTTCACTCGCACCTCGCCCCTGAGCTCAACGCCGAGATCTGGATCGACGATGGATTATTTGACTCGGCTTAGGCCGCTCAGAGCTGATCAACCGTGTGAAGGATTTGACCAGACGGAACACGCCAGACACCAAGGCCAAAAGTCCTGCTAGCAACAGCATTGCAATCAAAATGACCGCAGCCAGACCAAGCAACGCTTCCAGCAGCTGTCCAAGACCTCGGATCAGATCAGCAATGGCTTCACTGACCACGACCATGGCGTCGACCTTCTGAGGCAACCAGCTCAGAAATGCAAGCAATCCTGAGCCAAGGGCCAGCAAAAGAACACCCTCCAGCATCTGACGGCCGACAGAAACAGCCCTGGACCGCTGACGCTTACTAAACACTCTCCGAGTCTTAGGCACAGCACTTAGAGGTCTCAGATTGGGGGAATTCATGACACCGTCGGCTGAGCGAACATCTGACCGAAGCCAGTGATCCGCCAGCGGGATTCAAGGGTGATCAAAAAGTAGAGAGACGCTGACGGCAAGAACTCAGCGATCCAAACAACAGAACTCTTGAGGTTGGACGGACTCACTGCTATTCGAAATCAGAGGCAATCGCACCATTCTGAGCTGCCTGGCTCAGAGGTCAACGCTCTTGATCAGGTTGTGCAGGATCGCTGATTGGAGTTTCTGTCTTGTCCTCTAGGGCCTGGGCAGGCGTCGGAGATTGCACCTCAGGCAATGGCAACAGAAGACCCAGGACGCCCAAGACCACCACCGTGGTACCTCCAAGCAGCGGAGCTTTCAGCCTCTGCATCAAGGGGATCCGCTCGACAAGATCCCGTCGAGGAAGGGGTTCATGCTGAATCGATGGCCAGGTCAGACAGACACGGCTGTCGCTTCGCAAGGCATCAAGGCAACGAACGAGATCGGCCAGCTGAGCATCATCGAGACGGATCGACAGAGGTGGAATATTCGCCTGGCCACTGGTGAGATCAAGACGATGCTGAAACTCATCGGGGACCAACCTCACTGGATCGTTCGGCTCTCCCAGGGAGCGAACCACACCTGAAAGACGCAGACGCACATAGGGAATCACCACCTGCATTAGTGCTTCAAGATGTTCGCGTTTGCCCTCGAGCTCGGAGGCACCGACAATTTTCAAACGCCAGGTGGAAAGAATTCCAATGGACTGCTCGGCATGACCAGCGGAGAAGTCAGGCAAGCCTTCAACTTCCAGTCGAGCGGTGGTTTGGTCGTAGCGGTAGGACTGTTTGAGCATCACCATTCAGGGGGTCGGATCAAGAAGACTGGCGCGGAGACGATCGACCCCGCCGGGTCCAGCAGCGAGTGCCAGTGTGAACACCAGCTGGCGCTGCAGCGGGCCTTCGGGCTCACTGCCAAGAAAACGCTGAATGGCACCACGCCGAAGATTCATGCGTTCTTCAATCAGATCGCGTAGGCGCTGGTGGACCAGCTGCCAGCGCTGGTGAGTGAGCTCCTTGGGCTCCTTGCTGGACAGCAACTGGTGAAGCTTGGGATAGAGCCTGTCTGCCATCACGCAGAGGATCCTGATCAAGGCCTCTGTTTCCACGGCACTGAGTTGACCACGTCGTGTGGAACGCCTGAGCGGGTTGTGGCAGCGACGTTTCCAAAGCTCAACGCGATTGGGAAAGATCGTTTCAAAACCAAGCTGACGGGTCGCCCAGAGCATGGCCTCCCCGCCGTTTAGGTCAAGAGACTCAACAGTGAGCAGAAGCAGATCAAGGCGCTCGAGAGCACGGCGGCCAAGAACCGCTTCAGGAATCGACGGATCTGGAGCCGCCTCAGCAGTGACATCGGTCATGGCTGCGATGATGCCAGGGTTGAGGCCTTTGCGTCACCACCCTGTGGATCTTCGTCAGCTCATTCGCGATGTGCCGGACTTCCCAAAACCCGGAATTTTGTTCCGCGACATCTCACCGTTGCTGCGCGATCCCCGTGGATGGAGCGAAGTGATGCAGCAACTTGGCGACGTCTGCGAGCGACTCCAACCAGACCTGATCGTGGGAATTGAGTCCAGGGGCTTCATCGTGGGCACTCCTCTGGCAACACAGCAAAAGATTGGCTTTGTGCCGGTCAGAAAACCCGGAAAACTTCCCGGCGAAGTGACCGGTGTTGATTACACCCTTGAATACGGCAGCGATCGTCTTGAAATCCAGACCGATGCTCTGGCGGATGGATCTCGTGTCTTGCTGGTCGACGATCTGCTGGCAACCGGAGGAACTGCTGCCGCCAGTGTTGAGCTGATTCAAAAAGCTGGAGGCAAGCTCGTGGGCTGCGGGTTTGTCATTGAACTGGCAGATCTGGCCGGACGCCGTCGATTGCCAGAGGGACTTCCAATCGAATCACTGATCCGTTACGACTGATTGGTGCGAAAACCGTGAGAGTGAGCATCTGGCTCGGTCAATCCTGCTGCTGTTGCCAATCCAGAACCTCCTGATATTGCGTGAGGTTCAGCAGTCCAAAGCTCCAAAGAACAACCGGAAGAGGAGCCTGCTCAAGGTGGGCCTGGCGAATGCCGAGATTGATGGCGTTCTCGCTCAATCCAAGCCTCTGCTGCAAAAAAGCGATTAACGCACGAGAAGCCACTGGTTGTGGATCACTACTGATGACCATCAACTGCCGAGCGAGGATCTCACTTTGGCAGCGGTCTTAACAAGGTGCCCGCGCCGTCGGTCATTGCCGACAGACTGACGCGCCGAATCCAACTGACGCGCTTCAGCATGAACAATGCAAGACGCCTGAAAGGCATCAGCAGCCGATTTTGATTGGAGAAGAAACGAATCAGCAGATCCGTTGACAGCAATACACCCGCCAGATCGAAGCGTCGACAACGGGAATAACGTCGAGCAAGCGATGTAAACGATATCTCTCCATGACGCACTGCCTGGGTCAAATTCAAGAGATCACTCACATCGCGCCAGCAAAGATTCAAGCCCTGTCCACCCACTGGATGACAGCGATGACCGGCCTCTCCCAAGAGAAGCAAGGATCCTCTGTGAAGACGTGGAGCCAGGCTTAATTCCAACGGAAAAGCTCCTGGATCATCAAGCAGTTGAACCGCGTTCACCCCATCAGGAAGGATTGCGTCCAGCGCCGACAACAACTCGGAGGTAGACGACGCAGCTCGATCTCGACATCGCTGCAGCGGGGCACTCCAGACCACCTGATAGCGGTCCTCTCCAAGCGGCAGAACGGCCATCGGACCTTCCGGCCGGAACAGTTCATAAGCGCAGTGTTGCTCAGCTCCGGTCAAGCGCAGCTTCATCGTCAGGCAACCCTGTTGGTAAGCGTGGGTCCAGAAGGGCACCTCAGCGCAGCGACGCAACGTGGAACGAGGACCATCCGCAGCCACGATCCACTCGCGAGATACAGCGTTGGCGAGAACATCCTCCGCTGGCAAGGCGTCATCAAGTTGCAGCTCAACCAGATCTGAGGTCTGAAGACGCTCCAGCAAAAGACGCATCAATGGTCGATGGTCAAGAATCCAACCGATCGCCTCGGAAGCTCGATTAGCAGGTCGCAGATCGCGAAGTTGGAACCAGGTTGTGCAGCGGGCAGAGCAGTCATCAAGCCGGAGAGCGCGAAAGGGCTCCATCTGATCCAGTAAGGCAGGCCAAAGATTGAGATCAAGCAGAAGCCGCCTGGACGAATGCGTGATGGCATAGGCGCGGCTGCGGTTCAGCAGCAACTCAGCGCTCAAGCGATCGTGAAGCACAACAGAAAAGCCCTGTTGCGCTAATCCAAGCGCTAACAGGGCTCCTGTAGGGCCAGCGCCGACAATGCGGAACCGGGGGTGGACTGCTTTGACAGCGGAGTCTCGAAATTGAGGATCAGCTGTTACCACATCAAATAATCAGCCAATGCCGAGAAGACCACGAGTGAAAGCTTCGCCACCCAGAGCGAATTCCGTGGCCAGAAGTGCAATAAAACCAAGCATGGCCATGCGGCCATTCAGCATCTCTGCACGTTCATGGAAGCCCCAGCCGCTCTCGGTGTCCACCACTTCCATACGGGGCTCTGTTGCGAAAGCATTCAAACGGCCACCATCTTCTGTGGTCACAGTGGCGCCGCGAATCGTGGGAGCGTTGGAAGGAACCTGAGACATGATCAACCTGACTTCTTTACACAGTGTAACGCACTATTAAGAAGTTTTACGCAACCGCATCCTGCAAAGGTCTTCAAAAGCTGGCCTTAGCAAAAAGGGATACTCACCAACCCAGAGCTTGAGTTGCGGCAGCCACGCATCGGTAAGAGCTCCAACTCTGGAAAAGTCCTTGCGCTCACTAAGGACGATGCAGCGAACCAGCACACCTGCACGGATCATCGAATGGTTCTTGGTCATAGGGAAAGTCACCCTCCCCAAGTAGCCGTCCTCATCAGCTAGCTCCAGGATCATCCAGGTCCTGCGGTTTTCGACCAGTTCAAGTCTTCCGCTCGCGTCGGCCTGTTCGCGCTGATTCTCCACACGCTCCTTGGTGTAAGCCTCGATTACCTCGCCCTCAAACAATGCTGCTGATGGGTATCGCCGCAAGGTGGCGTTGCGACGTCCCGCCTCAAGAATCGGCCCCCAGAGGATGTAGAGAATCAGAACGAACCCGGCAACCAGCCAGACAGAACCCCAGCGGTTGAAGGAAAGGCTCTGACTGATCAACAGCGTGATCACTCCCCCAATCACTGAGATCAACAAGCGCTGCAAGATTTTGCGTGGATCACCCAATGCAAATCTGAACTGGGTACCGGTTGCCACAGCCGGGATCAACGTCTGCAGTTCACCGGAACGAAGTGGAATCAGCATGGATAATTCAGATCAGCCTCTCCAGGCCGTACACAAGACCTGAAAGCTGGCGCACCTTGCGTATGCACAGCAAAACTCCAGGCATGTAAGCGGAGCGATCAATTGTGTCGTGGCGAAGCGTATAGGTCTCACCCGGTGCACCGAACATCACTTCCTGGTGCGCCACCAGTCCTGGTAGGCGAAGGGAATGGAGACGCAGCCCGCTAGGGCGTTCACCGCCGCGACTGCCCTTGAGCGATTCATGCTCATCAACCTCAACGGCATTAAATGTTTTACCCAGCTCCTCCATCAGCTCAGCTGTCTTGATGCAAGTTCCACTAGGAGCATCAGCCTTGCGGTTGTGATGCAACTCGGTGAGCTCGGCATGGTCGTAAAAGCGTGCCGCCGCTGCCGCGGCCTGCTGGAGCATCACCATGCCCACCGAAAAGTTGGGAATCACAGCACCGCCGACGGAAGCTTTTTCTGAAAAACTCTGCAGATCTTTGAGTTGCTCAGGGGAAAGACCAGTCGTTCCGATGACGGGGTGCACGCCATAAGCGATGGCTGCCCGGGTGTTGGCGTAGACAACAGATGGGTGTGTGAAATCCACCATCACTGCACCTTGCCCAGGGCCGGAATCCCGAACCGCCTGACTTGTGGCGCACAGACAACCTTCTAAGTCTGCCGTGACGGCCACCTCCATGGCTCCAAGACCCAGCTGTTCGCCGATATCAGCACCTTCCATTCCCGGTGTCGTGTCGACGGCCCCTACTAAATGGCAATCCGTTGAGGACTGAACGGCGCGGATCACTTCAGCACCCATGCGCCCCAGAGCTCCGGTGACCAAAACAGGGATTGACTGATTTGCAGCAGCGCTCATACCAGTGACGTGTCTCGTCAGAGCCTATGAGCCGACCGAGTTGTAACACCACAAGAAAACCTGAGCGAAGGACTGCTCCCGGCCGTAATGTTCTTTACACAGCTCAACGTGCGCCGATGTTTACACAGGTCCGCTCCGCAAATCGCCGAGTTGCTCCTGTGGAGGGTCAAACCCATAAATCCGTCATGAAGGCGGTCTATGTGGTTTTGGAGCCCCAATATCAAAATGCACTCACTCAGGCAGCCACTGCTCTGAATGCCAGTGGAAGTGAACTTGGAATCGAACTCAGTGGATACCTGATTGAAGAGCTTCGAAATGACGTTAATTACGAAGACTTCAAGAAGGATGTTTCTGAAGCAGACGTCTTCATCGCCTCGTTGATCTTCATTGAGGATCTGGCTCAGAAAGTCGTCGATGCCGTTACGCCGCATCGTGACCGTCTCAAAGCGGCGGTTGTCTTCCCCTCAATGCCGGAGGTGATGCGCCTCAACAAACTCGGCAGCTTCTCGATGGCTCAGCTCGGGCAGAGCAAGAGTGCCATCGCTGGCTTCATGAAAAAGCGCAAGGAGGCTGGCGGTGCTGGCTTCCAGGACGCAATGCTCAAGCTCCTGAACACCCTGCCCACTGTTCTGAAATATTTGCCCGTTGAGAAAGCGCAGGACGCTCGCAGCTTCATGCTCAGCTTCCAGTACTGGCTGGGTGGCACACCAGACAATCTGCGCAACTTCTTACTCATGCTGGCTGACAAATATGTCTTCCCTGCTGAGGAAGGAGAGGAGAGACCTCTCATGGACGTTGCTGCCCCCGAAGTGTTTCCTGACCTGGGCATCTGGCATCCACTGGCACCGTCGATGTTCGAGGACCTCAAGGAGTACCTCAACTGGACGTCCAGCCGCACCGATCTATCCGAGGAAGCCCTCAGGGGCCCTGTGATCGGACTTGTGCTGCAGCGCAGCCACATCGTCACCGGAGACGATGCCCACTACGTCGCAACCATCCAGGAACTTGAGTTCCGTGGTGCCCGGGTGATTCCCGTGTTCTGCGGGGGGCTCGATTTCTCGAAGCCCGTCAATGCCTTTTTCTACGACCCTCTCAATCCTGAGCAACCTCTTGTTGACGGCATCGTTTCCCTCACCGGTTTTGCCTTAGTTGGGGGACCCGCCCGTCAAGATCATCCGAAAGCAGTCGAATCACTCAAAAAACTCAATCGTCCCTACATGGTGGCTTTGCCACTGGTCTTTCAGACGACCCAAGAATGGGAAGACAGTGACCTCGGTTTGCATCCCGTTCAGGTTGCACTTCAAATTGCCATTCCAGAGCTAGACGGCGCAATCGAACCGATTGTTCTCTCAGGCAGAGATGACGCCACCGGCAAAGCTCACACACTGCAGGACCGAGTTGACGCCATCGCTGAAAGAGCAATCAGGTGGTCATCGCTGCGCATCAAACCCCGCTTTGACAAGAAGCTGGCCATCACAGTGTTCAGCTTCCCTCCCGACAAGGGCAACGTGGGCACTGCGGCCTATCTCGATGTCTTTGGCTCCATCCATCGCGTCATGGAGGAGATGAAAGCGAAGGGATACGACATCAAAGATCTGCCAGCAACTCCCCGTGCACTGCTGGAAGCGGTGATTAACGACGCCAATGCCATGCAGGGATCACCGGATCTTTCCATCGCCCACCGCATGAGCGTCGAGGAATACGAACGACTCACTCCCTACTCGGAACGGCTTGAGGAGAACTGGGGCAAACCTCCCGGAAACCTCAACAGTGATGGTCAGAACCTGTTGGTGTTTGGCAGGCACTTCGGCAACGTCTTTGTCGGCGTCCAGCCCACCTTTGGCTACGAGGGTGACCCCATGCGTCTGCTTTATTCACGCAGCGCCAGTCCTCATCACGGATTTGCCGCCTATTACACCTATCTAGAAAAAATCTGGAAGGCTGACGCCGTGCTGCATTTCGGCACCCACGGGTCGCTCGAATTCATGCCCGGCAAACAGATGGGGATGAGTGAAACCTGCTATCCCGACTCCCTGATCGGCTCCCTGCCGAACCTTTACTACTACGCCGCCAATAATCCGTCTGAAGCCACCATCGCTAAGCGTCGTGGTTATGCATCGACGATCAGCTATCTCACTCCGCCCGCGGAGAATGCCGGCCTTTACAAGGGGCTCAAAGAACTTGGCGAGTTGGTCGGCTCTTACCAACAACTTCGCGAGGGTGGTCGTGGTGTACAGATCGTCAACACCATTGTCGAAACAGCCCGCCAGTGCAACCTCGACAAGGATGTTGACCTCTCTGAGGAGGATGCCTCAACACTTGACCTTGAAGGCCGCGACGCACTTGTCGGAGCTGTCTATCGCCAACTGATGGAAATCGAGAGTCGCCTGCTTCCCTGCGGACTCCACACCATCGGCAAGCCCCCAACAGCCGAAGAAGCCATCGCCACCCTGGTGAGCATCGCAGCTCTTGAACGAGATGAAGACGGGCTTCGCTCCCTTCCCGGCCTGCTAGCTGAATCCATCGAGCGAACGATCGAAGACGTCTACAAAGGAAATGACAGCGGTGTCCTCGCTGATGTGGAACTGAACCGCACCATCACCGAAACGTCGCGTGCTGCAGTCTCCGCCATGGTCCGGGCCGTCACCGGCAGTGACGGGAGAGTCAACCTGCGCAACAACTGGTCTTGGTTCGGCAACTTGCTATCCCGCTTCGGCATCAAACGGTCGTCCCCATGGCTGAAGGCCTGCCGAACCAAAGGGTTCAGCGAGGTGGATCCAACAGAACTCGACAAGCTGTTCGGATACTTGCGTTTCTGCCTAGAGCAGGTTTGCGCCGACATGGAGATGGAAAGTCTTCTGAAAGCGCTCGACGGCGAATACATCCTTCCAGGGCCTGGAGGTGATCCAATCCGCAACCCGGGAGTGCTTCCCAGTGGCAAGAACATCCACGCCCTTGATCCACAGGCGATTCCAACCAAAGCAGCTGTTGCCGCGGCCAAAGGCGTTGTGGACAAGTTGATTGAGCGCCAACGCGAAGAGCAGGGAGACTGGCCCGAAACCATTGCCTGCGTCCTCTGGGGCACGGACAACATCAAGACCTACGGAGAATCTCTGGCTCAGATTCTCTGGTTTGTGGGTGTTAAGCCTATGCCGGACTCCGTGGGTCGGGTCAACAAACTCGAGCTGATTTCTCTCGAGGAGCTAGGACGCCCCCGCGTTGATGTGGTGGTGAACTGTTCCGGAGTCTTCCGCGATCTGTTTATCAACCAGATGGCGCTAATCGATCAGGCCGTGAAGATGGCAGCCGAAGCCGATGAGCCGCTTGAACAGAATTTTGTTCGCAAACATGCCCTTGAGCAGGCTGAGAAAGAGGGAAGCAGTTTGCGAGACGCTGCATGTCGGGTGTTCTCCAATGCCAGTGGCAGCTACAGCTCCAACGTGAATCTGGCCGTGGAAAACAGCACCTGGGAAGAGGAAGGAGAGCTGCAGGAAATGTATCTTTCCAGAAAAACCTTTGCCTTCAATGCTGACAATCCCGGTGAGATGAACCAAAAGCGCGAAGTCTTCGAGAATGTGATGAAAACCGCAGATGTCACATTCCAGAACCTCGACTCCGCTGAGATCTCCCTCACCGATGTAAGTCACTATTTTGACTCTGACCCCACGAAACTGATTGCAGGTCTTCGCGATGACGGCAAAGCACCTACCAGCTATATCGCCGATACCACCACTGCCAATGCTCAGGTTCGTTCCCTAAGCGAGACGATTCGTCTCGACTCCCGTACAAAACTTCTCAACCCAAAGTGGTACGAGGGAATGCTGGACTCGGGTTATGAGGGTGTTCGAGAAGTTGCGAAGCGCCTTAATTTCACTCTTGGTTGGAGTGCCACAAGTGGCTCAGTTGATAATTTCGTCTACGAAGAAGCCAATGAAACATTCATCAACGATCCTGAAATGCGCAAGCGTCTTCTAGATCTGAACCCCAACAGCTTTCGCAGGATCGTTGGAACTCTGCTCGAGGTGCACGGACGCGGATACTGGGAAACTTCTGATGAAAACATCCAACAATTGCAGGAGCTTTATCAAGAGGTAGAGGATCGAATTGAAGGAGTCACGACAACCGAATCCTGAACCCTGATTGCCAAGGTTCTGACATCGGCTTTATGAATGCCTAGACCACACCCGTCAGAACGGGCGCTCGCATCGATCCAAACAGAGTTGATCTAGCGATGCACGGTTGGTGATCTTTAGCCGGTACCGAGCCCATACACCATAGAAAATGTCAACCACTGGACCAATCACTGGCCAGCGGGTTGGTGCATACAGCCAACCGAGCCCAATCAGGCGATAAGCCTCACGAAACACCGCGACATCAGTGAGCACTGTTCCATCGGCATTGATGGCATGAATCCTCGCCATCGCCTGGCGATAACTAATACCAGACCACTGCTCCGGGGAGTAGTCGTGTGCATCGACATCAATAAAACGGATGGACTGATCGCGATCCTTACGACGCAAAAACGTCACCTCACGAACGCAGAGTGGACAGCCCCCGTCGAAAAGAAGGGTGAGCTCAGGGCTCGTGCTCATAAAAGTCTTACAGAGTGGTCCGTTCTAGCCAGATCATTCACGAACGTTGCCGGGCAACCGCCGCGGCCATGGTCACCACCTGACTCATCGGCCCTACATCGTGCACTCGCAGCACATGAACCCCAGCCTCCACAGCCCTTGCGCAGACCGCAGCCGTACCCCAGATCCTTGCTTTGGAGCGAGGTTGATCAAGAACAGCACCAATAAAACGCTTACGAGAAGGTCCTAGCAAAAGAGGAATGCCGTCCTGCTGAAGATCGTCCAACTGTCTGAGCAGCTCAAGATTCTGCTCCGTGGTCTTGGCGAAGCCCAGACCTGGATCCCAGATCAGCTGTTCCCGACTCAGGCCGGCCTGAAGAGCCCGATCGGTGCTGAGCCTGAGTTCCTGCAACACTCCAGCAACAACACCCTGGTCGCCGTAATCAGTGCAGTCATCCATGGTCAGACTGTCACCACGACTGTGCATCAGCACATACGGGCAACCAGCATCAGCCACCAACGGAAGCATGGCAGGGTCGCGCCTGCCTCCACTGACATCGTTGATCCAATCGGCACCTGCCTTCAAAGCTGCTCGTGCAACAGATGCCAGAAACGTATCCACAGAAAGAATGGCTTGCGGATGGGCTGCTCGAATGCTTTCAAGACCAGGTAGAAGACGCGACAGCTCTTCTTCGGCACCTACCTCAACAGCACCGGGGCGGGTGCTCTGGGCACCAAGATCGAGAACTTGCGCTCCAGCCTGCAGCTGACGTGACGCTTCGGTTAAGGCCAAATCCGCCCTATTGAACCGTCCTCCATCACTGAAAGAATCTGGGGTGAGGTTGATTACCCCCATCACAGCTGGGCGATGGCCCCAGCAGGCGGGATGACGCATGGCTGATCAGGCGACCTGATAGTTGGCGATGCGAGCAAAGCTTTCAGCATCGAGCGATGCGCCACCCACGAGCACACCGTCGATATCACTCATGGCCATGAGCTCATCGATGTTTGCAGGTTTGACGGATCCTCCGTACTGAATGATCAGATCAGAGGCACCCACCCAACTCCGAATCAGACCACAGATGCGGTTCGCCTCAGAGGATTCACAGGTCTTGCCGGTGCCGATGGCCCAGATGGGTTCATAGGCAACCACGAGACGGTTCGGATCCAGTCCTTCAAGGCCCTGTTCAACCTGACGGCGAATCACACGCTCAGCTTCACCACGGCTGCGCTGTTCATCACTTTCTCCAACGCAGACAATGGGGATCAGACCATGGGCCTGAGCTGAACGCGCCCTGTGGTTGATCTGCTCATCGCTCTCACTGAAGTATTTACGCGGCTCGCTGTGGCCAACAATCGCGTAACGCACTCCATGCTCTTCCAACATCGACGGAGCGATCTCCCCCGTGAACGCACCCTGACCTTCCCAGTGCACGTTCTGACTTGAAATCTCAAGCCTTGACCCTGAAGTGACCTCAGCCGTCGTACTAATCGCAGTAAACGGAGGAGCCACCACCAGCTCACGGTCATCAGGCGTGTCCGCGATCAATGGCAAAAACGTGGCCAGCCAGTCCCGGGCCTGGGCGCACGTCATGTGCATCTTCCAGTTTCCAGCAATCACCGGTTTGCCCACGCTTGCGTCCTCTGCGGCTCAGCAGCAGCCAACTTACGTTCCTACGCAAGCACGATCGTCTCAGATCATCGTGACGACAGCCTGATCTCCACCAACAATTACGCAATCGCCGATCTTCAGCTGGCGACCACGCTGAGTCACAACGCAGTCATTCACACGCACTTGCCCGTCCTGGATCAGCATCTTGGCCTCACCGCCAGTACCGACCCACCCTTGCCATTTCAGGAACTGATCGAGTCGCATCAGCCAATGGGAACACAAAAGAGCATTGATAGTGTGACGCGATGCTGAAAACCTCCGAGGCAGGATTCCGCAGGCTGCTGCCATTACTGCGTCCGCATCTGCCCCAACTAAGCCTCGGGCTGATCTGCATGCTCATCTATGTGAGCAGCTTTCTATTGCTGCTCAATCTCGCGGGTTCCCTGTTCCCTGCCCTGGGATCGAGAGATCTAGGGAGAGTGCTCGGGCTGATCGGGCAGGGCGTGCTGATTTTTGCGATCCAGAAAGTGGCTCAGTTCGGTCAGGACTCCCTGCTGGCCGGACCTGCCCTTCAGGTGAGCAAGACCCTGCGCAGCAATCTGTTTCGTCGGCTGCAGACCGTTGAACTGGGAGCACTAGAGAAACTCTCAGCAGGCGATGTCACCTACCGACTGACCGAAGACGCGGATCGTGTCAGTGAAGTGCTCTACAAATCGATTCACGACACACTTCCGAGTGTGCTCCAACTGCTGGCGGTGCTGGGGTACATGCTCTGGCTGGACTGGAAACTCACAGCATCGATCCTGCTGCTGGCACCGTTGATCATCTGGCTGATCAGCCTGTTTGGCGCACGAGTGATGGCAGCCACAGAGCGCAGTCAGAAGAAAGTGAGCGAACTGGCCGGTTTGCTTGGTGAAGCCATCGAAGGCCTACCGCTTGTACGGGCCTTCGCTGCAGAGCCCTGGCTGCAAGGGCGCTTTGAAGATGAGATTGATCAACATCGTCAGGCCCGGCATCGCACTTACAGCCTTGTTGCCCTGCAGCACCCGGTTGTCGGAATGATCGAAGTGGTGGGCCTTTTCTCGGTGCTTGGACTGGCTGCCTGGAGGATTCAGAACGATGGCCTGAGCACTGCTGGCTTAAGCAGCTATCTCACTGGCCTTGTGGTGCTGATCGACCCCATCGCTCACGTCACCAACAACTTCAATGAATTTCAGCAAGGTCAAGCTTCGCTGCGCCGTCTGCGGGAGATCGAACAGGAGCCACAAGAAACCGCAGATCCAGATCCGGCCTTGCCGATTGGTCGACCGGAAGGCCACCTAAATCTGCATCGCGTCAACTTCGCTTACGGCAACGGTGAACCGGTGCTTCGCGACATCAACCTGAACATCGAAGCCGGTCAGGTTGTTGCACTGGTTGGACCATCCGGTGCCGGCAAAAGCACATTGTTCTCCCTGCTTCTGCGCTTTAACAGTGCCCAGTCAGGAGAGATCGAGCTGGATGGAAAGAATCTGGCTCAAGTGAAAGCGCGCGAACTTAGACAACAGGTCGCCCTCGTGCCTCAGCGAACAACAGTGTTCTCCGGCAGCATTGCCGAAGCGATCCGTTTCGGCAGACCAGCAAGCCATAGTCAGCTGCTGGAAGCAGCCCGTCTGGCCAATGCCCACGATTTCATCATGGCCTTGCCGGATGGCTACGAGACAAAGCTGGAGGAGCGTGGCACCAACGTGTCCGGGGGGCAGCTGCAGCGAATTGCCATTGCTAGGGCAGTCCTAGGAAATCCCGCGGTGATGCTGCTCGATGAGGCCACAAGCGCTCTGGACGCTGAGGCTGAGGCTGCTGTTCAGCTGGGACTGCGCCAGGCGATGCACGGCCGCACTGTGCTGGTGATCGCCCACCGACTGGCCACTGTGCAGGAAGCCGATCAGATTGTGGTGCTTGACCGCGGCCAAATCAGCGAACAAGGCAGCCATGATCAGTTGATGGCGAATAACGGCCGCTACCGAGATCTGTGTGAACGCCAAATGATTCGCGATGGGCGCAGCTAAGTTTCGTTCGATTCAACTGTGATTCAGTTCATCCGATGACCGCAACGCCAGCAGAAAATCCAGTGCTCACCTTCGAAGGTAAGCGCTACAACCTCAATGACCTTCCTGAAGATCTGAAGGAACTCGTGCGCGGCATGCAGGTTGCTGACGCGCAGCTGCGCATGCATGAAGACACGCTGAAAGTTCTTGCCGTTGGACGTCAATCCATGGCAATGCAGCTGAATGAGCGACTGAAAAACGTCACTCCAATGCCAGAACAAGGCTGAACGTTCCAGAGAGCAGCAAGGGTCGGTCTTAATCACAAGCATCCAATCGATGGTGGAGGCTTGTGATTAAGACCGGATCATCGAATATTTACGAATCAGGTTCCGATGACGGGCTGAAGTGATTTTGTGTGAGCTGAAATACAGTTCCCGAAAGCAGCAGAAGCGCCAATAAGTTAGGTAGAGCCATGAGGCCATTCAAAGTATCAGAAACATCCCAGACAAGACCTTTTTCTCCGGCAATCGCTGCGATTACAGCCACGGATACCCAAACCAATCTATAGGGCAAAATTGCTTTTTCACCAAGGAGGAATTGCGTACATTTCTCACCATAAAAGCTCCAACCCAGGATGGTAGTAAATGCAAAAACAACGATGCTGATGGTCACTATTAATCCTCCACCGCTAACACCCAAACCAAAAGCTTCGATAGAAATCTCTGATCCTGCCAATGCCTTGCGAGCACTATCAGACATTCCGAACAGCTCTTTTGAATAAGTTGTAATTACTACAAGAGCAGTCATTGTGCAAACAACGAACGTATCAATAAAAGTGCCGAGCATCGCGATCGACCCCTGAGTAACAGGGCTATTTGTTTTTGAGGCGGCATGGGCAATTGGCGCACTGCCTAAACCTGCTTCGTTTGAAAAAATCCCACGCTTGAAGCCTTGAAGGACAACAACCCCAAACGCACCACCAACAGCAGCCTGCCCTGTAAAAGCCGATCCAAAAATCAATCCAAATGCTGAGGGAATATCGGCGAAATTGATCACAAGAATTACTAAACAAGAACCTACGTAAAGGATCCCCATCAGTGGAACAATTGCAGAGGCAGCTCTAGCAATTCTGCGAATGCCACCAATCACTACAAGGAAAATCAACACACCGAGAATGACTCCAGTCACCTCACGAGGGACATGCAGGATTGATTTCTCCAAAGCTTTCGCAAGTTCAAATGATTGAACTCCGTTGCCGATTCCGAAACCAGCAAGCATTCCAAAGACAGCAAAAAGGCCACCCATCCAGGCCCAACTTTTCCCCAAACCATTGCTGATGTAGTACATAGGGCCACCAACATGATTTCCAGAGGAATCAACTTCCCTGAACTGAATAGCCAATACTGCTTCTGCGTACTTCGTGGCAATTCCGAACAAAGCAATCAGCCACATCCAGAAAACTGCCCCAGCCCCACCAACGGCAATAGCTGTCGATACACCAGCAATATTGCCGGTGCCGATGGTTGCCGCCAAAGAAGTCATCAATGCCTGAAAAGGAGAAATTTCTCCTTCAGACTTCAGCGCAGCAGGCCTGGAAACAAGTTTGAAGCCATAAATAAGCTTTCGTAGTGGAATGAAGCGAAGACCAAACATCAAAAAGATGCCAGTAATCGCGATCAGGGCCACGGTGGGTGGCCCCCAAACAAATCCCCCAATCTGAGAATTAAATGATTTTAAAAAATGTTGCATAGTTGAGCTCAAACTTGAATGTTGTCACCATCCGTTAAAAGCGAAAATATTATCAATTTGTCTTTGCTTCAAGCGACTCAAATCGAAACACCTGTTTCTCAGCAGCGTCTCCACTTTCAGTTTTGATAATGCGCTGCTGAAGGACCCAAGGACCACCTTCAAACAAAGGAGTGAACGTGTCTTCAAATTGATTTGCAGAGCCTTTACTCTCACCAGTCTTTGGATCTGAATATTGGCTGTTGTAGGTGTGGCTGAGATAACCCGATCCAGTGTCCGTTGTGCTTCCGGTGTGAATGGTGACCACCGTGCCGTGAATATGCCGGTGAACCATCGTCACCACATCATCTTTGATGCGGTAGCGATCTCCCTCACCCTTACCTGCGATCAGGACCTCTAGCCCTTCATCCGTGCTGTCACCAGCGATAAAGGTGTTGGCGCCATGCACCTGCTCAAAGGGTCTGCGAACGCGATGAATGGCGACTTCCCAGAGTTGGGAGGCGATCGCCTTCTCCACCTCAGCATCATCAACACCCTCGACCTTGGCCTTCAGATCCGCACCGATCTGAAACCGACCTTCAACACGACGATCGCCCTGTTCCCAGACGCAGCGTCCTTGATATCCGCCGAATCCTGGTTCCCAGGTGTAGCGGTTCTGATAAGCAGCTTGAAAAGCATCCCGGCAGTCACTGCCGGGGGCAACGTTGGCAATGCTGGTGACAGTCACGTGAAGAGATCGAATCTCTGGCGACCTTACCGGGGCTGAACCTATCGATGAACATCCTGAAGGGCATGGATATCAAACGTCTGCGATTGCAGCGCCTCAATCCCTTGAACAGCCGAACGTGCTCCGGCAAGCGTAGTGAGGGTTGGTACGGAGTAATCGAGCGCAGCACGCCGCAAGTAGCGATCGTCATGGGCCGCTTGTCGACCGATCGGCGTGTTGATCACGAGCTGCACAGCGCCGGAGCGAATCAAATCCTCGATATTGGGACGTCCTTCATGGACCTTCAGCACTGACTGCACCTGAAGACCGGCCTCACTCAAGGTAGCCGCGGTGCCCGCAGTGGCCGTGAGCGAGAAGCCCAGATCGAGCAAACGCCTAGCCACAGGAACGAGGGCAAACTTGTCCCGGTCATGGGTGGATAGGAAAACGTTGCCCTTCGTTGGCAGGGCCTCTCCAGCGGCCAGCTCCGCTTTGGCGTAAGCCATCCCAAAATGCGTAGACCACCCCATCACCTCTCCGGTAGAACGCATTTCTGGGCCCAGAAGTGTGTCGGCACCGGGGAAGCGCCGGAAGGGGAGAACAGCCTCTTTCACCGCCTGAAGCGGCGGAGTGGGTTCCTCGCTGAGACCAATATCCGCGAGGGTCTCGCCAGCCATTAGGCGAGTGGCGATTCTTGCCAGTGGTACACCGGTGGCCTTGGCGACGAAAGGCACCGTCCGCGAGGCGCGCGGATTCGCTTCGATGATGAACACACGCTCCTCTCCTGAAGCAGTGCGTTGAACCGCGAATTGAAGATTGATCAGACCCTGAACCTGAAGGCGCAAGGCGAGGGCCTTGGTCCAGGAGCGGATTGTGGCAAGGGCTTCATCACCGAGAGAGACCGACGGAAGACAGCAGGCGGAATCACCTGAGTGAATCCCTGCAGGTTCGATGTGCTCCATCAGCCCACCGATCACCACCACACCATCCCGATCGCAGAGCGCATCGACATCCACCTCAACGGCGTTCTGCAGGTATTGATCAATGAGCACCGGATGATCAGGCTCCACCTGTACCGCATCAGTCATGTAGCGATTGAGCTCCGACTCGTCGTGAACGACCTCCATGGCCCGACCACCGAGCACATAAGAAGGACGCACCACTACCGGATACCCAACGGTGTCTGCAACAGCGCGTGCTTCTTGCTCGGTCCGGGCAAGGCCGTTGCGTGGTTGGCGGATGTCAAGTTCACGCAGGATCGCTTCGAACTGCTCACGGTCCTCCGCTCGATCAATCGATTCCGGTGAGGTACCCCAGATGCGGGTGCCCGTGGCCTGACCTGCCGGCGAGTTCAACCAACGCAGCAGAGGCATCGCCAGCTTGAGCGGCGTTTGCCCGCCGAACTGAACAATCACGCCTTCAGGGCGTTCTGCCTCGATCACATTGAGAACATCCTCAAAGGTGAGAGGTTCGAAATACAGACGATCACTGCTGTCGTAGTCGGTAGAGACCGTTTCGGGATTGCTGTTGAGCATCACCGTGGCGAAGCCTCGATCCTGTGCAGAAAACGAGGCGTGGCAACAGCAGTAATCGAATTCGATGCCTTGGCCAATGCGATTGGGACCGCCACCAAGGATCATCAGCTTGCGTCTGTTGTCCTCCGACACTTCTGTCGCCGGGGGCTGAACCGTCAATGTCCCCGTTGCATCCAGTCGAGACAGCGGACGTTCATAGGTTGAGTAGTGGTAAGGAGTGGTCGATGCAAATTCGGCTGCACAGGTGTCCACCGTCTTAAACACGGGACGCACGCCAAGCTTGAGTCGCGCTTCGCGCACATTTAAGTGATCCGAGCCTGTGAACCAGGCGATCTGACGATCGGAGTAGCCGAGCTGCTTCAGCCTGAGGAAGTCCGCGGAGCTGATCTCCGACAACTGCCGATCGTTCAACAGTTCAATTTCAGTGTTGATGAGGACACGCAGCTTGGCCAGGAACCACGGGTCGATACGGCTGAGATTGTGAATCTGCTCATCCGTGCGTCCCGCCACCATGGCGGAACGCACCGTGAGGATTCTTTCCGGTGAGGGCGTCCGCAGAGACCGGTCAAGTTCAGCAGCCGTGAGCTCGGGCTCGGTGCGATCACCACCCCAGCCGGCCAGGCCGGTTTCCAAGGATCGCAAAGCCTTCTGGAACGACTCCTCGAAACAGCGCCCGATAGCCATGGCTTCACCAACCGACTTCATTGCCGTGGTGAGCACCGCAGGCGAACCCCTGAATTTTTCAAAGGCGAAACGAGGAACCTTTGTGACGACGTAATCAATCGTCGGTTCAAAGCAGGCAGGCGTCTTACCTGTGATGTCGTTGAGAATCTCGTCGAGGGTGTAACCAACAGCGAGACGCGCAGCGATTTTGGCAATGGGGAATCCGGTGGCCTTGCTGGCTAGAGCCGACGATCGGCTGACGCGGGGATTCATCTCGATGACCACCACCTCGCCATCGGCGGGGTTGATCGCGAACTGGATGTTGCTGCCACCTGTGGCCACACCGATCTCACGGATGATGGCGATCGACTGATCTCTTAGTCGCTGGTATTCACGATCCGTGAGGGTCTGGGCTGGAGCCACCGTGATCGAATCACCGGTGTGAACACCCATGGGATCGAGGTTTTCGATGCTGCAGACAATCACAACGTTGTCGGCGAGATCACGCATCACCTCGAGTTCGAATTCCTTCCAACCCAGAAGTGACTGCTCGATCAGGATCTGAGAGACGGGACTGGCATCGAGGCCGGTTTTGCAGATCGCTGCGTATTCCTCTGGGTTGTAGGCAATGCCACCTCCGCTTCCACCCAAGGTGAAGGCGGGTCGGATGATTCTCGGATAGGTGCCGATAGCAGCGCCGACAGCCTCCGACTCCTCCAGCGATGAAGCGATGCCAGAAGGACAGACCTTCACACCGATCCGCTCCATCGCTTGCTTGAACAGCAGTCGATCCTCCGCTTTTCGGATGGCCTGAAGATCGGCACCGATCAGCTCGACCCCGAATTTCTCCAGGATGCCGTTTTCAGCCAGGGTGACTGCCAAATTGAGAGCGGTCTGACCTCCCATCGTGGGAAGCAGGGCATCGGGTCGCTCCTGTTCGATCACCCTTGCGACCACCTCTGGGGTGAGCGGTTCGACGTAGGTGCGATCCGCCATATCCGGATCGGTCATGATCGAAGCTGGATTGGAATTCACCAGAACGACCTCAAACCCCTCGGCACGAAGTGCTTTGCAGGCTTGAGTTCCTGAGTAATCGAACTCACAAGCCTGGCCGATCACGATCGGCCCTGAACCCAGCAGAAGAATGCGACGAAGATCATTCCGCCGGGGCATGGGCGTTCTCTCAGCAGCCAAACAATTCGAGTCTCCCACGCAGCCCCATGTCCACATGCATCTGTTCAGCGGGAGGTGCCGGGCAGTCGCTAGCGTTAGGGGTCAGGAGAACAATCGACAGTCATGAGTGAGCTCCAGCGTCTGAAAGGGTTGCTTCCCCCAGAGATGCAGAGCTGGGTGTTCGTCGAAGCAGCCGCTGCCGTTGAGCCGGCTTTGATCACTCTTGAAGAGATCGGCAGGGATGAGGTTGAGATTCAGGTTGATCTCGACGCTTGGGACGACCTGGCCCTCGACCACCGCAACCTGCTGTTCTGGCACGAAGTGGGCAGGATTCAGAACGACACCATTCCACGCGATGGCTGGGAGATGGCAGCACTTGCGATCGGTCTGGGCGGGGCCATCGGTGAGCTCTGGGTGCAAGACGGTCTGCTCTTGTTCATGGCTCTAGGTTTGTCTGGATTCGCTGGCTACCGCCTCTATCTCAAGAACAACGCAGAAAAACGGCTTCGCGATGCCATCTCGGCTGATGAGCGGGCTATCGATCTGGCCTGTCGATTTGGCTACAGCGTCCCAAACGCTTACAAAAGTCTGGGAGGCGCACTGAAGGAGCTCGTCGAGAAAACCAGAAAGAAGAAAAAACGCAGTTTTTACGAAGACCGACTGGAGGCGTTGCGCAAGAGTGCGGGGAAAGCTCGCGCTGAAATGGCGCAACAGCAAGGTTCACGTCAATCCGTCACCAGCGAGAATGTCTATGGATAGTGAACAGTTTGCGGAACTCGCAGCCGATGCCTGCGATGACCGTAAGGCGGTGGACATCCAGCTCATCCGCGTCGATGAGGTCTCCAGTCTGGCCGACTGGATGGTGATCGCTGGTGGACAAAGCGATGTTCAGGTCAGGGCTATTGCACGATCCGTCGAGGATCGGATTGAGGATGAAGTTCAGAGACTTCCCCTGCGCAAAGAGGGCGTGAACGAGGGACGCTGGGCCTTGCTGGATTACGGCGAACTTATCGTGCACGTGCTCCAACCCGGGGAAAGGAGTTACTACGACCTTGAAGCATTTTGGAGTCACGGGGAGAGTCGTCCCTACCTAACCTCCAAATCATCAGACGATTAACAGGCGGCCCTGCATGCCCTCGAGCATCTCCTGCCCTGTTCCCCCTGAGCAGAGACCTCAGGAGGAATTTGCTCAATTCAGCCGATCTTGGTTTTTTGCTTGGCCCTGTACGGCACAAGTGTCTCTTGACCGGGCCTTGCTGATCAGCTGGGTGCTGATTTCACCGATCACCGTGCTGGTGGCCAGTGGAAGCTGGACGTTGCGCCACGATCCAGTGCGGTTGCTGCTGGCAGGAGGTGTTGCAGCACTGGTGATGCCGATGCTGTTGTTAATTCGACAGTGGCTGGGCTGGACCTACGTGCACAAACGTCTGCTTTCAGAGAAGGTGGAATACGAGGAATCAGGTTGGTACGACGGTCAGGTCTGGGAAAAACCGGTGTCCTGGCGAGAGCGTGACTTACTTCTGGCTCAACATGAAGTGAGGCCCATCCTCGGCCGGCTAGGGAGAGCCATGGCCCTAGTGACAGGTCTGATGCTTGGTGGAGCAAGCATCTGTCAGGCTCTCTGAACCTTAGAAACATCAGGGCATGTCGATCCCATCGGGTTACCGCGGCTCGGCGCGCTCCTTGAATACTCCACCCCTGGAAGTCCAGCTACGGCGTGGGTCTTCAATCGAATCCACCCACAAAGTGCATGCGGTTGTCTGCGACAGCCGAGGTCGGGTGCTGATGAAAGCAGGGCAACCGGACTTCGAAACCTTCATCCGCTCAGCGCTGAAACCCTTTCAGGCCCTGCCATTGATCAGCAGCGGAGCATCCGAGACCTACAGCTGCGGTGAGCGCGGCATCGCCATCAGCTGTGGATCGCACTCGGGCACTCCTAGCCATGCACGTGAAGCGTTCCGAATGCTCTGGAACGCTGAACTGGCAAGCGACGATCTTCAGTGCCCCATCCCTAATGATCGTTCCAGCCCTCTTGAACACAATTGCTCCGGCAAGCATGCCGCGTTTCTGATCACCGCCCGAAAGATGGGATGGCCCACTGAAAACTACCTTCAGGGAGACCATCCTCTACAGCAGGAAATCTCACGACGTGTGGCGGAATTACTCGGTCTGCCCCCTGATGAACTGGTCGCTGAACGGGATGACTGCGGCGCTCCAACAATGCGCCTTCAGCTCGACCAGATGGCTCTGTTGTTTGCTCATCTCGGATCTTCTGCCCATGCAGAACTGGAACAGATCAGCAGGGCGATGCTGGCTCATCCTGAACTGGTGGCAGGGGAGGGACGATTCGACACGGAATTGATGCGACGCTCGCATCGCCAGGTGATCAGCAAGGGAGGCGCAGAGGGCGTTCAATGCCTGAGCAGAACTGGTGAGGGACTTGGCGTCGCCATCAAAGTAGAAGACGGAGCAAGACGGGCCAAACAGGCTGTGGCTCTTCATCTGCTGCGTCAGCTCGACTGGATCACGCCAAGCGGACTGAAGGAACTGGAGGAACAGCTGCTGATCCTCAACCCAGGCGTTCACCTTGTGGTGGAAGGTGAACTGCGAACCTCCTGACCACAATTGAGTGGTGCCTTTGAACACCAAGTTGTATAGTGATTGAGTCACCGCGGGGTAGAGCAGTCTGGTAGCTCGTCGGGCTCATAACCCGAAGGTCGGGAGTTCAAATCTCCCCCCCGCCACCAAATAAAAAAGCCCCACTTTGATGGGGCTTTTTTATTGCTTCAAAATTGGATTGTTTTAATCGGTTCGCTTCAAGTGCAAGGTCTGCGTTGGGAAGGCGAATTCAATACCTTTATCTTCAAAGCAACGCATCAGCTTCAGATTGACTCGATGTCTCAGGTCAAGTGAATGGTCAAAGTCCCCATCTGGAACAAAAAACACATACTCAACATTGAGCGAGAAATCTCCATAGCTGATGAAATGCGCCCGTCCAAATTGAGCATCTTCAACTGATTCAACAACTGATCGAATCAGCTCAGGGATCATCTCCATCTGATCCGCTGAAGTGTCATAAGTGACGCCAATCACCTGCACAATCCTTCGACGTGGCAAGTCGGTGAGATTTTCAATGGTGGCATTGAGCAAATCGCCATTGCTCATGACCGTTCTCTGTCCATTCAGGCTGCGAATAGAGGTTGAGCGCACCCCTACCTGTTCAACACGCCCCACAACATCACCGACTCGGATCTTCTGCCCCACCGAAAAGGGTTGATCCAGAAGAACGGTCAGGTAGTCGGTGAAGTTCTCTACTGGCCTCTGAAGTGCCAAACCAAGCCCGATACCCGCTCCGGCCAGAGCCGCGAAAATCGCCCCAAGCTCCAGCCCCTCATTTTGCAGATAGATCAGAAGGGCGAACAACCAAACCACTGTTCGCAGCATTGGCGAAAATCCGACAAGCATCTCGGGGGTGATCACGGGATGTTCCATTCGTCTGAGGGCACCATCTGCCAGACGCAAAAACACGCGATTGATCAGCCTGGCGATCAGCACAACCGCCATGAGCCGTGACACGGCGTAAATGGCCTGATCCGCCAAACCTGCCATCGGAAGGGCATCCCACCCCCACACGAGCACCGCCAGCCAACCGATCGGCAACAGCGTGCTGGTGAACAGGCGCACAACAAATTCAGTTGTGCTGTGCTGGCGACTACTCGCCAGATACAGCAGTACTGCGCGCAGCAGACGCGTGAGCAGCAGCACTGCCAAACAACCTCCGAGCCAGCGTGCCAGGGCCAAAACCAAAAAAGGAGGAATGGACATTGGCCCTAGAGGCAGCGCTCATCGGAAACTATCTGTTGGTCATCGTCATGCCGTGTCCTTGAATCCCTTTGAAGCGATTGTGATCGGGTCGGGAGCAACAGGCGGCGTGGCCGCGATGACACTTGCAGAAGCAGGACTCCACGTTCTGGTCGTGGAAGCGGGTCCTGATCGATCTGCCTCGGAGGCCCTGGGGAGCGAGCCTGGCAACAGTTTCAGGCGGGCCGAAGGGCTGATCAGCGGCCGCCACCGGCGGCAGGTGCAGCACCCTGGCTACTGGAAACAGAACCCCGCCCTCTATGCGGACGAACGTCAGTACCCATACAGCACACCAGACGATCAACCCTTTCTATGGACCCAGGGCCGTCAGGTTGGCGGCCGGAGCCTCACATGGGGCGGGATCACCCTGCGGCTTTCGGACTATGAATTCAAAGGCGCGGATCATGACGGATATGGCCAAAACTGGCCCATCACTCACGCCGATCTCGATCCTCACTACACCGCGCTCGAGCAGCTGTTTGAAGTCCGTGGTGCGCGAGATGGACTTAAGCAGCTCCCTGATGGACAGATGGCATCGGCTTTGCCATTCATGCCTGAAGAGGAGCGATTCCGTGAGCTGCTGACCAAGGAACGCGGTCTCCCCTTTATCCACTCGCGGGGCTTTGAGGCCCACCAACGCCAGCAGACCTCGAACTGGCCGAAATCAAGCAGCAACGGCTCCAGCCTTCAGCGTGCTTTGGCTACGGGTCGCGTAGACATTCTGAGCAACTCGATGGCGGAATGCCTGGAGATCGATCCCGCACAGGAGCGCGCCCGTTCTGTGGTGGTGGTGAACCGCAGCAGTGGAGAACGTCAGCGACTGGACTGCAACCTTGTGGTGATCTGCGCTTCAACGATCGCGACAGTGCGTCTGCTGTTGCAGTCAGAACAACAAGCCCAATCCATGGGGTTCAGTGATCCCTCCGGCCAGCTAGGGAAGGGGCTGATGGACCACGTGTCCTGCTGTCGTTTCTTCACCGTTCCCAGTGAAACCGGACGTGGAGCAACGCAGCAATCCGATCCGTCCAGCACGCTGTCAGGAGCAGGCAGCTTCTTCCTGCCCTTCGGCAATACTCCAGAAACCTGCGCCGGACGTCCGTTCCTGCGCGGCTATGGGATCTGGGGGGGCATCAACCGATTTGACCCGCCGTGGTGGCTTAAACGCAATCCAGATCGTCGGCTTGGCTTTTTGATCGGCCACGGAGAGGTGCTCTCCGATGCAAGGAATCAGGTGTGCCTCTCGCAACGCTGCGACCCACTAGATGTACCGATGCCCCATATCAGCTGCCAATGGAGAGCGAATGAGCAAGCCATGGTGCAGCACATGCAAGGCACGATCGAGGACTGCATCAACGTCGGCGGCGGTGTCACAACATCCCTTGCAGACCAAGTGCACCTTCCGCTGGTGAAACCGATCGTCGCCAAAGCCCTTTCTGCCCAGGAGGACGCTCCACCTCCCGGTTACTACATCCATGAAGTCGGAGGTGCGCCCATGGGAAGCAGCGAAGACAACAGCGTCGTCGATCGCTGGAACCGGCTCTGGCGCTGTCCCAATGTGCTGGTGGTGGATGGAGCCTGTTGGCCCAGTTCCGGATGGCAGAGCCCGACGCTCACCATGATGGCCATCACCCGCAGAGCATGCCTGGCTGCTGTTAAGCCTGGCTGCTGTTAAGCCTGGCTGCTGTTTGGCCGTGGTGCTAATGAACAAGTCATCGAGAGAGCCCATGGCGCCCGGTCTTGAGCCCGCTAGTCCTGCTGTGGTGTAACGCGACGCAGGCTCGTCGGCCCAAGGGGATGATCGGCGTGTGGATACGGATGATGTCCATGATCATGAGAGTGGTCATGGGAGTGGTCATGGGAGTGGTCATGATCGTGATGGTGCCCAGCGCCAACCGGAATCGGGATGCCATCGGGTTGACAAACACCCGTGCATTCGCGTTCGCAGAGTGCACAGGCTTCAGTCAGCCCTTCAACGTGGTGATGGTGGCTTGACTGGTCAAGCCCCACTTCCTGCTCAAAGCCCAGCACCTGAGCCCTGTACTTACAAAGAGAGCAGTTCATTGCTGCTTCTCCGCCCATTACCTCCTGAACCCGCTCAAGAAACGTGTCCAACACGAAACTGTGATCTCCCAGATAGGACGCATTCACAAAATCAACGTCCGGATGATCCTCCGCAACCCGCTCTGTGTGTTGACGGATGCGGCTGACCAATACCCCTGAGAACAGAAAATAAGGGAACACGATGATGCGCTTGAACCCAAGCTTCACCACATGACGCAGACCGGGTTCCACCAGTGGAAATGTGACGCCCGAATAGACGGTTTCTCCCCAGCCGAAACCAAAACCTTCCACCAACATCCTGGTGACCTTGGCGACGTTGGAATTGGCATCAGGGTCCGAGGAACCACGACCGACGACCACGAGCATGGTTTCGGAGAGATCAACCCCAGAGGTTTTGTTGAGAGCCTCCTGAATGCGTGCCCCTGCCGCGGCAATCATCAACCTGTCCACACCCAGTTCACGGCCGTAGTCGATCTCCAGTCCGGTTTCAGCGCTGTAGGTATTGAGCACAGAAGGGATGTCGTTTTTGGCGTGTCCAGCGGCAAACAACATCGCCGGAACGGCAAGTACCTTGCCGACCCCCTGCTCTCGCAGTCTTTCCAGGCCATCTCTCAGGATGGGACGTGCGAACTCAAGGAACCCGTATTCCACCGGCAATCCTGTCAGTCGCTCTTTGAGTCCGTTGGCCAACCCTTCGAACTCGGCAACCGCCAGACGATTGCGGCTGCCATGACCACAGATCAGAACTCCATGTTTGGTTGCAGCAGGAGCAACGATCTGCTCGGTCACACGTGCGGTGCATCTGTATCAAACCTATTCGCGGCCGTAAAACAAAGACCATGAATCCGCTGGCAAGTTATGCAAAGACTCTTGGTTGCCTGACTCCTGGTCAGGAGCTGTTGAAGCAGCTGATGCTGCAACCGCTCGGATCAACACCCTTACGGGTTTGCTCCGGAGGAAACACCAGTCGCTGCGCAAGCGATGGCTGCTGGACCGTGGATCTGCAACGACATCAGGAGGTCCGCTATTTGGAAGACTCCGGAGAAGTCGAGTTCGGCACAGGCCTGACGATGGCCAAGCTGTTGCAAGTCTTACGAGCTACGGACCGCAGCATTCCCATTGGGCTCTCCGGACTCACGGGAAGCGGCTTCATTCTCACGGGAGGGATGGGTCCCTTGAGCCGTTCACAAGGGCTTGCATTGGACTCGATCACTGCAATTGAGGGGATCTGGGGCTCAGGTGAGTCCTTTGCCCTATCGACGCCCCGAACAGCGGATGATCTCCGCCGTTGGCGCGCCCTGATGGGTGCTGCACCATTCCTGGCTGTGGTTACGCGCCTAAGGCTTCGCACCCAACGCCGCCAATCACTGCGAGTGCGCCATGGAGTGATCACTCCATCGCAACTGTCAGAGCTGCTCCAGAGCGCGGAGAGCTGGCCAGAAACCTGCAGCCTGCAATGGAGTTGGGGCGACAGGTTGGAGATCTACGCGGTGGACTGCAGCTCTCAAGAGACCACACCCCAAACGCTGAAACAACTTGATCCAATCCTGGGAACAGATCAGCAAGCTGCAATCCGGTACTGCACGGATCAACTGGAGCTGCCGACCTTTGGCAGGCTCGCGTCAGAAACCGCTCCATCGATGCCGGCTCACAGCGAGGTGCTCGCTCGTCTCGGTCCAGCCTTGGGGCAAGAGGCCGGCCCGTTGATGCAGCTCCTGAGCTCGCGGATGCAGCAGAGGCCTCATGGTGAATGTCGCATCAGCGCTCAGCAGCTGGGGGGAGCAACAACGCGGATCAACCGCGGAGCAACATCATTCGTCCACCGTGATGCCATTTGGAAACCCTGGATCACAGCGGCCTGGAACCCAGGAGATCAAGTCGGACGACAACAAAGCCTTGCGTGGATGAATCAGGTGAATGCCGACTTCAGCACGTCATGCCCTGGAGTCCATTTGGCTCAGTTGCATGACCATCTCCCCAGCCATCAAGGAGAACTGATTGAGGCCTTCGAAGAGTGGTTGCCAGAGCTGCGTCAACTCAAGAGAGAACTGGATCCAAAGGGACGATTGCCACCGCTCTGAACTACGGTCCCTGCACTCATTCAGTGATTGATGGCCTCAGGATCCATGCCTCGGCAGTTGAATCTTGGCTTCGGCAACCCAAGCAAAGATCTGTTGTCCGGACTTGTGGTGGCCTTCGCCATGATTCCGGAGGCCATTGCGTTTTCTGGCATTGCCGGTGTCGATCCTCAGGTCGGCTTGTTCGGAGCGTTTCTGCTTTCGATCACGATCGCCTTTTTCGGTGGTCGCTCGGCGATGATCACCTCCGCCACCGGCTCCACGGCTCTACTGATGACCGGCCTGGTGGCAACCGGGGAGGCGCGCGGCGAAGGGCTGGGGTTGACCTATTTACTGGTTGCCGGTGTGGTCACAGGGATCCTGCAGATTCTCTGGGGTTGGTTACGTCTGGCCTACCAGATGCGTTTCGTACCTCTTGGCGTGCTCAGTGGCTTTGTGAACGCTCTGGCGTTGCTGATCTTCCAGGCACAGTTTCCACAGTTAGGTATCAATCTGCATTTCGGCGAGTCGGATCTTGCGGGCCATGTCCATGACCTGCTGCCTCACGGCGGTCAGATTCCAGTCATCTGGGGACTGGTGCTGCTTGGTCTGGTGATCATCTATGGGTTACCACGACTGACACGACTGGTGCCGTCACAACTCGTGGCCATCATTGTTCTGACCGTGATTTCGATCCGTTTCAGCCTGGATATCCCCACCGTCAGCAGTCTCGGTGACTTGCCAACTGGACTGCCGATACCGAGCTGGCCCTTCGGTTCGCCAGACAATCTCAAGGTGCCTTTCAGTCTCGAGACCCTGGGAATCGTTCTGCCGACGGCCCTGGCGATCTCACTCGTGGGTCTGATGGAGACCTTCCTGACCCAGGACATCCTCGATGAACGCACGGACAGTAACTCCAACAAAAACGTTGAAGCAAGAGGTCAGGGCATCGCCAACATTGTGTCCTCACTGTTTGGCGGGATGGCGGGCTGCGCCCTGGTTGGTCAGTCAGTCATGAACATCGACAATGGCGGACGCACCAGGCTCTCCACACTCTTTTCAGGGGTCAGCCTGCTGGCCATGATTCTGCTGGGCCGGCAATGGCTCGAACAAATCCCTATGGCAGCACTGGTGGCTGTGATGATCAGCATCGCCGTGAGCACTGCTGATGTCGCTGGGCTGCGCCGACTCCGGTCTATCCCGAAAAGCGACACGGCGGTAATGCTGATGACCTTCGCCGTCACCATGCTCACCACGCCACACAATCTGGCGCTTGGAGTGATTGCAGGGGTCGCTCTGGCAGGAATTCTGTTCAGTCGCAAGGTGGCCAAGGTGATTCGTGTTGATGCTGTGGATGTAAACGAGGGGATGCGCCGGTACGTCGTGAGCGGACAGTTATTTTTTGTCAGCAAGATTTATTTTCTCCAGGGATTTGACGTTCATGACCATCCCAGTCAGATCACAATTGATATGTCAGCAGCTCATATCTGGGATCAAAGCGGGGTGAGCGCACTCAACCAGATCATTCGCAAGCTTGAGCAAGGTGGATCAACAGTCGAAGTCCTGGGATTGAACGAAGAAAGTCTCAATCTTTTCGAACGAATCGGGGCTCAACCAGATGGAGGACATGGCTAGACGCAGCAATTGTTAGTGCTCTGATCTGAACTGATTGATCAACAGGTTCACTTGTCGCTGTAAAGCAGTCCCAAGCAGGACGTGAAATCGTTGCGCATTCCTTCCAATCGCTTTTCGATCTGCTGGTCGCTGGAATGCTCCTGGAGATAGCGCTCGGTCACATCGTTGCCGATGCTCATCACCAGGCAAAGAGTCTGAAGATCGTCAGTATCAACGGCACGCTGCTTGGCTCCCTCAAGCATCACGTTGAGCAAGGCCATCTTGTTGTTGTATGCCTGTCGGTCTCCAAGCTGCCAACTCGAAGCAGGAGAGCCAGCCACAGACAGCGCAAAAGTTAAGGCCAACAAGGATCCCGGTCGGAACCGGAACATCTTTCGGCGCTCAATCCACATACTGGAAAATGCTAGAGATTCCTGCCAAGGTCAGCAGACATCGGTCTCAAACCTCTCAAAGTTCTGACAAAATTGCCCTTCAAGGACCACTTGTATGACGAAGCTTCACTCACTTGTCTCCCTTCTCTCCGCATGCCTGGCAGTATCCGCCTGCGCATCCCTCGGAGAAGGCGATACATCCAGGGTGGATCTGATTCGAAAGAGAGGGGAACTTCGTTGCGGAGTTAGCGGAAAGATCCCAGGCTTCAGCTTTCTCCAGAGAGATGGCAGCTACGCAGGCCTGGACGTGGATCTATGCAAAGCCTTTGCGGCAGCGATCATCGGTGACCCCAGCAAGGTGCAATACAGACCGCTCACGGCCCCAGAACGATTTACAGCGCTGAAAACAGGAGAGATCGATCTTCTTTCACGCAACACAACATTTAACCTCAGCAGAGATGCTTCAGGTGGAAACGGCGTGAGCTTTGCGCCAGTCGTTTTTCACGATGGACAAGGGCTTTTAGTGCAACGAAATAGTGGTATCCGTAACCTTAAAGATCTTAAAGGTCAGTCGATTTGTGTTGGTTCGGGCACCACAACCGAACAGAACCTGAATGATGCATTCCAGTCACTCGGGCTTCCATACAAGCCCATCAAATATCAGGATCTCAACCAAGTTGTTGCTGGCTATCTCCAGGGTCGTTGCCAGGCAATGACTTCAGATCGATCCCAATTGGCATCAGCTCGCTCAGGATTTGAGCGACCTGAGGAGCATGAAATCCTTGACGATGTTCTCAGCAAAGAACCTCTGGCGCCCCTTTCTGCTGGTGGTGATCAACAACTCTCAGATGCCATGCGCTGGTCGGTTTATGCACTGATCACTGCAGAGGAGATGGGAATCACTAAGGCCAATGTGGACGACAAATTGAAAGAGGCTCAGGACAATCCTGATCTCACGAAGTTGAGGCGTTTTCTTGGAGTTGAAGGCGATCTAGGCAGCAAGCTGGGCCTAAGCAATGATTTCGTGGTGAACATGATCAGGGCGACCGGAAACTACGGAGAGATCTACAACCGACATCTGGGGCCAGACAGCGCCGTTCCGATCCCACGCGGACTCAATCAGTTGCATCGCAATGGAGGAGTCATCACCGCACCACCATTCCAATGAAACAGTTCCAATGAAGCGGAAACGCCTCCGATGGCTTGAGATCGTCCTCGCAGGACTGGTTCTTACTCTTGTGGGAATTCTGGTCAACAACCTGGCGGTGAATCTGATCCGCACGGAATTAGGACTGAGCTTCAAATGGCTCTGGCAGCCTGCAGGATTCGCCCTGGGCGAACACACACTTCCCTATCAACCGGGTGACAGCACAGCCTGGGCCTTGCTGGTGAGCTGGCTCAACAGTCTTCAAGTGATTGCTTGCAGCATCCTGCTGGCCACGGTGCTGGGAGTTGGAGCTGGAGCTGCAAGACGCAGTCTGAATCCCCTACTCCGTCAGCTCTCGGCCTTGTACGTGGGCTTGATCCGCCAAATCCCATTGCTGCTGCAGCTTCTCTTCTGGTATTTCGTGGCTTTTCTTGGCCTGCCATCCGAACCGATGGCTCCCGTCGGGAGCCTCATCAGCCTCTCCAATCAAGGCGTCGCCATTCTTGGTCTGAACCTGAGCGTGGAGTTCTCTGCGGTTCTTGTGGGTCTGAGCGTTTTCACTGGAGCAGCGATTGCAGAGGTGGTTCGCGGTGGACTCGACTCCGTTCCTAAGGGTCAGTGGGAAGCATTCCGCAGCCTGGGTATTGGCGAAACCCTGGGAATGAGAAAAGTGGTGTTGCCACAGGCTTTGCCGGCGATTCTTCCGGCCTTGAGCAGTCAGTATTTAAATCTGGCCAAAAACAGCACCTTGGCCATTGCCGTTGGCTTCGCTGATCTGTACTCGGTAAGTGATACAGCGATTACCCAGACCGGAAGAGCCATCGAGGGATTCCTGATCCTTTTGCTGAGCTTTCTCGCACTCAATCTTCTGATTAATGGAGGAATGCAGGTGCTGAATCGAATCGTGGTTCGTCCTGCACAACGCACCTAGCATCGATTCATTACTCCTGAGCTCATGAATTCCCGTCGCATCGCTGCGGTGCTGCTGGTCATCGCCGCAATCGCTGCGACCCTGCTTCCCTTTGCTTCCGCAACTCTTCTCACAATTGGAATTGGTGGAATCGCATTTGCCGCAGGCATCGGACAATTTCTGCATCTTGGCGATCAAAGCAATCGTCAGGGAAAGCTGTTTCGTGTTCTCTCAGGACTGATTTACATCGCTGGCGCAATCTTCATCGTGATTGACCCCATTGATAGTGAAGTCAGCCTCACCCTGTTCGCTGGCATCCTGCTGCTGGTTGAAGGTGTGATGGAGCTTGCCTCAGGAGCCAGTGCATCAGGTCCAGCGGGTGGATTGAGCATTGTTGATGGCATACTCACCTCCTCAATTGGAGTTCTGCTGGTGGTGGAGTGGCCTTTCGACAGCCTCTGGGCCCTGGGAACTCTGTTCGGAGTCGCCTTGTTCACGTCAGCCCTCAAATTGTTCAGCGCACCAGCGGAGCAGCCCGGGAATTGATGACCGGATCACTGACTGCGTATCGGAAACGACTTCTCCAGGCCAGGCGTCATCCACTGCAGACATTGCTAAGCGTTTTGATCCTGGCCCTGATCGCTTGGGTCGTTTGGTCAACAGCGAACTGGCTGATTTTTAGTGCTAAGTGGTCTGTTGTCACAGAAAATCTTCCGCTGTTCGCCGCTGGGGGCTATCCGGAGAACGAGCGATGGAGACCCTGTCTTTGGCTCGGACTGTTGTGCCTGATCACAGCGGCCACTCTGCTTCAGCCGCTTGTTTCGGTGCGCTGGCGAATCAGTGGTCTCGTTCTGTCCTGGTGTTGGCTTGCCATGCTCCCCATCGGCCTATTGCTGCTCGCAGGCGGAGTTGGGTTGCAGACCGTGAGCTCGAGAGACTGGGGTGGTCTGACGCTGACGATTCTGCTCACTGGCTTCAGCGGTCTGCTGGCTCTGCCATTAGGCGTCCTGCTGGCCCTCGGCCGCAGGAGCAAGCTAACGCTGCCACGCCATCTCTCTCGCCTCTACATCGACGGGATGCGCGCCGTGCCGTTGATTGCCGTGCTGTTTTTCGGGCAGCTGCTTCTTCCACTATTCCTGCCGGTCGGAATCGAAATCAACCGAGTGCTCAGAGCCGTCGTGGCCTTCGCGCTCTTCGCAGCGGCCTATGTCGCCGAAGATGTCCGCGGAGGTTTACAGGCCATTCCAGGGACGCAGCTCGAGGCCGCCGCCGCGCTGGGTCTGGGCCCATGGCAGATCCAACAGCTCGTGGTGCTTCCACAAGCTCTACGCGTGGCGGTGCCGGCACTGACAAATCAAGCGATTGGCCTGCTCCAGAACACCAGCTTGATGGCCATTCTTGGATTGGTGGAACTGCTTGGCATCGGCCAAAGCCTTCTGGCCAATCCTGCCTATATCGGCCGACACCTCGAGACTTACATCTGGCTTGCAGGGCTGTACTGGCTGGTGTGCACCGCCATGGCTCTTATGGCTCGCCAGCTTGAACGTCAGGGCCCCTCTGCCTCCACTTCAGCCATTCCTTCATGACCATCGCCGTCAGAGCCGAGTCCATCACCAAGACCTTCAACGGTTCCCAGAAAGCGCTCGACCAGGTGAATCTCAGCGTCCACCACGGCGAAGTCCTGGTGGTGATGGGGCCATCCGGTTCCGGCAAAAGCACGCTGATTCGCACCTTTAACGGGCTTGAAGCCATCGATGCCGGACAGCTAGAGATCGTCGGCATTCCTCTGGATACAGATCAGGATGAACGACAGATCCGGCGAATCCGCCGGCGTGTCGGAATGGTGTTCCAGCAATTCAACCTGTTCCCGCACCTCTCGATCCTCGACAACATCACGCTGGCGCCGATCCGTGTCAGAAAGATCAACAAAGCCAATGCCGAAGAACGGGCTCACGGCCTCTTGGCACAGATGGGCATCGCCGATCAGGCCCTGAAATATCCCTCTGAACTCAGCGGAGGGCAGCAACAAAGGGTGGCCATTGCCAGAGCACTGGCCATGGACCCCGAACTAATGCTGTTTGATGAGCCCACCAGTGCCTTGGATCCAGAACGGGTTAAAGAAGTACTGGATGCCATGCGAAGACTGGCTGCTGATGGCATGACGATGATCGTCGTAACCCATGAGCTCGGGTTCGCGCGTGAGGTCGCCGACCGAGTCTTGTTCATGGATGCAGGGCGGGTCGTCGAATTGACGGACTCATCCACATTCTTCACGCAGGCAAAGGAAGAACGCAGCAGGCGATTTCTCAATCAAATGGCGCACTAATCGGAATCCAAACCGCAGGATCCCGTTTTTTGGCATGAATTTGGCCATGGTGAGAACGTTTAAGGGCTTGATTGGATGAGCGATTCAGTCAGACACACGGTCGAACTATCGGCTCACCCTGACCCATAACGCGATATGGACCAACGCGAACGGGTTCAACAGCTTTGCGAGGACCATGCCGAAGATCTGCGCAGCCTTGCCCTCAACGTTGGCGAACACCACCAGTGGGATCTAACCCTGCCAGTAGCAGTGATCGATGCCCGTGCCGATCGAAGACGATTCCACGTCACCGCGGTGGGAACGATCGGCAATGTTGTCCGGGTCTCCACGACCATCGACCATCCACTGATGCAAAAGCTGTTCGAACTTATCCAGACCAGGAGTGATGACTCCGCATTGAAGTTGATGCTCAGCAATGCTGACGACGGAGAGGAGTTTGCAGCCGTGTTCGAGACCTATCGCGAAGAGCGCAGCAGTGGAGCACCCCTGTGGAGCGCATCGGATGCAGCGTCATTCGTCGTTAAATCCAAGGAAGCATTTGACGACCGAGAACTTGCAATTGTTGCTCTGCTGCCAAGTGATCCACATGACGTCGTGACTTTTGGCATCCCGCTTCGCTACTACGGGATCGAAACAACCTGATCAAACCGGTCATGAAGGCGCAAGAGCGCATTCTCCGCAGCCGAGAGCTCTCGTTCGGTCAACAGCCATCGCTCATTGCCGAACGGCAAGCTGGCCACTTGATCAGACAGCTCCAGCTGCAGCTGCTGGCACCGCTCAGCCAGGGTCGCGCTGAGCTGAAGGAAATGCCTCTGAATCAAGCAGGAGGGTGCAGCAATGGTCACAGTGGCCCCTTGGCGCGGACGGATGGGAGTCTGGCACAAGGGGCTGAATTCTCAGTGTTTAAGTCGTTGATGCATCTCCAGTGCTGAACCTCCTCTGGGAGATGGTTCCCTGCCTGATCGTGGGAGCACTCATCGGACGATGGCGATCTCAGTGGATTGCACCCGTGGCCTTTCCACTAGTGCGTTTCGGCGTTCCGGTCAGCCTGATGGGGCTGCTGCTTCATGGCGGGCTCAATGGTTCATTGTTTGGCATGGCGCTGATCGCGGTTGCAGCCATCGCCCTGATGCTGATCATCCTGCGCTGGCTGAGTCCTGGCATTGCCGCCCTGCGTCAGCCGGACCTGCAACTGGGTAGCTGCATCGGCAACACGGCTTACTTCGGAATTCCAGCCAGCCTGGCTCTGCTTCCAGCGGAGGCGCTGCCGGTGAGCATTGGCTACGACCTGGGGGCAACGCTGTTGATCTGGGGCCTTGGCCCTCTCTGGCTGACCCGAGACAGCCCAGCGGAAACGACTCGCGAGCGCTGGCGGAGTCTGCTGCGACATCTCAGTGACAGCCCGGCCACAAGAGGACTACTTGGGGCATTAATTGTCAAAGCAAGCCCATGGCATGAGCCCATCCGTGAGGCTCTTTGGGTGCCGTCGCGCGCGGTGATTATCTTGGCGCTGGTTGTTGTAGGCATGCGCCTGGGGGATATCGCAGCGCGAAAAATGAAGGGACCAGCAGTTGATCTGAGTGCACCGCTGATCTGCAAACTTGTCTTGTTTCCAGCCCTGATGCTGATAATCAGCCTGGCCTTTCCGCTGCCTGGCTATGCCCGTCAGGCGTTGGTCCTGCAGGCAGCCGCCCCAACGGCGATCTCCGTTCTGCTCATCGCCGAATCAGAACAACTCAACGCCGCCAGAACGGCACAGCTGATCCTGATCAGCACACTGACAGCTCTGCTCAGTGTCCCGATCTGGAGCCTGCTGCTGAGCCCACTGAGCGGAACACACGGAACGTGAGATTGAGCCTTGCTTGTTTCACGCGCTTTCTCACTGGCAAGCCGTGCATCCAAAGCCTTTGACAATCGGGATCCATCAACAGAAGGTCGCCGTCAGCAAGCGTGACATCGGAGCGCATCCCACTCAATCGATGGCGGAACTGCAAGTCTCTGCTTGAACCCAGCGACAGCGAAGCAATCGGGAATGACCCATCGATCTCCGGTTCGTCATCAGCGTGCCACCCCATCCGGTCCTGACCATCGCGATAGAGATTGAAAAGGCAGCCATTGAACGGAGCTGAGCTCCTTGCAGACACACGATCCAGAAGAGGAAGAAACCAGTCCGGCCAGCCGTCACCTCGATGCACCGCACCGCTGTAGCGATAGGAAACCTGGCGATCGGCAAGAAAAGCCGTCAGTCGCGGCACCAGATGCCATCGGCCATAAACGCGGACCTTCGGCTGATCCCAGCTGATCTGCTCAACGCAGCGATCCATCCAGATCTGACTGACCTCAGGAGGCAGCCAGGCTGATTGATGGGTCCAGTTCATGACTTCAACGGCCTTGTCTGCGGCCATCCACCTGCACAGCATCACGGTCGAGCACTCTGGCGCCCGCACAGCCGTCATGGAGCATGAAGACGGATAACAGCGTGGGCGAAGTTGCCGTCCACAGCCCATAGATTGAACACATGGGAGCAAGGATCACGCTGGAAACGTTCCTGAAGCGAGCAAAACAGCGCTTCGGTGATCAGTTTGACTACTCCGGCATCCAGTGGCGGAGCTACAAAAGCCCTGTCAAGATTCGTTGCTGCAAACATCCTGTTCAGGAAATCACTATCACTCCTGAACGGCACCTCCAGACCACTGGCGGCTGCAAATATTGTCTGCGTGAGCGCCGGGTTGAAGCGCTCGAACGTGAACTGAATAGAACTTCTGCTCAGCCAGCAGCAGAGGTGCCTCGATCCACTCCTCGATCCACTGCCAAGGTGATGGCAACTGAATAGACGGTTGGTTTAGCCGTGCAGCTTCTCAAACCAGAAGCCGGCGAGCTGCCAGCTCGAGAGCAGAAAAATGCCCAAAAACAACCAGTTGAGCCAGGCAGGGCGCTCCTTCTTTTCGAACATGCGAACTGAGTTGGGTGATCCCATTGTCACTCAGGAGTGCATCAAATCAATCGAGCTTCAGCCAGCGAGGATGGTGATTCAGGCATCGTCTACTTGCATTGACCTCTTGAGATCATGCATGCCCTCAAGCTGCTGATGAACAGCTTTCAACTGTCTTTGAATGTGATCACTTTGGGGCAGACCACTGAGTGAAGCGAGTGCGAGCTCCAGATGATGCTTTGCATCAATCAGAAGACGACAGTCCAGGCTTCCAGGTTCATAGCTCATACGCATAAAACACCTGAGACCATTCAGCGATAGACCTCCATCCACGGCTGTGTGAATCACAACAATCTGATGTATTGAGTAAGGGTCGAACCCTTGATCAGACGGTTCGACACCTCCTCCGGGACGCCTGCAGAAAGGATTTGCAGGGTCTACAAGATGAGGACAAATTGAAAGCCTGCATCAGCTGGACACCACCTCGACATCGACAACCTCCACCGGGTCCATGACCTGATTCGTGAGGTAGTGGAGCGTGCGGTTTCTGATCACCTCAACTTCCAAAGCATTCCAGGCGCCACCGATCAGGCAACCCACGAGAGGAATCGTCTTGGTCATCAAGGCTCTCTGAGTCACCCTGCGACCGAAAACTCTCGTCATCACGGCATCCCGTGTGGCGGTCCTTGCAGCCTTGAGACCCAACTCCACAGCCAACTGGCTGATCACAGTGGGACCGAGCACGGGCACGAGCAATTCATATCGAGCTGTTTCGCTGTTGAGAAAACCGGGAATCAGCAATTCCGCCGCACAAGCCGCAGCGAACAGCTGCGCACGGGTGGTTATGGAAAGATCAGCAAGTGCACTAGCCACACTGAGCAGCGGATTTGCGGCCAGACCCATGGCAGCTCCTGCCTTGATCACGCTCAGACGCACGTCGCTGAATGCTTGCTGTGCAAGCTCGAAGGCCGTTGCATCCGGAAGGCGTCAATACTGATGACCCAGTCGAGGCCGTCGGAAACCGAGCTCAGCGGCAACGCAACCCTTGATGCATTGGGTGCAAGTTATCGAGGATTGAGAACAACTTCATGTTCAACGCACAAAGAGCATTTCCCGATAAGAAGGCAAGGGCCACTGGTCATCATCGACCAGATTTTCAAGCTGATCGACAGCATCACGCAGCTGCAGCAGCCTCGGCAAGAGCACACCAGCACAGTGGTGCATCGAGGCAGCAGTATCTCCGTTGTGGATCTGGTGTAATTCACTCTCAAGGGCTTCGGCATGGTCGCCCATTCGCCGATGAAGATCTGCCAACTGATGAAGGGCGCTGGGATCCACATTCACACCGAGTGATTGCTGCTGCTGCAAGCTGGTGGCCATGGAGCCCAGATGGTTCTGGACAGCAGGACTGATTTGCGTTCGAACCATGGACAACGCCACGCGCGCCTCTACCTCGATAGCAAGCACGTATTGCTCTCCATAGACCTCGTAGCGACTATCGAGCTCGACAGGACTGATCACGGAGTGGCGCTGAAACAGATCGCGCACTTCTTGCCGTTGAAGAACGGGGAGAGCTTCTGCTGTATTGCGCAGATTCTCCAAGCCACGCTCTTCGGTGGCTTCGCGGTGCCAGGCATCGGAGTAACCGTCACCTCCGAAAACAGCGGAACCATGCTGATCCATCACCAGCTTGATCACGGACGCCGCGGCCTGCTCAAGCGATTGACCGTCTCCCATTTCTGCTTCCAAGCGGTTACTCATCCACTCCAGGGAGTCGGCCAAAACGGTATTCATCGCTACGAGTGGACCTGCCACCGACTGCCCGGAGCCCACCGCACGGAACTCAAAACGGTTACCCGTGAACGCAAACGGCGAGGTTCGATTGCGATCACCCGCATCCTTGGGGAATTCCGGGAGTGAATCAACTCCGATGCGCATCACGCCACCACTGGAGCTATCCCTGGATTCCCCTCGCTGAATCTGCTGAAACACCTGCTCGAGCTGTTGACCCAGGTAGACGGAAATAATCGCTGGTGGTGCTTCATTGGCACCCAGGCGATGGTCATTACCAGCAGTGGCGACAACCGCTCTCAGCAAAGGGCCATTGCAGTGGACGCCACGGATCACAGCGGCGCAAAACAGAAGGAACTGAAGATTGTCATGGGGCGTCTTGCCAGGATCAAGCAGATTTCCCTGGGTGCTGTTGCCCACCGACCAGTTCACATGCTTTCCGGAGCCGTTGATTCCGGCAAATGGTTTTTCGTGGAGAAGGCAGCTGAAGCCATGCCGCTTCGCGGTACTGCGCAGCACCGTCATGATCAGTTGTTGGTGATCCGTGGCGACGTTGGCAGCCTCGTGAACCGGAGCGATCTCAAACTGGCCCGGGGCTACCTCGTTGTGCCGAGTCTTGGCAGGAATACCAAGGCGATACAGCTGCTTCTCCACGTCCTGCATGAACACCTGAACCCGCTCAGGGATGGCGCCAAAATAGTGATCATCGAATTGCTGACCTTTGGGAGATGGCGCACCGAACAGTGTGCGACCCGCTAGCAGCAGATCAGGCCTGAGGGTTGCAAATTGAGTATCAACGAGAAAGTATTCCTGCTCCGCACCACATGAGCTGTTGACCGGGGCCACCGTCTGATTTCCGAGCAGTTGCAACAGGCGTTGGGCCTGTTGATTCATGGCAGCGTTAGATCGCAAGAGAGGCGTCTTTTTATCAAGAGCCTCCCCGGTCCAGCTCACAAAAACAGTAGGGATGCAGAGCGTCACACCATTGGGTGTTCGCATCAGATAGGCAGGGCTTGTGATGTCCCATGCGGTATATCCACGTGCTTCAAAAGTTGAGCGAATGCCCCCATTTGGAAAGGAGCTTCCATCGGGCTCACCCTGCACCAGCAGTTTTCCCGAAAATTCGTGAATCGCCTGACCATCTCCTTGTGGACTGATAAACCCGTCGTGCTTTTCAGCGGTGGAATTAGTGAGGGGGTAAAAAACATGTGCGTAATAGTGAGCTCCCTGGGCAACAGCCCAATCCTTCATCGCCTGGGCAACAACATCAGCGACCTGCAGTTGAAGTTTGCCTCCGTCTCTAATAACGCGACGAACGGCCTTGAACGCATCCTTCGGTAAAGAGCTTTTCATGCGCGTCAACGTGAAGACGTCACTCGCCCATATTTCAGCCAAAGGCTCAACGGGATCACAATCGAGTGGACGACGTTGCTGAATGGCCTGCAAAGCAGCCAGTCTCGCGGGATGGGGCATGGGACAGGCCCCGCGTTCTATCGGGACAACGATTGTGATCTTCAACCTATTCACGATTGCACCCAAAAGCAGCCTGGAAAATGAACAGAAGCCGCCCATCAACAAACTGGAACCGACGCCACTGATCCAATGATTTCTGGCTTCGGCGATCAACGCCTGATCTTCCCTGCAACGCAACGCAACCGTGTCCCAATCGGAAATGCGTTGGCCGAACAGCTCCCAAGTAAAGGGTTGATTCTTGAACTCGCTAGCGGATCCGGTGAGCACGGCGTCACCTTCCAGAAACGCTTCCCGGACCTCATCTGGCAATGCAGTGATCCTGATCCTGAGCATTGCCGCAGCATCAATGCCTGGATCCGCCACGAGCAGCTGACTCTGAAGATGCCGGCAGCCCTGCAATTGGATGTCAGAGACACAAGTTGGCTGCAACAACTTGGAGAGCCTGCACAGGCAGTCGTGGCGATCAATCTGCTCCACATTTCTGCCTGGAACTGCACAACCGCCCTGTTCAAACAATCAGCAGCAGTGCTGCCAAGCGGTGGAACCCTTTGCGTTTACGGCCCCTTCAGCGTCGACGGCCACCACGTCAGCGAGAGCAATCGCAGTTTTGATGCCTCCTTGCGCGAAAGGAATCCGTCCTGGGGAGTGCGAGATCAGACGACGGTTCTTGAACAAGCCATGGAAGCGGGCTTGGCACTTCAGCAGATCACTTTGATGCCTGCCAACAATCGCCTGATCACCTGGGTCCGCTGAGACCACCAGCCGCTGCGCAGACAACCAGAGGCAAGCGGAGCAACTCACCAGCAACTGCACAGCAACTGCTGAGTTGCTGAAGAGTTACTTCAAGCTATTATGAAGCTGACGTGAATGCCGAGCGGATGGCACCCCCACGGGAAAACCAGGTGAAGCTCACGGTTTCGGTTCCACCAAGCCTGCACGTGTTGCTGCGCAGCTGGGCTCAGTGCGAGGGACGCGAGCTGACCAGCGTGGTTCTGCAGTGCGTCGAGCTGTCAGTACGGCAACTCAAAAGCAACGGCTCGATCCCCGCTGGTGCTGTCCGGAACTACGAAGTGGCCTGCGAGGAACGCCTGGCCGCAGGAAGCGCAACACCATGAACATCGCTCAGATCGAGGATGCCCTACTCGCCCCCTGCATGGATGCCGTGATCGCCGTCACGGAGCGCTATCAATTCCTGGAAATCCACCGCGGCGCACGCGTTTTCACAGCTTATAGAGAGATCGACCATGTGATGTACCTGGGGTTCCATGAGGATCTAACCGAACCATCCCTCAGACAGCTCAAGGAACGAGGCTTCCAAATGCTGGGAATAAGGGAAGGTACGCGCCGCGAGCACCGGCTGCTTCTCTTGACACTGAAGGAGATCGGCTATTCCCATAGCTACGGAGAGGGCTATTACGAGGCGTCGAGATCTCTCGCTCGCCATTTGCGCAATCTCGGGTGGCCGCTAGGAGCGCTCACACAGCTGCTCAATAGCCCTCGCATCAGCATGGATGATCCAAACAACTGACATTAAAAATCCATCCAGTCTCCCGGTCCATACCAACCGAAGGGCATGTCACCCCAGTCGTCATCGATCGCATCCTGATTCGCGGGAATCGGCCCTGAACTGGGTTGAGAACCGTCGATACAGCCCTCCGGAGTGGTGAAACCACTGGAGAAAGCCTCACAGTCGACAAGCCCCTCCTGAGCTTTCGTTACCGAGGCAGAAACACACAACAACAAGGAGGCTGCAGCACAAGCGAGAGCGCGCATGATCAATCTGCTGACACTCACGATTCTGACGCTGATCAGCAAGTCATCACTTGTTGCAAGGACTGGAGCCCAGCCCATTGTTGGAGCGCACTCCAGGAGCGCAGACGTTGCTCGATCCAGGAATGCCCATCGGCATTGAGATGAATGCCATCAGGCTCCAGCCACTGCAGCCAGTCAGGCTCCGCCTGCATGGCCCGGTGAAGGCAGAGGTAAGGAACATCCACCTCCAGGCAAGCTTCCTCAATCTGGGCTTCATGTAGAGCGATGTCGCTGTTGCTGTACCAAAGACAGTCGGCGAACGGCATGGCTTGTTCATCGACAGCGGTCAGCCCGAGCACAAAAATGGAGCCATGGGGCTGAATGGCCCGGAGCAGCTGTTCAAAGCCAAAGCGGAAGGCCTGCGCATCAAGAGGTTGTCGGCCGTCAGATCGACCGACCCGAGCCGTGTCATTGAGCCCCACCGACAGCAATAGAGCCTCGGGCTTCTTCCGGCGTAATTCCCCTCGGCAGGACCACTCCCGTTCCCATCGGGCTGCCACCGCCTCAAGACCGTCACCCCGAACACCGAGCGCGTAGATCAATGGTGCGTCTGGGAGCCCCATCCAATGGCAGCGAAGGCGTTCACACCATCCGCCTCGCTCACGATCACCCCAGCCGACCACACCGCTATCTCCGATCACGATCAGTTGACGGGGAGCCCGCATGAATCCACTGCTGTTCGGCTGAACAGGGTCAGCTTTGCAGCCAGTGCTGCCGTGAACGATCACTCAGCCATTCACCAATCAGGGTCAGAGCCGCATAGGTGGTGATCAACACCACCACAGCCGCCCAGTAGAAGGAGCTAAGCGACTCCAAAAGCTGCCAGCCGAGGCCGCTTCCACCGATCAGACCAACCACCACCGTTTCGCGCAGAATCACATCACTGCGGTAAGCCCCATAGGCGAGATGGGACGGGCTCCTGGGGCTGAGCAATCCATACAGCCAACTCACCTGCGCGGACGCTCCGCTGCTAGCCAGAGCAACTTGAGCGACGTCATCCTGCTGCTCAAGACCTTCCTGCAGCAATCGCCCCATGACCCCACTGTTATGAAGCCCAAGTGCCAGGGCACCAATGGCCAGCGTTGGCTGATTGCTCAGCAGAAGCAGCAGAACAGCGAGAGGTGGTGGAATCACCCGAACCAGAATCCACAAGCCGCTAATGCAGCATTGCCAAAGCGGCGCGGGAGTAACCAGCAACAGCAATGGCGGCAGGCCAATGGATATACCAGCCGCAAGCAGGGTCAGAATCAGGGTTTCCCAAAGCATCGACATCCAGGGGAGCTCCAGAGCCGCTTGCTGAAGGCTGCTGAAATCAGGCCATTGCACAGGAAGCCAGCTCAAGGAGCCTGAATCGGGAAACAGCCAAGCGAGCCAGACAGCGCCAAGAGCAGCTGAGAGCAGTACCGCGACTGCAAACCCCATGATCTGGCGCTGTCCGAATTGGGCCTGTTCAGCCCAACTCCTCCAACAGCGAAGCCCCTGCTCCAAGGCAATGGTGACCACAGTCAACATCCATAGTCCGGTCCACAGTTCGTGGAACTGCAGTGATTTGAGACTGAGCTCAAGATCCATTCCCAAACCGCCAAGCCCGAAAACCCCAAGCAACGTGGCACTACGAAGGGCACACTCCAGTCGATAGCCCCCGTAACTCACCAGCACCGAGCCCATGGCAGGCGACAGTGCCGTCATGCAGGCCGCCATGGGGGAAGACCCCGTCTGGAGCATGGCCTGCAGGCGCGAAGGATCAAGGCTCTGCAGCTGATCGCGCCAGACCCGTGCGATCAGGCATGCATAGGGAATGGAGATTGCCATCACCGCAACCCAGGGATGCAGCCCAAGCACCTGCATCAACAGCAATCCCCAGATCAACTCATGCAAGGAGCGGGGCAAGGCCATCAGGCGCCTGAGCATGGTCGCCGGCCACGCTGGAAAACACCAGGTGAGCCACAGACGCTCCGAACTTAGACACCCCAGCAACACGCCGAGCACAAGACTGCAACTCCATGCGGTCAGTGCTGTGGCGACCGTGACCTGCAGGCCGAACAGCAACGACTTCAACAGGGCAGGGTCAAGAGAAGGGGTAACTGCGGCGACCACAAAGGAGCCAAGAATCTCCGCCCCGCCGCCGTGAGCTCCTTTCATCACCACAATCAGCACCGGCAGTAGTGCCAGAGCCGGCAACAACACGAGGGCTGGTGCAGTGAGCCGCATCCGTGCGATCACGGCGCATACAGATCGCGGAGATCCCCAGCTGATACAGCCTTTGCAGGTGCATCGATCACAAGATGACCTGCTCGCAGGCCGAACACGCGATCAAAACGATCGATCAGCTCTGGACGATGCAAAGACACCATCACAGCCTGCGCACCACTGCGCAGGCTGCCATCCTCCTCAGAGGTGAGCAGCCTTTCCAGCACTTCAGCGGCAATGGCGGGATCAAGGCTGGCCAGGGGTTCATCTGCAAGCATCAGATCAGGCTGTTGTCGAAACAGTCGGGCCAGTGCCACTCGCTGCCGCTGACCTCCCGAAAGCTGTCCCACAGGACGATCAAGTCCTCTCTCAGCCAAGAGTGATTCCTCCAGACCTGCCTGACGCAGGCAGGATCGATTGACCTCGGCATCGACTCGAAACAACAGGTTGGCCAGAGCCCATGGCAAGCGGTGTCGGCCGAGAGCACCGGCATTGACGTTCTGACCAATACTGAGCTCTTCAATCAGACGCAGGTCCTGCCAAAGGGTGCCGATCCGTGCGCGTTGTCGCCGGCTTAGAGACCTAAGCGCCACTCCCTGAAACAGAACGCGGCCTGCTGCTGGGTACAGGCTGCCGTTCAGAACACCGATCAGCGAACTCTTGCCCGCACCGCTGCGACCTAGCAGGGCGATTCGTTCACCCTTCTGGAGCCTGAGAGTGACAGCATTAAGCCGATCCCCATGGGGACCGGCAAGACGCACCTCATCGAGCTCCAAAAGCGCTTTCACCTGATCTTGCCCAGCTCCCGGCCCACCTTTTCGATCGGCTCGTACTGACTTGCCTCAGCAGGAATAAACCGCTCGGCCGAAAACAGCTCAAGAATGGTCACCTGACGCGGTGTGGTGGGCTGCAGACCAAGGATTGCTTTCTGAAGACGCGAGGTGAAACCCTGCCCGAACCGCTGATCCAGCTTGGGCCGAACAACCCAGTGATAATCAACGTATTCAGGAGTTCGCCAGATCACACGCACCTTCTCAGAGTTCACGCGCCCATCTTTCACCGCTGATGTCCAGACCTGCTCGTTGAGTACACCTGCTTCGTAGGCACCGCTTTGCACCACTGCGATCGTGGCATCGTGGCTCCCACTGAATCCAGCCCGACCACCACCGAACTGACTGGGTGTGACTCCGGCCTTCGCCAGAAAATGCTGTGGCATCAAACGGCCGGAGGTCGAACTCTCTGAACCAAAAGAAAACCGCTTGCCCCGCAGACTGCTGAGACCATTGATCGAGCTAATGGGTTGCAGCCCAGAGCTTGTATTGGCAATGAAGACACTTCGAAAGCGGGCGTCAATATCTCGCTGAGCAAGAACCTGAGCCCCGGGAGTCTGCAGGCGCGCCTGTACCCCGGTCAGGCCGCCGAACCAGACAAGATCCAGTCCACCAGTACGAAACGCTGTGACAGCCGCTGGATAGTTGCTGACCGGTACATATCGCACCTTGACCTTAAGACGATCACTCAATTCGTCTGCTAACTGGCCATAAAGACGATTCAGTCGCTCAGGGTTCTGATCAGGAATGGCACCCACTTTGAGTGTGGGCTGAGCAACAACTGGGAGGTTCGTAACCGCTTGGCAGAGCAATAAAGACAGCAAGGCACCGGCCCTGCGTTCTCGAGAAGTCATGTCGATCAAGACTTGCTTAGAAGTGAAACTGTTTCGAGAACTCAGCGAGCTGGAAGCAAGCGAGCCAAACGAGACAGTCCATCAGCGATCGTCTCACGCGAAACAGCACAGGACAAACGCACGCAGCGGTCGTCGCCAAAGGCTCCTCCAGGGACGATGGCCAGACCCTCCTCCTCCAAAGCTCTCTGGCAAAAGCTCACCGAATCACCGCACGCCTCTGGGAGCTGTGGAAAGGCATAGAAAGCCCCTTTAGGAGGGAAAAGTGTGATGCCGGGCAGGGCCTGAAGGCCCTGAACCAGAAGGGTTCGGCGCTTGTTGTAGCTTTCCGCCATCTCTTTCACACAGTCCCTGGACCCCTCGATTGCTGCGATAGCGCCGCGCTGCGCAAAGCTGCACACATTGCTGGTGCTTTGGCTCTGAAGAGCCGAGGCAGCTTTGATCACTGAGCCGGGGCCACTGAGATAGCCAAGGCGCCATCCAGTCATCGCCCAACCCTTGGCGAAGCCATTCACCAAGAAACATCGATCTCTGAGATCAGGTGCTATAGCCGCGAAACTGTGATGCTCGATATCGTCATCCAAGAGATATTCATAGATTTCATCCGTCATCACCAGCAAACGCGGATGACGCCGCACCAGCTCGGCAAGTTGTTGCAACTCATCAAGACTCAGGACACGGCCAGTTGGGTTTCCTGGTGAATTAATCACCAACAAGCGGGTGGCTGGCGTAATCGCTGCCTCGAGGGCCTGAACATCCAGGCAGAAACCATTCAAGGCCGATGACGGGACTGATATCGGTCGAGCACCCGCCAGGCGAGCGATCTCGGGATAACTCAGCCAGTAAGGCGCAGGAATTAACACCTCATCGCCAGGGTTGAGCAACACCTGGAACAAGTTAAAAATGGCCTGTTTGCCGCCGTTGGTCACCAGTACTTCATCTGCCGTTGTAGGTAGACCGTTCTCATTGGTGATCTTGTTAGCGATCGCCTGCCTCAGAGCAGGGTCCCCAGCAGAAGGCCCATAACGAGTGATCCCATCACGAAGCGCCTGGATTGAGGCTTCGACAATGAATGGGGGTGTATCGAAATCGGGTTCCCCAGCACTAAGGCTGCAGATATCGCGACCCTCCTGCTGCAAAGCTTTGGCCCTTGCACTGATCGCCAGGGTGAGAGAAGGCTGGAGGGCTTCAGCCCGGCTTGAAAGGGATGGCGGGCGTGACATCGGAGCGGCACCCCTCCAGTGGATGCGCAATTAGAAGCTTGATCATCCTGCCTGATGTGGTGTCAAAAACAACAGAGAAGACGAGTTGTCAAAACAACCAAGAAACAGATCACACAGCCAGCCTCGAGACCAGGGATCATGTCGAGATGAACGGTGACGATCTTGCTCTGAGCTGGGTGTTGGCTTCACGTCGGCCCGAGCAGCTGGCCAAGTTCTACGCGGATCTTCTGGGCACCAAACCCAAACCTGGCGTGGCCTCCCATCACTGGATTGTTCCTCTGCAGGCACAGGGATGCCTGCAGATCTACACACCCTCACGCAACCGTCCATGGCCTGCCTCAGGGTCGGCTCTGGCGCCATGTCTGCAACGGCGTGCCAAAGAGGACCCTCTGCTGGAGCTCCAGGCTTGGCATCAGCATGTGATCCAGCTCGGAGGCATGAGCACGGAAGCGCCAAGGTTGGAAGCCTTCGGCGCGGAATGCTGGCTGGAGGATCCAGAGGGCCAGAAATTCCTGCTGCTGATGCTCAAACCTGAATCAACTGAAACGACGATTTGATGACATCAGCTCCGCCGAATGAGCTCAAACATCTTCAGCAGAGCCCTCAGGTGGTGGTTGGACGTGGCAATCCGAATGCCCGCTTGATGCTGATCGGTGAAGCACCCGGAGCTGAAGAGGACGCCCGTGGTTTGCCGTTCGTGGGTCGCTCGGGACAGCTGCTCAGTGAACTGATGTTCGAAGCAGGCCTGGACGAACAGAACGAGCTCTACATCTGCAATGTGATGAAGTGCAGGCCACCTCACAATCGCAAACCCACAGCCAAGGAGATCGACATTTCCAGACCATGGCTGAAGCAACAGATCGATCTGATTGATCCGGCGCTTGTCTTGCTTTCAGGAGCCACAGCCCTGCAGGCAATCCTTGGCGTCCGAAGCGGCATTAGCAAGCTGAGGGGCCAATGGCAGAACCATGACGGCCGCAACTTCATGCCGATATTTCATCCCTCATACCTGTTGCGCTTCCGCTCACGCGAGGCTGGAGCACCTCAGGATCTAACCATGCAGGATCTGCGAGAAGTCCGATGCAGACTCGATCTGCTGTAGGGGCTCTCAGCTCTCCAGCCTGATCAGGATCGTCCCCCCTTGAGCGCCAAAAGTGGCATGACTGGGACAAACCCAAGTCAGTGCGCTGACGTCTATGCCAAGGTTTGGCTCAGAACCCGTCCGATCCATGACCGGCACCTTGACCAGTGCTCCTGAAAGCAGCAGTGAAGTGGCCATCAATCCCCGTTACGACACGGTGATTCGCAGGCGCAGCACGCGGACGGTCATGGTCGGCGAAGTCCCCATCGGCAGTGAGCACCCGGTTGCCGTTCAGTCGATGATCAACGAGGACACCCTCGACATCGAAGGATCCGTTGCAGGCATCCAACGACTGGTTGATGTTGGCTGCGAGATCGTGCGGGTGACTACACCCACGCTGGCTCACGCCAAGGCCATGGGCCAGATCCGTACGGCTTTGCGCGCCCAGGGATGCAATGTTCCACTTGTGGCAGATGTTCACCACAACGGCATTCGGATCGCACTGGAAGTGGTCAAACACGTGGACAAGGTGCGGATCAATCCCGGTCTGTTCGTATTTGACAAACCTGACCCCAATCGTCAGGACTTCAGTCAGGAAGAATTTGATGCCATTGGTGAGCGCATCAAGGACAAATTCTCACCACTGGTCGAAGCACTCAAGAAGGAGAACAAAGCCCTGCGGATCGGGGTGAATCACGGCTCCCTGGCCGAGCGCATGCTGTTCACCTACGGCGACACTCCCGAGGGAATGGTGGCGTCGGCCATGGAATTTGTGCGGATCTGTGACGACCTTGATTTCCACAACATCGTGATTTCGATGAAGGCATCCAGAGCCCCTGTGATGCTTGCTGCCTATCGAATGATGGCCGACACACTCGACAACGCAGGATTTAATTTCCCCTTGCATCTTGGAGTCACCGAAGCCGGTGATGGGGATTACGGCCGAATCAAGAGCACTGCAGGAATCGCAACCCTGCTCTCCGAGGGTCTTGGAGACACGATCCGAGTCTCGTTGACTGAATCACCTGAGAAGGAAATACCTGTCTGCTACTCGATTCTTCAGGCCATTGGCTTACGCAAAACCATGGTCGAATACGTGGCCTGCCCGAGCTGCGGTCGCACTTTGTTTAATCTCGAAGAAGTGCTGAATCAGGTGAGAAATGCAACCTGTCATCTGTCTGGTCTGGACATCGCCGTGATGGGATGCATCGTCAACGGTCCAGGTGAGATGGCAGATGCTGACTACGGTTATGTCGGTAAAGGTCCTGGCACGATCGCGCTTTATCGAGGTCGTGAAGAGATCCGCAAAGTACCGGAAGCCGATGGTGTTCAAGCTTTGATTCAGCTGATTAAAGACGACGGACGCTGGGTAGATCCGGATCAGCTCGTTAATCTGAAGGAAGGGTCCTGAAGGACATTAATGATTACCAAAAGTCCTCGATCGCCTCGTGCACATCACAGAGGTGTGCTGCTGCTACTAGGAGCAGGTGGGTTGACTGCAGCCATTGCAGTAGCGGCACCAGGCCTTGGACTACCTAGTACCAATTCTTCCTCGATCACCAACAGTCCCAAGGAGGTCATCGATCAGGTCTGGCAGATCGTTTACAGGGATTTTCTGGACACATCAGGACAGTATTCACCCGAAACATGGACCAGCCTGAGGAGAGATCTGCTGGCCAAAAGCTATGCAGGCACTGAAGAGTCATATGAAGCGATCCGAGGCATGCTCGCCAGCCTCGATGATCCCTACACACGCTTCTTAGATCCAAAAGAGTTCAAGGAGTTGCAGATCGACACCTCCGGAGAGCTGACGGGGGTTGGCATCCAGATCACGCTCGACAAAGACACCAAAGAAATTCTTGTGGTGTCCCCGATCGAAGGCACCCCTGCGTCCAGGGCTGGTGTGCAACCCAAGGATGTGATCGTCTCGATCGACGGCAAGTCCACAAAGGGAATGACCACTGAAGATGCTGTCAAGTTGATTCGAGGGCAGGAAGGCAGCCAGGTAACCCTCGGTCTACGACGGAAAGGGACGGTGGTCACGGTGCCTCTCAAGAGAGCACGAATCGAAATTCATGCGGTTGAAAGTCGGCTCAACACAGCAGCAGACGGCAAAAAAGTCGGCTACATCCGTCTTAAACAATTCAATGCCAATGCCTCACGGGAGATGCGGGCCGCTATCCGTGAGCTCGAAAAGGAGGGCGCGCAAGGCTACGTGCTCGATCTGCGCACCAATCCGGGTGGGCTTCTGGAAGCCAGCATCGACATTGCCAGGCAATGGCTGGATGAAGGCACCATCGTCAGCACCAAGACCCGAGACGGCATTCAGGATGTTCGACGCGCCACAGGCAGTGCGCTGACCAACAGTCCGGTGGTGGTACTGGTGAATGAAGGTTCAGCCAGCGCCAGCGAAATTCTCTCCGGTGCACTCCAGGACAACAAGCGAGCCGTTCTGGTTGGTCAGAAAACCTTTGGGAAGGGATTGGTCCAGTCCGTCCGTGGCCTCTCGGATGGATCGGGGTTGACGGTCACCATTGCCAAGTACCTCACCCCCAAAGGCACTGATATCCACAAAAACGGCATCCGCCCTGACGTGGACGTGAAGTTAAGCGATCAGGAGATCCAATCGCTCACCGTCGAGCAGCTTGGTACAGGCAAAGACAGTCAGTACCGGGCGGCAGAATCCACCTTGATCAAAGCGCTGCGATCGCCACAACGCGGTCAGGTTTACCAACCGGGGTCCGCAAACCTGCGCTCAGCCCTTCAGCGGTAGGGAAACAATCCAAATCCCTCACGTTCACTGCGGCTGCTATAGCCAGCTGGATTTTGATTCACTGGGACTGTTGCCATCGGTGGAATGGAAACACGGCTGTTTTGAATTCTGCGAACCATGCTTCTGCAGCCTCCAGCTGCATTGATCGCTCCGTCCACAGCAGCCAGCTCAATGCGTTGTGCCCATCGCAATTCCCATCCCCAAACATGCCCTTGGCGGTTAAGAAGATCTACAGCCTGTGCGCGGCTTAGCTGTCGTTCTCGCATCAAGCATGTGGCCGTGGCCAATGACGCAAGCTGCAGAGATGAGCTTCGCCCTGGCATCGATACCGAGGGGTAACGGGGCATCGGCTGGGACACGGGCAGGACGGAGCGCCCTCGTCCTGCTGGAAAACCTCCAATCGGAAGCCCCACCATCGGAATATCCCCCATCGGCATGGAGCCATTGCCAACGAACGGACCGAGCGCAGCCAGCGCTAGTTGCATCATTAATGAATTCATGATTAATCCCTATGAATGTTTTGGTGAACAAGTCGTGATGGGTAGCGTTCAGCTAAGAAAGAGCCTCAACTCCGCAGTAGCGATCGAACAGCTGCAGAACATCGCGGGGAGGCAGCTTGGCGGTGTACCTGGCTTCAAGTTCAGCCAACTGCTGCTGACGGGGATACACACGAATCGAACGCACCTCTGCTGGATGGCTGCGCGCAAGGGCTGAATACATGGCGCGATGGTGCTTCTGGTTCGAAATTGGGCCTCCAGCGCAGCGCTGCATGCGATGGGTCGCCTCGTGAGCAAGGGTGTCCCAGACCTGGTCTGGGGACCTGTGCGATCGACAGACCACAAGGGTGTCGCTGCTTGGGTGATAAAGACCCTGGAGCCCTCGCTGAGAGCAGTCTTTTTGAACTACGCGCACACCAGCCTGCAAGAGCTTATTGCGAAGAACATCAATGGCTTCCCAGGACACCGCCTGCGCCGGAATGGCAGCGAGAAATGACAGGCAGAAGACTGGAAGCCAACACCACTGACATCGAAGCAACGTTCGGTTCAAATGTCGTGAACAACGTGGGACTGTTCCAAGCTCTTACGTAGACACAAAAAAACCATCACCCAAACGAGTGATGGTTATGAGGGAATATGACTAACCCTGAAATTGAGCTTCTCTAATGTCAGGCCACAGGCTGCATTAACCCGCCACCAGGAGATGAATCATCGTCATCATTGTTTTGTGAATCGTCTTGCCATAGGGCATAAATCCCAAGAGCTGCCGCTCCGATCAAGCTCGAAAGCAGACCCATTGAACCCATGCTGCTAATCGGATCGATGAATTCGCCCACGTGGTCCATTTATCTTTTGCCAGTGTAACGAAGAATTGCGCATTGTGTCGGAACTTTCTCATCTTTACCCTGAGAGCAGGCTCAAGGGCAAGTGTTAAACACTGAGAACGGCCTCGTTACGGGCGGCTTGCTGCTTTTCACGCTCATCGGACGTCAGTCCATCGGCATCAGGAATCTGAGCTGCCATCTGCTCAAGCCAGTTCTTAATTTCCTCAAGCTGCTTCTCCATGGGCAACACGCCTAAACCTCTGGCCATCACCTTGGCCGTTGCACCAGACCCTGCCTGATAGACAAGTCGGCCATGCAGATGCTGCGGCAAACCCTGGCGTAACAATCGGAAAGCAGGCTCTTCCATCGGTGTTTCTAAAGCGATGTTCGGCTTCTCAGGACGGATACGTGAAAAACCGCAGCGTTTGGCAAGCAGCTTCAGATCCATTAGCTGCAGCAGCGACTGAACCGGACCGGGCAGAGCGCCGTAGCGATCAGCCCAAATCGCTGCAAGTTCAACTAGTGACTCGCTTGTGACACATTCTGCCGCCGATCGATAGGCCGCCATCTTCTCGTCGGCATCGGTGATCCAGTCAGCAGGAATGAACGCGGTGACCTGCAGATCCACCTGGGTATCGTCGACGGCAGGGATGTCCTGGCCCTGAATCTCGGCAAGGGATTCCTGGAGCATCTCCATATAAAGATCGAAGCCGATGGCTTCCATCTGCCCGCTTTGCTGAACGCCCAATAGGTTTCCAACCCCACGGATCTCCATATCCCGCATCGCAAGCTGGTAACCACTGCCCAGCTGAGCAAATTCCTGAATCGCCCTAAGTCGCTGGCGTGCCGCTTCACTGAGAGAGGCATTACCCGGATAAAACAGCCAGGCATGGGCCTGGATGCCACTGCGGCCGACACGTCCACGCAGCTGATAAAGCTGCGCCAATCCGAATCGATGTGCATCTTCGATCAGGATTGTGTTGACTCGGGGAATGTCGAGTCCGCTTTCCACAATCGTGGTGCAGAGCATCACATCAGCTTCACCGCCATTGAAAGCCACCATGGCGCTTTCCAGCTCTCCCTCTGCCATCTGACCATGCGCCACCAGCAGTCGGAGACCGGGAAGCATCTGACGCAGCTGACTTGCAACATCTTCAATACCCTCAACCCTCGGGACGACGTAGAAGACCTGGCCACCGCGATCGAGCTCCTGACGGATGGCACTGCGAACCGCCTCTTCATCAAGGGCGGCGAGATGTGTTTTGATCGGTCGACGCAACGGAGGTGGCGTAGTGATCAGGCTCATCTCCCGCACTCCTGACAAGCTCATGTAGAGCGTGCGCGGAATTGGCGTCGCCGAGAGGGTAAGCACGTCGACGTCTTTGCGCAGCGCTTTGATCTTTTCCTTCTGGTTGACACCGAAGCGCTGTTCCTCATCCACCACCAGCAGACCGAGCTTGTCGAACACCGTGCTCTTGCTCAGCAGCTGATGCGTTCCCACAACAGCATCGATTGTTCCTTGTTTGAGACCTTCAAGGATCGATTTCCGCTCGCTAGTGGTTCGGAAGCGATTGAGGAGAGCCACCTTGATGGGATAAGGCGCAAAACGCTCTGAAAGCGTTCGCCAATGCTGTTGCGCAAGCACTGTTGTGGGAGCCAACATCGCGACCTGCTTGCCGGCAGTGATCGCCTTAAAAATGGCCCGAATCGCCACCTCTGTTTTACCGAAGCCAACATCCCCGCAAACCAGGCGATCCATCGGTTGCGACTTTTCCATATCGCGCTTGACATCGGCTGTGGCCTTGAGCTGATCCGGAGTCGGTTCATAAGGGAATGACTCCTCCAGCTCGTTCTGCCAAGGACCATCGATAGGAAACGAGAATCCAGGCGCCTGATGTCGCTCGGCGTAAAGCTTCACCAGGTCGAGCGCCACCTTGCGCAAGGCCTTTCCGGCACGTTCCTTGGCCTTGACCCAGGCCGATCCACCCATCTTGCTGAGCTGGGGGGGAGCATCACTGTTGGCGCGATAGCGACCGAGGCTGCCCAGCTGGTCTGCCGCCACCCGCAGGATGCCGTCGGCGTACTGCACCACTAGGTAGTCACGTACTTCGCCGCTGATCGCCAACTTTTCCAACTTTTGGAAACGACCGATGCCGTGATTGCGATGCACCACGAAATCCCCGGGCTGCATCTTGTTGGGATCCACCGTGCGACTTGCCGCCTTGCGGCGGCGGCGGACATAGCCGCTGCTGGTAAGCGTCTGCTGCCCGAAAAACTCACGGTCAGTGATTAGAACGACTCGCCAAGCAGGTAGCTGTAAACCCTCGAGATCAGCTGTTCCGCGGGTCTTCAGAGCTACAGGTGTTCCCTGTTCAATCAGACGCTCAATCGCTGGCGCATCTGCAGCATTGGGAACGAAGCGACTGATGCAGTCATGCTCTTCCAGCAACGCAACAGCTCGGCTGGGCTGGGCAGAGAGCAGCCACACGACTTGCTTCTCCTTGTTGTAGCTCTTGATCAGTTCACCGAGTTTCCCAAACTGATTGGGATAGGCCGGGACAGGACGACTGTTGAGATCAAAGGCGTTGGCATGGGCATCACTTTCCTGCAGCTCGGCCAAGTCAAAACCGGGAAAAGCTTCTGCCAGTCGCATCGCCTCCTCGATGTCGCGATGAAGGATGGGTAACGGCAACGCCAGTTCGTCGTGATGCTCCCTGGCATGATCGAGCCACTGGTCTCCATGGGAGCGGCCATGACGTCGTTCATCAATCGCCACACAGCTATCAGCCGGGAGATAGTCGAGTAATGAGGCTGGCTGCTGCCAAGCCAGACCAAGCAAGCGGCGCATGCCCTCGGGAGTCCCTCCCTCCAGCAATTCAGCAAGGCATTCCTCGCTGAGAAGCTGGTCCAGACCATCCGGCATGGCATCGCGCAACTGTTCAGCGATCAAGGGACTGAATCCGGTCGGCGTCAGTCGCAGGCTTTCAATCGGATCAAGAGATCGCTGGCTAGCTGGATCGAATTCACGCAGCTTGTCGAGCTCATCGCCGAAGAACTCCAGCCGCACTGGCAGCTCACTGCTGACAGGGAAGACATCAACGATGTCGCCACGGCGGCTCCAGGTCCCTTCCTGATCAATGGTCGAAACCCGCTCGTAACCCAGCTGGGCCAAGCTTGTGGCTAACTCTTCAAGATCAACACTGTCCCCTTTACGGAGGGTTTGGCATCGATCAGACAAGGCTTGAGGCGGAGGCAGATGCGGTTGAAGACAACGCTCCGTGGCCACAATCGCCAGATCGCGGCTCTGTTGATCCAGCTGCAATTCACTGAGCACCTGAAGCTGACCCCAGGTGATTTCACTAGTGGGATCAAACGGTTCATAAGGCGAACCCTCACTGGTGGGATACAGCTGGGCACTGCGCCAGCCCATCAGTTCCAAAAGAGCCGTCCAGCGACCGGCTTCCTCGAGGGTTGGCACGACCACAAGCAGAGGGCGGTCCTGATGTCGCGCCAGGGCACTGGCCACCAGAGCTCTGGCTCCACGACCGCCCCCGCGGAGCAGGAGCCGGTCGGATCGATCAATGCGTTCGCCAAGCTCGCTGGTCAGCGCTGAGGACTGCAACAGGCGCACCAGGGAGCTGAGAGGCATGGCAGGACCACAGATGGCAACACATGATTCTGTCAAGATCTAGGCCCTCACTGCAATGTGCTACTAGCTTTGACTTGTCTTTGACCGAATCCATTGCCTTTGCCTGTCCCAAAGCTGACCTAGTGGCCAAAGCAGACCTAGTGGAGGCATTGGGTTGAGGGAAGAAAGTTGACAGGGACTAACGCACTCACCTGCTCTTCACCAAAACCCTTCCAAATGCTGACCAGAGGATGACCAGATCCTCAAACAATCAGCAGCGATGGTGTACGCATGAGAGAAATAAATGCCTCTCTTTCACACACCAAACAAAGAACAATCCAATGAAAACTTCATTCATCTCTGAGAACACCGATCAAGAGCTTTCGATTCAAGAACTCGCTGTTGCTACAGGTGGCATCGCCCACACAAGCCCAGTGATGAAAGAGATTGGCAGGGAGATCGGCAAAGGCCTGAAAAACGTTGGGGAGAGATTTTGGAAACAGGTGCAAGACCACTATGCAAAAAAAAGTCCTCTGTACTGAAGTGATTCAAAACGAGTAAACGCTACCCCTGCTAACGCAGGGGCTTTTGATTGCCCATTGCCCTTTTTTGCTACTTATCAGCCTCTCGTAGTGTCGTCTCTGGTGGATGGTTGCAGGACTGAATGATGTACCAGGGCTCGTGCTTGACCGCATCGACAATCTCATCGAATTTACCGTGATTTGACTCGGTGCAGATGTGAAATTCAGCCACGGGAGGCAACTCTGAGAATCTTGGACCCCTGCTCTTTGGCTTCAATGACGCCAATACCAACGAACTGTACTTTTGGGCTGACTGCTCAACCTTCTGCCGATTCACGAAGATCCCGAAAGAGAAATTTGATGCGCCACAAACATTCTGTTGCTTGCTTGTAAACCCTTATGTGACCACCACTAGCTGCAGCCAATTGGGTTCGTCCAAAGCTTAAATATAAAACTGACAGCACAAGCTCTTGAAGAAACAATCAGACCACAAATCCCAAACTTCTTAAGAAAAAATGCATTACCTACACCAATAACTGGGTTTTGCTAGGACAAGTAATAGCGATTTTCAATTTTGCGCAAATGGCTTATTTAGATCTGCGAAACATAGCTGACGATTACGTCGTCGGGTCTACTGCAGAACAAATGCAAGCCGCTGCAGGAGATGACTGGATTGAAGGCTCTACAGTTAACGGCTCTTTGTGGGCGAGATGCATGGGAGGGAATGACACAATAAGACTAAGTTCTGGGTTGAATAATTTTGCCAATGGCAACAATGGCAATGACGACATCCATCTACTTGCATCGCCTACTGGATACTCCGATGGGAATATCCTTGGGGGAGCTGACAACGATGTAATCACTATCCACCAAGGAGCGACTTGGGGTGTAGGTGCAGGAAAGATCATCAATGGCAACAGAGGAAACGACGTTTTGCATAATTATGGAACTTGCTATCAACTTCGCGGGGGCTCAGAAAACGACACAATCATCAATTACGGTGGATCAGCTAATGTATGGGGAGACAAAGGGGCAGATACTTTTGTGCCCTGGGCACTAGATTTGAACGGAAACTGGGGAAGTCATATGACCATCATGGATTTCAATCCTTACCAAGGCGACATTTTAGACCTCAGCAAACTTGGAGCGTATGAAAAATCGAACTACGATTCAAACGGCGATGGACTAATCGACACCGCATTTAGCAGTGTTGGCGGCCCACTGGCATGCCTGGTATACAGCGTCACCTTGTAGCATTAACGTTGCCAAGTCAATGTGACCTGATGTTTATATAGGCGTCATTACTCATACAATTAATTGATCACTACTTCGTGCATCACACCGCGCTCTTTAGTAATGCCTCGGTTCCGCTGCCCTGATTGCTGCTGCGGTCCTGCGGTCGTACTGCACCCTCCAAAAGGGGCCCTGCCTGTGTGCTCCCGTTGCGGCACCGTGATGGAACGGCAGCCGCTGGTTAAGCCCATTCCACTGGCTGTTTTTCTGGCCGTCAGCACAGCCCTTGCGGGACTCTCCATACCAGCGCTGATGGGACCGCCACCTGCACCCAGACCTCCGAAATCAGAAACCCTCGCTTAAGGCATCCCTGCGCAGCTGAACGAATCCAGACCAAGCATTGTCATGAGCAAATTGAACATGAACCGAACAAGCCGACTAGAGCGCAGATTTGAAGCGCTGATCTGGAAGTTCCGGCTGGTCACCCTGATCCCCGTGGTGATGAGTCTGCTGGGGAGCATCAGCTGTTTTGTCATCGGGACCTACGCCGAAATCAGCGTTTTAAAAAAGGTCTTCCGGGGGGACTTCACGCATGACAACAGCACGCTGCTGATCGGGAAGGTGGTGGGAGGCATCGATTACTACTTAATCGGCATCGCCCTGCTGATTTTCGGCTACGGCATCTACGAATTGGTGATCTCCGATATCGATCCGCGGCAGGCCGATGAATCATCTTCACGGCACAACCTGCTGAACATCGAAGATCTCGATGGGCTAAAGCAGAAGCTCACCAAAGTGATCATCGTCGCCCTGATCGTGACAGCCTTCAAAGTGATGGTGAGCTTTGAGGTGACCTCGATCACTGAGTTGATTCAGTACTGCGCAGGTGTGCTGATGTTGGCGTTCAGCTCCTACCTGATCGGGCGCACCGGCAAACACTGATGACGTGCCCAGGCCTCCCCCTTGAGGATGAATCCGTTCATCCCCAGGAGTGATGTAAGCCAACCATGACTCGGCGGACTGTGAAGGGGTTCCTGCCTGATGTCACACATGACTACCAGCATTCAACCGGCGGTAATTCAACGACGACTTGCACGTCAACGACGCCATGAACGCCGCCGCTCGATCCCTGACCACATCCTGCAGCGCAATGACGCTGTACTGATGCACCTCGGATTAGCGCATCTCGCCGCCAACCGTCTGCTGCGAAACGGCTCTGGTGAACGCGACGATCTGGTGCAAGAAGGCCGCTATGGGCTGATCAGAGCTGTTGAATGTTTTGAAGCCAGTCGCGGCCACCGCATCAGCAGTTACGCGATGCCGCGGATTACCGGCCAAATCAGGCATTACCGCAGAGACCGGCTGCAAACGATGCGCATTCCTTGGCGACTGAGTGACAACAAGCGCCAATGCAGTCAATAAACCACAATCCTTTGGAGGCGCGGTTTCACGCAAAAGCGAGAGCAGTGCTCTCTATCTCGCAATCGGCCTTCATGCTTCTGCAGCAGCTTGCAAACCTTGATGACCGTCTGCTTAGAAGGCAATTTTCAGCCCAGTCGTAGCAAGGGTTTTCGAGGCTATGACTGGGTTTTTAATGCCTGGGGTCGTTTGGGGGTGACCTTGAGATGGACGTTTCTGGATACAGAAGGCGAGCTGTATCCAGTTTTTCTGGGGATCGACCGACTGCCTTTTGAGCAGTCGGTCTTGTGCTTGGTGGGCAGACGGTTTCGCCATCGTGTCCAGATGCCGAACAAGGACCGACCACTGTTGATCGCCATGCACCGAAGAACGCTGACAGCAGCTATTAGCTGCGGAGCAATCTCCGCTCTAGGCAGCGGATGCCTGCCGCAAGCGCTTCAGCAAAAGCTCGAATGCAATGCCGTGAAAGACCAGTTCGAGTGGTCCCAAGAATTGCTTTCGAAAGGGGAAACGACGTTTGGCATTAAGACAGGTGCGTCTGAGGCTGAAATCAAGGAAGACCTCAAATCCAACATTGAGCACTACAGCGCTTTCTGGAAGCAATACAACTGCCCAGGATCACTTACGAATCCAGGCTGAAATCAGGCGGGTAAAAACGGTGTCAGCCCAGTCGGGCACTCACTTCTGAGCGGTTCACCAGAAGCTCACCAGAACATCTTGGGGTCTACACCAGAGCTGTGTAGTGGGGTTCACCAATAGGGCTGTGATCTTGAAGGAGTCGAGGGGGCAACACCCCCACACATCACTCACTCAACTCACTTGAAATCATGTCTGAACTCAACACTGACTACAACAACACTGAACTGCTCGATCAAGAGCTGAGCTTTGATGAACTTCAAGAAATTAATGGGGGTTTAGGTCCTTTTTCACGCCACTATCCCACTAACCCACATATCGACTCATTGTTTCGGGGATTAACGATTGCTAAAGCCGTACAGGAGAACCGCAAATGGTTGATTTGGTAATTCACAGAGCCATTGGTACACCATCGAACCCCGCCAAGTGCGGGGTTTTTTATTGCATTGATCTGTGGGGTACACCTAGGCTCACAGCACAGCAGAGCACTAAACGAATGTCACGCAGGACTACTGCCATTGCTGCAGCACTGTCTGTGCTTGCTCTTGGGTCGCCGTCGGATGTCGTTCGTGCGAACCCTTTATTTAATCAATATATTCATCAAGGAGTTGAAAGTTACAACTCAGGAAATTACCGAGGAGCACTCACTGCTTACACGAAGGCGATAGAAATTAATCCTCTAAGTGCTGAACTCTACAACTACCGTGGAGATGCAAAGAGAAATTTACAAGATTTCCAAGGAGCAATTGCTGATTACACGAGGGCAATTAAGATCAATCCTGATTTTGCCAATGCCTTCCTTAATCGTGGTGTTTCCAAGTATGATTCAAAAGATTATCAAGGAGCAATTGCTGATTACACCAAGGCAATAGAGATTAATCCTCAGTATGCCGCTGCCTACAACAACCGTGGCAATGCCAATACCAATTTAAAAGACTATCAAGCAGCAATTGCTGATTTCGATAAGGCAATAGAGATTAATCCAGAACTTGCCGCTGCCTACAAGAACCGTGGTATCGCTAGAGAAATGGTAAATGATCTTAAAGGTGCATGTGATGATTGGAGAAAAGCAGTAGATCTTGGCGATGAACGCCCTGCTGAATGGGTGAAGAATCAGTGTTAGGGATTGGTTTTCTAATCACACAATGAGGTTCTCCACCTTTCTCAAGAAGTGGAATCCACCTCAATGCAGGAAGTATGTGAGACAGAAGGAGTTGGCGAAAAAGAATTTCATTCCCCTAGACCCTTGAATTCTTCCAGCAGAACTCTGTTGAGTCGGTCATCACATCCAACAACCAGTTGCGGGTAAATCGTGCCTTGCAAATAAGGTCGATAGGCAGCAGAGCAGACCTTCATGGTTGCCTCTTGCCATTGCCTCAGGGTCTCTGGTGAGAGTTTCTTCTCAAGTGCTGCTTTGGACTCATCCAAACTCTTGGAGGCGCACCACCTCATCTCAACGGTGTTGTTCCCTGGGCACTTGATGTTGGGTTGCTCTGCCTTCGCTGGCATCAGCGGCAGCAACATCAGCAGCAGAAGTTCTCTCATTTTTTCTAGAATTTGCTCAAGGACAGCATGGTGTCATCTGTCTTGGAATGCTTTGTTTGCTGCTTTTATCTATGTCTCTACGGTTGTGGTGTGAGAGGGAGATCGATCAGGTGTGGTTACCTGCGTCGATGGGTGGGGTCACGCTCACTGCCTCTCTCACACCTATTTGCTCATATCATCCATTACTGATTTCATACACCACATTTGTGGGTTGAAAATAAATTGTTCGTTTCTCAAGGGTTTAATAAATGGAACGAAGAAGTAATACTTGAATTCGCAACTCGCTGTTCTGCAAACCACTTCACCTCCTCCTTCTCTGCACAAGTAAGCGACTCGTCCATCGTGTCGTCGTATCTCTGTGAAATTGCTCACTGCAGAGAGTGATATCCAACCAGCAATGACTCCTGTTGCAGCAAGTGCCGCCTTATGGGATCTACGGAGAGACATCTGCTTAGGCGCTTACGGTCTCTGCAGGGTAGTCAGAATTTTGCTTTGGAATAATTAATCATGAGGATATTCAAAATTATTTTCAGAACGCCCAATTAAGCGTTAAGAGGATTGTGTTTGTAGATATATCTCTTGTTGCAGAGCCAACTAGCGTGCCTTCAAAACCGAGATCGCTAGACCCCTCTGCCGGATTCTTGTATGGCGAAGCAATATTCAACTCTGCAACATTTGGCTTTGAGTAGGTGTAATTCAAATCAAGAAACAGAGAGTCGTTTAAAAAGTATGTAACACCAGCTGACAAAGCAACCCCAAAACCAAGTCTTGAATCTGAAAAATTTTGAGCTTCTCCTGATATGTCAGTTTCAACTCCGTTCAAAAGTGCGTAGCCTACGACATCATCAACATTGACTTGAACGTCAGTCAATCCCAAGCCAGCCCCTGCATAGAAGTAACCTTTAGAATGTTTTCTGCCTATAAAAGGCATAAATGTAAATTGATTTTTAGCGTCTATGCTGTAGGTGTTGTATGAAGTACCATCAAAGCTATTAGTGCTTTGGTCAGTTGAAGTTCCATACTGAGGAATTGCAAGAACCTCTCTATTGCTGTATGAATTTAAGAATGAATAAGTAGCTTTTGCGCCGTATATCCAAAACGAATCCTTATATCTTGAATAGAAGCCAATCTGACCAGCGGGTGCCAAGCTTTTTGATGCAGGGAAAGTTGGGTCTGGCATTGCAGGGCCATCAGCACCACCAATCGCCACCAACTCATCATTTTTATAGATTCTAGATAGTCCTAAATTGTATAGATATTGAGTGTCGTAGCTCACAATAGATGTTCCCAATCCAATCCCTAGAAAAATACTGGTCTCAGGAAATGACCATTCCTCAGAGGATGGGGATTGAGGTGATTTCTGAATTTCATGGACCTCTTCCGCCGAAACTGATGTAGAGCAAATTGCCACCATTGAACCAACTAGGCCGAGCGAGAACTGACGAAACATTGATGAGGAGCATGCCGCCCCATGATGCCGTCTCATTCAAGGTTGTGCTAGTTAAAGCCCATCTCAGCCTTACGACTTGGGCTGGCAACGCTATCAACCGCCTGTCTTCTGCATCGTTTCCCATTACTCAATGGCGTTGTACCTGAGCATCCGCCTGATGACTGGCTGACCACCACCCCGCAGCGGTCTCATCTCAACCACCACCCACTGAGCATGAGCTGTTGGATTGGCATTAGTGAAGCTGCGCGCCTTTGCGGCTGGGCTTCATGACGACTAGAGCCGCAATATCATTAATTCTTCTTGAGTTGTTCAATTATTTCCCTGCTTTCTATCCTCACGCCTTCAACGCCCATACGTTCGCATTCCATCTTTGCGCTCTCCGCTGCAAGTCGAGAAACCCCATTGCGAGCCCAAAGCAGATTTCTTCTTATGTGCATATTGAGGCTAAACACATCGTACTCTTCGAGAACAATTGCTCCACACATTTCATTAATTGCACTCTTTTCTTGCATATAAATACAGAGATCCATGTCATCTTTGCAAAGCTGCCACCATCTCTGCTGCATTTCATCAATCGTTTGAGAACGCATCGATGGCATAGCAATAAATAAAGCGCCAAGGAAAGCAAAGAGTTTCATATTTTTGACTAAATAATATCCTCTTTAATCTAACAGCCTTGCTTCTTCGCTCCCTGCCAAGTGTTCTCCGGCCAACCCACGCCGTTCTTTGGTGGTTGCCGTTCAACTTGTGGGCGTTCCTTGCTTGGCATCCCGACACCATCCTGCATAAATCACGCTTCGCTAGGTGCAATTTTTTTAGTAGCTAAAGCAGCTCGAAGCTCTCGCTGGCCACAGACTCCAACACCTTCAAAGGCTGAAGAGTCTCCAGTCGGTTCTGTGCCTGGGTCAGCATTGCTCTTCCGTGTGGTGCGCAGGCATAAATCAGTGCTGCAGCCTCTAGAGCATGGATCCGAGCCATCGCCGCTGGCTCTGTGCCTTCTGGATCGACGGACTGTCCCTAACGGAGATTGCATGCAAAGAACACATCGACCAACCCATGCTGCGTAGAGCACTACAAGGAGCGCTCAACAGCCTGCGCGCCAAAGCGGGGCTGAATTTCAGCCCGATATACCCAGAACCCAAGCGAAAATGATCGCCAGGCCTGCCGCCCAGGCGGTCTGCAGACCATTGACCAACTCGTTGCTCAGCCAGGGCCAGCGATCCTGGCCCAGCGCTCCAAGCAAGCTTTCCAGCACTGTGGCGATGAAACCCACCACCAGCACAAGAGCGAAAGCAGCGCCGGAATGAAGCAATCCGAACAGAGCCATCACAATCGTCATCAGCAGACTGCCAACGGCACTGGCCAAAGTGCCCTCCACACTCACCGCACCCTCCGTACCCGCAGGCACAGGGCGCAGGTTGGTGATCAGCAGGGTGTTGCGCCCCCAGCGCTTGCCGATCTCACTGCCGAACGTGTCGGCCAGCTTGGCCGCAAAACTGGCTGAAAAACCAATCAGCAACAACGTCGGCGAGCCGATGTGAGCGGCAATCAGCAAAGCCAACACAAGACCGGTGAAGGCGGATCCCCAGACATTTTCTGGACCGCGACGACCGCCTCGCCCCTCGGCAAGACCGAGCTCCTGCTTCCGTGCAAAGCCCAGCTTGGTCACAAGCGAACCGAGAACGAGATAAGCCACAACAGCCAACCATCCCCGCCAGGCCAGCGAGCCCCAGAGCACCGTGCCAAGAATGCCTGCATGACACCAACCGGCCCGAGTGAGCAGCGGAAAGCGCTGCGCCAAACTGATCAACATCGCATTGAGCAACAGCGCGGTGAGCCACAGCGCAGCGGTTTGAGACGGAAGCTCAAGAGGCGAGGAAAACATCAGGCTGTGTTGCACTGCCCTAAGCATCAACGCTGAAGGGAGCTTTGGCACGGATAATCACCTTGTCGATTTCCCCGCTCAGGCATGGTGCTGAACAGAAAGGGTTTCTTCCTTGAGCTGGGAGACCCCGAACCGAAAGCGGCAGAAGCCACGCCTCAACCCAATGAGGTGAAGGTCAAGAGCGCTCCTGAGGCATCACAACCCGCCGCTGCTTCTGTTCCAGTCGAAAACATCACCTCTGCTCCAGTGGCAGTTGCTGCTGAACGTCAAACCGACACCAGAGCAGAGAGCAGTGAAATCAAGCCCAAAGCTGAGTTATCTCAAACCACAGCGGAAGCCATCGCCGCCGAGCTTGCCGCCGCAGAAGCCGCAAAGCCTGAGGTTCAACTGATCACCTTTGCTCCAGAGGCCCTTCAGCCTGGGAACTCGATTCGTCCTGGCAAACGCCGCCCCGGCAACAACCTGGCCGGATTCCGAAGCATGGCCAGCGATCTGTTCAAAAGCTGAACATTGGGGGGATCACTGTCGGGCACGATCCCGATGACCAGCAAAGAGGAGACACATCCTCTGCCAGAACCGACAAGGACCATTCAAAATCCCCCTGCAGTGATTCACGAGCCGCCTCGGTTAACTGTGCGGACAGATGGGTTCAAGACCAGTCATGAGTTCAGGACGGTCAGATCCTGGAGTGGGAGCTGCGCTTCAAAACCCCTCCTCCGTTCAGATCGCTCTGATGCAACGCATGGGAGTCACAGGGAGACCTTTCATGGATGCTTGTAAGCGACGAAGCCTCAGCACTTGAGTGTGCGCCAGTTGCTCATGCTGCTGACTCCAGACACCGCGGCTGTTGAGCTGCGCAGGATGGTGTCACCGAGGGAAACAAAGATCCAACCTGCTGCTTGAGCCGCAGCAAGTTCCTGATCGCTCCATCCCCCCTCGGGTCCGATCGAAAGCCAGATAGATCGATCCACTGAGGCCTGAGCAGCGAGCAGTTCAGAGAGTCGAGGACTCTCCAGCTCACGAGCGACCGCGATCAGGCGCAAATCATGCGGATCAGGTGTGTTCCACCACTGTGCGGCGGAACACACCGCGTGAAGTTCAGGAGCCCAGAGCCGCTCGCACTGTTCCACGGCTTCCTGCAGGATCGAGTTCCAACGCTGCGGACGATGCTCAGCCTGTGGAACGGAACGTCGACAATTAAGCGGTTGCAGCCTGTCCACACCCAACTCACACGCCATCCGCATCACGTCATCCATGCCTCGACGGATCAGCGCAATGGCCAAACTAAGTTTCGGCAGTGGGGGGATCACGGTCTGACTGGGCGCCGTGATCTCTGTACACAACTCGAGTTGTTGTCCCTCCAGCAGACGAGCGAGCCAAAGGTTGCCGCAGCCGTCAATGACATCCAACTGAGCACCGTGCTTCAGACGCAGAACTTTGCGCAGGTAGCGGGATTCATGATCTTCAAGACCAAAACGACGATGGTCATCCGCACACTGCAACCTGGCGGAATCAATCAATAGACGACGTCGTTCCGCCACGACAACAATCAACCCATGTTGGGAAAAACACTGTCGGGATGGTCCTCGACCGGCCAGTCATCATTCACACCACCGATCAGCAGTTCCTCGATCTGAACTACATCGGAATCAAGTTGGCGCAGTGCATTGATCAGAACATCAAGAGCAATCCCATCACTGGTGCCCAGATCAATCCAGCAACGGGCCCATTCCTGCTGGTACTCCATCTGACCCATGTTGTGCATCAGGGCTGGCATCACCCCCGTGGCCTCCTCGGCCTCGTAATTCATCCAGCTGAGCTGATCGCCTTCCTCGTGCACCTGCAGACTCTCGGCATTGAAACCACCAAGACGTCCCAATACGTACCAACTGTCAAAGATGCCATCCACATAATTCTGTTCTCCCTGACTGGGAATCTCGCTGAATCGCAACCAGACCCAGCAATTGAAGGGATCAACCTCCCGGAAGCGAACGCGCATGACCCACTGCTGACCTCGTCATCATCGCCGGCGAAGGACCAATCGACCATGCTGGAGAGCCAAGGCAGCCCAGACCGGGGCATTCGATCGGAATGCTGGAACTCATCGATATCGACTACAGACCTGCAACCGCCGAGCGGTTGGTGTTAAACAGCATTCAGCTGAAGGCCGATCCCGGGAGCCCACTGCTCATTTCTGGCGACAGCGGCAGTGGAAAAACCAGTCTCCTAGAAGTGATTAGCGGGATGGCCGGTGCTAGCTCCGGCAGCATCCGCTGGAACGATCAGCTGCTTAATCAGCGCCAACGACGCTGGCTTTGCGGAGTGGTGTTTCAGTTTCCAGAACGACATTTTCTGGGCTTGAGCGTCAACCAGGAACTGAAGCTGGGCCATCGGCGGTTGAGCAGCGAAGAGATGATTTCAGCGCTTCGAAAGGTCGGACTCAGCGGAGTGAATGGACGTCAAGCTCCAGAGCGACTCAGCGGCGGACAGCAGCGGCGTCTCGCCTTAGCGGTTCAGCTGCTGCGCAAGCCGGATGTGCTGCTACTCGATGAACCCACCGCAGGACTCGACTGGTCGGTGCGTGCCGAAGTGCTCGAACTGCTTGACCGGCTGAGCAAGGACCGTTTATTGATCGTGGTCACCCATGAGCCGGAGCTGTTCCAAGGATGGAGCTGCGAGCACCTGCGCCTGCGCAATGGGCGGCTGCATGCTCTGTCACCATGACGCCTGGGTTATTGAAGAGCCATGGCTGATCGGCTGGTCCGGGCCACCGCAGCAGGCGGAGGAATCAGGCTTGTGGCGGTGACCACCGGCGAAACCTCGCGTGCTGCCCAATCACGACATGGACTCTCATACCTCACCACTGTGATGCTCGGCAGAGCGATGGGTGCTGGCCTACTACTGGCCAGTTCCATGAAAGTGCGGCATGGGCGCGTGAATCTTCGGCTGGGATCAGACGGCCCTCTCAGAGGCCTGACAGTTGATGCAGGCCGAGACGGAAGCGTGCGTGGATTTGTTGGCAACCCCTCGCTTGAACTCGACCCAATCCGCGATTCCGAAGGGCACGCCAGTTTTGACTTCAGTTCGGCAGCAGGAACCGGTTATCTGCATGTGGTGCGGGACGACGGCAAAGGGGAACCGTTTAGCAGCACAGTTGAGCTGGTCAGCGGAGGTATCGGCGACGATGTCGCCTCCTATCTGCTCCACTCCGAACAGACGCCCTCAGCGGTGTTTGTAGGTGAAACGATCAACAGCGAAGGATTGCAAAGCAGCGGAGGGCTACTGGTTCAGGTTCTGCCCAAGGCTGCAGAAGAGCCAGCATTGGTCGCTCTGCTTGAGGAGAGGTGCCGCGAGATTGATCATTTCAGCCAGACGTTGCACAACTGCGGCGATCATCCTGAACAGTTGCTCCGGGATGTTTTTCCCGATCTCGATCCTCAGCCCATCCCACGGAGCGAACCGACTCAGACGGTGCAATTCCACTGTTTCTGCAGCCGTGAACGAAGCCTGGGTGCTCTCACCTTGCTGGGCAAAGACGAACTGCAGTCCATGCTGAAAGAAGACAAGGGAGCAGAGCTCACCTGTCACTTCTGCAGCGAGATTTATCGATTCAATGAATCAGAACTTCAAATCCTGATTGACGACATGACCCAATCAAGCGAGTAAAAGAGCTCCAGCAAGCAACATCAGCAAGGCGGGCAAAGCCTGCCACTGCTCGACACCAAGCGGCAGACCCGTCTGAACAGTTGCGGCACCGAGCAATGCACCCAGAGCCAGACCCACAACCAGAATCAGAAGCGTCCAGCCAAGAGAGCCCAAGGGCCGACGGCCTCGCTTGACCTGGCTGATGAACACAGCGATCGTTGACAGGGCCAGAAGCAGATCAACAGTTTGAGGTGCCAGCAACAAAAGCAGCAACGCCAACGCCCCCGCGATGGAGCGCACAAGAAGACCCTGACCCTGCACTAATTGCAGATCAGGCATCAAACCGGCGCCGCTAAATGATGGCGCCGGTAGTGACATGCCACGCAGACGTGTCAACAACGCTGCAGGACCATTACCAGTAGTAGGAACTCCAGCAGAAACCTGTTGGCGCTCAACCTGTGAAGCAGAAGCGGCTGCCGAGCTAAGGCGACCCGACTGACGGTCACGAAGACGCGCCATCAAGACCGCGTCATAAGCGGCCTCTACACGAGCTCGGGCTACAGCATCATCACCGCAGGATGCAACAACCCGATCTCTAGCTTTTTGAACATCTTCGAATCCATCGCCAGGATTGACGCCAAGCAAGGAATAGGGATCCTTGGAATTCGAATCCGAACTTGGATCCAGTCCTGCAGCCATTGAGATACAGAAATCTCTCTAGAGATTATCGAGAGACTCGCTCAAGCGAGCAGAAACCTCAGATTTAGAAGCAGCTCAGAACAGTGGAGGACCGTGCCGAAATCCATGCTGACGCTCGAAACGGTGCCGAAACCTAGGTACATCGGCGTTGAGCAAGACCTGACGGTGCTTGATCAAAGGCATTTGGGGAGGCAGGTGATATCCCTCCAAAACCTCGACGTGATCTCGATGATCACGAAAACAGATGTAATCAGTACCACCGTCATCACAAGGACGGTGCAGCCAGAGGGTGTCCACAGCAGACCGCTTCAGAGGCAACATTCTGGCGATGGAGTTGCCTGCCCGTGACTGAAAACCAATTGCAAGTGAATCTCAACATTTCAGCAAGGATTGAAGTTCAAGCCAACAACGATTCCCATCAGATCACGCTACTGCTCTGAAACGAGCGCACAAGCAGCCTCCCAAAGAACAGCACAGCATTCGCTGGAAACAAAGACGAGGAAAACGAAAACCGAAATTCAACAGGCCTGAAATAGCAACCACAAGTAGTTATCAATGTCCTTCTGAGTTGCACTTTTGCATTTTGGATTTAACAGCGAAACAATCCTCGCTCGACGAGCATCTTCAAAATAAGTGGCCTCCCGTTCAGACTCACAAAGGTCTAATTACCAAAGGTGTAAGCCAGGCATTTTGAGTGCATTAATCCTTAATCATAACTGCCGTACAAAAAATTCTTAACGCCAATGGATCGTTTTTCTGATTTCAGTGAGGCAAACTAATTTCAACTAGAGGACTTATAACGAACGGAATATTACACAAGTATCACGATCAAAGACTGATCGGCTCAACTCCACTCACGACAGGAGCCACAGCACTGAGCTCCAGACCGGGATGCTCTTCATGCAGCTGATTCAGATTCCAGTCATTCTTAAATAACAGAACCGGTCGATTCCATGCATCCCTCACGGTTTTGCAATTGAAGATCCGACCGACTTTCTCCAAAGAGGGCCATCCACCAGTGACCCAACGAGCCACTTGATATCCAAGAGGCTCCAAACGGGTCTCAACCCCATATTCGTTCTGAAGACGATGCTGCACAACCTCAAGTTGCAGCTGACCGACTGCAGCGAGGATCGGATCTCTTTTGCTTTCGTCATTGTCATAGAGAATCTGCACTGCGCCCTCTTCACGTAATTCATTCACTCCCTTACGAAAATTCTTGAATGCTGAGGGATTGGGATTACGCAGCCAGCTGAATATTTCTGGACTAAAACAGGGAATCCCTTCGTACTCAACCTTGGTACCGGTGTAAAGGGTGTCGCCGATCGAGAACATCCCAGGATTGTTGAGTCCAATCACATCGCCCGGGAATGCATCTTCTACAACCTCACGATCCTGCCCGAATAGTTTCTGCGGGCGTGACAAACGAATAGCTTTTCCCGTACGGGCATGCCGAACTGTCATGTCTTTTTCAAAACGTCCGCTGCAGACGCGTACAAATGCGACACGATCCCTATGACGAGGATCCATATTGGCCTGCAGTTTGAACACAAAACCACTGAAGTCAGGCCGCAAAGGGTCCACAGGACCGTCTTGCCCCTGACGCGCCACAGGCTTCTGAGCCATCTCCAGAAACGCATTGAGAAAGGGGCGCACACCGAAATTGGTCATCGCCGAGCCAAAGAACACAGGTGTCAGCTCGCCGGCATGCACCAGCTCCAGGTCAAGTTCAGCGCCTGCAGCGTCCAGCAGCTCCATCTCCTCAATCGCCTGTTCGAGCAGCTCGGGTTCCACAAGCGCTTTAAGCTCAGGATCATCCAAAGAAAGATGGCGCTCTTCCGATTGGCGCCCGCGTTCAGCACGACTGAACAAAATCACTTCATGGGAACGGCGGTCAATCACCCCACGAAACTGTTCGCCACTGCCGATCGGCCAGTTCACGGCCCAAGGAGTCAGTTCTAGTTCCGATTCGATTTCATCAAGCAGTGCGAGAGGTTCCCGACCCGGCCGATCCATCTTGTTGATGAACGTGAAGATTGGAATTTCACGCATGCGGCAAACCTCAAACAGCTTGCGGGTCTGCGGCTCAAGTCCCTTGGCCGCGTCTTCAAGCATCACGGCGTTATCCGCTGCTGCCAGGGTCCGATAGGTGTCTTCTGAAAAGTCTTGGTGGCCGGGCGTATCCAGCAGATTGATGGTGTTACCCGTGTAATCAAACTGAAGAACGGTGGAGGTGATCGAAATACCCCGTTGCTTCTCAATCTCCATCCAATCGGAGGTGACCTTGCGCTGCTCACCGCGAGCTTTCACCGCACCAGCCTGCTGAATAGCGCCCCCGTAGAGCAGCAATTTCTCAGTGAGCGTGGTTTTACCCGCGTCAGGGTGGGAAATAATCGCAAAATTGCGGCGTCGCGCCACCGCATCCAGCAGCTCACGTCCGTCCTGAAGTGCTGAATCGGTACTCATGGCTTGCATTGATCGAATCCAGCCTGACAGCCCGTGATCCAGCCACTCACCTCCAAGTAGCGATCTTCAACGGCAGTCACCTGTAAGTTCCCCAGACCAGCATGCTGCAACTGCGATTTGACCTCCTCCACCGTGAAGGAGGCATGCAGTGAAGCCCGATAATCCCGCTGAAGCACCGATGGAGCATCGGCGACATGGGACTGACAAAGTCGATCGATGCTTGCTGCGCTGTCTGGACGCCGAAGGTCGCGATGCACCACTAAGCAGCGGGGCGATGCCAGTGGAATCAGCGATGACCAAAGCTGCTGAGGATCATGGAGATGATGCAGCAAGCTGTTACTAACAATTAGGTCCGCCGGTTGATCTGCTCGATGAATTGGCAGCAGAGCCTGCCCATATCGGAGACGCTCTTGGGACAAACCAGCTGCACGGCGGCGATTGTTCGCCACAGCGATCATTCGGTCGGCCGCATCGAGCCCGAGCACCGAACAGCTAGGCCACCGCTTGGCAAGACGAGCGGTGATGTTTCCTGGTCCACAACCGAGATCCAGCAAACGAGCTTGTGCAGCGAAAGACGCACCCGATGTCTGAAGCAACATGGAGATCCGCTCGACCATCGCCTGATCAGTTCCACTGAAATCAGCTGCTGCATAGGCATCCACCTGCAGCGGGTCATTCATCACTTCAGGCTCAGGAATGCGCAGAATCATCGGATCGATTTATTGGCAATCAGCCGCAAAGGCTGTGTGGGGAATGGAATTTCAATGCGATCCATCGGCCTAGTCACGGTGACTGCTTGAAATGGTGGCAGTCCCTCACCCCTTTTGAGCAGCGACACTGCAGATAGTGCCACCAACCACTTGCTACCCCCATTACTGGCGTTAGGGTGCTCGCACTGACCCGCCTGACAACGTGACCCTGTCTCCAAGCCGCAGTGACACCAAGGACATTGCCGAAACTTTGTCCAGCAATGGCGACTTCCCCGCCACAGCTCCCGCAGCTAATCCCGTTTTTTATCGGACCTACAGCCGACGCCGGACCACCGGAAGAGAGAGTTGGGGTGAAGTCGGATCCCGAAACCTCGGTGGCTTGCAGAAGCTCGGTCAGCTCACCGACGAAGAGGTGTCGCTCTTGGCACGGATGCAGGCCGACAAGAAAGCTTTGCCTTCAGGGCGTTGGCTGTGGATCGGAGGCACCCCTTGGATTGAACGGCAGGAGAATTTCTCCGGCTCTTACAACTGCACCTCCACCAATCTTGTGGACTGGGAAGCGTTCGGTCTGATGATGGACCTGGCGATGATGGGTTGCGGCACAGGCGCCATCATCGAGCCCCACCTGATCGATCGACTGCCGGTAGTCATCAATCCGATTGAGGTCACCAAGGTCACCGACATCGGTGCGACACCTGCTGATGAGCGTCAGGACTCCACCAGCTTCACCATCGATGGCGACAGAGTTTCAATCCGCGTGGGCGATACTCGTCGCGGTTGGGTCGATAGTTATCAGTTGCTGCTCAACCTCAGCAGCGACGAGCGTTTTGCAGGGCGCACGGTGAAGGTTGATGTGGACCTCTCGGATGTTCGCCCTGTCGGCGAAACTCTCAAAGGGTTTGGAGGTATGGCCAACCCGGTCAAGCTGAAGGATCTCTACGGACGTGTGGCCCGCCTTCTAGGCAAAGCCGTTGGACGAAGACTGACATCCATCGAATGCTGCCTGCTGATTGATGAGGCTGCCGTCACAATCGTGGCCGGCAATATCAGACGCAGCGCAGGGATGCGTCAGTTCGCTTCCAACGACACCAGCGCAGCGGGAGCCAAAGACAACCTCTGGCAGCAGGATGCTGATGGCAACTGGCGGATTGATCCCGAGCGTGACGCCTTGCGCATGGCCAACCACACCCGGGTGTATCACACCCGTCCCAGTCGTGAGGTGCTGCTGGAGGCGGTCACCCGACAGTTCCACAGCGGTGAAGGAGCGATCCAGTTCGCACCTGAAGCGATTGCTCGATCCAACGCCGATCTGCTCTCCACCCCTGAACTGCGTCGGGAGTTCATCGACATCTATTGCGATCAAGGCAAAGAAGAGGCCGGTCGCTGGCTGAATCTGAATCACGGACCGATCGCTGCTGACGAACTCGAACATCGACTCGGTCGCTATGGGCTCAATCCCTGTGGTGAGATTCTCGGGGCTGACTTCCACTGCAACCTCGCTGAAGTTCATCTCAACCAGATCGACCCAAGCGATGATGAGGGGCAACGAGACGCTTTCAGAGCCGGTGCCTTATCGGTGGCTTGCCTTCTGAACCATGAATTTGAAGTGGAGCGCTACCGCCAAAGCCGTGCTTGGGATCCCATCGTCGGAGTGAGCTTCACAGGCCTGTTCGATTTCTTTGTGCACGCCTTCGGAACTCCTTGGCTGAAATGGTGGGAAGCCGGTCGTCCAGACACCGAAGAAGGCCGCGAATTCAAGCGCCAGGAAGCGGAGTATCTCAGCCGCTGGAAAGCAACAGTGAATGAAGCGGTTTGGGATTACTGCGACCGTCACGGTCTCCGTCGCCCCAATCGCTGCACCACGGTTCAACCTGCCGGGACAAAGAGTCTGCTCACCGGTGCTGCTCCCGGTTGGCACCCTCCCAAAGCGCAGCGTTTCATCCGTCGCATCACCTTTGGTAAAAACGATCCTGTGGCGATGGCCTGCATGGACTACGGCTATACCGTGGTGCCATCCCAGTCCGACAAAGACGAGCAGGGTCGATTGCTCGATGATCCGTTTGATCCCCGTTGCACGGAATGGTTGGTGGAAATTCCGACCGAAGTGAGTTGGGCGAACTTGCCTGGAGCAGATGCGGTGGATATCAACTCCTTCTCTGCTATGGCCCAGTTTGACTTCTACATGCAGGTGCAGAGCCATTACACAGCTCACAACACATCAGCGACGATCGAATTCCGTGAGCATGAAATCGACGATCTTGTCGATGCACTACACGGCACCATCGATCGGGGTGAGGGCTACATCTCAGCTGCCTTGCTGGCCCGGTTCGATGCCAACGCCACCTTCCCGCGCCTGCCATTCGAACCAATCGATCTCGCGACCTATGAGCGGATGCAATCTGACGTCATTCAGCGGCGTGTGAGTGCTGATTTCTTTGAAGCACTGCAGCGTTACGACATGGGCGAGATCAGCGAAGCCGGCCCGGCTGGATGTGATTCAGATAAATGTCTCTTGCCTCTGGCGAAGCCCAACAACTGAACCACAGTCAGGAGTCATCGCGTGGTGACTCCTTTAAACTGATCCAGCGGACGTCATCGATGTCACGCAACGAGGAGAGGTGGTCGAGTGGTTTATGGCTCTGGTCTTGAAAGCCGACCATGAGTGCAAGTTTTACAAGGGGTTTGAGGGTTTCCGAGAAGCCCTTGGACCCCTTTTGGACCGTTAAGGAGATCTGTTCGGGTTTCCTCCGGAGGCTTCCTTGCTTAACGAGAAAATTCGCGTAATCTGAATTCACCCAGGACTAGGTCGTCCAGAAAGGGGCGGCTGGGGCTGACGCGGAATCCATCTATTTGCGGAGGATTCGCATGTCCAGCTCCAAGTCAAGAAACAGACGCAGGGACAAATACAGTCCCGCGTACGAACAGCCTTACATGAAGCACAAGGGACACAAAGTCCCTCTAGGTGGTGTCGCAGAAATGCTTCGCCACTGTGATGCGCAGTGGAACGCCTACCTGCAACGGTTGATCTGCAACGAAAAAGAGGCCAACCCTCTTGAGCAGTACAAAGGTCATGACCTTCGCCAAGGATTGAGGGATCGTGGCTACATCGGTTTGAGCCAGAAACAGATTCTCGCCAAACGTGATGTCTACGTTTCCGAGCTTCAAGCTGGTGAGCCGCCATACAGCGACACAGAGCTGTTCGGCACTTCTTACGTCCTCGCTAACTGAGGTCGAAGATGAAAACAGAATCCAAGACTTCGCTTGAGGCGAAGGTTGATCTTCTGCTGGGCCTTGTGCACGACCTGCGTGAGCAGGCAGGCAGTGAAACCCCAAGCTCTAGGCAGTGGTTTTCTACAGCTGAAGTTGGACAGCACGTTGGTCGCTCTGCCAGGACCATCGCTAACTGGGTGCAGAAAGGACGGTTCCCTGAGGAGTTAATCCGCAGGGTCAAGCGTGGCGATAGTCATGTCATCCGACTGAAAGGCCAAGCTGCGAAAAAAGCCGCCGAACGGATCTTTATTGGTGAGGTGCAGTCATGACCATCAACCTCCCCACCCGGAACAAGGATGCCGATGGCAACCCGGTCGGCGAGACCTTCACTGCGTTGGAGGAGTGATGACTTCCACCCTCAACTGGGGTGGGAAGACAAAATTCACCCCCTCTGGCAAGCGCAACGCTTGCCCAGGTTGTGGTCGCACAAAAGATGGCGACTGCCGCTTTAACGACACAACGTTGTTTTGCCATAACAGCCCGCTGCCGTCTCAGTTCAATTGGCATGGCCAGACGTGGTTTCTGCATCGCACCGCTTGCGGTCACACCGGAGCTTGCAAGCTTTTCAAGCCATGGCCGCCAGCAGATCATCGCCGATGCCATCTGCAGAGACCAAAACGTCACGTCAGTACTAGGTGGCGAAGGCTGCTTCCCCAGTTCATCGCTGAATGGCGCGAGGCAATGTCATGCACTGAATTTGAAATGTGCAGTCCTGATGAGCTGCGCCACTACTTCAAGGCGATCTACAAGGCGGAATACAAAGGCGAACAGCTGTTGCCGCTGTTAGTTGATGCCGCCAGGGAAAACGCCAAACACCGCCGGTATGTCATCGCTGTGCAGCACAAGCTGAAGACCTTGCGTTACCAACGCCATGACGTTGATTGCTTCCGCAAAAACGATCTTGGCTGTCCAGAACTCAACGGGTGGCTGTCATGAGCGAATACGACTACATACCCTTTGAAGACCAGATCAAACGCCCATCAGATAGGGGTGTGCGCAACACAGGAAAAATCTGGCGGGTATTTGACTTTGCCGTCAGTGGAATCGTTTTGCTGGCCGCCGAACACGGGACCGGCAAAACCACACTGATGAATCTGCTGACTGAAGCCATCCAAGAAGGCACTGACTTTCTTGATGCTTTCAAGGTCACCCAGGGCAACGTATTGCTGATTCAGGGTGATGAGCCTGAAGAGTTTGCAGAGTCCAAGTACACCAGGCAAGACCTCAAGGTGCAGTGGGACGTTTTGTACCCACAGGAAACGTTGACCATTGAAGATCTCACCAAATTGGTCACCTCTAAGAAGTACGTCGCTATTGGCGTTGACTCCCTAACCACAGTCCTGTGCACTGCAGAACGGGGCACCCTTGATCAAGGGATTGTCCAGCTCTTGTACGAGTTAAACGACGCTGCCGTTAACGCTGGCGTCTTGGTTTTCATGACTGCCCACCTCAATAAACCGCCTAAGGACGGCAACGGCGGAAGGCGTCAACGCAAAGCAATCGAATGGGCTGACATCAGTGGTATCTATACGATCTGTGCCGCGGTTCAAGACTGCTGGGGTTTGACAAATCTTGGCGACAAGTTTTCGCTGCATGCCCTCGGCAAGCGAAACATCCAAGTTGGAACAACCTGGTGGTTGCAACGTGATGCTGAAAGCTTCAGCTGGTGGCTTGCCGAGGCTCAAAATCAACAGCTTCCCGCGGAACGGGAGAAGCTGTCCGGTCGGATCATCAGTTACCTCAAACAGCATGGCTTCAACACCACTACGGCGATTGCCACGGCCTTAAAAAGCGACCCTGAATGGACCCGGATTTGCTGCTGCGATCTTCTTGATCAGGGCTTGCTGCAACGGCACAACCAATCCCTAAATGGCAAGGCAAAGCGCGGTAGGCCGTCATTCGTCTACGGCCTTGATGATTTTCCCTGTGTCACGCACACCCCCCCTCTCGACGACAGTTCCGTAGATGGGCGATGAAGATAATCCGGCATGGTGCTCACGTCAGGAGGCCTCGTGATGGTGAGGCTTACCAAAGCTGAAGCTGCAATTTTCTGCAGCTGGTTGATCAGAAGAGATGTCATCACTCCAGTCGCCAGCATCAGCAACTGCCTAGAACATGCGGCACAGCAGTGGTGGCGTACCTGGCGGAGACCAAGGGGGTTAGCCGCAGGACCGGACAAAGGACTGTTCAGCAGGCATATGCGCTGATCAGGGAGGACATCGATAAAGCGAATGTCCAACGCAGTGACCTTGTCGCTCAAGCGATTCATTTGTTGATGGAGAGCGCTCGTCTGGGCTTATCCCAAAACAACCCAGGTGCAGTCGTTGGCGCAGTCGCTCAACTCGACAAGCTTTGTGGGCTGTCACCTGCTCGTCACTGACACTGTTGGCTCGATTGGGTGAGGACGCGGCGGATTCTTTCCCACTCATGGGTGATGGAATTGATGACCAACTCGGTGATGGTGTGATTGTCCGAGGCGAGAGCCTTTCAATCCATTGATCAAATGAGAAATAACAGTCTTTTAGGTGCTCTCTCTTCTGCAGGAACTATGGGAGTTGGAGAGAGGCAAAAAGCGGCTAATCGCCAAGAAGTCAAAGTTACTTCTGATCCCATTGCCAAAGCCGTGAAAGGCAATCATTCAAAAGCGGCTTCATCTAAATCTGTTAGTCAGAATGTAGGAAAATCTCCTTCCTATCAATCGCTCTCCCCTTCCCCAGCTTCTCAGACTCAGGCATTGTCCAAAAACAATCAAAATCCGTTAATTGGAATCGTGATACTTTGTTCACTTGTTGGCGCTGTTGGTGTTGGAAGCTTGGTGGCCAACGGTGTGAATAATTCGTCCGGATATGGGAGTAATTCCTCTTATTCGTATGATGTTGGCCCTATTCCATACGGTCAAGCAAGATTTAAGTCGGGCCGGACCGGAAGAGCCGAATTGCTTAGAGTCAGTATTTCAAGCAGAAATAACGTAAATGGCCATAAGACTTATGACGTCCGCTGGGGAGACGGAGTCGATGCAACATATGTTTTCTGGGCTAATGGGAGCGCAGAGATCTTCTCTAAGAATGGCAACGGAAATATGGAGCGCACTTATGCTCGCTTCAGGAACCTCCCGAATGGCGATTGTGTAATCACGGCAGATGGTGGAGCTGTGACTACATTCCCTAATTTCACTCCAATGTCAAACTGATTCCAAACAAAGAAAATGCGTGATTGCTTATCAGGCAAGGCCCCGTGTATGCGGGGCTTTTTTGTGCGTAACAGTTTCCCCCTTTTGGGGGGCGAGCTGATAGATGCATTCACCTGAATGGGTGATGGAATTGCTCCTTATTTGAATGATCATAAAAGAGTCAAGGGGGATGACCCCACAATTTGATAACAATGACTCTTTCAACCACAATTGCACGTCCGCAGCTGAATCAATTCAGCATGCTGATGGGAGACTTCAAAGACTATCGTTCATTTCAGACTCAGATTGTTATCCAGTCAATTGCTGCTAAAGAGCAAAAGAGAATTGAGCAAGAACGTCTTGGCTGGAAAATCGCAGGTGCTGCTGTAGGGCTTCTGCTTGGTGCTGGAGATGGTCTTAACTTTGGCGATTTATTCACAGCTTTTACTTTTGGAAATATTGCCAATATTGCTCATAACAAGTTCTCCGAAAAGGATATTCAATTCCTTAAAGAGATTAATAGCTATTGGATGATTGCTGATGGTTCACCTGTGGACATCCTTCGAAGACTTGGTGCACCAAAGAGTCGAGTGCTGATTTTTGCTGATGATCAAGCACTTGCATTTACCCATCACGTAGGCCCTCGTGGCGAGTTTCTCGTTCCACTGTCTGTAGCTGGCGACGTATGCCCTGGTTTTACAAATAAGCAGTCTCGTGAAGTTGTTGAGAGGAGTTTCGAGGCTCAGGACGTGCAGATTCTTGAAAGTCAGCTGTACCCCACCCTCGACGGTACTCTTCAGGTCGAGTCAACTCGGCGACTTCGGGATGAGCAAGCATCACAACGAGAACCAGAGCTTGTAGAAGCAGCTGTCACGAACGGATATGAACCTATTGAGTTGGAGATTGGTGGGGAAAATATTCTTGCATTCAGAACCCAAGTCCCGCTTCATAGCGACTTTTGACTTTACCTTTATTTTATTACCCAATTCTTCAAGATCATGACTCAAACAACTCCAATGCAACGCATTAATCAGTCTCTTCGTACTGCTGCTGTAAAACGAAATGCCAAAACAGCTCTTTTCTTAGGTGTTGCTGCAAGCGGTGCCATCATTAGCACCCCTGTATTGGCCTGTACTGCAATGGGATCGCTGGCTGGTTTGTATGTATGGGATCACTTTCAGAAAAAATGAAGTATCAAGGATTCATCACAACGCATTCTTTCTATCACACTTATTTCACGGAGGAAATTACCAACATGACATCTACTACATTAGTCGGCTCCTATGATCTTCAGAACTTCCTTTGGGATCTTCAGGCAAGAGGTATGTCACCTCAAGGTGTTGATGCAATGGAGGGATATATTCGATCATGCTGGGATAAAGGTGTAGATGTTGTTCTTGACCCTGGTCTTGAAGGTGCTTATGGCACTTATGACCTCGACAGCAATACGTTAACTCTGGGAGGAGCCGCATTGGATTGCAATATTCAACTCATTGAAACTATGGAGCACGAGTTTATTCACGTGCTTCAGGATCAAATGGCTGGAATCTGGAACTCCGATGCTGAAGCATTAGGGCTCCCTGTTACCTCTTGTGCAGAAGTGAGCGTTGCTAACGGATATTCACATCTTGATCTTGAAACGCAGGCTCTTGAGCTAGAAGCCTTTAGTGGAGAGAAAATGCTCGATGCTGGTGGATATGAAAGCCTTTTTGTCTAATAATTAACTTATTTTGTCGGGAAGCCTGATGCCTTAGGGCTGAAAGCTATACAAAACCCTTGAAGGGAAAAGCAGGGCGGTTAGGATTGTGCCGATCAATCTCCCGACAAAAAATTATCATTAGCCCTGCCAAGTGCGGGGCTTTTCATGTATTGCTGTGCTATCCCCGAATGGGGGAGTAGATAGTCCGAAATATTACCTGAATGGGTGATGTGGGATTAGTTTTTCTAAGCGATGGTGAATATATCGGAGGGAGACCTCCACAATCAATTCCAGTCCATGAACTTTATCACTAGGCTCGCTACAACCTTATTTGTTCTACCTACTACTTTTAGTGGAGCTGCTCACGCTGAGATCGTCGACTATGGGTGTGAAACTTATACCATGGCTGATGAGCAAATAGGTAAGGTCGAATTTTGTTTCAAGCAAGATACTGAAAATGACGGTCACTTTTTTATTCAGTATAAAGATGATGGTTTCCAAGGTCAAATGGCTGCTTACTGCGCTGAGGACGCCACTGGCTACCACGCATACAACGACGCTGATGAAACCCAAGTAATGCATATCACTCGTGGTTTCTGTAATGCTATGCGGACTGAGAACGGAGTTGCACGCACTATGGAGACCTTCTTGTTTTGACTTTGAAGTTAGGTTTTTGCAAGTGACAGAGTTGACTTACTCAATAATAAGATGGTGAATCTTGTAATTGTCACTACCGTGCTAAATATCCATTCCGATTAATTGATAGATATTGATCGGGAAGCCTAAAGCCATGAAAGCGAGGCTGAAAGCTATACAAGACCCGAAAGGGAAAAGTAGCGCGCGTTGAGTAGTCGCCATCGATCTCCCGACAAAACAACTCACACCAATCACACCCCGCCAAGTGCGGGGTTTTTATGCGTTGATGTGGTCTACCCAAACGGGGGAGTCAGGTGGGCGGAAGACCACCTGAATGGGTGATGTGAATCCGATTGATTCCGGCGATGGTGAAGAGGTCCAGGAGGGATGACCTCTTCTATTCACATACCATCAATGACCAAGCCTTCGCATCGAGCCAACATTTCCTTCAGGACAACAACTGGTGTTGTCGGTGGGATTGCTTTTGGAATGTTTTTAGTCGTATCTGTGCCAGCGATGGCACTTGCAACAGCAGGAACAGGATTTGGAACCGCTGTACATATCTCCTTCTTATCAAATGAAAATGCTTCAGAGGTAGACAAGCAAAGGTGGACCAATACAGCGGCAATTATGTTTGCATTGTTTTTAGCATGCTGTGGACTGGATGTTGGTCTTTTTAAGTTAATTAAATCAGTCAAATGAGGCACATCTAAAAATGAAGATCTTCAATTCAATCGCTATCACTGTTGCACTAGTTTCAACGGGACTTTTCGCTAATCCATCATTTTCGGAAGATCTCGACAGCTTGTGGTCAATAGTGCAAACAAATCAAGTAAATCTTGATGAAAGCTTTCTGATAAATCTAAATTCAATTAGGAGACCTGGCGATGGCGATGATTTCTGGCATGTACAAGCGAAGGATCAAAGCGGAATTATCACTACTTACAGCTTTGACTGCTACACAGGTAGCTATTTCCCAAACGGAGAGGCGCCTTCGAAGCCAGTCAAGAAACAAACCCTTGAGGACTCATTAATGTCATATGCATGCGCTCCGCCATCACAGATTGAAAACCTAAAAGAATCTCTTACTAGATAAACTGGCAAAGAACCAGTTATTTAAAAACTCTAACGGGGTTTGTCGGGAAGCCTGAAGCCATGAAAGCGAGGCTGAGAGCTATACAAGACCCGAAAGGGAAAAGCAGGGGGCGTTGAGTAGTCGCTATCGATCTCCCGACATAAACCTCACACCAATCAAGCCCCGCCAAGTGCGGGGTTTTTATTGCAGCGGGGAATGCTTCTTACAGTTGTACCCAATCGATGCCCGTTTACACGTTGACTACAGTCACGTTGCTCACTGAACTGTTGCTGGCGCTTAGGGATAACAACCCTGATGGCTTTAAGCATCTGCTGAAACTGGGCCTGCAGGAACTGGGTCTGGATGTCGTGGATGAGCTAACGCGGGACTTCCTGGTGCCACTGCTCAGCGAAACAGAGGCTGACTAAATGATTGCTTGGTACTGGGGTCTCAGCTTGTGATAACCACCGATTATTCGCCAGACTGAGAGCATGAAGCTTGATCACGTCTCACCAACAAGAGCCATTGAAGAGGACGAAGCTCGTTCTCTCTTATTGGGTCAGACCATTGGCCTGGTAGTGGGCAATCCACTACTGCTCGCAGCAATGAACCTTTTGGAGTTCTTCAGGGGGAAAGTGATTTGGGCTGTGACCACTGAGAAGGAAGCACTCCAGGAAGCGGCGATACAAGAACCTGATCTAGTGATCCTCACGGACGAGTTGGAACAGGGTTACGGACCCTCGCTGATCAAAGAACTCAAGAACACTGCTGCCAACACTCACACCCTGATCTTCCTTGCAAAGGAAACAGCAGCTGTCGTAGAGGAGTGCTTAGAGGCTGGTGCTGAGGGAATCTGTTTCAACTCCAACGTCTCTGAAGGGGATGGCGACTTCGTCAAAGCCCTGAGAGCAATTGCCAAGCATGGGGTCTTTTACCCCGAACAAGTCAGGAAGAAAGCGGGTTATGTGGGTGCAAACCCCTTTGCCATGGTCCTTCCCAATGACATCACAGAACGGGAGAAGGAAGTGCTGGTAGGTCTGACAGAGGGACTATCGAACAAGGAGCTGGCTGAGTCGATGTTCCTTTCTGTGGAGACAATCAAAAGCCACCTCAAGAGCCTGACCCAAAAGCTGGGAGTTAAGGACAGGACTGGGGCAGCGATATTCGGGGTGAAGGCGGGAGTGAGCCGTAGTTAGATCGAGCTCGATCAGCCATTAGGTCGTAGTTGAAACTAGGGCGAGGAGCAGCAGCGCTGGGAAAAGTAGTAGTCACGGGAATAACGATTAATGGGTTAGAGAATCAAAGAAGAATTAAAAGCGTTAACACCAGTCTTGTAACTGTGTTGGAGTTCTAGCGAGTAACGGTCTTGGTGGTCATTGGTGTTTTCCGAGTGGTGTGGAGATCATCCCTCTCTTGAACTCACCATCTCTCCAACTTCAATTACCTACATTTCTCTTTGGGGTGAAAGCATCTACCACCATCGGGTAGATAGAGCTAATACCTTTCCGAGGGAGGCTGATTCACTCCCTAGAGGGATGGAATATCAATCGGAAACGGAGATGCTTAAGAGGTCCAGGAGGGAAGACCTTCACATTGCATCTCAGCTCAAACAATGCCTGAGATCTAATTCATCAACTAACACACCTTTTTTATTATTGTCATGTCAGCAGCAACAATCACCATCACACAGAACGTGTCTTCCATCAAGGAAAATACGGATGTCGGGCCTGATGGACTTTTCACTATTGAAGGTACAAACCTTGCCCCAAGTGTCCAATACAGTATTTACTTCGGTGCAAGTCCTACCGGAAACGACGGGATAGTTTATTCCATCAGCCGCGATTACCCAACTCTAAATGTTGGTACTGGTAACATTGGAGAAGTAGATGAAACTACTGAAACAGTAGTGTGGGTTGATGCAAAAGTTGGTACAGTTCCTATTGGTACTACTGTTCTTTTAAATGGTAAAAGTATTGGAAATGGTATCCCTGGCAAAGCAACCTACACTGTGGAAAATGTTCCTGTAGTTGATAACACTCCAGCACCAATTGACAACACTCCAGCACCTTCTCCAGTGAACTTCACTGGTTCTGAAGGTAGAGATATCACCAACGGTGGAGATCTGAATGATGAACTCCGTGGATTCGGTGGAGATGACCAACTCAATGGTGGTGGTGGAGATGACTTCATCAACGGTAATGTTGGTAACGATTACATCATCGGAGCCCAAGGAAATGACTACCTAATGGGTGGTTCTGAGAACGATGACGTTCGTGGTGGTAGTGGAAATGATTTCACTAATGGTAACCGAGGCAACGATTTTGTCTTCGGTGGTAATGGAAATGATACCGTTCGTGGTGGTTCTGAGGACGATGTTATCTACGGTGGAGCTGGTAATGACTCGCTCTACGGCGACAAGGGGAATGATGTTCTCTATGGTGAATTAGGTTCTGACATCTTCAATCTTTCTACTGGTAATGACATCATCCAAGACTTCGAAGTTGGTGTTGATTCATTCAACCTGAACGGAGTATTGAACCTGTCATTCACACAAACTGATGATGGAGCATTAGCTACCTATGATGGTGGTTCTACTCTCTTCTCTGGTGTGGATAATTCGGTTCTCGTCTAATGAATCATTGCCGGTGTGCAGCCGCTATCGATTCCCGACAAAACAACCTCACACCAATCAAGCCCCGCCAAGTGCGGGGTTTTTATTGCCCTAGAGCCTTGGCATCACCGGCTTCCGCGTGAGCTAAATCCAGTCGGGCACTCACTTCTGAGCCATTCACCAGAAGCTCACCAGAACTCTTCCAACTGCTGACCAGAGGCTGACCAGGTCCTCAAACAATCAGCCGCGATGGTGTGTACATGAGAGAAACAAATTCCTCTCTTTCACACACCAAACAAGGAACAATCCAATGAACACTTCATTCATCTCTGAGAGCACCGATCAAGAGCTTTCGATGCAAGAACTCGCTGCTACTAACGGTGGCCTCATCCGCACAAGCCCAGTGATGGAAGAGATTGGTAGAGAGATCGGCAAGGGCCTGAAAAACGTTGGGGAGAGCTTTTGGAAACAGGTGCAAGACCACTACGCAAGAAAAGGTTCTCTGTACTGAAGTGATTCAGCACAAGTGAACGTTACCCCTGCTAACGCAGGGTTTTTTATTGCCTTTCAGCACCTGTGAGCAAAATCACAGCACTGCTTGATTGTGGTCATAACTCAAGCCATTGATTCGAGAGATGGTGTGTTCATCAGGGGGAAACACCCCCACCACAACTTCAAACCCATGACCAACAACGAACTCACTCTTGATCAACTCACCACTATTTCTGGTGGAGTAGTGGCGGGTCCTCATGGGGAAATTTGCACTGATCGCTTCACCTGGAAAGACATCAAGGACATCTTCGGTGGACGCAAGAGCATTGTTCATCCAGAGTTCCGACTCGGCGGTAGTGGAAACCCAGGCGGTGACGACATCTAAGTCAAAGACAAGCAACTGAAACATGACGCCCCGCCACGAGCGGGTTTTTTATGGCTTTGCTGTCTGCACTTGAGTCTCTAACTGGGATCTGAGCGGTTCACCAGAAGCTCACCAGAACTTCGCGGGGTCTACACCAGAGCTGTCTAGTGGGGTTCACCAGAAGGGTTGTGATCTTGAAGGAGTCGAGGGAAAACACCTCAACACAACTCACACAATTATCACCTTCAAAACAATGACTACTATCAACAGTGACTACAACAACACTGAACTGCTCGATCAAGAGCTGAATTTTGATGAACTGCAAGAAGTTAATGGGGGAATTTTAATTTTAGCTGTTCCATTCATAATTGGGGAGATTGAGAAAGCTAGTAATACGTAAGAGTGATACTGAGTCATGCCAGATCAATATCGAGCCCCGCCACACACGGGGCTTTTTATTGCTTCAATCTCGCCAACAATCCCACCAATCAGCCTTCAATACCTGGCACAATTGACTGCAGTAGGTATTAGCCAATGACACCGCAGCACACCGTTGCTATGACTGGTGAACAGACTGGATACCCATGTCAGAAGAGCAACTCAAGACTTTCCTCGAAAAGGTAAAAGCAGACAGCAACCTTCAGGAGAAACTCAAGGCAGCTAAGTCACCTGAAGACGTTGTGGGCATCGCTAAAGAATACGGCCACGAAATCACTGCTGATAAGTTGAGCAAGCTCAGTGAAGCGGAGTTAGAAGGAGTGGCGGGTGGCGTTGTGCATACCAATACCATAGGGAAACACTGTTGTTTAGAGACAGCCGGTCAACACTGCCCAATGAGATAGATCATTCAGATTGTTTTATTGAGTTTCTGCTATTCAATCAAGGCACCCATGTCCCTAGAACAACTCAAAGCCTTCCTAGAAAAGGTCAAAGCAGACACCAGTCTTCAAGACAAGCTAAAAGCAGCAAAGTCACCCGAAGATGTTGCAGGCATTGCTAAAGAGCACGGTCACGAATTCACTGCTGACAAGATCAGCCAGCTCAGTGAAGAGGAACTGGAAGCCGTGGCTGGGGGTGAGGGTCCGACTAAAATTATGTGTGCAACTAACATCCAGCAATGCCGGAAGACTATATGTTCAATATGCCCACCCAAATAGTCTGCCTATCAAAGCCCATGCATTGACAGGGGCTTTTTATTGCTTCAATCACCTCTAAAAGCCCATAATTAAGCTTTCAATACCTGGCACGATTGAGCGCAGTTGAGCAGTAATCAGGCGGGTCGACGAGTTGCCAAACTTGGAGGTTAATTGATTCTGACCCGTTCACCAGAAGCTCACCAGAACTTCGTGGGGTCTACACCAGTGCTGTGTAGTGGGGTTCACCAGAAGGGCTGTGATCTTGAAGGAGTCGAGGGGGCAACACCCCCACACATCACTCACTCAACTCACTTCAAACAATGTCTGAACTCAACACTGACTACAACAACACTGAACTGCTCGATCAAGAGCTGAGCTTTGATGAACTTCAAGAAATTAATGGGGGTGCAGGTCCTTTTTCACGCCACCAACCCAGTAACCCACATATCGACTTATTGTTTCGGCATATCGACTCATTGTTTCGGGGATAACGATTGCTAAAGCCGTACAGGAGAACCGCATTAATCGTTGATTTGGTAATTCACAGAGCCATTAATACATCATCGAACCCCGCCAAGTGCGGGTTTTTTATTGCCTACAAAAGACACGTCCCCAAAAGGGTGAGTGAAAACCAAGTCTTTCACCTATTTGAGGGATGGAATTAATGAAGATGTGAAAGATACTAAAGAAGTCAAGGGGGAATCCCCAAAATTTGGTTCAATCATGAACGGTAAAGTTTCTGGCATTGTTATCGCTGCTGCAATCCTCACTGGAGCACTTCGAATGAGCCTGATTATGAATCGTGGGAATGCTCCCTCTAGCAGTACCCAAATTGAATTCAATCAACCGGCAAGAACAGCAAGTCTCATCATTGGCTGAGCTTCGCTCCAACCAGCACAGCGATGCCTTGAATATATTCACCTCGCCAAGTGCGGGGCTTTTTCATGCGTTGCTAAGGGTTACCCAAAAAGGGGAACTAAGCAGTCTGAGGACCACCCGAATGGGTGATGTGGATTCTGTTTAGTTCAGCGATGCTGAATGCATCGGAGGGATGACCTCCACACTCAAACCAAACAAATGAAACTTTTACTTACTTCTAGCTGCCTTGTAACCTGCTCCTTGATTTTATTCGGATGCTCAGCTGTTATATCGGGTCGACTCCCCAGTGAAAATGAGAAATGTTATGGACCTGCATTTTGTTCTGGCACCCCAGATGAATTGATCTTCCAACATCTAAATGCCAAGCAAGTTTGAAAGTCTAATTGCATTTAGACACGCTCGATCTTCTTATTATTGTGGACACGGTAAAACTCCAATCACTTATTCCTGAGCTGTATGCCGTTGTCGATAAACTCGAAGCAGCGGCGCCAGGTCGGAAGTTCACTCCAGCAGGACCGATGGTCGGCAATATCGGCGAAGTTGTCGCAGCCATACGATTCGATTTGAAGCTCAATCCAGCAAGTACCGAAGGATTTGATGCCACTGCGCCTGATGGCACGAAAGTCGAAGTCAAAACAACGCAGCAGGAACGCGGCTACTTCGCGTTGAAATCAACCTGTTGGAAAGACGTTCATCTGCTTGCGCTGAAAATCAATCCAGCTGACGGCGGTGTTCGCGTTGTATTCAACGGCCCCTATGACCTGATCTGGGAAAACTGTGGGCCTATGCAGAAATGGAATGGCAGAACCATCACAGTTGCCAAGTGCAAAAAACTCCAAAAACTGGTTCCAGCTGATCACCGGCTCAAGGAGGTAGGCGGATGCTGATTGCTGCTCTCGCTTCAGTACTCATTTCCTCCTGCTACGACGGCGATACCTGTCGCAGCAACACAGGCGAAAAGATCAGGCTTGCCTGTATCGATACCCCAGAACTGCGTGGCAAACGTGCTAACCCTGTTCCTGCCAAAGCAGCACGTGACTACCTGCGGGCGCTTGTCGTTGGACGTGAAGTAAGCATCACACGCATCATGAAAGATCGTTATGGACGAACTGTGGCTGAGCTGTTTGTTGATGGCTCAAACGTGCAGCAGCAACTGGTCGCTGCTGGTCATGCAGAGATCTATTGGAAGTATGCGCACCAATGCGGGTGGACGCGATGACATCCCAAGCGGGGGAGTCAGGACAGACTGATGGGCTGGCATCCGGGGGTGAGCCTCTAGCTCGATTGGGGGACGCCCCCCTGAATAAATCCCCCAGATGAGGGATAGATCTATACAGCTGTCAAACTAAAGTAATTGAGTTGATTTATTCATAATGAGCATAAAAGTCCGTCGATTTGACTTCGATGCCTTCTGGAATCAAATACATTTTTCTAGAAGCATTGAATGCCTAGGATTTGACTATAAGCATCGAAGTGGATTTATAAGCGCATATTTTCTTTTCAGTCCATCAGAAAAGTCTGATTACGTTGAAGCCGTGTCCAGGGCTAGTAATCACTACTGCCACGATCTAGACCTAAACAGCGATACCTGGCGCTTGAATTACGACGAAGAAGAGCTCGATGGGCTCTCGGAAGTTGAAGCAAGAAAAAAATACCATAACGACCAAATTGAACAAATTATTTTTGACCATTCTCAGTACCCCTCTCTCCCTGGAATTGACATTGATGAACTAGCTCTTTTTTATGACGAGCACTCATTCGACATAAAGGCTGGCTTTGAATGTTGGCGGGAAACCTACACTTACAGTGGCTCAAAGGTGATTAGGCTTGCGCATCATCATTATTCAGAAGCAGAAGACGATCAACACCCTCAAGATCACAAGCTCTACAAAGCGTTTGTAGCAGCCTATGCAATTAGACATTGGCTGCTTATATATCAAGAGATCTTGGACTACAACAGATCTCTAGCCAAAAACAATGAGAGATGCAAATCACTTTTCAATCAAGTCAATACGATGGAGCTTGAAAAGATAATGGCCGAAGAACCCTTTGTCATAACAACTCACCACCACCCAGCCAAGCCCTCAGTCAAACCTGATCCAGCCGCGGAACAGCTTTCGCTACCCATTACGCATGAAGGCGACTACATACTGGTGAGGGATAAATCCGGTCTCGTTCACTTCAAAAAACGACAGACAACTCCGAATGTGCCAAAGAATAAATCCACGCAATTAACAATCCCTCAGAAGACAGGGGGAGTTATCTATGAGCGCTTTCAGAGGCTTGCAGAATTGATAACCGCAACTGCCTTCCCTTGCCTTAAGAAAAGAAGAGAAGCAAAGAAACTAGAGCGAATAAAGCATGTGAGGCAAAGGATCGAGCGCTACCTTAATTGCGAGTGGAAAATGATTATTCTGGGAGACGGCGAAGATGAAGATGGAAATTTTTACTCATTTTACGAATATCAGCATAGGGATGGCCGAAAAGCAATTCAATTCAGCGATGGAAGTTGCACAGATCCAGATTTGAAGGAATTTTTATTTCAAGTATCGCTTGATCGTATGGAACGAAAACAAAGCAAGAGAAACAGGAAATAAAAAATAGCCAGGCCAGCCAGCGGGGGTCTACCCAAACGGGGGAGTCAGGCTGGTGGAAGACCACCTGAATGGGTGATGTGAATCCGATTGGTTCTAGAGATAGTGAAGAGGTCCAGGAGAGAAGACCTCCACTATCCACATCAAACAAGTGACTATTAACACCCTTCGTTCTTTGACAGTACAGGAACTATGTCAAATACGCGATGATAATTATAAGGCTACATGGCTTTGCTACGGTGGCGGATTCCTTCTTTGCATTACGGGTATAGGATTTCTCTTTGGATTTGCGCTGATTGCTATAGGCCAAGTTCATTTTGGGAGCAAGGCGGCTTCAGCTGAGCAAGAGCTTAGGCAAAGAGTTGGCAAATAATTTTAAACAAATTAATCACACCTAGTGAATAAAAAATGAGAATCATCATCGATTTCTTGAAGTAACAATCAGAACCCTATTCTGTGGAGGATTAATTTGACTGACCAGTCGTGGAAGCAGGCTTATCTGCATGACCCCAGAAGAAAGCCGTTATGGGAATGTCCGCATTGTGATTTCAAGGTTTTTTCGGTCATAGGTGCATGGGGAAAAGCCTCACACCTTTGGCATTGCCATGGTATTCCCGGGAAAATGACTGTTAATGGGAAAACTACTTATTACGGATCTGAGTCAACTTACGCTGATCCTATTACATGGCTTAAGTGAGAAGTATGTAGATGTCTAGACAAAACAATCGCTTGCCCCGTCAAGTGCGGGGTTTTTAAATTTCTTCGTCGACTAGACCATGAGTCAGAGCAAAGACAGCAGCTTGAGTTCTATCCCTTACCCCAAGCTTTTGAATCAATGTGCTCACATGGCTTTTCACTGTTTCTGATGAGATAAAGAGAGCCTCTGCAATCTCTGTATTTTTCATTCCTTGGATAATGCAGCGAACAACATCAAGTTCTCGTTCAGACAATGGGTCAACTAAGTCTGGAGCAGGCTTGACTTTTGCTGTTGCAGCCTCACGAACCGATTTTGGGTAGTAGACCCCCCCACTGTTTGTCGTAGTCAGAGCCTTAATGAAGTCACCATGTCCTGTGCCTATGGAGGATGAGAACATCACCCCATCAGCACCAGCGTCCATTGCTTCGTGGACAACCTCAGTTGTCTCACGTTCTAGGAAAATGAGTGTGGTTATGTCTGGTGAGTGTTTCTTGGCTTTTTCTACTAGACGTATCCCATAGCCTTTTTCAAGGTCCTCGCTGGTTATCAGCAGGTCTGGATTAAATTTTTTTTGTAGATCAAGCCCTTCTTCTTCAGTCGTTGCTCCTCCGACCAGAGATTGAAGGATTGGTGTGCAGAGACATAGGGATGCAAGGGTTAAGCGATTTTTGCTACATACCAATACTTTCTTTTTGGCAAGGAGCTTCTGGCATTTATCAGCAGCTTGTTTAAGTGGTAACTCTTGTGGGCTGATCAGCACAACGAGGAAGGATGCTTTTTAAAAGCTTAGATCGCTTAGTTATTTCACGCCATTCATTGGCTACATTCAATTCTGTTCGGGGTTTTCATGGTTTCCGTCACTAAAGACGATTCCTTTTATATTTGAGTTGCTGTTTTCGGCAATCCTCTTGGCTTCTGCCTTGCAGCTGGCACTTATTGTCTGTATTTTCAGCTCACTTTTCTCTTCAATAATAAGATCATATTTAGGCATTTTACTGGATCATTGTTATTGTTAATTATGAGCGCTCTCTTATTTTGAAGCATCCCCCGTTTGGGGGATTTTGATGGCCTGGTTGATTCCCCTGATTGGGTGATTCAATTTTTGACCATGGCTGTAATTCTGTGTTGGTGGAAGGTCTCCTCCATTTACTTGCAGAATGTTAATGACATCAAGCTCTTCACTACCTTCAACAACTAATTTCCCCTCTGATCCTTCTGGGCTTGAGCGCCATGAGCTTGAAGAGACTTATCTTGCTCTGCGTGGTAACTATCGTGGCGCCATGATTGCGCGTGGCCGTTTCCGCGGTCAGGCACAGAAGGGCAGAGAAACAATGATTGCATTGGAACAGAAGTTGAGGTTGATTGCTGAACGAGAAGCATCTGTCCGTGCAGAAGCCTATGAAATGCTCGAAATCGTGACCAATGTGGTCGGTGAGCTTGAGGATGCTGGCGATGACTTGGTAAATGAGTTTGGCCTTTATCAAAAGGGTCGTACGACATACCAAGGAGGTGGTTTCATCGGCCGTTTAATCAAGGCTATTGCTCGTTTCATTCGGCGTTGGACAGGTACGAAGCAACAGCTTCAGCAAATTCTCGACCGACAGGCTTCGATGCAAAACATTCTGGAGGGATCCGATGGGCAAGATCGCTGAAGCTCTCCGTTCAAGCTTGCAAAGCATTGCCCAGTCGGATGCTCGAACACTGCGTCAGCTTGACCAGGAACTGAGTGCTGTAACTGCGGTTGGACTGAATGAGAAACTAGCTGAACTTACAGGCGTCTCTGATGTCAAAGCTCTTCTTGGTGTGGGCAGTTTTGAGCAACAGACGGTTGCCGTACTCAAAAGCCTTTGCAAAGAGTATGGCTTGAAGGGCTATTCAAAGCTGAAAAAAGCAGACCTTGCTTTCCTTCTCTCTGAAAATGGAGTTCAGCCACCGCCACGGCCTTTAGAAAGCTTCTCTAAAAAGGAGCTGGTGTCGCTGCTCAGGCAAATCTTGGGTGCGAACTAATGCCTCTAGCCCGAGCCTTGTATGAATCCTGTCGTGATGGGAATGTTGATTGGTGTGAGATCGAACCCCCTGAAAACCGTGTTACGGCAGAGGGCGTTGCCAGTTACCTCCGCTTTGGCGGTCGTATCAGTGATCAGATCCTCCGATCTTTCGAGTGGGAGGGAAAGCTTTATGACCCCATGGGAGCAGAACTTTCAGGCTCTGATGCAACTAACGACTAAGAACTTCTGGTTGACTGTCGACACCCACTTGAGATGCAGAGCTGCCGTGGGCATGGATGGCGATGTTTGTCTTCTTCCCGTTGCAGAGAAGGCATTTCATGCACTGAACCCGGTTATTTGTGATTGATGCTGGGCAGATCTTGGATCCTGTGATTTCAGCATTGGGGTGGAAGACACGGAACGTTCTCCAGCCTTGGCTCTGAGCCATTTGCTCCTCTAGGTCTGAGTCCACGGACGCCATAAAGACGCCTCGGAAGTCAGCCGCGAATGCTTGGTACCACTGGTGTGTGTAACACGTATGCCCCTTCGCGAAGGTCAGAGCATTGGCGACGACGCCATCGGGGACAAAGGCTGGATCTCCATACGCGCCAAAACGAACAACTCGATCTTCAAAGACGTCTTGATATGAGGCGATCTGCGGGTAAACCCCTTTCTTGTAGCTCTTCCAAATGCTGACCGGGGCTTGGCCGACATTGACGTAGCAAGTGCGTTTGGTACCGGTACCGCGGTGTGGGCAATGCCCGCAAATACAAGTGTCGAGATCTTGTTTGATTGCATCAAGCGGATTGACGTCCTTCGGAAGTATCCAAACCTGCACCATGTCGCCGGTCTTGCGGTTGCTGCTGTGGCAGGTGGCAATGCTGACAATGTTTTGACCATCGAATGGGCTGATGCCTTCATGCAGCACAAATCCCTTTGGGCGCGCCATAGCAGGCGTGATATCCAGGTATCCCTGCAGTAGCAAGGCTTCTACAAAGGTCTGCCAAAGCGCGGAATCGCTTTATCCCCCATTAGAGGGAGGGATTTGGCTCTTGTAATTCCCTCAGTTGGGGGATCCTTAATTCATTCGTTCTGACGAAGATGAATTCATAAATGTTTCTAGTGAGCCGTAGTCATGGTTGTTGCACCAAGTCCTCAGGCTTCAAGCTTTGATAAGAATGTTCTTGGATATGGCGATAATCTTGACTACTTAAAGAATATTCCCAGCAATACGGTTGATCTGATTTATCTTGATCCTCCGTTTAATTCTAAGCAGGATTTCAACGCTATTTTTGGTTCTGAGGCACAAATCAAAGCTTTTGTAGATACTTGGTCTTGGGGGATGGATGATCAAAAGTCTTTGCGCCATTTTGCTAAGGATCACAAAGAGCTAGGTCGCTTGCTTATCGCATTTGGCTCTTTGTTGCCGCCTGACGGGCTTTATTCATATCTAGTTTTTATGGCTCGACGACTTGTTGAGATGCGGAGAGTGCTCAAAGAAAACGGCAGCATTTACCTTCACATCGATGATACTGCCTGTCATTATCTTAAGATGATATTGGATGCAATATTTGGCCTTAGTTCTTATCGCAATCAGATTACCTGGGTGAGACAGCTTGGGGCTAAAAATGACAGCAGGAAATCATTTGGTCGTTGTGCGGACACTCTCCTTTGGTATAGCAAGGGTTCTTCATGGATTTATAACGAGCAAACTGAACCTCTCTCTGAAGAATACGCAGATAAGTTCTATAGATTTACCGATGAGTCTGGGCGCCGTTTTCGTAAAAGTGATTTGTCTAGTCCGTCGGTACGGCCTAATCTTACTTATCGATATACTGCTCTGAACGGGATTACTTATGATCCTCCGGCAAAAGGTTGGAGGTATAATTACGAGAGCATGAGGAAGCTTGATGAGGATGGACTTCTTGTTTATCCGGCGAAGTCATCTGGCCGAATTAGTCAAAAGCGATTTTTAGACGATTCACGAGGTGTTCCAATTGGTAATGTCTGGGTGGACATTGGTTGCCTTCAGAGAAGTTCGTCAGAATCTACTGGGTATGAAACTCAAAAGCCTCTTAATCTTTTAGAGCGTATTATTCTTACTGGCTCTAATGAAGGTGATGTGGTTCTTGATCCTTTTATGGGAAGTGGTACTACTTGTGTTGCTGCAGCCAAGCTTAATCGTCAATTTATTGGGTTAGATCTCACTCCAATAGCTGTCACGACTGCAAAAGCTCGTTTGGATCAAATTGGTGTTGATGTTGAACAGCTTGAGGAATGGGGTAGCCCCCAAGACCTTGATTCGGCTCGTGTTCTTCACGAATCTGATAAAAGTAACTTCGACTGTTGGGCTTTGATGCGTTGCTCAGCATGGCCTATGAAGGAGAAAGATCGTGTTGTAGGTATTCGGCCATTTATGCGTTTTGATGGCAAAGGATTGCATCGCTGCAGAGCTTTATATGCAACAGCACTTGATGAGCCGCCGACTGTAAATGATGTTGAGAGGCTTAAGCGTTTGATGATTGCCAAAAAGGCTGAGATGGGTTTGATGATCTGTTTTGATCTTCCTGGCCCACAGGTTCTTGAGCTTTTCAATAAGAGTAAACAGGTCAAGCTGAATGGTGATACTAAAAAGCAACCAAGCCTGCAGATTGTGCTTGTTCAGGATGTCATTGACCAAAGCTATTTAGCTACTGAAGTTTTTAATCATGAGCGTGTTAGTAGGCAGCAGCTTGTGGCTCAAGGCGACCTCTTTGCAGTCGCAAATTGACGTACCAAGATTCGGTATTAATGCTTCCATCTCAAGAAGCCCATGAATCGAACTTTTAGCCCAAGTCAGCGTGTTGCTCTTTTCCTCCGATCTCATGGATGTTGCTCTCTCTGTGGTTGTGGTCTGAATCCTGCGAAATGGCATGCAGACCATATCGTCCCCTTCGCATTAGGTGGGCCAACCGAGTTGTGGAACGGACAAGCGCTTTGTATCTCTTGTAATCTCTCTAAATCTATGAACATCGATCTCGAACCTATTCTTCCTCCTGGTCTAGTCCTGCGGCCTTGGCAAAAAGAAGTTTTGACCATGGCTTTTGAGGATGCTGACGGTCAACCATTGGGCTTGATCCGTCAAGCTATTCATCAAGCTAATACGCCTGCTGAGGCAGAACGTATTCCTTATGTCCTTAATGCGTTTCCCGGTACTGGTAAGACGAAAGCGTGTTTTACAGCGGCAAAATTTTTGCTTAGCCACAACGTTGTTGAGACGGTGATCTACCTAGTGCCAAGTGACAACCTACGTAAGGGGGCTGTTGATGAATCAGAGTATTTTGCAATGCCTCTACGAGCAGGTAAGCGCTCGGCTGAATTTGACTTCACTTACCAGAAAGGTGTGGTCCTTTCATATCATCAAGTCGGAATCCCTGCCTATCGAAACCTCCTTGAGCACTATTGCAAGGAGCGCAGGGTGATGGTGATTGCTGATGAGATGCACCACCTTGGAGACAATATGACTTGGGGTGATGGGTATAGAAAGTGTTTCTCTCAGGCATTGGTAAAGCTGATGACTACTGGCACCCCATTTCGAAGTGATGGAGGAATTATCCCGGGCGTGCGTTATCGCGATTGTGCGGGTCGAAACATGCAAGAAGTAGTCTGCCATTTCTCTTACGACTACGGCCAGGCATTGAATGATGCTGCGGTGCGTCCTGTCGATTTCACTCCATACGTTGGAACAGTCAGTTGGCGTTCCCGTAAAGATGGAGAGGAGTATGCGCATGGTATAGAGGAAAACTTGCGTGAGGTATACCCATCTCCAGAGCATGACTTACAGAAAGTCAAAGGGTTGCAGTCTGACCGTCGGTGGCACGTCTTTGATACACCACGGGATAACCCAGATGCAAAGTATTTGGTGGAGCAGCTGGCTAAGGCTGACGATGTGCTCAAGTCACTCCGTGCTTGTAGTCACCCATGGGCAGGTGGTCTGATCGTTGCTCGTGATACAGATCATGCCAACGAGATTGGTGGCTTACTGGAGACGATTACAGGCCAAGAGCCCGCTGTTGTTCACCAAAAAATCAGCGGCAACGCTCAGTCACAGCTGAAGCTTTTTCAGGGAAAGCCCGAATATGGCTACAACAGGGATCTGAGTCGGCCACGCTGGTTAGTCAGCGTCGGCATGGTCAGCGAAGGTGTTGATATTCCATTCCTGCGAGTTCTAGTTTGGGCAACCAACATCAGTGCGCCACTGAGTTTTTATCAAATCGTGGGTCGAGTCCTGCGTAAGGAGAAAGGCGTCGGTTTCCAGGATGCAATGGTTTTTATTCCGAAGGAGCCAGGCTGGTGGGAACTTGCAGAGAGTATGCGCTCTGCAACGGCCGAGTATCGGATCAAGCAAGATCGAGATATTGGCAGTGCTGGTGGTACGTCAGGAAAACACCTCGAACGCGAAGGGCTTGGCTCTGAAGGTGAGTCAGACGGAAGCTTGCTCCATGATGGAACTGGTAGCCATTTGATTTCTGAAGAAGAACGTAAAAAAGCCGAGAAGTGGGCGCTTAAGTATGGAAGGTCGCCTGGTGATATCCATCAGATGTGGCTTCGAGGTGGAGATACTCAAGAGGAGAGAAAAAGAAGTTGGGAAGAGTTGATTGAGGATTTCATGTCGGATAACGAGGAGGCTTCCTAAAAATGACAACTTTCACAAAGCAGTTAGATCAAGCTTCAGTAGATCTTAAGCGTCGTGATGTTTGGCGCTTGACGTTGGACAGTGAGGTTCAGATGAACACGATGCAGATCGAACAGATGCAGCAGACGGTGAGCCATCCCGCAGTTGCTGCGGGTATTGCAGGTGAGCTTCAGCAGTTCATTGCACGGCGTGGTTGGGAGATCGGTTATGCAGCAACTTCAAGGCTTGTTAAACGTTGGGATAGCTTCCGCGAATGGGTTGAGGACTCTTCGGATAACGGCGGTCTGAATACGACGGTGACAAAAGTTCTACCTTATGTCTGTCAGGTAGAGGTCAAAGCAAATGCAGTGCAGCATCAAGCGATTAAGTCACTTGTGAGTGCCTTAGATCCGGTTGACCGCTTGGCTATACGCCCAGATGCACTACGAATTGCTGAGGTGACAGGTGACGATGAGATCCTTGATTTGATTCATGAAGAGACAAAGCTCGGGCATGGTCAAAGAGGCCCTAAACGAGGTGTAGAAAGGACGCCTTTTTCAGCCAAGTTCCATTCAAATACCAAGGCTGGTGCTCGCCAGCAGCTAAGGGCATACGCTGCGGACCCTGACAGGTGTAAGCGCTATGGAAAGGACCACGCTTTATGCCAAGAGGCTTGGGTAAAGGTGGAGCAAGGGGAGATGTCGGTCAATGAAGGGCGCATCTATTGCGGTCTTCAAAAACGTGGGCCATCCAGGCAGCTCTACATCACAAACGATACGAAGCAAATAGCTGAGCGTTTAACTGCAGCGATGACCAAGCAAAGAATTCGTGAACTTGTTGATTGTCTTGCCGATCTTGTCAAGGATGATTAATGTGCTCTTTTTTGTTTTGCTCAATTTTTGAGCTATTGCTTTTGGTCTTTATGGTAGAAATGAGATGAACTTTGGGCGAAACAATCCTCTGGGTGAAGATGGCGATTCTTCTCTTGAATCACTTGCGCAAATGGCCATGGAATTGAGGAAGACTCCATCAGAATCTTTATCCAGGTTGATTGCGAAAGAGTTTCTCCGCCGAAAGGGTGGCGGAGAGTTCTTCTGCGAGGGTGATCGATGAATCATTGCCCTTCTGGCCTGGTGTCGTGGATGCATGAAAAGCCTTTAAAGGGAAGGCCAAAAGTATGAATCAGATGCAGATTGGCTTTCAAAGTGGGAATCACCAATTGGGCTGGGTCCTACTGGACAAAACGACGTGGGTCGTCCGTGCGCGCACTTTTCCAATAGCGCCAGCGAATCATTGGTTGATCACCTAATTGAGATTATGGCCGTCTTAAATCTGAATAATGCAAGTTCCCACCTTGGGTTTCGCTCATGCGTGACATTGCGACGAATGCACCGTGATGGCCAATTAGATGACTACTTACGGGATGGAGTGGACAAAAGGGGCATTTATTTAGAGACAGACCCTGATGGTCTGCCGTCATTGCAAAGGCACGTGCAGAACCACACTCGATTCAATGCAGCGTCACCGCTATGGCGAAAGCTGGAGCCGCTAAGTGATGAAGCGTTAGAGGAAGCGATGACACCAATCAATCGATGGATTGCAAGCCGTCCATAACCCTGCCGAGCGCAGGGCTTTTTCATTGCCCTGGAGCCTTGGCGTCACCGGCTTCCGCGTGAACTAAGAGCTTTCAGACACTGGGATCTGAGCGGTTCACCAGAAGCTCACCAGAACATCTTGGGGTCTACACCAGAGCTGTGTAGTGGGGTTCACCAGAGGGGCTGTGATCTTGAAGGAGTCGAGGGGGCAACACCCCAACACACCTCACACACTTATCCCCTTTAAAACAATGACTACTTTCAACACTGACTACAACAACGCTGAACTGCTCGACCAAGAGCTGACAATTGATCAACTTGAATGCGTGGCAGGTGGCAATTTCGGGCAGGATGTCGTTCGGTTCCTGTATAACGCGGCCCGAATTACTCCCCCACGCTTCGAATTTGGGAATGGTTAAACGGTGGCCGTGGCCCACTGGCATGACTCCTGCGCAAGCAATCGCCTCATTCACATTCTGATCACCAGCCCCGCCAAGTGCGGGGTTTTTTATGTCAAGCAAGTGAATACGGTGCTTCCTGTCAACCGTTGCTATGACTGCTGAACAGACCTGATACCCATGTCCCTAGAACAACTCAAAGCCTTCCTAGAAAAGGTCAAAGGCGACACCAGCCTCCAAGACCGACTCAAGGCAGCTAAATCATCAGACGATGTGGTGTCTATTGCTAAGGAGCACGGTCACGAATTTGAATCCCAGCACATCAGCCAACTCAGTGAAAAGGAGCTGGAAGGCGTGGCTGGAGCAAACAACACATGGAACAAGCACACATGCATGCCCTGCCATGGAGGATTTTGAGCCACACAAACACATGCATTAAACGCTATTGCTGAGGGGCAACACACACAACACATGCATGCAACACACGCTACACACCCAAAGCCCTTGCATTAGCAAGGGCTTTTTACTTCTTTAATCTTACCAATAAGTTCATAAATCAGCCTTCAATACCTGGCACCATCGCCCGTACTTAGCGGGCTTTTTTATTGCTAACTGACAACGCTGCTGACCGTGCCTATGACTGCTGAACAGACCTGCTACCCATGTCCCTAGAACAACTCAAAGCCTTCCTAGAAAAGGTCAAAGGCGACTCCAATCTTCAAGACAAGCTAAAGGCAGCTAAGTCACCTGAAGATGTTGTAGAAATTGCTAAAGAACATGGTCATGAATTTACTGTAGATAAGTTCAGCCTTCTCAGTGAAGAGGAGCTAGAAGTTGTGGCTGGTGGATTTGTTCCTCCTCCTCCACCTCCTGGTCCTGGTCCTGGTCCTGGGGTCCTCAACAATAGCCCAGTTAATTTCGCCGATTAATGTCTAATTGCAAGCGTTAATTTGATAACAAATCGCAGATACGTTAAAGTCCCTGCAACGGCAGGGGCTTTTTATTTCTTCAATCAACCAAATAAGCCCGCCATTAGTCTCCAATACCTGGCACGATTGAGCGCAGTAATTGTTAGCCAAAGACACTGCAGCGGAACGTTGCTATGACTGCTGAACAGACCTGATACCCATGTCCCTAGAACAACTCAAAGCCTTCCTAGAAAAGGTCAAAGGCGACTCCAATCTTCAAGACAAGCTAAAGGCAGCTAAGTCACCTGAAGATATTGTGGGCATTGCTAAAGAACACGGCCACGAATTCACTGCTGATAAGATCAGTCAGCTCAGTGAAGAGGAGCTAGAAGGTGTTTCGGGTGGTGGTGGCGATCATACTAAAGGTGGATCTATTTGTGCCACTATGTGTAGGTGACCAATTGTGTTGTCTCCAAACTGACCATCTTTCTAAACATATCAAACCTGAAGCTCCTGCATTGATAGGGGCTTTTTATTTCTTCAATCACACCTAAAAGCTCATGAATCAGCCTTCAATGCCTGCCACGATTGAGCGCAGTAGTTATTAGTTAATAGAAAATCACCGTCGCTGAAAGGGTGGTGAAGGCGCATCCCCTAAACGGGTGTTTTCGTCAGTCAGTCGCTGGAAGGATGTGACTGACCAGATCTGCGTTCACCCAGCGAATCGCTCCGGTGTCCACATCAGCGATCTGAAAGAGGTTGTGGATCTTCGGATCACGGGCAGCTCCGCCGCAGTGGATCACCTGCCCCATCCACCAATCCTTGTCGCGCTTCTCTCCGATCTGAAGGTCGTGTTTGACGATGACCGTCATCCCTGGAGCGACATCCAGAAAGATGGGCCGTTCTGAGTCTGGTGAGTCGTAGACCCCATGATCAACCGACATAGACACGAAAGCAGAACGCCTGTACTAGCAAGGCCTAGGGCTCCAGGCGTTAATCCTTAATCGCGTTTACTGCTGCATCTGCTGCTGGCGCTTAGTAAGAGCTGCTGCAGCTCGCTCCGCATCCAGCTCGTCATAGGTGGAGTTGTAAGTACGGAAGTGCATCTCAATGCTGTGGCCCATGCTTTTGGCCGCCTTGCGCGGATCAAGATCAGCATGGATTGACCGGATGCCCCAGGCATGTCTCAAGTCCATCAGTTGCAGACCAGCCAATCCCTCAATCCGCTTGGCTCTTACCTGGACCCAGCGACACCATTGATTGCCTAGATACTTCGCATATTCGCTGTCATAGGAACCGAGATCAAAGCTCCACCGTCGGTCAACCTCCAACAGCCTCCACCGACTGACCAGCTCCTGCGGAAGTGCGAGGGGGTACTTCGGATGGGGTGACTTGCCCTTGGGCAGGTTGACTGCGAAAGCTGTGCCGTTGTCTTTGGGGATCAGGCTCCAGGTTTCTGCTGGTCTCGTGCCGTACACGAACAATGCGGCCGTGAGCCATCCGTATTGGCCATCGTCGCGAAGGCCGTCGATCAAATCGATCAACAGCGACTCATCAAAACTGCTGCGCTGCTTTGGCTTGTAGTCACCTCGAATCGAATCGAAGCGCTCTAACTCTTTCAAGCCAACCAGCTTTGCCAAACGCTTGAACTGTTTGCAGGCGTCTTGCCGGACCCGTGTCTGAGGGTCACTGCACTGTTCAGCAACAGCAACCAACAGATCAGTAGTTACTGCGGCGTTGCCGACAGGTTTGAGGTGTTGAAGAACATCAGCAATACGAGCCCAACTTCGTCTCTGCTGAGCGTTACCTTCTTTGCCTCGAAAAAAATCAGCCTCTAACTGACCAATTGCACTGGTGACCGTCAAAGTCTTGGCAGAAGGAAGCGGCATTACCTTCACCACCCAGGGCATGGGATTCGGCAAATACCCCAGGCGTTGATACTCAGCCCAGAATTCTGAGGCTCGGGACTCAGCATGGATGAGCTGATCATTTTCAGCCGGTAGATCCAAAGAGACACGCATTCGCTTGCTGCTGCCGTCGCGCTGCTTAAAAGTTCCGCGGAGGGCCAGGGTCTTTCCGTGTTGGACCGCTGTGGACCGAATGAAGCGGTCGTCCAGGTGTTTTTGCAAACTGGAAAGCAGAGCCATCGTTGGACCGTTCTTGGACCGTTTTCTGACCTGAAGCTACGCGAAACCACAGGAAGCGCAAGGAGGCACCTTTGACAAGCAGACAGACGCCGAAAGGAGCAAAAGCCCAGTATCAAGGCAGTGACTAGGGTTGCTATCATTGATGAGTCGAGCCCCTGGGCACGACTCTCGTGGAGAGGTGGTCGAGTGGTTTATGGCTCTGGTCTTGAAAACCAGCGTGTCAGCAATGGCACCGTCGGTTCGAATCCGACCCTCTCCGTTTCAAAAACCCAGTCACTGACTGGGTTTTTTAGTGTCTAAGAGGGCTTTCAGAGGGTCTGCGGCAAGGGCTCAGGGGCTGCTACACAGCCTGGAAATGCGCCAAAAAGAGGTACAAAATGCAAACAAAATGTCCCTGGAGGCGCTGGATACCCGAATGGGGGATAACTGAAGCGGGAACAATCACTCAATCGGGTGAAGTGATTCCGATTAATTGCGGAGATGGCGTAGAAGTCCGGGGGGGGGGGATGACATCTACAGGGAGTTGAAGCCGGTGAATTTGCTCCCGCAGAACAGTCCGAAAAGGACCTGAAACCGAACCTCGAAGGACGGTTGCCCCACTTCCATGCGTGATCCAGCGGGGATAGAACGAGCAGGTCCCACTCGGAGACACCCATGACTCAAGAACAACTCAATGCAATTCTCGTAAAACTAGAAGGGGACATAAGCCTTCAGGAGAAGATCAAATCTGCAAAATCAACAGCAGAAGTTGTTAACACTGTCAAAGCAGAGGGATTTTCGGTTTTAGCTGATCAACTCAATCTAACCGCTAGAGTTTCAGCGGAGGAGCTAGAAGGCGTGGCGGGTGGATTGTGCAGTGGCAATGAGTGGCCTTGCAGCAATTGAACCAAACTCTGATGGATGCAAAACATCTGAATTTCACAATGAATTAGTGGGACTGGCTAAGCCTTACAAGCTTGCAGCCTCAGCCAAATGAGAAATACTTTGCTCCTTCGTTTACCCCATACATTTCATAAACCAGCCTCTAATGCCTGGCATTGATCAATACTTGGCCCCGCCGCAAGCGGGGTTTTTCAGGTCTAAAGTCTCTTCAATGCAGGCTTTAACAGGACATAAGCGGTTCACCAGAATCCCACCAGAACCTCCTGGGGTCTACACCATAGCTGTGTAGTGGGGTTCACCAGAAGGGCTGTGATCTTAAAGGAGTCGAAAGGTCATCACCCCAAGCATTCACTCCAACAATCCATGTCTATTAAGTCCCTCTTCCTCTCCGGCCTTTCCCTCACACAGGGCATTGGCACTGTCAGGCATACAAAATCCCAGTTGATCGAGCAGGGTCTTCAAGAAGCCGCTGAAACCGTGGAATTGAACCAACCGCCTACTCTCCCGCGGAGTGATCGATTTCAGCCCACATTTTATGAGTCTCGTTGCTTCGGAGATTCGCCCAACTACTGGTCCCGTTGGACTGTTTGATTGGTCTCCACTGTGCATCAAACTCTCAGAATCACCTCTAGTGCTGAATTTTTTATTGCTATCCCTACGAATACGGTGCGTCCTGCCGACTGCTGCTATGACTACTGAACAGACCTGATACCCATGTCCCTAGGACAACTCAAAGCCTTTCTCGAAAAAGTCAAAGGCGACTCAAGCCTTCAGGAAAAACTAAAGGGAACAAAGTCACCTGATGAAGTTGTATCTATTGCTAAAGAACATGGTCATGAATTCACCGCTGATAAGATCAATCAGCTCAGTGAAGAGGAGCTAGAAGTTGTTTCGGGTGGTGGCCATAACGTGCCATGTCCGGGATCATTTTAGCTGCTGCTGTGTTTAGATGTTTGTGGCCAATTGTGTTGTCTGCAAACTGACCATCTTCTAACCATATCGAACCTGAAGCTCCTGAATTAATAGGGTTTTTTATTTCTTCAATCTCGCCAATAATCCAACAAATCAGCCTTTCAATTCCTAGCACGATTTAGCGCATTAAGTATTAGCCAAGGACTCTGCAGTTTGTCGTTGCTATGACTGCTGAACAGACCTGATACCCATGACCCTAGAACAACTCAAGGCATTCATTGCCAAAGTCCAAGGCGATACTTCACTGCAGGGACAGCTCAATGCAGAAGGGGCTGATGTTGTTGCTATTGCAAAGGCTGCTGGGTTCACGATTACCACAGAAGACCTAAACTCTCATCGCCATAACTTGTCTGACGAGGAGCTAGAAGGCATAGCTGGAGGTTATCTGACTGGCGGTGGCTGCGGTTGCACCTGGACAGGCCGTATTTGTACAACATGCATGATGACAGATCATACATGTTAAGTAGATATTGTTTGCGATTCATCTCTATATCGTTGGCGATATAGAGATGAATTTCTAAAATATTGAGAAAGATATGTTTTCTCTGGTGACAGGGAGTCAAAGTTGCCACTGTATGCATGATTAAGGCTATGTGATGTCCCTAGAACAGCTCAAGGCCTTGATGGAAAAAGTGAAAGGTGATTCCAAACGTCAAGGCAAACTAAAGACAGCAAAGTCACTTGAAGATGTTGTGACTATCGCAAAAGAGCACGGCCACGAATTCACTGCTGATAAGTTCAGTCAGCTCAGCGAAGAGGAGCCTGAAGGGAGTTCGGGCCGCACGCTAAATTTATTTAATTGACTCATATTAAAAAACCTGAAATCTCAGGGGCTTTTTTATGATTGTGATGTACCAAATTCGTTAATCTAAATAGAATCGGATTCATTCACCAGAAGCTCACCAGAACATCTTGGGGTCTGCACCAAAACTATGTAGTGGGGTTCACCAGAAAGGCTGTGATCTTGAAGGAGTCGAGGGGGCAACTCCCCCAACACAACTTACACACTGAACTCCTTCAAAACAATGACTTCTTTCAACACGGACTACAACAACGCTGAACTGCTCGATCAAGAGCTGAACTTCGATCAACTGCAAGAAATCAATGGGGGTGTAATTCCATTCGTAGCTGGGGCAATCGTATTAGGCAAGGCTGTCGCTACAGGTATTGCAACCTTCGCTGGTTATAAAGCTGCTGAAAAAACTTATCAAGCCATTGAAAAAGCGGTTGAAAACAAAGCAGTCGCCTAGTCACCATCTTTATCTTCACCTTATCATTCACTACAAAATCATGAATTTCCAAAACGATTTAAACCCCGACACCTCAGAGGAACTTTCCTTAGAGCAAATGTCTGAAATCAATGCTGGCCTCGGGCCACTTATCCTCTTAGCACCATTTATTGTCGCCGCAAAAGTAGGAGCCGCAAAGGCAGCCATTGGAGTTGTCGGAGGGCTAATTGGCTGGGGCGTCGGAGAAACAGTTTACAAACATGCTAGTGGGGAGAAAGATTAGAGACCGAAATGTCTATCCACCATCTCAATCAATCCAAAACACTTTATTCAAAATCATGATGACCAACTATTCTCAAAATCAAAACAATGATTATCTGGACCAGGAGTTAACTATTGAAGAACTCCAAGAAATCTCTGGTAGCGGTTTCGCATTTGAACTTGTCAAAACATTTGGTAAGGAATTTGTGAAATGGTTTGCCAAAAAAGGCTACAACGAGGTCAAAGGCTGAACCATACTCAGCTCACAAGTAGATTCAATCAGCCATTCACAAGTAAGACCTCTCGTTATTAACCTAGCGAGGGGTTTTCAGTAGCCTAAGCCTAACTCTCGCGTGAAAACACGACGAAAACCCTCAACTAGAAACCTTATAGCTGAAAGCAATACAAAACCCAAAAGAGAGAAGCAGGGGGGTTGAGTAGTCGCAATCGATCTCCTGACAAAACACCTCATACCAATCACGCCCCGCCAAGTGCAGGGTTTTTATTGCCCTGGAGCCTCGACGTCAAGAGCTTCCGCGTGAGCTGACCACCCCGCTGCTCTCAATGGTTCAGCTAAAACTGCGTTTACAACCACCCAAAATGACAGCTAATGCCACTGCATCAAGAGCCACATCATCAAATTCATCATCATTATCCATCTGCTGAAGAATGACAACGCATCGAGCCGCGGCGATCAGCTCTATTACCCTGCAGTTTTCAAAGCAATTGGTGTAATTACTTGCTGAGGAAAAATATCACCACTGATCAATACTCAAAAACTCAATTTTATTGCACAATGGGCGTTGCCAAAACAAACTAAACCCTAAAAGGCACTGGCATAGACTAATTTCCCTGACAAGATCAAGAGTATTTTTTTGGCATAAATTTGATCGCCTCAAAAATAACCTGCTCTACATAGATTATTTTAGGCATCAATGCCGACTGTAGGCACTCAATTCAAAACAGCACTTTCTTCAAAAAACAGGAAGAGAAGAGACACCATAATCAGTTCTTAACCTTATAGGGGCACATTTAGGTATTAGATAAAACTCTCTAAATGACTAGTTTAATCGAGATCAAACGCGGTGATTTATATAGCGACACTATGACTTTTCGCGAGCTACCGGAGTCTGGCTTAATATTAAGACGATTCTCGATAGTTGATGAAAAAACAAATTTATTTGCAACTTTGTCTGATTTACCGACAGACCTTGATCTGTATATTGGAAAAATCAATCCGGCCACAAACGAGCCTTATCCAACACCTATATTAACAGCAATTTTACCTTACAAGGTTTATAACAGCTCAACAAACCCCGGGAATGAGTCGGAAAAAATATTTGCACAATTGGAACCAGGTGAATACTGGATTGGAATTAAGGATAATATAAATTTGACCACAGAAGAAAAGAATAAGCCATTTAAATTGTCATTAGATGCTCAAACATTTGACAAGACCACAAGATTGAGCAACGATCCAGAACTCGTACGCCAATGGCACTTATTCAATACGGGGCTTCCCCAATTAGACGAATGGTTTACAGCACCAAATGTTGATATCGGAGCTCCCGAAGCATGGAAACTAGGATTTGACGCAGAAATACCTATTGCAATTATAGATGGTGGCATAGACATTAATCATCCTGATCTAATTAATAATTTGTGGACAAATCCGAAAGAAATAGCAGGCAACAATCTTGATGACGATAATAATGGATATAAAGACGATCTTCATGGATGGAATTTTGCAGATGGTACAGCCAATGTGATGCCTGATAGGCACGGAACACACGTGGCGGGAATTACAGGAGCTAAAGGTAATAATGGCATTGGCGTATCTGGCGTGGCTTGGAACACACAATTGATGACACTTGATGTTTTTGGTAATGCAGATAGAGCCTCATTACAAGCACAAATTGATGCAATTAAATATGCCGTTAACAATGGAGCTAAGGTTATAAACATGTCCCTAGGGGGACATTTTAAAATAACCCCTGAAGAATACTTGAATAATTCAAACAACGAGAAATTCGCTGAAGTCTTAAATATGCCTACGACAAAGATGTATTCATTGCAATTGCCGCTGGCAACGCAGGAAATCAGTTACATGACAGAAACATGTGGGAGGGCGTTGGCAATCTTGATAAATACTCAGGTAGCCCTGCTCTATTTAGCAGAATATTCGGAAATATTGCATCTGTCGGCTCGTCTAATGGTCAGAATGACAGGGCTGAATATAGCAACTTTGGAAAGTCTATCTCTATTAGTGCTCCAGGCGGTGACAACCAAAGCATACAAATACAGAGCGAAGAAGATACTCGCATATACGAAGGACGCAGAGAAGCAGAAATTTTTAGCACCTTGCCCGATGCCAGCTACGGTTATATGGCTGGGACCTCCATGGCATCACCAGTGATTGCGGGCATGGCTGCATTGATTCGTGCGCAAAATGAGTCTATTAATGCACGAGATACTGTTGCAATACTAAGAGCAGGTGCAGTAATAAATTCCCAATTAAATTCAAGCGTAAATCAGAATTATCAAGCAAATTTATATAACTCTATGATTCTTGCTCAGAATTGGATCGGTCCTGACTCATTAACTGGTATTGGCCAAGAAGTAGCTCCGATTATTAATCTAACAGCACTAACTGATGCACAGAGTCTTACTGGATCACTTAAACTTGAGAGAGATTCTTCAAATGACCCTGTTATCGGTTTTTATCGTGTACTTGATACAAGTGGGACAGTTCTAGATGCGCTTGGTAACGCAGTAAAACCAGGAGACGCTGATTATCAATCAGTTGCTTTAAGCCCAAGTAATTTGTCCGATGGTCTTAATACTCTTACTCTAGAGAACAATTCATCGCGTTCAGTAAATTATTCCTTAGATGGCTTAGTTAACGGTTTCTATTTAGCGCCATATGCCATCACAGCAAACAATACTTGGTTCGCATGGAGTCAAGCCAATAGCGACAGACAAGATCACTTCAAGGTCTTGGGATCCAATCAGTTTGGATTGGATGATCAAGCGGGACCTGGTCGTGATGGAAATTTTTCAGATGTGATAATGAGCTTTTTCAGTAGTGAAATTATTTAAAACCAGGGTATTAGATTGATCCTTGAGTTGGTTTCATTGCTTCCATCGAAGCTCATGGGCAATTTTGATCCATAAAACAACAAAACAACTTCACACCAATCACGCCCCGCCCAACGCGGGGCTTTTTTCTCCAGATCATGGGTAAAAGCCAATCAATACCAACCCAAGAGAGTGCAATCCAAAAAATTACCCCTAACGAGAGGGGCAAGGCTAAGGGCGTTGTGTCCTCAGTAATGAGCCCATCCCAGATCCAGTGCCGAGCCGATCTGAAGACACCAAACCAAGGATGACATCACTTTCTGCAGCCCGGAACCAACGAGCCTCAGCAATAAGCAGCCCATGTGAATACCTTGGATCAAAGGCCTCCGTTCTTGTTAACGCCCATGCCATCGCTTCCACGCCATGAACCTCTCGATTTCAAGAAGAGGCCGACAATCGAGGGTGTCTCTGAAGAGGGAAAAAATGAGAAAGTCATTTCGCTGGAAAAGCTAGAGGAAGACAAGGAGTCAGGCTTCCAGGTCCCCAATGAAGGTCGAGCCCCAAGCTTCTAAGCACCTCTGGCAGGATCAGCAGTACGGAATTACACGAGTGCAAAACTGCATTGACCAAGAGGATCACCACAGAGTCCACATCAACGTCCTTAAAAAGTTTTTAAATCAAGACCCGAGGTTGTTTCAGCAACCTTCGCCATTGGTGTTGTAGGTCTGAATATCGAAGTAGAGGGGGTCATATTCCTGGCCAGGAATGATGTACTTGATGCGTTGCCTTTGCAGGTTGAGAATGGCTTTCAGGCGACTGTTATGCACAGATTGGAGCCAGATGGATCCTACGGATCGACTTGTCTCGCGAAAGATGAATGGATCCCTGTCGTTGCTGCCCATCCTCATTTCCCACAGTCCAGGGCTGATCACCTCAAAACGTCTTTCCCAGTTGGCAACGCAGGTCACATCACGCACGCTGCTGATCCGAGGTCCACGCATCTGAGCAAACCCTGGGGTGCTGTTCAGGCCAATGCTCAGTAGACAGCAAACAGCAAGACCACCTTTGGTAAAACGTCGCATCTGTGGTTGCCCGGTGTGATTTCGGGCCCATCCTCCGTGTAGGAGGCTTGCTTGTCGAGCTGCCCATCAGGGTATTAACAGCGTCAGTCAGAAAGGATGATTGTCACCAGATCGGCGTTGAGCCATATCCTTCCTGCGATCTGAGGGGGGTGTGACCAACCTCACATCCCTGCATGAGGCAGATCATCGAGTCAGACGCTGAATCCAGAGATGGTGTGTTCACCGGAGGGATGACCTCCATAACAACTCACACCAACCAAGAACCATGACTACTTCTTTTGTCTCTGAAAACACCGACCAGGAACTGTCGATTCAAGATCTCAAGGCGGCAAACGGTGGTGGCGTCCTTTTGCTCTTGGCCGCCCTACTTCCAGGTGTTGCTAACGCCCCAGACAAAGGTGATGACATCTACTTAAAGCCTTCTGTATGGGAGGTTTTCAAAACTGGCTCAACGCTTGGGGAGCCGGATGGCAAAGAAGGAGGCCCTACCAGAGTTGCACCAGGCCCAGACGGCAAAGGTTGTACTGATCGCAACTTGCCTTTTTGAATGAATATGTAGCCGTTTCAACGCAAAGCCCCGCTCTCACGAGTGAGGCTTTTTAATTCCCTGAAGCCTCAGCGACAAAGGCTTCCCTGTTCGCCCACAAGCCAGTGGTAGCTGCTGAACAAGAGGGGGATGTCAAGCCCAGTAGTCGCAGTGCCAAGTTGCGGTTGGCACCAAGACTCAGCGACTAGTGAGGAATCGAGTGGAATCATCATCACCAAACAGCTGTCGATAGGCCGATGCGGTGCTGCACATCACCACAGGGATGGCGGCCAACAATCCAAAACCGAAGGCGATCAATCCCACCAGGATGATCAACAGCTGCATTGCCAGCAGTGCAAGCACGGTCCACCACTGTCGTTGCACGATGCGGAAGCCTTCGCGCAGAGTGGCGATCGGTCCAAGACTCCTAACCACTGCGACGAACCCCAGGAACAACTGGTTCACCTGGATGTAAATGGCGATCACGGCTGCGATCAGCAGGACCAAAACCGAAACGGGACTACTTAAAATGGCGATGCTTAGGCTTTGGATCTCAGTGAACAGGCGATTGATCTCCTCGAAGTTGGAGGGTTCAATGCCTTGCACTCGCCAGAAGATCGACTGAGCGATCTCACCGGCATCAGCCGCTTTCACCGCAACGAATGCCGCCGTTGTGCTGATCACACCCAACAACAGCGTCAGCAGGAATTGCCGGCTGAACAGGCGCCAGATGTCTGGGCCATTGATCTTTATCAGATCGCCGAAGCTGGGCCGTTGCCCGTTGAGTCCAAGCCAAGCGCCGCGTATTAATCCCACGGTGGCCCAGAGTTCCACAAGAGTGCTGACGATGACTCCAGCGAAACCTGGGACAAGATCCACCACTGTGGACAGTACGAACGCGAAAAGGACAAAAAAGACAAACGTCCAGGGCGTGCGACGGAACGTTGTCCAACCGTCACGTAGTGCGGTCCCAACCGACAGGCTCATGATCCAATAGGCAACGTCTGGAGGGTACCGGCCTCCCTAACAGGCTGCAGAAATCACCCGTGAGGGGAAAGCAGGGGCCTTTGAATGGTCGATTTTGATCGACCTGCAACCCGCTTTTCCTAGCCATCCTTATGAATCGTCGGACGGTTTGTTGTCCGAATGCTCATGGTTTGATGTTTCTTCATCTGATTTCTGTGCATTGCTAACAGCCGAAATAATGACCCAAGCAAACCAACCAACAAATAGAAGGCCTAATCCAATCGCTGGCAAATATGAGTCCATCCCAATCTGATATTCAGGGAGTGAGGCTGGGAGTAGGTCAATGGCCTGAAGTTCTTTTGTCCACTCTTTGTCTAGTTCCCAGTAAGTATCTCCTGCGTCATTCTTCTGAGGATTGACCTCCGCGATTACATACCTGTCAACATGTATTTTGTATGGAATTACAAAGCTTTCGGTATTGACCATCGCGGCATAACAGGTATCAACCTCCTTTTCTTGCTCGATGGTCAACTTAAAATATGAGATTCCTTTAACACATTTAAGATCTTCACTAGTTCCCATACTGTATAGAAACCCGAGCGAAGGAGTTGAACCTAAAGACATTGACTTTGACCCTGGCAAGCTAAGTTTAGGATGGGAATGCTGCCAAAGAAGATCTCTTAGTAGTATTTAATTCTTCAGAGCTTGTTGGGTTCGTTCAAATAGATAGACAACAAGCCTGCAGGGGTCCAAGGTTTGATTTAAATCAAGCAAGGGGATTGTGCGGCATTTGATGCAATGACGCTTACGGCGAATAATGCTGACGGCTTCAAACTGTTGCTGAAACTGGAGCTGGACACTGCGGTCAAGTGAGATCCCCCAGCGGGGAAGAGGAACAATTCCAGATCAGCGTTAGCACATTCGCACTGGTTTCATCGCTTTGTCGGCCGAGTACGGAGTCCACATCTCGCCGGAATCAAAGACACCGATCTTTTCGAATGTGGCGCCAAGGATGACTGTGATCGTCCGCCACGACTATCTAACCGGCGAAAGGCAGACAAGGATTGGTGAATCAGCCCACCTCTGAACAAGTCTTGGCCAGAGTTGCTAGTTGATCACAGGCATCAATATCGGTTGGTAATCAGCGGTATCCGAAGATCATTTCTGGATTCGTGAAAGGCTGTGTGTAGAGACTGATGTCATTTCCGTCACCAGCAGCATAGGAAATATGCAAATCAATTTTAAATCCATGAATACTTTCAAACTGCCCGACTGAGGCTCCCTCCTCAAGCCCGTCATAATGGCCAGTCAGCTTGCCATCCAGCTTTGTGATGATGAATTCTTGATTCTGCTGAACCTTAAAATTTTCAATCAAGGAAACATCAAGCTTCCCACCGTGAATAATCAGGTCTCCTGTAATATCAACAAAGTCATGTTCGCTACCCAGACGATTTCGATTGGCGTCAGAATCTCCACCCAATTCAAACTGTATTGAACCTCCATCTTTCAAAAGGCTCCCGTTAATTCTATTTCCTCCTGCGGAATTGCCAGGCTTAATATGGCCATGATCAATCCAGCTGCCATTGATTACACCGGTTCCTGTGATGGTTCCATTGTTGACAAATCCATTTGCGCCTTGCTCATTCCCCGAGGTATCAATCATACCATCGTTTTGTATATGTCCATCGGATTGATTGATCAAGACTCCCATGTTAACCAAACGGGCATCTTTGCGATTGAATATAGTTTTGTGATTTTCAATCTTACCATCAAGTTCGTTAGCAATGACTCCACCCATTTCATTTTCAAGGGCTCCAAAATTATCAATTTTTACATCATTACTGAAGTAGCCATGGACCGAATTAATAATAAATCCTGTGCTTATTAATGTTCCAGGATTTAGCAATGATGCTTGATTACGAATCCCTCCAAAATTAGCAAGAAAGCCAGCATTTTCAAAAAAACTGTCATTCTCTATGTGACCATAATTAGCGATTGATCCATCAACGTCATTCCCAAATTTTCCGCCTAGCCCATTGGTCAAAGTGCCGAGATTATTTAAATCACCAGATGCATTGTTACTGAAATCCTTATTGATCAAGATTGAGCCATAGTTATAGAACTTTTCCTTGTTAAAGTCGCCATCACCAGGCGTATTAGTGACACCTTTTGGAATAGGGTTGGGAGAGATTTGTTTGCCCAAGATTTTTAAGCAGTAATTGATCAACCCTAGCAAGCTCTTCCTTGGCACGCCATGAAACACTTTTCGTACTGAAGACAACTATTTGAAGCATAAGATAGTGACAATAAATTTTCTCTGCTTTCAAGCCAAGCAATGAGGCTATATCTATGATTTCAGTCTTCTTATACACCTATAAGCGCCCCAATACTCCCACAAGCTGCAAGGTAATCATCTCGCCCTGAAACCCGTAAAGCCAATACTCAAGGGCAGCAATTTTTCTATCGTGTGATGCACGCTTACCCCAATAAAGCAACCATGTGACCATGGTTGCTTGGCTTCGGAGCAGAGGCTCCATCGTCAGACGGTCTGAACTCACTTCAGTCGATCTCAGTGTGTTCGAGTCGCCATAGCCCAAGACAAACAAAAGGAGCTGTAGCTGTTGAAGCTGCTGCAAGCAATCGTGGCTCATTCAGGAACTGGCATGCACGAGACCCAGACCGCGGAGGAAAAGATTGCACTTTGCATTGAACACACAAAGGTTGAGACCTCAGAAGCGGTTCGGCCGTGACAACGGCTAGTAGCTGAATTGAAGCCGAGTCGATCTGAAGTGACCTCAGCAAAACGCCTTGCGCCAAGGTCCAAACTCCATCGATAAGAAAATCGCCTGCCTAGCTCTGGGCTCTCAGGCCAATAAAAAAGACCCACACCAGGCATAGCGCCTTGGTCGGGTCCAGGTGATGGGGAAGTCCATCTTGCTACCGCTAACCCGGAACGTCAACACTGCATATGGTGTCCACTGCATGCCAAATATGACTTTGTACACCTAAATACATTTTTAACTGAAAGCCTGACTACTCTTGACGCACTGGCCGGGTGATGGGGATTGTCCAGCCTTTGTCAACAGGCCGCCGCTACAACGGTGGCTTTTTTATGACGTCGACTGAAGGCCCCAGCTCGTCATACACCCCTTCACCACCTCGGCAGGCATCACTTTCAGCCTGGCTTTTGGATCGTTTCACTACCTCGATGACCTTGGAGCGTCTGAGGTGACCGCAAGCAATCAAAGGCCCCGATTCTGAAAGTGGGGCCTATTTGGCTCTAGATAGCTTTAGCTCAACAGGAATTAAAATTATTCTCATAAGAGAAACAAGAAAAGAACGATCCACGAAGTGCCAATAAGGAACAATTTGTCGGCGCCCTTGTCGATATCAAAAAGGTCGTATGGCTCAGGAATCATTGCGTTAGCTGCAAGGGAGGAGAATCTAGTTGATTCGGGTGTCTAGCCCTCGCCTGCAGTGATGCAAGGTTTCAACCTCGAAGATCACCAGATCTTGTGCAGAGCTAGAGCGCCTGTTTTAAAGGTGAACAGGAAGGCGTGGGCAGCTCATCTGCCATTTACGGCTCGGTCATGGCTAGCTATGGAGCAGCAACTGAATCGAAATGAAGATCGGCGCCGCTACTCGTTGGCTGTCTGTTGTTGCTGCAGTGTTTCTTGGCATTGCGGGAATTAATGAATGGAGCGCTAAAAGCGCGGAAATGGACTCCTGGGGAAGCGAAAACAACACTGCCGCTGTGGCACTCAGAGCCCAAGGGAAGCTGAAAATTGGACTTGCCATTGGCTTTCTTGCTCTCGCTTCCGCAGGAGTGAGCTTCGACGAAAACGGGAATCGCAACTGAACACATTCGTCAAAAGCACACAACCCAGGTCGGCGATGCATCCATGGGTGAAACTGCAGAGCTGCTGACCGGCTTCGGCATGGGGCGAATCGAGACTTGAGCGACCTGGCTGATCAAGCCGGATAGTGCCCGGAGTACGGGTGACTTCGCTGCTGCCCATGGCGAAGTCTTCTGGCCTTACCAAACACCCAACATTCCAAGAGCAACTCAAACCCGTCCCAGAGAAATCCAAAGACCACTGAAGGGCATGAGTCAAGGCAAGAACCGTTTAGCCACCTCAAGAATTGGTTGACCAACTAGCCAAATGAATCACAAGCTGTCCACTAACAAATCCAACTTCCCCTACAAAGAGCGGGCAATAGGATGATGTCGATGCTCAACAGTCAGAGCATCTGTTGTTCAAAGCGATCGCCGCTAGAGACCGGAGCGCAGCGCCAATAGATCCCAATCAGGAGATAAGCATAAGAATAGAATAAGATCAATCACTAAAATTTTTTCTGCGAATCAATAGCAAAGCATTATAATTACAATCTTGACCTCTTCAATAGCAAATTGTCAGATTCCTGCTGGTCTTGTTTCTACAGCCGATTAATATGAATTGATGAGCATGAAGACCGGGTAAAGAATAACAAGTTAGAGCACCACCGTAGGTCAGTGAACTTGTGCAGCATCTGATCTCCTGCACAAGTGGTAGATCAAGTCAAAAAAAATAGCTTTCTCCAAGATGATGGCGACGAGCACAACGCAGAAGCATCACAATGAAGATGTGTTGTGCGCAATCGCTGTCTGAGGCAGCGATTGCGCACAAATCTCGATGGTTCAACAGCACATCCACTACGACGCCAGGGCATTTGTTCTAACTCCTGATGAAGTAGGCCTGGAGGAGAAAACAGTATTAACCCATCACTCGGTGAATCTCTTTCCATGATGAGTGAGCTACTGCTGCAGTTAGCACTCAGTGCAATTGCTGTTATGGCCAATGCCCTTTCAGCATTTGCCGGTGGCGGTGCAGGCTTGGTGCAGCTGCCTGCTTTGATTCTGCTGGGGCTTCCCTTTGCTTCAGCCCTGGCCACCCACAAACTTGCCAGCGTGGCCCTCGGAGTTGGCGCCGCCGGTCGACACTGGCGAGCCAGCAGCCTTGATCACCGATTAAGCCGGGTCATTCTCTTCGCAGGTTTACCGGGAGTGTGGTTAGGGGCGAGCAGCGTGATGGCTTTGCCTGATCGCGTTGCCACCGCAGCTCTTGGGCTGCTCACACTGTCTCTCGGGGTGTACTCCTCCCGGCGCCCCGAACTGGGACAAACAGACCGCTTGATGACCCACAACACACAGCAACGGTGCATCGGCATTGCTGTGCTCTTCGCGATCGGCGTGCTGAACGGTTCACTCTCTTCAGGCTCAGGCCTGTTCGTCACGCTGTGGCTGGTGCGCTGGTTCGGCCTGAGTTATCCAAAGGCAGTTGCTCACACATTGATCTTGGTGGGTCTGGCCTGGAACGGCACCGGCGCACTGGTGCTCGGATTCAGCGATGAAATCTGCTGGGGCTGGGTACCAGCCCTGATCGTGGGATCTCTCATCGGGGGGTATCTCGGTGCTCACTTATCACTCAAAAAGGGAAGCCGACTGGTCAAGGGAGCTTACGAATGGCTCGCCTTTGTCATGGGTGTCTCACTACTAATCCGAAGCATCTGAACTGACGACCAACCTGGTATGACGAATCCAGAGGATGTTCGATTACGGCTGACTTTGCTGGCGCAAAGGACTCAACTAGCGAAGGACCTGATGCAATGGAGGGGAGAGCGTCAAACTTCTGCTAACTCGATCAATACAGCAGGATTGCCCGCGTCGTCTTGGAAGTGCGAGTAGCGAAATTCGTCGTCGCCTCCAAGATGAAAGCGAGAGTCGCCACAAGCTCGTGCTCTCCCTTGGAGTCTGATGCCGTAATCCTCAACGAGACGTGTACAGGCGCTGATGATTTGCTCTTTGCTGGCCTTCCAGGGGTCTTTTCCTTGAAGATCATCGGCTCCAAGCAAAACGCCTTCTAAAACCGCGGAGATGGGATCGGTCGTCATGGATGGACTAGCTGGCCGCCATGGAGACTCACCAAAAAGCAGGACAATGCATCCAGCCAATCTGCTGCAGATCTCTGTAGAGAGAAACAGCATCCTCATAGGCCATGTGGATGCGTGACTTGATCAAAGCTGGCTGGCTGTGGGGCATCGGTCTGCCGTTTTCAACAACAACCTTGACATCACCATCAAAAGTTTTTGATTGCTGGTGGAACCTCATCGCCCAATGGGTCTTGGGGTCTTCCAGCCAAGCGTCAGACATTGTCTCTTGTTGAGATCTTGCCCTTATCGATAGAGGCACGTACCCCTTGATGCCCAGCCAAGTACAAATAAGTACAAGGAGCGTTGCCGAACCGAGATGAGAGCGGAAGGGATTCAACAAGCCGGCCAGACATCTCAACGGTTGAATGGAAGTGAGCCTCCAAGAAGTTGATCCTGGCCGCTGTCCAGGATTTTCGTTAGCTCATGAAGCAAGGCGGCCTCTTGAGCATCGGGAGTGTGACCACAACCCACCCTGCAAAGAGCTGCTCTCAGTCTTGAGAAGTCAGAAGCAGGAATATTGATTTGGATCTGGTCTTTCGCCATAGGAACACCTACACCAGTCACTATCAAAGCTGCAATGTGGCGAGGATTCATGCCAAGAGCGATTGACCTGCTCGAGGCGCTTAGACCGAAGGCAATGCAGGACGATCCAGCCTGGTACTGGCCAAATCGCCTGAGCTCAAGTCCAAGTCACCTCTAACAGGGCAGGAGCTCCTTCTCTTGCTTTAACTGAAGCCAAAAAGCTGATGCCAGTTCATTTGTTACTTCATCAGGTTCCATAGCCAAACACCACAGACCAGAGGGCTACGTACAAATCAGCTCAATTGCCACAGAGACGCAGCCAACTCCCCTGTCGACGAATATCGCGGTCACACTTCAATGCCAACAAAACTTTTATCGATCGAATTCTGAAAGGATTAGTTGAAAAACCTCAGCGTCATCCCGCTTTGCTACCGCTAAACGCAATGCTTGTAAGACACCAGGGCGTTTGGCGTAGGGAGAAAAGTCGAGCAAACAGTCCACGACTTCCTCAGGACTTCCATGTTGAACCAGAACCTTCAAAGCGGTGTCCATACCCACAACAAGCTCGTCAGTAGTCCACAAGCAGTTCTGACGGATGAAATAACGAAGCTCGCTGACAACAACCTCCGCAGACAGATCCAGCTGTTCTGCCAGCTCGCCAACCTTGACATCATGCTCGTCAAACGGCTGATCAAAGCCAACCGTGGCAAGCAGGCCAAAGTCGAAAAACATCTGGCGCCAGGAGGAATTGGATTCAAGTCCTGACTCGATAAGCGACCACACCTTCAGATGAGCCTCCCTGGAATCAGTAGTCGCGACGGTCATCCAAATGCCATGCAATCGTCATCCATCCAAGATGGCCATGGTTTAATTCCTTGCTGTAAGAAATTAAAACCCATCAACAGACGCAAGCTGAGCAACTCACCAGCAACATCACGGCCTGAGATCATCAATCAATACAACGGACTCATTAAAGTAAGATCCGTTGACCCAACCTTATTCAGTTGATCATCAATCACTTTTAAGAGCTAGGAATCGATCCGATTGAAGAGGCCATGAGCCTGCCGCAATCAAAGACCGAGCAGCAGCAACGTGATTGGATGACACCCTTGCTCGCGCTAAAGACTTCTGTTGATCACAATCAGGGTCATCTTATTCGACTGTGAAGTTGGCCAGCCACACATCAGCTGAACAGCAGCTGCTCCTGATTCATCCAATTGGCGTTGGCTTGTCATCGAGGTTTTGGGATCGATTCGTTGCTTCATGGCAAGCAAGAAGCAACACTCCAGAGCTACTCAAGCCCGATCTACTCGGCTGTGGAACAGCACCATGCCCGGCACGGCCACTCACGCCTGAAGACTGGGCTGAGCCACTCATCCAGCTGCTTCGGGAGCAAGACAACGGACCTACCGTGTTGCTCTCGCAGGGAGCTTCCCTTCCCATAGCGCTGGCTATTGCGTCGAAAGCGCCAGAGTTAGTCAGCGCTTTGGTGGCGATCAGCCCACCGGGCTGGCAAGTGCTCAATCAGAAATTCTCTCAAAGCAGAGCACGTTGGCTCTGGCGCTTCTTGTTTGATGGACTCATTGGCAATCTCTTTTACCGATATGCACGTCGGCGCAGATTTCTGGACGCTTTCTCCAAAAAAAACTTATTTGCTCGACCAGAAGCAGTTGATCATGAATGGCTTGAAATGCTCAAGCAGGGATCTCAAGCGATGGACACCCGCTGGGCGGTGTATTCGTTTTTGGCGGGATTCTGGCGACAGGGCTGGGAAGCGCAACTGACTGGGTTGAAGATTCCTGTTCAAATCATCTTTGGCAACAACGCCACTGGGATTGGCTCATCAAGAAACTGGGATGACCTCCATGAGCGTCTAGCGACCTACAAACGAAAGCTCCCCAGCGCTTCGATCAACACCATCCCTGGCAGGAACGTGCTGCCTTATGAATCCAGTGAAGACTGCGTCAACAGCGTCAGCGAATGGATTGCATCACTCACTGAGTAAGCACAACGTTCCAAAGTCAGAACAGGTGGGCTTTTCGCCCCACAAAACCATGGGGCATGAATGGAAAGGCTTACCAGAAGAGCAACCTTCAGTTTACGCGCTGTGCAGAAGTCAACCCAGTCAGCCTTGAGACAATCTCTGATGGGGTCGATCGTGGGCTCGCTGAACGCAATTTTCTGTTAGGAGGTCTTATGAAGAGTTCCCCTTCAGATGCCCGTTGATGTCACGGCAATTCTGGTTTCGTCCACATTCATGGGAGCCGGGTTGGCGTTGGCCAAATTCTTCCCAGAGTCGTCCCTACTAGCGGCTTTCTTTTTAGGTGGGCTAGCTCTTGTCAACATTGGACTATCGATCGCTGGCTGAATCACTCAACCAACGGAGCGTGAGCACGATTTCTAGTACCAACTTTTCAAGAGTCAGATTCACTGGTCGTGGCATCAGGCAAGGAATTGTGGTGATCAGTTGAACCACTCCAAAACAGAATTCTTGAATTTCTAGAAGCTCTGACGTTTTAGCCTCCAAAAGTACAAACGCCCAGCAGTGACGGGCAAATCAAGCTGACGGTTTTCAAATCAGCCAAGCTCGCGAATGCTGAGCAGCAAATCGCGATCGCATCATGCACCTTGGATCAGCGCGAATTGTTGATCTCAGAGCACCTGAAATTAGAAACCTGATCAATAAAAGCTGCAGAGTATTTCATGCTGCCAAACAATAACCAGAGAAATACCAACTGACGCTCGCTCTGTCTGCGGCACAGTGCTCCGTTGTTGATCGATGGCTTGACGCCAGCCTTACCCAATACAGCAAAGGCTGTGGTCTCAGGCTGGCAGACGCGTAAATCGACGCCGTTCGCGACGATTTCAGGATGCCTTATCAACACAACGAATACGACCAGATCTGACAGGTTGCCGAAGACAGTCCTGAACTCCTTGGAAAGCCACAACACTGCAAGAGCACGTGCACTTTGATACGTTGAATGGTGTCATGAGGGGCAAGTCGAGCAGCCGACTCATGTTCGTTGGGAAGAGGGAGACGTCACACTCCCTCTTTCTACAAAGTCAGGACTCAGGCGGTACGCAGGAGGTCCACCCCATATCCAGCAAATTGGTCCACAGTTCCAACGCGAGATGACGAGGCATGCTCAGCTGACGCACTGGATTACCCAGAACAGGCGACCACCGAAAGGTGCTCAGCACAACGAACTGATCATGCTGTATCGACGGATCTGGCTTAATTTGGAGGAACAGACCTTCTCGAGTGTTCGAAAGCCAGCATGAAACCGGAAGCTGCTGCTCGGAACGAGCATCATCAGGCGAATCATTGAACATCACACAGCCAACGACAATCGAAACGAGCGCAACAGGGAGTTACAGCGGGAGCGACTGGAGCTGAGGGGCTTCGCCTGGAATAGGCGACTCAACCGGCACATGGTTCAGCCCCTCTTTGACTGCGGTGGCCGTGATGAAACCACCGATGATCACAACAACCAGACAGCTCAGAGCAGCCATAACACCAGTGGTCATGATCAATCTGGACGTACAATCAACAGATGTCATTTGGCCAGAGCTAGACGACATGGGTTGCAGTTCAACTGTTTCAGTTCTGGCTGTTGAGGAACAAAGACGCAAGCCAGCCCGTGGCTTGACTATCGATGCGATCATTCACACCAGCGCGTCAAGCGACCAAAAGAGCTGCGAGAGTCAACGGCTTCAGAAAGAAACGATCAAAGTCTGAAACCGAGCTTGAGCCGGAAAAGTGTCATCATGTTATGTCAATTTTTGATCACATCAATCAACGTAAATCCTCCAATACTGAGAGCAAGGGAATTGCAGGTGTCGATCAGACCGGACAACAATTACACAACAAGCAGAAAAAAACGATGCCTGAACTGAATTTCGAGGGCCAATATGGCATCTCCTACCGAACAAACATTCGTCATTCAGTGCCGGGTTATGACGTACTTCACGAGATCGCACTCGCAGCAATTCATACTGAAGCCTCACAGGCCAATCGCGTTCTCGTGGTGGGCCCTGGCCCTGGTGAACAACTTCCAGCGTTGCTCGAGGCCTGTCCAAACGCTGAATTCACGGTGCTAGAGCCGAGCCAACAGATGCTCTCGTTTTGCAGGGACGTGCTCGCTAGCGTTCCTGGACGCGATAGATGCGTCTTAATTCAAAAAGAGTTGAATCAAGAGACCGTAGAAAGACTGCATCCAATTAGCTCCGATCTTGTGGTGTGTCATAACGTGCTGCATCTTTTTGAACCGAAAAAGCAAGAGAGCCTGATGCGATTACTGGCTCAATGCACGGCCCCGAATGGAGTGCTGCTGCTGAGCGGATACAGCGAGCCTTCCGACCAGAACGCGACACAACAGATAATGGAGATCGGCCTTCAACGTCTCCGTGATCGACATCTGAAGAATGATCAGGTTGAGGCTATACGCAACACCCGAAACAAGGTTGTGTTTTCGATCGATCCGCATTGTCTGTCAACAGTCCTGACTTCCGAAGAACTCACACCTGCGCTACAGCTCTATCAAGGCCTGCTCTCCAAACTCTGGGTTTCCCGGCGACAAGGAGCAGAGATCAATGTCTCCTAATTATCATCTACCCAGGAATAAAGATGATTCTTGAGTCCGAACTGGAGGCAGTACATGACCGTGACGCATCAATCTATATCTGGAAGAAGTGCTAACGAGCACCCAGAAACTTATGTTTTTTCCAAGTCGAAGAATAAAAACACCAGAAACCTGGTTCGAGGATCAGCTGCGCAAAGCAAATAATTTAATATTTCAAAGACAGTCAGGTTGATGTAAGAAGAGCCAACAGAAGCTGCACATTATCTACGAGTACCAATCGATGGCGGGCGCACTTTTACTACACATTGCCTCGCTCTCAGTGGAGTAAAAGGCAAATTGAGCAATGAACCTTCCCGGGCCTGAAACCCTAGTCCCACATCTTAAAAGTTATGGCTAGAAAATTAGATACCTAGAGGAACAAGCTCAGACTTTGCTTTATCCCATAAAATTAGAGAAAAGCATGTCGGAATTTGATGCAAATAGAGGGGTTGCACATCTTCGAGTAAATGAAGGTTTGAAAAATGACAATCTCGTAAGCGGTAATTAGGAATCCTTTCTGAAAGATGGTGAATATGATGATAAGCAATATCGGCAGTAAACCAATTCAAAATTGGTGGCAACTGAAGAAAGGAAGAACCCTCGATGGCGCCTTTAAAATAACTCCAATTTTCTTCTCGACTGGCGTAGGAACCTGGAAAATTATGTTGAACGAAGAAAACCGCAATCATCAAGGCTGCGCTCGAACTCATTACACAGACATAAAGAATCCAAAAATGCCAATGTCCAATAGCATTACCAATCATTAGCCAACACAGTGCAAGAATCGTAGTATTTGCAATCGTGTCATAAACCTCCTCCCTCGTATAAAAAAAGCTAGACTGGTGCTTATTGATGATTGAAACAATATTGGGAATCTTCCCTTTGCTGATCTCAGTAGAGATCTTTCGAAGGCTTACAAAAAAGCACTCAACGAATCCCAAAAGCAAAGCGATCCTTGGCTTAATGATTAGATAATAAAAACCACCAGGGAAAAGTAATAAAGGGTGACGCAAGATCTGGTAAAGAGTTTTAGCACCAGACTTCTTCGCCTCATAATCAGCTCGAGTGGTCAGAGCTGATGGACCCCTGTAACGATCCCAGTTACCATTATATTTATGATGGAACGCATGACCACGTGACCATGGATGATGAGGAATACCATGGATAATGCTAAGTCCAAATGCAACAAATCGATTCACACTTCTGGAACGAAACAGACTTTCGTGACCACAATCGTGCATCAAAGAGAAACTACGGCTCATCAACAGAATGATGAGTACAAAAAGCAATGGAGCTGCTAATAAAGAAACCAGATTGAACGAAGTCGTTACCGCAGAAAAGGCGACGACACAAACAGCCATGGGGACGACCGTATTCAAGATCTGCCATACAGCGATTCGATCATCGCTGGCCATGTGAGACTTGAGATCGAAGTCGACTCTTCGGACAGGTCTTGCCCTTTGTGTGCGGGTGGCAGAACTATTCAAAAGATCGTTGCATCTTGGTTTTTTGTCTTGGGCGTCATTGGAGCAATTTATCGAAAATCCAACCTTTTCGTCGAATCATATTTTCTACGAAAGGACAGTTTGGGGACCGATGGGGTGATGAGTGGACAGATTCCAGTGAGGGCGGGCCATTCCGCCTGGAGGCTGCCGTCCAGAAGCCGTGTTGTGAAGAGAAAAACAGTTCCAACATGAGGTCCGACACAACCGGTGCGGGTGGTTCGTCACCACTCGACCGTTGAAAACCGCTCTCGAGAGATCAGGATGGAGAGCCCAACCATGCTGGGAGGGCATGCCGCAACCAGTTTTGAAAGCGATCGGTTGATCATCGCTGGAGAACTGGTCTCAACACAGCTCAGCTGATTGCAGAAGCTTCGGACAACAAAGGCGAGCGAGGGGGCTCGTCAAAATTCGCAATCGGGAATGCAGCAGTGAACAAAGCCGATGACCGGAAAAGACAACTCTCCGCGATGTCGACACTGACAAGTACAGTCAGCGGCACCTCCAATATCCCGATAGACAGGGCAAAGCCTGAACCAAGCCGAATCTTCCACCTCTCTACTGCTTTCAGCTCTGGATGCGAGGCTCAATGGCGATAAATTGCCTTCAGCAATAGGGATTCGATGAACTCACTCGATCTTGAAGTTGTCAATGTGCTGTTTTTTCAACAGATGATTGAAGCTGTCGAAGAGGAGCAGTGGAACTCAGCAGCAATGGCTCTCTACAAGCTCTATGCCATTGAAGAAGGAGAACGGTTTAATGATCTCACCAATGATCTAGCGGAGGCCGACGGTGATTGGGAAGCAACAGCGGCTTAAAAGCTTTTAAAGGTTTCAATGAAGTCGAACTAGGTTGCTTGAGAAAAGTTTCAACAACCAGTCTATTTAATCAATCTTTTCATTTTTATTTTTAAATGTATTAAAACATAAGATCGAAGACTAGTCTTCAAAACAAGTTCAAACAATCCTTGATTGAAAGAATCAATGGATGAGTTATGGTGACTACCGGCTGAAAAGTGATAATAGATGTCTTGCAGATTTACTCTCAATGCCACCTATTAATTTGCAAAATCGTGATGTATATTTAACATGCCGCATACATCAAACCCTAGACAAAAATCTATTATCGCATGCACCACAAACAAGGCTTATCGAATCAAATAAAATCAGCATATCAGAATAAAGTTTTACTCTGAGAAGCTTACTCAATGAAAAACTCACTTCTCAATGCCCTTGCATCCTGAATCCGTTGATCCTTAGCAAGTTGTCGTAGTCGAGAATCCAACCAAAGACGCAGACGAACTGTTTTAAATGGGATGTTCAGAAGATCATCGGATGGCTGGTTGTTCTCGTCAAAGATCGTCAACAGTCAAACTCTATGCCCCTTCACACTAAGGAAAGAGCAAGCGTCACAGCGAGGTCAAACATCTTCCCAAAAAGCCATTGGCCTGCTGATATCAACAGAACATGATTGACAAGTGAAAGCCTAATTGTTCAGCAATTAGGAATCATGCTGATGAAGAGTATGCAGCTTTTCAATGATTGTTTTTTGTAATCGATCTTTTTTTGAAGAAAGCCAGGTACTCACATTGGCTTTCTCTTCTGAAGAAAGATTCATTTTTTGCACATAATCCTTGGTCGCATCCCAAACAAGAGAACCAAACTCCTTGGAATGCTTCAGCCGTTCAGCCACACCTCCATGAAGATCATCTTCATCCAGTAATGGATGAGAGTCAACAATCGCGGTCACATCAACAATTTGAGGATCTGAATGCTCCGACATTAGGCATGATCACAACCGACCAATCCATAGCAAGATCTACAGGAATAAGGACATAAGCATGACGCCAAGCAACTCAACGTGACAAAAGAACAAAGAAAATTGAGTTGATCTTGCTAGAGCAGTCCATTATTGCTGGACATTATGCTGCGGGACCATATTCGGAAAGCTCCGCAGCAGTAGGACTCATTGCCTTAGCCAATACAAGCAGGTCTGTCGCCAGGCCATGCTCACCTTCACGCAGAAGCAGTTGCCTTAGAGAAATCACATCACCGTAGTCAGCAGCGGCGGTACCGTTGATCAGGCCACGTGCGGTCCCACGTGCAACAGCCAATTGAAGCGTCATACTCATAGCTACAGGCTGATCCAAACTCAGGAGTTAGTCGCTGTAACCCCCTACAAAGCTCCTTAATTCAGGATTAATCCACAAAGCACCACCTGCTGAGAACAGAAAAACTCAAGAAGCTCACAATCAGAGCTCCTCAGCAAAGCTCAGGAATCCACGACAAGACACACCGCTTCTAGCTCCAGCATGGGGTTCTAAGGCCGATGAGCGGCAGAGCGTTGCAAAGTCACTGGGGACTCAGGGGACATCTTCAGAAAAACAGAAATGAGCACCACAACACCTTCACAAATGAAAGCAAACCCTAATCGTGGGTAGTGTCTAAGGACTTTCTTCCAGATCACAACAGCTTTCAAGCCACAACAGAAATCCCATATTGGCGAAGATAATAGGATGAAAAACGAATTCAAAGTCATTTCAGGCTTCCTGTTTCTCAATTCAATGATCATTTCAGGAGCTGTGCTGCTCTACATGAAAGGGGGTTTGCGATTTGAAAAAGTTCTCAGTCACCTTTTGGGCTAACATGTTAGTTGAGGTCTACAAGTCTAACGTTAATCATCCCGCATCCCTAAGAGTAATGAGCAATCAAAAGCTTGCCTAATAAATTATATTTCCGAACTAAGGCATTGAACTAATAGAAATAAGCTCGAATAAAGAGATTGGTATTATTAAGAATTTTATGTGAGTGGTTCAAATTGATCGATTTGATCAAAATACTGATCAACTAATTCAATCGCAGAAAAACCATCTGGAAAAAGATCTTGCCAGTTATCCTTCAAGTATTCAAACCTCTGCTGGGCATCTTGCAGAGTTGAATGATGACTATCAAGACTTTCTTCGCCATTGACCGATAAAAGTATTTGGTACTGAAGTTTCTGAAAAATCATAAGTCGTGAAAATTCTTCTTCAAGAAATAAGTATTTTCATTAAATACAAATCTATGAAAGTCAAGATGAATCAGCTCGCGCCACAGCAGCTCTGGACTTCGATCCTTTAATAATTGCTTAGCGGAACACCCCTTGGCAAGAGCAGACCAATCTTGAACAAACATCCACAAAATAGAGACCTCATCACCTTTATATTCTGCAAAAAACGAATGCTCAAACTGCTTTGCAGTATTGATACCGTAGCCTTGGATAATCAGGAGAAATCGATCAATCTCCTTTTCTTTGGTCACATAGCTAGTTTTATTGCAGATCATATCAACTAGCTTTTGACAGACCAGACTCTTTGACTCGTACCAGTTTGACAGATTAGCCATCGCACCATTTAATCATTTTAAGATCTTCATCGCCTTCACTAAAAAGTTCAACATCAAAACCATTAAACCAAGCAACAAATGCTTGAGAGTAACATTCACCGTGGGGAGTTTTCGTATAAGTTCCGCTTGAAAAATCTAATCCATTTTTTGTAATTGAAAAAGCCTCTGCATGGTATACATAAACAGCATAAGAATACTTAGCCAAACACTCTTTTCTTTCGCGTGCACTCAAGCCACAGCTTTCTATCCAATGTTCAATATTATCCTCTGGATTCAGGCTAAGCTGGTATTTATCAACCATCTTACTGGAAACAAAAAATAATCCTGAGTGTTGATTATCATTCCAGTAAAAACCACTTTCATAGCGCGAGTAGTCAGCAGCATGCTCAATCAAATCATCCTTGATGGAATAGAATTTTTCTTCCCATCCACGCTTGTCTTGTAGCTGACTGTTCTCCATTGAGCAAGATTAGACCATCCTCAATCAAAAACAAGTTTTTTCACTCTGCTTGGTCAAGAAAAAAACATAGACGCGAAAACAAGTCAGTAAACAGCGAGTAGCGACCAACGACTCCCTCAGTCCGTTATCACCCTATCAAGAGCAACCAAGCGCCTTAAAATCTTGCCCTTCGTTCTGCATGAAGCTAGTAAGGCGGTCGACCCAACCTCGCTAACAAACCATATCTTGTTCAACATCAGACTTTCGTGGCGATGAGTCACCCTTAAACCTTAGTGAATCAGGTCTAGGCGGATCAGAGTCAGACAAATCAGGTCGAAGCGATGAATAAAAATCTCTGCATATAGCGCATCTTCTCTATTGATTGAATCCTTTGCACTGTTCAGTCATGTTTTCATAGCTCAGAGTATTACACTGATACACCGACTTTCAAATCGTGGCCTTTTATTGCTAAAGCTTCCAATCACGAATTGAAGGCATGATCCGCAGATCTTCTGGCCCAAGCATCAAAGACTTGATCATCGGGGACATGACTGAACATCAAGGTCAAAAAAAAAAACCCGGCAAAGCCGGGTTTCAAACATCTGATTTATATTTCTAAACCTAATCGAATAGGTTACCAAGGTTGGAATCGTTCCGGAACGTTGTGGGATTAAGGGCTGCAAGCGCCGCATCTGCGATGGTGCCCACAGTGCTATCGATTGCCGAGGCAATATAAGTATTAACGACAGCAACGCTTCTCCCATCAAAGCAAGCAATATAACGTAGTCCTGTAGTTCCGTTGGTAAATTTACTAGCAGTTATATAAGTCTTCCCACCAACATCAACAGCATTGAGATCTGCCTTCGTGGCAACTCCTGGAATATACATTTTGGTAAAACCGGGTGCAAAACCGACAATTACATCAGCCTGATTTGGGTTTAGTGCGGCATTGTCACCATCAGTTCTCAAAACAATGCGACCTGTCCCGAAATCAGTAATCGTGTCTTTGCCCAGGTCTCCTACAGCAATATGCTTAGTTCCAGTATTGATTCTAATAGAATCATCCTCAGAACCTCCACGCAAAACACTCATTGTGGTGCTGTCAGCGCCGGTAATGGTGTCATTTCCCCGATTTCCATTTTGCCAATCACCCCCCCTAATCGAATTTGAAAGGTCAATCGTGTCGTCCTCACTACCACCAAGGATAAAATCTCGTGTAAGGGATCCAACTTTGGACGTGATGGTGTCTCTACCAGCATTTCCATTAATTTTATTGCTCCAAATACTACCGGCGATGACGTTACTCAGAGTGACATTATCGTCTCCATCGAGCATCCTGGTGTGGTAATTAGTAATTGTATTACCTGACAAATCGACAGTATCGGATAGATTAGAATAATCGCGAATTGTTGAAGAGGTCGTACCTGCAAATCGAGCGTTATTGCCACTCGACATGATTGAGGTGTTTCGAGCTGATGAAGCCATAACAAGAAGACGTTCAAAAGAGGAGCGCTTAGCGCTTTCAATCCAATCGTTACCAAACAGAACTAGACGAGGCTAAGACCACAGATTTTCTTGCGATTTCTATTGAGAATTCAATAGCCAATTATTGAGGAAGTTTGTAAGCAATTCAATTTTGGCACTAAAGCGTTTGGCTCTAGATCCGAGGGAAGAGCTCCACTGGTCTTCCAAATCACTTCCCAATGGTGATCGGAGCCTCCTTGTTCTTCCACCACACCCAATCGCGGATTGGAGGGGTATTGCGCAGCTCTTCCCGGGTCAGTCCAAGCTTGAGTTTCTGTGAGGCACCGAGCAGCACATCCAGCATCTCCTCTCCATCGCTGCACCGTGCCAGAGCCTGATTTGTTTTCTTGGCACCATCGAGCGCCCTGACCAACAGAGCCACGCGACGGAACGGGGAAAGAGAACGAGGATCCATATCCAGAGCTCTGCGGCGCTTCACCGTAATCACATTCGCTGACAGCTCCGGTTCACGCAGTCAGAATCAAGTGATCGAAGTGCTCTAAATGGCGTCCCAACGGGGCCATCACTGGGTTATCGGTGACGTGCACGGGTGTCACGAGGCCTTGCTTTGCCTGATTTCCGTCTTGCCAGCCGGGGATCATCTGGTGTTTTGCGGCGATGTAATCAATCGAGGGCCCGGCATCGCCGCATGCATCAACTTGGTGTGGGGATTGGTGGACAGCGGTCGGGCGACTTGGTTGCGAGGAAATCACGAACAACGTTTGGTTGAAGGCCTCCAGGACGTTTCCGCAGCGGGCAGACATGATCTACTCGCCATCGAGACGTATCGACAACTCGGTGACACGCTCATGAGGGAGTGGCAACAACGATTGAGCACGCTTCCTTTGGTGTATTCCGGTGAAGGATGGGTGGCAACTCATGCTGGCTTCGATCAGCAGGGTCAGCCAGACCTGAATGTGCGCGAACGCTTCTGGGAGAGCTACGACGGTCGCTATGGAACCGTGGTGGTCGGCCATACGCCACGACCTGGCGTGGAACAACACGGCCAGATCGTGATGATCGATACCGGCGCGGTCTATGGCGGTCTGCTCACAGCGTTTTGCCCCGAAACCCAAGCAATCGTGCAGGTGAACGGACAGCCCACTGACACGGCAAGGCCAGCAAACAGCCCTGAGCTCATCGCAGAAGTGCCTTGCTGAGGGTCTACCGCAGCAACCGAGCCGAATTGCTCGCTGAGCTTTTGGCCCAGGAACTCAGGATTGAGCCTCCTGGCCCGTTTGAACAGATCGAAGTGGTTGTCAATACCTGGCCAACCAGCCGTTGGCTGGGTGAACAGCTCGCCAGAGTCAACGGGATCAGTGCACTAGTGCGCTTTCCATTCCCTGGTAGTCGCTTACGACAGCTCGTGCAGAACGTGATCAGCGATGCGCCTGCAATCGAGGATCCATGGAGAGCCGAACGCCTGGTCTGGCGGGTCCTGGAAGTTCTACCGCAACTGCTTGAACAGGAGTGTGCGTCGAGCCTCCGGGAGTGGTGGGAGCTCCATGGCGGTCAACGAGGACGACTGAATCGTGACCAATGGCAACTGGCCCGCAGCCTGGCCGATGCCATCGACGATTACGCGCTCTACAGGCCGGAGGAGCTTTCCGACTGGTTAGCAGGAGGAGCAGGTGATCAACTCCCGGAAGGCCTGCAGTGGCAGCCTTTGCTGGCCCGTGCGCTTGCAGAGCGCTTGCCCTGCAAGCCTTTCGGGTTGCAGGTCCAACAAGTTGTCGAACGGCTCCGCGATGGTGAAGAGCCGGCATTACCACTGCCTTCACGCCTACGACTCTTCGGCGTCAGCAATCTGGCCCCGGTCCAGATCAATTTGTTGCAAGCCCTAGCCGGGCGCATCAGCGTGGACTTATTTCTACTCACACCCTGTCCAGACCTTTGGCAACGGTCTCAGCGACGACGAAGGCAACTAGGTGAGGACTGGACCAACTCCCCTGATGGCTCCTGGCTCATCGAAGCTCCCCGCCTAGAGGGGATCCTGGGCCGGATGGGTGCCGAATTTCAATTATTGCTGGAGGGCAGCGGCGAGTGTCTTCTGGGCAGCTGGGAACAGGGCGACCTGTTTGCTGATCCCACCATGATGAGAGCGCCAGAAGACTCCCAGGCGTCTCTGCTGGAACAGCTGCAACGGCAGCTCGCAAGCGGCGAATCGGACCCAACACCCCTGTCACTGATGCACGGCGACCATTCGTTGTTGTTCATGGGCTGTGCAGGTCCCTGGAGAGAGGTCCAGCTTGTTCGTGATCGCATTCTCGGCTGGATGGCCGCTGATCCACGTTTGCAGCCGAGGGACATTCTCGTCATGACCCCAGATGTGGAACGCTATGCACCGCTTTTGGCTTCTGTCTTTTCCGACCGGGATGCCACTGGTGTGGACCTGCCCTGGCGGCTGACCGATCGCAGTCAACAAAACTGTCCCGGGCTTCAACAGGCTTTCATGAGCCTGCTGCGCTTGAGCGCGGATCGGCTCACCGCAAGCGGTCTGGAAGCGCTGCTTGGCAACCCAGCACTACAAAGCCTGAAACAGCTGACATCGCAGGATGCAATGGCGATCACCGATGCACTACAGCGCAGTGGCTTTCGCTGGGGGCTGGATGCAGCTGAACGCAACGGAGATGACACCAATAGCTTGCGCTGGTGCCTGGATCGCTGGCTGCTGGGTCTGGTCTTGCCGGAAGAACCTGGGCTGGCCGTTGATTGCTGCGCACCCGCGCTGACGGATCTGAGCCTGCAGCAACTCGAGACGTGGTGGCCACTGCTGGATCAACTGGCCGGATGGATCGCCCAGTTACGTCGTAGTGCTCCCTGCCCTGAATGGGTGATTCGACTGCGCAGGCTGCTCGAGGACATTTTCAATGACGGTGGCAACTGGGACTGGGAGTTACAGGCCATTCATCAATGCCTTGAGACCTGGCAGCTCCAAGCCGTCGACTGCTCTCTGGAGCTGGATATTGCTGTTGTGATCAGCATTCTGGAGGAAGCGCTTTCAACGGAAAGCGGCCGCTTCGGCCACCGCAGCGGTGCCCTCACGATCAGCGCACTAGAGCCGATGCGAGCGATCCCCCATCGTGTGATCGTCCTGATGGGTCTTGATGCCTCCTCCTTTCCGAGACATCAGGAACGTGCAGGCTTTCACCTACTCGAACTGCAACGTCGTCTTGGCGACCCCAGCAGCACCGACCAGGATCGCTATGTGTTGCTTGAAGCACTGCTCTCAGCTCGGCAGCATCTGCTGATCAGCTGGAGTAGCCGTGATGAGCGACAGGGCGAAAACTTACCGCCTTGCCCACCAGTTCAACAGTGGCTGAGTCTGCTTGTAGACGAGCTCGATGCTGAGCAGATGGACCGACTGCTGATTCACCCTCCAGCCAATCCTCTCGACGTCGCCAATTTCATCGTGACGCCACAAACAGATGCACTCAGTTGCGACCGCCGGCTTTTGGACGCACGACGCAATCTCGATGCACAGATTGGTGACGATCAACCGCATCGTGATCTAGGCCTGGCCCTTCCGCTTGTTTGGTGGCATCCAACAACCGATGCAGCCTTACCGATCCACTCGGAAGCAATTGAAACACTGGAACGCTGGCTGCAGGGGCCCCAAAAGGAATGGTTGAAACGTCAGGGCATCGATGCAGGTGAATGGTGTGATCCCGTCAACGATCTTTCCCCCCTATCGCTACCAGAGCTGGCCTGTCATCAGTTGATCAGCCAACGACTCTCTGAACAGCTCGACCTCCTAAGGAACAATCCCCAAGCTCGATGGGACATTCAAGAGACGGAAGACTGGATTGCACGCAGTTGCGGACAGGGCCTCATGCCTCCTGGCGCTGCTGCAGAACTGGATGACGATCGACTCGAGCGACGCTGGCAGAACCTTCAGAAAACAGTTCTGAGCCTCGGGCCTCTGCGGCTGCAACAGCAGCCAGCCTCCCAGCGATCAGCCCTCGTGATGGCGGGAGACACAGCCGTTCAGATCAGTACGTCAAGGTTGAGGTCACGTTCTCTGCTGCAGGGCTGGCTGAAGCACTTGCTTGCGCAACTGGACCACGCAGCCTGCAACACCGCTGTGGTGTGCCGACAGGACGGCAGCGCAAAAGCCGATCAATTTCACATCGCCATGCGTTGGAGAGCGCTAACACCTCCGGAGGCCGAACTCGAGATCAGCGTTCTGCAAAGCCTGGCGCAGCAGGGAGCAAAGGTGTGCTGGCCGGTGCCTCCGGACAGCGGCCTGGCCAGGGCACTGGCATGGTCCAAGGGGGAGGAAGCGGCGGATAGAGCCTTTATCAATCGCTGGCAGGGAAGCTTCAGCGGCTGGGCCGAACGCGATCGGTCCGAACAGCAAGTCTGTTTCGGCAGCCACTGCGATGCAGACTTGCTGTTGCGCCTAGAAGGCTTCGAAGCAGCGTTCCAGGCGTTGTATCAGCCACTGCTCGAGGCACGCTGCTGATGACAATGGACTCTGCTGGCAAAACGAGACGATTCGAACCCAATACCTACCCATTAACGCCTGGCATTCGACTCCTGGAGGCGAGCGCTGGAACAGGCAAGACCTTCGCCCTAGCCCACCTCGTGCTGCGACTGGTGACGGAGAAAGCGTTGGGCCTCGATCAACTGCTGTTAGTGACCTTCACAGAAGCCGCGGCCGATGAGTTGCGCGACAGGGTGGGGCGCCGACTTGACGCAGCGCTGCAGGGACTGCTGCAACTGGAACGGCACAACACTCATTTGCCTGAAACGGATGCGGTCCTACAAAGCTGGCTTGAGCAGCATGGACAGGAGTCCCAGCAGCGCAGACTATTGGCCAGCCGACTGCTCGAGGCACTGGAAGCCTTGGAGCGGGCCGACATCACCACAATCCATGGCTTCTGCCGCCGCAACCTTCGCCGCCAGGCACTGCAGAACGGTCAGGCCATCGATCTTGCCCTTGATGATGACCCACAGACCCAGGCCATCCAGGTTGCCCATGACCTCTGGCGAGATGAAGTACTCGAGCTGGCACCGGGCCATGTAGCTGGACTGCTGCAAGCAGGCCTAGCGCCAGCAGCACTCGCTTCAGCACTTCAAAGACTGGATGGCGACTGTGCGGTCCGCATCGCTGAGGATGCGGAGCCGATCACGACTGAGCAACCGCTTTGCGGAGTTTTTCAGGGTTGGCTTCAGAGCCGCTGGGAGCACTTCCTCGACCTATGGAACACAGATGGTGCGGCCCTTGAACAAGCTCTTCGAAGCTGCGCCAGCGAATGGCGCAGTCTTGGTTGCACCGACACCAAGCCCTTCAGTGCCCGCCCCAAAAAAGACCGAAGCCAGGAGCTCGACAGCTGGACTGACCACATCAGCAAGTCCAGTGGACATCCGATGCACTACGTCGACGTGCGCAATCAGATACTTCTCGGTGGTTATTTCCATCCAGGCAACTTTCAGAAAACAGCACGTTCCTGTGGTGAAAGCGATCCCAGCCTTGTGTCAGCTGCTCTGCAGGCCGCCATCGCCGATCTCTGGGATGGACCAGCCGAACAGACCTGGCGCCATCTACTCATCAAGGGGCTGAAACAACTCAACGAACGACGCAGACAACGTGGGGTTATTGGATTCTCAGGGCTTCTGGATGCACTCGACCCTGCACAGTCCGCTGTAGCTGAAGCCTGGCTCACTCCTCTGCGGGCGCGTTATCGGGTGGTGCTGATCGATGAGTTTCAGGACACCGACCCACTTCAGTGGAGACTGCTGAAAACCGCCTTTTCGACACCGAACCACCTGCTGCTGATGGTTGGTGACCCCAAGCAAGCGATCTATCGCTTTCGCGGCGGAGATCTGAACACCTACAAAGCTGCACGGCTTGATGCGGATTGCATTGATGACCTACTCGATAACCGCCGCACAACACCACGACTGATGCAGGCCATGAACCAGCTGATGGCGCCAGGACTGAAGCTGTCCGAGCTCTCGGTGCCTGAGGTGACGCCAAGATCTAGCGCACAACCACTGCCGATGCCAAAGGGGAGTGCATCCCTCCAGATCCACGACATCAATCCCGATGACGACGATGGGAACAACAGCCGCACATCACTTGAGATGTGGATTCCCCGCGTGGCAACGGATCTGATCCTTCGCACCCTGAGACAGGATCCAGGACTGGATCCCTCCGAACTCTGCATCCTGGTCAGCAAGCATCGCCAAGCCGAAGACATCCGCGCAGAACTTGCAGCTGCTGGTCTGCCGAGTCGGCTAGTGAGTCAAGGAGATGTCTTCTGCAGCCAAGGAGCCACCGATCTGCAGACATTTCTTGACGCGCTCGCACGTCCGGCCCATGGCGGCGGATTGCGGCAGTTGGCAGTGTCATCACTCCTGCAATGGAGAAGTGATGATCTAGAAGCCGCCGATGGCAACGGCCAGTTGGATCAGCTGGCCTGTCAACTCCAGCAGCTCGCGATCGAGTTGCCAAAGCTAGGACTGATGGGTTGCCTGGCACGCCTGATCGATGGACAAACCGTGGCAGATCTGTCGAGCCGCGGCCGCTTACTTGGTGACCTTCAGCAATGTGCACGACTCGCACAGGACACAATGCACCGCCAGGGATTAGATGCCTCCAGCGGGGCCGATTGGTTGAGACGCCAACGCCTTCACCCTCCCGACACGATCCCAGAACAGCGCCAACCCTTCAGTGACCTGGCTGAAAGTGCGGTTGCTGTTGTGACTATTCATCGCAGCAAGGGTCTGCAGTATCCGGTGGTGATCTGTCCTTATTTGTGGGAAGCACCCTCTGCAGGGAAAGGTCCGCTGTGGCGTGTACCCCCAGGGGATGATTCCGGAAGCTGGCGGGTGGCGCTCAATCCGCATTGGGGATTGGGGTATTCGGCATGCCATTGCGATCAGCTGGAGAGTCGTGCCGAAGCGGAACGCCTCGCTTACGTCGCGATGACGCGAGCCGAACGCCATCTCGTTCTGTTTCAGGCCAGGGCAGCCCGGCAAGAGGGAAATCCACTCGCACCATGGCTGGAGAAACTCGCTGATCCACCGGGTCCGTTGATCAGCTTGCACCGCGCCGAAGTCAACCCTATGCCAGAACGCTGGCACGCCCGCATGGTTGAACGAAACCTGCAATGTGGTGCAGTGCCACGTCATGGTTTTGACCGCAGCTGGGGGCGCAGCAGCTATTCAGCCTGGATCTCAAATCATGGGAATGCGAAAGCCACCAGTCCCGACCCCCGCAATTTTGAGGAGGGGCGCGATGTGGATGCCCAGACCGGTACAGACGCCGAAAGCCTGTCATTCAGCGATCAAAGCGAACCGGTCGATCTAGATGACAGCCCGTTGGGATCATTCCCGAGGGGGGCAGCAGCCGGCGATTGTCTGCATCGCATCCTGGAACAGATCCCATTCGACCAAGACATCAAACAGGACAACAACCGCGCACTGGTGGAACGTGAACTGACGCGGTCTGGCCTGGAGACCGACTCCGTGGACGATGTTCTCGAGGGCCTGGAGACCCTGATGCAGGCTCCCTTCGGAGGACCCCTTGGTGATCTGCAGCTGAGGTCATTGCACAGTCGACGGTGTCTGCCGGAACTCAGTTTTGATTTACCTGTGGCTCACCAGGGCAGAGCGGTCCAGCCCCAACAACTTGCACGGGCCTTTCGCGTAGAACCCAGTCGGCGGTTTGGTGAACGCTATGCCGATTCACTGGAAGATTTGGAGTTTCTCAGCCGAGGCTTTCTCACTGGCTCCATCGATCTGGTCTTCACCGACGGCGACGACCCCGCCACTGCACGCTGGTGGGTTGCGGACTGGAAGAGCAACTGGATCGGCGAAAGAGACGTGGATGGTCGTCCATTGCACTGCGGACCACGGCACTATTCGCAGAATGCGATGGAGGAGCAGATGTACCAGCACCACTATCCACTCCAAGCCCATGTCTACCTTGTCGCCCTGCATCGATACCTGCAGTGGAGACTGAACGGCTACCAACCCGAGCGACATCTCGGTGGATACGCCTACGTTTTCCTTCGTGGTGTTTCCAAATCTGGCGGCAGTGGCGTGATTCTTGAAGCAGCACCTCTGCAACGCCTCCATGCACTCGACCATGTCCTGAGGGGTGAGGTTTGATGGACCCCCGCGATCGGACAAGTTCCTCATCGGTTCTGAGCAGAGGAATGATGTCCATGCTGTTGCGCCGTCATCCACCACCGGCGGAGTTCGGTGACAACGAGCTCAGTGCTCTCAAGGACCTTGTGGAGGCGATGACCCAAGCTCTCAGCCAGGGTGAGATGAGCGTCGATCTTGGAAGCGGCGAGCAGGAACCCAGTGGGCTAGAGGCCATTGGCTGGCCCGAGACCCACCGACGAGTGCTTGAAGCCAGCGGCTGGTTGCACAGAGACCCTGTGCTGATGGTGATGGAAGGAGATCACCTGCTCTGGCGGCGCTGGCATCAAGGCATGGAGACGCTGGAACAGACACTGATCCAACGCAGCACACTCCCTCCCGTCGGCAATCCACACAGACGTCACAGCGGAAATGACATCAAGAGCGTGGCTTTGGACCAACAGTTCAACCTGGAGCAGCTGGCGGCGGTGCACGCCGTCAGCGATCACAGGGTGGTGTTGCTCAGCGGCGGGCCCGGCACCGGCAAAACCAGCACTGTGAGGGCCATGCTGATCCAAGCCATGGCAGATCGCGAGGACCTGCGCATCCATCTGGCTGCTCCGACAGGGAAAGCGGCACGGCGGTTGCAGGACGCGATCCGAGGCGATCAACGCACGTCGGAATTGCCATGCACCACATTGCATCGGTTGCTGCAGGCCAGACCGGGAGGCTTCAGTCGTCATCGCCGAAATCCCCTGGCGTTGGATCTGCTGGTCGTCGACGAAGCGTCAATGATCGACTTAACACTGGCGCAGGCACTGATGGATGCTCTGCCAGACACTGCACAACTACTGCTTGTTGGTGATGCCAACCAGTTGCCACCGATCGGGGTGGGCGCCGTCTGGCAACACCTGCAAAAAACTGACCTCCAGCTTCAATTCGGGGCTGCTGCTGTGCGCCTCCATCAGGTGTACAGAAATCGAGGAGACCTAGCTCGATTGAGTTCCCTGTTATGCCGTCGGGGAGCGGAAGCCTTCTGGGCCGACCTCGCGGATCTCGATGACAAGGCCGATCACAAAGCCGAAAACGAAAGCGATGACGAGAGCAACGTGCATCAATTGCTATCGAGGTCTTCTGAATTTCCAGCTGCGGTCACCGATGCCGTGAATCAGCAGCTGGAGAATCTGAAATCGGCGGCACACAACCTGAAGGTCAGGCCTGATGGATCTCCCGATCCCGACCTGGCCCATGACCTTCTCGAGCGCCTCGATGCCTTGATCGTGCTCTGCCCCCGACGTCGTGGGTTGTGGGGCGTGGACAGCCTTCACCGGCAGCTGGTGTCAGGCACTGATGCCGGTGACTGGCCCGAGGGGCTGCCTGTTCTCTGCAGCGACAATCAAATGGAACTGGGTCTGGCCAACGGCGACCTCGGCCTATGCATCGGCAGCGGTGAGACACGCAGGCTGCTGTTCCGATGCAGTGATGACTCCGGGAACGGTCTTTATCGACTACTCCATCCAGCCAGGGTCCGCCGAATCGAGCCTGCTCTTGCTCTCACCATCCACAAAGCTCAGGGCAGCGAGGCTGATCAGGTTGTGCTTCTGTGGCCACCCTGCGACGACGCAAGCAACACAGCTCTCCTTTACACCGCTATTACCAGAGCTCGTCATCAACTGACCGTGGTCCGACTGGCATCCTCCAAGAGCAGCGGCATGCTTGGGGCGATCGATCGTCAGGGGTCGGTGTGACGACAAGAGTGGAGCGTCCCTGGGGCTGGTACGAGGAGCTGGCCGAGGGACCCGGCTACAAAGTGAAGCGGTTGCTGGTTAAGGAGAATGCCCGGCTCAGCCTGCAACGCCACCAACATCGGAGCGAGCATTGGGTGATTGCCGCTGGAAGTGGATCCGTCTATTGCGATGGCACATGGATGGACGCATCGGTCGGCAACACCTTTGAAATTCCCGTAAGAGCCATTCATCGGGCCTTCGGAGGCCCCGGTGATCTTCTGATCATCGAAGTTCAACGAGGTGCGATTTTGCTGGAATCCGACATCGAACGACTGGAGGATGACTTCGGGAGGGTGATAAATTAATTACTCACCTTTGAAAAGAAGGCAAGCAATACAGCGCGGCACAACATGCCGATGGGACGTTGCAGGCCTGATTTGAAGGATCAATCAGGCAGACCGCCTTCCTCGACATGACCCAGACGCCATCGCAGGCCGTTGAGACCTGCGCAGTGGATCTCACTGTTTCTGAACTCCCTCTACCTACAGCCGAGGCTGGTGAACAGGATCTGTTCACCACCGTGATTGACCCAAGCGGAGAAGAGCAATCCTCTGCAGAGCCAAGCACTGAGGAGGCAAATCCTTCCGGCTTTGCAGGGTTTGGATTCAGCGAGGCACTGCTGAAAACCCTGGAGGAGAAGGGCTACAAAGAACCTTCTCCAATTCAAAAAGCAGCCATTCCGGAACTGATGCTGGGCCGCGATCTGGTCGGCCAGGCTCAGACCGGCACAGGCAAAACCGCTGCCTTTGCACTTCCTTTGCTGGAACGCCTTGAGGGACGTAGCACTCAGCCCAGGGTGCTGGTGCTCGCACCCACGCGTGAACTGGCCATGCAGGTAGCGGACTCCTTCAAGGCCTACTCCGCTGGGCATCCCCATCTAAATGTGATGGCGATCTATGGAGGATCCGATTTCAGATCGCAGATTCATGCCCTCAAGCGTGGTGTGGATGTGGTCGTAGGGACCCCTGGACGGGTGATGGACCACATGCGCCAAGGAACACTGAACACCTCAGGGCTGCGCAGCCTGGTGCTGGATGAAGCCGACGAGATGCTGCGGATGGGCTTCATCGACGATGTGGAGTGGATCCTCGACCAACTGCCCGAAGAACGTCAGGTGGTGCTGTTCTCGGCAACGATGCCGAATGAAATCCGCCGTCTTTCGAAGCGTTACCTGAGCGAACCAGCAGAGATCACCATCAAGACGAAAGACCGTGAAGCCAAACGGATCCGTCACAGATCAATCACGCTTCAGAACTCTCACAAACTCGAGGCCCTGAACCGTGTCCTAGAGGCTGTGACAGGAGAAGGCGTCATCATTTTCGCCCGTACAAAGGCAATCACTCTCACCGTGGCTGAGTCCCTGGAGGCATCAGGTCACGATGTGGCAGTTCTCAATGGTGATGTTCCCCAGAACCAGCGCGAACGAACCGTTGATCGGCTGCGCAAAGGCTCAGTAAACATCCTGGTAGCCACAGACGTGGCAGCCCGTGGTCTGGATGTGGATCGGATTGGGCTGGTGATCAACTACGACATGCCTTTCGACAGCGAGGCTTACGTGCACCGCATCGGGCGTACAGGTCGTGCCGGGCGCACAGGTGAGGCCATTCTGTTTATTACGCCTCGGGAGCGTCGCTTTGTTGGCAACCTCGAACGGGCGGTGGGGCAGTCCATTGAACCGATGGACATTCCGAGCAATGCCGAAATCAACGAAAGCAGGTTGACTCGACTTCGTAGTCGTCTGAGCGAGGGTGCTTCAGCTGAAGGCAATGAGGAAACCAAGCTGCTGCAGGAGCTGATTCAGAAGGTGGCTGAAGAGCACGAGCTGAGCATGGAGCAGCTGGCCGTGGCAGCCCTAAAACTTGCCGTGGGTGATCAACCGCTGCTGGTGCAGGGTGATGAGGGCTGGCTCAAGACACCTGCACGCACTGATCGTCGCGATGATCGCCGTGATAGCCGCGGTGGCGATCGTCGCCGCGTAGATCGAGAGTCGCGCCCTCCCGAAGACAACATGATGCGCTACAGGGTTGAAGTGGGTTATCGCGACCGCGTCAAACCAGGAAACCTTGTTGGTGCCATTGCCAATGAATCAGGCCTACAAGGGCGAATGATCGGAAGAATTCAGATCTTTGATACACATAGTCTTGTGGATCTTCCCAAAGGCATGCCTGAGGATGTCTACAACTCCCTTCGAAGACTGAAAGTCATGAACCGGGAGCTTCAGATCACACCAGCGTCCTAAACCTGATGGCAGGCCGCGTTTGTTTGATCAGCATGGCTCTCGCCACGCTGATCCCGGTTTCCGGGCCCGCAAGCTCGATGGAAGCTGAAAACAAAATCACCCAGCTTTGCCTTGCAGGCTTCAAAACGGCCATGACCCAGGCCGGGAAAGTCCCTCCTGAGGGGATGGGGGATTTCACCTGTGCTTGCTTTCTCAAAGAAATGAGCAAGGGCAATTCAATTCAATGGCAATCTTTGCTGAGCACAATTGAATCGGCACAGGAAATCTGCAAACTGAGGGCAGCGGAACGCTTCAAACTCTGAATTCCATCCGCAGTTGATCAGGTTTGCTCGCAAAACCTGATCTGTTAATCCCCTCATCAACACACTCAGACTGAATTCGGACACTTGTTTCGCATCTCTTTGCTGTCCAGGCTGTAGCGTGTAATGGCATCAGCTTCATCGTTCGGCTCTGATCGGCTCGCTCCCCCCGGCTTCAGCTTCTCGGCTACAGCATCAAGGACTTTCCAATTCGGACCACGGCTTCTCTGATCAAATGTCCATCGGTCCCAACAGGAAATGACCATCTACATCGGCAATCTCTCATTCCAGGCTGAGCAGGAAGACCTGCTTGATCTGTTCAGCCAGTACGGCGAAGTGAAGAGCGCCAGCCTTCCTCTCGATAGAGAAACAGGTCGCAAGCGCGGCTTCGGCTTCATTGAAATGAACACCGACGAAGACGAGCAAAAAGCAATTGACGACCTTCAAAACGTCGAATGGATGGGTCGAATGATCCGTGTGAACAAGGCCACACCTCGCGAAGGCAGAGGTGGCGGTGGCGGTGGCGGCGGCGGCGGCCGTGGTGGTTACGGCGGCGGCGGTGGCCGCGATGGCGGCGGCGGCGGCTACGGCGGTGGTGGCGGAAATCGCTGGTGATCAACGTCGTGGAGCTGGCTCAGAGAGCTGGCTCCTGCTCCGACCGGTCTACTTCTGATCACATGAAATCACGGCGTTTTTAGCGTCCACTGACCTTCAGCAGACCAGCCCCCCTTACTCAGCATGAGCGTCCGGAACCCTGCAGCGCAGGGTCTGCCGATGACGCTCTGTCTGACACGGACCACAACAGTTCAAGTCGCGTCAGCGTGCCATGCAACCTGCTGGCTCTCACTTCATCGTCTGACTTGGCTGTCCCTTGAACCAAGCGTCTGCGCGGCACAACGCTTGAATGAAACGATGAATGCACCGAGCGGATGCCTCATTCCAAGCCCCATGCCAGTGAGCAGGCGCCTCTGATTCGTTTGTTCCAGCATTTGCGGCCTTACCGCCGGAGGGTTTGGTTTGCAGCCAGCTGCTCGGTGATCAACAAAATCTTCGACCTGGCCCCGCCGGTGCTGATCGCTTTAGCTGTCGATGTGGTTGTTCAGCAGGAGACGTCCTGGCTTGCTCAGCTGGGAGCCACCACAGTGTTCAGTCAGCTGATCGTGCTGGCAGTGCTGTCCTTCCTGGTCTGGACGGCTGAATCTTTTTTTGAATATCTCTATGGGCTGCTTTGGCGCAACCTCGCCCAGAGTGCTCAACACAGCCTGCGTCTTGAGGCCTATGACCATCTCCAGAAACTGGAAATGGACTTCTTCGAACACGACAGCAGCGGACGGCTGCTCACGGTGCTCAACGATGACATCAATCAGCTTGAGCGATTTCTGAATCACGGAGCCAATGAGATCCTGCATCTCATCACCACGGTGCTTCTGGTGGGGGGGTTGATGACGGTGTTGGCTCCAGGTGTGGCGCTTTTTGCCTTCCTACCCATCCCAGTCATTCTTTGGGGCTCACTGAATTTTCAGCGCCGACTCGCCCCTCGCTACGGCGATGTGCGCCGGCGAGCAGGAGACATGGCCTCCAGGCTCACCAACAACATTGGAGGCATGCTCACCATCAAAAGCTTTGCAAGAGAAAGATGGGAACTTGAGCAGCTAAGCCTGGAGAGTGATGCCTATCGGGAGTGCAACCGCCATGCCATCAAGATCTCCGCCGCTTTTATTCCACTGATCCGTTTCGCCATTCTGTTTGCGTTTCTGGCAATCCTGCTCGTCGGGGGGCTTCAAGCCAGGAATGGCGTCATCGCAGTGGGAACCTACAGCTTTCTGGTCTTCATCACCCAGAGGCTGCTCTGGCCGCTCACCACTCTCGGCCGCACGCTGGACGATTACCAACGCTCCATGGCCTCAACAAATCGGGTGCTGGATCTAATCGACACGCCGATCCAGATCGCTGGTGGAAGTCGCCGAATCTCCCCAGATCAAGTGCGAGGAGACATCCGCTACGAGCTGGTCGATTTCGCTTATCGAAATCGACCAGCTCTCTTGAACAAATTCAACCTGACGATTCCCGCAGGAAAAACACTGGGAATTGTCGGAGCCACTGGTTCAGGCAAAAGCTCTCTAGTGAAATTGTTGCTGAGGCTTTACCCGCTCAATTCGGGAAGAATTTTCCTGGATGAAATCCCAGTTGAGCATCTGCGGCTCGATGATCTGAGGCGGTCAATCGCGCTTGTCAGTCAAGACGTCTACCTCTTCCACGGCAGTGTCGGTGAAAACATCGCCTATGGAGCACCCAACGCCTCTGCGGAAGAGATGCGTGCCGCCGCTCGAGAAGCCGAGGCGTACGAGTTCATTCAGGCATTACCGGAACAGTTCGACACGATCGTGGGAGAGAGAGGACAACGTCTCTCCGGAGGACAGCGCCAACGGATCGCATTAGCGAGAGCGATTCTGAAAAATGCTCCTGTGTTGATCCTCGACGAAGCGACCGCTGCAGTTGACAACGACACCGAAGCCGCGATCCAGCGTTCACTCATGCGCATCACCGCGAACCGCACCACACTGGTGATAGCTCATCGACTCAGCACAGTTCGACATGCTGATCGCATCGTTGTCATGAATCACGGTTGCATCGTGGAAGACGGCACCCATGAACAACTGCTTCATCAAGCCGGTGTCTATGCCGATCTCTGGCGCGTTCAGGCCGGACTGCGACGCGATGAAGCCCTAATCCTTTAATGGTCCAACTGATCGCTGCGTCGTCACCGGGGTTCACATCGCTGTCCCATCTGGCACAACAGCCATTGGGAAGTTTTGCCTTGCTCGTCGCGCTGGCAATGCTTGTGCCGCCCCTATTCCGGCGAACGGGTCTTCCCGATCTCGTTGGCCTACTGCTCGCAGGCGTCCTGATGGGGCCCAGCGCTCTGAATCTTCTGCAGCCAGATGGTGAGACCCTTCAACTGGTCTCTGACATCGGCGCGATCTACCTCTTATTTATCGTCGGACTGGAGATCGATCTCGATGAATTTAACCGTGTTCGCAGTCGATCTCTGAGCATTGGAATTCTCCATTTTGTAGGTGGCATGGCAACCGGGGGAGCCATCGGACTCCTGCTCGGCTATCCGCTGGTGCCCTGTCTGCTGATCGGAAGCTTGATTGCAACGCACACCCCTTTGGGCTATCCAATCGTGCGCAGTTATGGAGCGCAACGCGATGAAGCGGTTGTCGTCAGCGTCGGCAGCACCATTTTCACCGATATCGCCTCTCTGGTGGTGCTCGCGATCGCCATCGGCCTTGGCAGGGAGTCCTTTTCGCTCACTAATCTGGCCGGCCTGATCGCCAGCATCGCAATCTTTGCCGTGGCCGTCGTCACCATCATTCGCAGGGTCGGGCGCAGGATCTTCCGCGGAAGCGTTAACGACGAGAGCCGGATCTTTCTCACCATCCTGCTCATCCTGTTCATCGCTTCAATTGGAGCTGAGCTCGCCGGTGTAGAAAAAATTGTTGGAGCCTTTCTGGCTGGACTGGCGGTGAACTCCGTCCTGCCGGAGGGCAAGTCAAAACAGCAGGTGATTCTGGTTGGTGCAGCGCTGTTCATCCCTATCTTTTTCATTCACCTCGGCCTCCTGCTTGATCTGAGCAGCCTCAAAAACTCCATCACTCATTTTCAGCTGCCTGTTTTGATGGTGATTGGAGTCATCAGCTGCAAAGGCGTGGTGAGCCTGATTGCCGGCAGGGCCTTCCGCTACAACGTCAACCAGATGGTGATGATGTGGTCGCTGGCCATGCCACAAGTCGCCGCAACTCTGGCGACAGCATTCATTGGCTACGAGGCCGGATTGCTCGACCAAACAGTGCTGAATGCCGTTCTGGCGATGATGGTGGTGACTGCAACCCTCGGACCAATCCTCACTGCACGATCCGTGAGGCAACTGGTAGAACCGAAACGAACAAGACGCAGCAGCACAGCACCTGGCGAGGAGGCCTTGTCAGACGACGACACTCCCTTCGATGTGGTCAGCCGTCCTCTGACCATCGTTGTTCCGATCGCGAATCCTTCCACGGAACAGGGTCTGCTGAGCATTGCGTCTCGGCTGCTGAGCGGCAGTGCTGAAATGCAAGGTCAACTACTACCCCTTGCACTGGTGTGTCCCAGTCTCGAAGAAGCGCGGGGGGGATTGAATCGTGCCGTGGCATCGGCCAGAGAGCGCTTGTCACAAGCTGCGACTATCGGCAAGCAGCTTCAGGTCAAAACCCGCTGCTTGCTGCGGTTGGATGAAGACATCGCAGGCGGAATGAGTCGCAGCGCCCTGGAGCAGGGTGCTGATCTATTGATGATTGGTGCGGGACGACCCGACAAGGTGAGGCGCTGGTTCTTTGGTGACCTTGTTGACGGGGTCTGCCGCAGCGCACACTGCCCGGTTGTCGTGGTCAACCTGGCCGAGCGTCCGGTCGAAACGCTGCAACGAATTCTTGTTCCAATCAAAGATCTTTCCGCCAGCGCCCGTGAGCAGTTCGAATTGGCCCAGCGGATTCTCGATAGCCAATCCAGCGAACAGGGCCTGATCACGCTTCTGCACATCGTTGACCCTCGGCTTAATCCCAATGAACGGATCCGGATCGAACATGAACTGCGCCGCTGGCAACCCCGCAAAAGCATGGGCGCCATGATTCGCATTCAGCTCGCATCCGGACCAGGGGTCGAAACCAAGATCGAACGCAGCAGCCGCGATCACGATCTGGTGATCTTGCGCTCTCAGCGGCGACAGGTCGCTGGGTTACCCATCCCGGCGAGTGATCGGACCAGCACTCTGGTGTCTCTGCTGACTTGCGCTTCGATGGTGATTAGCGAACCCCTGAGCTGAACCAACCGCACCAAGAAAGGAATAATTAAGAAATGGAGATTTCGGGCTTAAAGTGCAGCTATGGACGATGAGAGAAAAGTTCGGCCGAAAACCTTGATCCTGTCAGCCATTGTCGGACTGACAGGGGGTTTTTTGTTGGCGATTCCGCTCAGCCGCTCGCTGATGCCCGAATCCGAGGCTCCTCTCCTGCTGCCAGTGAGCAACCCCTTTTCAGCCTGGTCGGTCTTCGATAACCGCGAAATCCTCGTGCTCGGCATTGATGATGGTGGTGGGAACACTGATGCGATCTTCACGTTGAAAGTAGAAGGAGGACGCACCTCCATCACTCAGATTCCCCGAGACAGCTACATCGATTCCGATAGCTTCGGGCCTGTCAAAGCCAATGCTCTTTACGCCTACGGCGGGCACGAAGCCGTAAAGGCTGAATTATCCAGATTGATGGGACGACCAATCGACCATCACATCCTTGTGAACCTCAATGGAATCCGAACACTCAGCGACCTGGTGGGCGGTGTTGAGGTGGATGTTCCGAAGCGCCTTTACTACCGCGACAACAGTCAGGGCCTGCTGATTGATCTACAACCCGGGCCTCAGCTGCTCAAAGGTCGTGACCTGGAGGGTTTCCTGCGTTGGAGAAATGATGAGGAAGGAGACTTGGGTCGTTTGGCACGACAGCAGCTTGTGCTGAAAAGCCTGTTCAGCAGACTGACCCGCCCTGAACATCTCGTGAAACTGCCTGCACTGATCAAAGAGGCCGGTAACAACCTTGAGACTGATCTCGGTGCCATGGAGCTGGGTGGATTGATTACGGCGATGGGGCTGACAGAACTGGAAACCGAGCGTCTTGATGCACGCCCCTTCTACCGGAACGGCATCAGTTATCTCGACACTGCATGGCCGGCGCAACAGAGCGGTAGTGATGCCAGTGAATCCAGCAGCTGGCGTTACCGATTCCTCTACTGAGCCAACTACCAGCCTTCACCGCTGAAGGCGTCCACAATGGCGACGCCGGCTAATGCATCTTTGGACAGGAATCTGCTGCGACAGAGCCTGAGGCTCGGGGTGAGCATCCTGATCACGTGCGCCATCGCTCAGCACTTTCAACGCATCACCTATATCTGGTATCCACTTCTGGCCGTCAATCTTGTTGTTGACGACCAGGACGAGAACAGTCTGCGAGCTGCCCGCGGACGCATCCTCGGAACGGTGACTGGTGGGCTGGTCACCTTTTTGGTGCATTCGATCATGACCGGCTGGATCGGCATCCTTGTGAGCCTGTTAATCACGATTCCACTGCTGAGACGGTTTGGCTGGGCCAGTGGCATATCCACTGCAGTGACGGTCACCGTGATGTTTCTAGGGATTCACGAATACGCCACGCTGAGCTGGGACTACGTGTTCAATCGCAGCATTGACACGCTTGTGGGAATCATCGTGGCCCTGGTGATGGGTCGTTTGCTGTGGCCGAAGAATCGACTGGCTCGCATGCAAAACCTGCATGACCAGCTCACCAAGCTTCTGCTAACAAGAGTCGAAGCCCACAGCCTTGCCCTGCAGGGCAAGGGAAGCCCTCCAGCTGAGATCCAGCCAGCCGTGATCACGAAGCAGCTTCTTGAGCTGCAGCGCCTCATCAATGTGGAGATGAGCCTGGGACCGCGACACGTGCAGCGACTGGACCGCGACCACTGGCGCCAATGCCTCAGTCTGTGGCGCTGCCAGCAGGTGCGTTGGCTACTCGTAGAGCGGCTGATCGAACGGCTTCACCGGGACAAGGGACGTGAATATCTCCCTGAGCTGGGCCGCTATCTGGCTGAACGACCGGCACCTCGTCGTCGATTAGATCTGAATGACTGCGATTCAGGGTTGTCGTTACCCCAACGGATCGCTCTTGAAGAGCAGGTAACACGCTTCCGACGTGTCCTGACCTGCCAGCAACTACTGAATGCCGAGCGCTCATCATGAGCGAAACCCCAAAACAAACCAATCCCTGGATCCTGCGTTCCGATCTTCGACTCGCCTTGGTGACGGGTCTGGGTGCGGGCTTTGGATTGCTGAACTCCGTGCCTTTCGGCTATTACGTGCCTCTTTGCACGGCCGCGGTTCTATCGGGAAGCTACGGCAACTCGATGAAGCTGAGTATTCAACGCATCCTCGGGTCTCTAATGGGTGTGGTGATCGTGTTGCTCTTCTCTCGCGGTCTTCAACTTCCTCTGCCCCTTGGGCTTGGCTTGGCCCTCGCCAGCGTGCGTCTGCTCGGAGGTGCTCTGGGATTGCAGGTGGGTTACAAGGTCGCCGGCAACATCGTGATCATGGGTTGGCTGGTTCACAGCTCAGAAGAAACAATCTGGGGAATGTCGCGCCTGTTCTGGACAGCCTTTGGTATTGCGCTGTCGTTGTGGGCGACTCGTTACGTCTGGCCCAGCGGCACGATTCCGTTGCTTCACCGGCAGTTCGCCAGATTCATCGACGAGCTGATCCAGGAATTTCAGCTGGAGAAACAACGGCTGGAAGCCGACACTCCAACCCGGATCTCAATGACCCATCGCAGGGACAGACGAACCGAAATCCTGCAACAGCTCAATGCCTTGAGACAGCAACGCGACCAGGCCCAGGTGGAACTGGGTCTGAATCCTGAGAACCACCCACTTCACCAGCTCTGGACAGAACTTGACTTACTGATCTCACAACTGATTTCAGTACTGGATGGCTTACGGGGACTACCGGCACCGATTCAGTCGCCGCCCTCCATCAAAGCGCTGCATCTCGATGAGGCAGAAGTTCTCAGGCACCAGATCAACCTGCTATCAGCCTTATCCGGAAACATGCGCCAGCCCGACTTAGTCGAGAAGCAGTCCCTGGATCTGGAAACCTTGATGGCGCTGAACAGAGATCTGGAAGCCGTGGCCGAGCGGCTGACGGTCAAGCTCGAGTTGCACGCTGGACGTCGAGGCCAGCAGGCCGATATTCCCCCAGAGCGGATGCGGCAGATCGTTCTGCGCACTTCCCTGATCGAGCATGGGGCTTCCGTGCTGCACGACTGCCTGCCGGGCATGGTCAGATCGAAGCCTGTCACTGCAACTCGCTGAACTTGTTGTGCGGCGTCAGGATCAAAGCCTCGAGGACACCAGGCTCATCCCTTGATCAGGTCGTTCATCAGGGGTTCTTGGCTAATCCCGATTGTTGGCCTGCTGTTGCCGGCAGCCTCCAAAGCCATACCAGGTTCAGGCGATCCAACGCCCCTGAACTACGGAGGCAACACCTATCAGCTCGAACGCAGCTGGAACGAACTGAACAAACAACTCGACAGCCTGGACACGCTGTTGGGCCCAGCTCCAGATCTTGATAGCTCCGATGACCTAGCAGCGCCGGAACTGCCATCCAGCCTCATGGACGCCAACCATCCCGCCGACGAAGCGCTCAGCCAGGAAGACAGCCTTCCGGATGCACCACTCAGCCTCCCTGGGCTGGCAGAGCAAAAGTCCAAGGTGAAATCAGTGAGCCTTGAACAGGCCATCTCGATCGCCTTCCGCAACAACCCAGAGCTACAGATTCAAAGGGATCGAATTGCTGCGCAAGGCGCCGCGGTTGCATCACTGTCAGGGGCTTACTGGCCAACCATCAGTGTGTTTGCCGATCTGGAGGGGTTCCAGAACGGCAGCACCACCTTCTCTCCTTACGGCAACAACAACTTCGGGTTCGGCCCCCTGTTCGCCAAAGAAGGCCAGACACCGACAAATTTAGCCCTGATCGATATTGAGAAAAAAACGATCAGGGGAACTGACGGCCCGTTCTATGTGCCGGCCGGAGGCGGGTTGTATGCCGACGCCAACGGAGTTGACTCCCAAGCAGGTCTACAACTCAACTACGCGCTGGTCGACTTTGCGCGGACACCAAGGGTTCGCTCCGCCGATGCCAAGCTGCAGCAGTTCGAGCAGCAGTACGCCAACCAGCTCAGGGCTCTGCAACTCGAAGTCAGTGTGGCTTACTACCAGCTTCAGCTAAATGAGCAGTTAGTACGCATTCGTGATGCGGTGGTGCGCACCGATCTGATCGTGCTGGAAGACACGCTCAATCTCAAACAGGCAGGTCTTGTACCGCGAGTGGATCTGTTGCGCCGTAGTGCAACCCTCGCCACTGATCAAGAGGCACTGATCCAGGCCCTGGCCGATCACGCGGTTTCGAGAAGAGCGTTATGGACCCTGTTAAATCTCCCCGCCGATATGGTTCCTAGCGCAAGCGATTCGATCAAGCTTGCACCCGCCTGGCCCCTGAGTCTTGAACAGTCCTTGCTGGCCGCCTACGACAGCAATCCCGAGCTTGATGCGATTCTCGCCACCCGCAGGGCCTTAGCTCTGCAGCAGGACGAAACAGCAGCTCAGTTGCTCCCCAAGCTCAGCCTGTTTGCCTCTATTGGAGGAATGGCGTCCGTGGAACGTACCTTCAACTTCTCAGTGATGGGCGACACATGCTGCGGCGGCACATTTCTGCCCCTTGAACAAGTAGCGGGATACGACTGGTCGGTTGGGCTCGCATTCAATTGGATGATCTTCAATGCTGGTGCTACGACCAATGCCGTGAAAGCCCTGTCGCTGCAGGAACAGGCAGCAAACCAGTCGTATGCAGCAACCCGCAACAGCATCCGGCTTCGGCTCGAACGGGCTTTCCTGAACCATGAAGCAAGTCTTGCCAAGCTTGTATCTGCGAGGCGTGCGGTGGGAGCAAGCAAGGAAGCTTTTCGCGACAGCACCCTCCGCTACAAAACAGGGCTCACCAATGAAATTGATCTCTCAGTCACTCAGACACAACTGGTTAATTCTCTAGTCAATCGTCTGATCGCAACAGTGGACGTGAATGTGACCTATGCCCAGCTACTGCGCGAACTGTTGCCCATGCCACGGGATCCAGACTCAACTATTCCCACGGAATTGACCCTTGAAGGGTTCTCAATACGTGAACTTAATCAACCTTAAACAGCCCAATATCTGGAAATTAGTATTGGCGACCACCACTGAACCAACTGATCTTGTCAGCGGTGAAATCATGGCTATGTTTTTAGCAATAGACACAACTTTATCAGAAGTTTTTACTGCTTTCAGCTTCTCTTGACGACTAGCATCGCACATAGCGCCAAAAAGAAGTCGAAAGCTGGTGCACTAAATGGTTTACATATTAGGCGAGCAATCTCCCGCAAGGACATAGGTCGTGGTCCCCAAGTCCTGTGCATCTCATCCTGCTACTGCTTCAAGTTCTTTCGCACTGAGTGGGAATTGATTTTCTGGGAAAACATGACCATGCTCTTTAGCAATACCTACAACATCTTCAGGTGACTTCGCTGCTTTTAGTTTTTCCTGAAGGCTGGAGTCGCCTTTGACTTTTTCAAAGAAGTCTTTGAGTTGCTCTATAGCCATGATTAATAATTCAATATCCAAAACTAATCATAGTCAGCTGCCTTGTCAGGCTCACTTTGGGAAACAAAGTGCATGAGTCCTGAAACCGAACTTCAAGGGGCGGCTCTTGCGCCTATGGAGACACCCATGAATGCAAATCTGATCAGGCGTGAATAGAAGAGCTGTCAGTGCACAGTTCCAACAGAGAAGGCTTTAACGCGCACTCCCCAACCCTTCTGCTGCGAGGCCTGCATCAATAGTTTTTGCTGCGAGTGTCACCGGGGATGGCGCCCCTCAGTCATGGTGATCTGACCCGGCAAGAAACATCTCTGAGGTGCCAGAACTGCGCTATTTACCAGCCGGTCTAGACGACCACCACCGCTCGATGCGATAGCCAAAAATCACCAGAAATACGACCAGCCAAAACCACAGTTCAGGCGGATTGGCATTGAGCAGAACGATCAACAGAACAAGTTCCGAAACCAGCCAAGGAAGTTCCTGGCGCAGAAGAGGACGAAGTGCCATGAAAAAGTCAGACCATCACTGAGGGGTTCCTGGCTGCCGCAGGAATGGCAGATCCCAGATGCGATCGATGCGGAACGTGCGGAACCCACCGGTGAGCGAACGCAGGCCTGGAATGACGTAGGTCACCGGTGAGCGCCACTCCACATACGCGAATGTATCCACAGTGAGACCTTCGCGGATCGGGAAGACCCCACTGCCCTGCGAGAGCGTCCAGCGGTAGCCGTCATCAGTACGGGGGTGACGGTCCAACTCGATCTCAGCGCGCATCACGGGGCCATGTTGAACAAGCGCTTCCGCTAGCTGGTTGTTGCCGATGGTCGTGGAGATGTCTTCCTGAGTGGCGGGAAGAGTGAGCACACTGCGCACCTTGCCCACGATCCCACCAAAACGTCCGCGCTGATTCCAGAGAGGCACAACCTCCACAGGCAAACCAATCGGGAGTCGACGAGCATCTGCTGGCGAAAAATACGAGACGGCGATCAGATCACCACCGGTTTTGTTGTCGCCCTTTGCAGGTCTGGTGTTGCGTCCAATGGTGCCCAGACGATCACCAAGTTTGACCGTCTGCCCCTGAATGACCTGAAGATCGAGCACCGTGCCACTGCGCACTGCCATGACATTGCCCTCAAAGGCGATTCTCGCCTCCATCACCTTGATCTCCCGCTTGAGATCATCAATCTGAAAGCGTCGGTCCAGCTTCTCGGACTCGATGTTGAGCTTGATCTGCTGAAAATCAGTGACCTGATCTTTGCGCTGGATCTTGATGTCATCCAGCTGAACACTCGTAGTAGTCAGGCCTTGTTCTGCAGACACCACCTCCTGTGCCAAAGGCGCCACCACTTCGCGTCTCGCCAACCAATTGAGGTTGTCGACCTTGCTGCTGTACGTCGCCTGAAGTCTGGCCAGGCGCTTTTCGTCGTCGCCCAGCTTGGCCAGCGCAGTATCAAGGGCAAGTTTGGCTGTGCGGATCCGCAGAGCATCCCGCTCATCGAGTTCTTCGTTCTGTCGCACTAACTGACGCAGGTTCCCCTTCTGCTGGTCGAGCTTTCTCTCGAGCACAGGCAGGTACAGAGTCATCAACACCTGATCCGCTCGCACCCGTTTTCCAACCTCGGTGTTGATGCTCAGTACCTGTCCAGCCGCCCTGGCATTGAGGATCCCGGCATTGTCGGGATAGATCAGAACACCACGTCCCTCCACTTCTGTGGGCACCGGCCAGAACAGAAGCCAGGCCCCAAACAGAGCGCCCATGCCCGCCAGTGAGACACCAACCTGTTGGTGGTCAGTGAGGCCGTTCCATCGGCCCCGAAGACGCTCAACACGGGAAGAGGTGGTCATGCCTGCCATCTTGCTGGCGATGAAGAGGCACTGTCGGGGCTGAGAGGACAGTTCAGAGCAACGTCCGAAGCCTCAGATCAACAACGTGAACGAACTGATCACCGATTCAAACAGTCCCTGCACCTTCGACCAGCGATCTTCATTGGTGCTGGTCGCCAGGGTGTAGAGCCGACCACGGTCGACCACCACTGTGGCCAGCTCATGGCGATCACGGTCCTCCAGGTGAACCGCATATTCCAGGTCGTAGAAAACATGCCCATCTGAATCACGCTCACGGGCTTCGATCAGCTCAGCATTTCGCCCACTGCCATCAGGAGCGATCACCTCACGCCGAAGCCGCTCCCCCACTGCAACGGCACTACCGAGCGTCTCAAGGTCATCATTGGCATCAACATCGGATACCACCAAACTGACCGTTTCATCACTGTGGATAATGTCGTGAAATACCACAGCTGGCCCCCCCGTTACGGCAACCCGCGTCCAGCCGGCCGGGTAAAGGAAGGCATAACGGCCGTCGGGGCTCTTGAAGGAGTTGAGGCCTCCGCCAGCACCACCACAGGCGCTGAGCATCAGCACACAGAGCAGAACAAGCAGTGACCGGAGCGGTTGACGCAGCAATGAGCGCATTGAGGAACTTGGATTGAAGTTGACCGAATGCGCGCCATTCTGCCCGCACCATCCCCTGATTAGATTTTTGCCACTTGCCTCAGTGTTCTGAGCGGATTCACCCGACCCCTAGCTCGGCTGATCGACCAGTTCGAGCGACTTCCGGGGATTGGTCCCCGGACCGCACAGCGACTGGCCCTGCATCTGCTGAGGCAGCCGGAAGAGCAGATCCGCAGTTTCGCGGATGCCCTGCTGTCAGCACGCACCCAAGTCGGGCAATGCCAGACCTGCTTTCACCTCAGTGCTGATCCCGTCTGTGAGATCTGCCGCAACGAGGAACGTTCCAACGGCCAGATCTGCGTGGTCGCTGATTCACGGGATCTGCTCGCTCTGGAACGAACCCGAGAATTCAGCGGCTGTTATCACGTGCTGGGAGGGCTGATTTCTCCCATGGATGGAATTGGACCCGATTTGCTGCAGATCAGCAGCCTTGTAAAACGTGTCGACGCTAATGATGTCGAAGAAGTGATTCTCGCTCTCACCCCAAGCGTGGAGGGCGACACCACAAGCCTCTATGTGGCCAGGCTGCTCAAACCGTTTACACGGGTCAGCCGTATTGCCTACGGACTCCCGGTTGGCAGTGAACTTGAGTACGCCGACGATGTCACCCTCAGCCGTGCACTTGAGGGTCGACGCGACATGGACTGATCTGCGCTGCTGACTGCGGCGATGCGATCGATCACGGGTGTGGAGTCGGCCATCAGCTTCTCTGTTTGTGGAAATGGAGCCACCCTGGAAGCAGCCCCGTTCATCGGCGTGCGCAAGACCAGTCGCTTTTCATCCATCCAGCCGCAGGAGCGGTTGCCCGAGTGGCTGCGACGTCCACTGGGAGAGGCCTCCGCGATCGAACGGGTTCAAGGGCTCGTGAAGTCCAATGCCCTGCACACCATCTGCGAGGAAGGCCGCTGCCCCAACAGGGGTGAGTGTTATGCAGCCGGCACCGCCACGTTCCTGCTTGGGGGCTCAATCTGCACGCGCAGCTGCGCTTTCTGCCAAGTGGAGAAAGGTCGCGCTCAGGCCGTCAACCCGCATGAAGCGATGAGGGTTGCCGATGCCGTTGCCGCCATGGGGCTGCGATACGTGGTGCTCACCGCCGTTGCACGCGATGACCTCGATGACCATGGAGCCTGCCTATTCACCTCTGCCATGGAGGCCATCAGGGCTAGAAATCCGCTGATCGCCATCGAGGTGTTGACACCGGATTTCTGGGGAGGGCACTCCAACAATCAGACAGCCGTCTCCGCTCAACGTGAGCGGTTGGCGACCGTTCTGAAGGCTGGGCCGGTCTGTTTTAACCACAACCTCGAAACCGTGAAACGCCTACAGCGAGAGGTGAGGAGGGGAGCCACCTACGAGCGATCGCTCGGACTACTGGCCGCTGCGCGAAAACTGGCACCCGAGATTCCTACCAAAAGCGGCTTGATGCTGGGGCTGGGAGAAAGCCGGGACGAAGTGATCGAAACCATGCGAGACCTGAGAGCTGTTGACTGCCAGCGGCTCACCATCGGGCAATACCTGCGTCCGTCGCTGGCCCACATTCCTGTTGCCCGTTACTGGCATCCGGATGAATTCGAAGATCTGGGATCTGTTGCTCGCAACCTCGGCTTCTCTGTTGTGAGGAGTGGGCCTCTGGTGCGCAGCAGCTATCACGCAGCCGACTGACGCCAACGTATGAGTGCCTTATCCCGAACCTGCTCGCAATCTCCAACCATCAGGGCTCCGGCTCCTCCCCAGACCATCCGTAGCGGCAGATCCCAGAGGGCTGCCTCCACCTCCCGCACGGATTCAAACCCTCGCCGGTTGAAATAACGCACGAGCCGTTGATGCTGCCTTTCGTCATCACGAATGGCCAGCAGCCTTCCCGTCCGGCAAGGGGTGGCCTCCATCGCCCAAGCCATGGTGGCCGCCCAGATGAGATCACCGCAACTTGCAGGGGCAGCCGGCAGAACGCGCATCGTGTCCAGCTGCAATCCTCTGGAACCGCTGTAAGCCCAGGCTTTCATCTCGCCGAGGAGCTGAAGTCTTTCCAAGTGTGAGCGGGCCACCACAAGCCGCAGACTCCAAAGCCCCAGAGGACGACCAACTTGAAGTCTCAACAGCAGGCCTCGTTGACGAGCCTCCCTTTCCAGTTGATCCAGCATCAGCGCTCAGAACCGGGGTAAGGCCGCGATTCGATCACAGCCTCGATCGGCAATGGTCCATAGAGGTGAGGAAATAACTCTCCGCTTGGAATCGCATCGGCACGCAGAGGGGAGTTCAGCCGTGCCGCATCAATCGTCAGCAAGACCACCGATTCGGCATCCGCATAGAAGCGCTCAAAAGTAACTGCTACCTGTTCACGCCAAGACAGATGAATGAATCCCACCTGGTCAAGTCGCAGTCCACGGGTGGAGATGTCGTAGTGACCCAACTGGCTTGCAGCTTTCCAGTCCTCAGCCATTGCCAGATGAAACAGGTGTTGGTCAGCTGGAACGTCGACTGCATCAGCGGGGAACAGGGGCTGAAGCCCCCCGGGATGCCAGGGATCTGCCCTCTGCATGAGACGCTCAAAATCAGGATCCTGCAGAAAACGCATCAACCAGCCGCGCAGCGGCGCCAGGGATGGATCAACATCAAATCCCTCAGGATCAGCAAGTCGCCACTGACGCACAAACGGCCACAGTGCGACATCAGCGAGGGAACAGCTCGCATCCACGAGCCAGCCACCACAGTCATCAATCCGATCAGACCAACTCCTCAACACTTGCAACCCCTGCTGCTGATGCTCTTTCCGGGACTGCCCTGGATAGCGATCGGTGTATTTGAAACGGTCGAGATGGTGTTTAAAGATCGTGTCGTTGAGCTCAATCAGCTGCTGGATGCAGTCCTGCGTTTTGCCAGAACACTGCCGGCGGAGATCGCACGGATCGGCCTGCTTGAGTGCCCAGTGCATCACCGCAAGGCTTTCATCGATCACCGTGCCGTCAGCGAGAACCAAAACCGGCACCGTTGCTTTCGGAGACGCCTCGAGCATCGGCGCAGGTTTGTCCTTGAGTTCAATTTCCCTCCATTCGACAAGCTGGCCTGCCTGCAACAACGCCCAGCGTGCACGCATCGCATAGGGACAGCGACGAAAGCTGTAGAGGACAGGCCGTGCGCTCATCCGTGAATGTCGGGCTTGGATTGCCAGCCGCAGGATTGCGAGAGGACTCCTTGTCTGAGCTGGCTCTGGCGCATCGCGAAGCGTGCCCGGTCGGCATCCGTAAAACGATCTCTGCACTGCAGACACTGCACTCCAGGGATGTAACTCTCCAATTGCCGCTGCTGCGGCGTCAGCGGTAGACCACAGGCATGGCACAAGCTGTGCTGGCCAGGCTCAAGCTGGTGGTTGAGAGCGACTCGCTGATCAAACACGAAACACTCACCCTCCCAGCGGCTTTGATCTTCAGGAACCTGCTTTAAATAATTGAGAATGCCGCCCTGAAGGTGGTGAACATTGGGGAATCCCCGCTGTTGCAGGAAGCTGCTGGCCTTCTCACAACGAATTCCACCGGTACAGAACATGGCTATGCGAGTCGGTGACGTGCGCTCGACCAGAGGGCGGAGATGCTGTTCAACCCAGTCAGGAAAATCACGGAAACTGTCTGTTTCTGGATCCACAGAACCAACGAAGCTGCCGACTGCAACTTCATAGGAATTACGGGTGTCGATGACCAGCGTGTCGGGATCATCCACAAGCTCATTCCAGTTGCGAGGGTCCACGTAGGTGCCCACGTTGCGGCGGGGATCAGCACAAGGCTGCCCCAAGCTCACGATCTCGCGCTTGCGACGCGCCTTGAAACGGCGGAAAGCAGGGCGTAGGCAGCAACTCCACTTCACCTGCAGGCGCTCGAAGTGGGCATCCCCAAGTGTGATTCTGGTGCGAAGGCACTCCAGGATCAGGTTCACACCGTGGGCTGGACCACTGATCGTTCCATTCACACCTTCTGGTGCCAATAACACCGAACCAACAACCTGTTCACGCGACGCCAGTTCAGGCAGATCTGTCAGCAAGGACCCCATTTCATCAGGTGCAAGCGCGGTGAAGGCGTAAAACGCGGCCACATGAAACGTGGGTCTTTCGGCTTGCGCAGCCGTCATGCTGCTGCTTTCTGCTGCTCAGGCTGCGTCTCCAGTGCCTGGTTCTGCCAGCTGGCCTGAACACCAGCAGCTTCAAGCAGGGCCCGATCGGAATCCACGGCAGGGTTGCCCGTTGTAAGCAAGGTATCGCCGTAGAAGATTGAATCAGCACCTGCCTGAAGGCAGAGGATCTGAGCTTCCCGATTGAGTTCTTCACGTCCAGCGCTCAGACGCACGCGACTGAACGGCATCAGGATTCTGGCAACAGCCACCATCCGCACCAGCTCAAGCGGATCAACGGTGGGCAAGCCTTCCAACGGTGTTCCCTCAACAGCCACCAGACCATTGATCGGGACACTTTCCGGATGGGGGTCGATGCAGGCCAGAACCCGCAGCATCGAGGCACGGTCGCGAAGGGTTTCGCCCATGCCGATGATTCCACCGCAGCAGAGCGTGACTCCAGCACGACGCACGCGTTGCAGTGTCTCCAGCCTCTCCTCATAGGTTCGGGTGGTGATGATCCGGTCGTAATGCTCCGGACTGGTATCGAGGTTGTGGTTGTACGCCGTAAGTCCTGCTTCGGCCAGACGCTCCGCCTGGGTATCAGTGAGCATTCCTGCTGTAACACAGGCTTCAAGACCAAGCTCGCGAACGCCACGAACCATCCTCAGCATCGACTCAAAGGCAGGTCCTTCACGAATCTCCCTCCAGGCCCATCCCATGCAGAAGCGATCCGCACCGGCAGCAGCAGCAGCCCGAGCTCTATCCAGGACCGCATTCACCTCCAAATCGGCCTGACCGCCAACATCGCTGCTGTTGTACATCGACTGGGAGCAGTAGGCACAGTCCTCCTCGCAGCCACCGGTCTTAACGCTCAGCAAAGAAGCCAGCTGAACCCGATACCCAGGATTGGCAGCCCGATGCACGCTTTGGGCGTGCCAGAGCAGATCCATCAGAGGAAGGTCAAGAAGGTCTTGGATCTCCTCAAGACTCCAGTCGTGGCGTAGGTCCACCGTGTCCGTCATTGAACCAGCCACCATTGCTGCTGCTCTCAGGATCCCAGAGCGTGGGGCTCAATGGACTGAAGTCCACCAAAACGTCGCTGACGGCCTTGGTAATCCTCCAGTGCGAGCTGGAGCGCCTGAGCATCGAAATCCGGCCAGCAGAGATCAGTGACATGAATCTCGGCATAAGCCAGCTGCCAGAGAAGGAAATTGCTGATCCGCCGCTCGCCGCTTGTCCGAATCAACAGATCCGGATCAGGTTCGCCTGCTGTAAACAACTCAGCAGCCAGTGCATTTTCATCAATTTGCGATGGCTGTAACTCTCCACGAGCCACACGTTCCGCCAGCCGCTGGCTAGCACGCACCAACTCACGACGACCTCCGTAATTCGTACAGACATTGAAATGAATGCCGCTGTTTGTAGAAGTCCGCTGCGTGGCTTCAGCAATCAGTGACTGCAGCTTGACCGGTAGTGCGTCCAGGTCTCCGAGAAAGCGAATTCGTACCTGTTCCTCCTCAAGTGCCTGGAGCTCTCTCTGCAGGACACTTTCGAACAGAGTCATCAAAAAATTCACCTCGTCTCCTGGCCGAGACCAGTTCTCGGTGGAGAAGGCATAGGCCGTGAGTGCTTCAACACCCCAGTCGCTGCAATGCCGCAGAGTGGATTTAAGCGCCTCAACGCCTGCCCGGTGTCCCATGACCCTTGGCAGACCACGAGCTTTAGCCCAGCGTCCGTTGCCGTCCATGATCACGGCGACATGACCAGGCATCCTGCGTGGATCCAGTCCTTCAGGACAGCACAGTGGTGCAGCTTGATCAGTACTGACGGCCAGTCTTTGGCTCAAGGCAATGAATCCTGAGTGCCTGAACTCACGCTACGCGGAGATGGTGATTTCACCGGAGCGGTCGACACAGACGCGGCAATCAAGTCAGTGAGCAGATCCTGCAGGCGGGAACTGGTGATCGGGCGTTCCAGACGTCCCTGGTTTGCCAGAGACAAGGTTCCCGTCTCCTCGGAAATCACCACGCAAATGCAGCGATCGAAGCGTTCAGTAATTCCCAGAGCCGCCAAATGACGGGTGCCATAGCGACTAATGCCCTGACGTGACAACGGCAAAATCACCCCCGCAGAGATGATGCGGCTGCCCTTGATCACAACGGCACCGTCGTGAAGAGGAGTATCGGAAGCAAACAAATTCAGCAGTAGTTCGCTGCTCAACTGAGCATCAATGGTGATACCCGGGTTGAGAAAGTCCTCCGGTCTCAGATCACTGCCGAGGTCGACAACAATCAAAGCTCCACGACGACTTTTGGAGAGACGGCCCGCCGCGTCGGTGAGCTGAGCCACGGTGCTGGCTGTCGCCCTCATTTTGCTCTGGGGATTACCAAGCAACACGGCCAGACGACCCGTGCCGAGAAGTTCCATTAACCGACGCAATTCTCCCTGCCAGAGAATGGCCAATGACAGTGAGCAGGCGAGAACCAACGCATCAATGAGCGTTGAGGTCAGTGGGAGACTGAAAAAGCGCTTGACAAACCAGGCCAGCGCCACAAGAAACAGGTAGCCACGCAACAACCACAGCGTGCGTTGCTCGTTGACCCTTGTGAAAAGCAGAAAGCCGAGAAGAGAGGCGCAGAGAACATCTAGAAGAAGGCGCAGTGGTAACACCTCCAACACCTTCGCCTTCGCCCTTTTGTAAGCTCAGTTTACAGAGCGCAACCGTTCAGGCATCAGGTCGTAACGCAGCAGATCTTCAGGTTGCTCGCGACGCTGAACAAGCTCAGCATCTCCTGCATGCACAAGCACTGCTGCTGGTCTCGGGATGCGGTTGTAATTGGAACTCATCGAGGCGTTGTAAGCGCCTGTCGCGAAGACCGCGAGGATTTCACCACTGCTGCAGCTAGGGAAGGCAAGATCCTTGAGCAGCACATCTCCCGACTCACAGTGTTTGCCAGCGAGGGTCACGGTCTCTTCAGCGTTGGCCAAAGGGCGGTCCGCCAAGCAAGTGGTGTAGAGGGATTGGTACGTGATCGGCCTGGGGTTGTCGCTCATGCCCCCGTCAACGGAGAGATAGGTGCGAATTCCAGGAACAACCTTGCGAGAACCGACGGTGTAGACCGTCACTCCTGATGTGGCTACCAGCGATCGTCCTGGCTCGCAGAGCAAACGCGGCAGCTCAAGATCTCGCTCTCGACAGGCCTTCACAACAGCTTCTGCGACCACTTTCACCCAGGCATCGATCGAGGGGGGATCGTCACTTTCCACGTAGCGAATTCCCAGGCCTCCTCCCACATTCAGATCCCGAACGGGATGGCCGAGTTCAAGGGCAAGGCCCAGAGCATCCGCCATGACAGCCGCCAGGTCGCGATGGGGCTCCAGCTCAAAGATTTGAGACCCGATATGAGCATGAAGGCCCTCAACTCTTGCCCAGGAACAGCCCTGGAGCCTGCGGAGCACGGGCTTGAGCTGATCAGGATCAAACCCGAACTTGCTATCGAGATGTCCGGTGCGGATGTACTCGTGCGTATGGCACTCAATGCCAGGCGTGAAGCGAAGCATCAGGCGTACAGGCTGTCCCCCTTCAGAAACAATCGCCTCAAGACAATCCAAATCGTGCTGGTTGTCCGCAACCACCATCACGTCGTGGTGATAAGCCAACGCAAGCTCTTCGACCGACTTGTTATTGCCGTGAAGCACCATCCGTTCGGCGGGCATGCCGCCATCGAGAGCCGTCATCAATTCACCGGCCGAGACCGCATCCAGCCCCAAACCTTCCGACGCCACAAGGGCTGTTAGAGCCAATGAGCTATTCGCCTTCGAGGCATAGATCGCCAATGAAGGCCCGGGATAGTGACGCTTCAGTGCGTCGCGGTAGGCCTGGCAGGCCTTGCGGATGCTGGCTTCATCCAAAACATATAAAGGTGTTCCATAGCGCTTGGCCAGCTCGCTCAGAACACAACCCCCGACCGCAAGACGACCCTGGGCGTCGAGTTCCGCGGTGATTGGCGCCAGATTGCGATTCGGGCTGTTCAGGTCACACCCTGATTCGTAGGGCTGTGGCATGGAGCGTCGGGTCGGTCAGACAGGCAATGTAAAGAGGCGCGTCGCCCTGGCAGTGCTCTTTTGGTGGATGAAGTGGCGGTTAACCCACGAAAGCTGGGTCCCGACGACCTCAGTTCCTGTCTATGGCTTGACCAGATTGCCTTGAAGGGGCTCTGGACGAAACAGCAGTGGGAGCGTGAGCTTTCAGACAACTCCAGGCTGGTGATGGGAATCGACGCCGAGGGTCGGAGCCTGATCGCCCTGGCCTCTGCATGGCTCGTGGTGGATGAGCTTCAGATCACAGCGGTGGCAGTGGATCCGACGTATCAACGCTGCGGCTTCGGTGCGAGGGTGCTGCAAGCAATGATGGATCGTGCTGCATCACTTGGCGCGGTTTCAGCCACTCTTGAAGTGGCACGAACGAATATCGCGGGACAAGCCTTTTACGCCCAGAGCGGATTTACCACCACAGGCCGCAGGACCGGCTACTACGCGAACGGTGACGATGCCCTGATCCAGTGGCGATCAATCAGAAAGGGTAGGGATTTCCGCACTGATCAAACTGAATAAAGGAACACATTCAGGCATTGATTAATACTTTCTCTGGCAATCAACCCGCAACAACACTGGGATGTGCCTTTGGATCATCGATCCACAACGACCCGTTCAGCCCTGATAGGTTGGATTGAACAGCTGTCGGCCTGAACAATGTTCGAGAGGTTTACTGAGAAGGCCATCAAGGTGATCATGCTTGCCCAAGAAGAGGCGAGACGTCTTGGTCACAACTTCGTTGGTACTGAGCAAATCCTGCTTGGACTAATCGGTGAGGGAACTGGTGTCGCAGCGAAAGTGCTCAAGTCCATGGGAGTCAATCTCAAGGACGCTCGCGTTGAAGTTGAAAAAATTATCGGCCGGGGTTCGGGATTCGTTGCGGTTGAGATTCCCTTCACACCAAGAGCAAAGCGAGTTCTCGAGCTCTCTCTCGAAGAAGCACGTCAGCTTGGCCACAACTACATCGGCACAGAGCACTTACTCCTGGGCTTGATTCGAGAGGGTGAGGGGGTCGCAGCGCGAGTTCTCGAAAATCTCGGTGTCGATCTGGCCAAAGTACGTACCCAAGTCATTCGGATGCTGGGTGAAACGGCTGAAGTTGGTGCTGGAGGCGGTGGCGGTTCTGGTGCCAAAGGATCCACCAAAACTCCCACACTCGACGAATTCGGGAGCAACCTCACTCAAATGGCCAGCGAAGCCAAGCTCGATCCGGTGGTGGGGCGTCACAACGAAATTGATCGTGTCATCCAGATCCTCGGTCGCCGAACCAAAAACAACCCTGTGTTGATCGGTGAGCCAGGGGTTGGCAAAACCGCAATTGCTGAAGGTTTGGCTCAGCGCATCCAGCAGGGTGATATTCCAGACATTCTGGAAGACAAGCGCGTTCTCACTCTCGATATCGGTCTTTTGGTGGCAGGCACCAAATATCGCGGCGAATTTGAAGAGCGCCTCAAGAAAATCATGGAAGAAATCAAGGGTGCGGGCAACGTGATCCTTGTGATCGACGAAGTCCACACCTTGATTGGTGCTGGTGCTGCGGAAGGTGCCATCGATGCGGCCAACATCCTCAAACCAGCTCTTGCCCGAGGTGAGCTGCAGTGCATCGGTGCCACCACCCTGGATGAGTATCGGAAGCACATCGAAAGGGATGCCGCCCTGGAGCGCCGCTTCCAACCGGTGAACGTTGGTGAGCCCTCAATCGCAGACACCATCGAAATCCTGCGTGGACTCCGTGAGCGCTACGAGCAACACCACCGTCTGCGGATCACGGATGAAGCCCTTGAAGCCGCGGCAACCCTCGGCGATCGCTACATCTCCGACCGTTTTCTGCCCGACAAAGCAATCGATTTGATCGATGAGGCAGGCAGCCGCGTGCGGCTGTTGAATTCCAAGCTTCCACCTGAAGCCAAGGAAGTCGATAAGGAGCTGCGCACAGTTCAAAAAGAGAAAGAAGATGCCGTTCGTGAGCAGGATTTCGCGCGTGCCGGAGAACTGCGAGACAAGGAAGTTGAATTACGCGAAAAAATCCGCACACTTCTCCAGGACAGTCGTCAAGACACTCCCAGCGAATCGTCAGAGACCACAGAAACTGTGGAGCCATCTACTGAGACGACTGCTGACGGCACCAATCAATCGTCGTTCCAAGGTGCAGTTGCTTCAACAACGACTCCGGTCGTGAGCGAAGAAGACATTGCCCAGATCGTGGCCTCCTGGACGGGTGTACCTGTGCAGAAACTCACCGAAAGTGAGTCTGTCAAGTTGTTGAACATGGAAGAGACGCTTCATAAGCGTCTGATCGGTCAGGACGAAGCTGTCAAAGCAGTCTCGAAAGCGATTCGCAGGGCACGTGTAGGCCTCAAGAACCCGAATCGGCCGATTGCCAGTTTCATCTTCTCCGGACCAACAGGTGTGGGCAAGACTGAACTCACGAAGGCTCTGGCTGCCTACTTCTTCGGAAGTGAAGAAGCCATGATCCGTCTTGACATGTCTGAATTTATGGAGAGGCACACGGTCAGCAAACTGATCGGTTCACCTCCTGGGTATGTGGGCTTCAACGAGGGTGGCCAGCTCACCGAAGCTGTCCGACGCCGTCCCTACACCGTTGTTCTGTTTGACGAAATTGAGAAAGCGCACCCGGATGTGTTCAATCTTCTTCTTCAATTATTGGAAGACGGACGCCTCACAGATTCCAAAGGTCGCACTGTTGATTTCAAAAACACTCTGATCATCATGACCTCGAACATCGGTTCGAAAGTGATTGAGAAGGGAGGCGGTGGTCTCGGCTTCGAATTCTCTGGCGACGAAAACGCCGAAGAGAATCAGTACAACCGAATCAAATCGCTTGTTAATGAAGAACTCAAGCAATACTTCCGTCCTGAGTTCCTTAATCGCCTTGATGAAATCATCGTGTTCAGACAACTGAACCGCGAAGAAGTGAAGGAGATTGCAGAAATCATGCTGAGGGAGGTCTTCAATCGCATTGGCGAAAAGGGAATCACCTTGACTGTCTCCAACGCCTTCAAGGAACGTCTCGTCGAGGAGGGTTACAACCCTGCTTACGGTGCACGCCCCTTGCGTCGTGCGGTGATGCGTCTACTTGAAGACAGCCTTGCCGAAGAAGTCCTCTCCGGTCGCATCAAGGATGGCGATTCCGCTGAAGTCGATGTGGAAGATGGCAAGGTCGTGGTGAAGCACCTCACTGCTGTACCTAGCGAAACACCCGCCCTCGCAGGTGCTGGTCTCTGACCTGGATGACCCAGACAGCCTCTAGCAAAAGTCATATCTCAGTTCATTGCATCGCTCCCGCCCAGGTCATTCGTGGGTCGGGAGCTTGGATGGAAGCTCAGAAGCCAATTGCGAGGCTCTTTCGCAATCCGCTACTTCTAGGGAGAAGCGAGTCCACACAATCAATTCGATCCCGACTCTGTTGTGATCTGAACCAAAGTGGGTTGCGAGTTTTTCAGCAGAACCTCGAGCACGATTGCTGCGAACTCGATCTTCAAAGACTTCAAAATGATTTCAAGAGGCAATCCTGCGACGGAGTGATTGCAGCAGGAGGAGGGAAAGTTCTCGACAGCGGCAAACTCCTGGCCGACAGACTTGATGTTCCGTGTGTGACGGTTCCATTAAGTGCGGCAACCTGCGCTGGTTGGACTGCTCTCTCGAATCTGTACAGCCCTAACGGCGCTTTTGAGCGTGATCAAGGCCTCAAACGCTGCCCCGATCTGCTCGTGTTTGATCATGAGCTAGTTCTCAAGGCGCCCCAACGCACTCTGGCAAGCGGAATCGCCGACGCGCTCGCCAAGTGGTACGAAGCATCCGTCAGCAGTGGGGCCAGCCGTGACGGGGTGATTCAGCAAGCTGTGCAAATGGCTCGCGTTCTACGTGACCAGCTGCTGATCGACAGCATGGAGGCCATTCAAGCCCCAGGGGGAGAAGCCTGGAAGCGGGTTGTGGATGCTTGCGGACTCACTGCAGGCGTTATCGGGGGGCTTGGCGGAGCTCGTTGTCGCACTGTCGCAGCTCACGCAGTTCATAACGGTTTGACTCAACTAGACGCATGCCATTCCGTTCTCCATGGAGAAAAGGTTGGCTTTGGCGTGCTCGTTCAGTTGCGCCTGGAGGAACGTCTAGGCGGCAACCAGTTAGCCGCTCAGGCCCATCGCCAACTACTGCCGCTGTTACGCGAACTGGGTCTGCCTGTCTGCCTTGACGACCTAGGACTAGGTCACGCCAGCCTGAATCAGCTGCAGCAGGTCTGCCAGTTTGCCTGCAGAGAAGGTTCTGACCTGCATCATCTTCCCTTCGAGGTCACGCCAGGCGCATTAATGGAAGCTCTTGTGGGAGCTGCTGAAACGAGCCCAGTATTCCCTTGAAAGCACTGCTGAATTCCATTAAAGGCGAGTTACTGGATCCCAAAGCCAGCAGTCTTGCTGACCATCTCCAGTGGTGGGACCTGCCCGAACTCGGAATTGACGCCCCCTTTCCCGTTGCTGTCATCGGGCAGGGCCCCCCTCTATTACTGCTGCACGGATTCGACAGCAGCTTCCTGGAATACCGCCGTCTAGCCCCGCTGCTGAGCCAAAACTTTCAACTGTTCATCCCCGATCTTTTCGGGTTTGGCTTCTCACCGCGGCCCCTTGATGCGATCTATGGCCCCGCAAAGGTTTTGGACCATCTCGATGCCGTGCTTGAGCACATCCCCAAAGGATCTCCGTGCGGCTTGATTGGCGCTTCGATGGGAGGTTCCGTTGCCGTGGAAATGGCCCGCCGTCACCCGCAGCGGATCGAGACATTGATGCTGCTTGCCCCTGCAGGACTCACTGGCAGACCAATGCCAGTCCCTCCTTTGCTAGATCGTTTCGGCGCCTGGTTCCTCAGTCGCCCAGGAGTGCGTCGAGGTCTTTGCCGCCAAGCCTTTGCCGATCCAGACACCAACGTTGGTGCAGCGGAAGAACAGATCGCCTCACTCCATCTGCAGTGCCCTGGCTGGGCAGAAGCACTTGCAGCTTTTGCACGCAGCGGAGGGTTTTCAGGTTGCGGCACACCGCTCCCCGATCAGCCCCTGCATGTGATCTGGGGAGACAATGACAGGATCCTCAGGGCTCCGCAGAAGAAAGCAGCGGCTCTGATTCTTAAAGACCGGATTGAACAGTTCGAGGATTGCGGTCATCTGCCACACATCGATCAGCCCGATCGGGTTGCCGAATGCTGTCTCAACTGGTTCCAATCCACGCTGTCGAATGGTCGTCCATCGGACCTCATCGGATGATGTGTTGTCCCCACCATCGTGGTGTTGAGCTTCCATGCCCCAGACCAGCTCCGGCCCCGTTCTCCAGCTCCTGGCCAGTGGTCTTCAACGCTGGATTCGCAACCAATGCGACTCCGTTGACGAGTTGAACCTGGCTCTTCAGGGGTCCGCCATCGAGCTGCTGCGAGGTCGTTTGAAAGGTGTCTCGCTCGAGGCTCGCAGGGTGAGTTTTGAGCAGCTGCCACTCCTGCGTGCCGAATTGCAATCAGGCGCGCTGAAAACTGTGTTCCGTCCTGGTCAACCCACCCAGCCGGTGCAACTCCAGGATCCTTTCAGTATCCAAGGGGAGGTGGTGCTGAGCGGAACGGATCTGAACAAGGCTCTGGCAACCGATCGCTGGCGATGGTTGGCGGATCTACTAGCTGAACAGCTGATGGGCCTGACGCCATTGCGGTCACTGGCGATCGACAACGACCGCTTGGTGCTCACCGCGGATGTCATTACAGGCACAGATCCGGTGCAGCGCAGCTTTTTACTTTGTGCGGATCAGGGGACAATCAGAGTGAACCACTGCGATGCGGAAGGACAACTTTTTCTGCCAATGGATCCCTCGATCACAATTAGTGATGCCCGATTGCAGGGAGGTCAGCTGGTGATCAAGGGCAACGCCACGGTTCACCCCTGAAAGTTCAGCCCTGAAAGTTCAGCCCTGAAAGTTCAGCCCTGAAAGGTCATCACTGAGCCATCACTGGCATCACCAGGGTCACCACATAGAACACAACCGCTGGTGTGAAGAGATAGCTGTCGATCCGATCCAGTATTCCGCCATGGCCAGGCAGGGCATCCCCGGAATCCTTCACGCCAGCATCCCGCTTCATCATCGATTCGGTGAGATCGCCCACCAGAGCAAAGAGGGCCACAAGTCCACCCAGACAAGCTCCGGTGAAAGGTCCATAGGGCCACTCCAGCAGTGCACCTCCAAGGGCACCGAGCACAACCGCCGAAGCCAGCCCTCCATAGGCCCCTTCAATGGTTTTGGCTGGGGAGATCGGAGAGAGAGGGTGGTGACCGAAGCGACGACCGATGGCATAGGAGCCGATGTCACTCGCAACCACCATGAGGCAGGCCATCAGGGTGATGAGCAGGCCAGAGCTGACCCAACTCCATGGAACGTGATCAACCAAAGGTGCAATGTCTACAGCCTGAAGGTTGCGAAGGCGTAGCCAGTGACTGGGAAGAAACCCCAGATAAAACAAACCGAAGATGGAAGCGGCGATGTCAGCAATCGAACCGGTGATGGGTTGCAGCAGCAACCAGCCACAGATCGCAGCCCCGGAGAGAGGCAAAACAGCATCAGCGAGAGAGGAGGCGATGCCTCCGTTCACAGACCACTGGGTACTGATTAGCAGTAACTGACAAGCCACGAGTGTGGTTTTTGTGGCTGGACGCATGCCTTTGAACTGGGCCATGCGGAAGAACTCCAGCAAACCCAAATGAACAATCACGCCGAGGGCAATCGTGAACCACCAACCACCCAGACCCACCACCACCAGGCCGAATAGACCCACTAGCAACCCGCTGACTAGGCGTTTGTGATCAGCGGCTCTCCGCTTGCTAACTGCCTTCCCGGTTGTGACGTCTGAAAGCACCTATCAGATCCCAGGGCCCTTCAGGCCAGGACCTTCACCATACCGGGCACTTGATCCGGCCATCTCTGATGCTGAGACTGGAGCCATTGACAGCGATCAGCAGAAATTCTCTCTCCAGGAACAAGCAAAGGCACTCCAGGTGGATAAGGGCAAATCAGCTCAGCAGCGATGTGATCAACGCAATCACTTAGTCGACGCATGCAATGGGGGAGGCGTTGCGCCTCATCAGGGGTGAGTTCAGGAATCGACGTGCCTTCAATCGGCGGGTTTGGAATGGCAGACAGCGGGACACCATCACCCTCAAGAGCCAAACACTGCCAGAGCCTTGCGAGTCGCTTCGCCAGTCCACGATGCCGTGCGAAGCCAAGACAAAAGGTGAGACAAAGGGGCTCTGGCAACTCAGCAATCACCCCCTGACGCATGCAGAACTCATCCGCATCAAGACCACTTACACCGATCTCTCCTGTGGCAAGAATCAATCGCATGGGGTCATCTCCGGGGTGGAGCAATACCCCCCGCTGTCCCAGATCATCAATCAGCTGAATGGCATCGTGACGACGAGCCTCGAACAGAGATGTCCAGTGCCTAGACCGCAGCCAATCAAGGGTTGTCTCGCAAGAGGCCAGCAGCAGCGCACTGGGACTCGTGGTCTGAAGCCTGGCCAGAGAACGTTGCAGCCTTCCTAACTCCAGCCGTTCAGCGCGATGCCAAAGCACCGCTGTCTGCGCAAGTCCCGGAGCCGATTTGTGCAGGGAATGCACCACCAGATCGGCTCCAGCGGCAAGAGCGGACATAGGACATTCCCCCCCTGAGGCAAAAGCCAGATGCGTGCCATGGGCTTCATCCACCATCACCGGTAGCCCCTTCGCATGGAGAAGCTCGATCAGCGCGCAGATCTCAGCGGAATACCCGTGATAAGTGGGATGAACAAGAACAGCGCCAGCAATTCGGCGACCTGGATCAGGCCATGGTTCCAGGCTCTGCCGGAGTCCTTCAGCGCTCATCGCCCCGGGATGGCCACGGTCGGGCAGGAACGGCACAGGCAGAAACACCGGCATCACGCCGCCCAGCTCACAGGCAGCGATCAGACACCGATGGGCATTGCGAGGCAGCAGCACAGCATCACCAGGTTGCGCCATCGCAAGTAGGCCAGCCTGAAGCAGACCCGTAGCACCGTTCACGCCAAACCAGCAGTGATCAACGCCCATCGCTTCAGCCAGCCGTCGCTGACTTGTGGCCACTGCCCCCCGCGATTCGAGCGGACCTCCGAACTCCGGCAGCTCAGGCAGGTCCCAGCTCCCGGGGGATTGACGCAATAAACGTCGGAGACGGGGCGGCAGGGCGGCGCCACGACCATGCACCGGCAGATGCAATGCCAGACGTCTGTCCGGTCGCAGAAACTTGAGAAGCGACGGCATGAGCGCAGGTAATAGACGACAGAGAACGGCGTCACCAAGCCGGTGATGTCAGGAGGGAATCATTCAACAGATGTTCATTAACCCAAGACGCATGTCTTACTGGCTGTTGAGGGCAGTTAGTCATCGCAAACCGTAAGCACAGGTGGAGCTGCAACATCCATGAGCGCTTCACTCAAAAAATAGAACGGAGATCTACATCGGAACCCTGTAGTGAAGCGCCGAGAATCTGGTAGCCGAAGAATCAGGAACAGGCCACACCACTGGCCAAGAAAAACAGAAGCCCTTTTAAAAGCCCAGAAAAGGTTAGTGAGGCATGCATTCAGAACAGAGAAGCATCTCTTTGAAGTCGATATCTCAAGCGAATGAATAACTTGCAGCTGCATTGAATTCATCGAAGTCAATCCCAACCAGAAGCAATTCCCGACCACTGTCCTGGATGAGCACTCCATGTCGATCAGCTTGGTAAAACCCGACTCCAGTGAAACCTGATATGCGATCTGAACCGATTGTGAAATCAAATACTCGATCCAATCCCTGAGACATCACAAAAGTGTCTTGCCCAAAACCACCAAACAAATCATCATCTCCGCCCCAGCCATTAATCACATCATCTCCACCAAAACCCATCAAAAACTCACCTGCTGCACTGCCAGAAAGAATGTCATCCTGAAAATTATTACCAATCACGCTCACACCTTGATATCGACTTGATGAAACTTGCGAATCATTTTCGCGACCCCAAAGAGATGCTAGGGCATCATAATCAGCAACGCTTGGGGTGACTCTCCAGTCAATTAAATTACCCTGATTATAAGACATTGCGGTATTATCTTGATTCCAGCGCGGATCATAGCCAGGCTCTCCAATCCCCAATGCGTGCATGAACTCATGGATAAATGTATTGATATTAGACTTATAAGAAACCGCAGAATCACCAAGAACGTCAAGACTGATCCACGACGCCTGAAGCGCCGCCAAGCCCAAATAGTCTTGATAAGTTCTGTCTCCCAGAAAGATGTCTATGTCAGAATTGTTCGAGTCTCTAGTAAACTCGAAGTCGAGATCGATAGATTCATCGATTGCCAATATTCCGTACCTCATATACCCCATCTCTACATCCGAATAATAATTAGACTGATCTTCAATGCGGACGGAGACTGTTTCCCCATTCTGAAGAAAAGCCTGGTAAAGACTCTTGACCGCGTCAGTCCAGTATCCAGTGGAAAGCGATTGCTGAAGAGCTAAGTCCATGACCTAATGAATACGATGAATGGAATGTGTGAATTAAATTGGCCCACACAATTAAATTTCAAGCTCAAATCAGTGGAGAATTGCCTGAGAATTGGATGATCCATCAATCTCTAATGAGCTCAATTGATTGAACGGGCGGTCTTGGTCGCCGTGGTCAGTTGAGCCATCCAGGTGTGCGGTCTGTCAATTGGCCACGTTTCACCAACTTAACTTGGCATGAGCAGCGTCCCTGCAAGCAGTAGCGGCTGGAAAATAGTGATCACCAGGGCTGATGACCTGGCAAGTACTGCGGTGTTGATCGGTCCGTTGTCCGCAACACACAGGCATCGTGAAACCATTCGGACTCTCTAGGATCGACATCCCAAAGAACTGCTGCGCGTGGAATATCTTCGCTACGACCACGGCAGAGATGCTCGATGGCTCTTGTTGCGCCCATGGGTCTGGGTACCAAGGGTCATACAGATCTCCTGGACGCTTTTAGGCCTTTTGCTAAGCCTGCTGCTCCGAGGAAACAGTAAGGATTCTCGAGTCCAGCGCAATCTGGCGCGCACTCTCCTGCGCACGTTGACCAACCTTGGTCCTTGCTTCATCAAAGTGGGCCAGGCTCTCTCCACTCGGCCTGATTTGATCCGTCGCGACTGGTTGGATGAGCTGACGCGTCTTCAGGATGATTTGCCGTCCTTCGACCATGGCATCGCTCTACAAACAATTGAAGAGGAACTGAGTGCACCTATCGAAGAGTTGTTTGAGGAGTTTCCTGAATCGCCGATAGCAGCTGCCAGCCTCGGACAGGTCTACAAAGCTCGGGTTGCCCCCCAGAAGTGGGTTGCCGTCAAAGTTCAACGCCCAAATCTCACATTCATATTGCGGCGCGACATGGTACTGATACGCAGTCTCAGCGTTTTAGTCGCTCCGCTCTTGCCGCTGAACCTGGGGTTTGGGCTTGGTGAAATTATCGATGAATTCGGAAGCAGCCTGTTCGAAGAAATTGACTACTGCTGCGAAGCGGACAATTGCAAGCACTTTTCGAGGTTATTCGCGGGCAATCCTGCGGTCACTATCCCTGATGTTTACGACGAGCTCTCAAGCCGTCGCGTTTTAACCACTAGCTGGATCCAGGGCACCAAACTGCGCGATCCTCAAGAGCTCAAATCACAGCGCCTCGATCCAGCGGCTCTGATCCGAACAGGCGTGATCAGCGGACTCCAACAACTTCTGGAATTTGGTTATTTCCATGCCGACCCCCATCCAGGCAACCTCTTCGCTCTTCCAGGACGCAGTGGCGATCTAGGCCATGTGGCCTACGTGGATTTTGGAATGATGGATTCCATCAGCGACCAGGATCGACTCACCCTTACAGGCGCAGTTGTTCATCTGATTAATCACGAATTTGATGCTGTCGCCAGCGATTTTCAAAAGCTCGGCTTCTTGGCACCAGACGCTGATCTGACACCGATCATTCCCGCATTGGAAGACGTCTTTGGAGGAAGCCTTGGAGATTCAGTGGGATCTTTCAATTTCAAAGCAATCACGGACCGTTTTTCGGAGCTGATGTACGACTACCCCTTCCGGGTCCCTGCACGCTTCGCCCTGATCATCCGTGCAGTGGTGAGCCAAGAAGGTCTTGCCCTAAGGCTGGATCCCGATTTCCGCATTATCGCTGTGGCCTATCCGTACGTCGCCAAGCGACTGCTTGCGGGTGACACTCGAGAAATGAGGGAAAAGCTCTTGGAAGTGATCTTCGACCAACAGGGAAGTCTGCGGATCGAACGCTTAGAGAATTTGTTGGACGTTGTTAGCAATGAGTCCAGCCTCCAAAGCAACAGTGATTTGCTGCCAGTAGCTGGTGCAGGTTTGCGTTTGTTGCTCAGTAAGGACGGAGGTGATCTGCGTCAGCGCCTCCTACTGACCTTGATCAAAGATGACCGCCTGAACATCTCAGATCTGAAGGAGCTGACCACGCTGATGAGAAAAACCTTTGGACCTCGACAGATCGCAGAAGGTGTGATGCAACGCCTGAATCCACTGGCAGCCTGACCCAGAAAAAATCGACTCATCACCCCTGCAGTTCCACAGCGATAATGGTCTTTCAAGAACCCTCACACTGACTTATGTCGATCGCGCCCGACACTGCTCCAATCGAGCTCGATCAGGCTCAGGTCGACCTTCTGACTGAAGCCTTCGGTGGTCTCAGCATCGATGACATTCTTCTGGACTACGCCAATTTGCAACAGCCGCCCTATGCGATGGCAGGGTTGGGATTCGCGATCAGCGTGGTCTGCGGACTCACGTTTTCAAAGCTTGTTCAGAACCGTCTTGATGGTTGGAAGAAAGACAGGCTGCCGTTGCTTCCCTTAGGGAAGACTGAAACCGTGATGAGTTACACGGGGATCCTCATTGGCGTCACCTTGTTCATCGGAGGATCACTCCAGATCTTCGGCTTTGCTTCAGGAGCGGCCTACTTGACTGCACTGGTGCTCTCGATTCTCACCGGTGGTGCACTTTGGGCTCAGCTTGAGCGATTGATGACGCAAGTTGAAGCTGGAAACTTCAAGGCCGTGGATTTCGACAACTTCGACGAATTCTTCTGAAGCTGCCATTACATAGGCTGGTATCAGGCCAATACGTAAGCTTCGAGTTGCACATCACCCCTGCGCAGCATTTCCAGGCCTTCGCGCTCAAGTTTGCGGGTTCGATCACGACTCATTTTCAGCGATTTTGCAATCGCCCTGAGGCTCATCGGGTCCTCTCCGTCCATCCCATATCGCATCCGCAGCACACGTTCCTGCAGTTCCGGCAGCTGACTCAGTAGATCTCCCAGATCTCCCTTCAGGCACTCTCCTTCCACCTGTTCGCTTGGCAGCTCGCCATCACCCGCCAGTAGATCCAATAATTCGGTGTCATCTCCGTCGCCCACCTTCATTTCCAGGCTCACGGGCTGACGCGCACGGCACATCAGTTCCTTCACCTCTTCTTCAGGCAGCTCCACAAAAACCGCCAGTTCGGTCACCGATGGCGTCCGTCCCAGCTCCTGACTCAATTCACGCTGGCCTTTCTTCAGTTTGTTCAGCATCTCCGTGATGTGAATCGGCAACCGGATCGTCCGGCTCTTCTCCGCAATCGCACGCGTGATCCCCTGACGGATCCACCAGTACGCGTAGGTGCTGAACTTGTAGCCGCGTGTTGGGTCAAACTTCTCCACACCACGCACCAGACCGATTGTTCCCTCCTGGATCAGATCCAGCAGTTCCATATTCCGCTTGGTGTACTTCTTGGCAACACTCACCACCAGCCGCAGATTGGCCGCCACCATCCGCTCCTTAGCGCGGCGTCCTGCCTGCAATTTGCGCTTGAGCTGCGCTGCACTCAGCCCGACGGCTTTGGCGAGTTCAGCTGGAGGCACCATTTCTCCACCACGCTGATCGCTTAGCTCGGCTTCTTGAGCCTCGATCACCATCAGTTCCTGCACTTGACGGCCCAGGGTGATCTCTTGCTGATGGCTCAGCAGCGGCACACGACCGATGTCACGCAAGTAGGAACGGACCAGGTCCGCATCAGGTAGCAGGGACAAGGGCGACATCAACTAATTACGAAACCTATCTGTTTCTTAATTTACCATCGTTTACAGGAGGCCCTCACTACCGGCCTGAAAAGCTCAATGGTCAGAATGAGGCCAATTTGGAATCCCCGGTGACCTCCGCGATTATCAGCAGCGCCACCACCCAAAACACCATCAGTGCTGCTCACCTTCTGGTGGTTGAAGACGACACGACAATCAGAGAAACCGTGAAGGAGGCACTCAGTGCCGAAGGTTTTGAAGTGAGCGCTTGCGGAGATGGGAGCGAGGCCCTAACCATGCTCACCGGACCGCAGGCAGACAGCATTGATGCGCTGGTCTTGGATCTGATGCTTCCAGGGCTGGGTGGATTAGACCTCTGCCGTGAGCTCAGGAAACTCAACAACACCACCCCGATCCTTGTGATCAGCGCCAGGGACAGCGAAACCGATCGAGTCCTCGGCCTCGAGGTGGGTGCCGATGACTATCTGGTCAAACCATTTGGGCTCAGAGAGCTGGTGGCCCGATGCCGCGCCCTGCTGCGACGCTCCCAACGAATTAACCCGAAACCCACAGATAGAGACGACGTCATTGAACATGCCAACCTCTGTCTTTACTCCCAGGAATGCCGTGTGACACGGGATGACAAGGATCTCAGCCTTGCCCCCAAGGAATACAAGATCCTGGAACTGCTGATGCGGAACCCGAGGCGTGTCTGGAGCCGTGATCAGCTCCTGGAACAGATCTGGGGCATCGACTTCGTCGGAGACACCAAAACCGTCGACGTCCACATCCGCTGGCTGCGGGAGAAGATCGAGGCCATTCCATCCTCTCCAGACCACATCCGAACGGTGCGTGGATTCGGATACCGCTTCGGCTGATTGATGTGAGTTCAGAAGCTTCTCTCATCCTTGGCATCACCATCGGTGTTGTGAGCGGTTGGGCCCTACACAACCGTTTCAATCTGCGGGTCGGTACGCGACGGCATTCAGCACAGATCTCCCCGGTGTTGTCCGGTCACTCGCTGAGTACTGCGCAACTACTGGCTTGGATCGATGCCGCCACCCAGGGATGGCTTGTTCTCACACCAGATCTGACGATTGGGTTCATCAACTCAAGAGCGGAACGGCTGCTGCAGTTCTCAAGCAATCTGCTTGTGCGTGGACAGGCGCTCGATGACGTTCTCAGGGTGCCTCAGCTCGAAGAGGCGATCGTCAGCGTCCGTTATCAACAAAGACCTCAACGCTGTGAATGGGAACAGAAGGGTGTGCCTCTCGAAGCCATCGTTCTGCCTGGCTCGGACGAGTGGTTACTGGTACTCCTCCAGAACAGACAATCTCTAGAAGCACAGCAGCAGCAACAAGAACGCTGGGTGAGCGATGTCGCCCATGAATTGAAAACCCCACTCACGGCCCTAATGCTCGTGAGCGATCGACTGGAAACCGCGGTATCAGCTACTGACGGCATTCTTGTGGAGCGTCTGCAGAAAGAACTGAGACGTTTGCAATTCATGGTGGAGGATTTGCTAGAGCTCTCCCGGCTGGAGAACATCCTTCCGCATGAGCAGGGCAGCTACTCGCCGGTCAATCTTGAAGCGCTAGTGGAGGCCGCCTGGACCAGCATTCGTCCGCTTGCAGATCAGCGAGGAGTGACGCTATCCCTCAAGACCCAAGAGCCAGGGCCACTTCTTGGAGATCAACGCCGATTGCATCGAGCTGTCCTCAATTTGCTCGACAACGCCTTGCGCTTCTCCCCTCCGGGAAGCGACGTTGACGTCAAGATCCTCCCCAGTGGTGGCTGGTGGTTGGTCTGCGTCCGGGACCATGGCCCGGGGCTGAGTGAAAGTGATCTCAGCAACATGTTCCAGCGCTTTTACCGCGGCGACCCATCCCGTGCCCGTTCCAACCAAAGTGGCAGTGGCCTTGGACTGGCCATCGTCCAGCAAATCGCCGTAAATCATGGAGGCCGGGTTCAAGCCAGGAATCACCCTGACGGAGGCACATCAATTGAGCTGTTGCTACCGCGCAGTGACCGTTAGGAAAGACCCAAGCTGAATGCGACAGCGACTTCAGAAACTGATGTCCGCCGCAGGGCACTGCTCGCGACGCCAAGCAGAGGAACTGCTGCGCCAGGGTCGAGTTGAAGTCAACGGAACGATGGCCGGACTCGGAGATCAGGCTGATCCCGAAACGGATCTGATCTTCGTAGATGGAACGCCGTTGGCCAAGGTGACTGAAGAGCGGGTTCTACTGCTCAACAAGCCGCCAGGTGTGATCAGCAGCTGCCATGACCCTCAGGGTCGCAAGACCGTACTGGACTTAATTCCCGCCGAGCTCAGGCAAGGACTGCATCCGGTTGGACGTCTAGATGCCGAGAGTCGTGGAGCTTTATTGCTCAGCAACCAGGGAGACCTCACGTTGAAGCTCACACACCCCCGCTATGCCCACAGCAAGAGCTACAGGGTGACGGTGACTGGAACACCGGATCAATCAAGGCTGGAACGATGGCGACAAGGCATGCAATTGGATGGCTCTCGAACCCTGCCTGCCAGCGTGAAACTGCTCCAAAGCAAGCGTGGACAAAGCGTGTTGGAGGTAATCCTGCGCGAAGGACGCAACCGGCAAATCCGCAGGATTGTCACGCTGCTCGGTCATTCCGTGCTGGACCTTCAGCGGGTTGCAATTGGTGGACTGGCTCTTGGATCCACGGAAGAAGGGTGCTGGCGCAAGCTGTCTAGGCAAGAATGGCAAAGCCTGATCAGCTCTCAGGCAGGTGAGGCGTAAACCGTCGATGACTCTGTTTCAACGTTCCTTCCCATGGCGCTGGAGGCGTCAGCGCCAGCGTGAAGCCAATGCAATGGATCAGTCGGTCAAGGTTGCCCCCCTGATCGAGGCTGGACAACGTCTGAGACAGCACCGTGAACAACGTGGGCTGAGCTTGAGAGATCTATCTCGGGAAGTGCGCATCACCACACCGGTGCTCGAAGCACTGGAACGGGGCTGGTCGGACCGCCTACCGGAACCGGCTTATCTGGTAGCGATGCTGCACCGACTTGAGCAGTACCTCCAGCTCGACCCCAATAGCCTGAGCGGAGCACTACCTGAAGACTGCTTCCAACAGCGGCTGCCCCAGAATCAGCGGCGCACACGCTTCACGCTCGGAAGCATTGACATTTTCACCACCTGGCAGGGGAGCCTGGTCTACATCGTTGTCATCAGCGTGTCCCTACTCGCGTTGAACCAACAGCAACGGCAATTAGCGATCGACAACACCAAGTCGTTCACTCCTGTTCCACTGAATCTTCAGCAGGATTCCGATCCACTGTTGCAAGGTCTGCGGCCGCTCGCTGAGCTCAAAACTCAAAAGATGGCTGACTCCGCTGCAAAGCTCTTAGAGAACCAACCCATGCATGGGGTGCTTGAAGTCACCCTGAAGCAACCAAGCACACTGACGCTCAGCAGTGAAGGGGGTGATCGCAGTTCCCTCAAAGGGGCAACCGGCACGCTCACGCTTCAGTTGCTTCCACCGCTTCAGCTGAGCGTTCAACCAGCACCAGAAGCAGGTGATGTTCGATGGGATGGGCTCACCCAGAAAGCGCTGAACAATCAACCCGGGATCTATCGCCTTGACCAGACTTCAGCGCGCAACCCATAGCCCTGAAGTGCTCCTGCAACCGAGTCGTCAAACACTGGTAGACGCCAGTCCCAGTTACCTCCGACCGTCCCAGGCGTATTGAAGCGAGCGGCATCATCCAGGTGAAGCAGGTCCTGCAGTGGTGCGACCACCAACTGAGCAGTTGACGCCAGGCCCAGCTCCAACAGTTGCCAGCCAGGTGCTTCAACAGGACAATCCAGACAACTGGCAAAACGAGCACGGGAGTCGCCATCAAGCCGTTGCCACCAGCCCAGACTTGTTGGATTGTCGTGGGTTCCTGGATAGACCACCCATCCTGTGCCATGGATGTTTGACGGCAAGTATGGATTACCGGGATTGCCATCAAAAGCGAACTGCAGCACCTTCATTCCTGGCAAATGAAAACGATCACGCAGCTGCTCCACATCTGGAGTGATCACCCCGAGGTCTTCGGCCACCAAAGGTAAGCGACCGCCAGCATCCCGACGCAGACAGCTGAGCAACTCCCGGCCGGGAGAACGTCGCCAGGCGCCGTTCATAGCCGTGGTCTCACCACCGGGGACAGACCAGTAGGAGGCCAGAGCACGAAAATGATCAAGCCTCAGTCGGTCAGCAAGCTGCCACTGACGCCGCAAACGTTCTCTCCACCAGCGAAAACCAGTCCTGCGGTGCCTTGACCAGCTGTAAACGGGAGTGCCCCAGAGCTGTCCAGTCGCGGAGAAATAATCAGGTGGAACACCACTTTGTTCTCGCAGCCTTCCATCTGCAGCAATGGAAAATAATGAGCGATGGCTCCAGACATCAGCGCTGTCTCGAGCCACATAGAAGGGGAGATCCCCGAGAATTTCCACGTCAAGGTCGCGGGCAAGCTCGCGCAGCTGTGTCCATTGCCGGCTCAGATGCCACTGAAGCAACTCCTGCTCCAGAAGACGATCCCGGTGCGTCTGGCACCACTCCCCCAACGCTGTCTGGTTGTGAACTGCTAGCTGCTGAGGCCACTCCCACCAGGGACGCCCCTCGTTCTGTTCACGCAGCACCATGAATGCAGCGTGATCATGCAGCCAGCGGGATTGATCCCGCCGCCATCGATCAAAGGCCGCATGATGGGAGTGCGGCAGCTGGTCCCAATGCTGGCGCAATTGCCTGGCCAAAACCGCAGCACGCCTGTCTGCGAGTGGAAAGTCCAGAGAGAGGTGGGCTGCCTCCACACCGGGAAGAGCCTCTAGATCACCCGCCTGAAGGAACCCCTGGTCGCTCAGATCCTTGGCATCCAGCAGCCAGGGATTGATGGCAAAACTGGATGGCGAGCTGTATGGAGACCCAGTTCCATCCGGTGGTGAGAGTGGCAAGATCTGCCACACGCCGATTCCGTGCTGCGCAAGAGCCTTGAGCCAACAGCGGGCAGGAGCTCCCAACCCACCGCAGACAGGTGAACCTGGCAGAGCAGTCGGATGCAACAGCACTCCAACGCGACGACGCGGGATCGAGGCAGGTATCACGCGCAACTCGCTGGGGAAGCCAAAGAAATGGCCTCAGAACAGAGCGGCATCACCGAGGTCCTGACCGTCCATCCCTTCACGCACAACGCGTTCAAAAAACTGCTCCAACGTGTCGTTGCCATAGGAGGGCGTCGCTGCACTGTCGTAGTGCTGACGCTGTTCGTCCCAGACAAGCATTGACTCTCCAGCGTAGTAGCGGCCGATCTTGCCGAATTCAGCGGCGTCCTCAAGCGAGGGGAACGTCCCGGATAGAAATTCAAGACAACCAACAGGAAGATCCATCAATGCAATCGGTAGGGAAAGCATCCAAGGTTTTTTGCCTAAAGCCTTGAAGAGCATCTCGCCCTGCTGTCGAGCGCTTAATGCCTCTCCAGGTCCTCCAATCGGCAAAATTTGATTGATCTTGTCTTGATCAACCACACAATCACTGAGATAAGACGCCAAATCAGACTCACTGATTGGCTTGCAACTTGCCAATTCACCATCTCCGAACATCACGTATGGGGCGCCCTTACGACAACTTTCAACCTGCGCTCCCAGGCTTTTGAAGAACGCCGTCGGGCGAACAATCGAATAGGTCACATTGCTGCCTTCGCGTAGCTCAGCCTCAAGCGCAAGCTTTGCTTTCTGAAATTCCAACAGAGGTTTTTGTACACAGATCGCTGACAAAAGAACAAAATGCGAGAGACCTGCCTTCTTTCCCTGCTGATAAGTATTGAGGGTGGCCTCGTAATCAACGGCCCATGAATCCTTGCGTCCACCAGTGCGTGACGCGAGGCAACTGATCACCACATCCACTGACTGGTCAAAAGCATGACGCGTGAGTGACTCTGCATTGGTGACATCACCGAAACGAACCTCCGCACCAGGAAAATCTGCCCTCACGCTCTCCTGGTTCTGCCGGCCACCGACACCACTCCTCTCACGGGCGAAAGCCACGACGTTGTAACCGCGAGCTACTAGCTCTTTCACCACGAAACGACCGATATATCCCGTTGCGCCAAAGACCACAACACGCACCTGGTCCGGCGAACGGTTTCGAAAGTCGTCGTTCAGAAGCATGGGCATGGGGTCGACACCATCCATTATTCGCCTAAAACCAGGCCAGACTGCGACTCAGTTCTGGAGGATTCGGCGCAATGAAGGACGAGAGACCAACGGTTGATCCTTCACCGAGCCGATTGAAGCGATGGTTCGGGAGCCATCCCTTCAGAACGATCCTGAGAATTGCCGCTGCTGTGGCTGGAGCCAGCCTGATCGTTGGGGGGCTTGGAGTGATCTGGCCGAAACCCGACCCGATGGCTGCGGAACCAGCGTCAGCCGATGATCCGGCCAGTCTGGGGCCGCTTCCCAAACGCGCTGTCATGGTGCTGATGGTGGGCATCGATGCTGATGGCATCAATGATTCAACCAACCAAGCAGCTCCCACAGGCCCGGCCAATGCCGATAGTCTGATGCTCGTCCAGATCAGCGCCGGACAACCCGTACGAGTCCTGCAACTCCCGACGGAACTCGCAGTGAATTTGCCTGGGCGCAAGACACTGCAGTCGCTAGCTGATGCTTATCCGCTTGGCGGTGTGGCCCTGACAGCTAATGTCATCGCTGAAGTGGTGGGCTTGAAAGAAGGGGAACCGGAACGATTCGTGGTCATGCCACGTCAAGCCCTTCGCAGTCTTGTGGACGGATTGGGTGAAGTGGAGGTCACGCTGAATCAGTCTTATGAGCACAAAGACTCTGCCCAGAACTACAGCGTGAACCTTCAGGCAGGACGGCAAACATTGAACGGCCGTCAGGCTGAACAGCTTGCCCGCTACAGACCTGAGTCCAAAAATGATCAAGCTCGGCGGAGTCGACAGCAAAGCCTCCTCAAAGGGATTCACGAGCAGCTGAATCAACCCAATGCGATCGTTCTTCTGCCCTCAGTGATTGGCGAAGTCAGCGCCCAGATGGAAACAGATCTCACACCGACGGAGATGATGAGCCTGGCAGCAGCGGCGCTCAGCAGCGATCAGCCACCGGTGATCACTCAGCTGGAACTGGCTCCTCGAACAGGACAGCAGGTGATGCGGGAACTCAAACCGAACCAGCAGCTTCCCCTCTGGCCAGCACCCCCTGGCGATGCTGCAGACAACTGATCAACCCTCTCGGGTCATCATCAGGACCCTGCAGGCATCCACACCATGGGAGACCATCGGTGCGTCGTGCAGGGGCATCCCACTCACCGCCGAGTTGCACGAGTCCCAGAAGGGAGAGATTGAGCGCTCGGGCGAAAGCCACAGATGCTGGAACGATTCCACCAAAACGACCATCAGTTCGAGGCTGCGCCAACATCAAAACCGGAACTCGCCAGGCAGCAAGAGCTTCTATCCAACTGCCCTCACCGCTTTCGTCCACGCCGACATCACCGCTCAATCTCAACAAGGTCAATGCGTCGGAATCACTGATCTCTGCACTGATTTTGCTCAGCAGTGGATTTGGAGAACGTTCGCAACCTTCCTCCAGATAAACAGCTCGGAACTCGGATGCAAGGGAGCGAGAGGCTGCGGCCATCTGCAGTTCTGGCAAAGCACCAGCGCCGATAACAACCAAAAGGTTCTGAGACATCCTGGAACGTTAAGAGGACCAGTTCACGAAACGACAGGGTGAACGGGACCATGCACCACTACGATCGGACAACCAGTTTCTCGTTCGCGGGCATCGTGACCGGATTCCTGACTGCAGCCCGCGCCGAACAGGAAAAGATTCAGCACGACACCAGGCGTCTGCGACTTTTCACCGGCACCTCCAACCCAGCCCTGTCGCGTGAAATCGCCGCCTACCTGGGAGTACCAGATGGTCCAAGAGTCTGTAAACGCTTCGCCGACGGCGAGCTCTATGTGCAGATTCAGGAATCCATCCGCGGCTGCGACGTTTTCCTGATCCAGCCCACCTGCGCTCCTGTGAACGATCACCTGATGGAGCTACTGATCATGGTGGATGCCTGTCGACGCGCCTCCGCCAGACAGGTCACCGCTGTTGTGCCCTATTACGGCTATGCCAGGGCGGACCGCAAAACAGCAGGCCGCGAATCGATCACCGCGAAGCTGACCGCCAATCTGCTGGTGACCTCCGGTGTTGATCGAGTGCTGGCGATGGATCTCCATTCCGCCCAGATCCAGGGCTACTTCGACATTCCCTGCGATCACATCTACGGCTCTCCGGTCCTTGTGGACTACTTATCGGATCAAGACCTGGGAGAGGTGGTGGTGGTCTCTCCCGACGTGGGAGGTGTCGCTCGCGCCAGAGCCTTTGCCAAGCAGATGAATGATGCGCCTTTGGCCATCATCGACAAACGGCGCACAGGTCACAACATGGCCGAAAGCCTCACCGTGATTGGCGATGTGCAGAACAAAACCGCCATCCTCATCGACGACATGATCGACACCGGCGGCACAATTTGCGCCGGTGCACGCCTGCTGCGTGAGAAGGGGGCGAGTCGGGTGATCGCCTGCGCCACCCATGCCGTGTTCTCCCCACCTGCGGCAGAGCGCCTCTCGGCAGACGGTCTGTTTGAACAGGTGGTGGTAACCAACTCGATTCCAATCCCTTCAGACCGCGTGTTCCCGCAGCTCCAGGTACTCTCTGTGGCCAACATGCTGGGCGAGGCAATCTGGCGGATTCATGAGGAGAGCTCCGTCAGCTCGATGTTCCGCTGAACCCGTGACCAGAGCACAAGAGCAACTCCTCCGGAATCGCTCAGGCGTGTTGGCTGGATTACTGAGCCTCTGCATTGCAGCTCCGGCATCAGCGCAGCTGCCCTCCGTTCAGCCCAAACGCACACTGGGGGTGTGGCTGACCAACAGTCCAAGCCGTCTGTACTACGACCGTCAACGTCTGATCCGGGCGATGGATGAGCTGAAAGCTGCAGGCTTCAATGCCATCTATCCCAATGTGTGGAGTCGCGGCACAACCTTTCATCGCAGTCGTTTCGCACCGGTTGAACCGGCGTTGAAAAAAGCCGGGCTTCAGCTCGATCCTATCTGCACGCTGACTCAACAGGCTCGTCAACGCGGGATGAAAGTGATCCCATGGTTTGAATATGGACTGATGGAACCCGCCGATTCGGCGATCGTGCGTCAGCAGCCTGAGTGGGTTCTAGCTCGTGCAGACGGCAACACCGTCATGACCATGCATGGCAAAAAAATGGTTTGGCTTAACCCAGCTCATCCCGGAGTGCGCAAACGTTTCATCGGCCTGGTGGTGGAGGTGATGAAACGCTGCCGAATGGATGGACTGCAGTTGGATGACCACTTCGCGTGGCCGGTAAAACTGGGATATGACCCTTACACCTCCGCGTTGTATGAAACGCAGACCGGTGCACCACCTCCAAAGGATCACACCAATCGCTACTGGATGACCTGGAGACGTCGTCAGCTGACAGGCCTATTAAGAGAACTGAGAGAACGTTTAGAGAAGGAATCACTGCCGAAACGCATCAGCCTTTCGCCCGGACCTTTTCGATTTGCTTACAACCACTGGCTGCAGGACTGGGAACTTTGGGCGGTCGGAGAACTCATTGATGATCTTGTCGTACAGAACTATGCCTATTCACTCAAGGGGTTTGCCAAAGATCTCAATCAACCCGCATTGCGCAAAGCGCGTCAGTGGGGATTACCTGTACAGATTGGAGTTCTAGCTGGTTTCGGAAAAAGAACCACACCAATCCCTGTCCTTGCAGAAAAGAAGCGGCTCAGCAATGAGCAGGGCTATGGAGTGATTTACTTTTACTGGGAAGGCTTATGGGGACAACATGCAGGGCCTGAAGGGGCACAATTCCGAAAGCAAGAATTTAAAAAGCTTGGAGCCATGCACTAACCCACCAGAAGTTCCATTCAATTAATTATATTAATCGCGAATTTTGATCATTGAGCTGGTCTGAATATCCTCTTCTACGAAACTGGACCGCTGAGCTGAAGAGGTGTGATCAGTTGAAGACAAGCCCGAACTGTCTTTCTGGCCGGTGAACGCTCTAAATTCAAACAATGAAGGATCCGACCCTCATTGTTCGCAAACTCATCAGCGAGCTTCGCGAGGAGATGTCTGATGCTGCGAGGGAACTGAGGAACAGAGCGGCTTGGGATCTGCAGTGCCCTGTCGTTGTCATTGATGCCCGAGAACACCCCAAGCGAGTTCTGAAGACTTCAGTGCGAGGTCTGACAGGAACCATCACGACAAGCAATGTGATCGACAATCCACTTCTACGCTCATTTTTAAGGCGTACCAAGGAAGTTGGCGACGAAGAGGCTTTTGATGAATTCACGAATGGACCGGAAGCAGAGCAATTCTCCATGCTCTGGGATCGGTATGCCGATGAACGTCATCGGCATGGACTCGCTGTTTGGTCCTATTCCGAGGCAGCCAAATTTGCACTCAAGTCCAAGCAGTGTTTCGAACAAGGAGAGATTGCCTGCATCGCCATCACGGAAGGGAGCGAGACAGAGGATCACAGCGTTCTCACGTTTTCGGTCGATTCCAGCTGGCTGTCTTGAAACAGGTATATCCACAACACTGAATGATTTTTGGAGAGAATTGAACAACCTTGTCCAACTGGGATCTAACCAAAAACGCGCATGTCATCGAATCGAGCCCGTCTAGACGTATTGGTGTCTGAGTGCCGAGAAACTTTCGTAGAAGCAGCCAACAAACTCAGCGCTCTTGAAGCATGGGATTTTTCCTGTCCTTGCGTTGTTCTCGATGGTCGTTCGGATGAGATCAAAGCGGTAGTAGTCGGCGTTGGAAGCATTGGCAACCTGGTACCGACATCCGCCGCAATCGATAGCCCCGAAGTCAAAGAATGGCTTCGGATCGCCTCAGAGAAAAGTCCTGAAGTGGCCTTCGCCGCAATGCTCAATGGCGATGAGGAGCGCGCCAAACGTTTTAATGAAGCCTACGAACAGCTGATTGAGGAACGTCGAACCGGAATTAAAGGCCTTTGGTCTGCCGATGATCTCTGCTCATTTGTGTCTAGAAGTCAAGCTGCTTTCCCAAAGGCGGTCAGTGCAATCGCACTGCTACCAGGAAAAGAAGGCCAAACACATAGCATCCTCACATTTGAGAGCAACATCAAATCTCTGCTTAGCTGATTAGCACGAGAAACAAGATGGTCAGACAATAATCTAAACAATGATTCCGGTCTATTTTGAGCTAAGAATCAATTCCGCAAGACCTGCTTCTATACATACTGAACTCCTTGAAGACAGCTTCCGCCTCATGAAAGTCTTTGTCTTCCCTTAAAAAATAGAGATGCGCTTTCCACCATTCCCAGGTGTCTTCATAGATGTCTTTCTTGAGGAGATTCTCCAGAACTTCGCTGCTCATTCCTCCTTCGCGAGTGACTGCAACTTAGAGAGCGGGATTCTCGGGTCAATCGAGTTTCACAGGGCGTAACGCTTCGGTCATGAGATACCCAAAACCCACAACCAACAACCCACAACCTTGGCTTTCTTCTGAACTGTGCAATCAAGGGAGCCCGCTACAGATTCAAAACAGACCGCTGTAGCGGGATTTACAAGGGTCAAGAGTGCTGCAGATCAACACAAGCTTGAATTGAATTGACCTTGCCCAAAATCCACAATCTGCCTCCAAGCAAGTGGTTCCTGGCTCATGCTTCCATCAGCGTCACCACTTCACGGGTGTTGGTCGATAGATCTGCAGAAGCCAGTGTTGACAATGCCCGCTTCACGGCAGCCTGACGCTCGCTGCCATAGGTGCGCCAACGACTGAAGACTTTGGCGAGCCGCGACGCTGTGATGGCATTGCGCTGATCCACAGCGATGATCTGCTCAGCCATGAACTGATAACCGCTGCCATCAAGAGCATGAAAGACACGTGGATTGCCCACGAGCCCACCTAAAACAGCACGCACTGAATTCGGCGCCATCGGGTCATAACGGGGATGTTCCAACAACGCGGTAACCCTCTCGAGGGCATCGGCGCGCGGTGTTGAAGCTTCCAGAGAGAACCAGGTGTCGAAAATTACCGGACGGTCTTGCCAGCGATCGTGAAACGACTGCAGAGCCTGATCGCGCTCGACACACTCAATCGGCTGCAGCGCCCGCAGTCCCTGACGTGCCAACGACATTGAGGGGCCTTGCACCGCATGAGCGGCATCGGAGCGCGCCCTTGAATCACCGGCTGCAGCGAGCCAGCTCCAGATCAAACCTGTGAGCTGACGCTCACCCTGTCCAGCTGGCCAGGCCTTGTCCAAGCTGGATGCAACGCCATCAAGCCTGGATCTCAACAAAGATGCCAGTTGAGATCCGAGCTGCTCTCTCAGTTCACACACCGCCCGCTCCAGCGCAGGTGGGTCGGCTTCCCTCTGCAGCGACTCAAGTTCTGCTGCACCAGGGAAAAACAAGAGAGTTGCCAACACTGCTGGGTCCTGTTCTCCACTGCCTGCAAGCAACTGGCGAAGGGCATCCAACATCCTTGACTCCAGCTCTGACTCAAGTGATCCCGCAGCACGAGCAAGGATCAGCCGCTTCCAGAGCTGCTGGCCGGCATCCCAGCGGGCAAAGGCATCGTTATCACCAGCAAACAGGGCAAACAGATCGTCGACGGTCTGGCCTGCATCCCAGGTCACCGGAGCTGAAAAACGTCGGAACAAGGAAACGACCGGAGGTTGTGCAACAGGGGGCAACCCATCCAGGACGACGGTCTTTTCCTCCTGATCGAGCACCAACAGCCTTTCCTCTCCGGCAGATCCACCGGGTTGCAAAACAGACCAAAGAACAGGAATCACCAATGCTTGCTTCCGTTCCTGCCCTGGAGTGGGCGCGGTGGACTGCTTCAACGTCAAGCTCAGGCGTCCGGCATCGCCATCCCAGAGGGATTGAACATTGATATGCGGTGTTCCAGCCTGGTGGTACCAGAGCCGGAATTGATCGACATCAAATCCGAGGGGCTGACCATCGGCTCCGGCACCATCCACAATCGCGGCAACAAAATCCTCGGTTGTGGCAGCTTCTCCGTCGTGTCGCTTGAAAAACAAGCTCATACCGCGCATGAAACGTTCCGACCCCAATAAGGTCCGCAACATACGAATCAGTTCCGCCCCTTTTTCATAAATGGTGGTTGTGTAGAAATTATCAATGGCCTGATAAGAGTCCGGCTTCACTGGATGGGCTGTGGGTCCTGCATCCTCACGGAACTGCGTATTGCGAAGCATCTCTGCATCTTCAATTCGCTTTAAAGGTTCGGAATGAAGATCAGCGGTAAAGCACTGGTCGCGAAACACTGTGAGACCTTCTTTCAGCGACAACTGAAACCAATCGCGGCAGGTGATTCGATTACCAGACCAGTTATGAAAATACTCATGCCCAACAACACTTTCAATCCGCTCTAATTCCCCATCTGTTGCAGATTCAGCATCAGCGAGAACCAATTTGGAGTTGAAGATGTTCAGACTTTTATTCTCCATTGCGCCCATATTGAAGTGGCGGACGGCGACGGTATTGAACTCATCAAGGTCGTACTCGAGTCCATAGACGGACTCATCCCATTCCATGGAACGCTTCAAAGACGCCATGGCATGGGCTGTGAAGGGCTCATCGCCTGCCTCAACGTGCAAACGCAACGTCACTTCACGCCCAGAAGCGGTTCGATAGTGGTCCCTGATCTCGCGCAAGTCACCCGCCACGAGAGCAAACAGATAGGAGGGCTTCGGAAAGGGATCTTCCCAGACAACCTCATGACGTGATGCATCGTCTTCCAGAGCAGAAGCACTGATTTCATTTCCGTTCGACAGCAACACTGGAAAACGTTCCCGATCCGCCTCAATCCGAACCCGGTAGCGACTCAGAACATCCGGACGGTCTGGATGAAATGTGATACGTCGAAACCCTTCAGCCTCACATTGAGTTGTGAGCATTCCACCGCTTTCATACAAGCCTTCTAGTGAAGTATTGGCCTGAGGATCTAAGCGACAAACTGTCGTTAACGTAAAAGCGTTAGTAGGGGGTTCAAATATTTCCAGCAGCTCACCACTCAAGCGGTATGAACTTGTCTCCAAAAGATGCCCATCAAGAGAAATTGAAATCAACTCCAAATCGACTCCGCACAAAATCAACGGAGTCGACGCCTTCAAATCGCAAGGTTCGAGATGAAGATCGGCTGTGACTAAAACTGAATCAGGCTGATGCACCACCACATTCAGCTCAACCCTGGGAATAGCAAAGGGGAAAGGCCGGTAGTCAGACAAACGCTTGGGTGGAGCAACCCCAGCCCAGTTGATGGTCGACTCAGAGGATGAGGTGGAAACCATGAACAGCTCAATCTCCCCTAATCTTGGCTCGCTCGGTCAACAAATGGCGAGAGGGAAAACCTCACCAATCCATGGACGCCTGCGCTCCAACAATGAATGGCGCAGTCAAAATCAATGCCACCGAATCAATGACTGCCAACAGATCTCAATGCGACGAACCCTTGCTGATGCAAGCTCTCACTGCAGAACAGGCTAAACAACGCAACTCAGCGTTCATTCCAGGGTCAGAAGCGCGAAACTTCAAACCAAAATTCTATCGTGCCTTGCAATACGATATAGAAACTATCTTAATAAGCAAAGCAAGATAGCTGAAACGTATTTACTCCTGATACAACTCAAACAAGTCATCTGACCTGAACGATATGCGTTGAAACAGATCAGATGACTAAATAATTATTTACCCGCTTGAGACTTTAACAGTTTTTCAGCTTTTGTAACTTCTTTTTTATAATCTTGAGGCAAGTCTTTGCCACAACGAACTCCAACCACTGGCAATAATTGCATCGCCAGACCATTCGCAACTTCCTCAGAAGTTAAAGCCTTTCCGTTCTTGACACCTGAAATCTTGGAACCATTAACTTCCTTGATGTAGCTCACCATCGGAACCATGTTCGCCTGCATCGCAGTCAAGAATGGAACCTTGCTTTTGGACAAAATGCACATATTGATCGACGCGATTGAAACCATTCGCTCGATCTCAATCGCTGTGGCCGGGGTTGTCGCTCCACCTGCCCCTTGAGCGAATGCAATGGAAGTATTGAGAGGAAGCACTGCGAAGAGCAGAGCAGTTCTGAACGCCTTCGGAAGACTGGGACGGGGGATACGCACTGAAAGACTTATGGGAGCGGTCCCATGCTGCCTCATACCAGCGAAAAATGGCTAGGAACTTGTTGCGACAAAATCAATCCCAGGCCAGTAACGGAACGGCTTGAAACTACTCACTCAAACTTCTTAGAGGCCATAAAGCCTTGCCAAGGCCCTGAAGAGATCCCAAAAAACAAGCCGTTCAAAACGAAAGAAGACCTGCCGCAACAGCAAACGCTGCATGCGGGCAGACAGGGCTGGTTGCGAACGACGCGATCAACAAGCCGCGAGTACAACAACTCAATCAGAGTCAATCGGAGCCGAAGCATCTTCAAGACGGGTTTCATGGTGATGTTCCACGATTTCCAGATCACCTTTCTGCCAGCTGTAGATGGCGCGTGATCGAAAACGATCCTGATCGATCAGTCGTGTGTACTCCTGAACATCCCAGTCGAGGTAATGCGACTCAAACACCACCTCATGTTCATCAACCTGACGAATCTGCGTTCGCGACTCGACCTCTTCGAGAAAAGCACGACTACGCAGCAACTGGTGGCCCATCAGCGTTGCCTCCATCACCCCCTCACGCTGATAACGCGGCTTGCGATCGAAGAAATCTGTTTCATGTTCAGGCCACCAGCTCATGCGGTAGTGAGGCTTGCCAACCCGTGATTCCGCAAAGATCTCTACCCGGATCATCATGTCCAAGAAAAGAACTTCCTCATTCTTAAAAACGTATTGACGCCGTGAACGCCAAAGCCCGAGGTTTCGCGCAAACCAACGTCTGAGATTGCTGTCGAGGTAGACCCGCTGCGAAGCCGGGGACTCACCATCCGGGGGTGGAGCACCACGGCGTTCAACGGGAAGAAGGGCCATGAAAAGTCCTGACTGACAACAGTCTGTTCAAAATCGTCTTAGCGGTTCTGCTGACCTTTGCAAAAACCCATAAGGTAAGGCTCATCTTTTGGAGCAACACCTGGTGGGCGGGATCGATCCCACACCACGTCAGCAGCTGACTTTGCTTCTGGTCGCAGGTCGTCACCATCTCTCCAGTGGTGATCTGCGTTCGCTGATCCAGTTCCTGGAACAGGAGGACTGCGGTTTTGACGTGACACTTCAGGTGGCTGATCCTGTCGAGCACCCCGAATTGCTGGAACTCCACCGCCTGGTGGTCACGCCTGCACTGGTGAAGTTGCAGCCGATGCCGAAGCAGGTCTTTGCAGGGACCAGCATTTTTCAGCAGCTGCGCGGCTGGGTGCCCCGATGGCAGCAGGATGAAGTTGTCAGTGGACTTGGCCTCAGCCTGAAGCCCACAGAACTGGATGGAAGTCGAACCCAGCGCGAGCTTCAACTCGAAGATCAGCTGCTGGTTCTACGGCAAGAAAATGAAACTCTGATTGACCGCCTCCAATCTCAGGAACGCCTTCTAAGAATGGTGGCTCACGAACTTCGCACGCCCCTAACCGCTGCGACGCTGGCACTACAGAGCCAGCAACTTGGCCAGATTGATCTCAACCGATTTCGCGACGTCCTGAAACGGCGCCTCGACGAAATTGCTCTGCTCTCCAAGGATCTACTGGAGGTGGGGAGCACGCGCTGGGAAGCTCTCTTCAACCCCCAGAGACTTGACCTAGCCAGCATTGCTGCAGAAGCCATCCTTGAACTTGAGAAGCTCTGGCTCGGCCGAGACGTGACCATCAACACCGACATTCCGGCCGATCTACCGCTCGTCTTCGCTGATCAGCGGCGCATGCGTCAGGTCCTACTCAATCTGCTGGAAAACGCTCTGAAATACACGCAAGACGGCGGCACGATTGCACTTGGCATGGTGCATCGCACTAGCCAGTGGTTACAGGTGAGTATTAGCGACAGCGGTCCTGGCATCCCTGAAGCTGAACAACAACGCATTTTTTTAGATCGTGTCCGACTTCCCCAAACATCGGGAGGAACATCGGGCTTCGGAGTAGGACTTTCTGTCTGCCGACGAATCGTTGAGGTCCATGGTGGACGCATCTGGGTTGTCTCAGAACCAGGCAAAGGAGCCTGCTTCACCTTCAATGTCCCTGTCTGGCAAGGACAAGGACAAGAGAAGTTGGCCGCTGCCTTGACGGAGGGTCAGTCGGAACCGTAATTTCATTTGGTGCTCAGGAGTACACCTAAGAGCACGGCCTCGCCCCCATCGTCTAGAGGCCTAGGACACCTCCCTTTCACGGAGGCGACAGGGGTTCGAATCCCCTTGGGGGTATTGATTGATTGCCTTTTCGAGGCAACACATCCATTCATGGATGTTTTTTTATGACAATTGATCACTACAAGAGAGCCTCACTTACGACCCCAAAAAACCAACCAGTGAAACCTTCAGGACTCCGTGAATCGACGGATGGTTTCTTGCTCAACCGCAAGGAGGTTGTCATTGAGGTCCTGCCGCAGACGTTGTTCGATCAGCGCCACTGGCATACCTAGACACCCCTGAACAGTGAGTTCGTACAAAACAAGGGTTTGATCAGGAACAGCCTGCAAACGCCAGGCTCCTTCGAAACGTCGGAAATCACCTTTCAGCATTCTGAATTGCAGCAATCCTTCGGGACGATGCTCAGTTAATTCCAACTGCACTTGAGCCGAGAACTTCAGGCCTAAAACCAGTTGCTGACTGCCAACTTGAGCAAGCGTGACCCGATTGCCCGACCGCTCAATCAGCTTGCTGCTGCTGAGGTTGGGAATGAAATTGCTGAGGCCTTCATAGTCAGTGAGAACCTGCCAAAGCTGGTCCACTGACTGGTCCGTCCGCAGCTGAACAGCCAAACGACGAACCCCCTGGGGCAGACGCTCGACGGTCTGCTCAATCGTCTGCTGACGGACTTCTGTCGCTAGCTGAAGAGTCGTCAAGGAGTTGGCGAAGTTCAACCAGAAGAAGTTAACAACGGAATCTTAGTGAAAGTCAGCTTGAAGGCCAGACCGCAATCTGATGTGAAGGTCTAGAGGGCTTGAACTGGGTGTTGATCACGAGACTATGATCGCGCGATCTTTCAAGGGAACCGACATTCCATGCGTGTCAGCTCGGCGGGTACCAGCAGCTACGACGAACGGATGTTCACGCTGGTCGTTGTCTGGCTGCAGGCCGGCAAACATGTCCGATCGGAAGAGCGAATCACCGTTTCCTACGACCGCCTGCAAACCACTGTCCAGACGATCAACGGCAGAGGCGGCCAGATTCAGTCTGTGATTCCAAACAATGAGCCGATCTCAGCTGGTGCGCAGGCTACAAAAGCTACGACCGCTAAGGCTGCCACTGCAAAGGCTTCCTCTTCAAAGGCTTCCGCCTCAAAGGGTTCCGCCAAACAGGCTGAAAAGTCGGTAGCCGCTAAGGCTCCCGTAAAGCCTGCTTCTAAAGCAGTTGCATCCAAAACTCCCACCAAGCCTGTAACCAAAGTGGATGCTTCCAAGGCTCCTGCAAAGCCTGCTCACCAATCGGTTCCTGTCAATCTCTACAAACCCAAAACCCCCTTTGAAGGCACGGTTCTTGGCAACTACAGCCTTCTCCAAGAAGGGGCGATTGGACGTGTCCAGCACATCACCTTTGACCTCAGTGGGGGGGAACCCTTACTTGAGTACGTCGAAGGCCAGTCGATCGGCATCATTCCTGAAGGAACAGACGCCAAAGGCAAACCTCACAAGCTCCGCCTTTACTCGATTGCCAGTACACGCCATGGAGATGACATGGCGGGCAAAACGGTTTCACTCTGCGTCCGACAACTCGAATATCAGAACGAGGCCGGAGAAGAGATTAAAGGTGTTTGTTCAACCTATCTCTGCGATATCAACCCTGGGGACAAGGTCAAAATCACAGGCCCTGTGGGCAAAGAAATGCTTCTTCCTGAAGATGAAGAAGCCAATGTGATCATGTTTGCTACTGGCACTGGCATCGCCCCAATGCGGACCTACCTGCGTCGCATGTTTGAACCCAACGAGCGTGACAAAAACGGTTGGAAATTCCGCGGCAAAGCCTGGCTGTTCATGGGTGCCCCCAAGACTCCAAACCTTCTTTATGACGACGATTTCGCGAGGTATCAGGAAGAATTTCCTGATAACTTCCGCTATACGAAGGCAATCAGTCGCGAACAGCAAAACACCAAGGGCGGTCGCATGTACATCCAGGATCGCGTCCTGGAGCACTCCGATGAAATCTTCTCGATGATCGAAGATCCCAAGACGCATGTCTACATGTGTGGCCTACGCGGCATGGAACCCGGCATCGATGAAGCCATGACAGCTGCAGCTGCTTCCAAAGGATTGGATTGGGCTGAACTGCGTCCTCAACTGAAGAAAGCGGATCGCTGGCACGTGGAGACCTACTGAGTTTTCACTCAAACCTTCCAGATCAAAGCCCATCGAAAGGTGGGCTTTTTTATTTGGGTTGTCCCGAGACGACGACAAAACGTGGCCTGATGTTCTGGAGCACTGTCAGCGCGGTGATTCCTAGTTAAACCTTCGTCAGAGCTTCCGGTGTCATGAGCGAAACGATGACAAACCCGTTGAGGGTCGGCCTGCGTCAGGAGCGAGTCATCGCCCCTCAGTGCTTGGTGATCTTCGGCGCAAGCGGTGACCTCACACATCGCAAATTAGTGCCGGCGCTATTTGAGCTGTTCAAACAGCGCCGTCTGCCAAGTGAATTCGCACTGCTGGGATGTGCTCGACGCCCATGGAGTGATGAGGAATTCCGCCAAAAAATGGCGGAGGCCATGGAGACCACCGTGAACGAGAACCGTGCGGCCTGGGAACAATTCTCGGCAGGCATGTTCTATGAACCGGTGGATCTTCAAAAACCTGAGGATCTCGTCAAACTCGGCCATCGGCTCGACGAAATCGACAGGACACGAGCAACCCGCAGCAACCGTACGTTTTATCTATCAGTTTCACCCAAGTTTTATGGCAGTGGCTGCCGCTCTCTGGCCGACGCAGGACTGCTAAAGGATCCTGATCGCAGTCGTGTGGTGATCGAGAAACCCTTCGGCAGGGATTACGGCAGTGCTCAGACACTCAACCGCCTGGTGCAGGGCTGTGGACAAGAAAATCAGATCTTCCGCATAGATCACTACTTAGGCAAGGAAACCGTCCAGAACATCATGGTTCTGAGGTTTGCCAACACCATCTTCGAACCGATCTGGAACCGAAACTACATCTCGAGTGTTCAGATCACTGCCGCTGAAACTGTCGGTGTCGAAGAACGGGCCGGCTACTACGAAACATCCGGCGCTCTCAGGGACATGGTGCAGAACCACCTAACCCAGATGCTGGCGATCACGGCCATGGAAACACCTGGACGGTTCGACCCAGAAGCGATCCGCAGTGAAAAAGCCAAGGTTCTGCAAGCGGCTCGTCTGGCAGATGAAAACGAACCATGGAACTGCTGCATCCGTGGGCAGTACGGCCCCGGTGGAACTCAAGACTCACCTTTGCTCGGCTACCGCCAAGAACATGGCGTCGATGCCAACAGCACCACAGAAACCTATGTGGCGATGAAACTGTTCATCGACAACTGGCGTTGGCAGGGCGTGCCCTTCTATGTGCGCACAGGTAAACGACTGCCGAAGCGCCTCAGCGAGGTGGTGCTCACTTTCCGGGAAGCACCGGTACATCTCTTTGATGCCGCCGGAGGAGGGCCAACTGCTAATCAACTGGTCTTGAGAATTCAGCCGGATGAAGGGGCTGAATTCCGTTTTGAGGTGAAATCTCCCGGCTCCGGAATGCGCAGCCGACCGGTGGAGATGGAATTTTCCTACGACGAATCATTTGGAGAGCCCTCTGATGAGGGCTATGTCCGCCTGCTCGCAGACGCCATGCTCGGCGATCCCACGCTGTTCACCCGCAGTGATGAGGTAGAAGCAGCCTGGCGTCTCTACACACCTCTGCTGGAGCTGATTGAAGACAGCCCTTGGCAGCTGCCGATCCACCCCTATGAATCAAGAACCTGGGGTCCCGCTGCATCCGATGCCCTTCTTGCCCGAGATGGCTTGCTCTGGCGACGTCCATAACCCGATCCGACTGACCACCATCTGTCCCACTCAACCGGCTGCATCATGTCCCCCCAGCTCACGCTTCAAACCCCTCTTGAACTTCCTCCCTCTGAAGTACCCGGCTACCTGGAACAGCTCTGGTCGCGTGACCAGCCCAACAACGTCGGTGCCCACACGTTCTGCCTGCTCATCTGGCAACCGGCCTGGGTTGAGCAACAGCTTGTCCGCACCGGCCGCCTGGATGGCCCAATCACCGGCGTGCAGAGATCGCAGCTGATTGCTGCAGGTCGTCAGGCCGTGGTGGATGGCGATCTGCCCATCAGCACACCACCTCTCACAGAAGTTGTGGCGACTTGTCTCAGCCAGATGGACGGGGGGCATACCAGCGAGGATCTACGCGGCCAGCATGTGGATGCAGCTCTCAGCAACTTGCGCCCTCGGCGACTAATCACCTTGGCGCCCAGTCTTGATGCTGAACTCCCTCTTGAAACCCTGGTGGCTGCGTACTGTCCGCTCCCAGAAGAAGGCGGTGGAACGGTGGCCTGCGGCGATGTGGTGGTGTTGCGTGGAGGCAAGCCTGCACTGCAGCAGGGCTTAACAATCCTCGATCCTCTGTTGCCGGAGGAACTCCCCTCCTGGGTCTGGTGGAACGGAGCCCTTGATGAAGCACCTGAGCTCCTACAGCAACTCGCCAGCTCACCCCGGCGGCTAATTCTCGATTCCGCACTTGGAGAGCCTGGTTTCTGCCTCAACCTGTTGGCCTCAAGGATCGAAGCAGGGCAAGCGGTCAACGACCTGAACTGGCTACGACTTGGCAGCTGGCATCAGACCCTGGCCATGGTCTTCGATTCACCGCATCGGCGCGATGCCCTTGGCCACGTGGTTCAGCTCGACATTGATGTCGAAGGCGACCATCCAGTGCAAGGACTCCTGCTCGGATCCTGGATCGCTGACCGTCTGGGCTGGGAGTTGCAGCACACTCAAAGCAACCCTGACCAGAGCATCAGTGCCAACTTCCAGAGACCTGACGGCACTGATATTCAAATGCGCGTGTCGCCAGTACCTATGGGGCAGCCCAGTATTCACCCCGGTCAGATTGTGGGGCTTCGCCTGATCTGTAAACCAGACAACCAGCCTGCGATCTGCGTGATTCTCTGCGCTGAGTCTGGGGGCTGTATGCGCCTGGAAGCTGGTGGAATGGCCAGCATGGAATTGATTGAAGAAGTCGTTCCAGTGCAGCAGTCCCCTGTGGAGGCGGATGTTTCTCGCCAGCTGGAAGGCGGCCATGACTCCACCAACCCTCTACTCGCTGCGGCGGCCCCACTGGCTGCCAAGCTGATCAGCTGAATCCCCCCCTGAGCGGGGTCTCTCCTGTCACTCCGCTCAAACAATCTCCGCTCAAACCATGGCCTGCGTGATCGCTGCTCCGGCCAGCGGCAGCGGAAAAACTCTGCTCAGCCTCTGCCTGATTGCCTGGGCCCGCCAACTTGGCCACAGCATTCAGCCCTTCAAGGTCGGACCCGACTATCTCGACCCCCAGCTGCTTTCGCTAGCAGCAAACCAGCCCTGCAGAAACCTTGACCTGCCCCTGTGTGGCGAGGACTGGGTGCAGCTCAGCTTCAACGGTTACGGGGGGCGTTGTGACATGGCCCTGGTTGAGGGCGTCATGGGGCTGTTCGATGGCATTGGTTCCAGTTCCGATGGGAGTACAGCCGATGTAGCTGTGAACCTTGCCCTTCCTGTGGTGTTGTTGGTGGACGCCGGAGGTCAGGCCCGTTCTCTCGGGGCACTGGTTCGAGGCTTCAGAGATCTCGATCCACGCCTCAACCTTGCTGGCGTCGTGCTGAATCGAGTCAGCAGTCCAAGGCATCGTGAGCTGCTTGAAGAGGTGCTCACGGACATCGGAGTGCACTGCCTGGGCTGCCTACCGGTGGATCCCAACCTAAAGCTGCCCAACCGGCATCTCGGGCTTGCTCCAGCCCATGAACTGAACGCTCTTCACAAGCGGCTGGAACGCTGGGCTGCTCTGGCGGAGCAGCACCTCAACATGGAAATACTCCAGACACTTCTGCGAGCACCAAGACCCGGCCCTGACCCGATTCGACACGTCTTATCTCCGGAGCTGGAGACCTCACGACAACACTCTTTGCCTGTCGCTGTTGCACAGGATGAAGCCTTCCACTTCCGCTACCCCGAGATGCAGGAATGCCTCGAGCTGTTGGGAATGCCAGTGCTGCCTTGGAGTCCCTTGAGCGATGCCGCACCACCAGTGGAAGCGACCGGCCTGATCCTGCCGGGGGGATTCCCGGAGCTGCATGCAGACCAACTGAGTCAATGCAAGACAACCTTCTCATCACTGCACACATGGATTCGCGACAAGCCGATCTACGCCGAATGCGGAGGGATGCTGCTACTGGGTCGAGGTCTGGCCGACCCGGAAGGGAGACGGCATGCCATGGCAGGTCTCTTGCCATTTGAAGCCAAACGAGGACGGTTGCAGGTGGGCTACAGACAGCTGGAAGCTCGCAGTGACAGTTTGCTATTGCGCAGGGGTGAACGGCTCAGGGGCCATGAATTTCACCGCTGGCAGCTGTGCTGTGAATCGGGGGAAAGCGTTGGCAGCTGGAAGCCGTTGTGGCAAGTTGAAGGTTGGAAAGTTGAGCGGAGAGTGGAGGGATGGAACCTGCCCAATCTGCACGCAAGCTGGGTTCACCTCCACTGGGGCGGATCCTCGACGATCCCCTGCAGATGGCGCGCCGCGCTCGGCTTCGCAGCGAGGCAGAGCGTCGCCGCTTTGTAACCCGCAGTACCCGGCAGAGATCTATCACTCTTCAGGAACGCTGGCGTTTTCTGGTGGAAGGGACCGTTCAGGGCGTTGGCTTCCGGCAGGCCTGTCGGAGACGTGCTCTGGAACTGGGTCTCAGCGGCTGGGTCCGAAATCTGGAGGACGGCCGAGTGGAGGTGCAAGCGGAAGGCGATCAGCTCCCCCTCAACGAGCTGAGGCTTTGGTGTGAACAGGGACCCAGCGAAGCGAGGGTTCGTCTGGTCAGGCCCTGTCAGATGCCGATCACCGGTGCAGACTGGTTCGAAATCCGGCAATAACAAAGGGCTCGCTAGCTATTGCACGCGAAGCCAAATCAACCTCTGATGATCACAATCAGGACAGAGGCAGCTCGATCCGGCCATGGCCACTCACCGCCAGCTCTGGCTCCTTCGACATGGAGCCACCGAGTGGGCTCGCGACGGACGTCACACAGGCAACAGCAACATTCCTTTGCTTCCAGAAGGAGAGGACGAGGCACGTCGATTAGCTCCTGTCCTGAGCCATCAGCGGTTCGCTGCCGTCTTCAGCTCACCTCTACAACGCGCTCAGCGAACCTGCGAACTGGCAGGTCTGGGCGCAGATATGACGGTGATGAACGAGTTGCTGGAATGGAATTACGGTGATTACGAGGGAATCACCACTCTGGATATCCAGCGCACGGTGCCTGGCTGGAACGTCTTCACCCATGGCTGCCCCAATGGCGAAGACGCCCAAGCAGTGCAACAACGCTGTGAAACCGCCATTGGGATTGCTATGAAAACGCCTGGAGACGGAGATGTGGCGCTCTTCGCCCATGGACATCTGCTACGGGCCTTGGCAGGCACCTGGGTTGGGATGGGAGCTATCGGCGGCCGGCTGCTGATGTTGAGCACTGGAAGTCTCTGTGTGCTGGGTTTTGAGCACGGAAATCATGCGATCGTGCGCTGGAATGCGCCTGCTGACGGCCAGTTCTGATGAGCGACACAACCCTCTGGGCGGAACTCCTGGCCTATGGCACCGGCATTGGCCTCTCGCCGATCCATATCGCCGTTCTGTTGCTGCTGCTCCTGGGCCCGAACCCCATCAAAAGAGGTGGATGGTTCCTCGCAACCTGGGTGATCACCACGCTGCTCGCAGCCACGCTGTTAGTGACAGTCGGTCATTCCCTGCTTCTGGACATGAGTCATGGCTCCCATCACCGCACGGGCCTGGATCTGCTGGCCGGCGGAGCACTGGTCGCGATTGGCGGCCGAGAACTGATCAAATCACTGACCGAAGGCTCAGAGCCACCAGCCTGGACCAAGGGGATCGATCGTTTCCTAACCATGCCACTACCACTGCTGCTGCTGCTGGGATCGGTTGGTGAACTCATCAGTCCCGACGACATCGTGCTGTTCGCCAAGTCGGCTGGTGTTGTTTTGTCTGCCCAGCTGCCCACCTGGCAGGAAGTCGTGGGATTAATCGCTTTCACATTCGGAGCCAGTCTGTTTTTGCTCACACCTTTTGTTGCGGTTGTCCTTGGCCGCGACAAAGTCGTTCCCCTTCTTGAAAAAGGCAAAGCAGTGCTGTTTGCCCGTGGCAGCCTTCTAGTTGGTGGGGTGAGCCTGGGACTGGGTCTTTACCTGGGCTGGCAAGGTGTCAGCGGCCTGACGATGATCTGAACCGAACTACGAGCACCGCTTGGGAACGCCGCGACCAGCTAACCCATTCCTCGCAAAGCTTTGCTCCAGGTCGCAGCATTGCGTTGGCTATCACCCACCAGGTACACCCCATGCCTGGCACGACTAACAGCCACATAAGCCAGCTGTTGATGGAACACCTGCCGCTCAGGTGCAAGGCGATCAAGACAGCGTGGGAACACATCATCAGCAACAAAAACCTCCCCAAAGCTGCTGCCCTGACTGCGATGCACCGTGAGCACCGCAGCAGGCCCAAGTGATGCGAAAGCATCCCTCACCAGGAAATAACGACGCCACAGCGGTCGCCCACCTCGTTTACCTGCGTTCCGTGCGTCCTGCGCCAAGCGTTTCAGTAGTGCATCCAAATGCTCCCTCGCCTGGCTTCCGGAAGGCGGCTGAAGGCGCAGATTGAGCTCAAGCTCCCCACTTCGGACTTTCGCATTGAGGGTCTCAATCACTGGAACACCTAGTCCGGCCAACGACAGCTGCGCCTCACCAGCAACACCGAATTCCGCCAAATCGCAGCGTTCTGGAGAAACGTCTTCAACCACAAGTTCTCGATTGGAACCCAACACCAGATCGGGTTCCTCGCCCGTCTCCCCTCCATCGCTGGAGGCCGGTGCCATCACCGCTGTTCGCGTAATCAAAACTTCACCTGGCAGCACAGCCATCTGGTCAGCCATCTCCCCATGAATAGCCCTGCGCGCATGGGGCACCAACGCCTCCAGGCGGCGATTGGTGTAGCAAAGGATTCTCGCCGCATCGGGGTTATCACAGGCCGCGGCCTGGCGCAGACCCTCCTGAGCACGCGACAACCAGTCGCCTCGATTCAGCACTCCAACCTGACCAAGATCCGAGCGAACGGGAGGCAACAGCGGTGGTACTTCACAGGGCAAGCGACCATCGCGCAGACAACTGGCGAGCTGCAGAACCGGGCCCTGGTGACGAACCACCTCACGCAAGCAGGCGGAGACAGCACGATTCATGCCGAACACCGGGCTTTCGCTTTCACCGACCGGTGGCAACTGGGCCGGATCACCCACGAACACCAGTCGAGTTTTGAATGGGTGGGCACACTGCAAGGCAATCGACAGCAGAGAGCTGTCGACCATCGAGGCCTCGTCGATCAGCACCAGACCGAGATGCTCCAAAGCTCCGGCCGTTTGCTCTGTGGATTCACACAGTTCCCGATCACCCTGTCGCTTGAGCTTCAGACGCAACAAGCGATGGATCGTGGAGGGATACCAGGTGGGCTGAAGCCCCTCGAGGTTGAGGGCCTGCCGTAATACCCCCACAGCCTTGTGGGTTGGAGCCACAACGGTCCAGCAGAGCCCACTGCTTTCCACTTGCCTCAGCAAGCGCATCGACAGAAAGGTCTTGCCACTGCCGGCGTAGCCGCTGAGGACGAAGGGAAGGCCCACATCCTGCTGCTGCAGCCAGTCGGAGAAGGCCTCTGCTGCCTTGTGTTGATCCTCTGTGAGGCTCAGTTCAGCGTGAGGAAATGACGTCACCCCAGAGCGTTGGCGATCAATTGCGTCAATTGAAGCGGTGATCCCAGAAAATTGAGGCCGAGCAAGGCAATCATCGGGCCCAGCAGGCTTCCAACCAACACTTCCGTTCGGGAATGTCCAAGTCGTTGCTTAAGTGGTTTCTCGAAGGGTGCCTCCCAGAGAGACTCCGGTAATGCATTGACGCGTTCAGCAGTGAAACCGGCTGCACGCCTTACACCGCTGGCGTCGTACATCACTACGAACGCCACAGTGGCGGCCAGAGCAAAAACGGAAGATGCAAATCCCTCTTGCCACCCCACCGCCGCAGCCGTGCCGCTCACAAGTGCTGCATGACTCGATGGCATCCCACCGGTTTCGAACAGCACCGCAGGCCTCCAGCGGCGAAAGACGACGAGTTCAATCAACAACTTCGAGAGCTGAGCCAGACCGCAAGCGGCAAGGCCCCAAGCCAGGACTGCATTATCAAGAATCTGATTGGGGATGCTCAGAGGGACGTCATTCATCATCAACGGTCCCTAGTAGCTACGTAATCGGCCAGAGCCAGCAGAGGTTGAGCCTTATTTTTCCAAGGCTGCAGAGCAGCTTTGGCCTCTGCCACTAACTCAAGAGCGCGGGTTCTCGAAGGCTCCAAACCGAGCAGCTTTGGATAGGTGGTCTTATCTGCCAGCAGGTCCTTGCCCGCCGTCTTGCCCAGCACCTCACTGCTGGCAGTGACATCGAGAATGTCGTCAACGATCTGGAACGCAAGGCCGATGCCATTGGCATAGGTACGCATAGCTTGGACCTGAGCATCACTGGCGCCGCCGATCAAGGCGCCGGTGACCACGCAGGCCCTCAGCAGCGCGGCCGTCTTGTGCAGATGGATGTACTCCAGCGTCTCCAGGTCAACCTGCTTGCCTTCACATTCCAGATCAACCACCTGTCCTCCCACAAGGCCAGGTGCTCCAGAGACCATGGCAAGTTCTCCGACCACCTTCACCAACCTCTCGGCAGGAACATTGGCACTGCGCACGGCCACCATTTCAAAGGCGCGGCTGAGCAGAGCGTCTCCGGCAAGGATCGCCATGGCATCGCCATACACCTTGTGATTGGTAGGCCTGCCACGCCGCAGGTCATCGTTATCCATTGCTGGCAGATCGTCATGGATCAACGACATGGTGTGAATCATTTCGACAGCGACCGCCGTGGGCATGGCCTGTAAGGGATCACCACCCACCAACTCACAGGCAGCCAGACAAAGAATCGGGCGTAGTCGCTTTCCTCCAGCCAACAGGGAATAGCGCATCGCATCCCTGAGGGATTCCGGCCGCTCAGGCCCCATCGACTGATCCAAAGCGACTTCAACCCGCTCGCGGGCCTGGTTCAAATAAGCCTTGAAATCAAAGCTCTGCTGAGGCTCACCCGGCGGCGGAACGCCTTCAGGGCTGGTCGCCGTGGCGGTCATGGGGAGCGCAATGCTGGGCGAATTCTGTCAGGCCGACGGGCCCACAAGCACCATCAGATGATCAAATCTGCGAGATCATGATTCACCCCGTGGCGACGGCACCAGGCCACAACGGTGTTCACCAGCAGCATCGTGACGGTCATAGGGCCAACGCCTCCGGGCACGGGCGAAAGCGCGGCGGCAATCGACTCAAGCTCTGCAGCTTTTACATCACCACAGAGACCTCCCTCCGGTCGCCGGTGGATCCCGACATCCACCACAACCGTGCCTGGACTCACATGCTCGGGACCAAGCATTTCCGGACGACCGGCCGCGACAACAAGGATGTCTGCCTGACGTGTCAATGCAGCGAGATCCTTCGTGCGTGAATGCGCAACGGTCACCGTTGCGTTAGCGGCCTGCAGCATCAGGGCCATCGGCTGCCCTACCAAAATGCTGCGTCCGATCACTACGGCACGACGTCCCGCAGGATCGATATCTGCACTGCGAAGCATCGCCATCACTCCGGCAGGAGTGCAGCTCCGGGGACCCTGTTCTCCCTTGAGCAAGCGGCCCAGATTCAGCGTATGCAAACCATCGGCGTCCTTTTCAGGGTCGATAGCAGCCAACAAAGGTGTTTCATCCAGTCCCTGAGGAAGCGGGAGCTGCAACAGGATCCCATCCACCCTGTGATCGTCATTCAAAGAGTGGATCGCCTGCAACACCAATTCAGGTGAGGCATTTGCGGGGAGATGAGATCCAAAACTGTCAACACCGACACGAGCACAGGCCTTTTCCTTGTTAGCCACGTAGACCGCACTGGCAGGATCGTCACCCACACGCAGAACAGCCAAGCCGGGCGGGCGACCAGCAGACTGGCTCACAGATTGGACCTGAGACTGCAGCCGCAGCTCGAGCGTCTTGGCCAGGGCCTTGCCATCCAACCTGAGGGCCATTGCCATCTGATGCATGTGAATCCAGCATGCCGCCCCGGCAGAGCTAGCGTTTGTACTGCATGCTTCCTGCTGACTTGCGTTCGCATCGCTTAGCACGTCTCTGGAGGGCCTGGCTCAGGAGAGAATCACCTCGCCGCCCGGTGCTTCGCTGGAACAGGCTGCAGAAAGCCACACTGCTGATCCTTTGTGTTCTGGTGGCGCTGGTTTCAAGCTGGCCCTGGCTTGTGGAACCCGACTTACGGCCAGGCATGGCAGCGCCCTTCGATGCAGAAGCTCCAAAGGACGCCAGGGTTGTTGACAGCGAAGCCTTGGAGCAGAGGCGTTCAAGTCTCGGATCCAGCACGTTCGTGCAGGTTCTAGATCCTCAGGAAAACGAGCAGATCCGCATGCGGCTGGAGAGACACCTCAGCGAATTGGAACGGGTCGCGAACAGCAACGATGCCGAGCGCATCGGACCGGTGAATCTGTCTCTGAACGAGCAGCTATGGCTGCAAAAACGAACTCAGGATGAGCGCCGGGATTGGGATATGGGTCTGCGAAGGGCGCTCGACAGAATGCTCACCCAGGGGCTTGTCAACACCCTCGCTCTGGAACAGCTTCAACGGGCCAGCGACTTGCAGCTCGAAGATCTGAGCAATGGTTCGAAACCTGCCCGCAGCCTGGGCAGCAAGGTGCTGACAACGACGCTTCAAGGCGCCAGCAACCTTCAAACCGATCCACTGAGGAGCCAGCGACTGATTGAGGAGCTGATCACCCAACAAGGAATCCCCACCATTGAGGTGAATCAAGGCGATCTCATCACCCGCAAGGGTGAGTCGATCAGCTCACAGGCCTACGACGTTCTCAATTTCTTCGGGATGGTGAATCGCCGACCAAAGTTGGGGATCTGGATCATCCGTTTCACTGAAGCGCTGGCCAGCTGCGGGGTTCTGTTACTCGTCATGCGCCGCGAACGTCCATGCCTGGAGGCACCCCATGGCCTGCTGGCGCTGGGGCTTTTGCTGCTGAGCCAGGCCTGCAAACTCTGGTTCGGTGCCTCAGTGAGCCCCCTGGCGGTGATCGTGCCGCCCACCCTTCTCCTGGCTCAGGGCCTGGGCACAACCAGTGCACTGGCCTGGATGGCTGTAGCCAGTCTTCTCTGGCCCACCCCCGTCACTGGTCTGGGCGAAGGGCGCCTGCTGATTGCCGCGGCCACGGCCACCGTCGCGGCATTGCAAGCAGGTCGTTTACGTAGCAGAGCACAGCTGCTGCAACTCGCTGTCTTGCTGCCAGTGGGTGCATGGCTGGCCGAGCTGGTGTTGATGAGCCGCAATGGCCAACCGCTTGCCGGCTCATGGATTCGCTTGCCGTCCGATGCAGGTGAACTCGCGTCTGAAGCACTACTGATGGGGCTGGCGATGATGCTGGCGATCCTGATAATTCCTCTGCTGGAGAGCTCCTTCGGGTTGCTGACACGGGCGCGGTTGATGGAACTGGCCGATCAGGAGCGCCCATTGCTAAGGCGGCTCTCTTCAGAAGCCCCAGGCACCTTTGAGCACACACTGATGATCTGCGGGTTGGCCGAGGAGGGTGCGCGGTCGATCGGCGCCGATGTGGACCTCATCAGAACAGGCTCCCTTTATCACGATGTCGGAAAGCTTCATGCCCCCAACTGGTTCATCGAAAATCAAACCAGTGGAGAAAATCCGCACACTCGGCTGAACGACCCTTTGGCCAGTGCAGGAGTGCTTCAAGCGCATGTGGATGAAGGGCTGAAACTGGCACGACGACATCGGCTTCCCCGCCCGATTGCGGATTTCATTCCTGAACATCAGGGCACATTGCGCATGGGGTATTTCCTGCATCAGGCCCGAGAGCAGAATCCTGACGTCTCCGAGAAACGCTTCCGCTACCACGGACCAACGCCTCGCTCCAAAGAGACAGGGATCATGATGCTGGCGGACGGTTGTGAGGCCGCGTTGCGCTCACTGCCACCAGACACAAGTGACCAGGAAGCTCGCGACACGGTCAAACGGATCGTTGAGGCGCGAATCAGCGACGGACAACTCAGCCAAAGCAGCCTCAGTCGGGCCGAACTTGAACTAGTGATGCATTCGTTCGTCCGCGTTTGGCGAAGAATGCGTCATCGCCGGATTCCCTATCCCATCCCCGCAAAGCGCAGCTTCTCCGCCTAAACCAGGTTCGCTTCAGCCCATGATGGAAGGGCAGAGCGCACACGAACCCGTCGCTGGTCAAAAGGGTCCTGAAAGCTCAGCACATGAGCATGCATATGCATAGGGCCCAGAGCCGCGGAGGGGGCATAGATGCGATCAGCAAAGATCGGAGCACCCACAGCAGCCAGATGAGCCCGCAACTGATGGGAACGGCCGGTCAGTGGCCGCAACCAAAGACGTGTGCAATCGGTTAACTGCGTCCACTTGCGCCAAAGCGTGCAACAAGGCTTGCCATCTGGATGCGGTCCATATTCAGGCGGCTGGCGTCGCAGCCTTGCCAGGGGAAGGTGAATACTTCCACCCCTGCCTATCAAAGGCGTAACCACATCAGCGAGATAAAGCTTGTGAACTCTGCGAGCAGCAAACAGAGCACTGAGAGATCGCAGGCTGCTCTGATTTTTGGCCACAAGAATGAGTCCAGACGTATCCCGATCGAGGCGATGCACCAAACGGAGCTCAGGGCAACAGTCCTGGAGTCGTGTGATCAAGGAATCACTTTGATGCGAACCAAGACCGGGCTGGCTCAGCAGGCCAGATGGCTTGTCCACCACCAGGTACTGAGGATGCTCGAGCACAACCGAACAGCCAGCGAGCTGAGGAACAGCTGCTGCCAAGTCATCAAAGCCTGACGCCACGACGGTGGGCTGGGCGACACCAATAGATCAGCGCCAGAACGTTGATCAACCCGAGCACCACAGGCCCCAAACCCATGGTCTGAGGCTCAAGCCTTAGGACCAGCCGAACGAGGCCATAGGGAATGGCTCCTGCGAGGCTCATGGACAGAGCCACGATGGCCAGAATCACACCCCAGCGTCGCTGCGCTAGTAAGCCCGCTGAAGCAACAATGCCCACAATCGCAGCGGGCCAAGCCAGAGAAAAGGCAAGGGTGATGTTGGTGATGGCGATGCCGGAGGAGGCTCCTTCTCGAAATGCCAGAAGACCGATCACAGGCAAAGCAATCAGGTTGGCTACCAGGCCTAGCCAGGTCATCAACCAATAGCCGTTGAGCCGCGGACCCATGGAGAGATGCCACACATCTGCACACCGTAAGGTCCGTGCCTCGTCAACTTCAGCTCGTTGCTGATCAAGGAGCAGATCGAGGAACAGCAGGAGGTGGAGGAACTTGACGATGACTCAGACGTTCTGCACAGAAACTGCGAAACAGAGCTTCCACTTCATCGGGGGGCATCCCTTGAACAAGACGTGCCTCGATTTCATCCCTGCGCTGCGACTGGTGATAAAGACGCAGCTCCTGAAAAGTTGTCTGGGATTGAGACTCGATGCGCGCTAAAGCATTGCCGACCTGGTGATCAGCGAGCAATGGCCCTCCATGACAGTGCTGCATGACATGGGCTGACTCATGGGCAAGAACCACCCAAACCTGCCCTGGATCGTCCTCAATATTGTTCGCACAGATCAGCAGGGCATTACGGGGCGCATGAAAGGCACCCAGAAGGGCGGACGGACAATCCTTGGCCACAAGGGTGTGGGTTCCTGCTTGACGGATCAGAGCGGCATAGCTTCCAACCCGATCCCAGGTCTCAGCTTTTGATGATCCAGCGAAGCAAGGAGCAAACAGAGTCAGCGCCAGTGCCGCGACAGCACGCACTCGAACCGACGGTCCCAGACCCAGCAAACCAACATCTCCAGTTCCTGGTCTCATTCAAGACACGCAAGACTGGATTGGCATCCCCTTCGCCGTAATTCACGGCATCAGACGGTTAACGCTGTCCACCTTGTCGCGAAACGACTGGACCCGATCAATACGTGTATTGACGCGAAGCGTGGCGTGAATTCGCTGCACTCCCTCTTGATGCAAGCGCTCATGACAGGCCTTGATGCAAGCGAAAACGTCATCCCACTCCCCTTCGACGGCCGTGCCATTAGGTCCAAGCTGATGATCGAGCCCGGATGCCTTAATCACCTGTTGACACAAAGCGATTGAAGGACCAAGGGACACACCGACCCCCAGAGGAACCAAACAAAGATCAACACTGACCCGCATCAGTCACTCCACCACTGTCCGTCATGGTTGATCGAGACCCTTGCTGAACGCAAGCCCTTACGAGGCTCTCAGAGCGCTGCGGCTCCAGCCCCCGACTCCAAAAGGCAGGCACTGGGATAGCCCAAGGTGCGCCATTCCCCGCAACGCGTCTGCACTTCGAGAGCGATCCCTCGCTCAACCACCGACATCGAGCGCCCCTGCCCAGCACACCAGCGACTGGCCGCCGCCTCCGCCGCAGCGATCGACTCATAAGGAGCGTCTAAAACCGGATGCGGCTGCCCGTCCAACGCCACAAGCCTGTACAGGGGGCAGCCGGACTCAGACATCGGTCCACTTTTGCATCTGTCTACAGTGTTCCACGGCGCAGAGCGAAGCGCCATCACAGAGTGCGTGCCAAGCCATCCTTGTTCGATGCCAAGTCAAGCTCTCACTGACGCTTATGAAGCACTTCTGAGCCGCGCTCCCGCACCTCTGTTCGGACGAGCAAGACAGCTCTATCTCAACAAATACTGTCTGGATGGGCGGAACACCCAAAGTCCTCTGCGCCTGTTTGTGGTGCAAGAGGCCCTCGACGAAACAGTGGAAGCAGATCAGGAGGCAGGCCCTCTCGGCAGGATTGTCACACTTCAATCCAGCACGACGGAGCTGGCGCTCGTTCACTGGCAGCGAGACGAGCACCCTGGGCAGAGCCTGCTTGAGACATACCTGCAGCAGAGCTGGCAACTCGAATCCTCTTTAATCGCTCCAGCCGAAGAAAGCTGGTTCCGCAACGGCGGCTTTCAACTACGAATCACCTTGCAGCAGCCTCTGATCTGGGTCCGGAGCAGCCGCTATCAGGACATTGAAAATCAACCCGTTCATGAAAAACCCACGAAAAGCTGAAGTCATCGTCACCAGCTGCACAAAGCTGGCTAGGCAGAGTTCAAGACTCGCAGAAAATCATGATGAGATCATCACTTCTTGAGAGGTATGTTCTGCGCTATGCGAGCACCGGTCATTACCTGCGTATCAACGACGAAAGCCAGAAAATTGAACGCAGCTCCAGCCCCGAATCAGCATGGGAATTTCATACTCATGAAGGCGCAGTCACCCACGCACTCTGGATCGGTGAAGTATTCGGTCAAACGCCCGACGTGGTGAAAATGATTTAAGTGTGTTCAACATCATGATTTCGAACATTCCACAATCAACTTGTGGGCACGTATGACATTGAAATCTGAATTTTAGTTAGCCCTGAATGAAATGCCTGAGGCGCCTGGACTCATCAGCCATACGCTTTTGCAATTCTGCGGACGGAACATCGGAATCTTCCCTTAACTGTGCGCTGAAAACGTCATCTTCAGTGATGGTGAGGCCACGCTCACGCCCGAGCTCGATCAAGGTTTCAACAGACACCGGTTCCGAGAGGCGCTGTGCCAGTTCCTGCTCATCACGGCGTTGCTGGAGAAGAGTATCAAGATCCTGAAGAGACATGAACAGCAGCGTGCAATGGTCACAACCCCATTCCACCAGACCATTGCTAGACATTGCAAAGAACTTTGGAAGACCATGAGGACGCCCCGTTTCACGACTGCTCTGCTCGGCCTCAGCGTTGGCCTGATCAGCCTTGAAGCAGGCTTCTCAGCAGCCCAGGCTGGTTGCAAATTTCTCCCCCCGATCGGCGGAAACGGCAGCAGCAACATCGTTAAAAAACGGGTCAGTCGAGAGAAACTGATCGGCCGCAGCAACTGGAACACGGACTTTGCTGTGAATGCTCCATACAGCAGTTTCAAGCTTTTCTTCACAGCGGACTCCACATCCAGCGGCACCTACCCCGTGGAAGCATTCCTGAAATTTACTGACGGAAGCAATCTGCGCGTGGTGAAGGAATCAATGACTCCTCCAATCGGCACAGGCAAGCAATTCGGACCGTTCACAATTCCCCAGGGCAAACAGGTCAACCAGGTGAACTTCAAGATCGGTACAGGCAGCGATCCCAACTCAACAGGATTCAGCTATCGCATTTCCGTTCAGGGCTGCAACTGAGTCATCCCAGAGAGCAGTGCGTGATCGCCTCTGGATCGTTATCCCTGCAGCGGGGTTTCCATTCCTGCTGGTTCTGTTCATTGTTCTCTGGCAGTCTCTGCAACAACAAAGCCACACCATCCAGGATCTGGTGAAGCAGCTCGACAGACTGAACAGTGTCGAGCTGCGTGACAGGACAGGAAGCCGAGAGCTGATCGAACAGCAGCTTGGGGTTTTACAGACACGACAACAATCGCTTCAGAGGAAGATCAGCAATCTGGAAAGCTGGCAGCGCGCTTCCGCCGATCGGGAACGGGCCCTCTGGAACAGGATCGAGACCCCGTTCCCATCCAATCGTGATCTCGAACCTCGGGAAGACCGGGACCTTGAACGAACAGCACCACCAGGACTGCCCTCATCTCAACAGCAGTCATCTCAACAGCCAGTGATCAGCCCTTGACGGCATCTCCGCTGGCACTGGGGAGAATGAAACGCTGCAGAAGGATGAACAGCAACAGCACTGGAAGAATGGAAACCACAGAGCCGGCGGCCACAATTCTCCAATCGAGGGAAAAGCTGCTGGCCAGCTGCTGCAGACCCAGCGGAAGGGTGAACAACTGAGGGTCATCCAGGATTACCAGTGGCCAAAGAAAATCACTCCAGGTGCCGATAAACACAAACATGGCCAGAGTGATCAGATCAGCTCGCGCTGCTGGAATCATCACGTTCCACCACTCACCGAGCTTGCTGCAGCCATCCATGCGGGCAGCCTCCTCCAGCTCTGCGGGAACCCCGAGAAAGCTCTGACGAAGCAGATACAAGCCAAAGGCTGTTGCTGCCTGTGGAATCACGAGAGCCATCAGGGTGTTGCGAAGACCCAGCTGCACCATCAGGAGATACAGAGGAATCATCACCACCTGGAACGGGATGAGGATAGTGGCGATCACCAGGCCCAGAACCAATCCACGCCCTGAGAAGCGCATGCGCGCTAATGGGTAAGCCGCAAGGGAACAGAACAGCAGATTGGCCACCACAGCCAACAGGCTGACCACTGAGCTGTTGAAGAGATAGCGGCCCAGAGGGTTATCTCGAAACAGCCGTCCATAGGCATCAAGACTGGGTTGCGAAGGCAGCAAAGCCGGTGGACTCGTGAAAATGTCCTCTGCAGGACCTTTCAAAGACGTGCTGACCAGCCACAGAAGTGGAATGAGCACCAACAGTGCCAGCAGAATCAGCAGCAGAAGCTGAACTAACGCCCCGGCACGAAGCCCAGCTTTGCCAGCAGGGTCTCGAATGACGGAGGACTGCATCAATTCAGAGGGTGGGACGGGCATCAAGGGGTGCGGTATCCCTCTGGGGATGCAAAGCCGGTTGCGCAGACCCAGCCACCAGACGGTTCAAAGCATTGACGAAGGCCTGAGCCGCAGCCACCACCACATCAGTATCGGCGGAATGTCCTGAATACAACTCACCGTCTCGTCGCAGCCTGATGGTCACCTCACCGATGGCATCAATGCCCTCAGTGACAGATTTCACTGAGAACTCCACCAGTTCATTGGGGACCCCAGCCAGACCGTTGAGTGCTTGACAAACGGCATCCACTGGACCGGTGCCAATGGATGCCATGGTCTTCTCCTTGCCATCCTCATCCGCCAGGGTGACTGTGGCGGTTGGGTTGGTGCTGCTGCCACAACTCACCTGCACCAGCTTCAGCTGATAGCGGGCCTCGGGCTGCTGAACCTGCTCACTGACGATGGCTTCAAGGTCACGATCGGTGATTTCACGTTTGCGATCGGCAAGGTCCTTAAAACGAGCGAAGGCATCATCAAGATCCTCGCGGCTGAGGTCATAACCCAGCTCTTCGAGACGTGCACGCACGGCACTACGACCACTGAGCTTGCCAAGAGAAATGCGGTTGTCACTGAGTCCTACTGTGCGGGCATCGACGATTTCGTAGGTCAGCCGGTTCTTAAGGACACCGTCTTGATGGATTCCCGATACATGGGCAAAAGCGTTAGCGCCCACGATCGCCTTGTTGGGCTGCACCACCATGCCAGTGAGGTTGGAAACCAAACGTGAGGTTTTAGTGATCTCCTCAGTGCGCACCGCCGTAAGTGGAGTCGGCGACTCCGCATCACGACCCAAGAAGGGATTGAAATAACGGCGGCGCACATGCAACGCCATGACCAGTTCCTCAAGGGCAGCATTACCGGCTCGCTCACCAATGCCGTTGATCGTGCATTCAAGCTGTCGCGCCCCGTTCTTGACAGCCTCCAGGAAGTTGGCGACAGCAAGGCCGAGATCGTTGTGTCCATGAACAGACAACACCGCATCGCCGATGTTGGGAACATGGCGATCAATTCCCGCAATCAGCTCACCAAACTCCGTGGGTGTGGTGTAGCCAACCGTGTCGGGAATATTGATGGTGGTGGCACCGGCAGCAATTGCAGCCTCGATGACTTCATATAAAAATTCTGGGTCGCTGCGCCCTGCGTCTTCGCAGGAGAACTCGACGTCATCGACCAGGGAATGGGCATACGCCACCATGTCGGGCACGATGGCCAGCACCTCCTGACGGCTTTTGCGCAGTTTGTACTCGAGGTGAATATCGCTGGTTGCGATGAACGTATGGATCCGTCTACGAGGGGCTGGAGCCACCGCTTCAGCGCAGGCTTTGATATCGCCTCTCGACGCCCGCGACAGCCCACAGATCACTGGCCCGTTCTCTCCCCCGACCTGTTGGGCAATGCGCTGGACAGCAGCAAAGTCCCCTGGACTGGCGAAGGGAAAGCCCGCCTCGATCACATCCACGCCCAGTCTTGCCAGCTGCTGCGCAATCGCCAGTTTCTCCTCAAGGTTGAGGCTGGCCCCCGGAGATTGTTCACCATCCCTGAGGGTGGTGTCGAAGATCAAAACGCGGCCTGGGTCGTGGGCCATGGCAAAAGCCTCGACGCGATTTAGTCGGAATGACTATGGGTAAAGGCACTCTAAGCGTGTAAGCCAGTGCCAATCCTGTAGATCCCGCCCGGAATCCCGGTACATTCACACGGTTGATGGGACAAAAAAGTGGCCAATGGGGCACTGGCTCTTGTTCTGCACGCCCATCTGCCGTTCGTCCGCGGTGCGGAGGCCCACTCACTTGAAGAGGACTGGTTCTTCCAGGCCCTAATTGAGTGCTATCTCCCCCTCCTGGAGACGCTGGAGAAAGCTGCTGCTGATCCGGGGCAGAGCCCACTTCTGACCATGGGGCTGTCACCCACTCTGCTGTCACTGATGGCAGATGCCACGCTCAGAGAGCGCTTTCCCGCCTGGATCCGAGCGAGACTCAAGCTGTTGCTGCATGCCCCTGCTGATCGGCAATCGGCAGCAGAGCATTTGGCCAGCAGCTTCCAACGCCACCTCAGTGCATGGCAACGCTGTGACGGCAACCTGATTCCACGCTTCGCAGAACTCCAGCGCCAGGGCGTTCTCGACCTACTCACTTGTGGAGCAACCCATGGGTATCTGCCTCTGCTGAGAGAGCACCCCGAGGTCGTGCGTGCTCAGTTACGAACTGCTGTCAGAGAGCACCACAGATTGCTGGGAGAGAGACCTCTTGGCATCTGGCTTCCAGAATGTGCGTACTACGAAGGACTGGATCGCTGGATGCGCGATGCAGGACTGCGTTACGCCGTCCTTGATGGTCACGGACTGCTGCATGCGGAACCCCGACCGCGCTACGGGGTTTATGCACCGATTGTGAGCCGTCAGGGAGTCGCCTTCTTCGGTCGCGACAGTGATGCCACCCTTCCTGTTTGGTCAGCGAAGGACGGCTATCCAGGCGATCCCTGGTATCGCGAATTTCACCGAGATCTTGGCTGGGATCTACCTGCTGAACAGATCGAGGCCATGGGACTGCCCACCAAGCGTCCGCTAGGACTGAAGCTTCATCGGGTCAGCGATCCGGCCGGTGGTCTGGATGGAAAGCAGCCCTATCAGCCCGACCAAGCCATCGCACGCACCCGAGACCACGCTAAGCATTTCCTAGAAGGCAGACGCCAGCAGCTCGATCGGCTGAGCGAGGGCATGGCCATTGAACCTCTGCTCGTTGCGCCTTTTGATGCTGAGCTCTTCGGCCACTGGTGGTTTGAAGGTCCAGGCTTTCTGGCCGAACTGTTTCGCCAGGCACCAGAGCAGAACATCCGATTCACCAGCCTGCGTGGCGTGCTGAACGATCAACCGAATCTTCAGATCTGCAATCCCTGCCCTTCTAGTTGGGGCAGGGGTGGCTTTCACGATTACTGGCTCAACGAAACCAACGCCTGGATCATTCCTGAATGGAGCCGCGCAGGTCGAGCCATGGTGGACCGATGCAGCCGAGGTGTGGGGAGCGAATTAGATCTTCGTCTGTTGCATCAGGCCGCACGTGAACTGCTGCTGGCCCAGTCATCGGACTGGAGTTTCATTCTCAGAGCAGGCACCACAACGGAACTCGCCAGGGAGCGCATCGAGCGCCACCTCGAACGCTTTTGGCGATTGATCGACGCAATCGAGCAACATGAACCACTGCCTGAAGGATGGCTGCAGGAACTGGAAGAGGAGGATGCCATCTTCCCCTTGATTCAGCCAGCTGACTGGAGCAGCCTCAACGGCTGAAGTCTGGCGCCTGACTCTTCTCTGCTCCCAGCACAAGCCCACGCCTGAGTTCCCACGGGGACAGGGCAAACAGTCGCAACATCACCGCCATCAGCCGGGGCAGGGGCAAGGTGTTGGTCAGGAAGCCAAACCAGTCCGCTCTGGCCAGCGAAAAGAAGGTGGCGAAATGGGTCCGAAGCAGGCTTGCGTTGAATCCCATCAGACGACCCAGACCAAACTGATAAAGCTGATGCCTCAGTACCAACTCAGTGGGCCAGAGCGTCTGCCAGCCTCGCCGGGCAAGATCGGCTGATCCGAGCGATGTATCCGCCAGAGCTGCAGTCAGGGCATCCGCCAATCCAGGGCCACGACGCAGCAGCGCCCCCACCATGTAGCCGGAAGCGGGATGCACCATGCTCGCCGCACCACCAAAGGCCAGCACTGGCTGGCTGCGATCGGGTAGCGGCAGATTCATGGGGAAGAGGCAGAACTCTTCGTGGATTACCTCAGTGATCTGCACACCGCGCTGATCCAAGCGCTGCTGCAGACGTTGCTTGAGCACGTCGTAGGGAACCCCCGGTGCCAATGCAAGTGATGTCTCTTCAATGAAAAACACCCCATCGCCTAGATCCATGGCATAGAGAAACGTGGGAGGTTCCAAACGCTGTATCTCACTGAGATGATTGCTGCGATAATCCATTAAGACGAAACGTCCACTGCTAATAGGGGCTTCTGAGAAACGCCCCACGACGCCGTAGGCAGCCTGTCCAGCGACCGGGCCCTGATCTGGCCTGAGAATGTGCGAACTACCGGCGCCGGAGGCATCAATGACAAGCCTGGCCTTGCGCACTTTTCCTGAGGCACAGGTCACCAGTGTGTGGTCGGCTCCTGCCTCCAAATGATCGGCAGTGTCCCGATGCCAGACAACCCCGAGCGCTCGTTGCAGCCAATGGTTCTGAAGGGCAGCGCGGTCAAACAATCCGTACTCGATGCCATGAACGAGCGGTTGATCTGCGACCTCTGAGCCACCGGCACCGAAGTAGCTGACCGTATCGTTCCAGCGGTGCTCAATTAGATGTTCAAGGTTGAGGGCCTTTAGTTCATCGACCCAGATGCCGTAAGTGTTGGGCCATGGTGCATCCACAGGCTCGGGAGCGATGCCTTCGACAACCACTCCACGCTGGTGAAGCTCCGAGGCGATACAGAGGGCGGCCGGACCGCCCCCAAGCACCAGAACATCAGCGCAGCTAGCCAAGGTCAGCTGTCCGCAGGCGCACTCTCGGCGTTGACGTCAACAGCATCACTGGAATCAGAGTCCGCTGAAGCATCATCGAGCTCATGCGTCTCGGCTTCCGGGGGAACCAGCACGACCTTGAGAAGGTGATCACCCTTGTCGAGCTTCTGAAGGCGAACGCCCGTAGCGGCCCGGGATTGCTGAGGAATGGCATCGGCACTGGTCCGGACGATCACTCCCTTTTCACTCACCAGCAGCAACTCCTCACCAGCACCAAGAACGCTGAGACCCACCAGCTGATCGGCATCCGTGCGGAATTTCATCGCCCTCAGTCCCATTCCAGCGCGTTTCTGCAAACGGAATTGAGTCACCGGAACTCTCTTGCCGAGGCCCGCTGCCGAGGCCACCAACACCCAGGGCCCCTCACTGGCAGGGGTGCCTTCATCATCACTGTCATCAGCACTGGCAGCGATCTGATCAGCAAGCTCTACCGGCAGCACATCCATGCTCACCAGTTCATCTCCTGCGCGGAGATTCATCGAGCGAACACCACGAGCGGTACGACCCAGAGGGCGAAGTTCATCGTCGCTAAGGCGGAAGTGAATCGTCATTCCGGCTTTCGAGCCGATCAGAACACTGTCGCCGGGCACAGAGAGTCGGACCCATGTGAGCGCATCACCCTCCTCAAGGCCAATGGCAATCAAACCGTTGGAGCGAATGTTGCTGAACGCCGACAGGCGAGTTCGTTTGATGAATCCCCCCTGGGTCAACATCAACAGATCGGTGTCGTCGTTGAATTCAGACACAGCGAGAAGCGAGGTAATCGCCTCCTCCCTGGGAATGGGCAGCAACTGAACCACGGGTGTTCCCTTGGCCGTTCGGCTGCACTGAGGAACGCGATACGCCGGAAGGGCATACGACACGCCACGGTCACTGAACAGCAACAAGGTGTCGTGGTCATTGCAGCCAATGAACAGCTTGACCGGATCTTCACCCTGGCTTCTGGTGCCGGCCTTACCGCGGGTGCCCCGGCTGGTGGCTTCAAACTCGCTTACCGGCATGCGCTTGAGATAACCGGTTTCGGTCACCAGCACGACAGACCGCTCGTTGGCGATCAAATCGATGTCTTCGAGGCCGCCACCAAGGTCGAGAATCTCAGTTCGGCGTGGAACGGCGTGACGATCCCTCAATTGATTGAGTTCGTCTTTGATCAGACCGAAGACCCGCTCTCGACGACCAAGAATGTCCTTGTAGTCGGCGATCTTGGCGACCAGATCCTCATGCTCTAAGCGAATCTTGTCGGCTTCAAGGGCGGTGAGTCGCCGCAGCTGCATCTGCAGGATCGCGTCTGCCTGGACCTCGCTCAAGCCATGACGGTCCTGCAGCTGCTGTCGCGCTGTGGCGGTATCGGGAGCAGCCCTGATCAGGGCAATGATCGGATCAAGCTGGTCGAGGGCAAGCAGCAGACCAAGCAGGATGTGATCGCGTTCCTCAGCCTTACGCAGCAGGTAGCGCGTGCGGCGCTCGATGGTCTCGACCCTGAAGTCGAGAAACACATCCAGCATTTTGCGCAGGGTGAGCAAAATCGGCTCACCGTTTACGAGCGCCAGCATGTAGGCACTGAAATTGCTCTGCAAAGGGGTGAGCTTGTAGAGATTGTTCAGCACCACCTGGGGATAGGCATCGCGGCGAAGCTCCACGACAATCCGCATGCCGTCGCGATCACTTTCATCGCGGATATCTGAGATCCCCTCAAGTTTCTTGTCATTGACCATCTCGGCAATGCGCTCAATCAGCCCTGCTTTGTTGGTCTGATACGGGAGTTCAGTGATGATCACCGCATCGCGATCAGGACGGCCAGGAATCTCGAGGGTTTCGATGCCAGCAACACCGCGCATGGTCACCGAACCACGACCACTGAGATAGGTCTCCTTGATTCCGGTGCGACCCAGGATCTGGCCTCCGGTCGGAAAATCGGGGCCAGGAATCAGGGCCATCAACTCCTGATCGCCGATGTCGCGGTTCTCAATCAGGGCCAGAAGACCAGCGATCAGCTCTCCAAGGTTGTGAGGAGGAATATTGGTCGCCATGCCAACGGCGATTCCTGCTGAGCCGTTGAGCAACAGCTGAGGAATCCGTGATGGCAGAACCGTGGGCTCTTGCTGTGAACCGTCGAAATTGTCACTGAAATCGACGGTCTCCGCCTCGATATCTTCGAGCAGAGAATCGGTCGTGAGGGCCTGCAGCCGCGATTCGGTGTAGCGCATTGCAGCCGGCGGATCATTGTCCACCGAACCGAAATTGCCATGCCCGTCGATCAGAGGCATCGACATCGAGAAACTCTGGGCCATCCGCACCAGCGCGTCGTAGACGGCTGTATCTCCATGGGGGTGGTACTTACCGAGCACTTCACCCACCACACGCGCGCACTTGCGATAGGGGCGGTCACTGGTGAGACCCAGCTCGTACATCGCGTAAAGAATCCTGCGATGAACAGGTTTGAGACCATCTCGAGCGTCAGGCAGAGCTCTACCGACGATCACGCTCATCGCGTACTCGAGATACGAGCGCGACATCTCGTTTCGAAGGTCGGTCTGGATGATCCGATCGTCGGAATCGCCGGGACCGCCGCTGCCGGGCCCCACTGAATCCGCCATATAAGACCTTTAGATCCTTCTCACTTTATCGCGGATTCGTGATCGGATGACACCAGGCGCGTCACCTTTTGCTGTCTGTGTTGGATCAATCACGGATCAGGCCCTTACGCTTTGGCGTCGCCACTTGGACTGAAGTTGATGTCGTCCGACAAGCCCTCCGAAACCCAGGCTCCTGCCGAATCCATCAATCCGGATCTTCCGGCTCATGGCGACATCACTGACCGAGCTGCAGAGGCGGAGCAAACCCCAGTAGCTGCAGACTCCTCCCCCACGTCCACACCTGCTGAACCAGCGGCACAACCCGTTGCAGCGACAACCTCACCTTCAATCGCGGAGCGCGTCAGCGTTCCCGCTCAGGCATCTGCTGATAGTGGTGAAGAGGCAGGAGGCGAATGGGAGCTGCTCTCCAACCGCATCAAGCAATTTTTTGAGGAGAACAACCTCCAAGATCAGTGGCAGAGCCTCCGCCAGCCTCTGTTTCTGCTGGGCGGACTCATTGTTGTGATTCTGACGCTGCGGATTTATGGAGGAATTCTCGACGCCATCGCCACAGTTCCACTGGCTCCCAGGCTCTTTCAGCTGGTCGGTGCTTTTTATGCAGTTTGGTTTGCAGCGACACGCTTGATTCGCGCAGAAGAGCGGAAAAAGATTTCGGCCAATGCGAACGATCTTTGGAGCAGCTTGCGTGGAGGCTCAAAGTCCTAACCCGAATCGTCACCACTCGTGAGGCACCGATTGGTAGCTTGATCCAACTCTGTTAGCTCCTGCGGTGGACATTCAGCTCGGACGCTCCAAGGTTGTACGCCGGGCCTATGGCATCGATGAGATTGCACTGGTGCCAGGCGGCAAAACCGTGGATCCAGAGGTGACCGACACCAGCTGGTCGATTGGAGGCATCGAGCGCGAGATTCCGATCATCGCCAGTGCCATGGACGGGGTTGTGGATGTGGGTATGGCGGTCAACCTGACCAAGTTGGGAGCGCTCGGTGTGCTCAACCTGGAGGGAGTCCAGACCCGTTACGAAGATCCGAATAGCGTTCTTGACCGGATTGCTTCGGTCGGCAAGGACGAGTTCGTTCCTCTTATGCAGGAGATCTACAGCCAGCCGGTGCAGGAGTCATTAATTCGCAAGCGCATTCAGGACATCAAGGCTCAGGGTGGTATCGCCGCTGTCAGCGGAACCCCAGTTGCCGCTCTGCGCTTCGGCAAGGCGATCGCCGAGGCAGGTGCGGATCTATTTTTTGTTCAGGCCACTGTGGTGTCGACGAATCACGTCGGACCAGAAGGCCAAGAGACACTCGACCTTGAAACCCTCTGTCGGGAGATGGGGGTTCCCGTTGTGATTGGTAATTGCGTCACTTACGACGTGGCTCTTCAACTGATGCGCGCTGGAGCAGCTGCCGTAATGGTGGGCATCGGCCCTGGAGCGGCCTGCACCTCCAGAGGGGTACTAGGCGTTGGCATTCCTCAGGCCACAGCGGTGGCGGACTGTGCTGCAGCACGAGAGGACTACAAAAAGGAAAGCAATCGATACGTTCCCATCGTTGCCGACGGCGGCATTGTGACCGGAGGTGACATCTGCAAATGCATCGCTTGTGGAGCGGATGCCGTGATGATCGGCTCGCCGATTGCCCGTGCAGAGGAAGCACCCGGCCGGGGCTTTCACTGGGGCATGGCCACTCCAAGTCCGGTGTTGCCCCGCGGTACCCGTATCAACGTCGGCAGCACAGGAAGTCTGGAACGCATCCTTCGTGGGCCAGCCAAACTTGATGATGGAACTCACAACCTGCTGGGTTGCCTGAAAACCTCGATGGGAACCCTTGGAGCACGCACCATCAATGAAATGCAACAGGTGGAGGTGGTAGTGGCTCCGTCACTGCTCACCGAGGGCAAGGTTTATCAGAAAGCTCAGCATCTCGGCATGGGCAAATAGTCGAAGTTCTCGCAACGAGACAGAGATAGAGCTGTGGAAGCGTGGGTAAAATCAGTTCGTGCGAGCCTCGGCTCACACACTCCTCACACCCCCTGGCCCGACGCGTTCGGGCTTTCTGTCATTAGGTCATCCATCACAGTTCAGGCGAAGACCTGGGTGATTGAGCAGCAACCTCAGAAACGGTTGCTAAATTTCGCCCAATTCGACCGATCCTGAATGTCCAGCGCTGCCGCTGTCACCGACGCCTCCTTCGAACAGGACGTCCTTCAGAGCGACGTCCCCGTGCTGGTCGATTTCTGGGCCCCCTGGTGTGGCCCTTGTCGCATGGTGGCTCCCATCGTGGATGAAATCGCCAAGGAGTTCGAAGGAAAAATCAAGGTGTTCAAGCTCAACACCGATGAAAATCCCAACGTTGCCAGCCAGTTCGGCATTCGCAGCATTCCCACTTTGATGGTGTTCAAAGGCGGGCAGAAAGTCGACACTGTGGTTGGAGCCGTTCCCAAGGCAACCCTCTCCGGCACGATTGCCAAGTACCTCTGAGGCCACCACTGACCTCGTCAGCAAACCAGTTTCCCGAAGGCGCAATGAAACCGATTCAAAAGATCGGTTTAATTGATTACGGGATGGGCAATCTGCATTCCGTCCAGACGAGTTTCAAGCGATTGGGCCAGCCTTTGGTTCAGGTTCGCAAACCTGAGGATCTTGAGCCCTGCGATGCACTGATTCTTCCGGGAGTCGGTGCTTTCGATCCGGCAATGGAAAAGCTTCAGTCGTCTGGACTCGTGCAACATCTGCGCAGCTGGCACGACAACAGACGCCCTCTACTTGGGATCTGCCTGGGCCTCCAGTTGCTGTTCGAACGCAGCGATGAAGGCAAAGCCGAAGGCCTGGGAGTTTTTGAAGGGAACGTTCAACGTCTCCCTGACCAACAGGGAGAACGGATTCCACACATGGGATGGGGTCAACTAAAACCCCAAAAACTCTGTCCGCTTCTGCAGGAGGGCGACACGCAACCGTGGGTGTATTTCGTGCACTCCTATGCCGCAGTCCCTAACAAACCCTCTGATCTGGCCGCCACCGTGTCCTTCGGACGTGGGGAAGCCACAGCAATGGTCTGGAAGCACCGCACTGGAGCCTGTCAGTTTCACCCTGAAAAATCTGCGCAAGCCGGCGCTCAATTGTTGAAGCGTTGGGTCGGATGGCTTCAGTCCGGCGCTGAGCTGCCCAGGTGAAAGGTGCACAGCTGCGATTGATTGGTGGGAGACGACTTCGTAGCCCTGAAGGTCAGGGCACTCGACCCACTCCGTCTCGCGTGCGTGAGGCGCTCATGAACATGTTGAGTTCTGAGATCAAAGGCTGCTGCTGGCTGGACCTCTGCAGCGGCAGCGGAATCATGAGCTGTGAGGCCTTGATCCGAGGTGCCTCTCAGGTTGTAGCTGTCGAGAAAGATGCGCGGACTGCAGCGATCTGTCGAAACAATCTGGAACTGGTGGCCTCTAAAGATGCCTGCGATGCAACGGTGACAGTGATCAAGAAAGATTTGATCTGCTTCCTGAAGGAAGGTTGCCTTCAAAACGAACGCAAATTCTCAATCGTTTATTTGGATCCGCCCTACGCCTCAGGGCTCTATCGACCAGTGCTCGAGATGCTCGATCGCGGAGGTTGGGTACAACCCCTGGGTTTGGTGATCTGTGAACATGCCACAAAGCAGGTCCTCGACATACCTTCCGGTTGGAAGGAAGTCGATAAGCGTCATTACGGAGGAAGCAGCCTGCTGCTTCTCAACCCCCCAGAGCACTGCCGCGGCGATACTGATTCCAGGCTGCGACAAACAAACCCAGAAGAGTGACCGGAATCAGTCCAAGAACGATGCCACAAAGCAGAGGTTCGATCATGGCGTCGCGCTGAGTGGAAGGATTGACCACAATTGTTCCATGTACATGACTCAACTGTGACGACACCGTCATCAACTGCTGCAACGTCGGAACGACGCCGTGGTTTGGTGACGGCGTTGATCGTCATGGCTGTCATCACAGCGGTAGCGCTCGGGGCTTGGTTCTATGTCAGCACCCGTCTCGATCCCTACAGCAGATCTGCGCTGGCATTGAATGGCAATGTTCAGCATGGGGCGCAATTGTTCCGGATCAACTGCGCTGGCTGTCATGGCATCGCTGGACAAGGACTGGTGGGTCCAAGCCTTCAGGCTGTAACCGAGAGACGACCGGACCGTTCCATCATTCACCAGATCGTGAGCGGAGAAACGCCGCCGATGCCACGCTTTGAAATCGAACCGGAAGGAATGGCTGACCTGCTGAGCTATCTACACACCCTGAACTGATGCCATCGTGAGTCTCACCGTGGTTTTGGTGGAACCTGCTGGTCCGCTCAACCTTGGAAGCGTGGCTCGGCTTTGCGCAAATTTCGGCGTCGAAGATCTGAGGCTGGTCGCTCCTCGATGTGATCCAGGTGATCTGGACGCCCAACGCATGGCCGTCCATGGTGACCAGGTCTTGAAACGTGCACGCCACTTCCCAACACTGTTCGACGCACTGACCGATTGCCAGCGCGTTGTGGCCAGCTGCGGACGAATCGACCACGGGGAGATTCCTCTTCAGGCTCCCGAACAGGTCATGCCCTGGGTGCAACAGGGACTTGAATCAGCTGCGCAAGTCGCACTGGTCTTCGGCAGAGAGAATCGCGGACTCAGCAATGAAGAGTTGCTGCTCAGCCAACGCGTTGTACGGCTTCATTCAAGCGAAGCTTATCCATCCCTGAATTTGTCCCATGCGGTTGCCGTGATGTTGCACGAGCTGGAGAGGGTTCGCAGGCAACCGACCGGCCAACTGAACGCAGTGCTCCAGGAGGTGGAAACAGCCGAGCCAACACAGCTGATCAACTGCCTGAATGATGCGGAGGATCTGCTTCTCGAGGCTGGTTTCCTGCTGCAGCACACCGCAAGAGCACGAATGGCCAAGGTCAAGGGGCTGCTTCAACGGGCGCTAGTTCGTCCTGAAGAATTAGCGATGCTGCGCGGCATGGTCCGACAACTTCGTTGGGCGATTCGTTGCCACCGCCCGTAATCTCTGGCTTTCTTGCACAGTTCCTTGGCCTCCAGTCGATCCAGACGCCAAAACCCTGGCTGGGGAAGTCCTCTGCGGCTCGTGCTGCGACTTGTTCTGATGGGCGTCGGCCTTGGCGTGATTACGGGCTCCTTGCTGAAACTGGCTGGCCCAGCAGTTGAGACAGGAGATCTCACACTGCCTGCGTGGCTGCCACTATCCGAGCAGAGTCCAGAACGCCAAGTCCAACAAGGAGCGGCTGCCGACACCAGCGGAACGACTTCCCTCAATCGCACCGAATCCCTTGGTCGCTTCGAGACCCGCAATGAACTCAAGCCGCTGAGTGAGCGTTGGCAGACACTGGCTGCAGCACAGCCCGATCTGGACGTGAGCGCCTTCATGCTTGTGCTAGACGACGGGCGCTACGCGCAGCTGGAGCCTGATACTGAGCTGCCCGCCGCCAGCTCCATCAAAACGCCGATCCTGCTCGTCACCCTTGAAGAGCTAGATGCGGGTCGTTTGAGTTGGAACGAGCCTCTGCAGCTGAGTCAAACCGTTGTGGGTGGGGGAGCCGGCTGGATGGCCTCCAAGCCGCTCGGCACGCGGTTCCCGACCCATGAAGTCGCCACTGAAATGATCCGTGTGAGCGACAACACCGCCACCAACCTTCTGATCGAACGCCTGGGAGGTCGAGAGATACTGAATGCCCGTTTCAATGCTCTGGGCCTGAGCGCCACAAAGGTGAATGATTGGCTCCCAGATCTCAAGGGCACCAACAGCACTAGCGCCAGGGATTTGGCTCGATCGATTGCTCTGGTTGACACCGGTGAAGCGCTCTCAATCCGCAGCCGCGATCTATTTCGTGAGGTGATGGGCACATCGATCACTAATACCCTTCTGCCACGCGGGCTGCTGCGTGGTCTGGGCGGGCGCCAGGGAGAACCGGACGAAAGCCTGATGGTGAAGGGCTACAAAGTGTTCAATAAAACCGGCGACATTGGTATTGCTTACGCCGATGCCGGCTTGATTGAGTTGCCTGATGGCAGTAGAGCCGTTGCTGCCTTCCTCGTGAAAGGACCGTTCAATGACCCCCGCTCGACGGAGCTGATTCGCAAGCTGGCAGCGGCGATGGCTCCAGTTCTCAAACCCAAACCCGCCGTGACCCGTTCCAGCGCAGGTAGCGCCAGCATCAATCCATGACACGTCTCAATCGCCATCTCCACCGCCTGCGGACCGTGGCCGCTCTGACCATGGCCACCGCGTCCATGGCAACGGTGTTTGCATCTCCACAATTTGCTGCGGACCAGCAGAAACCGGCTGACCCAACCCTGACACGCCCAAGCCAGGTGCGTGCACTTTCAGGACAGCTGGATGACGTGCTGATGGTGAATGACAACAACCCGGAACTGATCACCGGGGAAGGCATCCTTGTCTCGACCTTTCCCCAGTCGCCGGGTCTGAATATTGCGCTGAACGGTCGCTTCGATCTGTTCAGCCATCACGTTTACGCCGGCCAGCCCGATCAGCTCGATTCCACTCTCTGGCTCGCGGTTGTAGCTGAGCCAGCTGGAGACGCCCCGGTGAATCTGCGACTTCTCAGTGGCAGCACCTCCCTTTCACAGGCAACCCTGAAAGGCCAAACCGCCTCACCATTTCTGCCGTTACCCGCAGTGATGGCTGAATCTGGCACAGTCATTGCCTCCGGTCCCGGCAGCAGGGTGGCAGGCGATCTGCTTCGGGGGGATATCGCGAGTGAACTGCAGCAGGAATGGCACATTGCGCCTGGATCGGTCAGCCCATTGGTGGTGCTTCCAATCCCGGTCGCCGGCTTAGACCCACTTCTTAACGGTCGCAATCTGCAGCTGCGACTGCAAAGCACAGGTCCGGTCCATATCGCCACCCTGGCCGCCTACGGAAGCGGTGACAAGGTGCCAGACCCAGACCAGTGGAGGAAGCTACTGAGTCAGGGCCGGCAGAGTCCAAAAGAGCATCAACCAACGCCGCGCGGTGCACGCGGCAGGATCATCTATTCACGCGTTAGCGGTATCCAGATCGGCAGCACCTGGAGGGCATCACTGACCGATCCAGGTTCCAGCCACCTGAACATTGAGGATGCGCCCGTCTCCTGGCCGATCAGCAGTCTGGAGCGCGGTGAGCTGCAGACAGGACAAATCCAGACAGCAGAGCTGAAGGCCTTTGATAAAGGCACCGCCTGGGCCGCACACGGGAACTACGGCGTTGAATACGACCTGACACTGCCCCTGCGCAATCAGGGATCACAGCAGCGAACAGTGGCGATCAGCTTGGAATCTCCTGACAAGAACAAAAGCGGCAAGAGCCAGTTGGCGTTCAGCAGTCGTCACAGCGGAGCAGTGATGTTCCGTGGACCAATCGAGGTGAGCGGGCTGGATGGAGAGCAAGGACGCCCCAGTGGACGACGAAGGTTCCACCTGGTGCTCCGACGAGGTCAGGAGGGCCCCCTGCTTGGGCAAATCACTCTCTCTCCTGGGGAACAACGTTCGGTGAGGGTACGACTGGTGTATCCAGCAGATGCCACCCCTCCCCAGGTGCTGTCTCTCCTACCTGTGAAACAATCCACAGGAGCATCAGACGACCGTCAGTGAGTTCACCGCGCAAGCGCAGAGTTTTTCCATTCACTGCCGTGATCGGTCAGGAGGAGATGAAACTTGCTCTGCTGCTCAACGTGATCGATCCCCGCATCGGCGGAGTGATGATCATGGGCGACAGAGGCACAGGGAAATCAACAACGATCAGGGCACTGGCGGATCTACTCCCTGGCATTGAGGTTGTTGCCGGAGACCCATACAACAGCTCACCAAGCGATCCTGATTTGCAGAGCAGCGACGTACGTCAGCGCCTCGAGCACGGGGAGACTCTCGCGACAGAGGATCGCCAAGTGCCCATGGTTGATCTTCCGCTAGGCGCAACCGAAGACCGACTCTGCGGCACTATCGATATTGAGAAGGCCCTTAGCGAGGGAGTGCGGGCGTTTGAACCTGGCTTGCTAGCTAAGGCAAACCGGGGCTTGCTCTACGTCGATGAAGTGAATCTGCTGGACGATCATCTGGTAGACGTCCTGCTTGACTCTGCCGCCTCGGGCTGGAACACAGTTGAACGAGAAGGCGTATCGGTGCGACATCCAGCCCGCTTCGTGCTGATCGGTTCCGGCAACCCTGAAGAGGGAGAGCTGCGTCCTCAGCTCCTCGACCGCTTCGGCATGAGCGTTGAGGTGCGGACAGTCAGAGACCCTGAGCTGCGTGTTCAGGTGGTGGATCAGCGCACAGCCTTTGATACCGATCCTGATGCATTCAGCTCCTCGGTTGAAGCTGGACAACACGCACTTCAGGAACGGGTCGTAGAAGCCCAGCAGAGGCTAGACCAGGTGGAAATCGACGATGACCTGCGCTTGCGGATTTCCGCAGTATGCGGCGAACTGGATGTCGACGGTCTGAGGGGCGACATCGTGACCAACAGGGCTGCAAGAGCACTGGCGGCTTTTGAAGGCCGCACTGAAGTCACCGAAGACGATGTTGCTCGCGTGGTGTCTTGCTGTCTTCGACACCGACTTCGCAAAGATCCTCTGGAGCAAATTGATTCCGGAGATCGTGTGGTGAAGGTGTTCTGCAAAGTATTCGAACGCAGTGAGACCAGCGACAGAGCCGAATTCGAACTAGCTCTGGTCGCTTGATGGGCTCTCAGCAGTAGCCGTGCGCATTCTCGGCATCGACCCTGGTCTCGCCCGAGTTGGTTACGGGGTGATTGATACCTCTGATGGTCAGCAGACCATGCTCGATTGCGGCATTATCCGCACCGATCCGGGGTATTCAGAAGGCGAGAGGATGGTTGTGATCGCCCAAGACTTGCGGCAGTTGATCAGGGCCTGGCGACCGGAATTGGCATCTGTCGAAAAATTTTTCTTCTACCGATCCAGCAACACCATTGCCGTCGTCCAGGCTCGCGGTGTGGTGATCATGACCCTGAGCAGATTCGGACTGCCGATCGTCGAGTTTCCGCCGATGCAGATCAAACAGGCTCTTACCGGCCACGGCCATGCCGACAAGGATGAGGTTCTTGAAGCCGTGATGCGCGAGCTCAACCTTGAGTCTCCGCCCAGACCCGACGACGCTGCAGATGCACTGGCCGTTGCTTTGACGGGCTGGTTTCAGCGATAAAAACCTAGTGATTACAGGCAAGCTCAAGACATAGCAACCAATTGCGGCTAAAGCGCTTGACTCCAAGGCAAAACGGGCATCTACCTTTCGACTCGTTGGATAAGAACAGGAAGTTCACTGACGAACGCAGAATTCCGCCCAGGCTTCGGCCATTTATTGAAGGGCAAGGCGCGTGTTCGCAGAACACAGCAGGACGATTCGATTCCATAGATATGAACAACCACAATGCCTTGAGCGCCTATGCATCAGTTCATACAGAGTTCGAAGCCCTTCTCTCAGCACTAAAGGAACAAGCCGGCCAAACAGAAAGGTTACAAATCGTCCGTTGAATCATGCCAAAAAGGCTGCAATAGCTAAAACGTGAGAAAACAAAAAAAATGACTACTGGTTTATTCGCAGATTTCCCCGGACCAAAGGAAATATATGGTGGCCAATATCCGCTAGCTGATTACAAGTGGCTCTACACCAAAAAAAACGGCAAAGTAAATTTCAATGTTAATTCCAATGTTATTTTAGCAGAGGTCGCTAATTCTCAAAAATCATACGCAAAAAAAAATGAGTCAACTAAATTTAGAGATAACCTCAGGGATAATGGCTTCATTATTGGAATGTATTCCGATATGGCTAAATACCCTGAAAAAATTACCGGCAAAAACGCAGACACAACAGTAACAACAACCTATGAGTATGCTTGGGGATATGCATTGAAGCAATCCACAAATGCTCAAGGTGTCGTCACACCAGAATGGTCTTCTTTAACCGCTGCCGAGAAAGCTAAAAGAGTTCTAATGGGTCCCGCTGGGGATAACAAAGAAAGCATATTTGCGTGGCCAGAGGATCAACTTAATTCATCTGAACAGCAGAAATCAGCCAAAGGAGGATATTGCATTTGGACTCAAGATATTGAAGCAGGCTCGACGAAAATCAAAACAATAAACGAGCAATTTGCTGGAATCATTGCAGCCCTATGGGCTGGCCGGCATCATCTTGGATCAGACTTCAAAATCATACCCGTAATTTCAAAAAGTGTTTTGACCAATTTAGTGAATAATACAGGCGATGAGCTGGTTAATTTGAAAACCGTTCACGATATGGTTGAGCCCATTTTGACAGACAAGGAAGGAAATGGTCTTAAATATTTTAAACAGGGAGATGTACCGCCAGCAGGCCCTCATAAAAGAACATCATGGAGTCTTTTGTCATATCTGAAGATGAATGGTATTATCGATGGCTTTATTAGTGAAGAAACAAGATCGCAAACTTTGAAACCTGGAGATGAGCTGTCGATAAATTCAAACGCTGCTCCATTCAATCTTACGTATGATATTCCCTACGCATTAATGGGCTACTGGAATGGCGATGGTGCAGACATGCCCAATTCACCGACGTTAAACAATAAAATCCAAATAGGCTTCCATGGCAAGATGCCACTCGATTCAGCAATGTATTTCATTCACGACAAAAGTAAAGATGATTTTCTGGCGTTGAAACCGGATCAATACTTCACGCCAGTTCCCAAACACCTAATCTCCGTAAACGCAAGTCAATATCAGTATGCTACTGGGGGAGGTCATCGTGCAATCGACTTAACAACGCTAGCTAGTACCAACTCAGTTCAAATATCAATTAATACAAGTCGCGAAGCTGAGCATCAGTCTTACTCAGGTTTTTACCGTGTTCAGGATGCCGCTGGAACCGTAAAAGACCCAGTCACTGGCCAATTAATTGTGCCTGGAGAATCGGGATACAAGAAAGCCGCATTGTCGAGTGAAAATATAATTAATAATTTAAGCAATATTTCTCTGAATAAGGACGGCGCAAATTCCTATTCAATTGATATCAACGGAGGGGTAATGATGGCTCCTTTTGCTGTGATCACTGAACCTGGCCAAGAAAACACCTTCTTCAGCTACGCAGCTGCCAATTCAGATGGCATTAGCCATTTCAAACAGTTATCTACAAACTCATTTGGCATGGAAGATACTCAAGGAGGAGGTGATATGGACTTCAATGATCTTGAGATTTCATTTCGGTTTCTTGAGATTCTTTAGTATCCATATATTGCTTTATAGAAATCATCAATCTCTATACCAGGAATAATTGATGCAGCAATTTTTACGCAGTACCCATGTCTCTCCTAGCTTGAGCAAAATTAGAGCCAATATTGCCGCCAAACCTTTTGGTTAGTCCTAAAAGATATTGACCCGCTCCTGCAACCAACCATATGAGATCTAGACTACGGGCAGTAAATCTATTTTAGAAGCTTTATGTAAGACACATTTGAGCAAACCTGTTGCGACAACCTGTTGCGACAACCGTTGCGACAACGTTGCGGCTAGACCAAGGCCGCGGCCAAACAAAACCCAGTCATAGCAACGTATGTCAAAGCCACAATTTACCGGTCATCGGATGGTTTCAGCGATGAATTACTCATCCCACCCAGTGAAGACACTGATTGCGCTTGCCCTTCTCGAACTCTGCATGAATACAGCTCATGCAGAGAAGATTGCAGCGGTGAACTCCTGCCCTGGAGTTTATAGATTTTATGGGGCCCCCGTTGAACGAACCGGGGTTAAGGAGCTTTACTACATTTCCTCGGGGAAAGCCCCGCTGATCAGGTGTCTGAAAAAGCTTCGCATCACCAGAGCAACACCCTTGGATGAATACCTGAATGGACTCCCCGAGAGAAATAAGAAATACATTTTGTCGGTAAAAGACATGCTTCAAATCCAGGATCCATACATCCAGAGTCTAGGAATATAAACATCATGAGAATATGGCTTTACCTGTATAACGTTCTACAAAAATAGACAAAAGCAACACATTTCCAGCCAGATTTTTCCGCTCAACAAGGATTTTGACTGGAACTAAATTACGACGCTGGAGACAGATCGCCAGTCAACCACAGAATAAAACTTTCAAGAAGTTGAACTCAGGTTAATTCTATATCCGAAAGCTGGACAGCTTCTGCCGCCTCTGATTCGTCTTCGGAACTGGCTGAAGGCAGAAGACCTAACTGGGCTTCAACGGTTGCCCGGTACCGATTCAGATCGATCTCCAATTCCTGGATACGCACTTGCTGAGCATCAAAATTACTTGATTGCTTGAAGCGATCCACGCTATTAAGCATTCCACTCCATACAGCAAACATCCAGGCAGACGTTGCACCAATCCCCGCAGACAGCAACAACAAAGCAGCAAGAGGCGTGGTGTACTTCAGGCCAGGCAGAACATGAACGGTTGTGGAAGCAGTGTTCTCCAGAGTGAAGAACACCATGCTCAGGACGAACACGAAGATCAGGGTGAAATTGATCTGACGCATGGCCCGAGTTGCTTAAGGACCAAAAACTACGTAAGCCATGACGAGCTGGGAGCCAACGTCTGCTGAAAGGATGAAGATCGTTAACCAGCGAAAAGATCGTTCATGAATAAGGTGGCTTCAGGGCAAGACCCCGAAACACACGACCTGCATGGACGAGGTGTGGTCATTCCTTAAGACGATCCATCACAACGCGCGAGAAAGCACGCTCCCTAGCAGCGGTGACAATCAGCGCTTTCGATAGTTGCTTGAGAGCTTCCACGTCATTGCACTCATTGATCTTGCGACAAGCACGTTCGACGCGGAACTGTTGCTCGATGGTCAGGGGAATCTCGGAGGACGACACGTCGACCATGTCTTTTACTTCCGTAAATCTGGCGAGTACAACCCCTCAGCCGTGGAAGCTACGCCCTAAGAAAAACGAAAAAAATCGCAAAGGTGCTTCAAACACTTGCCAATCAAGACAAAGGCCTGGCGAGATTGTTGTCTTCCAGCAACAGGTGGCTCTGTTCCTTCGAGCATCCGAGAACAGGGTTGCAAAGCTTGAGAAGGATCGACCAAGGCCGCCAGAGGCCTTGGAAAGAGGACAACAACAAGCAGCTGATCACTGAGGGGCAAAGCAATATTGATGCTTTAAAGCAGTTCTGATGTTGAACCCTAGGAATACCTGCTAACTTTCAACCAATGAGCCAAGGCATACATGAAAGCATTCATTCATATTTTTGCAATGTCAATACTTCTAGGAACAAATGTATTCGCCAATACCCAATCTGCCACTGCAGAAGGTGTCGACAAAGACGTGACAATCAACAGGCTGATGTCAAAAATCCCTCAAGGAGCAACTTTGACAAACACATCTTGCGATGAAATTGGAACCGCTGGCTTCAATATCCGTTATCGCTGCACCGTCACCTGGCAGTAAAGGCATATCACCAAAGATTCGATGGCTGCGATCGCAGCAAACATCGCCTGATCAGGTACCAATCGCCTTAAAAAGCCGATGCCTGAGCCTTCACTCCGCTTCCACATCCACAACCGCATTGCCTGCATCGAAATCTTCTTCCCTCTTGATCTCCTTCATCGAAGACATGAGCCTTTTGACCAGGCGGCTCATGAAATAAACCGTTGCTACCAGCCAAATGATCTTGATCATGGTTCCATTATGCCCGGGTCAAAGCAGTCGAGATAGACCATCCAAACCGACGAGATGGTGACGTGGCAACAACAGTCAGTCGATCAAGCAGAATCGAAGGACACTTGACCAGACTTTCGGGAGCTGGAGCTAAGAGGGAAGGACTGGTTTCGGCCTATCGAAACGAACGACAAGCAGTTTTTCCTTGGTCACGCTGCCGTTTTGGTCGAGGAGTTCTGGGTGGGTGGTTTTGAGACCAGTTCTATCTTTTGCCTTGATGGATAGACGCATCAAACGAACCGCCTGAACAACCACAAAAGTGAGAAATGCCGTGTATGCAAGTGCGTTAATAGCTGAAAACACTGACTCACAGGTGCTTTGAGCAACATTAGTGAAACCAAGCCTTCAGCCTTGGCAGCAATGTTTTCAAGGCCATCATGCAAATGACACCATCAGCTGACTTTTGAGTGAGTTCAGCAGGCAGCATTCGCTCTGATCAATTCCGTTGGCTGCGTTGCGCAGTTGGATCATCAACTGGATTGTCTTCACTGCTGTTACTCCGATCTCGGCAAGTCGAGCAGAGCAGGTGCCCTTTTCGCTTCCAGTAAGAGCGCTTGGAGCGCTCGATTGACCGCCCGCAAATCAGACACTGAAACAGAGGTGGCATGGAAGCCGATGGCTTTTGATTGCGTGACTCAGGCTGCGACAATCCATGGAATCAATCTGTTCAAGACAGACTTTTAACGAAGCAGCTACCCCGGATTTTCACCATCAATTGACTGACTAGCGCAGTCAGGCAATTGATAAAGTGTTGGACATCAAAAAACAACTCTAGGCTTGATCATTGTAAGTCTTGACAGTCAGCGCTCTTTTTGATGCTTTAAATACCTTTCACAAAAGAGAAGAGAGCGCATAAATAACCATAAAGCTATCTGTCAACTTGGGCATCTTGCACTGAAAACGCAATCATCACCTGTTTAACAGCCGAAATAGATCATTAAGCAGGGTTGTTGAGCAGGTCTGTTGAACAAGATCATCGAGCCCAAAGACAATGAGGCGAGCGCAGAGAGCATGAGTCATGAAGCTCTGTTCTTTGTGAAGGGTGAGGTTGTGAGCAGGGTGCAGAATCACAATGGTTGCAACGCCTGGTGGGGCTGTGATGGACCGAACCGAAAGCACGATTGATCTCACCCTCAATGCCACAGGGCTGCGCCTGCTTCTTGGTGCAGTGAGTCATCAGCTCGATCGGTGGTCAGGCGGGGATCCTGTTGAGCAGAACAATCTGCAGGACATGAAGACACTGCTGACGGCTGCACTTCTGGAATGCACCTTTCAGGACAACTGAAGATCGAAGCTTGAGGCAGCTGAACTACAAAAGAATTCAAAAACGCCAGGCGTTGAAACGATTCTGAAAATGCCGTTCAAATGCTGATGCCAGCGAATGACAAAGGCTGGTTTGATTCTGTGGCGATTGACTATGCGCGCTGCAGGCCCCGTTACCCGGATGCATTTTTCGCCTGGATGGCAGACCAGTCACCAGCATTGGATTGTTGCTGGGATGCAGCCTGTGGTAGCGGCCAGGCCTCCATTGGACTGAGCCGCTGGTTCAACCATGTTGAAGCCACAGACCTCAGCCCCGAGCAGATTGCGGCAGCAGAGCCACACCCGCGCATTCACTACCGTCAGGGAGCTGCGGAACACTCTGACTTGCGCAGCGACAGCGTGGATGCGGTGCTTGTTGCAGCCGCCATTCACTGGCTAGATGTAGAGAGTTTCAATCAAGAAGTGCGTCGTGTGCTCCGACCCGGGGGGCTGTTGGTTTGGTTGGGCTATGAACCGATCCAGGGCGCACCCAAGGATTTACAAAACTGGCTCAGCAGGCTTTATCACGAGCGGCTCAACCCGTTCTGGCCACCTGAACGCATCCATGTGGACACTTGCTACGCACACCTGAACTTCCCGGTTTGCGCTCAACCGCTACCCAAGGGGTTGCTCATCACCGAGCACTGGACGCAAAGCGACCTTCTGGGCTTCATCAGCACCTGGTCTGCACTCAGGCAAGCCAACCAGCAGGCCGATGACAATGACCAGTCCCGCTCACTGATCAACACCATCTCTGACGAGCTGAGTCAGATCTGGCCCCAGAGCTCAGACCAACTGACCCTGCAGTTGCCGCTGATGGGGCGCTGGGGGGTCCTGCCCTGATGCAGGCTTTTGATGACGAGAGTAAATCCACGCTGCGAAAGGTTTTCAGAACACGAAGGCGGCTGGCCCTCGATGCTGAACCGACCTTGCAGAGCAGGATCCGAGATCAAGCCAGACAGGTCCTAAGGCGACGGCACCAACAGGGTGAATTGCAGCAGTCCGTGGGCCTGTATTGGCCCTTGCCTGGAGAAGTGGATCTGACACCTCTGCGTCTTGAACTTCTCAACGAGCTCGGTTTGAACACAGCTTTGCCTGTTGCGGATGGACAAGGCGGCATGACCTATCGACACTGGTCCGCAACCCCGCTGACGAAAGACGGCTGCGGTATTCCAGCTCCCTTGGATCAACCGGTCCTGAGTGCTGAGCACCTGTCTCTGTTGCTCGTTCCTGCTCTGTCTGTCGATCGAATGGGCATCCGACTCGGCTACGGGGGTGGCTATTACGACCGCCTGCGCTGCCAAGAGACCTGGAGCGAAGTACCAGCACTCGTTGTCCTCCCCGGAGCCTGCGTGAGTGCTCAGCCACTGCCTTCAGACTCCTGGGACAGACCATTTCAGGGTTGGTTAAGCGAAGAGGGTTTCCAGCAAACGTTGTCTTGAATCAAACAGGGCTGGTTCAGTACCGCAATTTCCAGCACGATGGGCGCCTCCGACAACCGGCGCATCATGGACATTCGATCCCGTTTTGCACTGATAGCCACCACAGCGCTGGGGCTGGCTCTGACTCAGCCACACCCTGCTGAAGCCCATGGAGTGGAAAGCAGCCTTCGCTATCTCGATGGGCAACTTGAACTCACTAGCAGCTTTTCCACCGGAGAGCCGGTGAAAGGAGCGGTGGTCAGGCTTCTGCAGGCTGATGGAACACCCGGTAAGGAACTCGGTCATATCGATGCCAAAGGCCGGCTGGAGGTGACCCTTCCAGAGCTTGGCGATGGTCTGGTGGACCTGCAGGTGGATGGAGGACCAGGCCACCGCGACTACCTCACCCTTCCGCTTCAACAAGGGCGAGTCAACCTGGACGAAGTGGTGATGGGCCCCGGCAGCAGAACTGCTCTGAACTGGGCTGTTGCACCTGCCCTGGTCGGCGTGGTGGGACTGATGGTTAGGGTGCGCAGCCTTCGACAACGCTGACCCTGCCATGGCTGAACCAGGCAGCTCCACGACTCGCTTCGGCAGCCAGTCACTTGACCAACTCGCCGAGCGACTGAACAGCACATCTGATCCGCGTAAGCGCTACGAATATGTGCTGTGGCTCGCTAAAAAGCTGCCTTCCATGCCCTCCGAGCTACAAACCGACGAACGCAAGGTCAAAGGGTGTGTGTCACAGGTCTTCATCGCCTCGGAACTGGTGAATGGGCGTCTTCAGTGGCAGGGAGATTCCGATGCCCTGATCACCAAGGGGTTACTAGCTCTGCTCATCAAAGGTCTCGGCGACCTCACCCCTGCACAAGTCATGGCCGTTGATCCAGGCTTCATCGCGGCCACAGGCCTTCAAGCGAGCCTCACACCATCACGCGCCAACGGTTTCCTCAACATCCTGCGGATGATGCAGCAGCAAGCCAGTGCTCTGAATGCATCGAGTTGAACAAAACCAGCGGACCGACCGCTGCCTAAAGTCGACACCTCAGCGCAACTAACGGACCCGCTCCATGGCGACAAGGATCGGCATCGGCCTACTGGGCCTCGGCACCGTCGGCGCAGGCGTGGCAAGCATCCTGAACAGTCCGGAAGGTCGCCACCCTCTGATTGCCGACCTTGAGCTGATCAGGGTGGCTGTCCGAGATCTGCAACGGAGTCGCCCTGTCGCAATCCCCTCTGAGCGACTCACCACCGATCCCAATGAGGTGGTGGACGATCCCAATGTGCACGTGGTTGTGGAGGTGATCGGCGGCATTGAACCGGCTCGCACCCTGATTATGCGTGCCATCACCGCCGGAAAATCGGTGGTGACCGCCAACAAGGCCGTGATCGCAAGACACGGTGAAGAAATCGCAGCCGCGGCAGCAGCAGCCGGCGTCTACGTGTTGATCGAAGCAGCCGTAGGCGGGGGCATTCCGATCATCGAACCGCTCAAGCAGTCGCTCGGAGGCAATCGCATCGACAGGGTGAGCGGCATCATCAATGGCACCACCAACTACATCCTCAGTCGGATGGCTGACGAAGGTGCTGACTATCACGCAGTTTTGAAGGAAGCCCAGGAATTGGGTTACGCAGAAGCCGATCCAGCCGCTGATGTCGACGGTCATGACGCCGCGGACAAGATCGCCATCCTCGCTGGACTGGCCTTTGGCGGCCCGATCGAACGCAGTGCAGTTCCAACAACAGGCATCAGCAATCTGCAGGGAAAGGATGTGGACTACGCAACACAACTTGGATATGGGGTGAAACTGCTTGCTGTTGCAGAACGCCTGGAAAGCGATGGCGATCCCATGGCAGCCCTGCCACTGGGCGTTCGTGTTCAGCCCACTCTGGTGCCGAAGGATCACCCACTGGCCGGCGTCAGCGGTGTCAATAACGCAATCCTTGTGGAAGGCGATCCCATTGGCCGAGTGATGTTTTACGGTCCCGGCGCAGGATCAGGACCAACAGCATCTGCAGTGGTTGCCGACATTCTCAACATTGCCGGCATCCGACAGCTCAACAGCATCGATGGTGGCCTGGACCCTCTGCTAGCAGCCAGCAGCTGGCGCTCCTGCTGCCTCGTGGATGCCAGCCGTATCCGGCAGCGCAACTACGTGCGTTTCAACACGGAAGACGCCCCCGGCGTGATCGGCAGGATTGGTAGCTGCTTTGGAGAACAGGGCGTGTCCATCCAATCCATCGTCCAATTCGACGCCTGCGACGAAGGTGCTGAGATCGTTGTGATCACACACGAGGTCGGCAACGGAGCCATGCAAAACGCCCTAAATGCCATTGCGTCTTTACCTGGAGTCCGTTCTTTAGCTGCCCATTTCGGCTGCTTCTAAACAGCCCAAGAGCTTGTTGGCAGATCAACGGATTTTCGCAACCCCTGGCAAACGCACCCCTGGATGAGGCAGAGTTGTAAGAACTATCACAGCCTGGGTTCGCATTCGCGAATTCATGCTGCAAAACGTTCATGCCGAACGATCTCTCTGTACTTAACGGGCAACGCTGCACCCAGTCGGAATCTCGATCCGTCATGAAGCTCCATCAGGGGGACTGCATCACCTTGCGTACTGATGCAGGCCTGTTTCAGGTCATCGGCATTGATGGCGACCACGATCGCTGCTGGGTTCGCCAATGGCCGCTGAAGCCCCAGGGTTCGCCAGTCTTCGAGGTCCCTCTCAACCAGATCACTCCAGCCGCAGGTCACGATTAAGACGCAGGGCATTTGAATAGCTGCGTCTGACTCCAGTGGCGTGATCAAGCAACCCAGACAGTCACCCCTGGCCTCTGTGAGACGGCATTGCAAACAGCTGCTGCCGCTCAGCACAGTCCTAGCTCTATGCGTCAGCCAGAACGCCTGTCAGCCAGGCAGACCAAGTAATCGGATCACGGTGGCCAGTGCAGGCCGCATCACCTCATTAGACCCGGCTCAGGCCAGCACATTCGGCGCCCTGCAATTACTCAGTGCTCTTGGAGACACCCTCTACAAGAGAACTGCTGAAGGAGAGTTAACGCCGGCGTTGGCGTCGGGGCTACCGGAAATCAGCGACGGCGGCCTCACCGTGACGATCCCCCTACGTGAGGACGTGCTCTTCCATGACGGCACTCGCTTTGATGCTGAGGCGATGGCCTTCAGCCTGCGCCGTTTTCTGGAGATCGGGACTCTCAGTTACGTGGTCGGAGATCGCATCACTGCCGTTGAGGCACCCGAGGCGTATCGATTACGACTGCGCTTGAGCCGCCCTTCAAGCTCACTTGAGAATCTGCTCACCGCCACCAACCTGACTCCTGTATCACCGAGGGCCTACCAGGATCATCAGGATCGATTTCTCAACGAGCGTTTCATTGGAACGGGCCCCTACAAGCTGACCAGCTTCCGAGCAGTTCAGCAACGCCTTGAGCCCTTCAAGCAGTACTGGGGGCCCTCACCCAGCAACAAGGGCCTTGACCTGATTTATCTCAGCAATTCCACCGCTCTGTTTGGTGCGATGCGAAGCGGCGAAGTGGATGTTCTGCTCTCTGACTCCATCGACGAAGATCAGCGCCTTGCGCTGAATCGCATGGCGGCGGAGGGACGCCTGCGGGAAGGACAAGGTCCCGCACTGGTGATCGGTTACATCACGCTGCTGAGCAATACTCCACCACTTCAGAATCCAGTTCTGCGTCAGGCTCTGGCACTGAGTCTCGACAGAGAGCTGATCAACAAGAGGGTCAGCCACGGATTGCGCCCCCCGCTTCGTTCACTGGTTCCACCAGGCCTGCCGGGAGGGGATCTCAAACCCTGGCCACGTCACGATGCCGCTCGGGCAAGGAACCTTTTCATTGAGGCGGGCTACTGCAACGGAAAGGTCTTCAATCTGCCCTTCACTTACCGATCGAATGTGCCCGCGGACCGTCTGATGGCACTCACCTGGCAAGCCCAGGTCCAACGCGACCTGTCCGATTGTCTTTCCCTCAAACTCGATGGCGTGGAATCAACGACTGTGTACCGACAGCTGGGTGAGGGAGCTTTCCAGGCCGTGATGCTCGACTGGCGGGGCGCCTATCCAGACCCAGAGGCCTACCTGGCGCCTCTGCTCAGCTGCAAGGACTCGCAGGGATCGATTTGCAAACGTGGGGAAGCCGCCATCAGCGGCAGCTTCTGGACTGCGCCAGGGCTTGAAAGGACACTGCTGCAGTCAGACCGCAGCCGAGGGGATGCTCGACAGCGCGATCTGGAGAATGTGGAACAGCTGGCCGCTGAAGGTGCTGCTTATATCCCGGTCTGGCTGGTGACGCCCAGGGCTTGGAGCAGTAACGCAGTGGCCACCCCTGAGTTCGATGGCAACGGTCAGTTGATTTTGGCCCGATTGAAGGAGGTGCGCTGATGGGACGAAGTCGGGAGTTGCTTCGCTACACAGGGACGCGACTGGCCCTAGCTCCAGTGATGCTCTGGCTGATCGCGACTCTTGTATTTCTGCTGTTGCGGGTGGCTCCTGGCGACCCCGTGGACGCCGTACTCGGAAGCCGAGCTCCGGAAGCAGCCAAGGCCGCACTCAGGGCGCGTTTGGGGTTAGATCAATCACTGGCGCAGCAATACTTGGATTTCCTCGGTGGACTGCTGCATGGCGATCTGGGCCAGGCGCTGATCAATCAGGAACCCGTGAGTCGAATCATCCGACAGGCACTGCCGGCCAGTCTGGAATTAAGCGTCACCGCTCTGCTGATAGCAGCGGTGACAGGGTTGGCGGTTGGCTTCACAGCGATTGCCCGACCAGAGGGAAAGGTTGATCTGGCAGGACGCTTTTACGGCATCGGCACCTACGCATTACCTCCCTTCTGGGTCGCGATGCTGGCCCAGCTTTTGTTTGCCGTAACCCTGGGCTGGCTGCCTGTTGGAGGTCGTTTCCCCCCAGGCATGATGGCGCCCGATGGCAGCGGCTTTTTGATCGCCGACAGCGTCATCAGCGGTAACTGGGCAGCGCTTCAGGGCACTCTGCGGCATCTGGTTCTTCCCGCTTGCACCCTTGGACTACTCCTGAGCGGTGTCTTCACCAATGCCCTGCGGCTGAATCTCAATCGCAGTCTTCGCTCGGATTATGTGGAGGCCGCCAGAAGCAGGGGACTGAGTGAAACACAGGTGATTCTTCGTCACGCAATGCCCAATGCACTTCTGCCGGTGTTGACGATTGCCGGAATCACCGTCGCCTCTCTGATTGGAGGTGCACTCCTCATTGAGGTGACCTTCTCCTGGCCGGGCATCGCACTGCGCTTGCAAGAAAGCATCAACCAGCGCGACTACCCAGTGGTGCAGGGGATTGTGGTGGTGGTTGCCGCTCTAGTCGTACTCATCAGTGTTGCGGTCGATCTTCTCGTCGCCCTTCTGGATCCAAGAGTTCGTTACTGACCTGAAGGAGTGAGGCCATCTTCAGGCTTGCGAATCAATCCAATAAGCGGGATGCGCCAGCCTGATCCAGACGGTGCAAATGGAGATCTCCTACTTGCAGGTGCTCAACACCACCCTGCACGGAACCCGACACACGACCACGCTCCAGATCCAAAAGAAAGCGCACGATTTCTCTCTCTAACTGGGCCTGAACCCGCAGAGGCTGAACTCCAACCAGTTCTTCGCCGAGCTGGAAAACATCATCTCCCTGTCCAGCGCCGCTTTGCCCCTCCACGCGCACCGGGGAGAAATGGCTGGCTCCTTCTACAAGCACAGCCCGGGTTGCAGGATTGGCTGGCAATGACCGGAGAAGTCCCAGCTGCTCACTCAGCGGAGGGGTGATCAAATCGAGTGTTCCGCCGCTCAAAAACACAGCAACATCCCCCGGCAGGGGAATCCGCCGCGGCCAGAGCAGGCTGCCAAAACTGTTGAGACCCACGACCGCGGCCAACGCCTGGGGGGGACGCACGGCGGGAAGGGGGACGTCTTCGATCTGACACTGCAGAAGTCGCGACAGATTGCTGAGGGGAAGGTCATCAAGATCCTGTCCGCAGCGTCGCCCAAGACCTGCCTCCGGCCCAGCACCAGCCGCGAGAAGCGCGGTCAATGCACCCAGGGAATGTCCACCGAGCACCAGGCGGGTCCCAGGAAGCTCAAAAACCCCTCTTTGACGAGCAGCCAGCACCGCATCCAGATCTCGCAGGCGATCGGGCAACACCTCAGCACCCGGCGGCGGACGACGCCCCTCCAGAAGAGCCTGCATGGCCAGCGCATCACTTCCTGGATGCTCAAGGACAAGAACCGGCCATCCCTGACGACTAAGGGCTCGTCCCAGCCAGCGAAAATGATCAGGACTACCGCCCAAACCTGGCATCAGCACCAGCCAATGACTGCGCTCGTGACCGTTTTCAATCAGCGGTTGCCACAGCTGAATCTGCAGCGGCTGATCTCGATGTCCAACAGGCAACGTCAATCGCTGAAGCGCTTGATCTGAGGCGGCCTCAGCGTCAGAGGCCGGATCCTGCCTCTGAGTGAGGGATGACACCGGAAGTTGATTGAGTGTCTTAACCAGAGCCTGCTGCCGTTGCAGCTGACGCCGCCAGCTGCTGGCAACGGGGAGCAGAGCATCAAGATCGAGGCGTACGCGCTTCGCTGGCAGTGCCTCAAGCAGATCCAGTGTCGTCACCTGTGCGCGTTTGTCGAGTAATGACTCGAGTGTCACCTGAACGGTTTTCCCTGTTGCATCCTCATCAACAAGCACCAGATCACTGACCTGATCAAGCAAACGTCGACCAGCCCAGCTGTTGAGAATCTGGCGAGCCATGCTGCGGTCATTGATCAGCGGTGCCTTGAGCAGTTCAACCACTCCCTGACGGCTGTCCTCCTCGAGCAAATTCAGCCACACACTGAGCTCCGATGAGCTTCGTTCTTCACCACGAAGCCATCCGCCCAAATCATTGATTGAGAAGGGAAGATCCATCCCATCCAAACGAACAACCAACTCGGAGGCTGTACGCGCTGGTCGCGGTGACAGGGCACCGAGCATCAGACTGCACACCATTCCTACGGCTAACCGTTGTCCTGTTGAGCGTCTTCGCAAGGCCTAGGCCAGTTCATTGGTGGAACCAGTTTCCCGCACCTTTGCAGGAAGTGGCTTCAATCAGGCTTCTGGCTTCGCTGGGAGCGGGTGGAGTCATTTACATGACGCCAATCGTGTTCCATCAAGCCAGCTTTACGGCGACTCAAGTAGGGCAGGGACTGGCAGCTGCAGCCCTGATTGGAACAGCTGCACGCCTACTGAGCGGCGTCTTGCTCGATCGGGGCCTCTGCTGCTCCTGGCCGGTACGTGCTGCGGCAGTACTGGCCTTCATCGCCGATTTCATCCTCTTGCAAGCTCAAGGTTTTGGGGGTTATCTCACGGGTCAACTGCTGATCGGTTTAGCTGCAGGGTTGTACTTCCCAGCTATTGAGCTGGCTGTTCCACTCAGCTGTGCGGGCTTCAAATCCAGCCGCGGTTATGCACTAGCGCGCAGCGCTGATGCACTGGGTGTCGCCTCGGGCGCGCTGATCGGGGCCGTCGTGACAGCTCTTGGCCTGATCCGCGCCATTTATTTGGTGGAAGCTGTGGCCGTTGTTGTCATGTTGCTGGTGCTGAACTGGCGTCCTCTACCCGATGGGCGAGCAGCCCTGTTGCATCTCGACGAATCCGGTGAAGATCAATCCACAGCGAGGGCTCCTGCAGCAGACGGATGGCGCTGGCTGACGCCGCTCCTGCCTGTTTTAGCAATCAGCATCGTTGCCACAGGGATGATTGCACTGAGGCAGAGCGCCCTGCCTCTGGATCTGGTGCGCGGAGGACTGTCGCGTCCAGCAGTGAGCGAAGCCGGAAGCGGTGCACTCATCGCTTTACAGCTAGCTCTACTGGTCGTCTTGCAGTGGCCTGTCGGTAACTGGGTTGCCAAGCGCAGCTTGCGCTTCGGTCTAGGAATGGGACTGACGGGCTTTGTGGTCGGAAGCCTTCTTCTGGCCAGCTCCGCGCTCTGGAGCGGGGGAATGATCCTGATCTCTCTAGCCATGGTGCCATTGGCCTTCGGAGAAGCGGCTTTCCTTCCTAGTGCCGCCGAAGCCATGGTCGAAGAAACCCCTCTGAAACACAGAGGGCTGTCCATGGCTCTTTTCTCCCAATGTTTCGCCATCAGTGCCACAGGCGCTCCCTTGGTCGCAGGAGCTTTGCTTGACCAGCAAGGTCACGGTGTGCAGCTCTGGTTGCTGATGGCTGTGATCTGCCTGGCCGTGATGCCACTGCTCAAAACAGTGCGACCTCGCTATACAGCAGGTCTACAAGCAACACCCTTGGAGAGCGACGAGGATGTCCCGAGCCCGCGAATTGCTTCGCTCCGTTAAAAATCTTTCCGTCCTGCGTGAACTTGCCAAAACCAACGGCGGCCTCAGCAGCGTCGGTGACCTAGTCGACAACTTCATCGACAGCGAGGCCATGACGGTCTGCCTGCAACGTTTTAAGGCATTGCCCGGTGGCAAAGACATGGTGGAGCAGCGTTATCCACCCTTCCAACCTGATATTCCGGCTTTAGAGAAACTGCCGGAGGGAACACTGGGTCGGGCTTATGCGGGAATGATCCGGCGACTGAACTACGACGCGGATTTTTTCCGGCCAAGAGATACCAGCACTGAAGCGCTCTGGCTGACACAACGAATCGCCTCAACCCATGATCTACATCACGTAATCGGAGGCTTCAATACCGAACCGGCTGGTGAGTCGGGAGTGCTGTCGATCACCGCAACTCAGATCGGTTTTCCGGCTTACGTTCTGCTGAACACACTGGCTGGATTCCGCGCATTTCGTTTCCAGCCGGAGGAGTTTGAGAAGATCAGCCGATCGATCGCTGTGGGCAGCCGCATCGGCCTCGAGGCGACGCCTCTTGTGCTGCAGCGCTGGGAGGAAGGTTGGGAGAAACCACTCCATCAGTGGCGCGACGAGCTGGGGGTCAAACCCGCTGTGGGCGGCGAGTTTGGGGCTGAGTATTAACGCTCGCCACCCTTCAGGCGATGGCGAATCTTCTTCTGAAGCACGAATGATGCTGGGATCAAAGTGAAGCCGTTGGCAAGGATCACTGGCCCATTCCCACTGAGCAGACCAAACACCGCCCAAATGGCAACGCCGCTGGTGAACAGGCCGTACATCGAAAGAGAAATAGAGCGCGTGTCATCGCTGCGCAATGTCTTGATCGCCTGTGGGAAGAAACTCAAGGTGGTCAGCGCCGCCGCCAGGTAGCCGATTGAATCCACATCCATCGTGAACGTCACTGGAGCGGAATCACTCCATAAACTGCCGCCAGTCTTGCTGCAGTCATGGCAATCGCTGTCAACGCCAGCTTTGGGTTCCTGCAAGGCCATTCGCGAAGCTGGCAGCTTGGCTGTCGCTCAGCGTTGATGCTCAGCGCACTTCTGGGAGTACTGCAACCACCACTGCTCGCCAACGAGACAGAAACACGCCACGCCATGGCTGCCATGGCTGCCTTTGCCGAATGCAAAGTCCTGCACGCCGGCTACAGCAAAGACAGAGCTCAGAACATTCTGAACACCTGGATCAAAAACAAGGGATTGGAGGAACAAGCTGAATGGCTGCAATCACCCCAAGCCATTCGGGTTGTCGCACTGACCAGTGAAGCCATGAACGAGAGCTGCAATGGCTTTGATCAGAACAGCCCACAGTTCATTCCCGCCATGGAGGCGATCGACGCCATCTGAACCGATTCACCACACTGACACACCCCAAACAACAACACATCAGTACTCAGAGGAAGCTCAACCGCTGCTCACAAAATTCACACACATCACTCATTTTGAGATTCAGAGCAACCAAGCCGAGGCCTTAACGGCCTAAGAATAAATACTCATTCCAGAGCGAAGCGGAATGATTAAACCGTGAGGGAAGTTGCCACACCTGCTGCACCCAAACATGTCAAACCCAACCCACGTTCCTGACGCCACATTTCAGACACGGGTCCGAGACGAATCCATCGCAGGAGATAATCCATTCCGATGGCAGGAGCTAAGCAGCAAAGACATTTTTGGCGGCAAAAAAGTTGCACTTTTTGCACTTCCTGGAGCGTTCACACCAACCTGCTCATCCAACCATCTTCCGCGCTATGACGAACTCTTTGACGAATTCAAAAGCCACGGTGTTGATCAGATCATCTGCCTTTCAGTGAATGATGCATTTGTGATGTTCCAATGGAGCAAGCACCTTGGGACCAAGAATATTTTCATGCTTCCTGACGGCAACGGTGAGTTCACCAGAAAGATGGGAATGCTCGTTGAAAAGTCAAATCTGGGATTTGGAATGCGTTCCTGGCGTTATTCAATGATCGTCAATGACATGGTCATTGAAAAAATGTTTATTGAGCCTGAGTTCTCAGACAACTGTCCTACAGATCCTTTTCAATCCTCTGATGCTGACACGATGATCGCATTCCTAAAAGGAAGTAAATCATCAGGAATTGCCAAGCCGCATTCATTCGTCGGCTAATTGCAACGCAAAACGTCATCAGCCCGAACTGGATTCAAAAACAAGGCCTGTTGATCAAAGACAGGCCTTGATCGCTTGAGTTGAAGATCGATGGTTCAATCCGTAAACCCTCTTTCACCTGTATTGATGCTGAGCATCAAAAGGCGTCAGGACAAGACATGAGGAGAGGCGACATCGTCAGAAAAATTCTGATCCCCTATTTTGCCTGTGCTGGAGCACCGGCAGTGACGACACCATTACCTTTGGTCTGCGATCTAACTAGTGAAGAGTCGTCTTCGGTAAAGATTCGACTCACTGAACGAACAACAGGTTCGCTCAAAGGAGAGCTGCTTCAGAACAACCAAGTATTAGGAGTTTTTCACTCGGGCAAACCAAAGCAAGGAAAGGATCCTTGGTGGTCATTTCAGCAAGGCACCCAAAGCTCCAAGGGCATTTCAATTTTCTTCAAAGACACGGAACTCTGGAATCCCTATCGACGATCACCTCGACCACAAGACAGCAACCGGGTTCTTTTTGCAGGACTGGCACCTGCGCTTTGGAATTGGACAACAGCACAACAGCGAAGTGTGTTCAAAAACAACAGCGATTTGTTGAAGGCCGCAGGGGGCATCTGGTCAATTTCCAGCCAGTGCGTCGGAGGAAGAACGGTTGACGGATGACCATGGTTCATCGAGATCACTCATTGAAGACCTCTTGATTTGCACGATCGACAGACCGACTCAGCATTGAACTGGACAGTTACACATTGAATAAAAACTCCATCACATCACCTTCTTTAACCTCATAGTCTTTACCCTCACTGCGCAACCAACCTTTGTTGCGAGCTTCTGCAAGCGATCCAGCTTCAAGCAATTTCTCGCAACCGATGGTCTGAGCACGGATGAATCCCCGTTCGAAATCGGTATGGATCACTCCTGCCGCCTGAGGGGCAGTCATCCCTGCCCTAAATGTCCAAGCACGTGTTTCTTTTTCACCAGTTGTGAAATAAGTGCGCAATCCCAATAAACGATAAGTGGCACGAATCAAACTTTTCAGGCCACCTTCATTGACCCCAAGTCCATCGAGATAGTCCTTTCGTTCTTCTTCGCCAAGCTCAACCAGTTCCGCTTCCACTTGAGCAGAGATGCGCACGGTTTCAGCGCCCTCCTTCGCCGACAGAGCCACCACGTCCTCACAGAAAGCATTCCCTGCGGCTAGTTCGTCTTCACTCACATTGGTGGCATAGATGATTGGCTTGGCCGATAAGAGCCCCAGTGGCTTGATCATCAACGCTTCTTCATCGCTCAGCTCAACGTTGCGTGCGGCTCCACCTGCCTCAAGGACTACTTGAATCCGTTCAAGAGCCGCATCCTCTGCCTGTGCCTCCTTGCTTGTTCGTATCTGCTTCTTGAGGCGCTCGCGACGCTTTTCAATCTGTGCCAGATCTGCAAGACCGAGTTCGAGATTGATCACCTCAGCATCACGAATCGGACCAACGGAACCTGAAACATGGATGACATCGTCATCCTCGAAACAGCGAACCACGTGCACAATCGCGTCCACTTCGCGAATGTTGGCCAGAAACTTATTGCCTAGGCCTTCTCCCTGGCTAGCTCCCTTCACCAGTCCAGCAATATCGACAAATTCCATGCGCGTGGCAATGGTTTCGGCGCTTTTGCTCAGATCCGTCAGCTGCTCCAGCCGAGCATCCGGAACTGACACAGTCCCGACATTCGGTTCGATCGTGCAGAACGGGAAATTGGCTGCCTGGGCCTGGGCATTGGCCACCAGGGCATTGAAGAGGGTGGATTTACCCACATTGGGCAATCCAACGATTCCGGCTTTGAGCATGGCGTGAAATCTATCGGCAGGCGCGTCTTCGCAACCGTCGGTAAAAACGCGTTTGGTCCGCCCACGAGTGAGAATGGTTACGAAAGGTGTTGAAGGGGGCCATGGGCAGCCAAAAAAGCCAGTCCCCCACTGGGGCCACACCCGAAGCTCTACGTGCGTTGACCCGTCTTAGTGGCTTGAAACGCAGGAGGCGGCGCTTGTTCGGAGTTAGTGCAGCCGCTGTTCTGTTGACAGCAGGCGCTCTGATTTGGAGCCAAGGACCAGGCTCGAATCGGTCACGGCAATTGAGTCAGTTCACCGTTGCTGCGGAATGGGGGTCTCTTCCAGGAGTGATCACAGCCAGTGGCGAGTTGGAAGCCATCCGACGAGTGAATGTGAGCCCCAAGAGCAGCGGGGTGGTTGAAGCGCTCTATGTCGATGAAGGCGATGTCGTAGCGAAAGGACAAGTTCTGGCTCGCATGGATAGCGGTGATTTCAATAGTCGTATGGATGAATTCGTCGCCCTTGAACGACAAGCGCAAGCAGAGCACGACACCAAACGAGCGGACTATGAGCGCCACCGTCAATTGGCAGACACCGGGGCCATTTCCGCATCAGATCTCGATAGTTTCCGCGGTGCCTTCTTCACCAGTCGAGAAGCCCTGAATGTGGCGCGTGAGCGTCTGAAGCAACGCAAAGTTGAAGGCAGTGAACTGCTAATCCGAGCTCCCTTCAGTGGGGTCATCACCGAACGCTTTGCCGAACCGGGATCCTTTGTGACCCCCACCACAGCAGCTTCAACCAATGCTGGAGCAACCAGCTCAACATTGGTTGAGCTCTCCGAGGGTCTCGAAGTGGCCGCCAAGGTTCCTGAAAGTGATATCGGTCGCATTCGTGTCGGCCAAGACGCCACTGTTCGCGTTGACGCGTACCCCGATCAGCTCTTTCCAGCAAAAGTGCGAGACATCGCACCGCGTGCACTCAAAACCGACAACGTGATCTCAATCGAGGTGGAACTCACCCTGATCGAGCCTCCACCGAGCCTGCGCATTGGGATGACCGCGGATGTGAACTTCCAGACCGGCCGCACCACCGCCAGCACGTTGGTGCCAACAGTGGCAATCGTGACTGAACAAGGCCAATCGGGCGTTCTGTTGGTAGGCGACAACGAGGAGCCCACATTCCAGCCTGTGCAGCTGGGTGCCAGCAGTGGCGACAAGAGTGCCATTCTCTCCGGTGTGAAGCCCGGCACACGCGTGTTCATGGAACTGCCGCCCTGGGCGAAACAGCGCGACTGACCGACCAGGACCTGTCTTCATCCATGCCAGAAACCAAGGAGAAACCCCTGCTACTGCTGGTGGATGGCCATTCACTGGCCTTCCGCAGTTTTTATGCCTTCAGCAAAGGCGGAGAAGGGGGGTTGGCCACCAAAGACGGCCGTCCAACCAGCGTGACCTATGGATTTCTCAAGGCCCTGCTCGAGAACTGCAAGGGGCTAAAGCCTCAAGGTGTGACGATCGCATTTGACACAGCCGAGCCCACCTTCCGCCACAAAGCTGATCCCAACTACAAGGCGCACCGGGATGTAGCACCGGATGTGTTCTTTCAAGACCTTGATCAACTTCAGTTGATCCTGCGCAACCAGCTGCAGCTCCCTCTTTGTATGGCGCCTGGCTTCGAGGCGGATGACGTGCTCGGCACCCTCGCCAACCGAGCCGCATCCTCGGGATGGCGAGTGAGAATTCTCAGCGGCGACCGCGATCTGTTTCAGCTGGTGGACGACCAGCGGGACATTGCCGTGATGTACATGGGTGGCGGACCCTATGCAAAGAGCAGCGGACCCACCCTGATTGATGAGGCAGGTGTCCAGTTCAAGCTCGGAGTGATGCCCGACAAAGTGGTGGACCTCAAGGCACTCACTGGAGACAGCTCTGACAACATTCCAGGAGTGAAAGGAGTCGGCCCGAAAACAGCGATCAATCTGCTCAAAGAGAATTTCGACCTTGATGGCGTGTACAAGGTTCTGGCCGAAGTTGAGGCGGAAGGCCCCAAGGCCAGCAGAGGTGCTGTCAAAGGGGCTCTAAAGGGCAAGCTCAGCGCCGACCGTGACAACGCCTATCTCTCAAGACAACTGGCCGAAATCCTGGTCGACATCCCACTACCTGAAGAACCCGTTCTTGAACTTGGGCCCGTGGATGGCGACGGCCTAGAGGCGCAGCTCAAGGATCTAGAGCTGAACAGCCTGGTACGACAGGTTCCAGGTTTCATCGCCACTTTCTCACCAGGCGGTCTGACGGCGAACGCCCAACTGCTCGAGACCAAGGTATCCAACGACTCCAATCAATCCACCAGGTCAACAGGTGCTGCCGCGACGGAGCTAGACAGCTCAGACGCTTTGAACCAGGACGGCGCGCCACCCCAACCAGATCTGCATCCACAGCTGATCAACAGCGACAAAGGCTTGCAAGAGCTAATGAAAAAGTTGCAGTCCTGCACCGACCCCACTGCGCCTGTTGCCCTTGACACGGAAACCAGCGATCTCAACCCCTTCAAAGCACAGCTGGTTGGTATTGGCGTGTGTTGGGGTCCAGGCGATGCAGATCTCGCTTACATCCCTGTTGGTCATCGTGCAACGGCAGAACCCACACTGGAAGCCGAGCACTCACTGGTGCAACTTCCACTCGAGACAGTGCTGGAACAGATGGCTCCCTGGCTGGCCAGCCCTGAGCACCCCAAAGCCTTGCAAAACGCGAAATATGACCGCCTGATCCTGCTGCGCCATGGCTTGCCGTTGGCGGGCGTGGCCATCGACACCATGCTGGCCGATTACCTGAAGGATGCCGCGGCGAAGCACGGCCTCGATGCCATGGCAACACGAATGTATGGAATCACTCCCACCCTGTTCAGTGATCTTGTCGGCAAGCCCAAGGACGGCAAGGCAAGCTGCTTCGCCGATGTAGAGCTCGACCAGGCGGCGTTGTATTGCGGCATGGACGTTCATCTCACGCGCCGACTGGCCATCGATCTACGCCAACAGCTGCAGGCCACAGGAGAACGACTCCCCAGTCTGTTGGACAACGTGGAACTGCCGCTGGAACCGGTGCTGGCTTTGATGGAAGCCACCGGAATCCGCATTGACCTGCCCTATCTCAGTGCGCTTTCAACAGAGATGGGTGACATCTTGCAGCGCCTAGAGAAAGAGGCCAAACAGGCAGCAGGAACCGACTTCAACCTCGCCTCGCCCAAGCAACTTGGCGAGTTGCTGTTCAACACCCTCGGCCTTGACCGCAAGAAATCCCGCAGGACTAAGACCGGCTACAGCACAGACGCCACCGTTCTAGAGAAACTAGAGGCTGATCACCCCGTGGTGCCGCTGGTCCTCGAACATCGCGTGCTGAGCAAGCTCAAGAGCACCTATGTGGACGCCCTTCCGCAACTCGTGGAAGCGGAAACAGGCAGGGTGCACACCGATTTCAATCAAGCGGTGACGGCCACCGGTCGGCTGAGCAGCAGTAATCCCAACCTTCAAAACATTCCAGTCCGCACGGAATACAGCCGCCGCATTCGCAAGGCCTTCCTTCCGCAAGAGAACTGGACACTACTTAGCGCGGATTATTCCCAGATTGAGTTGCGGATCCTCGCCCACCTCTCAGGCGAAGACGTACTGCAACAGGCCTACCGGGAGGGAGACGACGTGCATGCCCTGACAGCACGACTGCTGCTCGACAAAGATGAGGTGAACAGCGACGAACGACGCCTGGGCAAGACGATCAATTTCGGTGTGATCTACGGAATGGGTGCCCAGCGCTTTGCGCGAGAAACCGGGGTGAACCAGGCGGAGGCCAAGGATTTCCTACTGCGTTACCGGGAGCGCTATCCCAAAGTCTTCGCCTTTTTGGAATTGCAGGAACGACTAGCCCTCAGTCGCGGTTATGTGGAAACGATCATGGGGCGACGTCGTCCTTTCCACTTTGATCGCAACGGCCTAGGGCGTTTGCTGGGCAAGGAGCCCATGGACATCGACCTGGATGTCGCTCGTCGAGGCGGAATGGAGGCTCAGCAGTTGCGAGCTGCGGCCAATGCGCCGATTCAAGGATCTAGCGCTGACATCATCAAACTGGCCATGATCCAACTGCAGGCTGCGATCGAACAGCAAGCATTACCAGCACGTCTGCTTCTGCAGGTGCACGACGAACTGGTGCTTGAAGTGGATCCGGATGCTCTGAAGCTGATTCAAAACTTAGTGGTCAACACCATGGAGAAGGCTGTGAGCTTGAGCGTGCCCTTGGTGGCTGAGACCGGCCTCGGCGCCAACTGGATGGACGCGAAATGACAGTGAAGCAATCAACCTGCAAGAGGCAGAACACAATCAAACGCGACGCTTCAGGATCGAATGGCCCTCGCGATAGCCAATCACAGTCACTGAGACGATGATTGTTAATAGAGCAACAACGCCCATCCAGTCTGGATGCATCATCCACCTGAGCCCAGGATCCAACATAGACATTCTAGAGACAGTCAATGAATTGACACAAGGTCTAAGTAAAATCTTTTTATACGATCGACATCGCTCTAGAAAAACAATAAAAAATCACGACTCAACAAGCCTCAAGAGCGAGCAAAGTACAAACCATTGCGAGGCTTTTTATCGAGAAAACAACAAGCTCAACTCACAAGCCAGTAGAACGTTATGACCCGAAGAGCGTTTCATGGGCTGCACCTTCAGCCAACCGGCGCCCCCTCCTTCTTCTCATTCGTGACCTACACACCTCAAAGCAAAGAACAGATGCTTGCGTGTGGGGATCTGGGCGAAGAAGAGGAATACATCAATCCGGTCATCTGCGATTTCCTTCTGTTTGTTGCCGAATGGATCCTCAAAGTTCCACTGAACAATGACTTCCCCATTGGCTACGACGACGTAAAAGTAATCTGTTCAAGACAACGAGGGAATGGAAGCCAGCATGAATACCTGGTGCAAATCAGCGACCTTGCAGAGAATGAGCCAAGACGCTCAGTTCTAGAAAGACTGCTGGAAATCGTGCATCGACAATCGTGGAACGGCTTCAAGCCAACGTAAAAACCAACCACCGACAGCAGCGGACAACCGGCAGATCGTGGACAACCATTGACACTGATCTGAGCCAGTGAAGACAACAGGCCGGTAACGGCAGAGCAGAAATCAGCCGATTTAACGATGGGCCAGGAGTGAGAAGGCCGTAACCTCCTTGCAGAGCCTGATCAGACCTTTGCCACTGCGCCTCACAAACAGCCTGAGCAATCGCACCGAAGACTTCGAACCACTGGAGGCCGGCAAAGCAACGATCTACTGCTGTGGCGTCACGGTTTACGACCTCTGCCATCTTGGGCATGCACGCAGTTACATCAACTGGGACGTCTTACGGCGTTATCTCATTTGGCGCAATTACGAGGTTACCTTTGTACAGAACTACACAGATATCGACGACAAAATATTGAATAAGGCTAACTCCGAAGGGTCAACGATGGAGAACGTCAGTGAAAAAAATATTAAAGCCTTTGAAATCGACATGGCACGTTTACACATTCTGCCCGCAGATAAAATGCCACGGGCAACGTGTTGCATCCCAGGCATTCAAAATCTGATTGGCGAACTTGAAACAAAGGGAGCTGCCTACAGCTCAGACGGTGATGTGTATTTTGATATTTCCAAAGCAAAGAATTATGGCCAACTGAGTGGGCGAGATCCGAATGAGCAGCAACAGGGAGCCAGTGGCCGCACCAAGGAAGGAGAAGAAGAACGCAAGCGACATCCATTCGATTTCGCGCTCTGGAAAAAAACAAAAGATGGAGAGCCAGGCTGGGATTCACCCTGGGGAAGGGGACGACCCGGCTGGCACATCGAATGTTCAGCCATGGTTCGCGAAGAATTCGGTACAACAATTGATATCCATCTCGGCGGTGGAGACCTTGTCTTTCCGCACCATGAAAATGAAATTGCACAGTCCGAAACAGCCAACGAAGCTCAACTAGCCCGCGTTTGGATGCACAACGGCATGGTGAATGTGGGCGGCACAAAAATGTCGAAGTCACTCGGCAACTTCACAACAATCCGTGCGCTACTCGACAGCGGAGTGTCTGCGATGACTCTGAGGCTCTTTGTGCTCCAGGCGCACTACCGCAAGCCTCTCGATTTCACAGCAGAAGCTCTCGATGCGGCAAGCACCGGATGGAAAGGCCTTAACGCTGCTCTCGGCCTTGGCAGTGAATGTTTCAACCAGCTGGGCTGGCCTGGAGCAAACGCTTTGCCATCCGGAGCCATGCGTGCACAGAACTTGGCAGTGAATGAAGCCTTATCTGCCGCGCGCGACCGCTTTACCGAGGCCATGAATCAAGACCTGAACAGCTCTGGAGGCCTCGCGGTGCTGTTTGAACTGGCCAAACCACTGAAATCGCTGGCCAACCGACTGGAGCGTGGAGAACAGCTGGAAGATCGGGATGGACTAAATGCCCTACATCAACGCTGGCTGTTGCTCCGTGAGCTTGCAGCAGTGATGGGACTGCAGCATGAGCCTCTGAAATCCATGGAAAAGAGCCAAGCAGCGTCAGAGGACAGCTCCGCCATCGAAACTGCGATTTCTGCCCGCAAGGCCGCCAAGCAAGCCAGGGATTTTGCTGAGGCCGACCGCATCCGAGAACAGTTATCCAGTCAGGGAATTGAATTGATTGACAAGCCCGGTGGCATCACCGAATGGCGGCGCTGTTGATCAACGTTCTTTTGAGCTCATCATTGCCTCAATTTTGCGGATACGAGCCAGGGTGGTGGTCCAAACCTCCAGCCTGAAACGCTGTTCGCCAAGGGTGGGGTCCGAGGGATCGGCGGCATCGATCCAGCTCTGGAGTTGCTCCAGCTTGGCTTCAGGATCCTGCTTGGCCTCGAAGGCATCCCAGAGCTCCCGTTCAAGCCTGGCCCTCTCGATGAAATTCCAGCGTTTGAGCCAGAGCATCGTGTTGGAGTACATCAATGCACCTGTCTACCGGATTTCCTTCGCACGAGCCTTAGGGTTCGCCTAGGACCGGTGTGATGCTCATGGAACCCGAGAGCTTGTCCAAAGCCATTCAGCTTTCAGTTGCTCCGGTCTTTCTGCTAGCCGGCATCGGTGCATTGATGAATGTGATCTCCGGCCGCCTCGCGAGGATTGTCGACAACGCACGCAAGACCAAAACCGCCCTTGATGCCGGCGAGACGATCGATGAACGAGAGCAGTGGGCCTACCGCAGACGTATGCAGCTCACCATTCGCGCTGTGGAACTCCTGACAGCAGCAACCCTGCTGATCTCAGCTGTAGTGGCTGTGATGTTCTTCAGCGTGATCAGCCGTATCAATCTCACACTTGTGGTGGTTCCTTTATTCATCACGGCGATGCTGCTCGTGATGATGGCTTCGATCTGCTTCCTGCGAGAGGTGCGCATGGCTTCCGCCCACATCAATCGACTGTTCTGAACACTGGATTGAACTCAGCCCTGACCCGTCCATTTGCGGATCAAATCCACCACGCTGATCAACAGTCCGGCAGCAATCACTGGTGGTGATATCCAACGCAAACAGAACAGAAAAACGCGATTCAAAGAACTGGGCGTTCCTGATTGGCTCAGTTCTTGCGAGAAACGAGAAGGAATGACCCACCCCATCAGGAAACTAATGAGCAATCCGCCAAAGATTAAAAGTATTCCACCAAAAACTGACGTCATCCACCACAGCAACGGAGTCGAAGTCGCTGCTGGTAATCCAAGGACAAAAATCAGCGCTGCTACAACACACACCGCTTTTGTTCTGCTCCAACCCGCCAGCTGGATTAAGGAAGCGACCGGCACCTCAAGCAATGACACCGCTGAGGTAATTCCTGCGATGTAAGCCAAGCCAAAAAAGGTCACCGCGACAATTAGACCTGTAATACCCAGAGACGACAATCCAGTTGGCAAAGCTATAAAGATCGCACCAAGTGGCCTTGAGCTCACTAAATCTGTCAGGTCAAAGCTCATCACAATGGGGAAAGTAACCATCCCTGCCAGCAGACCCACAATTGTGTCCAGCGCCACGATGGAGACACCTTCTCTAGGCAAATGAGCTTTTCGATCTAAATACGCCGAATAGCAAACAATGCAACCTATTCCTGTGCCAATCGAAAAGAAAGCCTGCTCAAATGCATTTCTAATTGTTCCAAAGTCAAGGAAATACTTAGCATCCCAATTCAACAAAAAAGTGTTGTAACCGCTCGAAGATCCAGGCAAATATGCTGCCCAAATCACAAGACCTATCAACATCACAAACAGGAGAGGCAATCCCCAGCGGGACAATCTTTCGATACCACCTCGAATTCCAGCAGCAACAACAACCGCTGTTAAAAGCAAACTAAATCCTTGTCCCAATAAAGCCGAACGACCACCACTAAGCCCGTCATAAAAAGCTGTGGCTTCAGTTTCACTCTTGGGAAGACCATCAACCAGTGAGTGAACAAGAGTCGCAGCGGTCCAACCCATAAGAATCGCGTAAAAAGCCAGAATTCCGCAAGAAGCCAAGATGAAGAGCCAACCCAGCGGCCTCCAACGCTGTCCAGCAGCTTTCAGTGGAGCCACAAGTGGACTCTCCCCGGTACTGCGTCCGAGCACCATCTCTGCGACCAGAACCGGCAGGCAGACGACCAAAACGATCAGTAGGTAGAGCAGCACGAACGTGCCACCACCTCCCTGTGAGGCCCTGTAGGCGAATCCCCAGAGATTGCCAAGGCCCACCGCACTGCCCGCTGCCGCCAGAACAAATCCCAGCCCCGAACCCCAGTGCTCCTTCTGCGCTGCCGCCATAACCGTGAACACAGTGCCTTGGCCGAAGTTTGCCAGGGCCTGAAATTGAAGTGGGAGGATGGCTGCAACCGCCAGGATCCGCGTGAAAGCCATCAGCGTGCTGGGCTCCACCGGCTCAATTGGCACTCAGACCCTCGAAATCGTTCAGGACTTCCCGGAACAGTTCCGGGTGGTGGCCCTGACAGCCGGCCGCAACCTGCCCCTGCTCGTGGAGCAGATTCAGCGACACAGCCCCGAGGTGGTAGCCCTCGCTGATGAATCTCTTCTGAAGGAACTGAAGGAACGCCTTGCTTCTCTCCCCGCCGATCAACAGCCTCAACGCAAACCGGAACTGGTGGGAGGCCCCGGCGGGCTGAACGTTGCCGCCTCATGGGACACAGCAGACCTGGTGGTGACGGGCATTGTTGGCTGTGCAGGACTACTTCCAACCCTGGCGGCTATCCAGGCCGGAAAGGATCTTGCGTTGGCCAATAAGGAAACCCTGATCGCAGCGGGTCCTGTTGTGCTGCCAGAGCTCAAGAAAAGCGGCAGCCGTCTACTACCAGCCGATTCTGAGCACTCCGCCATCTTCCAGTGCCTGCAGGGCACACCCTGGGCTGATAATGCTCGCCTCTCAACAGGTGTTCCCACTCCGGGCCTGCGCCGGATCCAGCTCACGGCTTCAGGTGGTGCTTTCCGTGATTGGGCACCCGCCGATCTGGAGAAAGCCACCGTGGCCGACGCCACCTCCCATCCCAACTGGAGCATGGGCCGAAAGATCACCGTGGACTCAGCGTCGCTGATGAATAAAGGGCTGGAGGTGATCGAAGCCCACTATCTGTTCGGCCTCGACTACGACAACATCGAAATCGTCATTCACCCGCAGAGCATCATTCACTCGATGATCGAGCTGGCTGACTCCTCGGTCTTGGCGCAACTGGGGTGGCCAGACATGAAGCTGCCGATCCTTTACTGCATGAGTTGGCCCTCGCGCCTTGAGACACCCTGGCGTCGGCTGAATCTGACCGAGGTCGGGCAACTCACCTTCAACAAACCCGATCCCGCCAAATACCCCTGCATGGAACTGGCGTACGCCGCCGGCAGGGCCGGTGGAACCATGCCGGCTGTGCTCAATGCCGCCAATGAAGAGGCGGTGGCCCAGTTCCTCGAAGAGCGGATTCATTTCCTCGACATTCCCGACCTGATCGAAACAGCCTGCGAGCGCCACAAATCCGACCGGGTTGACCAGCCGCAACTGGATGACGTGCTGGCCGTCGATCAGTGGGCCCGTACCGCCGTGCGCGAACAGGTTGACCGGGGCACACGACGACTTCCGCTCACTGCCATGGCGGCGTGATCAGTCACCACCTGCTTCTTTGTGCAACAGCCACCAAAGCGAAATGCTGTGATCCTGCACTTGGCGCAGCCAGCTGGGAGGCTCTGAAACTTGGAGTGCGGGAGCTGGCACTAGAGCGACCGGACCGGCCAGGCGGGGTGGTCCTGCGCAGCAAAGCTGACTGCCTGCGGGTTTGTGATCAGGGCCCGGTGTTGCTGATCTGGCCGGATGGCATCTGGTACGGAGGAGTCACGCCGGAACGGATTCGACGCATCCTTGAAGAGCATGTGATCGGTGGGCGGCCCTGCGAAGACTGGGTGATCCGCCGCAGCCCTTTCAGCTTGGGTCATCAGCGCTGAGTTGAATCAACCAGGACGAAGCCACACGATCGGACCAGCATCCGCTCTCCACGCTGTCGCCGGGAGCATGAAAGCCGTTGTGGCCGCCTCTCTGCGTGAGCAGGACCGACACAGGGTCACGCTGATCAGCGGGCTGCAACATCAGTGCGGAGAGCAAACGCTTGGCTCCAGACGCCGGCACCCAGGGATCATCAAGTGCCTGAAGCAACAGGGTGGGTGGCAACGAACGCCGATCATCGAGCAGATAGGGCAAGGGAGATGCCCTTGAGTAATAGGCATCCACGGAATCGAACCCCCAGCGAGGAGCCGTGACAGCCGCATCAAAGGCGCGGATCGATCGCGGTGGATTTTGGGTCAGCGATTGATTCTCCTGCAGGCTCACGCCGAAGGGGTCTGCCAGTGTTTGTCTCACCAGGCGTTGCAGCAACCAACGCTGATAGACCCGGTTACGCGGTCGTTCAATCGAGGCGCTGCAGGCGGCCAGATCTAGGGGGCTGCTGGCGCAGAACAATCCATCGAGTACTAGCTGGTCGGGGGGAAGTCCGGCCGCGGCCCTGTCCTCAGAACTGGACAGACAAGCGTTCAAAAGCATCGTGCCGCCGAGAGAGACCCCAGCACCGAACAAGGGCAAAGCAGAACTGGATGGTGCCAGCTGTCGACAAAGCTCACGAGCACGCACGATCACTGGCAGCAGATCGCTGTTGCAAGCGGCGGCATAGGTTCCACCGGCCAGATCTCTGCCAGGGTCAGCCCCCCGCAGATTGAGCCTCAGCACCGCAAACCCATTCCTCTGCAACGTGAGAACCAGGCGCCGGAGGCCCTCTCGACGACTGGAACCACCAAGACCATGAAGGGCCAGCACAAGGGCTCGCGGGCGTACGGAATCCCCCGCAGGCGTGGGCAGGGGGCGATCCAGAAAGGCCAACAATTCTCCGGCAGCTGCTGCACCACTTGCCAGTGGGGGAACAGCAATCCGAATCGGCTCTCCTTGATCCTCAGGAAGAGGAACTGGCCGAATCGTGTCGTGCAGAGTTTGCAGGTCACCACCGACCCAGGGCCAGCGCTGTTGATAGGTGACAACCCCCAGCTGCTCAAGCAACTGGGGGTTGTGCTGAATTCGAGAATCAGAACCCATCAAAGATCGTTCAGACCGATCTGATTACTTCTTACCAACACCAAGCTCCTTCAGCTCACCAAGCAGATCACCAAGAACTTTCTTGGCATCACCGAACACCATGGACGTGTTAGCAAGCTCAAAGAGATCGTTCTTGATCCCTGAATAACCAGCGCTCATGCCACGTTTCACGACAAAGACTGTGCGTGCTTGCTGAACATCAAGCACCGGCATGCCGTAGAGGGGGGATTCTGGATCGCTCTTGGCCTGGGGGTTGACGACATCGTTAGCACCCAGCACCAGCACCACATCAGTGGCGGGGAAATCAGGATTGATGACGTCCATTTCCTTGAGCTGTTCATAGGGCACATCGGCTTCAGCGAGCAGCACATTCATGTGACCTGGCATGCGTCCAGCCACGGGATGAATGGCGTAATCAACCTGAATACCGGCTGCTTCCAGGGAACGGGTGACCTCCCTGAGCGTGTGCTGAGCCTGCGCAACAGCTAGGCCATAACCAGGCACAATCACCACGCGCTCAGCCGCTTCAAGGGTGAGCGCACACTCCTCAACACTGCAGCTGGTGATGTTGGTGTACTCACCACCACCACCCTTGGAGGAGGAGCCGGCTCCGAGCGCTCCACCGAATAACACCGAAACCAGTGAACGGTTCATGCCGTTGCACATCACCTGGGTCAGGATTAGGCCAGCAGCACCAACCATGGCACCAGCCACAATCAGAAGCTGGCTGCCCACCACAAAACCTGCTGCTGCAGCTGCCACCCCTGAATAACTATTGAGCAGGGAGATCACCACAGGCATGTCTGCGCCGCCGATGGGCAGGGTGACGCCAATGCCGAGCAGTCCAGAAGCGATCACCAACAACCACAGTGCGGCCTGACTGCTGCCATTGGAAGCGATCAGTTTGATCGCAGCCACAAGACAAACAACAGCCAGAGCAATGTTCACCAGATGACGGATTTTGCTCTGCATCCAGGGAGGCGTTGAGAGCCAGCCCTGGAGCTTGGCCATCGCGACGATCGAGCCAGTGAAGGTGATGGAGCCAACGAAAACGGAGATCACAATCGATACAACCGCCACGAGCGTGCCGTCATCGAGCGTTCCAGGGAACAGTGCCGCAGCCAGAGCAACCAACAGCGATGACATGCCGCCACAGCCGTTGAACAGCGCCACGGTTTCGGGCATGGAGGTCATGGGAACCCGCTGGGCCGTAATCGCACCCAGTACTCCTCCGACAAGAGTGCCGGCGATGATCCACGCCCAGGCCTGACTGTCGAAGCTTGGAGTGCCCACATAACTGATCAAAAGACCAATGACAGCGAGTGCCATGGCAACAGCGGCGAGCTGATTGGCACTGCGTGCGGAACGCACCTTGGAAAGACCCTTGATACCGAGGGACAGCAGCAGAACGGCGACAAGGTCAATGGCGTAGTTCAGGAACTCCATCAGCTGTTCTCCTTGCGGGCGGGCTTGCGGCTGAACATGGCGAGCATGCGATCAGTGACGAGGAAACCGCCAATCACATTGAAGAGAGCGAAGCCAAGGGAGACCGAGCCGAGAACAAGGAGAGGAGTGCTTCCATTGGCTTTGATGATCGCGGTGAGTGCGGCCAGCATCGTGATGCCGGAGATGGCATTGGCACCACTCATTAATGGCGTGTGCAGCGTTGGGGGGACCTTGCCGATCAATTCGAAGCCGAGCAGGCTTCCGAGCAGCAAGACCCACAGGGCATTCACCAGTGGTGGGGTTTGGGAGGCAGTGGCCGCACCCATCAGAAAAAGGGAATCCATCAATTGGCTCCTGGGGTGAGAACGTCTCCACGACGGATAGTGCCGTCCTGACTGATCAGGCATCCGGCGATCAGCTCGTCCTCGCTGTCGAGGGTGAGCTGACCATCTTTGAGGGTCGGTTGAAGCAAGGCCAGCAGATTGCGAGCGAACATCGCACTGGCGTGATTGGGAACCGTGCAGGGCAGGTCGTTGGCACCGATTAGCTTCACACCGTTACGGTCCACGGTCTGAGAAGGAAGGGTCTCGGCACAGTTGCCTCCCTGGGCAACAGCAAGATCCACAACCACGGCTCCTGGGCGCATGCGATCCAGCATGTCCTCACTGATCAGCCGAGGGGCACGACGTCCTGGAACCTGGGCTGTGCAGATGGCCACATCCGCCTCAGCCAGCTGATCGGAGAGCTGCTGGCGCTGCGCTGCGAGAAAAGCGTCAGAGGCCTGCTTGGCATAGCCACCCGACTCCGCAGGCTTGTCATCAATCTCGGGAGGGTCGATGAAGCGGGCCCCAAGTGACTCCACCTGTTCTTTCACCGCAGGGCGAATGTCGCTGACGTAAACGACAGCACCAAGCCGGCGTGCCGTTGCGACCGCCTGCAAGCCAGCCACCCCAGCACCCAGAATCACGACGCGAGCTGGCTGAACAGTGCCTGCTGCCGTCATCAGCATGGGGAAATAACGGTCTAATGCGGCCGAAGCCAACAGCACAGATTTATACCCGGCAATATTGGCTTGCGATGACAGAGCATCAGCGGACTGAGCACGACTGATACGAGGAAGCAGTTCAAGAGCCATGGCAGAAAGACCTGCTTGTTGCAGAACCCCAGCCAGCTCAGCGTTTGCATAGGGAGAGAGAAGACCTACAACCAGAGCTCCGCGACGGAGCTGAGACAGAGCATTCGCAGAGGGTGACTGGACGCAGAGCAACACATCAGCCTGTGACCAGGCCGTGTTGTCACCACAGGTGACCAGTTCAGCCCCAGCTTCGGCATAGGCCTGATCCAGAAAGCCGGACGATTGTCCAGCACCCTTTTCGAGGATGACCCTGCAGCCGAGTGCAGTGAATTTCTTGACAGTTTCCGGAGAAGCCGCAACGCGGGTTTCGCCCGCTGCGCTCTCCGCCGGAATCAACAGTATGGGCAAGATCGTGATGCTGCCGACCCAGTCAAGATTACGAGGTCACGGGGTGAGCGGGCCTGCATCTTTTCTGAAGATGCGGTTTGACCTTGAAGCCTGTAGCTAGGGAGAGGTTCCTGTCTGCAACAGCATGGGACTCACTGCAATCGAATGCCCTGATGGCGTCTGCCACAGCCACCACGGAGGTCATGCCGTGGACCGCAGCACCATGGAACACCTTCTGGCTGAACACGGCCGTGAATGGTGCGAGCGCTTGGCCGAGCGGATCTACGAAATGTCGGTGGACACGTTCTCGCAGAACGTAATGCCAAGCCTGCATGCGGCAGGCTGGCAACGACGTCATCTCGACTGGGAATTCAAGCTCAGGGAAATGGATTCCGAGCCGGATCGCACCCTGGTGGATGGAATCATCAATGCCACCGAAAGCTTTCTGCGCAGCAGTGAGGTGCATCGCCTGTTCATCCAAGAGCTCGTCCAGGGGACGTTTGATGAGGCCTCAGACGATCACCTGCGTGCGGAAGCCGTCAGGCATTTGATCGAGAAGGAGATCCTGACGCTTCTAAAAGAAAACAGAGCTGAACTGATGGATCGCCTGACATCAAGAATCATGGAACCGGCAGGCGGTCAGGTTGAGCGCGCTCAGAAGGCCGCTTCGGAGGGAGTGATGGAAGTGGAGCGATTGCTCTGCAACCACACCGAATCGCTCTGAACTCTTGGTCAAGCCATGAGAAAGGAGCTTCAGAACATCGGCTGAAGCTCCTCCTCCACCGCGAGCGCCTGAGGGCGATAGCCCTGGCCGTGAAGCAGACGCGCTCGAAGAATGAGCGGGTCAAGGTCGCACTCAAGGGGCCAGCAACGCTCCAAACAACGTCGGGACTCAGGATTGGATGAGTATCGGAGAAGGCTTCTGGCCATGGCGGCAGGGGGCCGAACCCCAGGGGCTGATGGTCGGAAGTTAAGGGTGGCGCAACCGATTGGAATGGTTAGAAAGACCTATCTTTCCTCGTCGCCATCAACACACCGTCATTCGCTCTTGGTACCGAGCTTCCATGCCGGACGATTCGTCCCAGGCAATGGCAACAGCAGCTCATTCAGCTGCTGCGTAGACGGCTGGACCCAGAGACGACAGCGCCTCGTGATGTCCTGATTCATGCCGGACCAGGCGCTGGCAAAACGCTTGGGGCCTTGCTCTCCTTTCGGGTGATGCAGTCGGAGGGCAGGCTTCAACGCGCTCTGATCTTCTGCCACCGCACCTCAATCCTCAGCCAGTGGCAGGCTGCCGCAGCCCAACTAGGCCTGCAGCTTGATCTCTGGAACGGGCCCAACAGCGCCTCAGACGACGCGGACGGATGGCTACTCAGCTACCAGGGAGCAGGGCGCCAGCAGGAAGCCCTGAAAGCCGAACTCAGAAGCTGGGACCAGGAACTGCTGTTGGCTATCGCCGACGAGGCGCATCACTTGGGAGTTGACCCCGACGAACCCGACGGCCCTGTTTGGGGACGAACATTTTTGGAGCTCAGCAGACATGCCCGCCTGCGTCTCGGTTTAACCGGAACCCCATTTCGTGCCGACAACCTCGCCTTCTGCGCTGCTCGTCGAGTGCGGGTGGAGGAAGCAGGTCAACTGGTGGAGCAGATCCATCCAGATCTATCGGTCGAACCACGAGAACTGATCGAAGCCGGTGATGTTCGTCCTCTGGAATTTCGCTTCCAAGACGGCTGGGTGGAACACGGCCAGGAAGGGCTACCAGACCGGGAGGTTTCCCCACTATCCGCGGAACAGAGGGAAAGTTGGAGAGCGCGGAACCTACGCCGCGCCATCCGTCTTTCCGACAGCAGCAGCATTGCCCAGCATTTGCTGCTGAGAGCCCGCACCAAGCTCGAAAGCGTTCGCCAACGCCACCCACGTGCAGGCGGGCTAGTGATCGCCCGCGACATTGAGCACGCCCGCAGCATTACCTTGCTGCTGGAGGAGGAAGGCGACCGGGTCGACCTGGTGCACTCTCAAGACCCAGGGGCGCCTGAACGCCTCAATGGATTTCAGAGCGGTGATGCCGACTGGCTTGTGAGCATTGACATGTGCGCGGAAGGGTTCGATGCGTCACGGCTGAGGGTGGTCGCTTATCTGACCACGGTGGTGACACGCAGTCGTTTCGTACAGGGGATCACTAGAGCCGTGCGCATGTGCAGCGAAAGGGCCTCGCTGGAAGCGGTTCCGCGTGAGCCCTCCTACGTGTTTGCTCCAGCGGATCCACTGCTGATGCAGTACGCCCGCAGCTGGTCTCTCTCCGAGCCGTACCGCATTGCAGCACCGCAAAGCCCAGAGAAGAGCGACAACAATTTGGGAGGTGACTGGCGAGGTCCGTCACTGCCGATGGAAGCGATTGAGGACGGAGCAGGAGCTCTCATCCGCATGCGCACCCCGCAGCTACCAAGATTTTTGCAGCGTTGAAAACATTTTTTCCCAAGAAAAAATGCGACATTCTGCGAAATTCAGCCTGATTTGGTCCCATCAACCATCAGCCTGGTCGCCATCTGGGAGACAGACATGGATGCAGCAATTGAACGTCGAGTCAACGTTGCCACCTGCTGGGCAAGAACCCGGATTGCAGTTCTAGACAGCGCTGAGCGCTATGAAGACAGCTATGCAATTACGCAGGAATTCAGAGAGTGGATCACGTGCTTAGGGGAACATCCTGAACTGCTTGAGGACTCTGTCTTGAGCGTTCAGCGATCACAAGGCAAGCACCATCACCTTGAATTCGACGGAGCAACAGACGGAGCGCTTGAAATCTAAAGAAAGCCTTAAATTTGCATCGAATCCTTAAGGCATTTTCGTCCAATTTGTACATCTAAGCAAAACAATTTTCACCAAAAGCTTTGAGTCGAGGAGATCTAGCGCTCCCGCTGTCGAGACGTTACAGAGATTAAAGTCAAGTCATAGTCAGTACGGATAAGCATGGCGGTTGAGAATCTGGTGATCGTGGGATCCGGCCCAGCCGGATACACCGCTGCGATTTATGCCGCTCGCGCCAATCTCAATCCCCTGTTGATTACAGGGTTTCAGAGAGGTGGCATCCCTGGTGGACAGCTAATGACCACCACCCATGTTGAAAATTTCCCAGGGTTCCCTGACGGCGTTCTCGGTCCAGACCTGATGGACCTGATGAAAGCCCAGGCCACGCGTTGGGGAACAAGGCTGCTTGAAGCTGATGCCGACCGCATTGACCTGAGCCAGCGTCCCTATCGCATTGAAGTCGAAGGGCAAATTGTTGAATCTCAGTCTGTGATCATCGCCACAGGGGCCAGTGCCAACCGTCTTGGACTACCCAATGAAGAGCGCTTCTGGAGCAAGGGCATCAGCGCCTGCGCCATCTGCGATGGAGCAACACCTCAGTTCCGCAATGAAGAACTAGCCGTGGTCGGCGGTGGAGATTCAGCCTGCGAGGAAGCGGTTTATCTCACCAAATACGGCAGCCATGTGCATCTTTTGGTGCGGTCAGACCGTCTGCGCGCCAGTGCGGCAATGAGTGATCGCGTTCAGGCCAATCCCCAGATCACTGTGCACTGGAACACCCAAGTGAGCGACGTTCAAGGTGACGACTGGCTGAGCAGCCTCAACCTGCATCGGCGTGACAGCAATGTCGATGAGCAACTAGCCGTTCGGGGCATGTTTTATGCCATCGGGCATACGCCAAACACAGAGTTGGTTCGCGACCAGCTCGACTGCGATCCAATCGGTTACTTAGTCACCCAGCCAGGTCGACCGGAAACCTCCATGGAAGGAGTTTTCGCAGCAGGCGACGTCGCAGATGGAGAGTGGCGTCAGGGAGTTACAGCCGCTGGCAGCGGCTGTCAGGCCGCCCTCGCCGCGGAACGCTGGCTCAGTCATCACAATTTGGCAACGCTTGTGAGTAGGGAACATGCCGAGCCAGCTCAAGCGGAAACGCCCCAGACCACAGTTGAGACAACAGAAGAGACCTACGACTCAAACGCCCTCTGGCAGAAGGGCAGTTATGCCTTGAGAAAGCTCTATCACGACAGCAGTAGGCCACTGTTGGTGGTCTATACATCCCCAAGCTGTGGCCCCTGCCACGTGCTCAAACCCCAGCTCAAGCGAGTGCTGGATGAACTCAAGGGAGATGCCCAGGGAATTGAAATCGATATCGAAGCCGATCAAGAAATCGCTCAACAGGCTGGAGTGAATGGCACTCCAACGGTTCAGCTATTTCACGACAAGCAACTGAAGCAGCAGTGGCGTGGGGTGAAGCAACGCAGTGAGTTCATGGACTCGATCCGCTCGGTTCTCACCGAAGCCTGAGCCTCAACGGCGACGAGGTCCACCCGGACGATTACCACCGGGACGACCTCCAGGTGCACCAGCGTTACGCTCCCTGTAGGTGATCCGGCCACGCGTTAAGTCATAGGGGCTGATCTCTACCAGTACTTTGTCTCCGGCAAGCAGTTTGATTCTGAACTTGGTGAGCTTGCCCGCTGCGCGGCAGAGACACTGATGACCTGCGGGCTGCTCCAGGGTCACCAGGTAAAACCCGTTGCCCTGTTCCTTCTCGATCACACCCGAGGTTTCAATCATGCGCCGGTATTGACCCGCAAACGTTCCTGCATTTTAGGAGGCCGCCTGCTGCCTAAGCAGCCCCAAGACAGATGAGCTCTCTCTAGGGTCAGCTGATCCCGAAACGAGCCGATGATTCTTCCACCCCTCTCACTGGATCTGGGGCTGCTGATGATTTCCATCGGTGCTGTGAACCTGTGGCGTGCCCGCCAGAAATCCACCTAACCTTCTGGAAACGCCAAATCGCCGTGTCCGAGTCTGCTCTCGCCTTTTTCGCAACCCTCACACAGACTGATTCCCAGGTCCGCGAACAGGTACGTCAGGCCTCGACTCCCATGCATGTGGTGAACCTGGCCAAAGAAAAAGGACACGTGTTTACCCAGGCCACCATGATGAAAATGCAGGCCGAAAAATTGAAGGATCTGCATGATGACCACATCAACAGCGCCTCAAGCTGGGGTGAAGCTCTGTTGATCTGCTTCGGCGAACACTCCTGACACTTCTGCTTCACAAGCCATTCGGAGTGCTGAGCCAGTTCACACTCGAACCCGGCAGTCGATGGGGGTGCCTCTCCGACTGGGTAAACGTGCCTGATGTGTATGCAGCGGGTCGTCTGGACGCCGACAGTGAGGGCCTGCTCCTACTGACTTCCAATGGTCGTCTGCAACAACGACTGACAGACCCACGTTTCGGGCATTGGCGCACCTATTGGGTGCAGGTTGAGGGCACTCCTGATCAATCTCAGCTGGATGCCCTTTGTGATGGGGTGATGGTCAAACAACAGCTCACAAGGCCTGCAAGAGCCCAAAGGCTTACTGCTGAGCAACAGAAGGCAATCAAGGAACGCAACCCGCCAATTCGCACAAGGCTCAGTATTCCCACCGCATGGCTCCAGCTGAGTCTCAGGGAAGGTCGCAACCGCCAAGTGCGTCGCATGACCGCAGCGGTAGGACTTCCCACGCTGAGACTGATCCGCCACAGCATTGATCTAATGGATGGAGGTCCGCCACTCAGCCTCAGTGGACTGTCTTCAGGCCAATGGCGTGAGCTCACCCCGGACGAGCATCAACGCTTAATGGCACTGCTCAACCGGCAGCCAAAGTTCCGGTGAGCGTGACAGCCCGGAATTCGATTCCTTCCACAACACGCCATGGCTGATCCGAGCGGTCGGCGTAACTCACATCCTCAAAGCCGAGTGCGCGGAAATCGTTCAGGAAGGCTTCCTCTTCCCATGCACCGCTAATACAACCACTCCAGAGCTCTGGGTCTTGTTGGAGATGCTGTGGAACCGTGCGGTTACACACAATGTCGCTGATGGCGACGCGGCCTAGAGGACGCAACACTCTGCGGATATTGGCGAGTAGGGCCGCACGTGCAGAAGGATTGACCAGGTTGAGAACACAATTGCTCAGCACTACATCCACACTGGCTGAGGGAATCAGCAACTCACCCGAAGCAGTAGGCGCATCCAGGGCTTCGATCGCACCCTCAACAAAACGAACGTTGCTGAAACCGACTCTCTCGGCCACCACAGGCGCCGCAACACGAGCAAGCTCCAACATGTCGGCGTTGCGATCCACCCCGATCACAGCACCACCGGCTCCGACAACCTGGGCGCAAATAAAGGCATTTTTGCCGCTGCCACTGCCCAGATCCAGCACGATGTCATCAGAGCGGACCCAGCGCGTCGGGTCGCCGCAACCGTAATCGCGATCCACCACCTCATTCGGGATGACTTTCAGCAAAGATGCATCAAAGGCGACTGGCGTGCAGAGGCAGGCTTCCTGCTCCAATGCAGCTGCGCCATAGCGCTCTTCAACGGCTTGAGTTTGATCCAGAGCCGGTCCACAACATCCTTCGCTCATCAGCCGAGGGCCTCCTGCAATTCGCGCACAGTCGACCATTGACCGTAGTAGTAATTGGCGCTCGCTCTGCGGTCGCTATCGGCGAGGCTGTCGAAGGCATCAAATCCAACACTGCGCCAGAGGTCATGACCACAGGCCCGGTCAAGCTCTGTTTCGGCTTCACGGGCAAGGTTTTCGAGACGTCGCTGCAGATTTTTGACTTGTGCGGCGGACATCTTTTTAAAAGGGAAGGTGAACTGAATCTATCGAAAAACTAGTACGCATCAACTAGCTAGACGAAATCGGGACTCGGTCAGAACGGCAATTTTTTCTTGGCGTCCTTGTCGAGATCGGCTTCCATTGCCCGCAGGCGCTTGAGGATGGTGTCGTAATACTCCTGGATGTAGGCCTCGAGATGAGTGATTTCACCAGGATCAATACCAAAGCTCTGACAGGTCTCCTCCATTGGCGCATCCATTGAACCGCCACCGCCAACGACCTCGGCGAATGCCAAACGCTCGGCCACATTCACAGCAGGTTCAAAGAAGGAACACATCCCTTCGGTGAATCGCATGATGAAAGAGGGCACTCGGAAGACCCTGGCCGATCTCTCAGAGGCACGCTCGCAGAGCTGAACTACCTCACCGCTGTTCCAGGCCTTAGGCCCCACAACAGGAAATGTTTTGCGTACTGTTTCCGCATGATCGAGCGCGGCCACAGCGAAACGGGCCATGTCCTGCGTATTCATATAAGCGATCGATGTGGGGCTGCCGCTCACCCAAACAGTTTGGCTCTCCAAAACAGGGATGGCGAACTGACTGATCACGCCCTGCATGAAAGCCACGCCTTGAAGGATGGTGTAGTCGAGCTCTGATTCCTTCAGGAGTTTTTCAGTGCAGTACTTGATGTCCATCAACGGGACATCACGATGCTGTTCTGCATTCAGAAGGGAAAGGAACACAAAACGGTTAACTCCAGCACGCTCACAGGCTCTGAGCAGATTGAGCTTGCCATCCCAGTCCGTCTCATACACGCTCCTGGGATCATCAGGGCGACTGGTGGCCGCATCGATCACAGCATCGACACCATCGAGGGCGTAGTCAAGGCTGGCAGGATTCAGCAGATCACCTCGAGTGAGTTCACATCCCCACTCCTGAAGGAAGGACGCTTTTCTGGGAGTTCGCACCATGCAGCGAACGTCATGACCTTGATCAAGAGCCCTGCGGGCGATTTGCCTGCCAAGGGTTCCTGTTCCACCGACCACAAGAACCTTCATGGGGCTTTCAAAGTCCAGTTGGGAGCTTAGTTGGCGCTCCATCGCATCGCGGGGATCAGTCCTTTTGAAGCTTCAGCAACAGGGCACCACCTGCCAGGCCAACGGGAATCAGCACCCAAAACACAGCTGCAATCCCGAAAATCTCCGAAGCCATTGAACTGAGCTCTGAATCAGCTTCTATTTAACGATCTCCAGCCATAAGTTGAATGCATTGTTGAAATAACTCAGCCAATGGCGCATCGGTGCGCAGCTGGCCATTCATGACTGCACTTGGGCAAGCCTGGTGCCCAGCTCTCAGAAGCGAATGAACCAGCTCATTCAGCGGAGGTGGTCCCGAAAGAGAAAGACGACTAGAGAGCTCGGCGGTTGACCAGCAGCAGACGGGCAATCCGCAATCCCTCTGCAGACGTTGCAGCAGACGCCGGCCAGCCGATGACAGGGTGACTGGCTGTAAGTCGGCAAGGTTGAGCAATTGATTCAGAAATGCAGACTTTTGTAGAGGACCGATCCAGAGCGGCCCTGTGACCGCCCATCGCCCCTGTCCATCAGTGCAGAGACATGACCTCCAGCCCGAAAGTTTTAAAAGGGCTTGCACCGCTTGATCACCACAGCGCTCGCAACGTGCCAGCAGACCCAGCTGCCATTCCTCATCAGCGGACATTCGCTGGTGCAGCCGCACCACGAGCCGAAATGTGCGTCCTTCGCTGAAACAGGCAACGGGTTCAAGACCCCGACCAAATTGCCAGGCTTCTCGCGCAAGCACTGCAAGCTGTAGTCGCAGGGCAATCTCCCAACTCGCAGGATGCGCTCGCGCCGCTGCCCCGAAATGACGGACCGCGGCAAGCCGGTCATGGCCAGTTGGCGAACGCCCATCGGTGCTGGCGAGGACCAGTAGTCCGTCGAAGCGAAGCACCGCTAAGGCCGACTGAACCAGAGCATTGGGACACCCGAAGGCATCAAGATCGATCAAATCGAAGAAGGTCTGATCGAGATAGGCCTGTCTCAACAGACGCTCCGCCGCCCAGCAGGTGGTCGTCAAAGCAAGACCACTAACAGCTTGCAAAGGCTGAAGGTTCGACTCCAGCAAAGAGCTGCGATTCGGATCGGCATCGTTGAACCAAAGTTCCAGATCGGGTCTGGATTCGGGAAGGGCCTCGAGTCCCCAGCGCAGTCCACGAATACCGCAACCGGCCATCAGGTCAAGCCAGCGCAGTGGCCGTTGTGCCTCTGACGCCTGGTGGGTCGCCAACAGAACCGAAAGATCCCTGGAGGGCCGAGAATCCTTTCGGAAAAAACCAGATCCCGTCTGCAGGCAGACAGCTCCTTCGCGATAGTGAGACGCTGGCGCTTCCAGATGCGTGCACGCAACCGCTCCCCAGCCTGCCTCCACCGGTGCCAACTGGGGAGAAGCCAGTACTTGGCACTGGATGGGTCTCAGTTGTCACTGGCGGGTTCTTGGGGAACCTTCCGCTCCACCCATCGTGCTCATTCACGGCTTCGGCGCCAGCAGCAGCCATTGGAGGCATAACGCCGGAGCTCTCGCAGCAGCTGGCTACCGGGTGTTCAGTCTCGATCTGATCGGATTCGGGCGCTCCGACCAGCCCGGCCTGAATCGGCACTTCTCACTTGACAACAGACTCTGGTCCAGACAATTGGCCACATTTCTCGAAGAGGTTGTGCAACAACCGGCGGTACTTGTGGGCAACTCACTAGGCGGCCTCACTGTTCTGACAACCGCTGCGCTGCGACCCGAGCTGGTGAAAGCTGCAGTTGCAGCGCCTCTACCGGACCCAACCCTGCTGCGCCCCCTGCGACAACAGCAGTCCGGCTGGCTTGTGCGATTGCGAGCCATCACGGTGACTGCGATCTGTCGCCTTCTACCCCTAGAGCTAATCGTGCCAATAATTGCGCGAACCCCATTGCTGCGAGCTGGGCTTCAGGGTGCTTATCAGCGATCGATTCAATCCGACAGAGAACTGCTCAACCTGATTGCCCAACCCGCCCTCAGGATGACAGCGGCGAGAAGCCTTCGGGCCATGAGCGTGGGCATGGCTTTGCGCCCCAGAAACGCCACCGCCTCAGTGCTCCTGCAACGTCTTAAAACGATGCTCAACGCCCCCCCGGTGCTGTTGCTCTGGGGGCGTCAGGACCGATTCGTGCCCTTGATGATCGGCGAATTAGTTCAATCCCAGCACCCATGGGTGGAGCTCAGAGTGATCGAAAATGCCGGGCATTGTCCCCACGACGAAACTCCTGAGCGCTTTCATCTGGAGTTGCTGCACTGGCTGGACCGTAATTTGGAAGGAACAAGCGCACCAGGGATCGGTCACCAGGCATGAAGCACACACTGTCGGTTCTGGTGGAGGACGAATCCGGCGCCCTCAGCCGTATCGCCGGCCTGTTCGCTCGCCGAGGCTTCAACATCGACAGCCTTGCGGTTGGTCCTGCTGAGGCTGCTGGTCGCTCAAGACTGACCATGGTGGTCGAGGGTGACGAACAAACCGTTCAACAGATGACCAAGCAGCTGGACAAACTTGTCAACGTCCTGCAGGTTCTCGACCTTTCACAGCGTCCTGCCGTTGAACGGGAGTTGATGCTGATGAAAGTCTCCGCACCCGCGGAACGGCGCAGCGCAATTCTTGAATTGGTTCAGGTGTTCAGAGCCAAGGTCGTCGATGTAGCCGACGACGCTCTGACCCTCGAGGTTGTGGGTGATCCGGGAAAGCTGGTTGCTTTGGAACGGCTGATGGCTCCCTATGGCATCGAGGAAATCGCCCGGACTGGCAAGGTCGCACTGGAAAGAGCTTCTGGGGTCAATACCGAAATGCTCAAAGCTTCAAACAGCGGCGGGCGCGTGCCCGCCTGAGCGTCCCATTTATTCAGAGGCCTGGTGTCAGTAAAGCGGCTTTCTCAAGGGTGTCGTCCTGACGGATGGCATCCACCACTTCAAGACCTTCAGTAACTCGCCCGAAAACGGCATAGCGACCGTCAAGCTCAGGAAGGGGCTTGAGTGCGATGTAGAACTGAGCACTGGCAGAATCCGGGGCCTGGGACCGAGCCATGGCCAGGGCTCCGCGTTCATGACTGAGCTTCAGTTGCACAAGCTCAGTGGGATTACTGACGACACGGCCATAACGAGGCTGGTCTTCGCCGTTGAAGGACAGCTCAAGAGGTACAAATCGTGCCTGGCCAGTGGTCGGATCAACAAAGCTGCCCGTTCCATACTGCGATTTCGGTGTAGCGGGATCACTGGAGGAGGGATCACCCCCCTGAACGACGAAAGGAACTGGGTCTCGCACTACGCGATGAAACACAGTGCCGTTGTATTCACCTCTTTGCACCAGGTCGAGAAAATTCCCAGCCGTCACAGGCGCGGCATCTCCATCGAGCTCCAACGTGATCGAACCCTTGCTAGTCGTGAGCTCAACGGTTGCTTTGCCCTGAAGACAAGGACTGATGGCCTGCTCGCACCCAACCGGCACCGAGGCAGTTGTACTTGACGCACAACTAATCAGCAGAGGCAGACACAGGGCAAGTGTCAAGAGTGTTTGAAAGGGTCGTGGAAACATGATTGTTCAAAGGCCTTCAAGATTCACATTCAGAAAGCGTGCAAGCTCAGCTCCGTCTTGCTCGAGCTGAGCGAGAGGGAGAGGTTCGCCCACTCTGGTGAGCGGCATGTCGCGTCGACCCTGCACACGCAGAGACACGCGACGTCGGGTGTTGAAGCCGTCTCGGACCTCGACCTTGACAGCTTTGATGTCCTTGATCGGAATCTCGACACTGATCGGTTTGCGAAAGCCCCTGCGAGAGATGGTGACGACGCCTGAGGATTTGTCGAAGCGATTCATTCCGGCACCTACGTCAATGGCGATCACCGTCCAGAGGTAGGTGGCTAAGAGAGCTGCAGCAATGCTGTACAGGCCCATCACTAGACCCTGCGGAATGAAAAGAAGTCCAGCAGGGTGACCAAGAGGAAGCAGATCACGCCCTAGGTAACTGGAGAGTGAGGCAAACAAGAAACCGACACCACCGATGGTGACCATGGCGGCGACCAGGACATTCGACAGCCGCCGTGATCCGACGACAGGTTGTTCAAGCAGATCAGCGGCCATCACAGCCCGGAAGCAGCGCCCATTGTGACCGCTGAAGCGGCATGGGTGGCGAAGTTCGGAAGCACTGCCACAAAGGCTTCAAACAAAGCGAAAGAAACCCCGAAGAAATGTTCCGATACAAGGGATTTCAGGTGCAGTGATTCACCCCCGCAACACCCGCTGAAATTGTTAATGTCGCCGGGTATCCCACAGCCTGCGGCTATCCGCACCCGTTCTCACTCATGACGATCGCTGTAGGACGCGCGCCACAGCGGGGATGGTTCGACGTCCTCGATGACTGGCTCAAGCGCGACCGCTTCGTTTTTGTCGGCTGGTCCGGCATTCTTCTCTTTCCAACGGCCTACTTGGCCATCGGTGGCTGGCTTACAGGCACCACCTTTGTCACCTCTTGGTACACCCACGGCATCGCGTCGTCGTACCTGGAAGGTTGCAACTTCCTGACTGCTGCTGTGTCCACCCCCGCTGATGCGATGGGTCACAGCCTTCTGTTGCTCTGGGGCCCTGAAGCCCAGGGTGACTTTGTTCGCTGGTGTCAGCTCGGCGGCCTCTGGGCCTTCGTTGCCCTGCACGGTGCTTTCGCCCTGATCGGCTTCATGCTGCGTCAGTTCGAAATTGCTCGTCTGGTCGGCATCCGTCCTTACAACGCCATCGCCTTCTCAGGCCCGATTGCGGTGTTCGTCAGTGTCTTCCTGATGTACCCCCTCGGCCAGAGCAGCTGGTTCTTCGCGCCCTCCTTTGGTGTGGCAGCGATCTTCCGCTTCCTCCTCTTCTTGCAGGGCTTCCACAACTGGACCCTGAACCCCTTCCACATGATGGGCGTCGCCGGCATTCTCGGCGGTGCACTGCTTTGCGCCATTCACGGCGCCACCGTGGAAAACACCTTGTTTGAGGATGGTGAGCAGGCCAACACCTTCAAGGCGTTCGAGCCCACACAGGAAGAAGAGACCTATTCGATGGTCACCGCCAACCGCTTCTGGAGTCAGATCTTCGGAATTGCTTTCTCCAACAAGCGCTGGCTGCACTTCTTCATGTTGTTCGTGCCTGTGATGGGCCTGTGGACCAGCTCCATCGGCATCATCGGTTTGGCCCTCAACCTGCGCGCCTATGACTTCGTGTCACAGGAAATCCGCGCTGCAGAAGATCCCGAATTTGAGACCTTCTACACCAAGAACATCCTTCTGAATGAAGGTCTGCGTGCCTGGATGGCACCGGCTGACCAGCCGCACGAAAACTTCGTCTTCCCTGAAGAGGTTCTGCCCCGTGGAAACGCCCTTTAATTCCGGTCTTATCGCCACTGGCGGTAAAGACCTCGACTCCACCGGCTATGCCTGGTGGGCTGGCAATGCTCGTTTGATCAATCTTTCAGGCCGTCTGCTAGGTGCCCACGTGGCGCACGCAGGTCTGATGGTCTTCTGGGCTGGCGCCATGATGCTGTTCGAAGTGAGTCACTTTACTTTCGACAAGCCCATGTATGAACAGGGTCTCATCCTGTTCCCTCACGTCGCCACACTTGGCTATGGCGTGGGTCCTGGTGGCGAAGTCACCGATCTTTTTCCCTTCTTTGTCGTTGGTGTTCTGCACCTGATCAGTTCCGCTGTGCTTGGCCTCGGCGGTCTGTATCACGCTCTTCGCGGCCCTGAAATTCTTGAGAATTACTCCACGTTCTTCTCTCAGGACTGGCGTGACAAGAACCAGATGACCAACATCATTGGTTATCACCTGATCCTTCTGGGTGTTGGCTGCCTGCTCCTGGTCTTCAAGGCCATGTTCTTCGGTGGTGTTTACGACACCTGGGCACCAGGTGGTGGCGACGTTCGACTGATCACCAACCCGACTCTCGATCCGGGCGTGATCTTTGGCTACTTGTTCCGCGCACCCTTTGGTGGAGAAGGTTGGATCATCGGTGTGAACTCCATGGAGGACATCATCGGTGGCCATATCTGGTTGGGTCTCACCTTGATTTCCGGCGGCATCTGGCATGTCACCACCAAGCCTTTCGGTTGGGTGCGTCGTGCCTTCATCTGGAACGGCGAGGCATACCTGAGCTACAGCCTTGGTGCTCTGAGCTTCATGAGCTTCATTGCATCGGCTTACATCTGGTTCAACAACACGGCTTATCCCTCTGAGTTCTACGGTCCAACTAACGCCGAATCTTCACAGGCACAGAGTTTCACCTTCCTGGTGAGAGACCAGCGTCTCGGAGCCAATATCGGTTCTGCCATGGGCCCAACCGGCCTCGGTAAGTACCTGATGCGTTCACCAACTGGTGAAATCATCTTCGGTGGTGAAACGATGCGTTTCTGGGATTTCCGTGGTCCCTGGCTTGAGCCTCTTCGTGGCCCCAATGGCCTGAGTCTCGACAAGCTGCAAAACGACATCCAGCCTTGGCAGGTTCGTCGTGCTGCTGAGTACATGACTCACGCCCCCAACGCGTCACTGAATTCTGTTGGCGGCATCATCACCGAGCCAAATTCGGTGAACTTCGTGAACATCCGCCAGTGGCTTGCAGCGACTCAGTTCGTGCTCGCTTTCTTCTTCCTGGTGGGTCATCTTTGGCATGCAGGACGCGCGCGCGCTGCTGCTGCAGGTTTCGAAAAGGGTATTGATCGTCAGGCAGAGCCTTCATTGGCCATGCCAGACCTCGACTGATCGTTCCGATCAGACCCAATCGAGATCACATCATTCGATCGTCATCCAGCCCCACTGAAAAGTGGGGCTTTTTTAATGGATCGCTCAATGCTCGATCGACGTTAAAAATCCATATCAAGCAAGGTGTGACCTTGGGGGGGCTGATGCCGCACCTGACCAGCGTCTGGAAGCTGAACCGATCGAACAGAACGACTCCATTCATCCGTGGATTGCGTGAAATAAGTCTGCTCTGCATGGAGGCTCAATGAAGCATTGCCTTGATCAGTTGCACTCACCGACAAAGGCTCCATCGCTGATGCGCTAATAGCAAGCGTTGCTGAAAACAGAGCTGTGCCGATTGCAGGCAGGAAAAAACGAGGCATGGCCAGAGGTGTGAAGAGGGCCTGACTTCGGATTAGCTACGGCAAACGAAAAATGGCAATGTCTTGGCTTGCGCCGTATCAAATCTGCGATAGCCAACGGCGCAGCAGCGGCAGGCTTAGCCCGATCACGTTGGAAAAACAACCGTCGAGACGTTCCACAAGGGATCCTCCAAGACCTTCCAAGGCAAAGCCTCCTGCACAGCGAAGCGGTTCGCCACTGGCGACATACGCTGCGATCTCGTGGTTGCTCAGATCAGCAAACAACACCCGAGTCGTCACACATGCAATCCGCGGCTCCTGTGATGTGATGCCATGCCCTGGCAGCAGGCAGTGGCCCGTATGCAGCTCACCCCAGGATCCACGCATCTGTTGCCAACGTTCCACAGCCTGTGCGGAATCAGCTGGCTTTCCGTACACCTGACCGGCCAAGACAAACAACGAATCACAGCCGATCACCGCTTTGATGTCATCGTCTTTGAGCTGGCTCTGGACAGCGATCGCCTTGGCCTGCGCCAGACGCCGAACCAGTTCGGTCGGAGCGGAATCCTGAATGGTCTCTTCATCGACACCGCTGACCTGAACGCGATGGGGGATGGCAGCCTGTTCCAAAAGACGGCGTCTTGCCGGGGACGCTGAAGCCAGAAGCAACATTGGTGTCTCAGTTCGCGGCGAAGAGAACGAGAATGGCACTGACAGCACGTCACGCGTGACTCTTCAGGACCCCAGCGAACTTACAAAGCATGCAGTCAGGCGAGCACGCCAAGCGGTGCGCTGCCTTCCTTTCCAACGCAGTTTCTACCGCAACGTGGAAGAGGAAGCCCTCAGCAGCAGCGAACTGGTGGCTGGTTCCGACTGGCCATCCCAGACCAGACGACGCCTGAATGCCAGGGAAACAGAGGATCTGCTGATCTGGCTGATTCAATTGGGAGTGTTGCGCCGGGAGGTTGATGGCCAGGGGCTCACGGAACGAGTGCGTCTCACCCCTCTTGGCAGGGAAGTGCTAACCCCGTGGCCGGAAACGCTCCCTTCAGCAGGCCTTGGGAGCCGTCTGGCGCACTGGTGTCGTCGACACCGCCCCCGCTGGTGAGAGCAAGCCAATGGTCATAAGTGTGCCGAGACGATCATCGCGATTCAGCTGATCAAGCAGAGCCAGACCCATTCCGGAGATTCCTGTAAAACAACCCGGCAGCAACAGGTTGCCTTCGGACGTGCCGAAACCTCGGAAAGCTCCGCCGCTTTGGTCTGCAATGGAGACAGCCTGAGCAACAAGCTCAGACGATCTGTCGATTGCAGCCGTACGCACTGACTCTGGGACAGATTTCGCCCATGGCCCCTCAGCTACAACGCGAAGAATGCCGGCGTTTCCGAAGGTGCCGCAGCAAAGATGATCACAGAACGGCAGCTCCAGCGCAGTGAGTGTCTGCAGAGCATTAGCCATTTCATCAACGCACAGCTCATCCCAGAGCGGAGAGCCAAACAAACAAGCCCGGCTCAAGGCGATGCCAGGTGCTCCATGGCACCAGGAGGTCATGAACTTGGTCGGCTGATCAGGTCGGTGATCTCGGAAATCAGGCCAGTTGAGGTGTTTCGGATCAAATCGCTCCCGTTCGTAGCTGAGAGCCTTAGCCGCTGCATCGAGGAAACGCTGCTCACCCAGCTGTTGCCCCAGCTTGACAAGCGCAGCAAGATATCCAGCGGTTCCATGCGAAAAGCCGAGCAATGGCTCCTTGGCACGAACACTCCAAGCTCCCTGTTCGTTTTGCAGACCCAGGAGATGATCTCCGGCAACAAGAGCCAAGTCCAGGGCTTCTATCGAACCATCCCTGAGAAGAGGTCCAATCAGACCGGCAGAGCCCGCGATCATGTCGAGACCGAGGTCAGAGCGAATATGTTCAGGCAATAATGCCCCGATGAGAGAGGTCTGTAGCTCCTGGAGCATTGGCTTTTGTGATTCCGGTCCCCAGGTCGCCAACTCCTGCAGCGAAAGCAGAGAGCCACCGCAACCACTCAAACCAAGAGGCTGATCCCGCCACCAGCGCAAGCGAAGCCCCTCCCGGTCCTTTTCCCCCATCTGCAGAAGGGGTTTCAAACAACTGTCGATCAGTTCAGCTGGACCAGATTCATCAGCGAAATGGGCTGCCAATAAAGCAACACCGATGGATCCACCGTAAAGCGAAGTACCAACAGGGCCGAAGCAGAAACTCTCACCATCACTGCCAAGATCCATTCCCAGCCAGTCGATAAGACCATCCGTATCGCGAATGGCAATCTCTTCGAGCATCTTGAGCTGACGACGGCTCTCCTGGTGGAGTTGTTCCGGCGTGAGCTTCACGACGCCAACATCAGGCGCAACGACATCTCGGAGACTACGGCCAGCTTCAGTGGAGATGCGGGCACGGCTCGTACCGCGGATTAGTTGCTCCTGGAAAGCAACGGCTGCTGAATCCAATTCAGCAATACGCTGACGACTGGACTCAAGACCACTGGTTTCCATAAACCCTTCAACAGGCTTCATGTCGTCAACTAAGGGCAGATCCTGTCCATCGATGGCATGCACAAAAAATGGAATATCCAGACGCTCCATCTGACGCAGTTCAGCTTCAAATACAGGCCAATGCAGCGGTTGTTCGCTAGCCATCAAAAAGCTGCGGCTCAACTGCTCGAGCACGAGTCCCTGGCGCAGAAACGAACGCAGCGCCGCTGGCTCAAGTTGCTGACGCTGCAATGCGAAATAAACTCGGGTAGCCCTAAGCACAATGCGACGAGGCAGCCCACGAAACTGATCGAGAACTCCACCGGGTCTGATCCAGTCCTCACGCGTCCGTTCGAATACAGCGCACTGCTCACGGAATCCCTGGCAGAACGTCTCGAGATGGGCATTAAGACCATTGGTTGCACCAACACCCATGGGAAGACTCGTGGGCAACAGTGATGGACGGCTGATCTGCGCAGCCATCATCCCATCACTGTTCAACCCGAGCCAACCCGGCCCCTTCGTCTCAGAATTGAGCGGGGGAGCAATGCCCAAAGCGCTGATGTCAACAGCAACCTTGGCCTGGCCAATAAACAGCCAATTTGGCATCAGACCTGATCGAAGCACCGAGTTTTGAAAACGCTTCTGAAGATCCGACTGAGCCAGAGCTGTTTGTTGGTCGGAGGCATCTGAAACATGATCAGGCAAATCAGCCTCGAGAAGAGTTTCAGTATCGATCAACAGCAGCTGATCACCGCAGGCGATCAGGTTCTCGTAGTGGCAATCGGTACAACCCAGGAGATGAAGGACGGATGTCAATCGTCCTGCGTTGCGATAGAAGCGCTCCTGTTCAACATCTCCTTCACAGAGACGATGCTCGACATGTTCCATGTATCCGTAGTCGTTACCGCAGTAAATCCGCAAACTGCGCAGCGGCTTCAGTGGGCTGACGCTGTTGAGATGTTCAAGTGCCTGCTGATAAGCCAAGTCCACGCCCATGTCCTTGGGCTTGTAAACCACCTGTACGGAAGAACTTCTATCAGATTGAGCGAACTTCAGAATGCTCACAACCTGACCATGGTTATGGGGATCACTCAGGCCCTGATGGACTCCGGAAAGAACCATGTCAGGCTCGACACCAAAAAGCTGGTGCAAGGGAATCGAGTCAGCATCAATCCGCCGGAGCAGCATCTCATTGGCACGATGCCAATCACAACAAACCTGCCCTAAATAACGACCCAGAACGGGAAACGTCTCCAATAGCGTTACCAATCCATCCCGACGCTGCTCCCTGATGAACCGCTCGTAGTACTCCCTAACAGGAGGACCCTGACCATCACCACCTGAACCAAGATGGGCCAGCAACATCGCTCCAGGAGGCCGCTGCAGGTTGAATTGCTCGAACAGGGCCTGCTCAGAGATGTTGGTCAATCTGATGAGCAGTGACCGACCTAGTGATCGATAAACCTGATCGTCGATACTGCGATGTTGGAGATCGACCACGTGGCTGCACAGACGAGCGACGAAAGCATCAACCGCTGGAAGCCACAAATCGCTGAAAGGGAGCTGATCCGGATTCGCCTGAGACACCTCCGCGACATAAGGCTCAAGCTCGCGTTCAGCATGACTGCGCAAAGCTTCCTGCAGAAACGTCAACTCCTGACACCAGATCTCCTTGCTTAAGGCTTCATCGGGTTGCTCAAGCTGATCTATCACTCTGCACAGAGCCTCACGGTCAAGTCCTGACCATGCAAAGCGACGCTCAAGTTTTTCAGGTTCCTGAGGAGCTATCGCTTCCAACCATGCTTCACCTAGCCCCTGCTGCCGGTCTTCGAGATCGTCGCGAGTAATAGGTGTGCCAAGAGATGATTCAGAGGTAGAAACCTTTTCGGCATTCATCCTTTGATGCAAGAAACATGGTTTCTTTGCCGATGTCATCGTCACTCAGTGTCCCTTAGACAGAATCTCTGCAAGGTAACCGTGATGCTTAAGTTCGTCCCAAGTTCCATTTTCTGCAGCTACACCATCGCGAAGAACGATGATCGTGTCCGCATCGCGGATGGTCGCCAGACGGTGTGCAACGCTAATCCTTGTAATCCCCAGAGACTGCACCGTTTCATTGATGCGCTGTTGTGATCGAGGATCCAGAGCACTGGTGGCCTCATCCATCAGCAGCACACGAGGTTGATGAATCAAAGCTCTGGCGATCGCGATTCTCTGTGCCTGGCCACCAGACATGTTGCCTGCCCCCTCCATCACAATCGTCTCAAGCTTCATCGGCATGGCTGCCACCTCATCAGCCACAGAGGCCGCTTCAAGCGCTGCCCAGATTCGATCTTCTTCGGTGACAAGGCCGGCGGAGACAATGTCGTAAATCGAGCCGCAGTTTAGATGCGCAGTCTGCAGAACAACACCGAGCTGACGGCGGTAATGCCGGATTGCGAGCTGAGGCAAGGCAAGCCCGTCGATCAGTAAATCGCCCCCCTGAGGCTCAATAAAGCCCAAGAACATATTCATAATCGTGGATTTTCCACAGCCGCTCGGACCCGTGATCACCGTGTGCTGACCAGGTTTAATTTCGAAATTGAGGTCGCGATAAAGCGGTTCACTAGCGTCCGGAAACTGGTAAACAACATCTCTAAAGAGAAAATGACCCTCTAGTTCGTGATGCACCGCATCAGGTTCATAGCCCTTCTCCACTTCGGCATAAATCACAGGTTCTGCACGCTGCCAGAGAACGCTGCCGCGACCCAAAGTATTGGCAGCAAGATTGGCTGCTTGAGAGAGGGATGAATTGAATCCCGTGAATGCAGCATTAAAGGAGATGAAACTCACCAGAATCAGTTCAAACTCTGCTGAGGTACTGGCACCAGCCAAGAGCTTATGAGTTACCAGGGCAAACAGCATTAAGGAAGCCAGTGGACTCACTAGCGTTCCGAACATTTCAATCGCATCGTTGTAAAAGTTGCTGCGCAATTGCAGCAGCGCATAACGATTAATCTCGCGCAGCCAGCGAAGCAGGACAAACGGCTCTGTAGCGGAACTGCGAATCTGCGCCAGTCCCATGACCGATTGGAGCGAGAAATTAGTGATTTCAGCTCCAGTCTCCAACAATGGTTTCTGCAATTGAATATCACGAATCGTGAGATAAAGCAGAGATGCCAGAGAAACAAGCGTGAACAGAGCAGCCCAGATAGCTAGAGAGCGGTCATAAATCACCATCAGAACGAAGTAACCCACGCTGAAGACCGTAGAAAGCAAGGTCGAGAGAACACCACTTCCGAGTAACTGACGCAATTGATTGATCGATTCAACACGTGACGCAAGATCACCAGTGGTGTATTTAGAAATGAAGTGCATTGGAAGACGCATTACGCGATCAAAAACCGCGGTCTGTAATCGCAAGTCCGTAACACTTTCAATCCGCAGCATCATGATGGTTTGTAGATACTGAGCAGCAGCAACACCCACCACAACTACGATTACAATTGCCAAACCTTCAAGTAGTAGGGCACTGTCGTTCTCAGGCAAGATCCGATTCACCAAAACATTGGTGAAGATCGGGATGGACAGATGAAATGCCATCACTGCTGCAGAGGCAATCACTAGAGCCCAGATGGCATTCAACTCCGTGCTGAATGCAAATCTGACCACAGCTAATGGACCAACTATCTTGGCCGGTAACGAGGGATAGATCTCGTAGGCATCACTGTCCAGACGGACATCCACCGGCACAAGCCAGTGCCGTCCCTGAGTTGCGGAATAGAACCAGTTCCGGCCCCGATCGCGATACAACGCCAGAGGTTCACCATTCGCCTGATCTTTGACGATCAGCATGGGAAATTCAGATTTCCATGGCTCACGCGGTGAGTCGACTCGGCGATGATGAATATCGTTGTGATCGAGCTGGAAACTGATATCAGCATCAGGCATGGCAATCAGCGATCGCGCAGGTGCCTTTAAACGCCGAAGACAGAATCCGATCAATCGCAGATCACGGTGAGGATCGGCCTGTTCCACAACCTCAAAGATGAGCTCCTTCTCTAGGTGATCGACCTGCTGAAGAGCGCGTTTTCGAGAGTCAGTCATGCTATCAAACCTCCACCTGATCGCGCCGTTCTGCTGCCACAAGCTTCGTGAACGCTCCATCCGGATTAGCCAACAGGGCATCAGGATGACCACGCTCAACCACCTTGCCGTGGGCGAGAACAAGAACCTGTTGGCTGCTCAGTGCTGCGTCAAGCCGATGGGCGCAACTGACGACAGTAATGCCGCGCTTTTGAACGGCGTCAATCACCTGACGCTGTGTCAGGTTATCGAGTGAGCTGGTGGCTTCGTCAAGAAGCAGAATCGAAGGTCGACGAATCAGGGCACGACATATCTCAAGACGCTGGCGTTCTCCACCACTGAGATCACTACCATTATCCCGCAGTTGTCGCTGAAAAGCCTCTGGTTGCGAGTTGACCATCTCGAGCAATTGAGCATCAGCCGCTGCAGCCTGAAGGTCTTCGTTAGTGAAATCAGGATTCCAGAGAGTGATGTTGTCACGAAGGCTGGCATTGAAAACAAACACCTGCTGCGGCACATAAGCGATGCTCCCGCGCACGACCTGGTCATCCAGTTGATCCCAGGTTTTTCCGTCGAACAGAATCTGACCTTGAAGCGGGTCAACCAGACCTGCAAGCATCCGGATCAAGGTGGTCTTGCCGGATCCACTCGCACCAACTAACGCCAGACTTGATCCAGCCGGAACATCCAGATCGATGGCCGGGATGAAGGGAGGATCAACGGCATTGAATCCATAGGCAACACCTTCAAGCGTGATTCGTCCTTGGAGACGATCTTGCGTATCGATTCCACCCCTGGCAGCCTGAAAACTGCGCACATGTGGATCATCCGCAGTGGTCGTGAGGTCCATCAATCGGCCCAGATTGCCGATCAGACGCTGAACGGTAGAACTCAACTGAGGGAGTGTGGAAATCGGTGCCACCAACTGGGCTTGAAGGAACTGAAACGAAACAAGCAGACCCAGAGAGATTCTTCCATCGATGATCAACAGACCACCGACAGTGATCACCAGACCTTGAAGCAACAATGTGGCACTACTGGCACTGATGCTGGACCAGGCGAGCTGGGCACCAAGCAACTGGTTCTGTTCAACAACCGATCCAAAATTCCCCTGCCACTGACTCAGAAAGTCGAACTCAAGTCCGGAGGCTTTGAGTGTTTGAATGGAGTTGATGCCCTGCAGGGCACGGCCCTGCGCCTTTCCCTGCTCAATGGCAAGTTTGCGGTTGGCGTCATAACGGCGAACTGTGAGCCACCAATTGAACAAAAGGTTGGTGACAAGCAGAGCTGCAACAAGTGCGGTCAGCCAAAACGAAATCAGGCAGGTAACGACCATCAAAAGCAGCGCCGCCCAGATGGTCACCACAAAACGCAGCAATTGTGCAACAACAACCTGGGTAATACTCATCCCCAGCAACATCCTGGACGCCAGTTCTCCACCCATGCGAACCTGAAAAAACGACCATGGAGCAGAGAAAAGCTTTTCGAACAAGTCAACTGTGAGCTTCTTGGAAAGCAAAAGTTCAAGCCGACGCAATAAGACAAACTGCACGACCAAAAGAATGAGCCAAAGTACGCAGCTGAATCCCAACAACCAGACGATGGGAATACCGAAATAAAGCCTTTCTTCCTGAAGAAAATCAGAGATGAAAGAGGATGTCAGCCCTGCAACTAAAAGATTCGGAATGAGCAGAATCGAGGCGACAAGAAGCAGACTCAGCACCTGCCTCCGATAAGGCAGCAGCAATCCAGGCAGCATCCAAAGCGGAGATTCGTCATGGCCTCCACGCTTGAATTCCGGGCCTGGATTGAACTCCAGCACTACACCGGTGAACTGATCGAAGAACTCTCCTTTCAAGATGCGAACCCGACCTTCAGCGGGGTCGCTCACATAGGCGTATTTCTGATCAAACCCCTCAAGTACAAGGAAATGATTGAATCCCCAGAAGACGACACAGGGAAACTGTCCCTGCAAAACAAGCTGCTCGCCGGAACAGCGAAAGGCCTTGGTCTGAAGCCCGTAGCTTCGAGCTGCCAACAGCACACGCTGAGCATTGGAACCATCGCGATTGACACCACATTCGCGCCGTAGCTGAGGCAGTGGCACGATCCGACCGTAATAACGGAGGATCGTGGCCAGTGATGCCGCACCACACTCGGTCGCTTCGTACTGCAGAACGGTGCTGGCCTTGACCCGGCGAGAAGCAGAGGACGTCATCAGCCAGACACCTCTGGACTGGCGTCTAGCAAGGACGATGATTGATCCGATTGACGATCTTGCTTTAGTCGCGGTTCAGGTGGAGCCAGCCCCAGCAACAGCCTCAGTCGTGGAATCACCAAGGAAATGGGCGCTACACGACGGGTTGTAATCGAGACATTGAGCTGATCAGCGGTTTTAGGCGAGAAAGGCAAATCGCTCTTGGAATTCCAGACATAACCCCCACGGTTCCCGCCCCGGTCTTGATCAGAGCGTTGCAGTTCAACAATCGCAAGCGTGGGACTGGGTTCACGCTGTTGAATGACCTTCGCCAAGCTGCTGGAACCAATACGCGCTTCCAGATCCTTATCGCCGCTCGGCAGTTCAGACATCTGCACAACGCGTCCAAGAATTCCACCCACCTCAGAACGACGCATTCCCACCGGGGTGACAAGCACCGACATACCAACAGTGACTTGAGCAGATTCACGCTCGGAGAGGAATACAGGGACCTGCACTGGATTACTCAACGAATGACGACTCAGTAGCAAGAGAGGATCCCCCTGCGAAACGCCTTCGCCATTATTGGGAATTACCTGACGGATATACAAGTCGTAATCGGCAAAAACAAACCCATTCGAAATCATCTGAGCTAACGACTTGCGCAACTTGATGAATGACTGCTGCAATTCAGTCTGTAAGTGAACTAAAGAATCTCGATTAGAAAAAACTTTTGATTTGAGGTTATCGACTTCAGCTTGATTTTGGAGAATTGTTGGCCTGCTAACGAAACCCTTTTTCGTCAGATCGAGCATTGAATTGAGAAAAGACTGTCGACTTTTAAGTTCCTGTTCGAGGATCGACTGTTTTTGAATCAGTGTTTTTTGCTGAATACGATTGAGACGACCAACCGAAACAAGGGTGTCAACCTGGGCCTGCAACGACTCCTGCTCTTGAAGCGACTGCAACCAGATCAACAAAGTCCCCTTGGGGTAAATCCTGTCACTGGAAAGTACACCATTGGCTTGGGAAGGGGCAGAGAACTCTGACGTTGAATAAGTAAGGAGGATGCGACGCGAGAGATCCAGTACAGCTGCATCTGATAACTGATCTGGCTGACGCTGGAATTGCTGAACATCAGCAACCCAGTTATTTTGCTTTTCAGCAAACATCCAGCGGGCAATGCCACCCACTTGGGAACGTACTCGGTTGATCTCACCCACTGGCAGCAGAACACCGGTTCCTTTAACCTCAATCGGTATTTTTGCCAGAAATGCCCACAAAACACCAACTGCGGCCAAAGCGACCCCAAGCCCCAAGGTAGTTCGCAGAGGCGGAGAAAGAACAACAATTGGAGTGGTCTTATCTCCGGCCTGGTGACGGTTGCGCAGGGCACGCTTTTCGAAGATTTCTCTCATCTAAGGTTTTTCTCCTGCTGACGCACTAATTGATCACTTTCACCCGGCCAGGTTGCCGAGTAACGGTAGAGCTGGGCTACTGAATTATTGTAATTAAGAATGGAGTCAGATAGTGAGACGGAAGCAGTTCCCAACTGCTCAATCGTTTGAACAATGGACGTGATATCTCCAAGACCAATCTCATAACGGGCCCGGGCTGCTTCCTGAGCCACTTGCGCCGACTTGTACGCCAAACGAGCACTATCGACGGCAACTCGCGAAATTTCATATTGCCCAAAACTGGAGCGAACCTGCTGAACTGCCTTGAGACGATTCATCGTGGCCTTGGAACGCTCCATCTCTTCCTGGGCGTTATCAGAACGAGCCGTGGCGGCATCAACTCCTCCATCCCAGGTCCATTCAAATCCCAGGCCAACGGCACCATCCCACTGAGTACGAAGCTGCTCATACTGAGTGTTGTCACCACCGGGGAAACCGTTAATCACACCGCTTTCCATCGAAAGAGAACCCTCTCCGTATAGCAGGATAATTGGCAAATAATTGTTTACCTTGCTGATCCCATCCCAACGCGCTTCCTCTGCCGCAGCAAGACTGGCAAGAATCTCCTCTCGTGATTCGATGGCGCGATTAATTGTTTGAGGCAGCGTCATAGACCAGTCACGATAAAGATTGGCCTTCTCATCAGGCAAAGCAAGTGCGTCAGCCGGCAAGCCAAGACGCATCGCAAGAGTTGATGATTCCTCAATGAATTGTTTGGTGTATCCCAGCAACTGATTCAACTGATTGTAGAGCTGAGTTTGTGTCTGAGCCAGAGCCAGCATGGACACCAAACGAATTTCATAACGCGCTTTATTGACTTCAAGCAGCTGACGGTTAATATCGTAAATTTTGTAAAACTTTTCAATCAGTTGTCGAGTACTTTGCAGAGCAAAATACGAAGACTGAATATTGAGAATCAAATCGCGAGCACTGACCTCGAAAAGCAACTTTTGTTGGCGCAGGGCTTCAGACGCCGCGTTAATATCAGGTTGACGAGAAGGGTCAATAAAATTCCATGAAATAGAAGCATTTGGCTGAAAGTTTAAAGTGTTTTGATATTGAGATATCGAAAGAGGTTCACTACCTATAGCGCTGCCGGGAGTTGTACTGACAGATGTTCGATTTGGATCATTGTAGTATTTAGTCGTATAAGTAACAACATCCAAGCCGAGTGTAGGCGCTCCGTTACTGATTTCAAAAGTGGGGTACCATTGACGTTGCGCAGCAATCAATTGCCATTCATAATGCTGAATAGATCGAAAGGCTGAAATCAGTTCGGGATTATTGCGAATCCCCAGCGCAATCGCTTCATCAAGAGATATTTTACGAGCAGACTGATCAATTTTCTGTCGCATGGCATCTAGTCTTGCCAGAAGCTGATCAGCCTGATGTTCGGCGGAGAGAGTGTATTGCTCGGATACTTGACCGGCTGATGCCCCAGGGTTGACCTGAACAGCGGTCACAGGCTCTGCGACTTGCGCATAAGTCGCAGAGAAGGGGTAGCTGATTGACAGCAAACCAACAGCCACTCCGAACACGCTTTTGTGTTGCCTGGTTCGGAGCAAGGACTACCTCTTTGAGCGTATTTATCAAATCAGGAAAAGTTGACTTGTCCACCACAATCCGGAACAGGTGTCGTCACAACCCTTCAGAATCTCAATGACGTCATGAACGAAGCACCGCAATGCTGCATCTTGTGCATCAGGGCGAAACGAAGTGAGCAGGTCATCCCGCCCGACTCCACTCATGGTTCTGGGCACCAGCAGTGGAGCAGGTAAGTCGCTGATGACTGCAGCGGTGTGCAGAGTGCTGAAACGTCGAGGCGAAACACCGCTCCCTTTCAAGGGGCAGAACATGAGCAATAACGCCTGGGTTGATCAGCACGGCGGCGAAATGGCGTATTCCCAGGCATTGCAGGCTTGGGCCGCCGGGCTCGAGCCGATGCATGTCATGAACCCTGTATTGCTCAAACCTCAGGGCGACTCAACTAGCGAGGTCATTCACCTCGGCGACTCTGCTGGGACATGCAGGGCAGAGCACTACTACAGGGACTGGTTCGACTCTGGCTGGGCGGCCATCCGCAGTGGTCTCGAAGATCTTCAGGCCAGTCATCCTGGAGGAAGACTGGTGCTCGAGGGGGCCGGCAGTCCAGTGGAGGTGAACCTGCAATCACGCGATCTCACCAACCTGCGACTGGCCAAGCATCTGCAAGCCAATTGCCTGCTGGTTGCCGATATTGAACGTGGAGGCGTGTTCGCCCAGATCGTCGGCACGCTCCAGTTGATGAAACCTGATGAACGGCGACTAATCCGTGGGCTTCTGATCAATCGGTTTCGGGGCAGGAGAGAGCTTTTCGACGAAGGACGACGCTGGCTTGACACCAACACGGGCATTCCGGTGCTGGGAGTAATGCCATGGCTTGACGAGCTCTTCCCGCCTGAAGACTCCCTAGACCTGCTTGAAAGGCGAGGACGCAAGCGCAGCGCCGAGCTGGAGATTGCCGTGTTGAGACTGCCCTTACTCAGCAACTTCTCGGATCTCGACCCCCTGGAAGCGGAGCCAACGGTTGAGCTGCGCTGGATCTCACCGGGCGAACCGCTTGGATCTCCTGATGCCGTGGTAATCCCCGGAAGCAAGCAAACCCTCCGGGATCTTGCTTCTCTGCGCAGCAGTGGACTGGAAAATCAGCTAGTCCGTTACGCCAAGAATGGCGGTGAGCTGTTTGGGATTTGTGGTGGCATGCAGATGCTTGGGGCTGAACTACATGATCCCCATGGACTAGAAGGTGATGGGCCTCCAGGGCAGTCCGGTGGGGTGATGACCGGTCTTGGCCTGCTCCCCCTGCGAACGGTGTTCAGCGGCGAAAAAGCGCTGAATCAGCGGCAAGCGCTTGCGCTTTGGCCGAATCAGCAACCACAGCTGGAGGTGGAGGGCTTCGAACTGCATCGGGGAACCAGTGAAGCCATCGAAGATTGCGATGCATTCAGTGCTGATGAAGGTCTGGGCTGGGTCCGTGACACCACTTCAGGAACCTACCTACATGGAATCTTCGAGAACGGACCCTGGCGACGACGCTGGCTGAACCGCTTGCGACGCAGGCGGGGCCTAGCGGACCTCAGTGAACAGCAACCTCACCACAGTCGTCAGAGAGACGCACTTCTGGACCGATTGGCAGATGCCTTCGAACAGCATGTGAATCTGGAACCACTGCTGGACACATCCACGTGACCTCTGGGCACAACAGGGTGGAAATCTTGTGGCCGGACGGCCAGCGCAGCGTCAGCTACAACGGCGAGGACTGGTTGTCGGCGGCGCGGCAGGCCGGCGTGCATGTGCCCACTGGCTGCATGGGAGGGAGCTGCGGCGCCTGCGAGATCGATGTCGATGGCTCCACCGTGAGGGCCTGCATCAGCACCGTGCCTGCGTCAGCATCAGGCCAGCTCAAGGTGGAGTTGGCCACCGACCCTTACTGGTGATCGATCCGCCACCAACCCAACCACGGAGTCTACTTAGAGGCACTGCTCGATCGCTATTGGCTGGAGCCGCGGGGGGAGGGCTTGCAGCGCTTGTGGTGAGCACCACACTGATGCTTCAAAAATGGATCTGGGGTGCATCGGTCGAGCGGGGTTTACCCACCGATCGTTCCTTGCTGTGGTGCCTGGCCTGGTCGGGAACGATCGGCGTGGCTCTCAGCCTGCTGCAACGGCATCGTTCAAACAGTGCGCTGCCCGAGATGTCGGAGACGCTCGCTGAACTACAGGAGCCGGAAGGGTTAAACACGCATCACGGCCTCAGGCAAGTGATCGGAGGCATGCTGGCTATCACGGGCGGGGGAACACTGGGTCCGGAGGCGTTAATGACACGCCTCGTCGCCGTTGCGAGCCATGCCATCTGGAAAGGCGCGGATCGCGACCTGGTAGCTGCCGCAATGGCTGGCTCTTTGGGATTGTTCCGCTCACCTCTAGTAGGCGGCGCTGCCATAGCAGGATGTCAGTGGGAGCTGATTTGGCGCTGGCTGCCAGGAACCATTGGTGGCGTTGCTGGTTTTGTGGCTTTCCACGGTTTAAGTGACCTGGGCGGAGGGATGCGAGGCGTGGCCTATGCCTGGCCCTCTGATCCCTCGCAACGATTGGGTGCGTTGCTGGCGGCAATACTCGCTGGGCTTGCGGGTTGGTTGGCAGGTCAGTTGATCAAATGCTGGCGGCAGTGGCTGCACCAGCTTGAGCTTTTACAACGCTTCTGGTGGATACCAATCGGCACAGGGTTGCTGATTGGTTTCTGCCTCTGGGGTTTACCACTGGCAGGCTTCTCGGGGGAGAACCAGTTACAACCCCTCGTGCTGAACAAATGGACGCTGGATACGAGCGTCCTGATGCTGTCAGCGCTGGCCAAATTACTGATGGTCGGACTTTGCCTTGAGACCGGATGGAGAGGCGGCCAGTTTTTTCCGGTGATCCTTGCCAGCAGTGCATTTGGAATGGGACTGCACCAATGGATTCCCTGGATTGGCAGCATCGACACCTGGAGTGCTGGTGTTGTCGGAGGGTGCCTTGCGGTGCTGCTCAATTCTCCCCTGCTCGGACTAGTGCTCGGCCTCACTCTGTTGCAGGGCCATGGAGCCGGAGCTCTGGTGATCGGACTGCTGGTGGGTCTGATCCTGCAACGGAGGCACTAAGTGGGGATCCTGGCGGGATTGGTCGCAGCTTTGGCATGGACACTGGCGAGCAGTCTTTGGCGAAGTCTGTCCACCTCCCTCAGCGCGATTCAACTCAACGGGCTAAAGAACCTGATCGCCTGCGCAGTATTGCTGCCGGTGCTGGTCACACTCCCCTGGAACGAAGAGGTGCAGAGCCTGATGCTGCTGCTGATCAGTGGAGGGCTGGGAATTTCCCTGGGAGACAGCTTTTATCTGGCCTCACTGAGACGTCTCGGAACACGCAGAACACTCACCCTGGAATCGCTCGCCCCCGTCGCAGCAGCAGCTGGGGGTTGGTTCACCATGGGAGAGCAGCTGTCAGTTCAGGGCTGGGCTGGTGCACTGATCGTCACGATCTCTGTGGTTTTGGTTGCACTGCAGCAACCACCTGAAGCCACACGCCTACTGGACCGCAGCCGCCGTGTTCAGTTGCAGGGCTTTGTGCTGGGGTTGCTGGCTGTGGTCTGCGGTGTGGCAGGCGCCGCCGTCTCGCGCAGTGTTCTCATCAACAGTGAGCTCACACCTCTGCAAAGTGCTGCCTGTCGTCTGCTGGGTGGCTTGCTGCTTCTGCTTCCCTGGCTGCGGTTAGCAGCAAGATTTCCACAACCCCGCCCGCGGAGTGTGCGCTGGCCGCGGGTGCTGACTGCAACAGTGCTGGGGACCGTTCTCGGAATCCTGCTGCAACAGGTCGTGCTGCAGAGGTTGCCTCTGGGCATTGGTATCACGGTGCTGAGCACCGCACCGGTGATGGCCCTTCTGGTGGCACGTGCTGAGGGGGATCAACTGAAACCATCCGTTCTTATGGCTTCGATCCTGGCCGTAACAGGCGTTGGTCTGGCAGTGCTGAGCTGAGAGTGCTGAGCTGAGTGAGCTGAGCGGGCAAGTGCTCGGGTGAACCAGTGCATTGACTAGCGTCACAAGGCTTGGATTGGCCGGGGATGACAGACACAGCCACGTATCTCGGAGCCAATGGTTGGCTGCTGGAGATGGCAGAACTCAGGGTGCTGCTGGACCCATGGCTCACTGGCCCGTTGGTGTTCCCACCGGGTGCCTGGTTGCTGAAAGGTGAGATGCCAACTCTGGTGCCAATCCCCGATCAGCTTGATCTGCTTCTACTCACGCAGGGGCTCCCAGACCATGCCCATCCTGAAACGCTTCAGGTGTTGTCGAAGCAGATCCCCGTGGTGGCCTCAGCAGCCGCCGCTCGCGTGGTGCAGCGTCTGGGATTTGAGACCATCACCGAGCTGCAACCCGGCGATACCACTACGGTTGCTGGATTGAAGATCCAGGCCACCGCTGGAGCAGCAGTCCCGGCAGTGGAGAACGGCTACTTACTTGACTGGCAAGGAGGGTCCCTGTATCTCGAACCCCATGGTGTCTTGGATCCGGCGATCGATCAGCGCAGCGTCGATACCCTGATCACTCCAGTGGTGGATCTTGGCTTGCCGGTGCTGGGAGCATTTATCACAGGCGCTCGCGTGATGCCTGATCTGATCAGCCGATTCCAACCCAAGACCGTGCTGGCTAGCACGACAGGTGGCGATGTGAAGTTCAGCGGAATGATCAGCAGCCTGCTCAACGCCGCTGATGCGTCGACAGATTGCGGCGATCTTCCCGAAGACTGCACACTGATCACGCCCAAGGTGGGGCGAGCGATTCCATTGCCGTCGGGATCGCGCTAAATAAAGAGCTGCGGGGCCAATGGTATGGCGTTAGATCAACTGCTGACGCACCTGGAGGTCAACACGCACGGACCCGGTTTCACCCCCCTGAACCACAAACTCAATCAGTGCCTGCGTCAATCCGGACTCATGACCGGAGTGATACATCTCACCTGCCTACACACCAGTTGCAGCCTCACGATCAACGAAAATGCCGATCCTCGGGTTTTGGACGATTTGGCGGCATGGATGAATGCAATGGTCCCCCAGGACGGAGCTGGGCCTAGCGGACCGGACGGTAGACGTCGCCGTTACCTGCACAACGACGAAGGTGACGACGACATGCCAGCACACATCCGCACAGCGCTCACTACACAGACCATGAGCCTGAGTGTTGAAAACGGCAGACTACTGCTAGGTACTTGGCAGGCGATCTACCTCTGGGAACATCGCTCATCCCCACATCAGAGACGACTGGCCTGTCATCTAATCGGGAATCTGTCAGATCCATCCAGCGATCGAGATCAGGTCTCAGCATCAGGCAGAAACACCACAGCGACTCTCCTGGCTCGACGCAACGGACAAAGACTGAATGACGTGGTTCAGGCGCGCCACGTTCCTGGAGCATGGGCTGAGGACGGTGGGATTGAGACAGACGTGGATCTACTGATTGACCGGTTGCATGAGATCTCCGATCAACCGCAATGACCCCGCCACCATGAACGCAACACGATGACTATCCAACCCCGCGCCAAAAGCACTAGCAGAGTGCTCTTGGCTGGCCTGATCGGCAACGTGATGGAGTGGTATGACTTCGCCATCTACGGCTACTTCGCGACCACCATCGGCAAGGAGTTCTTCCCTTCCAGTGACCCAAATGCCTCACTGATCGGAGCCTTCGGGGCCTTTGCTGCCGGATTTTTAGTGCGGCCTCTCGGGGGGATGGTGTTCGGTCGCATCGGTGATCTGGCAGGAAGGCAGCGAGTTCTACAACTGTCCGTAATGGTGATGGCCGTGCCTACCGTGCTGATGGGTCTACTCCCGACGCATCAGCAAATCGGCATCGCGGCTCCAATTGCAGTTGTGCTGCTTCGCATGGTTCAAGGCTTGTCAGTGGGAGGCGAGTACACCAGCTCAATTATTTTCCTCAGCGAAAACGCCCCGCCCCGTCAGCGTGGTTTCTTCGCGATCTGGGGGCTCTGGGGATCCGTGCTGGGAATGCTGATCGGCTCCGGCTTCGGTGATCTGCTGGCCCACACACTCAACCCAGACCAGTTAGCAAGCTGGGGATGGCGTCTGCCGTTCCTGCTTGGAGCACTGGTAGCCGCCAGTGGCGTAGTAATTCGCAGAGGGATTGGTGCTGAGATCATCGAACCGCAAGCCAAATCCCCAATTCGGGACACCTTTGGTCGCTATCGCCTGCAGGTCCTGCGTGTGATGGCGCTGAACATTGCCAGCAGCATTGGGTATTACGCCGTGTTCGTGTACGCAGTGAGCTACCTGGAGGAAGTCGATGGCCTGAGTACTGCAACATCCCTCAGCCTGAACACCGGAGTACTGGCTGTACTGCTGCTGCTTTATCCGGTTTCAGCCTGGCTCTCCGACCGCATCGGACGCAAACCCATGCTGATCAGCGGCTCATCGCTGCTCTGTTTCGGGGCACTGCCCTTGTTCAACCTGATACACAGCGGTGATCCTCAGCGCGTGCTCTGGGGAGAATTAGGGCTCACCGTGGCGGTAGCTCTGCTGGCAGGCGGCAAGAATCCCGCCAACGTTGAACTGATGCCTGCCGAGGTTCGCTGTACCGGCTTGGCCGTTGCATTCAATGTTGCAGAAGGTTATTTCGGCGGAACTACCCCACTAATTGCAACCTGGTTGATTGCACAGTCCGGCAATCCTGTTTTGCCCGGCGCATGGGTGGCCTTCGGCGGACTATGCACCCTGATCACTGCATGCGCCTTCACACGCGAAACAGCATTTCGTCCGCTGTCGACTGAGACAGCCTGAGTGAGGCGGCCTGACTGAAACAACCCAACTGAAACAGCCCAAGAAGAGCTTGCCACCTAAAAAACATGAACCGATCAGCTGCTATGAATCCAGAGATTGATAACTGGCCTGTGATCCAGATTGCAGTGAATGATGTAAAGCTCTGGTTGTTTCTCTCAGTGACAAGCTCAGGAAGCTTCGAAGTCGTCGGTGCGAGCTGATGTTTGTTTTTGCCGCGCTTGGACTAATCACACCGCGTTTGATCATGGTATTGCTCTGGCTTTTTAGTCCTGAAGTGGTGCTTGAGCCCTTCGCTTCCCTGGCAATTCCCGATCCGATCATCCCAATTCTGGGATTTGTTTTACTACCAACAACAACACTTGGCGTCTGCTGGGCGACCTTTTCATTTGGAGGAGTGCAATCGTTCAGTGGATTGCTGATTGTTCTGGTCGGTCTTGTGATTGATGCAGGCCTGATCGGAAATGGCAGGGGCATCGCAAAACGCTGACGATCAGCGTTCCTTCCCGTCATCCATCGAGCGGCGAACAAGATATTGCGTTAGTGCAAGAAGAGCTAGAAAACCACCGGCAACAAACAGAAGCAGCACGCGGGACAGGTCAGGAACGTTGCTGCAGAAGCCTATTGAGCCGGCCCCGCATCCGATTGATCTGTAAACGTTGCTTCTCGTTTCGGTCAATCTGGCGAAACGAAACGACAAGCACGGTGATGTTGGCAGCCAATCCAACCGCGAACAGACTCAGCAACAGAGGGTCGATCGGTTCCATGGAACGACAACGGAACATTGGAAGCAAGATTGAATGCAGCCAGCACAGGGCAGCCTGCGTCGAATCCAGACTCAGTCCAACACAATGGGCTGGAATGGATTTGAACGATGAGCGTTGAAGGATCCCTCAACGGCCAGCCCCTGCATCTAAAGGCTGCAAGCGATGTCAGAGTCGCCGAAAGAGTGGCAAGTCACCTGCGCAGACGCATCCAGGAAGACGACTGGCGCCCTTACAAATCCAAAGAAGAAGCCTTACTTGCATGGAGCCGACTCGGCGGAATACGCCTGCAAGTCATGCAGGCACTGGGCCTACTGAAAGCTACGGACAGTGAATCAATGGGTGAGCGCTGACGCACAAGGAGTGACAAGAGCACCCAAGGGATGCCATGACAAGAGCAGATACCGGCCCATAGCTTGAACTCAACACAGGTACTGACTGCTCAGCCCAAGGAAGACACCTTGATCGATGCTTTACGAGGGTGCAGAAGCGTGGCTGAGCTGAGAGCACTCGAACAACGGATTGCAAGCAGTGATTCGATTCCACTGTTCGACTGGATCTGCGATTTACTCGTCCAGCGGCGGATTTCTAGGGGCCTGGCAGCGAGGCTCTTAGGTCAACTTCACAACAGATGATCTCCTCTGAGTGGCTAGGCCGCGAGACAACAGCATCGAAACACGCCTGAACCCTTGCGACATGGGCTTGATGCCATGCGAATCATGCCCATGTGCTATTTGCAGCACCCCCACGCGAACAAGTTTGCAAAAATAAGTGAAGTTTCGTAAACACCATGGCCAATCAACAAGCGGATAGCAAAAGCGCAATGGAAGAGACCTTCGGCATGCAGACCTGGGTTGATGGAGAAACCTGGAATGGTCGATTGGCGATGCTTGGCTTTGTTGTAGCAATCGTGATCGAAGTAGCGGCCGGTCAGTCACTTCTGCCAAAAGTCTGGTGAGAAGTTGAGAGGTCACTCCAACTGGACGTGACTCTCAAATCAAAGGCCATGGTCAAAGACAGCCTTACGGGGTCGGCACCAGCGCCAACCCCTCAGCTCTTAGGCTCGAACCAAAGCGAATGTAAATCTATGATGATTAATTATAGCTAAAACCAATGATATTCATACAGCCGCATATTCCCTATGCGACAAAACTATAAGCTCAATACATAGCTCAGATCACCTCTTGAGTTCAATTAATGTCATTAGCCCATGGACAGTATATAATTCCAGAAAAGATCAAGCAATGGAAAATGAATTGAGCGATTACCTCGCGAAATCACTTCACTCCGCAGAAGGATACTCGTCCGAAGAGTGCAATGGTGGCGCAGTGATCGAACTGCTTTTTGACTTGCAACTAATGAAAATTGAGACTCTCGAAGAATTCAAAAAAAGAGAAACTGAAGTAGCAGTGCAAGAACTCATTCAAGAGTATCAGAACAGATAAAAAACCAACGAGTCATGAAAACTGGTCAGCAGCTAACTTCGCCAGCTCAAACAGTGAAGGCTCTTAGCAATGACATGTTGCATCAACAACAACAGCGTGAACAAAGATGAGTCAATACTCCACAGAATGGCATCTTGATGAAGCGGCTCTCGATTGGCTGGATCAGCTTCTCGACCAGACATACCGCAAGGGTGTTAGCAGCCGAGAGCTCTCCGCTCATACACGTGCACGAGAAATGGTTGATTTATGGCGTGCACAGATGGGATCCAGACGCCATCAAGAAGAACCATAAATCTGAGGCAGCATATGAAAACCGTCAAAAAAGAATTCTCAATCACCGACAATCAAACATAACAACTGAAGATTACTGCTGAACCAATACTCGAACTAATAGCGAATCACGTTGACAGAGATTAACGAGGCCACAGCGTAATCACAAAAACACCAAGAAGTGCAATCCCCACACCTATTACATCACCAAGATCCGGCAAGTAGCCATCAAATTGCCTGGCCCAGAGAAATGCTAGAACGATAAAATATCCACCATAGATTGCATAAATCCTACCGAAGTCGGAAGTGGGCTGCAAACAAGGCACAAATCCATAGCTAATCAATGCCATCACTCCAAACGCGGCATAAGCCCAATTTTTCCCTTCCCTGACACTTTGCCAAACGAGCCAACCTCCACCGACTTCCAAAAACCCCGCAGCAACAAACAGGAGTACAGATAACGCAATCGCTTGTGGGGTCCAAGACAAGGAAGTCTGCTCAGGCTGTGTACTGGCTGTATCAATTATAGAGTTTACTTTGAAATCATCAGATTTATTATTAATTACTGACCACCAAGATCCCTAAGTTATCTATAGCCAAATTTTTTAGATCTGTCAGCGGCCATTAGCGCGCAAAACAAAAAGCTATCAAGGCGTCAAGGCCTCCAAAGCATATTAAATTGAAAATGAAAAAGATATGGGAATTCAAAAAAAGACTTTCTATCGTGAAAGGAGGCAGGAAGACAGATTGATTTCGCAGGGCGAAGCAACCCATCATGAAACTATTGCTCACCACCTGTCCACATGTTGTCTTCTGGACCACCAGTCCAAGCCGATGAGCTCAGTCTGGGCTCCTCAGCCAAAATTCCATTCTGAAGATCTTGACTGAGTTCAGAGGGTGTGACCGGCCCATCAACGCCAATCATCAGAAGGCTGATCATCAGAAGAGTTTGCATATCTCATGGGCAACACACCCTTGATAGCTAGAAACAGCAACAGGTTCGATTAAGCATCCATGGAAATTTGCCACAATCGCGGATGCAGCGAGTGATGACAAACGTGCTGAGTTGAAGACATTCAACGACAGCTGAGATCCCGGCGAAGCCAGACTTCTATTCATGTTGGACCAATGCTTAAATCCGTTTGAACCATTCAACAAGCCTGGTGGAGAAGGCTGGCTCGTAAATGGTGACCAACAACTGCTTGTGCAGTTCAAGACCGACTCGTCAATGACTCCTGGGCAGTGGGTGGAGTTGAGGACATACACATGGGTTCGTCCACAACCACCAGTCCCTCAATCAAGGCAAAAGTTATCGAACCAGATCGCCAGTGAGACCTGGAGGCATATGGTTCAGGTCGGCTGGCGTCGATGCGCACCGCCAGTTCGCTAACGAAAAACTCAAGCAATCAATCAGCGAGGAACGTAATCCATAGGGTCATCGACATTGCCGAAACCGCAGGGTGTGTCAGCGCGACCGCCCGGCAGCATATTGGCAGGAATCATGCCGTCTCTGTAGATCTCGCAGAGCTCCTCAGGGGTCCGACTATCAACCCAAGCTTGAAAAGTTGAATCATCAGAGGCAATCAGCTGGGCAATCAACAAAAGTTCGTGCACGGCTATTGGTTGTGCTGACCGCACTAACTCTGCATCAAATCTGCTCCACACGCATGTTTTTATTCAGTAGCTCAACACGCTGACACCCTCCTAGCAGTGGTGGATTGCCAAGCCGTTAAAGCCCAATACAGCTTCTCAACACCTCAAGCCCAAAACAACCAGACGACTCGTGATAAAGCCTATCCAGGTTCCCAGACCAGCAAAAGAAGCTGGCACTCAAGCGGTACTAAGCATCTGCACAACACCAAAAACAAATAAGGCCAACACGATTGAAGCAAGAAATGACTTGCCGCGATTGGCGATACCGCTTTGAATCAATTGGATCATGTGTTCTCTATCACTTAATTCAACCTGAATAAATATCAGCAAACTTTTCGACTTTGCGCCATGCATTCGAGCGATTCGGCATACACAAAAGATACCCAAATCTTGTCCATTAAAATCGAACAAGTAGCGACTGAACTTCTATCGCGCGAAAATGATTCAGTGCATGGGTGATCATAAGCATCTTCGCTCGTTACCGAAATAACGACTTTCTGCGGGCCACAGGATTCGAGCTCAATAACTGAGGGAGGAGACATTGCTCCGACCGAACAAAGCATCGACCAACACACATCGAACGCCCTGGAGCCACTGCGCTGAACAAGCGCGGCTAGGACCCCCGTTCAGCAGCGACAAGGCCTCATCGGGCAACTCACGCAAACGAAACTGATTCTCATCAGCATATTTACACTCCTGACTGTGATTCTCAAATGCATATTTACGGCTCTTGAATGTGATTCTCAAAAGCATATTTTGATCCCTTAATGTTCGGTTTTTACCCTTATCTTTCGCTCTTTTGTGATGTAGAACTGTCTCATCCCTCCAAGAGATTCGACATGACAAATTCAGTTACCGCTCAAGCCACCATTGCCGTTCCCGTCGGTCCTGCAGGCCGTGCCATGGCCGAACCCATGTCCGGCGACATGCTGGATCTCATGCAAGCTCATCTCAACCTTGAGCGTCAGTCCGCAGCCGCCTATTTCGCTGCTGCCATCTGGTTTGCTGAACGCGAACTCGTCGGCTTTGCCGAGCATCTACGCGATGAAGCCAAGCAGGAAGAGCAGCATGCCGCCAAGTTCGCCGATTACCTGATCTCTAGAGGTCAGAGGCCTGTTCTCGACACCGTTGAACCACCTCGTCAGCAATGGCCTGATGTCGAACAGGTGATGGCCAATGTCTTCCGCTTGGAAGCTGATGTAACCGCCTCAGTACTCCAGCTCTATAGCACCGCTGAGCAGGATCTCGACAGGCGCACCTCCGTCTTCCTTGATCCCATCGTTGATGATCAGCGCCTCTCTGAGCACGAAGCCGCTTACCTGCTCGGACGCGTCAAGTTCGCAGCAAACAACCCAGCCGCCGTCATGATCATCGACGCCGAGCTCAGGGAAGGTGACGCCAAGCCCGCCAAGCTCGAAGGCTGATCCAACAACCGCAAATCAAAAGCCCCGCCATCAGCGGGGCTTTTTTGATCAGCTATCAGCTGCAGACAACTGCTGATGACAAGCCCATGATGAGTCTTCTGCCAGTCGATTGTGATGACCTGGACCTATCTCATCTGCTTGATCGCAGGCGGAGTATTGATCACGTTGTCGATCGCAGGTGAGTCAGACGGCATCCTTGATGGTGATGCTGCAAGCGGAATCGCTGAAGGTGGAAACCCAGCTGTTCTATTCAGCACATCATTCTGGTCTTTTTCACTAGCTGGGTTTGGGCTCTGCGGCCTGCTGCTACAGCTCTTTGCAGGAACAACTGCCTCCCACTTCAACCTTCCCATCGCGCTGTTATTGGGAGTCAGCCTGGGGTGGTGCGCATCACTGACGTTGCGATTTTTAGCAAGACGTGATGCGAATACGGTCGTACTCGCGGGAGATCTGATCGGACTCGAAGCCAAAGTGACCTTGCCGGTCAGTGAAAGTCAGCGGGGCTTTGTAGAGACCTCGGTGCGCGGCAGCTTGGTAAGACGGGCAGCACGCAGTATCTGCGGTCATTTGGACCGAGGCCAGAGCGTGGTAATTCTGCGTTGTGAGGGCACCACGTTGATTGTGGATGCTCTGGACATGGTCAGTTAATTGGGGTGTGGCTAGGGAGGGGCAGCCGCCATCCCATGCATGCACAACAGTTTGGCCTCGGAACCAGTCCCGATTTTTGCCCAACGACAACCAAGCAGCAACCCTGCAGCAGCAGTAGTGACAATCGGTTCCGCTGTCTTTGTGGCGATCGTTGCACTCACCCTGATCAGCCGCTGGATGATCCGCATCTGCAGACCCAGTGAAATGCTTGTGGTTACAGGCTCAAGATCTAATCAGGGAAACCAAGGCGTCAAGGGCTACCGGGTCGTTGCCAATGGCGGCTGCACCTTTGTGAAGCCCATTCTTGAGACAGCCAGGCGCATGGACGCAACCTTGCTGCCAGTCCTGGTTGAAGTGAACAACGCCTATTCAAAGGGCGGTACACCTCTCAATATTCAGGCGATCGCCAATGTGAAGGTCAGCACTGATCCCGAGATCCGCAACAACGCAATCGAACGTTTTCTCGGCCGCGACAACAAGGAGATCGTGCAGGTTGCAAAAGAAAATCTGGAAGGCAACCTTCGCAGTGTGCTGGCACAGCTAACACCGGAGCAGGTCAATGAAGACCGCCTACGTTTTGCTGAACAAATCGCCGATGATGTTGGCGAAGACCTACGCAGGCTGGGCCTACAACTGGACACCCTGAAAATCCAGAGTGTCTACGACGACGTCGACTACCTCAACTCGATCAGCCGAAGGCGCGTGGCCCAGATCGTTCGAGATGCTGAAATCGCTGAAGCAGAGGCTATCGGTCAAGCCGAGCGTATTGAAGCGGAGATGGAGGAAGTGGCTGAAGTCGTGCGCACTGAAGCCGACACCGTGGTCATTGAAAAAAACAACGACGTGCGAACCAAAGTCGCCCAAATGGAAAAACAGGCCCGCTCGGAGGAGGAGCGGACAGAAGCCGCAGAGCAGGAAGCCAGAGCGCGAGCTGAACAACAATTGCAAAAAGTGCGCGCAGAACTGGAGCGTCTACGTCTGAAGGCTGAAGCAGTTCTCCCATCCAAAGCTCAGCAAAAAGCGCAAGAGCTACGGGCTCGAGGTCAAGCAGCAGCGACTGCAGAGGATGTCAAAGCCAGCGCCCTTGTGAACGACATGCTCACTCAAGTCTGGAAAGATGCCGGCAGCACAGCTGAGCTTGTCTTTCTGCTGCAACAGATCGAGATGGTGCTTGAGCAAGCAACCCGACTACCTGCGCAGCTTCAGCTCAAACGCATCACTGCGCTCGATGGAAATGACGCATCGAGCCTGGCCAGCCTCGTGGCCTTGAACCACAAAGTGGTTCGTCAATTCTTCGAGCAAGTCAAGGACATCCTTGGCGTCGATCTGCTCGGCACCTTGTCCTCAACTGGAGTGAAGTGATGTTTTTTGCAGTAGGTCTTACTGGAGCCGCAGGTCTTTGGGCGTTTGTCGTGCTTCTGCGTCAGCTTTACTACATCTGTCAGCCCAGCGAGGTGCTGATTTTTGCTGGTTTGGGCAAAACAACCGGAGACGGGCGCAAGGTGGGCTATCGCACCGTGCGCGGGGGCAGTGCTCTGCGCATCCCTGTTCTGGAAGAAGTGATGAGACTCGACCTCAGCAACATGATCATCGAGTTACGTGTGGAGAACGCCTACTCCAAAGGAGGAATCCCACTCAACGTTGCCGGAGTCGCCAATATCAAAATTTCCGGTGATGAACCTGGAATCCACAACGCGATCGAACGTCTGATCGGCAAGAGTCAGGACGACATTCGCCATATTGCAAAAGAAACCCTTGAGGGAAATCTGCGCGGAGTGATGGCCAGCCTGACTCCTGAGCAACTCAACGAAGACAAGATCACGTTCGCCAGGACCCTTCTAGAGGAGGCCGAAGATGATCTACAGAAGTTGGGGCTGGTCCTCGATACTCTCCAGATCCAGAACATCTCAGATGATGTGCGCTATCTGGATTCCATTGGTCGTAAACAATTGGTGGAACTCAAGCGAGACTCACGTATTGCAGAGGCGGAAGCCACATCTCAATCAGCCGTGAAGCAAGCTGAAAATGCACGCATCACCTCGCTACGGAGACTCGACAAAGAGCTCGCTGTGGCCACTGCCAATGCTCAGAAACGCATCAAAGATGCGCTCACTCGCCGTGATGCTTTGATCGCCGAAGTGGATGCACAGGTCGGAGCCGAACTAGCACGGGCCGAAGCCGAATTACCGGTGCAGGAAGAACGGATCAAGCAAGTGATGCAGCAACTCGAAGCCGATGTGATTGCACCTGCAGAGTCCGAGTGCGAAACGATGATGGCAGATGCAAAAGGCGCCGCGGCATCCATCATTGAGCAGGGGCGATCGCAGGCCGAAGGCCTGCAGGAACTTGTGACCTCACTGAAACGATCAGGTTCTGACGCCAAACGCCTGTTCCTGCTGCAGAAGCTGGAGCCACTACTCACGATGCTGAGCGACACGGTGCAACCCATCGAAGTGGAGGAAGTGTCCCTGATCGGAGAACGTGATGGACAAATGAACCTCTCGATCGCCACCTTGTTGCGCCAACTTCAGGACAGCACGGGTCTACGACTGCCGAGTACAACAGACCAGGGATCAACGCATCAGCCATCCGCCTCTGGATCAGACGCTGCATCGAACTGACAAGGGAGCACATCTCCGCCATCCAACCTGGCGAAGGTATAACGGGGTAAATCAAATGCGATAGTAAATGGGGTGCAGAGCAAACAAGAATTCAATAATAAAATTGAACCAAAGAGGATTTTGATGGCGCTAACAGGTCAGATCAAAAGATCTGGCCTGTTAATGCTGATCACATCCAATGATTTGTTGAGAATTCAGACTTCGGAGCAAGGAGGGGCAATCAATGAAGCTGGATTGGAACCATTGGTCACTTGATCTACTGGGTGGATGCTTCGGAATTGCCATCGCGCTTGGCCTGGTCCGGTTTGACTTTGGAATCGTCGGCAGCCTGATGGCAGAAGCCCAATGGATTGCTGTCGAAGACATCGGCAAGCTCGCTGCGATCAATATGTTTGGATATCTGGCTGGCTGCATTCAACAGGCCTATATGAAAAGCAGAGAAGCATCCATTAGATCTATACGCTTCGCAATCATCGTGATCATCGTTTCAATAATTATGGAAGGGCAATTTAGTAATTTGACAGGTCAAACAATCCTCAGACTGCTATCCGGATGGGGAGCAGCCCATATTGTGTCAGGGCTACCAACCTTCGCGCTGGAACAGATCCCAAACCAGTGGAGAAGACAAGCGACAGGCCTGATGATGTGTGGGGGCGGAATCGGATCATTGCTCGGAGCTGTTGCCATCGGATTATTTTCTCCAACATCTGCACCCACAGCCTGGAATATCCTCGCAATACTAACAATCATTCTCAGCCTACCAACATTGAAGCTGGTCATAAGAAACAAACAATTCAAAGAAAACGTCGCTGCAACCACTAAAGGATCTGAGCAAGATTACGAAAGACTCAAAACCAACAAAAAATCAAATTTGCTCATACCAATCATTATTATGGGCTTTGCCCTCATGCAAGTTGGCCAAATACCTGCGATTCTTTATGAGCCGCTGGTTGCCATCAAAAAAACCGGGCTTACGCCAATGATGTCAAGCAGTGTCGACAGCCTATTCGGAGTCGGTTTGATCGTTGGCGGATTAATCCCCGCCGTAGTTTCCGACAAACTAACAACCAGAATATTCCTTCCATTAATCTCGAGTGTTGGACTCTTGGGAGTTATTCTTTTGGGATTTTCGGAGAATGTTTACATGCTATCTGCATCGATTTTCCTGATTGGGGTCTGGGACATGATGACTGGTACATTAACGATCGACCGACTCGGACAACTCTGTAATGAAGATGCGCAACGTCGAGCCTGGGCTATTGCAACATCAATAGGAGCCTTAGGCTTCATCATTTTCTCGGCCGCTACAGCGCAGCTCTCAAGACACAATCTTGATCTCATCCTGATTCTGGGGATCACAGCGGTTACTGCCCAGTTTGCTCTTGAGTGGATCCAATACTCACTATCCGCAAAGCAACAATCACAGTTGACAACTGATTGACATGCTGGAAGGCATGAAGATGCTCAGCAAAGACCTCGATAAGGTATGCCTGAATCACAACACACACGCATGAATCAACCGCAACTGTGCCAAAACCTGGTTTCTGCTACGAAGAGCTGTATCTAACAGAGCCTCATGCAGCACTATCTGATTATCTGGAACTTCTCAACCGTGGCAAGCTCCTGGGAAGCATGTCCTCCATTCGCCGAATACATCAATGCAGGAGGTGCAGGCGACCAATTTGAAGGCTTCGAACTGAAGTACCGCGTATGCGATCCTATAGCTGGCAGGGGAATGGCCATCACCGTGGCAAGCGATATCGGCAAAGTCTGGACTCATCTGGCACCTTGGATTAAAGGTTTCGGTATCAAGTTCGAAGTGACACCGGTCGTTTCAGACAAAGAGTTTGCGGCGATGTGGCCAGGAGTCCAAGCAGCGGCGAACATTGACTAAGCAGAATTTCTACCTATTGAAAGTTCTGCCAATTGCGTTTCAAAGGGTTGGGTCAACTTCTATCAATGTCTCTTATGAGCCAACAACAAGAGCCAGCCTGTCCGATGCCACAGCCTCAGCCTGTCTGCCCAATGCAAAGTAAAGGTTCGCGAGAATAAAACTTGGCAAAAGGGGGTAATAGGCCGGAGAAATCCGGCTTTTTTATTGCCTTTGGTTGCAACCTAACGATCAACAAAAGAATGTTGCATGACATGCACCGCAAGAAAGAGCAGCAGTTCCTGCTGTTCCTTACAGTCGATCAGAGAAGACTGCAAAGACGTTTAGCCAAGGCCGGTGTCACTCCGGGTATAGGTCCCTGAAAGACTTGCCTCGTACATCGATAGATCCTACGCAAGAATCGTGAGCGTAATTTCCATAAGTGCAAGACGATTACCACTATCATTGTCTGCATTAATCGATACAATTCTGAATGGCTCAAGATGTTTTTGCCAAGAAAAGTGCATCGAAGTCAATAAGGATGCCCCTTCTTAATGAGTCAGCAGATTAAATGACAGCCATCAGACAATTCAAACAACGTTTTGTCATCAACACAATGTATTCATCTGAGCAAAGATCTCTCAAAACGGTTGCAATGACTACGTTTAAGATTTGCTGTCTAGAAACATCTGGGATAACTTCTGTCAACCAAGCCAAAAGCTCGCATGGAACCAATTGCTTTGACTCTGGGACAAAAGTTTGAAATCGAGAAATTTTCCAGGGAAATCGACAACTCCAAAGATGTACAGCAGCTTCGATCGATTGCCAAAGATCTGTTAGTCGCTTGGCAGCAACAGCAAGCTGCTAGTGCATGGGCCATCAGGCAATCACAAAGCTTGTAGTCAGCTCAGATCAAGTTTTGATCTCAAGAGCGCCACAGTGCATGACTTGATCGAACGATGAGGCAATGCCTGGAGTGCTCTCTGACAAGTTGTCGCACTCAATCGGTCAACTTGCACTCGACTGACGAGGTTCGAGCCCAGGGATAGCGGGGAGCACAGCACAAAAAACCCTTGACCGACACTCCCTCAGAGCCTGAACTCACTCCAAGGAGCATTGGATCGATGATCCCAACAAGAAGCTGTGAATTTCACCTATTTGCTTCGGTGGCGGCAAAGATGAATTATCTACCGGTCATGCATGTATACCATCGAGCGATTGAACGACACATCGTCCGAAAAGGAGGTATGGGTTCCAGAAATTCAATACAAAACAGAATTTAAAGCTTTTGTCAGTGCCCGCACGAAGTGTATGGCCACAGGCAAAACATATCGGGTTTTCAACACGCAATCAAAGAACGTGCAATGCGTCATCACTTTGGGAGGATGCAAGAAGATGTTTAATCTTTAGGGGAGACATACATCCACAACCAAAGAAGCAATATAAGTGGATCAAAATCTTAGAAGTAGCTTAACTGGTGATCTTGAGATGATTCAAGCCTCAATGGGATAGCACTGAAAGATATCAAAGGATCATACAAGGAGCATGAGGTCTGATGTTGATAGAAAGAACCATATCAACCTGACCAGCCCTGCTTGCTTTTGGTTGGCCACTAGTTTTGAATTATTTTATCAGGAAAATTCAGGAGTTTCATGGTTTAAAGTCACGTGCACCCAGCCCGGGCAAAGGCCGTCCTAAAGCCTAAAAATCCAATCATATTGTCAATGCAGGAACTAGTTTTAACAATGCTTTAGCATCAATATACCGGCATCCATGGTGATGTCACGGAAGGTTTTGAACTATCGACTAGACTGGCAAAATACTGCAAAGCAACAATCGCAGAAAGCTTCGCTAACTATAACTCTGCTAAATCTTCCTGAAAATTAACACAAAACAGTCTCGATGAGACCCAAAAGCTTATCCTCGATCCAAGAGATATCAAACCGCAAAACATCCAATCAGATTAATTCTAAAACCGGTCTAAAGCAGGTTTGTGGATGACCTTCAAAACAAATAGCTAGCCAAGAATTACAGCAAGGTTGAGCGAATTTCGAACACTCCCTACTGAGGCTGATACAGAGCGCAGCGATTGGGGAGCTGCTCGAACGACCGAGGCTGCACAGACATGCGCAATTGTGTTGTTGCGCATAAACGCATACGCGCAACAACACAATTGCTAGGTTTTGCATGACGCGCGTATGGGTGCGTCAACGGGGTAACGGTCTCCCGCGATGCTGCTGCTTTGAAAGGCCGGCAGGATCGTGATCAGCTTTCCTTCCAGGCGAGCTACTGCGGGATCGTGCCCTACACGGTGCTGTTGCCTGGAACGGACGGCAGCATCATCATCAGGCTCCGAAAGGGTCAGCCGGTGATCAGCAGGGGGCGGGGTTTGGAGACACCTGCCTTCGCTGGTGACATCCGAAGTACAGACTCCACCAATGCCGAATCGCTGTCGCGCCCTCATAAATCCCCACCAAAGCCCGGAGGCGAGGGCTGGCTGGTGAATGGTGATGCGCAATTGCTGGTGAGGTTCAGGAATGACAACCCCACTGCTCACGGCCAATGGGTGATCTTGAATACTTATCGCTGGGTCAGACCTCATCCACCAGTCCCGCAGAGAGAAAGACACATGCTGCGGAACAACGCTGTAATGGCCAGGAAAAACATGCAAGTTGTTGGCTGGCGCAAGTGCCACCCTCCGATGCGTTAACCGTTGTGCTCCAAGTGATCGCCAGAATTAACTCAACCGATGGATTGCCATGGCCAGGAAAGAGCGCCACCCAGACGACGTCACGCACCGGCTCTTACGCACCATTGGGCTGCTGTTATTACTGAGTGCTACAGGAGTACTGACATTGGTGATGGTCAAACCAGCTTCCTACTGGGAAGGAGTCACCGGAAACTCGGACCGAGCCCCTGTGCCTTGCGTCAGAGACACCTCGATGGAGATATAAGCATCCACCGCTTGAACGGGTTGCTAGGAATGCGTTGTGACGTCAGATGTCAATTCAAACAACGCAGCCACAATTCCCGCGCAAAGCATGAGCTAGTCACACTGATGAGTCTCAAGCTAAATCCTGAAGCTGTGATGGAGCCAGCACATCTTTCAAATTAATGAGCTGATGTCGTCAACCATGGCCCAAACCAGTCCTGATTGAGCAGACAAGGTAGCAATCCAACTAAGCAAACATCTCAACCTCACGACGTCTTGAACAAAACAACATCCAGGATCCCAAGACAACAACTGAGCATCTGCTTGGGATGGGCAGTATTGCTACTCACGACAGCAAGGACAGCACAAAGCGATGTCATGAACTATCAGTGCTTCGAAAGGGAGACTCGACGTCCGGTCGCAGCGAGTTTGATCGATCTCAGCACACCTGAAGTGAGTTGTGAACGTATCACCCCGATGGATTCAACGATCACATCACCAGATGAAGCCACTACAGAAAGTTCTAATCAACCATTAACAGATCCGGAGATCAGCAGTGGACCAAGTCCGTACGCCGAAACATCTCCCGATCCTGAATTAGTGAATCAATTTGTGCGAAACGATCCATTTGCTGCACGCCGAGCCTTAAATCTTGCTCGGGGCGCTGCAACGCGGAGGAATGGCGGTCTGAGAATTTATCGGCCAGGTCTTTGCATGTATCAAAGTGCCTCGAACAATCCATGCTTAGTCCACGCTGGAGCTAAAGGGCTTGAATTCAAGATTCCTGGCGGTTCACCTGGTTGGGAGCAGTTAACAGACTCTCCGTCCGTGGTGACAAGGATTCTTGTCGATGCAGACGGACGCTCACTTCTGCAGATTGAACAGTCCCTGGTCACCGAACCCGAAACATCCGAATGAGTGATTAACGGGTGCACTGACCATTGCGGTGTTGACCAGACCAGAGACTTGTTTTTCTCCTATGCGAGTAGTTCCTCAGCCTCAGCCTGGATTTTGCAATCGCTACGGGGGTAGGCGACACAAAGAAGACTGAAGCCTTCCTCCATCTGCTCGTCATCGAGGAAGCTTTGATCACTTTGATCGAGAGTCCCCTCCGAAACCTTACCTGCACAAGTTGAGCATGCACCCGACTTGCAGGAGTAAGGCAAATCAACACCTGCTTCTTCAGCAGCATCAAGGATGTATTGATCATCGTCACAGGTGAAGGCTTGTTCGCCTGCGTCCGTGACCATCGTGACTGTGAATGAAGCCATTTGATACCAATGAGACGTCCGAAGCATCAACCCCCTCAGCCAATCAATCAACAAATATCTGGATTTGTTTTGGGATCAGATGTAGCAATGAAGACATCAGCTGAACTTCAAACGACAGCGTCACTTCAACGAGCAATCAGATTGAACACTAGAAGGAGCAAAAACAAACTCGAGAAAGTGGAAAAAATAAGCATTTAACGGAAGTTGTTATCTTAATCAAAGACAACTCGTGTCAAGAGAATTAATTCTTCATCGGCTTAGGTAGATCTCGTGGCCTCCTAGTGCTATCGCATGATGGTAATCGCGATGCCTTTCCTATACGGATCTACTTGAGTGACGGTCATTACGACCTAAGGAAGTCACAGAAGCGTCGGCTACTGCTGATAATGAATAGGTATGAAACATCGTCATGGATCAAGCCGAAATCAACAACTGGATCGCCATTGCAGAAAAGTTGGAAACAAATGGCGACACCGAGAACTGATTTTACCTGCGTGCACGAGCCATTGCTGATGGGAAACCAGACCCATTGCCAAACGTATCTGAGTTAATTCCTGAGTTGGTTTAAGCCACAAGCCTGCACGCTCACTGAAGGTATTAATCAACAGCTGTCAAAAACGTGTCCAAGATCATAACGAATCGGTCTTGGACACAAAAAATCAAAACCTCAAAGCTACTTGTAAAAACAAATCAACAATGAAAGCTCAGAGATAGCGAAAAACTCACTCGACAATTCGACAATTTCAAAGTTAATCATACTGTATTTTTAAATTTTTCTAAAAAGATCATTATTAGATCGCGAAATTTTCAAGGGACTATCTCGTCCATCATTTTTGATCAACTCGGAACCAAGAAGGAGCCAACACACGTCATTAGACCAGTCAAAACATGGTCGAGCGCCAAACATTTGATCTGCAGAACATTCTCAGCCTTCAGTTGCACTGTAAGGCTTAGAACTGATCAACATCAGCAACAGGAAACAACACTGATAGACAGAATGATCAAGCTTTCGATGATCTGCAAACCTAAATTGGGTCAGGGCTCTGGTAGAGATCTGAACTGCAATGACCAAGTTGAGACAGAGAGTCATCAAATGTGAACCGTCTTTAACTTGGTGATGAAGCAATCCATAACTCAAACCCAAACAGGGAGCACTGAAGGCTCAGAGCTCAAGAAGAGGATGATTGATTCGTATCGCAATGCATGCGGTTTTGGGCGGACAGCGCCACAGACTGAAACGGGAACCTGCACAGAGCAAACAGCTCGATTTTTAAAAAAGACCGATCCCACCACCAGGAAAGTAGGGATCAGAGAACAAGCGAAGGTATAGAAGATCAGACTGGGCGCGTGCTGTGCCTCAAAAGGGCCAAATCCTGTGATCGTAGTTGTCATCGCACTGAATTCCTAAGCATCCATTGAATGAGGGATTACCGTAAGGAACTTTGACTATCGAAGACAGGTCGCTAAGTAATACAGTGTTATCACGCCGATAGACTTAGACCGACCATCTCCTGCGCATCGAATCAGCCGTCCAGGGAACCAGGGAAAACACAAGGATGATATGTCAGGCCAACCCGTACAGAAACAAATCGTTAGTCAATGACTTAGCAAAGCACAAAGAATCAGAAACGTAAGTGATTTAAAAAAAAGAACATTAAAGCAATAAAGCAGTGCAACAACAAGCTTTCAACCAGCTAAAGAGGACTGACCTATATACGTCTAAAGGCTGTCATTATAGAGTAAATATAATTTCAAGGTGACTTAATATTATTGCATTGACCATACCAAGCATCAGGATCAATCCGACTGGGCGGAAATACGGTGATCGAGAACAAGCGCTCGTCTCCACGAATCTGAATCTCGTAATCTTTCTGCAAAATGCGATTACGGAACTCTGTAATCAAAACCTTTCCATGTAATTGAACTGGTATGGGTTTTTGACCCGCAGTCAACTCACGCGTGTCTATCGCCATCTCAGTTAGTGATGATGTATTCTGATCCAGTTTGTACTGGACAAGGATTGGATGATTCATCGGGAAACCAGTTGCAGCACCAGAGCCTTGCGTCTTTCTACCACTGCACTCGATATAAAAAACCCTCTGCTTATTATGATCGGCCTGAGCCCTTAGGGGAAGCGGGATAATAACAAGAGCCGTAGCCAGAAGACCAAGAGACAAGCAGCGAAGCATCAAAGTAGAGATAATCAACGCATGATGACATGTTAAACACATTCTCGCTTGAAAAAGCAATCACTTCGCAAGGTAACTTCCAAAGGGCAATAGCCATTCAAAACTTGTAATATCAATAAAAGAAATGCCCCCCAAAAAAGCGAAGGACATTGGGCTTAGTGGCAATAGCAACTCACTCCTATGCTTCTTCCTCACTACCGACAGGGGCAAGCCGAATGGCCTTCTTAACGAGTTTGATTTCAAATTCATCGCCAGGAACGAGCTCCAGCATTGCTGTGTAGGCATTACCCACAAAAAGGTTGTCGTTACCCTGAACTTTGGATATGTAGGAGAGCTTACGGCCGCCCATACCAATACCCGCCGAACCACTACCGAGTTCAATTCCCTTGGCACTTAGAAGAGCCTCATAGAAACAGTGAAATTCACTCGGTCAAAAACATCTTTTTTCTTGGACACATAACCACAGGCTGTGGCAATGTCAGTGAGGGCAATGTCTCCCAGTTTATTAACTCTTGACAAAAGATCTGAACCAGTAAGCATCGCAATAAGAAAGATTGGAGATTCACAAGGCGCCATAGATTGAATCAATAGCAACCATCCTTTTGAACATAGGAATTGCGAAGCGATGAAACTGGTTCAAGGACTACAGAAGCAAACCAAACAATTAAAATTCATAGATCTGAGGAAGCAGCAGCTTACAAAAGCATGAGAAGGAAAAATTAGTGTTAAAAAACCAGGGCAACAACAAGAGGATGAAAATCTTACGAGCCCCTCATCGCTTAGGCACAAAACCTACCAGATGCTTTGTAGCGGTGGAAGCTAGAACAAAATGGTAGACAGCTTTACACGCGATTGCGGCGAATCAAATAATCAAGCGAACGCAATTACATAGATCCCTGTCGAAGAACTAATCATCCCAAAGGCAAAAAAATCCACAATTCGCCACTAATCCTGGGGATTTAAACACACTCAAGCCGATAAAAAATCAGAAAATATTATAATACAAACACATTTTGATGTAGCGATGAGGCAGCGAATAGTACTAAGATCGACCTCGTTATTGATGCTCAGCATGTTCACGAGGGCTTTCTACTTATGAAAAAGAATTAAAACACTGACACATTGAAAGACTAATAGCTAGTACACAGTTCGAATCACAGTTTCAACCCAGACTCCCCGGTTCCCCACTGTGGGATTGATGCAGCTTGTCGATGATTATGTTGCAAATCGCTGACTTAAGCATTTTTGCTACCTGGTCAGGCGCTTCGGATTGTTTATGTTTCGCGAGTTCTGGGATCTCAAGGCCCCCTTTCGAAAGCACAAAGCCCTGCGCTTGCAGCAATCGGAAACGCCAATCGATGACTGACCTCACACTCAGCATTTCCGCTGCATTGCGCGATGCGCAGCTTCAGCGTCTAGAAGCGGCTCTCGCATCAAAGGCTGCAGCCAAGAAGAGCACCCTCAAAGTCAAAGACAAACCTGTACGCGACTGATCGTTCATTGCCGCTCTGAATCCTTGATCAGAAAGACCTCTTGAAGCCAAAACAATCCCGTTTTGGCTTTTGATCACATTAGTTTTGTTCTGGAAGCACTGCTTACATTTCGAGTGGCACTGACCTCGCTCCTCGCCGGGGTGATCGTCTTCATCAGCGATGGTAATAAAAAACCCCGCTCGTGGCGGGGGTGATTGGTTGGTTGGTGATTGGGCCTCAAGCCAAGACATCGACTGCCACTTCGGGCATCCATGGCTGCTGACCATAGTCGTTGTCCAAGTCAGCACCCAAGGCTTTACTCATCCCAAAGGACGCAGCACCAGAAACGGCACCAGACACAGCGGTAGCGCCAACTTGGCCTGCAGTGACTGCTTTAGCGCCTGCGATAGCAGCTGCAGCTTTTACTTTTAAAGCTGTGGCAGCAGCTGCTCCACCAGCAAACAGTTTTGCGAACGATGCTCCTGCGATAACGAATGGGAAAAACCCAAGATCATCATCGACGTCCATGGTGACCCCACCACTTGTGACGGAATCGTTCATCAGGTTTTGAGGGCCAGCGTTATCGAAACCAATGCTCCCCATGAATTGAATGATGGGCTGACCACCACCGGTGATGAGATCAGGCTCAGCTTCATCGAAACCAAAGTGCTTCAGAGCTTGGCCAGTGGCGTTCATCGCATTGGCGACTTTCTCTACTCCTTCAATAGTTGCTTGAGCATCATTGGGGAGAAATGGCTTGAATGCGTTGCCTGCGTTAACGAGGGCCTAAGGTTTTTGAGCGGCTTCCAGAATCTGAGTGGAAGGAGTGAATGAAGAAATGGTGGAAGTCATTTGAGTGAAGATTGAATGTTTGGGGGTGTTGCCCCCTCGACTCCTACAAGATCACAGCCCTTCTAGTGAACATCCCTACACAGCACTGGTGCAGACCCCAAGATGTTCTGGTGAGCTTCTGGTGATTGGCTCAAAACCAACTGCCCGAGTCGGCACAGCTCACCAGAAAGCAAGTCCCGCCAGGCCTCCAGGGCAGTATCCCCTTCTGAAGTTCAATGCAGTCATACCAGAGTGAATCACTAATTTGGCTGTGATCACATTTTGGAACTGGCACTAACGCTCCATCCTCAAAACGACCCGACTCCATCAGTCCGTAGTGATTTCGTTAGACTAGTTGAAAAAGCACCAATATCGATCCCAGCAACTTTACAAGCAATTGATGTCCAAATGAGGGCTGGTGGTTTCAGGCAGAAACAACTGATTACAAGCCACAGTTTGCCCAGGATCAGCAAACTGATTTCGCCATCATTTTCAGATTTCGAATCAGGACCGACCGCTTATTAAGCGTAATGACCCAAAAAGGATGTCGACTAGTCAAGACATTCACAGCAAAAAGGGCCTATAAATTCGGCAATGGTATGACTTCGTTTAAGCACAAGGATTCCATGGAGGGTGTCCTTTCACTTGAATCAAAAGAAGCTCAGCAGGTATTTCGCCTACAGCCCAAGATCGATGTCCTTGTTGATTGTTTGTTCCCTGATCACCGCCAAAGCTGATGTCTCCAGGTCCCATTTCAACAATCACGCCATCCATCGTCTCAACGCTCCAACGACCACGCAGAGGAATGATCCATTGAGGCACTGGATTTTCATGCCACTCACCAATTTCACCTGGCATTAGAATTAATGTGATCAACTTAGTACTATCGCTGTAGTGCATTGCACTCCAGATTGGTGCGGCTCCTTCAGCAAAAACTGATTGCTTATATCCCACAAGCGAATGTATGCTCTGGCAACTTTCACCCTTATCATTAATCCATACACGCCAAAATTTTGTACTGAGTTTTTTCATATTATTGCGATTAAGTAGATTCCATTTCATCAAACACTTCCTGCGCTGCTAACAATGCATTCGTTGCAGCAGGAAATCCGCAATATGCAATCATCTGCGTAATAATCTCAAGAATCTCTGCTTTGCTTGATCCAGTATTTAGTGCGCCCTTGATATGGATCTTAAGTTCTTGAAGAGCAAAGCCCTGCACAGTCAAGGCTGCAACGGTACACAGCTCACGTATTCTGTCGTCGACCACATCACGTCTATATAGTTCACCAAACGGGAATTCAACATTTACTTTTGCAAATTCAGGATAAATTGCGTGAATTGCCTTGATCCATTGATCAGCAGCATCGCCAAAATGCGTTCTCATTTCTTGCATGCCTTGGACATACTTTTCTGATGGCATAGAACCTCAATACGATTTTACAAATGGGTAGAGTTGACTAAGGTTGAAGTCAAGCAAGGATATATACCTTCCTCATAGCAGCGACTTGCATAAATTGGCTACGTTTGTATAGAGGTTTTACCAAATCAGTTCATAAATGATCTATTGAACCTCAACCTACGCAACAATAATAAACCCAAAGGTGCTTTGTCGGGAAATCGATAGCGGTCTACCCAACTCTCCCTAACAAAGCATTCACAACCAATCATCTGCTGACGATATGTGATTTCTGAATTAGATGATCTTTGCGATAGTTGGGCTACGCCTGAGCTGATGGGCGATGCCAAAGGAAATAACGATCCCGAGAGGTGTAGCAGAAAGAGCAATGAGCCAAGGATTGAGACCATAGAACCCAATCGCGTTAAGCACTACCACCAGCACAAGTGGATGAATGATATAGGCCCCGAAGCTATCAACTCCAGCGGTAGCAAGCCACTGGCCATAGCTATTTTCATTGCGCTGGAACCACAACAGGAGATAGGTGATTACTCCCCATCCAATGAAGGGATTTAAAAAAGCTGTCAGAAGTGACAGCTTGCCAAAGTCATTTGACATACTGCCGTTGATTGACAGAACAAGGCAAATTGCTAGAAGGCTGAGCGCTAATACAAAGGAAAAACGAAACCATCGCAAAACCAAATGAGTGTCAAGGCGCTCCAACCAGTGATGGAACGATGCCTTACACCCCACAAAAAACAAAAAGGCATAGGTGAAGACATGCATGCCCTGAGCACCTAGGCCATCGAGTGGTGACCGACCTAAAGCAGTCCAAAGGTCTGCACGTGTGGTCATCACCACTTCAAGCAATGCAAGAACGACGGCACTGATAAGCCAAGAGCGCAGTTGCGGTGTGGGTACAGAGGTATCGACAGAAAAGCGATGTCCTCGCAGCGCAACCCACGCGCAATAGAGCAAATCAAAGAAAAACAGAACAACAAGAAACCACAGCACCCCTACGCGATGGAAAGGCATCTCGTTCCAAGACAATTCCGCTAAAGGGCTCGGCGGGGAGAGTCTCGCTATGAGCATCGAAGCGTTATTAATCAGTAAGAGACCAGCCAAGAAGGGGATACCAATTCGAAGGAAGCGATGTTTTAGATATCTCATCACACCCTTTTTATGTACTGAACCAGGGACGAAGTAGCCCGACAGAAGAAATAACATGCACATGAAGAAGGTATTACAGAACAAAAGCAACCAAACAGCTAATCCGCCAAAGACCGGATACTGAGATTCACTGATGTAAATATGCACACCCATGAAACTACCCAGGAAGGTCAGCAAAACATGAACGAAAATGACTAATGCAATCATTAGTGCTCTGATCTGATCAACGTAGATCAAGCGATTCTTTATCCTGGCTGTTTGGCAATCAAAAGCTTCAGCACTACCAGGAATTTCCAAAGTCTTACTTTCCCTAGTTGATAAGATGCTTTCAGAGCAATGAGGCAAAGATAAGATATTCATGAAATAAAGAAAGCCTTTCCTCCGATGTATTCACAATCGCTGAATTGAACTGATCGTACATCACCCGATCAAGTGATCTTCAAGACACTTAGATCCCCCATTTGGGGGACTGCAGATCGAAAAAAACAAGGGCGTCGTAATCCCAGGCCAGTGCTGCCTTCACCTAGAGACAACAACTAAAGATTAACCAAGGTTATTTCTGAGCAGTTCAGCCTTGAGATCCCTATCGGGACCAGAATCTGGAATGCGAAAATCAATAGCATCCCAAACTGGAATAGATAAATAGTCAGCAAGCATTGAGGCGTCTTCGCGGATTGCACGCAACGCGCCATGATCAATAATATTGATACGCTCTCCGTTCATACAAACAAGATTCAACTCATAACTATAATAACTATTTTTATTTCCACTCACATATTCTCGCAATAGCTGAATTGCACAGATATCGTCAAACCCGAAAGATTTTTCATTCTTGCAAAAAACTCGCGTCGAACCATTGAAAGTTGATTTATGCTTAATAAGGCACCATAAAGACCAAAGACCAAACCCTAAACAAGACAAGCTTATCAATACGCCGATATCCATCGCTCCTGTGAAGAATGTGAAAAAACAAGCAATTAATCCCATGGCAGAAAAAAAGAGCGAAAACAAATATGCAACAAAAGTTGGTTTAAATTCGATCGAGCTGTTCATAAGACCAGGCATTTTCTGCAATCTGTGCGTGCAGAAATTCGTACCGCCCCCAACCAGCGGATCCCAGGAAATCCTAAACGCCAATTCATCATTAAACTCTTCCAGATTAAGAACTTCACGCTTATCCTGAAACAGTGAAAAAAAGCTGTTAAGAATGCCCATGTCGAGGAAAATAAATCAAGCCTAAGCTTAGAACAGAAAAGTCTTCTAACATATTCACTCTACAAGCACCCACCTGCCTTCATTCTGAATATATTCAGAACCAAATGAAGGAAAACTACACTCACTTCCTTGAACCAAGAATTTTATTGAATTAGATCTTCTAAGGACAACTATTTTTACTGACTTAAGACCTATGGATTCCACTCCTGTAACTCTGAACCGACTCAACGTAGAAACCGCACTGGTATCCGATGCTTATGATCACCAAGATGCACTTGGGCAAGATTTGATCGGTGGTGCAACAAATCACGGAATAGATCCCTCACAAGCACGGGAAGAGCACTAAGAAGAAGTGGCTCAAATCCAACCAACAAATCACTATCCCCGCCAAGTGCGGGGTTTTTTATGTCAAGCAAGTGAATACGGCGCTTCCTGTCAGCCGTTGCTATGACTGCTGAACAGACCTGATACCCATGTCACAAGAAAAACTCAAAGCCTTCCTAGAGAAGGTCAAAGGCGACCTCAGTCTTCAGGAAAAACTAAAAGCAGCAAAGTCACCTGAAGATGTTGTAAGCATCACCAAAGACCATGGTCACGACTTTGGTTCTGAAGCTGCTGTTAAATGGACTCAACTTTCTGAAGATGAGTTAGAGGGCGTGTCTGGGGGTAAAAGCTCAGCTTTCACATGTCCCTGTGGCGTGGCCCTTGGCTGCGGTATAACGATTTAGATTCAAAAGAAAAAGCCACTAGGTTCGGTCCTTCAATTTAAGGGCCTTATCTTTTGACACTTCATCCATTGAGCCCAGCAGCCACAGGGGCTTCTTATCGCTTTAATAGCCCAACTAATCCCATAAATAATCCTCCAATACCTGGCACGACTGAGCGCAGTTAGAGAGCTTTTTATTGCCTTGAGCTTTGGGGTACACCTAGTTGATTATTACTTTTTCTAATCATTTAGTATGTGACTAGGTATATCCAACGGACTTAAACTGTCCGAATTATTAAGTGACTAGCACCACCCTGTTCTCCGGCAAGTTTGCTGTTGACGGGCTTCCCTATACATCTGTCTCATCAATTATTAAAACTGATACAAAGATCGTTCAAGGCAAGAAGTCCAGAGCAGCATCAGGCAAAGCCGCCAACCGTAGTAAGCATCTATCAGCAACTGCAAGAGGCACTGCCGTTCATAGCGCAGTTCGCAACTTCATTCGCACTGGTGAATGTGACCTTGAACCTTGCTACTTCGATTACTTCTCAGGTATTCAAGATTGGCTATCACGCTTAGACCTTGAGCCTTATTGGGCAGAGGGTCCGATACTTGATAAGTATCAGCATCTTCAGCAAGGGCAATCCGCTGCTGTGTGGTGTGACAAATATCGCTACATCGGGTTGTAGGCATCGCCAAAGAACATGGTTATAAATTCACTGGTGATAAGATGACTTAACCCAGTGAAGAAGAGCTGGAAGGCTTGGCTGGGGGTACTGTGAGTCTACCTGGGACTGAATGTAGATAATAAATGTATACGTGAAGAACCTAGTACTAGATTACGACAAGATCAAATAGACTACTTATCAAAGCCCCTGCATTGACAAGAGATTTTATTACTTTAATCAATCTATTAAGAACCTTAAATACCACCCAATATCTGGCGAGGTTGAGCGCAGTTGAACAGAGATAGATAAAATCGACTTTTCAGAATGGCGTGTTTATTGGGGACATTGCAGCCCACATAAAAACAACATCAACGCATATTCAATAACTGAGTCGAGCTAACATGGTGACTGGCTGGCAATATTGAGTAAGATCAATCCCAGTAATCTAATTGAATAGAAAGGCGGATTCGTTACTCTTGTTGCTCTAAGAGGCAGAAGTGTTCACCCGGAGTCAGCTGTCTTGATAGACGGTTGTTTTAGGGATCGACTTTTTTGGTGTTAGCCCGGAACCGTCGGCGTTCCCAGGTTGTGAGACTGCCATTGGCATCAAACACAATGCTGAGCTGCTGAAACAACTCGACAGTGTGCAGACAACCAATCTCTAACTGATAGGCACCATCTGGCAGATACTCAGGAACCGAAAAAATGAGGCCAGCCGGCATGACAGCAGTCCTTGCGTGTCGCATGAACTGCTCTGGGACAAAAACCGACGGCTCAGCTGCACTCACCTGACCGATGCAACCAGGCTGTGGCCAAAACGTCTCCGCCACACTGGACCATCCCCCCAGCGATGCAAGCATCGCTTCGGGAGACATCGATGCAAGACGTTCCGGCTTGCGCACAGAAGTATTACGGCAAAGGAAACCAACGGCGCCCACCAACTGCAAACGCCAACGCGTTCCCACCGGCTCCCAGAGCAAGACCAGCATGGATCGGGACCGGTCGTGAAACAGGTTGATCTCGTGCCCGAAGCGACGGCGATCAGGATCCGGCACAAGACTGGACTGACCTCCAGCCCCTTGGAATTGCCAGCATCCGCCGCCGGTGTTGTACGTGCTCCGGCTGATCTCATACCTGGCCTTGCCGCCTTGGGCAAAAAACAGTCCGGATCCATCCCAAACGCCGGTATCGGGGTCACTGAATGAGATGTCATATGTCGTGGGATCCATCACCCTGACCGGTGACGCGAGATCAAGCCGGTCCTGCGAATCACGCCCGAACCATCGACCACGACCCTGCCAGCACCCCTGGAAGTTGAGCCGATTCAGCACCCATTGATCCGTCATGTTGATCACCATTACAGGTTCTCAGACTCCTTAGGTTGATCTCTTCCCTCAATAGAGCCATGGGGCTGACAATCGTTGGTTGCGGATACCTCGGTGAGGTCGTGGCGCTTCAACTGCAACCGCGCCGATCGATTCTTCCCCTGACCTTGACCACCACCGTGACCGAACGGCATCCAGCTCTGACCGACCTTGCCGATCAGCTGCTGCTCTGTGATGCAACGGACCCTGCACAGCTGCTGGCCGCATTGCAGCGCAACCATACGGCTGTGTTCTGTCTTGCTCCCAAAGGAAATCGACAGGTGAATGCTGATGGCTACCGCCAGACCTTCGTTGACAGCTTTCGTTGCCTGAGATCTCTATTACCTGATCTGCCTAACCTGCACCAGATCATCTACACCGGCAGCTGTTCGGTATATGGCGACGCGGACGGTGACTGGGTGGATGAATCGACAGCCCCTGCAGCTGGAACTGGGCATCGTGAGGTCTTGCTGGAGAGCGAACGACTGCTCACCGAGATGGGAGACAGCAAAAGGCGTGTCTGCATCCTCAGACTCGCTGCCCTGTATGGACCAGGGCGTGAGCTGGATGATCGACTCAAAGGACTGTCCGGCAGGGAGCGCACAGGGGACGGTCGCACATTCAGCAACTGGGTCCATGTGCATGACGCAGCCGGTGCCTTGATTGCTGCCATGGATGGCGCCTGGAGCGGCGTTGTGAATGTGGTGAACGACGAACCAATCCGGATTCGTGATCTAGTGAACCTCAGTTTGGAGCGCCAACAACTTGAGCCGGTGTACTGGAGCGGCGGGCCCGCACCGGCCTCCGGTAACGGACGCCGCGTTCGTAACGACAGGCTCAAGGCTCTTGGCTACCGGCTGCAGCACCCGATGCTGAACCAGGGCTGATCACCTGTTGATTGAGCGTTGCTGCGAGTAGTCGATTGGAGGAGTCATCGACATTCCACTGGCAACATGAACACTTCGCACCCATCGCTGCCGTCGTAATCGTTGCTCTTGTGGCATTTGCTTGCTTAACATCACCACTTAAGCGGGCAACGCTTCAACCCGCCCACTTCAGGAAAATAAAAACCCCACTCGTGAGAGCGGAGCATTGCGTTGACCTCTTAACTAAGCGCGCTATTCAGGCTCCAAGCTCGTGGCACTTCCATTTGTCTAAACACTGGAGGGAGCACTGGCGCCAAGGCGATTACGGGCGGTGCCAAACGGTGTGTGATATCCCGTCTTGTATTGGGGGTGCAAGATCTGGCGATATTCAGCTTTGATATCCCCCAATTTCATCAATGCAGCACCACCGTGGACGGTTTGAAGTTGATCAAGGGTGAGTTCAGCTTTGGGCATTGGTTTAAAGGTGTGGTGGAGGTCATGGCTCCGATGCACACACCATCTCCGGTTTCACAGCTCCACTCGATGACCTGCCTCAAGCATGGCTGTGAGGTTGGTCACAGGGCGCCTTCACTCTTTTTTTTTGTGGGGGGGGGGATGCGCCTTCATTACCCTTTCAGCGACGTTGTCTTGCCTTTAACCAATCATTACTTCGCTCAATCGTGCCAGACGTTATAGGTAGATTTATGGGATCAATCAGGCTATTGAAGCGTTAAAAAGCCCCTGTCAATGCAGGGGCATTGAAGATGTAAAACCAAGAACAAGCAACCATTAAGCCGCACCAAAATTAACGCATTCGCTTGAATAATTTTACCAGTTCGTGGCGATAAAGTGACAATTTTTTGGTTGCATCTTCTTTCCACCAGCCACACCTTCTAACTCTTCTTCACTGAGCTGACTGAGATGCTCTGATTTAAATTCATGACCATTTTCTTTAGCGATAGCCACAACATCTTCAAGTGACTTTGCTGCTTTTAGTTTCTCCTGAAGACTGGAATCACATTTGACCTTGGCGAGGAATGCCTTGAGTTGTTCTAGGGACATGGGCATGAGATCAGTTCAACATCTATAATAATGGTCTGCCGTAGCGTCTTTCGCTAATACTTTCTGCGCTCAATCGAGCCAAGCAATGAAGGTTGATTTATAGGATTAGTAAGGCTATTGAAGCAATAAAAATCCCTACAACTGCGGAGGCTTGAGGTGAGTGAGCCGATCGACCCGTCCCAGCTCTACCCTTCCTGTCACCCAGCCCTACCAATCTGCATCGCCAGCCGCATTGGTTGCTAGAAACTCATGGATCAAAATATTATAGGCACAGGTAAACATAGTCATACCAGACAGACACTCAGACTTCCAGCCGCGCCTCAGTTCTTCGTCAGAAACTTCTGATTGAGCCCTCTACAACTGGTCAGCAGAAATATTAAAGCCAACGGATGCTGTAATTTTCCCCGCCGCCGCTGCAGTACCCCCTAGTTCCACCGCCATCCACATTTTCTAACTCCTCTTCGCCGAGCTGACTGAGATCATCTGACTTAAATTCATGACCATGCTCTTTAGCGATAGCCACAACGTCTTCGGGCGACTTAGCTGCTTGTAGCTTGTCTTGAAGACTTGTGTCGCCTTTGACCTTCTCAAGAAAAGCCTTGAGTTGTTCTAGAGACATAGTTATTAGTTAGTAGCAAGATCATTATGGGAAGAGCTTTGGAATTTGCCAACTCAAAATCCACAGAAGCACGCAGCTCCCGTTTCATTCGACTTTCCACCACCCGAAACACCTTCCAGCTCCTCTTCACTGAGCTGATTAATCTTATCAGCGGTGAATTCATGACCATGTTCTTTAGCGATGCCCACAACATCTTCAGAGGACTTAGCTGCTTTTAGTTTTTCCTGAAGCGTGGTGTCGCCTTTGACCTTCTCTAGGAAGGCCTTGAGTTGTTCTAGGGACATGGATAGCAGGTCTTTTAAGCAGTCATAGCAACGGCCTGCTGCAGTGTCTTGGGTTAATACTTACTGCACTCAATCGTGCAAGGTATTGAAGACTGATTTATGGAACTAGTCAGGCTATTGGGAAATAAAATACTCCTGTTATTGCAGGAGTTAGTGTTTAAGCTGCAAAAGTTCTGGGAAGTATTTATTTATAAAGTCCCAGCCATAGTACCCCCGGCACAGCCACTATACCGAGCAGCACAGCACCTCCCACCCCCTGCCACTCCTTCCAGCTCCTCTTCATTGAGCTGACTGAGCTTATCAGCGGTGAATTCATGACCATGTTCTTTAGCAATAGAAACAACTTCATCAGGTGACTTAGCTGCTTTTAGCTTCTCCTGAAGATTGGAATCTTTTTTGACCTTGGCGAGGAATGCCTTGAGTTGTTCTAGGGACATGGGTATGAGTTCTGTTCAGCAGTCATAGCAACGGTCGGCAGCGATGTCAGTTAGCAATCAAAAGCCCACCAAGTGCGAGCGATGGTGCCATATGTTTGCGAAGGAAGACTATTAAGGCTTATTCCTTGGACAACAACCATACCATTTTAAAACATTCAATGTTGTCCAATTACCACCTCCTACTACGCCTTCTAGTTCTTCATCACTGAGCTGGTTGATGTGTTCGGTGCCAAAATCGTGACCGTGCTCCTTAGCCATAGACACCACATCTTCAGATGAATTCGCTGCTTTGAGCTTCTCCTGAAGACTGGTGTCGCCTTTGACTTTTTCCAGGAAGGCTTTGAGTTGCTCTTCTGACATGGGTAGCAGCAGGTCTGTTCAGCAGTCATAGCAACGGTCTTCTACAGTGTCTTTGGCTAATACTTACTGTGCTCAATCGTGCCAGGAATTAAAGGCTTACTTATGGGATTAGCTGGGCTATTGAAGCAATTAAAACCCCCAATTTAGCAGGGACTTTGATAACGAGATAGACTACTTATCTCTTTAGAGACTACACTTTCTTGCACCAGTAGAACCGCGGCATACAACCTGCCACATTCCAGTCCCTTTAAACGAAAATCCTCCCCCAAAAACGCCTTCCAGCTCATCGTCACTGAGCAGGTTGATCTTATCAGCAGTAAATTCATGACCATTTTCTCAAGCAATACCTGTTACATCTTCATATAACTTTGCTACTGTTAGTTATTCCTGAAGGCTGGTGTCGCCTTTAACTTTTTCCAGGAAGACTTTGAATTGTTCTAGGGTCAGAGGTATGAGGTCTGTTCAGCCATTAATGCAACCGTCTGAATCACCATTTGGGCGGGAACCGCTTCCACCCGCCTGATTTGAGTTTTGTTTCCCAGGCTTCGATTGGGTTGCTCTGTTGCTATCAATCAAATAAGTGAGGCAAACACATGGCACCAGCGATCGTAATCTTGTTTTGTATCGGCGCTCTCATTGCCGCATTTGGAATGCTTATTGCATACGCGATTGATGAACATAGTAAGCATGACCTCAAATACTGGATCAAAAGCCTTTGGGTCTTAGTCGGGGTTGGCGGCGCAATTTGTGGTTGGCAAGTCTTTTTGGCCTTAGACCAATCTGCGAAATTGATGGAACTTATGAATAGTGCAAAAATGGTGGGTTAAGTGTCGGTTTCGCCCTCTACCAACTGCGACTCTAAGATTGGAATGTCATTACTAAAGCTGCAGACCTAACCCATCGATAAGCGGCGGAGCATTGAGCTGGTGTCAGTTCGCGCATTATGGGGGCTTTGCCTGGTTGCGCTCTACTCCTCCGTTTGAAGTAGCCATCTACAACACACCAATCACACACTGCAACTAGCGGTGCGTGGATGGTGTGAGGTTGTTTTGTTGGGAGATCGATAGCGACTACTCAACGCCCCCTGCTTGTCCCTTTCGCATTTAAAATGGCGGTGATGCACAATCAGATATAGCCAAAACATTAAAAGATCGTGTTACATCAAAAAAAACACCGTTATCTTATTATCATCTATTCAGTCAAAATTTAATGCATTGTCACTTCTGTCTTTACTGGAAACAATTGGTCAAAGAATAGAGGCTCCCTTCAAAACCGCTGCCGATACAGTTGAAGGGTTTTTCGCCTCCCTAGGCGCTGACATTCAAAAAGAGGAACAGAAGATATTAAATGAAATTGAGCATGACTTTATCAAAGATGCTGGACCTCTGATTCAAGGCATTTCATCATTCTTTACAATAAGCAGCGCCGAAAAAATTATTTCAAATCCATTGGGTATTAGTATGGGGAATAATCTGGAAAATAAATACAAGGGCATCGTTGCATCTATAGACTCGATTGTTCTTCAAGCACCAAAAAGTTTAGATATAAATGAAAGAATCGCAAACTGGGAGAGTGGGAATGGTCAATCCTCGGAGGCTGCCACGTTAACCATAACTCCAACATTATCTGTCGAGAGCAGTACTGGAGACAATGGGAATTTTAATTATACTCAATTCGCTGGGTCTTTGCCAAGTATTGAGGACAACTCCTTGACTGGGGGTTTTGATTTTAATTTAAATTTTACATCGCGTTTTGTGCTCAATATTGGTCTAGATCTCAATATTGATATTCCAGGTAACGGAACATATGAGTTTCCCTCCTTTGGCTTGAATGCATGGAGTAAAAAGAAAAATCTGGGTAGTTTTCAGGGCTCAGATGGAATTGCGTCAATCTCGGCAGGAATCGGCTATGGCGGGTCGATTACCAATAAAACCAATGATTCAATAAATCTTGATTTAGGCATCTCTTTTCTATGTATTCCAAATGTTGAAATAAATCCGCAAATCTTTGAGAAATTTAAATTAGACGAAGCTGACATCAAGAATTTCTTTCAAAGAATATGGAAAGGAGATATTTTCTCGAAAAAATTCTGGGATGAGTCACCCATTGTGCCTACATATATAGCCAATTCTGGTGGTAACATTGATGCAAGCATAAAGCACACATTTAAAGCGACTAAAAACGACCAGCCAGTAGGAATAGATGCCTTGACTGGTTTAGAAGTGGATTTAAATATTAATCCTCAAGTGACTGGTTCGCTTGGTTTGATTTTTAAGGAGGAGGATACAGGAATCACTTTAACGGCTCTAAATTTTCCGCTTACGCTAGCCAACAAAATATCTGTTGGGATTGATGAAAATGATAAGGTTCAACTTACTGATGCAATATCTTTAGACGCCGGATTAAATATACAAGCTTTAGGAGCGTCGCTTTATGATGCTGTATCTCTGCCAGGGTTTGTTTGGGATATTGGTAGTATAAGCGAAACATTAGGAACGGTTAATTTGCTTCGCCATCCTGAAGGTTTACGATTAGGCAGCCCTGGATTTGAACCTTCAGGCGTTTTAACGTTCGATGGTATTGAACTTACTTCGGCAAATTTTTGAACCATTCCTGATGGCGTCCAGAACTCATCAAAAGAAATTGACTTAAGTATTAATATTGATAGTTTATGATTAAATGTCTAGTTTATTCCTTTGACATATGCACCATCTCCGGAATCAATCGGATTCACATCACCCATTGAGGTGGTCTTCCAGCCGCCTGACTTTCCCGATTAGATAGATCCCAGCAATGGATTAAAAACCCCGCACTTGGCGGGGTTGATTGGTTGGTTGGTGATTGGGGCTAAAGCCAACGCAACTTCGGGGCCATAGTCGTTGTCCATGTCAGCACCCAAGGCTTTACCCATTCCATAGGACGCAGCACCAGAAACGGCACCAGTCACAGCGGCAGCGCCAACTTGGGCTGCAGTGACTTTGCTAGCGCCTGCGATAGCACCTGCAGCTGCTACTTTTCCAGCAGCAAACAGTTTTGCGATCGCTGCCCCTGCAAAAAAGAGTGGAAATACACCTCCATTGATATCTTGCAGTTGATCGAAGCTCAGCTCTTGATCGAGCAGTTCAGTGTTGTTGTAGTCAGTGTTGAAAGTAGTCCTTGTTTTGAAGGAGTTCAGTGTGTGAGTTGTGTTGGAGGTGTTGCCCCCTCGACTCCTTCAAGATCACAGCCTTTCTGGTGAACCCGACTACATAGTTTTGGTGCAGACCCCAAGATGTTCTGGTGAGCTTCTGGTGAATGGCTCAGATCCCAGTAAGAGACTTAAGTGCAGACACCAAAGCCATTAAAAAACTCCGCAATTGGCGGGGCGTGATTGGTGTGAGGTTGTTTTGTCGGGAGATGTGTCGCGATGATCGACTTGACTGGCGATGAGTTTATTTCTGGCGAATAAACTTAGCGAGGCTTGCCCATGCACTGCTGCCAGGCATATGCACTGTCTTTATAGAAACGACTCATCATCAACGACGCTACATCATGAGTGTCACTACCAGGCAGGAATTCGAGCCTAATTTTATTTGCGGCTTCATCATCTAATACCATCATCATCCCTTTGTGATAACGCAGGCACGCCTTTAAATACTCGTTGTTGCTGCTTTCATGATACAGAACGTCTAAAATCGCAAATGAAGCAATAAAAAGCCAGGAAACTCCAAGGAATTTCAGCGCAGTTAAACTTATAGTATTTAGCTTTTTCATTGAATAAGAATCAAGATTTAGGAGAATAATTAATTTCTTAGATGACGGTTCAACATTTTAATGAAAAATTATTTTGTCAGGAGATAGATCGATGGCGAACGGTCGTCTTCCAGCCGCCTTCCTCCCCCGCTTGGGTAGCCCCATGCCTTAACCCCTCAACGAATCGGCATTGGCTTGAACGTACGCACGCCTCCTGAATATCGTCTCGGCTTCTCTTCCTTACCCCACATCAATGGATGCGCTCCACTTCACTGTGATTACCGATAGCTGTGCTGGCCTTGATTCGCTGCGGTCAATACATACCTCACAGCATCAGCAGAGTGATCAGGTGCAGCCTTCTCCATGTCCTCAGGATTGCGATCATCACTGATGCAATAAGGCAACGTCGCCCACAAGCTCTCGCACCGCTCTGAGATAAACAAACCAGGCTGATCACTGCCTGCCTGCCACAACAGAGATTTCATCAATTGCCAACCCACAGCCCTTGAACTCTTTGGGCTGCCAGTGACCTGCCATCCGTACTTCTTGAATTCAGTGCTCAGCGTTACTGGATCGCTATGACCGCCGAAACCAAGCTGTGCAGTAACTGCTGAATCCATGATCACTCTGCAATGCGGAATCACCCAATCAGTAAATCCATTGCGCATGTAAAGCTTTTTCACTCGCTCCACAAACTGCGGTGCAGTTAATGAGCGATCTCCCCTACTCCATTCCTTTGATCCGTCTGGCTCAATCGAGCAGACGTATTCCTCATCCACGCAGACCCAACTACCTCTGGCGATATGACGCTCTCCAACCATCATTGGTTCTTGGATCTGACACATCAACACGACGCATGCAGGGCTGGCCGTGCCCCAGTCACCACCGATCCAGCACCAATGTGCCTTGGTCTTTTCAGTAAATGATCCGCTCTTGTCGGTATACCAAGGGATCTGAAAATCACGGGGCAGCATTGACCTTTCAATGCTCAGGCACGAGCCAAAGAATCCAACTGTGACCTGACCCCATTCACCGAGCACCTCAGCAGAGATCTTCGATTCATCGCCAAAGCAACTGGCCCGCAGTTCTTTCTCGTACTGATCAGGGTTTGAGAGATAAGGGTTATCCCTGAGCGTTGACTTGATCCAGACCGCAGGCTGAGCAAAAAGAATGCCCACCAGCTCAGAAGCCAGTGGGCAACTTGAATAATTCAATGGAGCCAAGCGGATTCGAACCGCTGACCCCCTGCATGCCATGTAAATACTGGCAGCGCTGAGATCGGTTGCGACGACTAGCTCAAACCCCAGTACTACTTGGCTTTTTGGCAGATCTATGCGCAGCTTGCGACAGCCTGCTATGGCAAGAAAAGGCAGAAATCAGACTTGAAAATCAGACTCATGTCCGTCATGCTCTGTCCACCTGCACGAAATGAAGGGGGTCATGGCTCAAGCACAGCAATGGCTTAAAACGCTGCGCCAAGCCGTGAAGGGTGACTACGGGTCAGGTTGGATCCTCAAAGAGCAGTACGACCGCTTCAAGATCGGCAGGTCTGAGGCTGGCAATGCAAGACACGGCAAAACACAATTCATCAGCACTGATCTGCCGTTCGCTCGTGGTTGTCACCGCAAGGTCTTGAACCTCATCGGCGAGATGGTCGCCAAGATGCAGGATCCAGAATTAGGCGTGGGTTTAGCTGAGGCATATGAACTCGTTCGAAGCAGCACCGAAGTCACTGGTGCCGCCATCAACTGGGAGGAAGTTCGCTCCCGTTACAAGGCCAGCAGAGTTGACTCAGGCACTGTCAAAGCAAGCAACTACGCCGAGCACGAGGAATATCGAATTAATCGAGCCTTTGCCCTGATCACGGCTCGCACTGGTGCGGCGCACGATGGTGGCGGGCTTATGCGGCTCTACGCCCAAAAGCACCTGATGAAAGTAGAACCAGGCTCATCAGGCCGCAAACGCAACCTGCTGGACGTTTCACGGTTTCTGAAATTTGCCGTCAAAAAATGCGGAGCAGACAAAAAATGGCTCCCCTTGGAGGCAGATGACCTCAAGGAGCTGATTGGACATCGTCAAACCGCACCCAAACCAACGGTGCCAATCAAGCCAGAAGAGCTGATCACACTGCTGAACGGCCTTGAGTCAGACCCATCACTAAGGCTTGCCGTCGGGCTTGTCGCACTATTTGGGTTGAGGCCAGCAGAGCTGATGGTGCTCTCCGTTGAAGATGGCAACCAAAAAATCGGCAATGTGAAGCGGAACGCACACAGCTCAGCAACACCGAAGCCTCCTAGGACTGTGCAGGAGCTTCCTTTGAAGGAGTTCCAAGGTGAAGGGGCACGGTTGGTGCAGCTTTTTCAAAGCGGCCTTGTGAAGCTTCCCAAGAGCATCCGAAATCTTGAGGCCGATGCCTTCAAGGCTTGCGGCCATACCTTCCGACAGTATCTCGACCGCAATGCGACCTGGCAGTCGCTGAAGGCATCCAACCCCGAGCTGACGCCATATTCGTTGCGACATGGCTATGCATGGCGAGCGGCCAAGTACTACCCACAACCGCTGCCACTGCGTGACACCGCAAAGCTGATGGGCCACGATCTAAAAACGCACATTCGTCACTACGGGCAGTGGACTGACGACGCTTCTACGAAGTCGGCGGTCGAAGCCTCAATTCAGTCCTTGATAGGTGCGAGCTAATGAACGAGGGCATCGTCTACGTCCTGACGAATCCCGCCATGCCTGGCATGGTCAAGATCGGCAAGACAGGCCGTGAGGTTGAGGCTCGTCTCAATGACCTCTACACAACGGGTGTGCCGCTGCCGTTTGAGTGCGCCTACGCCGCCAGAGTCGCGGACATGGACAAGGTGGAGAAAGCCTTTCACAACGCTTTCGGCCCCTACAGAGTCAACCCAAGGCGAGAGTTTTTCAGCATCGAGCCAGAGCAAGCAATCGGGCTGCTGGATCTGATGAAGCTGGAGGACATGACGCCCGAAATGCAGCGAGAGGCGGAACAAGTCGATACCGAAGCCAAAGCATCAGCAGACAAGATCAAGCAAACACGTAGACCCTCTTTGAACTTTCTTGAGATGGGTTTGCCTGAAGGCGCTCGCTTGGACTTTGTGAACGGCGATCATTTCTGCAACATCCTCAATGGGCGTCAAGTTGAACACGAGGGCACTTGTTGGGCTCTCTCATATCTGACCAACAAACTTTTGGACCATGAAGGCCCAATCAGAGGCACCGCTTACTGGAGCTATCAAGGCAAACCACTGACCGAGATTTACGACGAGACCTACGGAGCCGTTTAGCTGTCCTCTGCAAGCTCAATGACATCTCTTTGAAGGAAGACACTATCAATCCGCCACTGACAAACGCTCTGCAACTTCTCCTTCAGTCCATCAACATCCAATAACCGCTGACCACTTGGCATCTGCACATGCACGTGATCATCAAGCCAGCCGTCATTCATTAACTTATAAAGCTGCGAGCGGCTCTTATATCCAAGATGTCTTGCAGCCCCACTAATACTCATTAAACGCATGAGCAGTCTCCAAATGTCTACTATTTATATGACCTGACGCTAGAGGAACAACGCGCGCACGGACGACCCTTGATTTTTTGCCAAATGGGACCCAATCAATTTAGAGATAAGAAACCCGCGCTTGGCCGGGTGTCCTGGAGAACCGGACTGCTGCTGAGCGAGCGTTGGCCGAGTTGCTAGTTGATTGCAGCCTTGATTGCGAATTAAGCCCTGACTATCTCTGCTCAACTGCGCTCAATTGTGCCAGGTATTGAAGGCTATTGATGGGCTTTTTGGGGTGATTGAAGCAATAAAAAACCCTACGGATGCAGGGCCTTGCAATAAGTAGTCTCACATAAGAGGATTTCTAAGAAAAAATTCGCGTGCATTTAATTCCACTTCTGCTAATGTTTCGGGCTCGTCGTTTTCGTTCTCAGCCAGCCATCGGTGCCAGGCTTCGAATCGTTCGCGACCGCCACCAGTTACAGATTCCAGCTCTTCAATCGTCAGCTCTTGATCAAGTAGTTCAGTGTTGTTGTAGTCAGTGTTGAGTTCAGACATGATTTTAAGTGAGTTGAGTGAGTGATGTGTGGGGGTGTTGCCCCCTCGACTCCTTCAAGATCACAGCCCTTCTGGTGAACCCCACTACACAGCTCTGGTGAAGTCCCCGCGAAGTTCTGGTGAGCTTCTGGTGAATTGCTCAGAACTTTTTCATGACTCAATTAAGTAACGCATCCGCCCGCCTGATCTCTGCTCAACTGCGCTCAATCGTGGCAGGTATTGAAGGCTGATTTGTGGGCTGTTTGGGGTGATTGAAGAAATAAAAGGCCCCTGTCAATGAAGAGGCTTTGAGTGTGTAAGTTTTGAAGCCGAAGGGGAAAAATTATGGACACCAGATTTTTACCAGCAACAACCTGCCCCACAGTTTGAGCCAAAGCCACCAGTTTTGGTATTCTTCTGTGTCCCCACAACACCACAGCCTCCAGCCACGGCTTCCAGTTCCTCTTCACTGAGCTGGCTGATCTTGTCAGCAGTGAATTCGAAGCCGTGTTCTTTAGCGATGCCCACGACGTCTTCAGGTGACTTAGCTGCTTTGAGCTTTTCCTGAAGGCTGCTGTCTGCTTTTACCTTTTCGAGGAAAGCCTTGAGTTGCTCTTCTGACATGGGTATCGGGTCTGTTCAGCAGTCATAGCAACGGTCTGCTGGAGTGTCTTTGGCTAATACCTACTGCAGTCAATCGTGCCAGATATTGAAAGATAGCTCTTGGTCTTAGGGGTTGCAATTAGCGTTTAGGGCGCTATGCGCTTTAGCTGAATTGGACCGTATTTCCCTTTGACTTGGATGTTGACATTGGTGCCAATTCTTCCTGATATTAATCGAGTTACCTCATCTAGAGATATGTCCTCAATTTTAATTCCATCTACAAAAGTAATCCTATCACCTTTTTTCAGCCTTCCATCCAAATCCGCAGGGAAACCTTTATAGATCCTCGCGACATAGCAATCATTCGATTTGGTGTTGCTTGTGATTTCTTCGCCTCTTTTGATTTGCTCTGGGTATCGACACATGAGAGTAATGCCGATTATTCCCGGTTTCAAGGTCCTCCCTTCCACTGCTTCCTTTGTAACTAACGGGCCTGAGTCCAAGGGGGCACTCTCTGCTGCCCTCGAAAATGGAACAGATAAACCAAGAAACACTAAAGATAAGAGCAAGTGTTTCATCGACATCACAGAGGTTTCGCCATTATGGCTACCTAGGTCGATGATGGGTAAGTTCAGGCAAGGCAATACAGATCGCGCTAGCTACATAGAGACGACACGAAAAACCCCGCACTTGGCGGGGCGTGATTGGTGTGAGGTTGTTTTGTCGGGAGATCGATAGTGGGTGCTAACTTAAATAAATCAGATTCCATTATTAGCCTCGACTCGTCCAAGAAAATGTTCCAGGCCAGTCGCCTTAAAGGATTACTAAGATTAGGAACGTCTCTGATTGTGTGATTATTCTAATTACAGTGAAAATAAAATGAATGTCATTTCTGTCCGACCTGGAGGGAATTGTAAAAAAGATAGAAGCTCCATTCGAGCAACCTATCAGTGGAATCGATCATTTTTTTGATTCAATAGGGTCCGAAATTCTAAATGCTGAAAACGAAATATTAGACCTCATAAAAAAGGACTTCACAAAAGCTGCTGCACCTTTGATCCAAGGTCTATCAGCTTTAATCCCAGTATCTGAAGCTGAAACTATAACTTCGGATCCTTTTAACCGCTGGGTTCAATACCCAATGAATGCCAATGATACTGCTCTTCCTGGACTAAAGTCGCCAGGCAAATCTATTATTATTGATGCATTAGCTGATGCAAGTTCAACAGCACCGCGATTGACATTTACTCCTACGTTTTCTATAAAAAACCAGGACGTATATTTGCACGACAATTATTACAGACCTCCAGAGTTAATGTATAACGGACTTCCGCCAACTTTCGAGAATAACTCTTTAGCTGGTGGCTTTACGTTTTCCATGGGATGTTCGGCAGACATTACATTAGAGTTAGGAATGAATCTTGAAATAGATATTAGCGAAGCCGGCACATTCCCACTCCCCTCGTTTGGCTTGAGTGCAGGGAAAGCAAATGAAGGAAAAAAGAAATTGGGACAGTTCCAAGACTCTGATGGAGTTATTTCGCTTTCTGGTGGTGTTGGCTTTGGTGGCTCTATTACCAGCAAATCAGAAGATTCTATAAGAATTGAATTAGGTGTTACGCTGCTTTGTTCGCCGAAATTTAATTTTGAAGCAACTATCAATGATTTTTTTAAACTTGACGCAGATGATATCAAAAACGTCTATGGGGAAATAGCGCAAGGTGGTCTTTTGTCTCAACAGTTCTGGAAAGATTCACCTTTAACCCCGAAATATGAGACGTCTCTTGATGCTCATATTAGTGTTGGCTTCATTCCAACTTTCAAAGCATTTGTAAACAATGAACCTGTTGATCTAGCTTCACCATCAAAAATTAAAGACGCTTTGACCGGACTTGAGATTGACTTGAATATCAATCCTGGATTCACTGGTTCAATAGGAGTGATTCTCAAGGAAGAAAATACAGGGGTTACGCCTGCCGCCGTAAATGTTCCAATTACTTTAGGTAATGATATAAAAATAGGCTTTGATGCCGACGGAATGCTACAAATCACTGATGCTATATCATTGGATGCGGGCTTGAATCTTCAAGCGCTTGGAGTATCAATCCTTGACACCCTTTCTCTACCTGGTTTTATTTGGGATATAGGAAGTATCACTGAGCCCTTGGGAACAGTTAATTTGCTTGATCCTGGGAAGAGCGAAGGATTCAATCATTTATCAACACCACAATTCGTTCCTTCTGGTGAATTGACTTTTGAAGGAATTCAGCTAACCGCAAGCTAATTCTTGAGATGATATATAAATTCGATCATCTTCAAGTCTTAGATTTTCTTGGATAATTTATTGATCATGTGATCTGAAGGTCGAAATCAATTTCTCTTGTTTATTCACCATCGCTGAACTGAGCACAATTCACATCACCCGATCATGTGGACTTCCAGCCGCTTCGCTTCCCCCATTTGGGTAGACCACATAAATGAAATAAAAAACCCCGCACATGGCGGGGTTCGATGGTGTACCAATAGCTCTGTGAATTACCAAATCAACGATTAATGCGGTTCTCTACGGAACGTTATTGATTTGTTTAATCCTGGCTGGAAGGACTATGGATTGACCTGCCTCTTCAGCGGTCATAAAGGGGGGATCTGCAATGAGGGAGGCAACTGCGTGAATCACTGGGATAGCGAGTGCAAGATGAACACCCAGGAAAGGACCTAAACCCCCATTAATTTCTTGAAGTTCATCGAAGCTCAGCTCTTGATCGAGCAGTTCAGTGTTGTTGTAGTCAGTGTTGAGTTCAGACATTGTTTGAAGTGAGTTGAGTGAGTGATGTGTGGAGGTGTTGCCCCCTCGACTCCTTCAAGATCACAGCCCTTCTGGTGAACCCCACTACACAGCTCTGGTGTAGACCCCGCGAAGTTCTGGTGAGCTTCTGGTGAATTGCTCAGAGTTCATTGTCTGGCTGGGCTAGTTCAGGCCGATGCCGGTGACACCAAGGCTCCAGGGCAATAAAAACCCTGCGTTAGCAGGGGTAACGTTCACTTGTGCTGAATCACTTCAGCACAGAGGACCTTTTCTTGCGTAGTGGTCTTGCACCTGTTTCCAAAATCTCTCCCCAACGTTTTTCAGGCCCTTGCCGATCTCTCTACCAATCTCTTCCATCACTGGGCTTGTGCGGATGAGGCCACCGTTAGTAGCAGCGAGTTCTTGCATCGAAAGCTCTTGATCGGTGCTCTCAGAGATGAATGAAGTGTTCATTGGATTGTTCCTTGTTTGGTGTGTGAAAGAGAGGAATTTGTTTCTCTCATGTACACACCATCGCGGCTGATTGTTTGAGGACCTGGTCAGCCTCTGGTCAGCAGTTGGAAGAGTTCTGGTGAGCTTCTGGTGAATGGCTCAGACCTTTTTCACCACCTAGGCGGGCAACGCTTCCACCCGCCTGACTTCTGCATCGTTTCCCAGGCTTCGATGGAGTTATGACGAAGCATTCTGCGAACCACGGGCTGACCACCATCCCGTAGCGGTCTGGTCTCAACGACGACCCATTGAGCATGTGCAGTGGGCGAGTCATTCGTGAAGCTGCAAACCTTCCCTTGCTGGGCGTTCACAAGCCAGCCGACACCGTTTTTCGGTGCATGTATCGCCGTCGTAGCAGGAAGCAATGAAGACAGAGGCAAGGGCAGCAATCAACATCAGATTTTTGTTTTCATCACGCCGTAGTCATCGCATAACGCCAAGCCGCCAAGCCAAATTCAGCACACAAACACATCAAATAATCAAGGTCGCCACTACTCACCAAGAAAAAGCTCAGCACAATTGTCTAAATAACTGTGCTGAGTGCTGATCAGCTCAAATCCTTACGTTGACTCAGTTGAAACGACACAGGTTGCCTTAACAGCATCTGTGTTGTCTGTGCCAGGCCAGCGCCATTTTCGAGTCCGATCTGTAACTGAATCCTTTGTGGGATTGCGATCCTGGGCAAAGCCCAACTCTCTTAGGCATTTAGCCATCTGCCGCATCTCGCTTTGGCCGATTGGACGCCCTTCGCAGACACCTGACTCAGTAATCGCGTACCGAGTGTCAAAACCACAAGAACGAGCCTTTAACTTCCCGAGGCATCTCTCCTCCACCGCTGAGAGGTAGACGTTCTCGCTGCGGAAGGCTTCATTTCGTCGATCACTAAGAGCCTGCTGAGCAACCTGCAAGCAAGGCCGATCCCTCGCTCTGTATTGGGCAATGGCGGCTTTCCAGATAAGGTCCCGATCAAGGCTCAACCTTTGTGTATCAATGACATGGCGACCAAGATCAATGACCCAAAAGCGACGGTCGCCTGTGTGATCCCTAAGAAACTCATCGCCATTGACTGAGGCGACCATTATTGAACGCCTCTTCAGGCGCTCATAAGACCTCCCGTAAGGCACACGACAGAGGTCTGTCCTAGTGGTGATGTGGTTTTTGAGAGCCCCTGTGGATCTCTTACCGGTGATGTTTTCCAACTCTGCAAGCTCCGTGATTAAGACACGGTGCAGTGCCACTGTCATGTCTTTCGGCTGATCATGCGTAGAGGAAGAAAACCAATCAGGGTCAGGTACAAGCGCCTGGAAGCTTGAGCTTTTACGGATCCCTTGATCCCCCTTCAGCGTCAGAACAAAGTCGAACTGACACCCTGGTTCAAACACCCTCCAGACAGCTCCTCGCAAAGCCGCAGCCCACATCGCGTCATACAGCGGGTCCGAAGTCCCGAAGTAATCCGCCGAAAAAGTCGTGAGGTCGACAGGTCGAATTGATTCGTCCTGTTCGAGGCTCTCGAAATACCTCTGCACAGGGTGATAACAATCTTCCCGTGCAACCTTCAGAACCGTGTCAGCAGCTGTTTTGGGATTGGCCTCATAACCAACCTCAGACAGACCGATGTACGCCTCGTCAATGTCCGCAATCGGCAGAGGTCTGCCATCTAGCTCAACCTCCTGAGTCAGCTCATTGAAGGCGAGCCGATAAGAGGCATTTCGCCATAGCGCACATAATTCGGCTGGTTTCAGCAGCCGCTTTTTCGCTTCAACGCACAGCTTTAGATCTTTAATGAGATGTCTCATTGCTCAACCGGTCCCTTTGCGAGCGCGAATCTGCATGCCTCGTTGCAGAAATGCCTGATGGCATCGCTCAACGCACCAGGTGATCGGTGAATTCAGCGTGGGGCCGGGAACGTAATGCGTCCCAACTTCCAAGAATCCATCGCAAACCTCACGTCTGCGCTTGAGGGTGTCTGTCGAGATAGCAAGAGCTTCCGACGCTGGTTTGGTGGCCAGCCACAGTTCAGATTTCATGCCCCGACCTCAGTTAGCGGGGATGTACTCAGTGCCGTACAGCTTGCTGCTGTAGGGCTCTTCACCAGCTTCTATGCGCTTGACGTAGTCATCACGCTTTTCCAAAAGCTGCTCGCGGGTCAGGCCAATCAGACCGGTCCTACGCATGGCATCGCGCAGCGCAGGCTCACCATCTCCGACTTGCTCAAGCCAATTAGGCGCTGATGGGTCGATGGTCAGATCGTCGAGAAAGTTGTGGAAGTGACGGCGATAGTGATGCGCGATTTCATCGCAACTACCCAGCGTCACCAAATAGCCGGCATCTCGAAGCTGCGGTGATTTATTCGCATACTTGTTCGGTTTGGATTTGGATTTAGGCACGGGAGATCCTCCAGATGTGAGGAACTCCGGGATCCAAGGTGAGGTTTAACTCACGTCCAGGCCGACTAATTAGCCGACCCAGTCCCACCGGTGTTCGTGGGACAAAAAGTACTAGGCCCAGCATTCCTTGGCAAGCTGTGCACCACCAACCAAAGAGAGTCCGATCTGCACGAGCGAATCAGACTCAATGCAGAAATCGGACTTAAAAATCAGACTCACCGTCGTTAGACGCTGGCTGAAATCTCAATGGAGCCAAGCGGATTCGAACCGCTGACCCCCTGCATGCCATGCAGGTGCTCTACCAGCTGAGCTATGGCCCCGAAAACGCAGACAAGAAATTAAACCTGTCTTTGTCGGATGGAAGTTTACAACGGCAACGGCCCATGCAACCTCTCTCTTACATCTGTCGCCATACGGCAGCGAGTTTGCCCTGAACCTGCACCTGATCAACTGGCAACTCAATCGGCTCGTAGGCAGGGTTCGCTGCTTCCAGTCGAACGGTCAGTCCGTCGCAATGAAAATGCTTCAGCGTGGTCCCGCTGCCTGGAACCAGGGCACTAACAATTGTTCCCTGGCGAAGGCGAGCCGCATCAAGGACCGGTTCCATCAGAACAACGTCACCATCTGCGATGTGGGCATCCACCATGGAGTCACCATTCACTGTGAGTGCAAACAAACCACGGGTTTCAAGAACAGGAGCCAAATCCAATCGATCTTGGACGTCATCAAAGGTCTCCACCAAGCCACCAGCCGCAACCGCCCCTAGGACAGGGATTCCAGAAGCAATCCCTCCAAGCAACTGAAGCGTTCGCGCCTGCCCCTCCTGCCAGGTAATCCAGCCTTTCTGCTGAAGATGACGTAAACGACTCTGAACAGGTGCAGGCGAACGCAGACCCATGGCCTGCATCATCTGCCGAATCGACGGACTGTGGCGATGACAACCGATGTAGTCAGCAAGCCAGTCGTAAAGCTCTTGCTGAGCAGTCGTTAGCGGCTCGGGGGATCCAGCAGACACCGGCAATTCATTTGTTCGTCAATACATGTGTACCGGTCATCGACTGAGATGGCAAGGGCTCAGTTGGGTGCTTGCAAAGCGCAGATCCAACGAACCTTGGCCGATGTGTCCTCTCTCCCTACGTAATCAAGCCATTGGCCCTGAGCGCTGCTGCGCTGCAACCTCTGCTGATTACAGAGTGCTCTCATTCGTAATTCACGCACCTTCCAAACCTCCTGGCCCTGACGCCGCATCAACAGTGCAGCATCAAATTCCACGCCAAGTGGCGTCCGCGCAGGATTACTGAGGTACTCCCCAGCTTTCAAGCTTGGTGCGTCCATCGCCTCCATGAACAACCAGGTGCGCTGAGACAAATCGCCCGAAGCCTGCAGTTTCTGACGAGTCTTCGACCAGAACGGAGGCTCCGGAGACGGTGACCAACCCTCCGCATTTGCAGCAGCACTGCCAAACGCCAAGGTGAGCGCGAGGGCGCCGAATCGAACCACGTTGATCACTCTTCTTTTTGCTCCTGCGGGCGCTCGGACCGTTCCCTAATTAGTTTTGCCAAGATCTCCAGCTTGGCATTTTCAGACTCTGATGCTCTCGAAGCCATCCAGGAACTGGCAACTTTCATTTGCGTGACTTGTTGCAGCAAGGAAAGCGCTGTTTGCCTGAGGGTTTCGATGTCGTCGCAATCGCGAATAAGCCGAGCCCAACGCTCTGTTTCAAACGACTGCTCAAGGCCCTGCTGAAGAGGATCAATGCTCACGATCCAGATTCCCAGGTCAGCATGGGATCAGGATCACCACTGCAGATGGCTCGAGCGCGAACATAAAAGGCACTTTCGGTATCGCCGGCGGCCTCAAGAGAGTCGAGAACCTTTTGCCAGTTGTCTCGTTCCTGCTGGTCCATTGATGAAATCAAAAGGAAGTCGACCTTAAAGGTCTTTTAAAAAAATCAGGGTCTGATCAGCAACCATTTTCCACTCAGCATCAGCAGTGATCACGTGACCACTGCCCTTCAACCAGTACACCTCAACACGTTCGGAAGCGGCTCGCTGCAGAAGCAACTCAACACCTCGTCGTGTGATCACCTTGTCCAGCGTGCTAGCCATCACCAACAGGGGTTGCTGAAGATTCCCCAATTGCCTGCGGGTCGAGGCGATTAGATCCAGCACCCGCACACTGCAACGACTAGGCCAGCGTTGGTACTTCCAGAGACGCTCAGGTGTAAGTGGATCCACGAAATCATCAGCAGGTCGCGGCACCGAGGGCAGAAACAGGGATAACACCGGCGCAATCAACGCTCGAGGATCACCGCTGACAATCGGTGGAGAGTAAGCAATTACAGCTTCAACGTCCGGACGCCGCATTCCCGCCTGAATCGCAAGAATCGAGCCCAAGGACAAGCCGGCGACTACAACGCGCTGGCCATGATCCAGAAGACAATCAATCACTCCATCGATCTGCTCCAGCCACTGGCTGGGCAGCACAGGCATGAGGTCTTCAAGGCACGTTCCATGTCCAACCAGCAGAGGTGCTTCCACTCCGTAACCCTGCTGATGCAGCACATCAGCCAACAGAGACAGCTCGGCTGGAGACCCGGTGTAGCCATGCAAAAGCACAACCGTAATGGGGCCACCTGGCATCGAAAACGGTTGAGGAGAAGCAGCCATCACTTCAGGCGCACCAATGCATGATCTGAATTCTGGCGAAACAATGAGGCTCCATCAGAGAGCTTGAGAACACAAGGCCACGGAAACAAGCGGCAATCAAAGGATCACAATTAAGATGATATAAGCCAAGGCTTATTCATGAACCATTCTGGACTCGACTATTTACTGCAGTTCAGCAAGATACAAAAAAATGAAGTGATCGGATCTATTGAAGCAATTGATTTTAAAGTTACAAATGACGGAACTCAGATGGGGCATCTCATAGTTGTCTGCAAGTGCGATAAGCACAAAAAACAATTTGATATCCCAGCAAGTGCACTGAATTGGAAAATCTCAAAATATCTCAAAGGATCATTGATATCGCTTGATTACGCATCCATTCAGCAACAGCATTAAAAGTGACGCCAGCATCAGAACCGCTAAAGACGGAACGGTTCATCTGGCGTGGTTCACTCAAAAAGCTTTTACCAAACAGCTTCGCAATGAGTCCAGCCAACATGCTGAAGCTCTTTGTACAAGGAGATGGCGTCTTCATAACGCATGTTTCTGCGAGACTTCAGCAATGCAGGCTGATCTTCAGACAACTTCCTGCCGTGATCAACAAGAACACGAACATCCTTCTGTTCACTACTCGGGTCTTTTTGAAACCTCACAGCCCACGACTGTTGTGGATCCTTTAGCCAACCGTCCGTCATCAGTTGATTGCTCAGCGGATTTAGTTTCTAACAAGTACTAAGTACTGCCGCATGAGTTTGTAACCGCAAGAATGTTTCTCAATAACCTATGACACAGTCCGAAACAACACCATATCTGGAGGCAATGCACTTGCGAGCCTCGAATACACCAGAACTAGTGCTTGGGTTTCACCTAGCGTGACCGGAACACGCATCCGAGCACCAAGAAAACCTGCCCGATCAGGACCATTCCACGACGCCGTGATTCCCTGTAGGAGCGAGATCACCACTGAAGTCAGCCATCAACCACCTAGGTCTTGCCATTACCACTGAAAAAAGCTTGCTCAACAGTCGTAGATCAGCTCCGATTGCTGCTCGCGCCTTGTTCCATTGCTTTCCTTCATTTGTGACTCGTCATAGTCAACAGCCCTTAACGAACAGGCTGGCGCTCGATAGGGCTGGCGCTTGCCGTCGATGATTTCCGTACCAATTGACTGGGCAGAAGCAGTGCAAATAACAGTCAAGAATGTTCCGCGACATTCGCTTGATAACCACGATCAACGGCTCTGTCAGCTCCTATTTGTGCTTTCCATCACGCGACAACACCAAATGACATGATCTGCTCAAGCAAATCGAATCACGGATTAATTCCAACAACGAAGCCATGATTTTGAAATCCGTTGCTTGATGAGCGATGGCATGCAAAAGCGCACAGACACCTAGACCAATCTGCACAACCATGGGCATGAAGTATCAAATGTTGAAAAAGCCAGTCAACTAACCGGCAGTCGTCAACCGATCGTTACGTTCGTTAATATTTGAGAAAGGAATTTTATTCATGACTTCATCCTCCCAAACCCCAGATCCACAGAAGGTTTTCAGTGAAAAGCTCAATGGTCGTGCGGCCATGATTGGCTTAGTAATCGGTCTTGCCGTTGAAGCCGGCACTGGTAAAGGAATCATCCAACAGGTCTGGAGCTTCAACGAATCAACCAAAGGAATTGATTTTTCAGGTCTGCTCAGCTTCTTCAGCTGATCGATTAAGACACCAGTCCTATTCATGATCAATCAGAGGCTGGGTCAAACCGGCCTCTTTTTGATTGGTCGTTCATCACTTGGGTCAATGCCTTGATCATCGTTTTGAATGCAATGACCACAAAATTCAGCTCAACCTCACCTTGATTAATCTCCGATTACTTTTCAAAGAAAAACCCGGCATAGCCGGGCTGTTCTTTGTGTTTACTGATTTTGGTGATAGTTCTAAGCGAACATTCCTCCAAGATCAGGACTATTGAGGAAGTTTTCCGGATTCAAGGCGGCATACGCATTATCTGCCGTATCGCCGATGATCACCTGGCCGCCGTTGAGATAACCAGTAACGTCCGCCTCGTCTCTCAGTGCAAATTTAGCAATGTATCTCATCCCTGTTGTGCCGTTTGTAAAGCTATCGGCTTTGATATAAGTGCTGAGACCATCTTGCTCAACCGTGAGATCATTAATACTATTAATGCCGGGGATGAAAAGCTTGTCATCGCCATCAAAACCAAGGATCGCATCGGCTTCATCGCGATTTTGAGCCGCTGCTCCATTGTCTGTTCGACAAACAATACGCCCAGTTCCAACCATCAAGATATTGTCCTGACCAAGGTCGCCAACAACAATGTGCTTACTGTTGGCCATTACTGTGATGAAATCATCATCAGCACCACCACGCAGGATACTCATTCTGTCATTGCCTTGCGCCCCAGTAAGAGTGTCTTTTCCAAAGTTTCCGTTTTGCCAATCACCTCCCTTCGCAGAATTGGAAAGATCGATAGTGTCATTCTCACTACCACCAAGAATGAAATCCCGGGTAGTTGATCCTGCCTTGGATTCAAACTTGTCATCACCAAGATTGCCATTCACCTTGTTACTAAACCCGCCAACGTTAATATCACTGAGAGTCACGACATCATTACCACCCATCATTCGGGTGTGATAGTTGGTGGGGCTATTATTTGAGAAGTCGACAGTGTCATCCACGTTGGAATAGTCACGGATTTTTTCCGAAACAGCACCAGCGAAAATACTGCCATTTCCATCGACGACAATTGAAGTGTTTTGTGTTGAGGAAGCCATGATTGAGAAGAGAAAGGTGAACTTGAGGAGTTGTCCCTCGTGAACACACCATCGCTGCAATCAACAATCAACATGATGATCTGACTCACGCTGGGCTGTGATCTTGCTCACAGGGTCTGCCAGAGCGAATTAATCAACCTGCCAAGCCTTGCTCTTGCCGCTACGCAGACCTAACGATCAACTTGCACAATCAAGTCGACACCTTGTCTTCTGCAACGTCAGGCAGTTGGTCTGCAGTTGCAGAACCCTCAGAGACCGCCCAGCAAGGCAGCCAGCAAGGCCTGTTGGGCATGCAGGCGATTCTCTGCTTGATCAAAGATCCGACTAGCAGAACTCTCCATCACCTCTGCACTGATCTCTTCACCGCGATGGGCAGGCAGACAGTGCAACACGATGGCGCGTGAATCAGCTTTCGCCAGCAGCTCCTCATTCACACAGAACCCCTGGAAAGCCTGTGCCCTCTCCTGCTGCTCCTGTTCCTGACCCATTGAGGCCCATACATCCGTATAGAGCGCCTGCACACCGGAAACTGCAGTCTCAAAATCACTGGTAAAGAATTGATTTTTCAGGTCTGCTCAGCTTCTTCAGCTGATCGATTAAGACACCAGTCCTATTCATGATCAATCAGAGGCTGGGTCAAACCGGCCTCTTTTTGATTGGTCGTTCATCACTTGGGTCAATGCCTTGATCATCGTTTTGAATGCAATGACCACAAAATTCAGCTCAACCTCACCTTGATTAATCTCCGATTACTTTTCAAAGAAAAACCCGGCATAGCCGGGCTGTTCTTTGTGTTTACTGATTTTGGTGATAGTTCTAAGCGAACATTCCTCCAAGATCAGGACTATTGAGGAAGTTTTCCGGATTCAAGGCGGCATACGCATTATCTGCCGTATCGCCGATGATCACCTGGCCGCCGTTGAGATAACCAGTAACGTCCGCCTCGTCTCTCAGTGCAAATTTAGCAATGTATCTCATCCCTGTTGTGCCGTTTGTAAAGCTATCGGCTTTGATATAAGTGCTGAGACCATCTTGCTCAACCGTGAGATCATTAATACTATTAATGCCGGGGATGAAAAGCTTGTCATCGCCATCAAAACCAAGGATCGCATCGGCTTCATCGCGATTTTGAGCCGCTGCTCCATTGTCTGTTCGACAAACAATACGCCCAGTTCCAACCATCAAGATATTGTCCTGACCAAGGTCGCCAACAACAATGTGCTTACTGTTGGCCATTACTGTGATGAAATCATCATCAGCACCACCACGCAGGATACTCATTCTGTCATTGCCTTGCGCCCCAGTAAGAGTGTCTTTTCCAAAGTTTCCGTTTTGCCAATCACCTCCCTTCGCAGAATTGGAAAGATCGATAGTGTCATTCTCACTACCACCAAGAATGAAATCCCGGGTAGTTGATCCTGCCTTGGATTCAAACTTGTCATCACCAAGATTGCCATTCACCTTGTTACTAAACCCGCCAACGTTAATATCACTGAGAGTCACGACATCATTACCACCCATCATTCGGGTGTGATAGTTGGTGGGGCTATTATTTGAGAAGTCGACAGTGTCATCCACGTTGGAATAGTCACGGATTTTTTCCGAAACAGCACCAGCGAAAATACTGCCATTTCCATCGACGACAATTGAAGTGTTTTGTGTTGAGGAAGCCATGATTGAGAAGAGAAAGGTGAACTTGAGGAGTTGTCCCTCGTGAACACACCATCGCTGCAATCAACAATCAACATGATGATCTGACTCACGCTGGGCTGTGATCTTGCTCACAGGGTCTGCCAGAGCGAATTAATCAACCTGCCAAGCCTTGCTCTTGCCGCTACGCAGACCTAACGATCAACTTGCACAATCAAGTCGACACCTTGTCTTCTGCAACGTCAGGCAGTTGGTCTGCAGTTGCAGAACCCTCAGAGACCGCCCAGCAAGGCAGCCAGCAAGGCCTGTTGGGCATGCAGGCGATTCTCTGCTTGATCAAAGATCCGACTAGCAGAACTCTCCATCACCTCTGCACTGATCTCTTCACCGCGATGGGCAGGCAGACAGTGCAACACGATGGCGCGTGAATCAGCTTTCGCCAGCAGCTCCTCATTCACACAGAACCCCTGGAAAGCCTGTGCCCTCTCCTGCTGCTCCTGTTCCTGACCCATTGAGGCCCATACATCCGTATAGAGCGCCTGCACACCGGAAACTGCAGTCTCAGGATCAGTGGTAACGCTGATCTGAGCACCGCCCACAGCGAGGGAACGCGCCTGGTCAAGCACACCTGGTAGGGGCTCAAATCCATCAGGACAGGCGATGCGCACATTGACGCCCAACAGGGCACCACAGAGCATCAAGGAGTGGGCCACGTTATTGCCATCACCCACGTAGGTCAGCGTCTGACCTTGAAGATCACCAAAAGCTTCTTGCATGGTGAGGAAGTCCGCCAAGGCCTGGCAGGGATGCTCCAGATCGGTGAGAGCATTGATCACCGGAATCGACGCCCAGAAGGCGTAATCGGCAAGTTCTTGCTGCGCGAAGGTGCGCACAGCAAGCACATCGCAGAAGCGACTTAACACCCTGGCGGTGTCTTCCAGGGGCTCACCACGTCCCAACTGGGTGACCTGAGGATTGAGATCCACGGTTTGCCCACCAAGCCTGGCCATCGCCACCTGGAAGCTGACGCGAGTGCGAGTGGAGGCTTTGGTGAAGATCAGACCCAGCACGCGGTTACCGAGATCAATCCGGCGATCACCACTCTTGAGCTGGCTAGCCAACTCGAGCAACGCCGCTGTCTGCTCTGCTGTGGTGTCAGCCGAAGACAGAAAGTCTTTGCCGCTCAGTGCCGAGAGGACGGCAGCAACGCTGGTGGTGGCGGACGTCATGGACTGAGCTCAAAGGAGTGTTATCGAGGACAAACAGTGAATCCGTCAAGCCTCAGGCGGCAATTGCTTCAGGCATCACGCTGGCATCGAGCATGTCTTTGAGCTCATCACCCTCAATCACTTCCTTCTCAAGAATCTTCTGAGAGATGGTCTCCAACAGGGCCATGTTCTGCCGCAAGATCGTGAGGGCTTGGTCATGGGCCGTGTCAACAAGGGCTCGCACTTCCTTGTCGATAGCCTGAGCGGTGGCATCGCTGACGGTGCGGCGAGGGTTGTTGTTACCGCCGAGGAATCGGCCTCCTCCCTGCTTGTCGTAAGCCAATGGTCCGAGGGTCTCACTCATGCCGTAAGTGCCCACCATCTGCTCTGCGATATCCGTGGCTCGCTGCAGATCATTGGATGCGCCAGTGGTGACCTTGCCAAACACCACTTCCTCAGCTGATCGACCACCCAACAACGTGGCGATCTGACCTTGAAGCTCTTCCCTGGAATTGAGGAAGCGTTCCTCGGTGGGGAGCTGAAGGGTGTAGCCGAGGGCACTCATGCCGCGGGGCACGATTGAGATCTTGGCCACCTTGCTGCCACCGGGCATCAGGTGACCGACGATGGCGTGACCCACTTCGTGATACGCCACCACCTTCTTCTCATCATCCTGAAGAACACGACTCTTCTTCTCCAGGCCAGCGACAACTCGCTCGATGGCTTCACCGAGGTCCTGCTGTTCAACTGACTTGCGCATGGCGCGGGCGGCCAGCAATGCAGCCTCGTTCACAAGGTTGGCAAGGTCAGCACCGGCAAAACCACTGGTGGCTTGAGCAATACGGTCGAGATCGACCCCTTCTGCCAGCTTCACCTTCTTGGCATAGATCTCCAAAATCGTCTTACGGCCGGAAAGATCAGGGCGATCCACCAGCACTTGGCGGTCGAAGCGACCGGGGCGCAACAGAGCAGCATCCAGCACTTCCGGTTGGTTGGTCGCTGCCAGCACAATCACCGGCTTGTCCTTGGAGGCAAAGCCATCCATCTCGGTGAGCAACTGGTTAAGGGTCTGCTCACGTTCGTCGTTACCTCCAACAACACCCATCGAGCCGGAGCGGCTTTTGCCGATGGCATCCAGCTCATCGATGAAGATGATGCAAGGAGCGTTTTTCTTGGCCTGCTCGAACAGATCGCGCACGCGGGCGGCACCAGCGCCAACAAACAGTTCGACAAATTCAGAACCACTGATAATAAAGAAGGGAACTCCTGCCTCTCCTGCGACTGCCTTGGATAGCAGCGTTTTACCGGTTCCGGGAGGGCCAACCAACAGCACACCCTTGGGAATCCGTGCACCAATTTCCGTATAACGATCGGACGACTTAAGGAAATCAACAATCTCAGCTAATTCATCCTTGGCCTCATCCACACCGGCCACATCAGCGAAGGTGACGCGTGACTGCTCATCAGGCACATAGACCTTTGCTTTGCTCTTGGTGAAGTTGAGGGCACCCTGGGCTCCGCCGCCTCCCATGGAGCGGCGTGCAAAGAATTGGAGCACCAAGATGAAGATCAGCGGGGGGACGACCCAGCTGAGAATCGTGGTGAAGATATTAGGCTTCTTCGGCGGTGCCGCGGCGAATTCAACGCCCTTGCTCTCCAGGCGCTGTGGCAGATCCATGTCAAAGATCGGTGTGGTGGCAAGCACCGATGGCGCTCCTTCTTCCACTTCCGAGAGCTCGTAACGAATCTGATCCTGAGTGATGTAGGCGCGCTTCACAGCGCCGTCGTTCACCTGGTCAATAAAGAGGGAGTAGGGCACGCGCGGAACCTGCTGCATGCCCTGATTGGGAATGAAGCTGCTGATCAGCAGCAACACACCGAAACCGATCAGCACCAGGTTGAGGATTCCAAAGCGGCGATTGGGGCGGTTGTCGTCCTCGCGGATCGGCATGAATCACGTCCTGTGCTGTGGTCAGGCTATAGCCGGGATTCCAAGCCTGGTCGCCGCGCGATGGCGGAGAACCGAACGACACATCATTGCGCTGCCGCTCGCTTGTGCCTGCAAACCTCGGCATCCTCGTCGTAAGCGAATCAATCACAGTGCAATCGGAACGCGGGCGCGCTCAGAGAAAGGAAGCGATCTATCAGTTGTTGCTGCTGCTCTGCCTACTGGTGATGGCGAGCTTCGCCTTTCCCCGCATCACCTGGCTAGGCAACCTGGGTTATGCCTTAATCGCCCTGCTGCTCACCCAGCTGGTGATGCTTCGCAAAAACGTGCTGAGACTGCACGACCGGGTGTATCAGGCACTGGGGATTGTTGCGCTGCTCACTCAGCTTTGGTGGTTATTGACGCCTGTTCACTGGCGCCTCAGTGCCATCTCACTGGTGGTGAGCTGGAGCCTTCTGGTGGGCTGGAGCGTAGTGCGCCTGGTGAAACGACTGGCCAGCGAACAACGCGTGAACACAAAAGTGCTCATGGGAGCGGCCGCTGGTTATCTCTTGCTCGGGCTGACCTCTGGTTTGGTGATGAGTGGTGTTGAAACCATTCAGCCCGGCAGCTTCGAGCCAGTGATTTTGCCAGCGGCGGATGTGGTGGGCAATTCCAGCGTGCTGCACCTGATTCCTGCGTTCGCGCAAATCAACTATTTCGCATTCGTCTGTCTCACCACCCTGGGATTCGGCGACATCACTCCGGTTCAACCAATCGCCCGCATGCTGGCGGTCACAACAGGAGTGGTGGGCCAGCTGTATCTGGCTGTGGTGATGGGAATCCTGATCGGCCGGTTCAGTTCGGAGCTGCGCAAGAACTGAGTTGCGCCTTCAACAGCAGGTCGTGCCCCAGGCTCAGACCTGGCTCACAGTTCAAACTAAGCACTTGATCCATCGCCGTGAAGCCCAGATTCCCCAGGGGTGTTCGCGCCAGCTCTCCGCCCAGAAGCTTGGGGGCAATCACGGCGGCAATCTCTTGCACACAACCCTGTTGCAACGCTGCTGAGGCCAGACCCGGGCCGCATTCCCAAAGCACCCGGTTGCAACCACGGCGTGCAAGTTCAAGTAAGAGCAATTCAGGCTCACAGCGATCGAGCTTCTGGAGCTCCATGCCCTTGGCTTGCAAGGCAGCCAGTCGGGTGGCATGGGGCTCACCTGCTTCGGAAGATGCGTGGACCAGCAAGCTGGGGGCAACATCCTGCTGCCACAGCTGTGCGGCAATAGGCAGATCAAGGCTGCGGCTGAGCACAACCCTCAACGGTTCCGGCGAGCGGCGACCACGGCTGGTGAGCAGCGGATCGTCGGCACGCACGGTGCCGCCACCAACGATCACGGCATCGCATTGCGCCCTGAGTTGATGCACCCAGGTCCTCGCCGCCGGGCCACTGATCCACTGACTGGCTCCATTCGGCAGCGCCGTGCGCCCATCCAGACTCATCGCCCACTTGAGGACCCCCCAGGGACGACCAGTGCGCACACGATGCACAAAGGCCCGGTTCTGATGGGCGGCTTCTGAATCCAGGATTCCGCTGATCACCTCCAAACCGGCATCACGCAAGCGTTGCAAGCCACCACCAGCTACGCGCGGATCAGGATCGGTGAGTGCCACCACAACCCGCTGGATACCAGCGGCAAGGATCGCTTCCGTGCATGGCGGTGTTCTGCCCTGATGGCAACACGGCTCCAGGGTGACCACGATCGTGCCACCGCGGGCCGCTTCGCCGGCCTGTTTCAAGGCTCCAGGCTCAGCATGGGGCTGGCCGGCCCGCGCGTGGAACCCTTCTCCCACTAAGCGGCCGTCTGAATCCAGCACAATCGCTCCCACCAGCGGGTTGGGGCTGGTGCGTCCTTCCGCCAGAGCCGCCAGCTGTAGAGCCCGGCGCATCCAGGGAATCCAGCGCTGCTCCGGTTGAGCCAGACCTGCCATCAGCTCAGCGGCTCGGTCTGCACATCACGCCATTCAGCGACCACATAAGGAGGCACGGGCATCTCATTGAAAACACCTGGCAGAAACAAACGCAATGGGCGTTTGTTGGTGAGGTCATTGAGCAATGGATCCAGGGCAAATTCCACAGCTGCCTCGCGGCCGTCGGTGGCCAGAACCGGGTTATCGAGGGTGATGTCGTCGAGCTGCCATTCCTTCACACCTGCCTGAACCAACAGCGAAGTGGGATGCTCAACCCGCATCTTGCCGGGGTAGCCAACGATCCGCAGCACCACCGGATTACCCGGCTTACCAACGCGATAGGCCACCGCCTGCCAGCTCTGGTAATCAAGATCACGCAAGCTCTCCAGGCTGCGGAGCATCGGCGCACCGTTTTCATCTTGATGCTCATGCACCTGGGCGCTGGCCGCTGCAGGAGTGAGCAGCAACAGCAGACCGGCAACCAACAAGGTGCAGAACAAACGACGCAGCGCAGGCATGAACAGAGCTATAGAGCTGTGACCATGATTAGACATGAATCACTGCAAGCGGCGTCCTGGCTGGATCCGCGTCTCGACTCCTGCGGCATGCGTCCGCGTGAAGTCGACGACATGACACCACCAAGAAACCAGGATGCCGCGCTGAAATTCGGCACTGAACAAAAGCGTCACCTGCAGAGCACCCAATGCCTGAGCTCTACCGAAGGGCGACCCTTCTGAATGTTATTGACGGCACCACACACCAAAGGGCCCGTACTGGATGCTTCAGCAGCATGGCTGTTGAAGCTGACCCCACGAGAAGGCATCCAGCTGCACCTGGGCACTTGCACGCAGGGCCGCTGTTTGAGGCAGCGTCATGATCTTTTTTTTAATCTTCAGCTTGCTGACACCAACCAGAGCGAACACGAAACGCTGCCACTCACTGAACCGTTGAATGTTGTATTGCGCTAATCAACAACACGTCATCAGAACTGGAAGGTAAGGCCACCACTGGCACGCCAATTTGTGCCTCGATCACCTGCCCAGATCTCTGCACCACCATTGGCATAAACCTTGACAGACATCGAATTGAAATTAGCCACTGAATAATCGAGCCCAACCTCAATAAGAGCACCATTTTGATTCTCTTGCTTCGGAAGAAATGACACTTTTTTGTCGCTGAAGGAGTATCCAATAGATTGCCCTTCATTGCCAACATTCCAATCTGCCAACCAAGCCAACTTGATGCTTGGAACCCATTGCGCCCGATCCCCTGAGGAAATTGGCCAGGCTGTCTTCAGGCCAAATCCTGTCTGAAAGTAATTCGTGGTTCGAGACTCATACTGGAGCCTCAAAGCTTTTTCAACACCAGATTCAGAAAACCCATTTTCTTGATTCTGTGTCCAAATACCAGTCAATTGAGGTTCGAGCAACAAAGAACCTACCTGAAAAGGAGTACCAAAACGCAAAGCACCTAGATAACTCGTTGCACTTTTTTGAGCCGTTGCTGTATCACCACCCCAAGCCTCAACAATCTCGCGAGTGCCTCTATTTTGTATTGCTGAAAAACCGGAAGCGCCAAAGACTGCCTGTGCATAGAAGTTGTCCATCCTGTAATCAGCAGTGATACCACCACCCCAGCCATCAGGGCTCCAAGAACCACCACCTGTGGATCCACGTTGCACTGCAGTGACATCGCCGTAATTAACAAAAGCACCAAGCTGGAAAGAATCACTAAGACTAAGGTCTGCTCCTAATGCAAATCCACCTGTATAAAGGCTGTAGTCGTTATTAATTGCGGTGGAATTGTAAGCTCGACTATTGGCTGCAAAACCACGATACCAAGCGCGCCAGCCATCACGGTCAGCATATTGGGCCGTTAGCGATTGATCCTCCTTAAAGCGAAGACCATCCACTGAGATGACATGCCATTGATCAAGAGAATCATCGCCAGAATGATCAGCTGAACGATCTGCAGAGTTATCTGCGACGGCGTTACTGAGATACTCCAGTGCATCGCTGTCATTGATAGGCCCCTGCTTCTGCCATAGACCACGAAATGGCTCGACCACTTGTGGTTGAATCTTCTCTGAAGAATCAGTAGCCGATTCCTCAGCCTCGATCAAAGGCTCAAATTGCCGCAGTGGATGACGATCGAAGACTGTATCTGCAAGCACATTGTTATAGGTTTGTAGACCTCGAGGCGCAGCATCTACATTTCTTGGAGACAAACCACTACCAAGAAGTGATGCAAGGTGCCCCCAATGCATCAAGGGCAACTCCTGGTCAATCCCAGAAGAATCAACATCGGAAAGCACAGCATCGACAATTGAAGTAGTGACAGATTCATTGAAGCTCTCGCAAAGGTCCTGAATACCATCGCAACCAAAACGATCTCCTGAGCCATTCTCAATATCACTAACCACTTCTTGTTTCGGCTTGTCTTTAACAACAATATTCAGAGATCCTTCCTCCAAAAGCACAGTCTTCAGGCTTGCTGCATCCAAAGGAACATTGATACCTGCGAAGTTCGCGACAGTGTAAAGCTGTCCATCAGCGTCTTCAATCACGACCTGATCAGGATCAATTGGTTCACCATCAGCCACAGGAAAAACTAAAAACGTTTTGCTTGCCAAAGCCTCAATATTCTTAATTTCACCCGAAATCACTTTCCATGTTCCATTTAAATTAGAGTCTGAAGTCGAAGCCGGATCAACAACTGCGTAAATACCATGATCCGAATCCGATCTTTCGACACCTGTTTCATATTTGAATATAGAAGTTGACCCTGAACCAGTTAAATTAATAGGCGCACTAGCATCCTTACCATTATTTAGATAGGCCAAGATTTGACCATCTGCGAATGTCATACTTCCCGTCACATTAAGAGGATTATTTGATTCAACTCTTAAGACACCACCAGAAATATTTAATTCAGGCAGAACTTGCTGATAACCTCGCAAATCCAATTCGCCGCCAAGCAACACATGACGAGAATGAGGACTTAGTGAACCATCAGCACCGGCCCTCAAAACACCACCATACAAAAACGTTGGAGAGAAGTACTGATTAAGGCCACTTAGGATTAATAAATCCTCTTTTGTAGATCCAATCTTGATAACAGCTCCTTGACTACCTTGCACTTCCTCAATCGTTCCAGCAAAGTCTCCCTTAGAGACAGTTAATGAGCCGCCAGACAACGTATCACAGCTATCCTCCTCAACGGCAGAACAATTTGTGCCAAGCATAATAATACCAGGATCAGCTACTAATCGACTACCACCATAAAGACCAGGGATCGTATTTGCGTATCCATCAAGATCAAGTACACCTCCAGGTTCAATTGTGATCTCAGAGGAAGGGCTCAATGCAAGAGAATTTCCTGCCTTCAATTCACCGCCACTTTGAATCGTGGTAGGGCCTGTGTATTGACTTTCCCCATTGAGTAATGTATTACCAGAAGTGATCAATGAAGCATTACCAAAAATACCCTCAGCAACTTCTAACTCAGAATCAATATTTTGAACTTGCAAAGGAAGATCAGGGTTTGTTCCTTCAATGCGGGCAAATGATGCACGTTGAACAGTTTTCTGTTTCTTGTTACGACCAGTGATTTCAACTGGTGCAATCTTGGCAATTCCGTAACCCGTAAAAGCAGGGAAGGACCCCATCTCATCAAGTTCTTCCGCTGAACGGCGCCCACTTTTAATCAAACGATCTTTGACTTGTGGATCATCAACACCATTAACGGCATAACTCCAAGTACCTCCGCGTTGCTCCATAGTCTCAAAACCAGTGATCGCTCCCACAATGAGTTCGCCACTACCACCTTCGTCATTACCGAGGAACAAACGATCATTTGTTACCCCCTTCGTTTGGCCAGGAGATCCTTCGATCAAGATTGCATGTAATTTGCCATTACGCACCTCAATCGTGTTGGAAGACCCACGACCTAAAGCAATCACACCTGCATCAAGCGTTGCTCCAGAGTCAATTCGCACAAACTGATCTTTTTTCTCTCCCGTTAAACCGACACATAGAGTGTCTTTGCTATAGATATTGCCTGCACCTGTCACCCGACATTCACCACCCTGGGGAAACAGCCAGTCTTGATCAGATCCCAATTTGATTGCAGCCCAGTTAACCAAATCACTTTCATCGACACCAGGATCTTCATAAGCTTTGAAAATATTTAAACCAGTAATAGAGCGATTACCCGGTTTCCAGTTACTGGTGTCTAAGGGCTCACCGCCGTCAATTTTGCTTCCACTCTCAATACTGAACGTACCTTTTGAAAGCACCAGATCATTACCACCACCAAAATCAATACCACCAATTCCGTTCGTTTGAACAAAACCAGAATTGATCAGCACATCATTCTTTTCGCTGAACTGAATAGAGTTTGCTGAAATGGATGCCGGACTGATGTCCTTAGCCCTAAGACCACCAGTTGAAAGATTCAGCAAGGCATGACCGCCCGCATCACCTGTGCTCGTAAACCTCAAGTCACCATTGACACTGATCGATCCACCAATATTTTTTAAACTCCCTTGAGCATCAATTTTACGCAGAGGGGAATTCGGAGACACTACTTCTCCTTTAGAAGCCTTGTAATTGATAAACCGATCAATGAAACGGGTCATTCCGTCTTCAATCACAAGTGAATCAAGACTGATGTCACCGCGATTCACAATACTTTGGGTTGTTAATTTAGAATCTCCACCACCGATAAATTGCCCATCTTTTCGGATCATTAGTCGATTGACAACTTGTTCACCCTCAATGAGTATTGATCCATCTTTCCCTACCAGAGTTTTCGAAACCGAGCTCATGGCACCATCAGTGTGGGCATGAAGAGAACCACCACGCGCCACAATTGTGGGTCCTGAATAGTTGCTTTCACCGATGAGATCAACATGCGCACCATCGCCATTACCCTCACCTAATGCAACCAGCAGAGAAGCTCTAGCATCTCCAAGCTCTTGTATTCCTTTCTCACCAATCGTTAGTTCACCAGACACTGCAATCACAGAACGACCTTGCACTCCAAACGGAGTATCAATATCTGAAGACCGTCCAAGCGTTGTAATCCCCTTCAAGACAACACTGTCATCCGATTGAACACGAACAAAACCCTGGGCATTCAAGGTCGTATCATCCATCCTGCCGTTGTAGGACCACAACCCGCCTAACTGATCAATCGTGTCGTAGCCATAAAGAACACCCACATCCAATCTACCTTGTGCCACCGAACTCAAAGCACCTGTTATTACTTCATCTGTAAATACCGAACCCAGTTCAATCGTGTTTTTACTGGAATCACCTTGACCATAAATAATGCCAGCCTCTAATGTTCCACCTGGCACCAAAATTGTCGCCTTACCTTTGCCTAAGGCAATGCCTCCGACAGTTGTTATCAATGAGTCAAAGGAAACAGATTCATAGTTATTATTAATTGTTAGCTTCTGATCAATACCAATTTGACTTTTATCTTTTCCTACGCTACCCAACATCAAACCATAATCAGCAGCAGGAGGAAATGCTTCGGTCTGAACAGTAACAAATGATGGTTTTGTTCCAAAATAAGCAATGCCTTGACCCGCCACACCAACAAGTTCGAAATTTTGAACGTTGCCCGCTAACTGTGACTCTTCATTTTCAGTAAAAAGGCCATCCGCTGATTCGGTTAGACCATAATAATTTCCAGAACCATCCCAGAAGATGTCCAGATCACCAGGTCCTCCATCGATCGTTATTTTTAATTTCTCAACTTGCTTTGAATCTACCTCTGATTCAGCTTCCTCTGAAGGAGCTGCAATTAATGATCCTTGTTCTCCAATAAGAAAGAGGTCATTTCCACTACCTAAATCAATCGTTTGATCTTCGTTTAAGGTCAAGGCACCTTGAAGCACCAATGCATCTGTATCAGCGCTGCCTGTGACTCCAGCATCAAGCACAAGAGAACCAGAATCCAATAATACTTTTCCCTTGGTTAAAGCGAGATCCTTAAAGTGATTATCTCCAGACATGGTTAAATAACCACCATATTCACGACCATCATCTGCAAGCCCAACTACAACTAGGGATGCCGACCCTTGATTAACATCAACTCCATCAGAACTGAGTGATTTTTCAACAACTGCACCAACACTTTCGATAAATCCAGCCCCTTGGACTTCAACACTTCCAGTATTCAAAAATCCGTTTTTGAGAGTGCCCTGTTTTCCATTCCAAAGCTTTATTTTATCGACGGATTGAGTGGTACCAGCTAAATCAAGTGTCCCTGCCTGGCCTCCAAGAATAACGGTTGAAGACGGATTTAATACGCCACCTGCTGAGATCAATAATGTTCCGCCATGTACCTTGGTAAACCCAGTGTGAGAAAATTCACCAGAAAAGGTTGTTGTTCCAGATCCTGCTTTCACCAAGGAACCATTGCCTTCACTTGTACCTGAGAACTGAACATCACCGTCCAAGCCACCGTAATAAAGATGGGAGTTATTGTCCAAAACCACCAAACCTGAGCCAGTCAGCTCTCCAATCTCTTGATCTTCTCTCGCTGTATTATCGCCTAGTTTCAAAGTTCCATCGACTTGATGAATGGATTGAGAACTTAAACTCCATGCTTGACCAGTTCTTAGGGTTCCAGCTTCATTGATCGATGTTGTTCCTTTATAGGTGCTGAGAGTATTTCCTTTCTTCAGAGCAGCAGGGGTCTCTGAATCAAAAACTCCGAGAACCGGATCACCACCCAGTGTGGCCGTACCGGTAATGGAAAGATCAACATTGCTTCCTTTGATCGCTCGAACAGACAGATCAGCATCTTCACCAATAGTGATTGACTGAGAATCACCAGAGCCCATATCCAAATCACCCACAAGGTCTAAGTGGGTGCCGGACTCAAGAAAAAGCGAATCATTTGAGCCGCCGAGATCAACGGAACCCCAAATTTGAGCTCCCTGATTAGTTTTCAAGGTAGAAGAGGTACCAGCTACTGAATCAGTTGAAACAACAATTTGATCTCTGCCTTGGCTGCCAGATACAGCAAGATAGTTATATCCATAATCTCCAGAGCCATTGTCCCCCCAACGACAGCCATAACCACCCGATGATCCAGATTTAGTTCCACATTGATCACTGCTGAAACCGAGCGAGTTACGAAACGAAATAACGGCATCACCGATAAGCCTTAATTGATTGGTATCGGAAGTGCTACTACTATCTGTCAAACGACTATTTCCTAAATTAATCCAGTCATCAACAATACCGCTGCCATTCCAAGAATCATTGGCTTCGATTTTCAGAATATCATTACCAGCACCCATGGTGATTGCTCCACGAATACCACCTATTGAAATCAGTTCATCATTTCCACCACCCATATTGACAGCACCACGCTGATAACCATAATTTTCATAAACATCATCTCCACCCTCAAATTGAAAACTAACGTTGTAGTTACGATTTAAATCCTTACTGCTCTCAAGTTGTCCTGCTGCTAGTGATGATGCCCCTTCACATGTATTCTCGCCTTTGAAACCATTCCAGCCTCCTTCGTCTGCTCCCCCAGTAAGGCAGCCTACATAACCATTATTGATAACTTTATCGTTACCACCACGTAAATGAATTTCTAAAGAATTACCGGTAGGACTTTCTCCAGGCCCTGCAATCACACCATTATTGATGATCGTATCAGCACCTTTTCCAAAATCAATCTGCGGGATTGCTCGATAGCAAGTGGATGGATCGCTGCCTTCTTTACAGTTATTTTTATAAAGTTCATATTCTGACGGCAACATGCCCACATAGCTGGCCACCAATAGACCACCTTCGTCGATATTTAGGATGTCATCACCATCTCCCAGTGAAATCACTGGTGATCGTCGGTTCCCGTCTCCATTAATTGGTTCATCGCTATTTCCAGGAGTACGGGGACCAAATCCGTTTTGCAAATCATCCCCTGCAACGCGAAGAAATGATCCAGATTTCACCGTAATGCTGTTATTGCCATCTTCAAATCTGAGAGGTGTCGGAATCAGTCTGAGATTGCCCACGCCAGGACTGTCTGAAGCTATCTGGCCAAACAACGATGACGGAGTGGTCATTGTTAGGCTGCCTTCCTCAATAACAAGATCACCGCGCAACGCAGCTTGATTCTTAATGGTTGATGATCCTGAACCAGTAAACGTCAACTTGCCATCTGCTCCATCTCCAACTGAATCAAAGCGACCAGTAAACATTAAATTCAGGCCATTATTATCAATCGTTCCGCCTATATCAGTGTCCTGATCAGACAGCCCATAGCGCACAGCAAAATTTTCATCTAGATCTACAGCCTGCTCAACTGCCTCAAGAGTTCCTCCTTCAAAAACAGAAGCGACGCCACGTTCACAATCTTGCTCTGGGGCTAAGGCAGAGGACGGAACTGTCTTGCCAGAGCTAATTGTTCCCTGCTCACTGAGCTTACAACCTGCAAATGCTTGAATCCTAAGGTCGTCACCTGTTTTGGGTGTTGTAAAAAGTTTTCCATTCCAATAGTAATTAATTTGATACTTATTTTTTCCATCATTGTTGGGCCTAGCTTGCGCACTCTGATCACCTGTCCAAGAAGCGAATCCACCCCCATTCCAGTAACCATAGAGATATAAATTTTGCACTCCATCAACACAAGAAGTATTGGAACCATTTGCGTTTTGATCGCAAGCTGATTCCATCAAGGAACCATTCTGTTCAAAATATTTGATCGACAACTCTTGGGCTAAATCAGCATTGTCTATACCTGCCCAGGGAACATTGGTATCATTCGCGTCTTCAACCCATTGTGTAGCAGATACACCAGGGTTATTATCTTTGGGATTCGACCAGGCTGAATAATAAATACCATACAATTCTCCACTATCAGTTTCAAGGATTGCCTTGTATTCATCAGGCAATTGCCACAACGTAACAGTGTCAGTTCCTGTATCCGGACCAGGCAGAGGAACTTCTTGCCCTTCTGGAAAATTAATAGGCTTCTTATCTTGCGCAAAAGCTTTCGATGAATCCGCGGCGAATGCACAAAACAGTAGTGCTGCGAGCATCCAAGGAGATTTGACAGTGAAAGATGACAAGGCCTTAAAACTGACAAACCGTTTGAATCTTCTAGTCGACCTACAATCAAAAAACTTGCTTTACAACAGGCTGATGACCCCAATAGTGCACTTTTTGCACCAAATCAAGCTTTGGGGTTTTCTTGGGTCTATGCCACAGCAGAAACAATGCTGATCTGGCTAACGCCTATCCGATTCCTTAGCTGGCTCAACAAGAAGCTCTATCAGCCTCTCTCGGCACCAGGAATCACTTGCCATTCTGTCTGCGTTGCCCACAACCCCCAGATCGCCATCGCACGCAGGTAATGGCAAGCACGGAAGGTATTCACCGCAGTGATGGCTTCAGGCGTTCGGAACTGCAACCCGCCTGAATAAACCTGATTCACAACCGCTGAGCAGATCGCTTCCGCTGTCTGAGCTTCACCCATCAGCTGGAAATAACTGGCAATGCCGAAGTTGATGCCGGTCCACACCTCCAGTGGATGGGTGCCGTTGGGATCCAGTGGCGTGCCATCGCGGCGCAACCCATTGGCCACACCCAAGGTTCCGCCTTCAAATTTTTCAAAGCAGGCTTCTTTCACCGCCTTGAGCGTGCTGCGGCTATTCACTTCACTCACCACAGGCTCTAGGCCAAGCAAGCGGGCATAAAAATCACCACAGAGTTGATCGGCCATCACCACCGGCGTGCCGCTCTCGGCATCGATGTCGTAAAACTCGCCGTTCCAGAGCAACTTGTCGAAATTGCTGCGCGATTGCTCCAGCCAGCCACCGAATTCATGCTGTTCGGCGGAAGTCTCCAATCCAGTTTTGAGCTGCAACGTCTGAGCAATCGCCAACGCCGCCTCCAAAGCAGCGATCCAGAGCGCACCGCAATAGGCACTCACACCCTTCAAAGGCCAGTCGTCGAAGGTCTGATCCGGTGCTCCGCCATTATCGGGGAGGCCGTCGTTATTCACATCAAAGGTTTTTAAATAGCGCAGCGCTTCCACCGCCGCAGGCCAGCACTCCGCCAGAAAACTTAGATCTTCGCCATTGGGAGCAAGCTTGTAGGTGCGCCACACCTGCAGCACAAAATCACTGCCGAGATCCTTCCAGAGATTGCAGTCTTGATAGGCGGTGTAGTTCGTGGCATCCCAGGGCTGCTCATTAGGGGCGCCGAGATCATGCGGGGTTGCGCCCTTCACCTTGCGATCAGCTTCCACCCGGCCCTTGCCCTGGGTGAAATACCAACCGATCGGTCGTTGGGTGGCATCCGCAGCAGGGATGGCCCGCGCGAAGCTACGCAGCACCGATTTATCCAGCTCCGGCCATAGTTGCAGCAAGGCAAAGGAGCCGTACAGGCGCACATCCAGGCTTTCATACCAGGCGTAGTCGAGGCACTCGAGTACGCCGAAGCGACCGTGGGGATCTTCCGGTGATGCCGCACTCCAGAGGCTGCCGCCACTGCAGAGGTCGTAGAGCTCATTGAACAGCGCCATCCTCAACGACTCGGGCAGCTCACTTCGCTGCAGCACCGGCTGCTGCCAGGCGTCGATCTGAGCCCTCCACTGCTTCCAGTCACGCAGTGCTTCGGCGACAATCGCCGCGGCCTGGTTGCCACCAGTGCCAAAGAAATCGGTGTAACGACGCAGGGCTTTGCTGCCGGTCGCAAAGGCCGTCACCGGTAGATCCCAGCTGATCACCACAGGGATCTCGATGCTCTCCCCGGGAGCTAGCTGACAACGAACCGCCAGGGCTGCACTGAGTGGATCATCGCTGCCACTGTGCCGATCATTGTTGCTGTTGGGGATCGAGCCGTCATCGCTGAAGCTGTTCCACAGCTCACTGCCGTCACCCGCAGGATTCCAGCGGCTGCAGCGTTGAATGCTCACACCTGTTTGCTCAGTGGTGGCGATGCACCACTGCCCTTCGCCTTCAGCGATCGGAGCGGAGACATTGCCTTCGAGAAGCACCCCCCGCAACTTGCCGTCGTCAACATAACGGTTGCGTTGACCCTCGCTGCGGCCAATCGCAGGGGCGTAGTTGTGCTCCGGGCTGCCGTCATCGCGGAAATGCACCTCAGCGGAAGCATCGGTGTTGGTGAACCAACCGCAGCTGTTGCGCCAGCTCAGCATCAGCGAAAGATCGAGCGGTTTTTTGGTGGGGTTTCGCAAGGTCCACACGAACACGGCCACCGGATAACTGGTGCGCTGGTAATCGCCAGGAAGAATCGGACTGAAGGCTTCACAACGCACATCGGCGTCGTAAACGCCGTCGTACTGCGTCCAACTAAGTGGATAGCGGGCGGCGTAGGTACCCGTGCTGCGCTCCGGCGTGCTGGCGGGGTACCAGTCCCAGGCCTGAAGTGGAGCAGCCGCCTCCGGTCTGGAGGCATCCACCTGCGGCTTCACCGCCAGGGCATGGGCGCGTTTGGTACTGCCGTTGTCTTCAAACAAAGCGAACTGACAGTCGGGCAGCACACCAAACCAGTGCTCACCGCCATCGAGATGCCAGAGGTTGACGTTGCCATCGGGAGCCCTGCCGATGCAGCCAGCCCCGAAGCCACCCAGCGGCATGCCGTGATTGGGGCCGTCATCGAGATTGCTGGCATAACGGACCGTATAGGGCTGATCCCAGTTCAGTCCAAAGGGCCAACTCCAGCTGGCCTGCGGAGCACTCCAGGCTTCAGGACGGGGACTGCGACGCAGCAGCGAACGCAGAGCAGTCAGTCCAAACCGAGCCATGGAAAGGCGGAAAGTCGACCCAGCCTGCCAGACCTGGACCGTCTGTGCTCATCACCAGATCGATTTAGCTCAGATCTCCCTAGAGGGCAGAACCTGCTCGGCATCCAACAGGGCGTCGAAGGTCACCGCTGTGCGCACCAGTGATTGGTAATGCTGCAACACCCGCCGATTCCGATCCAACCAGCGCGCCGCTTCCGCTGGTCCCTCACCAGCGCCAGAGCTGGTCAGTCCGGAGGGTCCGTCGGCATCCATCAGCTCCAGGTCATCCTGTCGAGCAATCAACGTGAGCAGCAGCTCATGCAGTCGCTGACGGCGCTTTGCCTGTGCATCATTCCCAGTCACGACCACACCGGTTGCGTTCATAGTCCTCTCTCAAATCGCGGTAATTGCGGGTCTGACGCGAGAGCAATTCACTCGCCTCCTCAGCCTGGACCTTGTTGTCGCCGGTCTGTTGCGACGCTGCAATCAGCATCCGATTCCGGGCCATTGAGGCACCAAGTGTGTTCATCAGCCGCTTGATCAGGCTGCAGTCCTCCAGGGCATGAACAGAACCGGCAGACGAGAGCAAAAGCACCAACGCAACAACGACGGGGCGGAGCACAACAGAGGGAAGAATCAACAGCGCCAAGGTACCTCTGAACAGCCGACCTGATCCCGATCAGGCAGAACCACGGCCTAGTGAGCCATTCATGGTCATGGTGTCGAAATGGAGGATTGAAATTCTCCGCGACCCCCTACACCCATGCACAGCCTCTTTCGCTGCAGGGTGCTGACGGGCCTGACGGTCTTGCTCGGCAGCCTCAGCGCATCCGCAGCGGTGGCCCAGGAGCTATACACCCTGGAAACCACCTGCAGAAGCGCAGGTCAAACCCACTCCTGCACTGTCGTGGCATCCAATGTCGACGACACCACTGAATACGTCCACACCTTTGGATCTCAGAGCGTGAGTTATCGCGTGATCGATGATCCCTATGTGCGTATCGAAGGCCGAGCCAGCAACACGAAACCATGGAGCTCGGTCAAGAACGCAACAATCGATTTCAAGGCAGAGGAGCTCTGTTTCAACAACCAAACCTTCTGCGTGAACAACACCAAATATCTCGCCGATGTGTTGGTCGGCAGCGGTGATGCCATGCAAGGCCGTACCAAGGTGGGAATGGTCTTTGCTGCCAATGGCCGCGTGGATGTGGCGTGTTTCGACAACGGCTGTAATCGACTGAAGGAGGCCATCAGACAATGACAATCAACACTCGCCGATCCTCCAGACGTCGTCTTGCCGGCCTGCTGGGTCTGGTTCTGGCACTACAACCAGCAGCAGGTCTGGCAGCCATCGGTACTGAATCAGCAGCCACCCCGAGCGCAACTGAGGACATCCAGCTGGCCCAACGTCGCGGCGGGGGGGGCGGCTCTCGCGGTGGCTCACGTGGTGGCTCACGCAGCAGTTCCCGCAGCAGTTCCAGAAGTGGTGGCCGCACTGGCTTCAGCAACTACAGCGGCAGTCGATCGGGCAGCCGCTCGGGCAGCAGGCAGACCACCCGAAGCAATCGCCAGGGGCAGGCGCGCACCAACAGCACCAATCGCCAGAGCAACCGGCAGGGCACCCGGAGCAACCGCCAGGGCCAGGCACGCACCAACAGCACCAATCGTCAGAGCAACCGGCAGGGCACCCGAAGCAATCGCCAGGGTCAGGTGCGGGACAACAGCTCCAACCGCCAGAACAGTCGCAACGACCGCTTCGATACACGCCAGGGCAACCGCTCAGACCGGTTCAATAACCGCTCAAACACTCGGCGCGACGCGATCAACAACTGGGATCGCTACGGCAATGGTTGGTACAGCGGAAACAACTGGTACAACAACCGACCCTGGAACAGCGGTTGGTATGGCGGGTCCTACTACAACAACTGGGGCTGGTACCCAGGCCGGGCAGCGGCCTGGGGCGTTGCAAGCATGGCCACTTTCGGAGTGATCAACAGCTTGGTCAACACAGCCCAGAGCAACGAAGTGAGTTACATCACTGTGCCCGACTCGGAGTACTCCCTTTACTACCCGAGCGTCACTGCCACCGGTGACACAGTGACATTTGAAGCCGACAACGGCGACTCCACAGCAAGGTTCTACGCCGATTGCAGGCAAGGAACATTCAATGGTGGAACGCCCGGTAACGGCAACGAAGCCCAGCTGCTCAATGCTGCTTGTCAGGTGGCGTTCGGTCAGTAGGTGACAAAACCGGCTCAGCTGAGCAGTGCTTTGAGACGCTGCTCAGCCTCCAGCTCCAAGACAACAGGTTCGGCTTGATACGTCTGGCTCTTGGCAATACTGGCCTCAATCGCAGTACGCGCTGTTCCCCATCCAGTGATCCCAAGTGAGCGATAGATCCGCTGCAGAGTGACATGAGGCGACTGAACAAGATCGTCGTAATCAACTTCGAGCAATTGTCCAGAAGGAATCAAATGTTTGGAGCGCTCATAGGCTTCCTGCAATTGGTCATGGGCCGCCGCTGTTTCCTCCACTTGCTGGAGGCTGGATAGAGGCAATTGAAGTCCTACTAAGTGAGCCAAACGCTGCTTCACTTGCACCAACGAACGAACCGAATCCAACGGTCGGCGGTACAGATACACAAAACGTGCACGCGGAAACAAACGCAGCAGCAACGCAATCCGAGCTGTGTGCACAGAATTTTTAATCACCAGGTGTGTTTTCCCAGCCCCCTCATACAGCCAAGTAAGCCGCGTGAAATGCAACAGGTGTCGCTCAAATTGAGCTGAACTATGCAGCACTGTGCGACGAAAATGCCTCGGATAGTGCTGAGGAAAAGCAATCCCAGCCATGTGAGTGTCCATGGTGAGGCGAGCTAAACCCACCTCATCTTCCTGAGGATCATCAGGCCCCCACGACACAGCATCGATGGGTCGATGCTGTGTCATCACATGCCTTAGGAAGTGATTCAGCAAGGGTTTCAGGATCAGTGCTGCCTGGGGAGCAATGATGAACTGGTTACGAGCTGTGGCAGCACAGGGGTCAGACGCCAGCAACTGATGCAAATAGGTGGTGCCACTGCGCCAATGGCCAATCACCACCACGGGATCATCAGGGCAAGCGCAAGCCAAAACCCTGCGATGAAACAGAAGGGATTGCAGCCAGGGAAATGGTTCCACCACTAAACCGCTGACCGTCAACAGCAGGGCGACGGGTAAACGCTTAAAAGACACCGTGCCATGCCTTAATCCAGCGAGCAGCGTGGTGGGGCGAATGCACCCTCCGGCGACAAGCACGTCAGCAAGCCTGGAAATGGACAAAAACACCCCCAAAAGCAACTGGTAGCTGGTGATCGAAAAACATCACATGCGAAACAGCAGTGTTTCGCAATTCACGCTTTTTGCACGCTGCAGCGCAATACCCACCACATCCTATGCATAATTTGCAACATTGCTGCCGAAGGTGTAAGGCGTGGTGCTAGCCCAAAGCACAACAACCAGCCGCTTCGCCGTTCCCTCGGCAACGTCCGCAAGCTTCAACTGGAGCACCGACTTCAACAGTGCCAGCGAGTTGGCAGCTGCACTGCTCAGGCTGGGGAAAAGCTTTGATGTTCTGCAATTATCTCCAGGTCGACTTCAAGGGCATTTTTCTGTAGCCCACCTCCAAGATCTCAGCATCTTGAGCATCCAAACCAACCAGCTGCTTCTACTGAACGGTGAGCGCGGAACGGATTCAATTACGTTCAGCTTAGAAACAAGCGGAATTCATGATGATCATCGGGTGTTTTGTCGATCAATCAAACCCTATTCTCTTCACGGTTTCAAACCTGACCTTCAAGAAAGTCATTTTCAACTCACAGCCGGTTCAACCAGCATCATTGCGATCACATCAGCCAAAAAATTTAGCAATTTTCTAGCCCGGCACGAACAGTTCGAGCTACTAGATAGTCTGCACAAAAGCAATTCACTACAGTTAAGCGTAGAGCAATATTTCACAATCTCTCGTCAACTGACTTGGAACCTCAACAATCCGTTAAACAATACAGAACTGCGATCATTACACACAAGTAATATTTTTTCACTGATGCTCGAGGTTTTCACAAATGCAAAAAGCAATCAGTTCGGCTCATTTAAAATCGCTCCACGACAACAACTCATTTGCGAATTAATTGAATGGGGCTTTGAAAACAGCACAGAACCGTTCAAGCTTGATGAAATCAGCAATATTCTGCTCAGCTCAAGACGCACTCTCATCCAAGGATGTAAAGAAAATTTCCAAAAAGGACCAATGGAACTTCTAAGACTTATCCGTCTGGAGCATGTCAATTATGCACTCAGATCCCATGAACTTCGCAAGTCATTAGGTTTAAACAAAATTGGTGACATTGCCAATCACTTTGGCTTCACCAGTCGCGGGCATTTTTCCGCCTCTTATCAAAGTCAATTCGGCGAAACACCAAGACAAACACTTGCTCAGGCCAAGCATCAACTGATCAGCGCAGCAAACAATTGACTCGCTCCAGGATCGGTATCAAGTAACGGATGGGGACAATCGATACCACTGCGCGACTCAAGGACCAAAGCGTGGGCGATCCCCAGGCCATAAAAAGCAGCGCAGAACCTCCTTCCAGTCCAAGGACTGGATTGGTCCTACACGTGCCTTTACTTTTTATTGGCAAGCTAGAAAAAAGCACATAAGGTGTTGTTCCACATGGCGCTCAAGTGACCGCAAGCACTGCTAGCACTGGAACTAACGCCCAGAAAGCTGGCAGCGGCCACTCTCAGCAGAAGATCAACTGTCCCTTTCAATCCGCAAGCGAGCTCAAGCAGCTGTTCAAGCTGATTGGCAAAGCTTTTGATGTGGTTCAACTCAGCCAGGGACGACTGCGCGGGCGATTCAAAGCCGCCAACCTCGGCAGCATTGTGCTCCTTGAACTGCAAACCAATCAGCATTTGCTGCTGAATGGAGAGAGGGGATCCGACTGCATGTCGTTTTGCTTTGAAGCCACAGGCCTTGCAGAAGATCATCGGCTGTTCAACATTCCAATCGCTCCCTATTCCCTGAATGGCTTTCGCCAAGGGCAACTCGAATCACATTTTCAACTCTCAGCCAACAGCACAACATATCTAGCCCTTTTGTCGATAAGTCGATTCAATGCATTCCTAAGCCATTGCGATTCAGACGATCTCGTTGAAAAGCTAGAAACGAACAACGCAATGCAGATTGACCCTGCACTGCATACAAAGTTCCGACAAAAATTTCAGTATTTTCTCGAACACCAGCCTCTCACATCCCAACAAAGTAGACAGACAACCAATCATCTTTACAGCTCTTTTTTGAGTGCAATTTCTGACCAAACAAAATCAAAATATTTAGCCTACGCGCCTTCAGCAAGGCAAAAACTAGTCACAGAGTTTGTAGCCTGGGGCTTCAAAAACTCAGACCAAGACTACAATCTCGACCAAATAAGTGAACTTCTCTTCGCGTCAAGGCGCACCTTAATCCAGGGGACGAAAGAATCATTTGGCATGGGGCCAATGGAAATGATGAAGCGTGTACGACTCGAGAAAGTGAATTGGATTCTACGTACGCCAGAGGTCAGGACAGCCAAACAATTTAAAACAATTTCTGAGATTGCTCAGTACTACGGCTTTCAAAGTCGTGGCCACTTCGCCAAAGCGTATCAGCAAGTTTTTGCCGAAAGCCCAAGTGAAACCTGGCTGAAATCAGCCAACCCGTAGCAATTGTTTCAGATCCCGTTTGTGCACATCTAACCTGCCAACCAGAGGCAGACGAGAACAAGGCGGCTAACAACGGAGGGATGGTACTGACACCACTGCCCTCACATTTATGACAACCAGTCAACGAGTCGATGGGTCGATCCTGCCCTTCCCCGCCAAGCCATCGGGAAGCAAGGCTGGTACGACAATGCAGGATTCGACGTATAGCCCACTGCCCGAGCCCAAGAGGCTTCCAGACGATGCACCTAACATCCTTGTGGTGCTGATTGATGACGCCGGCCCGGCCATGCCGGAATGCCTCGGCGGTGAGATGCACACGCCCACGCTTCAGGCGGTCAAAGACGCCGGAGTTGGCTTCAATCGCTTCCACACCACAGCGATGTGTTCACCAACACGCTCTTCATTGCTCTGCGGCCGCAACCACACTTTCACAGGTAACGGCCAGATCTGTGAATTCGCCAACGACTGGGACGGCTACTCAGGACGCATTCCTGAAAGCTGTGCACTGCAGGCCGACGTTTTGCGCAACTACGGCTATGCCACTGGCGCATGGGGCAAATGGCACAACACACCGGCCAACGAAACCACAGCAGCAGGTCCCTTTGAAAACTGGCCGACTGGACTCGGCTTTGAATACTTCTACGGCTTCCTCGCCGGCGAATGCTCCCAGTACGAGCCGCATCTGGTGCGTAACACCACGGTGGTGTTGCCACCGAAAACTGCAGCTGAGGGTTACCACGTCAGTGAAGATCTGGCCGATGACGCCATCAACTGGCTGCAAACCCACAAGGCACTCCGATCCGAAAAACCCTTCTACATGTACTGGGCATCCGGAGCCCTGCATGGTCCTCACCATGTCAATAAGGAATGGGCAGACAAGTACAAGGGCAAGTTCGACGAGGGTTGGGACGCTTATCGCGAAAAGGCCTTTAAAAATGCCAAGGCCAAGGGCTGGATTCCAGAGAACGCCCAGCTCACACCACGTCATCCCCGCTTAGCGGCATGGGACTCCATCCCCGATCACCAGAAACCCTTCCAGTCGCGTTTGATGGAAGTTCTGGCTGGCTTTGCCGAACACACGGATCATCAGGTTGGTCGCATCCTTTCCGAGATTGAACGGCTCGGTTACGAAGAGAACACCCTGGTTGTCTACATCTGGGGAGACAACGGTTCCTCTGGTGAGGGCCAGGACGGCACCATCTCTGAGCTGCTTGCTCAGAACTCAATCGCCTCGGAGATCGATGAGCACATCAAGGTGCTCGATGACCTCGGAGGACTGGATGCACTCGGCTCCCCGCTGGTCGACAACATGTACCACGCAGGCTGGGCCTGGGCTGGAAGCACGCCTTACCAAGGCATGAAGCTGATGGCTTCTTATCTCGGTGGCACCCGCAATCCCATGATGGTCAAGTGGCCCAAGGGCATCAAGCCGGATCCCAAGCCGAGGTCGCAGTTCCACCATTGCAACGACCTGGTACCAACGATCTACGAGCTGGTGGGAATCACTCCACCCAAGGTCGTCAATGGAGTGGAGCAGGATCCCATCCACGGCACTAGCTTCGCATATGCCTTCAATGCTCCTGATGCACCCGGTGAACTGAAGACCCAGTTCTTTGACATCATGGGAGCCCGATCCATCTATCACAATGGCTGGATCGCAGGTGCCGTCGGTCCTCGGCTGCCCTGGGTAAAGGGAGTCGACCCCGACATCCTCACCTGGTCACCCGACACAGACGACTGGGAGCTTTACAACCTCGACGACGATTGGAGTCAGAGCAAAAACATCGCCGATCAGCATCCAGAGAAATTGCAGATGCTCAAAAATCTGTTCCTGGTGGAATCGGCCAAATACAAAAACCTTCCCATCGGCGGCGGACTCTGGACCATCATCTTCCACCCGGAACTGAAGGTGGCCCCGGAAGCAACATCCTGGGAGTTACCAGGCACCATCACCCGCATTCCGGAACCCTGTGCTCCACGGCTTGGTTGCCTGAACAACAAAGTCACTATCGACATGGAGATTCCAGAGAATGCCAGTGGCGTGCTCTACAAACTCGGTGCCAATTCCGGTGGTCTCACTTTGTATATGGATCAGGGGATTCTCACCTATGAATACAACCTGTTCATCATTGAACGCACCAAGCTGCGCTCCAGTCAGCCACTACCTGCAGGTCGCCACAAACTGGAAATCGTGACCCAACACACTGACGACAATCCCAGGGGTCCGCTGTCGATCAAGGTGTCCGTCAATGGCTCACAAGTGATTGACGGCACGGTGCCGAGGGTGGCAGCTGTTCTGTTTACAGCCAATGACTGTCTAGATGTGGGACAGGCGCTTGGATCTCCAGTCTCACTGGATTACCACGAACGCGCACCGTTCAAGTTCAACGGATCCATCCACACCATGCACGTGGAGTATCTCGACTAGGACAGCCAGTCACCATTGATTTAACTAGTCATCAATGATCTGGAGCAGGCTTCTTAAGGGGTCTGCTCTTTTTCTTTGAGCTCCAGGCTCAAAAAGTAATTCAAGAATGTACGCACTAATGCCACTGCTCCCAGCTGAATCAATGCCGAAGCCTCTCTGCTGATTGTGGTCTGCACCACATCAGCACCAAGCTGAAACTCCAGAGCCAAAGCAACCCAACCACCGAAGGTCAGACGCGCTGCAGTCAGTGGTCCCCGTTGCATCAAATGAGGTGGAATAGCCCGCAAACGCAGCGGCCCACCGCGACTGAACACCGCAATCAAGCCAACCGCAACAGAAAGCACCGACAGGCACTCAAGAATCAAGCGCAATGCTTCTGCGGAATGCGTTAGCAGATGTTCAGCCCATTCCATCAATGATGACTTGTAGTTTGAGATGATTGTGAATGGCAAAAGAACGATCACCAGTTAGTCATCAGCAAAACGCTGCAATTCAGCACGATCGGGAGCAGTTCAGGGTGACGTCATCTGCAGCGATTTCTACGCTGTCTAAAGCGGTCAGCCCTTCCCACACGGATGAGCAATACCAATACGGAGCTGGCCAAAACCCGGAATCGAGCGGCGGCGGAGCGCACAACACTGGCCTGGATCCGAACAGCCCTGGCTCTGATCAGTTTTGGATTCGGTCTCGACAAGATCATCAGCGCCATCCGTGATGTAGGAGGCGAAGCCAATATCGGCAACGACATCGGCGTGCAACTGATGTCGATGGGATTCATCGGGGTTGGCATTTTCACGTTGCTGATTGCCATGAGACAGCACAAACGTGAGCTGATCCGCTTGCGCAATGACCCATACCTCTACCGGGATGAGCCATCGCTTTCGATTGCCACAGCAACAGCTGTCCTACTGATCGGAGTCATTGCTTTTCTCTTACTGCTTTCAGGATTTATCTGAACCCATGGCCTTCCCCAAGTCACCGTCAAAACTCTTTCTCTTTCCATGTCACTGCTGATCTCACTGGCCCTGTTTTTCATCATGGTGTCTCTGGGCCTGAATTTGCCCAGTCTGCAGTTTGGCCTTCTGAAACAAAGGCCAGCGCTGATCATGCGCGTCCTGCTAGCCACCTGCTTAGTCCTACCACTCGCGGCTTTCCTGCTGCTGCGCACCCCACTTGGAGCAGGCCTGTCTCCTGCCGTCACAACAGCAGTGATGTTGATGGCGATCTGTCCCAGCGCTCCGATGATTGCGCTGAAGAGCAGGAAGTTGGCCGATAATCCTGAACTCGCAACAAGACTGCAATTCTGGACTGCCTGTGCCGCCATCATCAGTGTGCCGCTGTGGGTGAGTCAGCTGCCCACGGAAGCATCAGAAACGATCTGGAGCATTCCTGCCAAAGACGTCGCCTATCAGGTATTGACCGTGCAATTGGTTCCACTGCTGGTCGGTGTTTCACTACGCCGATGGTGCACTGAGTGGTCTGAACGCTGGAATCCTGTCATCCAGAAGGGCGCCAACATTCTTCTGTTGGTGTTATTGACCTTGATCCTGATCGTGGCATTGCCGAAGGTGACACCGATGTTGATCGGCAATCTCAGAGGTGCCTTACTCATGTTCATCCTCACCTGGATCGCCCTGGGACTGGGATTCGCCGTCGCGGGCGACGACCACGTCGAACGGAGCACAATTCCTTTGGTGCTCTCCATGCGTAATCCAGGCCTTGCCCTGCTCATCATTCAAGGCATGGCTCCTAACGCCATCGATCTCAAAGCCACCGTGGTGGGGTACGTCGTCGTGACGGCAGTGGGTACAGCACCGTTCATGAAATGGCGCCAGGCCAATACATCCCAAGATCAGATCAAAGGTGATGATTAGAACGGATCCATGAACACCCCATCCGATCAGGAGCAGTTGCTGAAACAGAACCGTCGCAAGGGAAGCGACATGGCGTCCTTACTGCTGGGTGCTGGGCTGGGTTACGCCATCAATGTGCACTTGCCACTGCTCGCAGACGTCACGATCAGCTGCGTCTTCTTGATTTTGCTGAGTCGGCTGCGCAATCGCCTCAAAGCGCCCGCGCAGTGGTGGGGAAGCATCGGGCTTTGCTCAGGCAGTTATCTGGGCACGGCATCCGCAATGGTGGTTCAGATGCAACGTGCCGGTGAAGCAGCGTCCGCCTACTCACCCTGGGAACGACTAGCTCTGATCGTGATTCTGGGAATCACAGGCGTTCTGGCCGGTCGGCATGTTGGTATCGACCCTGATGCAGTAGAAGGCCGCTCAATCAGTGACCTGATCAGATCCCTCAGCGGAACGTTCACCGGGGTCTTCGGCGTTCTAGTAGCTATTGCCTTTGTGTTTAACGGACTGGAAGACGCGAGAGCACTATCCAGCCGTCTCACGACAACACTTACCATCATCATTCTCGGCCTAGTTGGGCCTGGCTGGATCAGCCATCGATTGAAAACTTACCAACACAATCAACCGCATTAATCCATTCACCACCCATCAAAAAAGGTGATGTTGCCCCATAGAACAACATCACCTTCCAACAGACAAGACCTCGATTCAATCAGCTCTTCTTGGCATCAGTCTCTTTGGGATAGATCTCAAGTGTGACTTTATCAATTTGCCCGCCATAGGCACTGTAACGCCGGGGACCAATGGCCTTAACCGTGACCGCAGAGCCACGATCAAGACCAACATCCGCACCTTCATCAATGGAGAATCGAGACGCAATGGTCTGATCAAGGCGACCGACGGCCACAACCTTATTGTTGATCTTCATCAGCACATCGGCACCTTGACCAACACCACCGCCGTCGTAGTCGATCTCAAAGCGAAGTTCAGACTGACCAACTGGTAACGGCTGATCACTGGTGAAGGTGTACAGCTTGCCCATGTAGTTGTAGGTGTAAGCAGGCACATTGTTCTCTACATAGAGAGACCAGCCACCGAAGCGACCGCCCTGGGAGAAGATCACTCCATTCTCTTTCTGGCCTGGCTTCACATCCAACTGAGCCGTAATGCTGCTGGAAGTGTTCTTAACGTTGAGGATCGAGTCTTCGACCATATTCCAGGCATAGGGATACAAATCCATCGACGTCCGATCACCCAGAAGTGTCGGCCGACCAGCGACAGAAGGCACAAGACGCTCGAGCAGACGATCGTCAAGCGGCAACACCTGGTTTTCAATCGCCTCTTCCATGAACTTCTTCTTCATGGCCGCAAGGCGTTGCGGCTCTTGATCGGCGAGATCATTCGAGAGGCTGAAATCCTTGGTGGTGTCATAGAGCTGCCATCCATCATCGGCCGCAACCGTGTTCATTCGTTTCGGCGCCATCCAGGGATACATGATTGTTGTCCTCGCCATCCAGCCGTTGTGATAGATGCCTCGATTACCAATAATTTCAAAATACTGTGTATTGTGCTTTTCTTTGGCGCGTGGTGCGTCAAAGGTATACATCAGACTGGTTCCTTGCATTGGAATCTGTTTAATGCCATTGATTGTCTTGGGCATCGGCAGATTGGCCGCCTCAAGGATCGTTGGGGCTACATCATTCACATGCGAGAACTGTGTCCGAACGCCACCACCCTTTTGGATGCGTTTCGGCCAATGAATGACCGTGCCGTTGCGTGTTCCACCGAAATCGCCGGCCACTTGCTTGGAAAGAGCAAAGGGTGAATTGAAGGCGATCGCCCAGCCCATGTGATACATGGGATAGGTCGTAGGCCCGCCCCACTCATCAAGCTTGGCCTCCTGTTCATCAGGCGTTTCTCTAACTCCATTGAGGTAGTGGTTCCAATTCCAATGACCACTTCGATCCCCTTCAACACTGGCACCATTATCACCAGTGATATAGATCACCAAAGTGTTATCAAGTTCGCCAAGATCTTCGATCGCCTGAATCAAACGCCCAGCTTCATAATCAGAATGCTCCGTAAATGCAGCAAAAACCTCAGCCTGACGCGCATAGATTTTCTGTTGTTGTGGCGTGAGGCTGTCCCATTTAGGAATACTGTCTGGCGCCTTGGCCATCTGAGTGCCTTCAGGAACAACCCCTGCCTTGATCTGGTTCTGAAGATTGCGTTCTCGAAGAACATCCCAGCCTTCGTCGAACTTGCCTTTGTATTTGGCAATCCATTCCTTGCCCACATGATGCGGGGAGTGCGCACCGGCTGAGGAGTAGTAGACGAAAAACGGCTTGTCTGGTTTGATCGACTTCTGTTGACGTACCCAACCGATCGCTTGATCGGTCATGTCTTCGGTGAAGTGGTACCGATCTTTCTTTGGTGCGTCCACAACGGTGACACCATCGTGAATGGTGGGTTCCCACATGTTGTCTTCCGCCCCAACAAAGCCGTAGAACTTTTCAAAGCCCTGCCGCGTTGGCCAACGGATCTGAGGGCCGGCTGCCGTGGTCTCACGGCCTGGTGTTTCATGCCACTTACCGAAGGCCGCTGTGTTGTAACCATTGAGCCTCAAAATTTCTGCAACTGGCACGGCATAATCCGGCACGACGGTGGAATTACCCGCATAACCAGTTGCAATTTCTGGGATCGAACCCGTATTGACTTTGTGGTGATTGCGTCCGGATTTCAAAGCCGCCCTCGTCGGTGCACAAAGGGCGGTGGTGTGGAACTTGTTGTAGCGCAGGCCATTATCTGCCAGCTTTTCCGCCGTCGGCATATTCACCGCACCGCCAAAGGCGGAGGGTGCTGCATAGCCCACATCATCGAGAAGGATGATCACCACATTGGGGGCATCAGCTGGTGCCGTCACCTCCCACTGAGGAGGCAATGGCACCTCCGAAGGAAGCACCTTGGTGACCTTTTCAGGCTTCGGCTCGGCAATCGGCAAATTCATCCGATCCAGGTTTCCGCCTAAGGCCTGCTGCTGATCCGTACAAGACGTGGAAAGACCAGAGAGCAACAGCAATCCACTACCTACAGCGAGATGGCGGATCAGTTTGGAGACTTTGACTTGATCAAGCATGCTGATAACGCGAATGAAGACGTGAACAGGCGTGCAGGCAATGAAGGCCTTGCATCAACTCAGCTGGCGCTGCCGATTTGAGGAACCTCTCAAGAGGCGAGGTTCACAGCAAGGCCAAGACAAAAGAGGCATCACCTTCTGCTAGCTGAGGGTCTTAAATGACGAATGAGATACAGCTCAGATCTGCACAATCGGGACCAACCATCCGGTCCGGTGAGTCCAGAAGGCCTAACGCTCTGAATCACTATCGATTGAAGAGGAGGCTTTGCCCACTCGCTCCAGGCTCTACCTGGCCAGGTCCCTCATTCGTCTCGTTCTCGACGGAAATGATTCGCGACCAGTTCGCCCACTGCTCAGGCTGAATCGGCCGCACAACGGAAGCCCATGTGGCAGGTTGCCGTGTCGGTGGTCTGTCCCATCAATGCCGCCGGCCTGAAGCGATGGCAATAGTTCTCGGCACAGAGAAATGATCCGCCCTTGATGATCCGGCGCTCCTGTTCACCCTTGGCAACGGGGAACAATGTGGAGGTCCATTCCCACACATTGCCGCACATGTCGACTAGTCCATAGCCATTGGGGGGGAATGCGCCCACTGGAGACGTCCAGAACCATCCATCCGTTTGTTCGTTCATCCAGGGGAACGGCCCCTGCCAGACATTGGCCAGCCACTGACCATCGGGCGTCATCTCTTCACCCCAGGAATAGTTCTGCTTCACCAGACCGCCTCTGGCAGCCACCTCCCACTCTTCAGCGGTAGGCAAACGTTTGCCCACCCACTGGGCATAGGCCAGCACATCGTCGTAGGCGAGATGCACCACAGGGTGATCCATCAAGTCGTCGATGCCTGAATCAGGTCCCTGGGGATGACTCCAATCGGCTCCTTCAATCAAGGCCCACCACGACATCGGTTGATTACGATCGACCGTTGGGGGAGGCGGAATGAACACCGCCGACTCTGGATTCTGCTGATCCGGTGGAAGGTTCGGATAAAGCACAGGATCGGGTGGCTTTTCTGAAACGGTGACGTAGCCGGTCTCCGAGACGAAACGCGCAAACTCGGCATTGGTCACCGGAGTGATATCAATCAAAAATGAGCGGATCTCGACAGAACGAACTGGGGCCTCCTCTGGATAAAAAGAATCAGATCCAATTGCATAGCCTCCTGCCGGAATCGTGATCATGCGATCGCGCCTATTAGTCATGGAAATCAATCGATGAATTCAGATTACTGAGGCGAAGAAACTTAATCAGCAAAGATCACAATCTGTGAGAAGACTTGGAACATGCTCAAAGGAAAGCATCTTGCCACTACCGATTCGACTCAATTAAGACGCTTTTCCCTAGAGCAATCAAATCTTGGAACTACTTCAGCCCCCGGTTGGAAACAGGAATTGGGCCTGAAGCCGGAAAGTCCAATCGCCCATCAAAGTCTCGCCGGCAATCTCAGGCTTAATCGCGTTGTAATAGGCACTGAGAGAAGCATTGATTGGCTGAGTTCCAAGCTTAAAAACCCTTCCAATACCGGCGCCCACAGGAACTGTCCAGCCCTTATTATCTTTGCTCATCCAATCCGCGGTAATAATTGGCGAACTACTGAGATACCAACCCTTAGGAAGGTTATAATTCAGGAATGGTTGGATTAACATTTTATTGACATCTTTTTTGCCACCTCCAGCGAATGACCACACATTATTAATCAAACCACCAGCAACAATTTTGCCTTTGGTATAGACAAGTACTCCAGTAGGTCCCGCACTCCAGCGCCCCGAGGCGAGCCGAGAGTCAGTAGCAGAAGGAATAACCACCGTTGGACCTACACCAACCGTGAAGTTCCCCTTCAGAGTGGGCACGAAAAAGACGGAAGGATTGATATCACCCAAGCCCTGGATGTTGGTACTACGAGCAAAAGGCTGGGAAATAAACGGAACAATCGTTCGCGTCACCAGCGTCAGCCCTTCACTGACCTTAAATGGAATAACGGGCTGCACATTGACAACATTTTGGGTCTGGTTGTGCTTGGCATCTGGATCAAGCACATTCGGCGCCCACTGCGTGCCGGGAGTGCTGTTCCACTGAATAGGAAGACTGATCAAACTGGCAATCGGGTTCTGTGCCGCCTTAGCCAGAGAAGCATCTTCTGCAGATGCTGATTCGCCTGGAGTTACTGTAACCGGTTGATTATCCGTACCAGGCTCCTGCGAGCTTGATGGAGCCTGTGCAAGTTCGCCCAAGACGAGCGGAGTGAAATCAAATTCAACTGCCTCGTCAATAAGAAATTGAGACTGGTCCTGAGCGTCAACAGCTGAAGGAACAAGAAGAGCAGCAAAAGCCAGTAGCCACGCTGATCCAGAACTCCTCAAATAGCGGGCAACCATCGGTTTGATTCAAAGCCGAACGTTTTTTATTGCATATAAAGGAAAAGCCAAGACCACTCAGGAAAAATCAGCACTAACGGGATCAGATTGGCCTGCATCAGCAAGGAGCTCCCCCTACGTTTCAGCCAATCAGCATCCAACTCCGTGACACGCCTCCTGCCTTTAGCTGTCTTCGCAACACTGAGCACGCTGTGCAATGAGGCAGTTGCAAAACCATTCGACAATGCGATCACGGCTGAATCCAGTACAACTGACTTCCAATTGGTGGCGTCCCCCAGCGAAGCAGACTCCGAAAGCGGAACTGGATTCATGGCACCGCTTGTACTGAGTCAGTCCAGCGAAGACACAACTGATGCAACCCAGCAAGAGAACGAAGAAGACAACTGGCGCGTCTATCTCGACCTCTATGCATTCTTACCGCCAACAACAAGCAGCACATCAACAGTTGAAGGCAACACGACAAAAGTAGATCTTCCCTTATCGGATGTGATCAATTCCCTCGACGAGGCATTGACCCTAAAAGCTTCCTTTGAATATGGGCGAGTGGGAGTCTTAGCCGCAATCAATTATGCGACCCTATCAACATCAGCCTCAAAATCTTCGTTTCTAGAAACGCAAAACCCGTTAAAAAATAAGACCGGCATCTCTTCGCCCCTTCGTAGTCGTACCATTCGTATTCAAGGCGATTTAGATGTTGATGTTGATGCCAATCAAACCATTTTCGATCTTGCGATGCGTTATCGGGCAGGCGCCATTCAAAAACCACGCATGAAAAAGGGCAGCACAAGCTTTCTTGGATTGGTAGGCGCAAGATTTATCGATGCGAACCTATCAACAGACTTCAGCATCAAAGGAGACGCAGATGTGACAGTGGAAGGAGTTAAGGTTAATCGATCAAACTCCAGAGAGCTTGAGAAATCTTCCAACGCAAGCTGGGGCAATACCTGGGTTCAACCGATGGTAGGAATGTTTGGCACTTACGCAATCAGCGAAGATTGGCAAGCTTTCGCATATCTTGATGCCGGTGGGTTTGGATTAAGTGGCAGCCAAGATTTGAGCGGTACAGCTCAAGCTGGCATTGCTTATGCACTTGGCAATTCTGCTCAAGTGTCCCTCTCCTACAAATACTTTGGAATCGCGTATTCTGAAGGAGGTGGTGACAACAATGGATACAGCTCATACCAGAGCGGTGTCAACCTTGGCCTGCGCTGGCTGTTTGATTGAGCTCCGCAGCGAAAGCAAACTGAGTCTTCAGTGGTTGAGGCTTGCTGCCACAGCCACTGCAGTCTTGGATCCACTGGAAATGGCTCCTTCAATAAAGCCACGCCAGCCCTCACCATGATCGCCCGAGGCAAAGAACAAATTATTGTCCCGCTTCGGTAGTTCATCAGCGAAGCGCACGAAGGTACCAGGTCGGTACGTGCACCAACTCCCCTGGGACAGCGCATCACCTCCCCAGTCGTGTCCGAAGGTCGACAGCAGCCGAATACTTGGAACAAACTCCTCAAGAACCGATTGCCATTCAGCAACAGATTTTTCCAGTGCATCAGGCTCCAAACTGAAACCAGCCAACACCGAACGCTGATCACCGCGCTGATAGGTGAAGCTGCCAACGAGAGCAGAGTCTGTCGACCTGGCCAGAGTCATCACCGCGCCTGGATCACCCTCCACCTCAAAAAACACCTTGGCTCCACCACCCACATGCTTGAGCTTTGACGCCTCCACTTTCACAGGACTCAGCGGTGGATCAAACGCCACACTGTGAAGCACATTCAGCGGCACGGTGACCACAGCACGCTTGGCATTCACCTGCTCACCAGCGGCTGTCGTCACCGTCACGCCGTTGGCCGTCTGCTGAACAGATGTGACGCTGGTGTCGAGCATCACATCAAAGCCACCATCACTAGCCATCGATTGCACCAGATCGCCGGTGCCAAGCTTGAGTTTGTAGCGGGCTGCAGAGTCATTGAATAAGGCATAGTTCCACCCCGTGAGTGACCAACAGCGCATCATCTCTAAATAGGAGGCGTTCTCCGGCTGATTCATCGACAGAATCTCGAGGAAGCCACCAAGACTGGTGCGCTGTAACGGCGTGAGATCCAGAGCAGCAAGACGGTCGGCCACACTCAAAGAGTCGCGTTGCTCGATCGCGCTCCAGTTGTAATGGGAGTCATAAGGGCGTTCCCACACCTGTTGAGCTTCAGCAAAGAACTGCTCGAAACCTGAGACAAACTCAACGAGTTGGTCCTCGCGCAACTCCTGCACCTGCCCATCCACTTTGATCGCCACCCGCTCGGCGACACACCCAGGCGTTTCCTGAATCTCGAGGCCGTAGCGTTCCTTTTCGGCCCACACAAAAGGTTGGGTCCAGTGAATCCAGGTGCCACCCAGCTCCACATGGAATCCATTGCGATCGGTGCTCCAGGTGCGACCACCTAAGCGATCGCGCGCCTCAAGCACCATCACGTTGAATCCACGCTTCTGCAGATCCCTGGCAGCGGTGATGCCGGCAAAGCCACCACCGATCACAACAACATCAACGGTCTTCATGTTCACGATTCAAAAAATCAGTCAATGGTCTGCCTGGTACAGGACTGCCGGAATCAATCAGCGCAGAGTGCGAAAAGGAGACAAGGTCAGACCTTTTCGATATCGCCAAGTTTCCAAGTGCGGTCAAACCACTCCTGCCCCGGGCCATAGAGACGGAAAATGCCGAACCATCCCTTGCCTGGAACGGTCTTCACCCAATTGGCCTCCATTCCAGCCGGTGCTTGCGGGCCGAAATAAAGATCAATACTGCCATCATCATTTTTCACCATATCGGTGTTGCGCTTGTTGTTCTTGCTGGGATAGGGCATGTCGCCGCTCTGCAACATCGCGCGGGTCTGCGGGTCATAGACCACAAATGACCAGAACCGTTGCGCCGGAGGATTAGCCGGAATATTCAGTTTGTAAGTGTTGGATCCGTTGAGATAGGCGCCACTGCCGTCCCTTGAACTGAAGGCGTACTGAGACCCCACACCTGGAATCTCGAGAGCCATGGCCGGTGTATTCACCGTTGCCAGGTAGAAGAACAACGTGCGGCCATCCATGTCACGACCGCCATTGCCCTGATTCACCAGGTACTCATGACTGCCCCCGGGAAATCCGGTTTGCCAGTAACCCGCCTTGCCGGGGTAGATGAAGTTCTTGGGATCTTTTGGACCGAACAGAATCGAACGCGCCGTGGCGTTGCCGATAGCAACGGCTTCAGTCAGCAGCGCCTTCTGCTCCGGTGAAGGGTTGAACGGCTTGCCTTTCTCAATTCCGATTGATGACGCCATCCCCAGAAGCTCAGGCGAGAACAGGTCGGAAGGCTCACGTTGAATCACCTCATCAAGCTCCTCATAGAACTTGAAGTTGTTCGCATGGATGGTGTTGGTCTCCCAGTCTGTGAGGTTCTTGAAGTTGTTAGCTGGAGGGTTAGCTCGGAGTGCGTAGGGATACACCTTCAATCCTCCCCTGAAGGCATTTCTAGCGGTGTCTGTCTTGCCCTCGTCATCCAGAAACCCACGCAGGATCAACCAGTTGATCTTGCTGGGAGTATTGGCAACGAAATAGCCATCTGTGTTAGCAGGAGTGGTCTGCCCTGGACCCACAATCAGATATTTTCCGCCCTTACCTCGGTCTGGTCCCGGGCCACCCATATCCACCACAAAGCGGAAGAAGGCATCGTTCACCGTGCCGGGGCCTGTGCCAGGTGGCACCTCAACCACGATGGGACCATTGGAGAGATCCAGGAAGGCGGTGGCGTAAACCGTGTCGGTGTTGCCGGTCAGCCAGAGTGATTTGGAACTCATCAGCTCTTCATACAAGCCGATATCCAGGTTCTCCCGCAGGCCGTAGCCATCACGGTGCCCCACGTAGAGCATTTCGAGCGATGCCGCTGGCATGAAATTCAGGAAGGTCTGCACGCCACGGCCAAGATCCACCTGACGACGAGCCTTCGCCATCGTGTCGTCGTCGGGGAAACCATCGAAATAATTGAATGTGCCGATCCGTGTCTTCACCCTGTCAGGGGTGAGCACATCTTCAGGAATCGACGTGTTGTAGCCCTTGGGGCGCACATCAGCGGCCCGCAACGCTGAACCGCTACACGCAAGGAACAATGCAGAAAGAAGGACGGAAGGGAAACGAGTAAAAACAGTCATGGCTGAGAATGAATCGTGGTGTTGATGGGTTCAGGTCTCAACCGAGAGGCTGAATGTCGTTGAGCTGCCAGGTTTTGTCGAACCAAGGCTCCAGCGGTCCGTAAAAACGAAAAATTCCAAACCATCCCTTACCGGGAATGGTCTGAATCCAGTTGGCTTCCTTGCCCTGCGGCGCAGTGGGACCGAAGTAGAGATCAATGCTGCCATTGGCATTCACCACCATGTCTTGATTGCGCTTGCTGTTTTTGCTGGGCAGCATCTGGGGCGTTTGCAATTCAGAGCGCGTCTGGGGGTCGTAGACCACCATCGACCAGAAATCTTTGGCCGGCACATTGGCATCCACCGTGAACTTGTAGGTCTTGCTGCCATCGAGATAAGCACCATTGGTGTCGGTGGCTACGACGCCGTACTGGGATCCGGCGCCAACCATCTTGAGCACCATGGCCGGCGTATTGACGGTGTAACCCCAGAAAAAATTGTTCCTGGCATCAAGGTTTCTGCCGCCCCTGCCGCCATCGATCAGCCATTCATGGCTCCCACCCCCAAACGGTGTGAACCATTGCTTGTCCTCATAGAAGTAGACGTCGCGATTACGAGGCTTAGCCATATCGGAGCGCACATAGGCGACTCCAACCTGCACGGCTTCCTCAAGAGTCCTGCGATCCTCAGCACTGGGATTGAAGGGTTTGCCTTTTTCCAGCCCGATCGCCGAAGCCAGCCCGAGAAGTTCAGGATCAAACAAATCGACGGGTTCACGCTGAATCACCGTGTTCAGCTCTTCAAAGAAGTGGAAATTATTGGCATGGACCGTGTTGAAGACGAGATCGCCTCCCTGCACAAAGGTCATCGCCGGAGGATTGTCTTTCCGCGAGAGGGGATAAAGACGCACGCCATTTTCGTAGTTGGCAACGGCCTGATCAGGCTTGCCTTGATCATCGAGAAAAGCACGCATAATCAACCAGTTGGAGTAACTGGGTGAGCGAAACACGAAATATCCCTCAGTGTTCGCGGGCTCTGCGTCGTCGGGACCCAGGATGAGATACTTGCCGCCTTTGCCCCGATCTGGACCGGGAGCACCCGTATCGGCCACAAATCGGAAATAAGCGTCGTTGATCGTGCCAGGGCCGAGGCCGGCAGGGATTTCAATCACCATCGGCCCCGTGTTCTTCAGGTTGAAGAAGGCGGAGCCGTACACCGTATCGGTATTGCCGGTCAGGAACAGAGGGTTGGAATTCAGCGGGGCCATCAACATGACCTTCGTGTAGTGGTCGACCCCCTGCTGCGCATGACCGACGCGCATCATCTCGATGCTGGCAGCCGGCATCAACGTGAGAAACGTCTCATAGGCGCGGATGAATTTGATGTAGTCGAAACTGGCATCAACCGTGGCGGCATCCGGCATGCCGTCGAAAAAGCGAAACGTGCCTGCACTGGTATCCACCTGATCAGGCGTGAACAACTCAGCAGGAATTGGCGTGGTGTAACCCTTAGGGACAGGGCCTGAGGTGTTGGCCGTGCTCTGGGCCAGAACTGGCGCACACAAACTGGCAGCGAAAGCTGTGGAAAGAAAAACAGCGGAAGACCTTTTGCGCAGACTGCTCGCAAAACCTTTCATTGACTGCTGTACGGAGCGTTCTTTTTTTATCTAAAGAAAATTAGTCAATGCGACTGCGCAGCCAAAAGAAGTTCGCCCAAATGGGATCAGGCAGATCTCTGCCGCTTATCAACCGATTGCACAAGCGATTCACACAGCCACAAAAAACGCGTGCGGGCCTCACCCACACGCGCTCAATCCACTGATGTTTGCCAGATGACAATCCCGAGCTAACTCCAACCAAACAGCGTGAGCATCACAAGCGAGGCCCGATCCAAACCCCTGCGATGCCAATCACTTTGCCGGCTGAAATTGAGGAGAAGTCCACGAACCATCAAAGTAAGCCTTGATTGGTGAGTAGATGCGAATTGCGGCATTCCAGCCCGGATAAATATCTAGATAATTATCCTGATTTTTATCTCCACCAAGATGAATTACATAGTCGCCTTGCTCATTCTGCTTAGCAAAAGCACTATTAATATTGTAGTTTTCACCAATAGCAAAACCAGCTTGGTCGTAAACAGTCACTGACCAGAATGCTCTTGGATCAATCGGAACATCTGTCAGGGTCAATGTCTGTGGATCGGTTGAATTAACAACCTTAGGGAATGGATAGACAGCGCCTTCCTTGGGGAGGCCACCCCAGCCAATGGCAACTCCGAAATTGCGCATCTCAGAGCTGATTTGGCCTTTCTTGCCAAAAGCAATTTCCGAGGTGATCCCCTCCGGCTGCCTTCGCACGTTGTAGTCAGCACGCAACGCCAGAATTTGTTTCATGTCGTACCTATGCCCCACAACAAAAGAGCCTTTCTCGCTCTGCTCAAGCTTGATCTGCCCCTGAACAGCAGCTGCTTGCTTGAGATCCTCAGAATCCTGCATGTTCACCTGAGTCCGAACGAAGGCGAACACATAACGACTGCCCATGGAGTCTTTGGTGAGGGTGTAGCTCCCAGGCTTGTCACTCACGAGCGGGATCCAGTGCTCATCATCCACGACCTCGAGAATCTGATAGCGATCAGTGTCGGGCAACACCACAGTGGCCGGACTGTTGAGATCCAACACCGCAAAGGAATACAGCGTGTCGAAATTGGGGCGCAAGATGGATCGTTCTTTGGGGTCCATGGCACTCTTTTGGTGTAGGAAAACACCCACGCCATCACTACAGGTGCCTTTGGCGATCTTGCGCACGTAGTCAGCAAGGATCACTTCAGTTTCCGCAAAGGCATAGTTGGCCTTTGTGACTGGTGTCACCGCCGCCGCAGTATGTTCAATCGCCGCTCGCGGGCAGTTCTGACCACTCGATGCCAACCTGACAGCATCTGCTCTGCCGTTTGCACCTGCCAAGGCAGCGCATCCCATCGCAGATGCGAAAAACAGAGAGGCTCCTTGGCGGAATGACTTGCTCACAGACACTCGTTGCACGAACTAGAGACTGATTAGCAATACCTTGCAGACCCGGCCATACAAGGCCTCACATGAGAAGTCATCAAACCTTTTGGCACCCTGTGACTGAAGGCCAACCCTAAGTCACAACGGATCTTTTTAATCCAGAGTGAATTCTTTAACCAGGCTCAGAAGATCACGCATATCCCCTTCTGACAGTCGGCAGATATTTTCAACCCATTGTTCCATCATATCTTGAATTTCTTCACCCTGAAAATCATCACTAAATGTGGAGTGAGCCTGTCTCAACATCACTCCAATATCCTTATGGGGCAACCACCAGTGAACACTAGAAATTCGATCGACTCGACTCGAGGCCATTCGAGATCAATCGCAAATGACAACCCTAAGAATCAAGAGCATTGATTCAAACTTGAATGCATCGATGGCAAGTAGTGATTGATGCGGAGGCTCGAACCACAATTAACCACTACAGCGATGGCTCAACAAACAACCGTGAAGCCATCAAACTTCGCTCAACAGACCATCAAAGATCAAGCATGATGAGCGGCAGTTTCAGTTGTCCCGAGCAGCTCAGCCAGCCGTGTTGTACCCCTTGCAAAACGGATCGCTCCGGCCATTGTGATTGGCTGAAACGCATGAAACCAACGATCAATCGCTTCATGCTCTTCATCGCGACATTCAGACAAGAATTGAATTAATCTCAGATCCATAGCGCTACAAAATCTGGGCAAATAATGCAGGCAGCTCTCAGCAAACCCTGATCAATTGTTGCTGCGCAGAAGCCCAAAATGTATCCGGGAGAAGTGATTGAGTATTTGTCCCCCAAAACCATAAAAAACAGGCACCATGCACTCTTCAGATGTACTGATCAGTCGATGGCATTCGTTGTTCTGGGAATGAAGAGTGACAGCGACAACATCAAAAACTGACGCAGCCAGGGCTGAGCTCAACACCAAGGCCTCAACCGCAGAATCCATGGCCACCACGATGGAGAAGACTGCCAACCAACGCTGACCCGCAGCATGTGCTGCTGGCATGAGAATGACAGCATGATTGATGTGATAGGTACCGACGCCGGCGCCCCTGACTCGCTCCCTGAAGCACTCCAAGCTTTGGTGCGAGGAGCCGATCTGATCGCTGCGCCGCAACGGATGCAACCGGCATTGCAACAGTGGCAGGAACGTCACTCCACAGCAAGGTGCATCAACAGTGACGAGCCGATCACCCTCTGCCAGAGCCTGACAACCCTCGACTCAGACCAACGAGCCGTGGTGCTTGCCAGTGGCGATCCGCTCTGGTTCGGCATCGGCCGGATCCTGATCGAACGCCTGGGGCGAGAGCGCCTGCATTTTCATCCAGGCCCCTCATCACTTCAATTGGCTTTTGCAAGGCTGGGCAGACCCTGGCAGAGCGCGGAATGGATCAGCCTGCATGGGCGCGATTCAGCTCCACTGATTCAACGGCTGCAGCAACGCCCCTCAGCCCTAGCTGTGCTCACGGATCCCAAGCGCGGCGGCGTCGAAGACGTGCGACGCATCCTCAGCAGCAGCGGGCTGGAAGCAAGTTATGCACTCTGGTTGCTTGAAGCACTGGGCCATGGCGATGAGCGCGTCCAGCGCCTGAGTGCAGCTGATCCGATCCCCTCAGATCTCAATCCACTGCACATGGTTGTGTTGCTGGCGGAGCAACCAGCTGACCCAATTCCAGGTTCCTTGCCCCTATTCGGACTGGACGACGGCCTTTTCCTGCAACACCAGGACCGTCCAGGACTGATGACCAAGCGTGAAGTGAGAATCCAACTGCTCGCTGATCTCCAGCTGCCGCAACAGGGAGTGCTTTGGGATCTGGGTGCCGGAACCGGCAGCGTGGGGCTTGAAGCATTAAGGCTGAGGCCCCAAATGCACTTAATTGCAGTAGAGCAGCGCAGCGGCGGCGGCACCCTGATTCAAGCCAATGCCAAGCGGTTGGGTGTGACACCAACAGACGTCATCGAAGCGAATGCCTTGACTGTTGTTGCGCAAATGCCAGCACCCGATCGCGTGCTTCTGGGCGGAGGCGGTCGCCAGCGAGCTCAACTGCTCCAAGCTGTGATCGACCGCATGAACCCTGGTGGGGTGGTGGTGATTCCAATGGCCAACGTAGAAGCACTGGCTGAACTACGGCCACTTCTGGATAACGCCGGTTGGTCGATCCAGATCAATCAACATCAGGCCTATCGAGGCCAGCCTCTTGCCGATGGCACTCGATTGGCACCGATGAACCCAGTCTTGATTCTCAGGGGCACCAAAGCACAAGGCTGACCTGCAGAATCAAAGCTATTCCGATCCCGATCAATGCCGGTGCAGAAGGAGAAGCAGGTATCGCCCCTGCGGATGAAAATTACGCTGCTGCTCGCTGGCTTCGGTCCGCTGCTGGCAATCGGGCTGTTTTTGCAATCGAAGGGGTTCTTTGGATGATCTTGGCCAAATTGCACTGCCAGGGCAGGCCTTACAGGATAGTTAGAGCCTTAAGTGAGTTCTTTTCTGAGTCCATAGAGAAAGGAAGCGAGTTGGACCTAGAAAGCTGCTTAGACCAGAAGGCAAATCACACCAGCGACAAACATCCAATATTTTATTGCTAAAAATTAAAGCAGTACCAATCATTGAAAGTTGGCTTCACTCCCTTGCATTGACAATGGATCCACAAATTTAATTGAAGATTCGCGATTTTCATTGTCCATTAAGCAGCCAAACTCACCTCCCACCCCGCCCCAACTGGCTTACTGAGTATTAAACCCCCTGATTTTAAATTCACGTTTTTAAGCCATACGCCAGAACGTGAATAGAAAGTTTCCTGAAAGACTTCGGATCGTCCGACGCCACAACGTACATTCTCTTAGCGAAGTGAACTTAAGACCCACTAGCAATACGCTTGAGTGTGAATGGACAGTGATTAGGATTAGCGGATGCATCCGATTGGAGACAACCATTTCAAACCCTCATCTTGCACCGTTTTTGAGAATTGACTGATCTATTAATAACATCTGATACCACTTCTTCCAAAAAAGATTCTTATATCCTGAGACAACTACCCTGTGAACACCTATGAATTTGGTACGCAACTCGCGGCCTAGTGCTTGAACAAAACGAGTTGATACTGAAAGCAGCAGGGCACTCGATACAACTTCATGACTCGACCTATGCTGATGCCCTTGAATCCAAGGATACGGAAGAGACTGTGAGACTACCAAGATGAAAGGATTCGGCGCTGAGCCAGAGATTGTCTGGCATTACACGCAGGGCGAAAAGCTCTTCCCCATAGGTGACAGCCAGCTCTTGAAAGCTGACATGGGGTACGCACCACGCGGTGACAAGCCTGTCGTCTGGTTCACCAAGTCAGATATTTTTGAACCATGCGCTTATCCGGACTTTGTGTCACCTAATGGGATAAGGGGAATGCTCACTTCGCTCAAAGAAGTTGCTGAACAAGGAAAAGGCCTGCTCCGAATAGGAATTGCTGCTGACAATTCCTGCCTTAAGCCATTCGCTCATTGGTCAAGGACCAGGCAATATCAGGGGGACACAGAGACAGTCCTGAAACTCGCTCACGAGAAAGGATCAAAACCAGACCTGGACTGGTTCGTCAGCTACAAGCCAGTAACGAAGAAAAAATGGAAGCATGTTCAGCTCGCTCTTCCTGAGGATGTGACAAATGATGGAATTGTTACAACCTGGCGAGAGTGGGATTTTAGATCTGATACCTCCAAGGAACTCTTCAGCGCATATCGCCAATCACTTCAAAAAGATGACTGTGACGATGGAAAGTCATGCTCCTGCTGTTAAAGCTTAGGCAATACATATGACTTAAGCACTTGGCGAAAGTGACATGGGCAAGCTGCAATGCTGCCTAAGACAATCACTGCATTTAAAATGCCTAAAAACTGCGACTGCCCGGCAAATTTGTTCTATGACAAATAAACCTAAAGGTCTTAAAGAGTTGCGGCAATTTGCAAAAACAAATATCCAACGTTAAATTAGAGCAAAATAGGAGCCTCACCAGATGGGATTTTTAATATTTTTTGGCGCCCTACTTTTCTCATCGCCTCCTGCCTTCGCCGATGGTTTTATTTATTTAAAATGTGAAAATCAAATGAGGCTTACTTCCACTGAAATCAAGACAGGGAAGATTATCAACGATGGGGAGGTCAAAGAAGAAACAGTATATTTAAAAATTGATCCTCCTGGCAATCGTTTTATGTCCTACAAAACCTCTACAGACAAAAAAGATTACACCTGGGATGAAGCAAGTATTGCTGGTGGTGTCTTAAGCTCGAGCATTGCTCAAGCGAATGAAGCTTTAGAGGTCAACGGAGAGATTGATGTCGAATTTCAGCCAGCAGGCAAATTAAAATCCAAGGTTTTAGCCATTGCGTTTGGAATGATTTCAACTGAAATTGACATCACTGGTGATTGCGTGAATGTGGCAGGATCCATATTTGAAAAGGCCTTGAAAGAGCCTGAAAACTAATTTATCAATCCCATGTTTACTCCAGCCAACAGGATTCTGCATCGTCAGATGAATCCCAGTAATGCTGCGAATGACAGGAGATAAGAATGAAACGCATCTCTGCTATCACTGCTTTCGCTTTGACGGCAGCTTGCATTCCAGCTTCAGCAGAATTGAACCCAAGAGATGAGCAGACTTACTTGTACGCCTTCAACTTCGGATGGCTAGCGGGAGCGTGCACTTTCTATGCCGCAGGCGCCCTCTCCAAACCAGACTTGATGTTTGCGTTCAAACTCATTGAGCAACGCAAGAGCTTAAGCCCTGAAATCAAAAAGCAGATTTTCACAGAAATCCGCGAGACCAAGGGAGCCCCGGAGTGCGCAGCAGCTCTCAAGCAATTCGAGCGCAGTAGAGATTAGTTCACATACCAATCGTAATCACCACCAACGGACCCTCTTTAGAACAACCTCCAAAATTGAATGGAAGCCATTCGGGTGATCTATCACCTCGAGTGCTTGCGACTCGGAATTGGCTGCTTTATTCACTTCATCTGCAAAAACGCATCTGGGTCCTGACTTGACAACCAACAACGCCCACGACGGACTTGACGAGATGAAGACGCTCCACAACAAGGAAAGGAACTAGGCATAGTACGCATGTTCTATTAGTCTTGTATTGGCCACATGAGGGAACACGCAATGGATGGATGGCTGAAGGACCCAAAGGGACGCTGGTACACAAGGTTCCACAAAGACCCCAACGCTCAGGCACTGAACGCAGGCGTGGTTGTTGACAACGGGAGGCCCATGGCTGGCGATGAGCCTGCTCTTCTGAAAGCCCGGCGCAGTATGAGATACGAGGACGCTGTTGCTCTGTGGTTCCAACTCAAGGAGTACGGCTGGACAGTGACTGAGGCCGCCTGGTGAAGATCGCTAAGCGCCTCTGCCTCCGCCAACGCGAAGGCAGAAGCATCGGGTCGCGTGGGCAATGACGCTCAAGGAAGGATTCCAACGCAACTGAACATCGCTCCAAGCAATCTTTTGATGCCCGAGAGGTCCAGCACAGACGCTTGATTAAAAGTGGCGACTTGCTCAACAATGCCTTTGCCGGTCAAGGCTTCGACAGCCAATCCAATGCCAAGCCCGAGCATTGCCGCTCGTCCGTTCATCTTCTCGCTAAAAGACTTATAGGGATCAGGAGTGAACTTGTTCGTTGCTTCGGACATTGATAGAGGTAGCACTTTCAGAATATTAACTAACGTAACAACTGACCGGCGCGTAGCCAAGATACCTTTGCCCAACTGCCTTTTAAGGGATCTAGCGCATACTGGCAAGTACTAATACTTACGCGCAGGACTCAAAGAGCCCAGGCGTGTGATTTAAGCAACAAAGCTGCTGGTTCGTTGAAGACCAAGCCGCAGCCGTGCATGGTCGCAATCTTGAGCGCAATCATCCACCTATCAGTTGAGATCAATATCTCACAGTGATTTTACCTGATCTCATCACTCTCAGGCTTCACAATAGTCAATTTCCGCTCAAGTTCAAAATCCTCAAACAGAGCTGCAGCGTCATAAGCCTGACCATTGCCGATCAAATACCGAATCCTTTCTTGCCACCATTGCTCAACTTCACGACAATCATGATCATCGGCTTCGTAGAAAAAGGATGACACAGGAGATGTCATAACTTTGTCGCTTTGGCAGATAATTGCCTGGACAGCACGCCGTGCAGGCATGATTTATCACAACAGCAAAGATCACATGAGGCAATCTTGTTTTTAATTGCTATCAGCCGAGGTGTCGATCGATGAGCTTCGCCATCGCTAGCGCGCGTAACGATTGATCAGCAAGGTCATATTTGAACTGTAAAGCCTTGGCAAGTTGTTGTCATGAATCAGGCCAACATCAATCGCTTTTTTATATGCAGCTGCCTGCCTTCTATAGCGATCTTCAAGCGCTTGAACTTTTTTAAGGCAATACTTGGTTTTCTTGCCCCTAGAGGCAGATTCGAAATTGCTCTCAAGATCTGAAGCAAGAGACGCGACTTCCTTGAGCCAGGCCTGTAGCCCCAAATCTCCACCAGACTCAATCACATGCTTGAGACGAATCCACTCTTCATTGGGCTTTGATCTGATTTGACCAAACAGTTTCTGCAGATAAAAAGAGATCATTCTATACAGCTACAACTTGTACAAACATAGCTCTGCTCAAGCAGAGATGCACAATCTGGAATCAAAAGGTGAATGATTGATGGAGCCCTGCCAAGGTTAAATCGTCATCAGCAGGTTCATCTGCACCTCTCAAAATCAAGGCTACTCAAAAATAATTTGAATATCACCGCTTTTTTAAGGAACTTTTTTGGCCTGTTGCCCTGATCTCTATCTCTAAAGGCAGAAGATCCCTCATCCGTCAACAATTCAGGGCTATAGACACTGACTATTTGCCTCGCTGTTCAACCATCAAAAGCTTGCTAACGAGGTTACTTTGTGCCGATTGATTCAATCGGCACTGGATCACCCACTCGAATCTCCAAGCGCTGAGCTTCACCCGCACCAATTTCGATTACGCCATCAACAAAATCAGCTCGACCATTGCCATCAGCGTCAGCCCAGTAGGAACGACAAGGCAATGCAACACAGATCGGAACGTTGGCTGCGATATCGAGCACCCTGCCATCGCGGATGAACACCATATCCAGGGGCGCGAGTGTGTGACGCATCCAAAAACGCATCGGCTCAGAGGGTCGGACTGGAAACCACATGCCCCGAAGAGGCGGAAGGGCAGGGCGCTGCATCAATCCCCGCCGTTGCTCATCAGGCTGATCAGCAACCTCCAGAGAGAGGCAACGCACAGGGCGCTGGTCGAGGCACCAACGCGCTTCGATCGGCAGGATCTGAGGAGGCAGTGGGGGCTGGTCCATCAACCGTGACGCTGACTCGGCAAGCCGTCGTTGAGGCAGTAGCCAAGTCCACGGATCGTATGAATTAATCGAGGCTCCCCGCCTTCCTCGAGTTTCTGGCGCAGGTAACGCACGTACACCTCGATCACGTTGCTGGACGAACTCTGCTCATCCTTCCAAACATCTCGCAGGATGCGATCTCTGCTCACAACCCTGCCGCGCTCTTCCAGCAGCAGCAGCAGCAGCGCATATTCCCTAGCCGTGAGGACCAGCGAGCGAGCACCGCGACGGACCTGCCTACAAGTGATATCCACGTTGAGATCAGCGAGCTGCAGCATCGGGGGTTTCAGTGCACTACGGGATTGAATCAACAGATGCAGGCGCAATCGCTGCAGCAAATCGCTCGGGGCACTGAGTGGGAACCAGAAATCATCCGCACCACAAGCCAACACCGTTTCTCGAGCGGCAATACTGTCGTCACTCACTCCGATCAAAATCGGCAGTGAGCCAAAATGAGAACGCAGCTCAAAAACACTCGCGGCCTGGTCGCTGGCCAGGATTGCGGCGACAGGAACTGAATTGGTTCTAGCGACAAGCCCGCTGTCAGTAGCAGCGTTCCAGTTGATTGGGGCGTATCCGGAAGCCCTCAGGCGTTCCGCCAGCGCTAGCGCCTCATGGCCAACCAGTAATACAACGTCAGCGTGAACGCTGCCTGCCATGGAGCCATGCGCAACGGTCATGGCCGATCGGGCTTGGCCACATGGGGTAGTCCCCAGCCCAACTTGTTGCGCAGAACCTGGAAAAACTCATGGTCCCTGAGACGCACAAAGCGAACGGGGTGATCACTGCGACGAATCAGAACACGATCTTCCGGCCACACATAACAACCTGCGCAGCCATCAACCACCATCATCAGACGTTCAGGTGTGGCTGGAAACACCGTGACCGGCTCAGCATCACTGAACACCAGCGCCCTTGAAGCCAGGGAATGGGGAGCGATTGGCGTGAGCTGCAGCACCGGGCAATCAGGCGTGATCACAGGACCACCGGCACTGAGTGCGTAGGCAGTGGAACCAGTGGGCGTGGACAGAATCACTCCATCGGCGGAGATATCCACCGGTGCATGGCGTCCGATCGCAATTTCGAAATGACACATGCTTGTGAGCGGTTCGCGGTGCAACGCCATCTCATTGAGTGACAACGCCTCCCAGCGGCGTTGATCGCCGCGCATCACACTCACAACCAAATTGGCGCGCTCCTCGATCGTCCACTGCTGGGTGAGCACCTGCTCCAGGGCACGATCGAGATCGTCGAGGTAAGCCTCGGCCAGGAAGCCGAGATGTCCTGTATTGATGGTGAGAATCGGCACGCCCACAGGAGCGGTCTGACGCGCTGCCGACAACACCGTGCCATCCCCACCCAGCACGATCGCCAGCACCATTGTGTGATCAAACCCCTCTGGAACGCAGGCGTTGTAACCCAACATGCGCAAGTGCTGGTCGGGATTGGCGAAACCCACCATCCCGCCTGAGCTGCTGACACGGATCACCTCATGACCGCCCAGCTCTAGGCGCGACTGAATCGTGCCTGCGGTTTCAACGGCAAGCGACTTGCCGTCATTGACGATCAGTCCGACACGGGGCACCGACCGCAGCAGGCAACATTGCGCTCACTTTATGAGAAGGATCTGGCACTGACACACGTGCAGAGACTTTTTTCATCAGCGTCTGCCTGATCGCGGAAATGACACTTATGGCCAGGGGCCAATCAAATGATTGTTCAACGAAGGATGCCACCAATGCTGCGCTGATCAGAACTGCTCCAGAAAACGCAGATCACTGGTGTAAAGACGGCGAATGTCGTCAATGCCATGGCGCACCATGCAGAACCGCTCCACACCCAAACCGGCGGCAAAACCGCTGTAACGCTCTGGATCCAAACCAAGACCCTCCAGCACTGCTGGATCGACCATGCCGCAGCCCATCACTTCCAACCAGCGCCCGCGCCACTGCACATCCACTTCCGCTGACGGTTCCGTGAAAGGGAAATAACTGGCGCGGAAGCGCACGGGCAAATCCCCGAAAAACGCTTTAAGAAAAGCCATCACCGTGCCGCGCAGGTGGCTGAAATCGAGCCCTTCATCGATGGCCAATACCTCCACCTGATGAAACACCGGCGAATGGGTGGCATCCACCGCGTCGCGGCGATACACGCGACCTGGGGCCACGATCCTTACCGGTGGTGCATGAGTCTCGAGATGGCGGATCTGCACCGGTGAGGTGTGTGTGCGCAGCAGCAAATTGTCTTTGAGATAAAACGTGTCCTGCATGTCCCGGGCGGGATGGTCCGGCGGGATATTCAAGGCGGTGAAGTTGTGGTGGTCGGTTTCCACCTCAGGGCCCTCTTCCACCTGGTATCCGAGACCGCAGAAGAGATCAACGATCTCCTCCGTGGTGGTGATTAGAGGATGGCGATGGCCCATAAGAATCCCCTGGGCAGATGCCGTCACATCGAGGGTCTCCGAGGCGATTCGTGCTTCCATCGCCGCCTGCTTGACGACCTGCAAGCGATCACTCAGCAGGCTCTGTACCTGGGTTTTGAGCACGTTGGCACGTTGTCCAACCAACGGCCGTTCGTTGCCAGGCAGCTTGCCCATCGCCCCCAGCACACCGGAGAGTCGACCTTTCTTACCGAGCAATCCGATTCGAAGCTGCTCAAGGGCCTCGGCATCTGCCGCTGCAGAGATCGCTTCAGCAGCCTCTGCTTCAAGCGCTTCCAGCTGATCGGTGAGCTGCTGCAGAGACACTGTGTCGCTCAAGGCTTTGACATCGCGAGAGCTGACTGTAAGCAGTGATCACGACTAGGTTCGCCCCACTGGTAAGCAACCCAATGGCCCCGCTGCGGATTCTGATCAGCAATGACGACGGCATCTTTGCCGATGGAATCAAAGCCCTGGCCTTTGCAGCCGCGGCCCGAGGCCATCAGGTGGCAGTGGTCTGCCCTGACAAGGAACGCTCGGCAACGGGCCATGGCATCACCATTCAGCAACCGCTCAGAGCTGAGCGGGCCGACCAGCTGTTCGGCCAGGGCATCTCTGCCTGGGCCTGCAGTGGGACCCCAGCTGATTGCGTGAAGCTGGCCATCTGCGAACTGCTGGAGACGCCACCGGACCTGGTGCTATCGGGCATCAATCACGGCCCGAACCTAGGCACCGATGTGTTCTGCTCCGGCACCGTGGCAGCGGCGATGGAAGGCACTCTGGAGAGCCGACCTGCCATGGCGGTGAGCAGTGCCTGCTTTAAATGGCGCGAATTCGAAGGTGCGGCTGTGATCGCCATGGATACGGCCGAATCAGCGCTGAGAGAAGGATGGCCTGCCAATCTGCTGCTCAATCTGAATCTGCCCCCTTGCAAACCTGAGGTCATGGGTCCCATGCGCTGGACACGCCTGTCGGTTCGTCGCTATAGGGAACAGTTCAGTCCGCGAACCGATCCTCAGGGTCGTACTTATTACTGGCTGGCTGGAAAAGTGGTCGAAGACCTGAAATCGGGTGGAGATGGTCCCCTCGACTGGCCCACGGACGTGGCCCAGATCGGAACCAACTCACCTTCACTCACACCGATCCAACCAGAACTGTTTTGGCGTGGATCTCTGAGTGGCCTGCCCCAGGTTGAGATGGACGGTCAACGGGTCCGGTAGATCCTCTGCAACATCCAGAGCGAGAACAGCAAGCCAATGAGATGGGCGAACAGCACCTGGGTGTTGCTCAACACCGAGAGCATTTCCAGCGAAGTAATCGGCTGATTTTCACGCATACCCTGGCCACCGATAGCGATGCCGGGAGTCTGCTGAGAGGCCTGGAAAAACAGGATGCCAGCAAGAGCCTGGTAGCCAAGAACCGCAAAGACCAGACCAATCAGATCGGCCAACAGACCGCGCTTAATGATGCGACTCGCTTCTCCTCGACTCGGGCGAGCATCGCTTCCAAGAGCACGGCCGAGACGCACCACTAACCAGCCTTGCCAGAGGCTAAAAAGCAGCATGAGGAACGCAAGAGTGGTGAGAGAGAGTCCCGGGCTCAGTCCAAGCGCACGATTAGCCTCCCGACTGAGACGGCCTCCGATGTTATTGAAGGCGAGAAGCCCCATCACCACGATGCCAAGGGCGGTCTGAATCCAGAAGCGGATCCATGCAGTGCGCCGCAGGCCAAGAGCCAGCAGCTGGAAGTCGAGCCGATCAGCCATGCGGGCGAGGAGGTCTGTCGTCCAAACTTGCCATCAACCACTGCACCGTGCACGGCCCGTTGATTCCTCTCTGCTCCCCTGAGGAGGCCCGCATGCCCACCGCCCTAGCGCTGGGCAGCTTCGATGGGCTGCATGCCGGCCACCGGAGGGTGATCGAAGCTGTGTGCCAGCAGCCGGCAAGTGGAATCCCCACGGTGGTGAGCTTCTGGCCACACCCGCGCGAGGTGTTGCATGGCGAAACACGGCTTCGCCTTGATTTACCGGACGAAAAGCTGCATTTGCTCGAACCGCTTGGCATCAGGCAGTTAGTGCTGGTGCCCTTCGACCGCCAGCTGGCCCAATTCAGTGCTGCCGAATTCGTTGATCAAATTCTGCTTGGCACATTGCAGGCACGTCACATCGCTATCGGCGCCAATTTCCGTTTCGGGCGTGGTCGCGAGGGTGGTGCTGACACACTGCGGAACCTGGCCGAGGCCGCCGGGGTCATGGTGAGCGTGCTGCCAATCCTGGAAGATTCAGTCGGCCGCATGAGCAGCAGTCGCATCCGTGAAGCTCTCGCCGAAGGCGACCTCAAAACGGCCAGTGATCTGCTGCAACGGCCTTACCGCTTCCAAGGTGAAGTGGTGCAAGGCCGCGGCCTCGGCCGACAGCTGGGATGGCCAACCGCCAACTTGCAGGTAGACGGCAGAAAATTTCTTCCCGGCTTAGGGGTTTATGCAGCGTGGGCGTGGGTCGACAACGAGACCTTCGCACTGCCAGCGGTGATGAATCTTGGGCCCCAACCCACCGTGGATCCAGCATTGCCTTCAGCGGTTGAGGTGCATCTGCTCGACACAAATCGCGAATTGGTCGGCCGGACTTTGCGAATTGAGCCCCTGGAACGCCTGCGCGGTCAAAAGCGCTTTTCAGGCCTGGAAGAACTCAGTGCTCAGATCAGTCGTGATGCCCAACAAGCGAGAGAACGTCTTCAGGACAGCGCTGGGTAGGCGTTAGTCAGACCCCACACGATGAAAACGCCGATGCCACCGAGAAGACCGATGCCCCACACCAGAACGTGCATCGTGCTTTCTGATCCACCGTTCTCCATCGCCACACCAGACATGAGATCCTGCCCACAGTGCCATGGAACAGTGCCCTGGAATGGATGCCCGACGACCCTTGCGCTGATACGCGTGTCGCGAGGCTGATCGATGCCAACCTCGACCGAGCACGTGAAGGCTTGCGAGTCATCGAAGACTGGTGTCGCTTCGGACTCGACCGCCAGGACCTGGTAGTGCCTCTCAAAGACTGGCGACAGCAGCTGGGACTGCTGCACGCCGACTGCTACAGACAGGCACGTTCCACAGCCACCGATACCGCTGCCGGGCTCAGCCACCCCGCTCAGCAGACTCGCTCCAACAACACCCAGGTGTTGAAAGCCAACGCCAGCAGAGTTCAGGAAGCCTTGCGGGTGATCGAAGAATTCGCACGCAACGGTGATTCCGAGCTGGCCCAGACAGCTGCAAAGGTTCGCTATGCGCTCTACGACCATGAGGTGCGCATCCTGGAGGCCTGCGGTCAAAACCAGCGGCGTCAGCGCCTGGAAATCTCACGGCTATGCCTGATCACCGATCCCGGCAGCAACGACACAAGCGGTGCGATGTTGAAACGGGTGGAACTCGCGCTTCAAGCCGGCGTCTCGCTCGTGCAGTACCGGCGTAAACAGGGACCTGATGCACTGCGACTGCAGGAAGCACGTCAGCTTGCCGATCTTTGTCAGGCAAACCAGGCACTGCTCATCATCAACGACCGAATTGATCTGGCCTTGCTCGTGAATGCCGATGGGGTGCATCTCGGCCAGGAGGACATGCCGCATCCAGAGGCACGTCAGCTGATGGGCCCCGACAAACTGATTGGACGTAGCACCCATCAGATCGAACAACTCCACCAGGCTCAGAAAGATGGTGCCGACTACCTTGGGGTCGGGCCGGTCTATGCCACCGCCACCAAAGCGAATAGGACGCCGGCGGGTCTGGATTGGGTGCGAACAGCCGAGCATTCAGCCAGGATTCCCTGGTTTGCTATTGGCGGCATCAACAGCCACAACATCGCTGAGGTGCTAGGTGCAGGGGCCTCTCGGGTAGCTGTGGTGAGCGCAATCATGGGGTCCGATGATCCAATTGCCGCTAGTCGCGAACTACTACAAAGGCTCGGCTGAGCTTCAAGATTGAAGGGCTTGTTTCATTCATTCGGTTCAGGCCATGCAGCTCACGGTGAACGGCGAACAGCAGCAACTCCAGGCCGATCTCAACCGATTGGACCGGGTTGTTGAAGCGCTCGGCCATCACCCCAAGTTGGTGGTGGTGGAATTCAACGGGCTGATCCTCACCCCCGACCTATGGGCCGAACAGCAGGTCAAGGATGGAGACAGCCTCGAGATCGTCACCATCGTTGGCGGGGGTTCCTAGGATCAGCTCAGTTTCCAACGCCGTTTTGGCCCAATTGCCGAATCGTTCCGCCCTCATTCAGCTGCGACGCTGGCTTTCCGGCCTGATGGTGCCTGTTCTGATGATCGGGCTGTTGGTTTTCCACCCTCTGCCGAGTGAAGCAGCCCGTGGTGGGCGGATCGGTGGCGGCAGTTTCCGAGCACCCTCCATGCCTCGCTCCGGTGGGTACCGAGGCGGTGGTATGGGAGGTCGCATGGGTGGGGGCTACAACCGCGGCTATGGCGGTGGCATTGGATTTCCTTTCATCATTCCCTTCTTCGGATTTGGTGGCGGCGGCCTACTGGGCTTCATGGTTCTGATGGCGTTTGTCGGAGTACTCGTGAATGCCTTCCGGGGAGCTGGAGCTGGCGCAGGCAGTCCTGCCATGGGCGGCTATGAGCGTCCTCGTGAAATCTCGATGGGTCCTGTATCGCTGCTGCAACTCCAGATCGGTTTACTCGCCAGCGCCAAAGACTTGCAGAGCGACCTGCGTCAACTGGCGAGCAGCGCTGATACCAGCAGCTCCAGTGGCCTACAACGGGTGCTGCAAGACACCACCCTTGCATTGCTGCGTCAGCCAGATTTATGGGTTTACGCCAACGTTGAATCAGGCAGCGTGCCGTTCAACGCGGCTGAATCCACCTTCAATCGGCTGTCGATGACAGAGCGCAGCAAATTGCGCGAAGAACTCACGACCAATGTGGGTGGCGTTCGATCCGCTTCGACCGAGCTAACAACACGTGGTGATGCTGACGCCACCAGTGAATTCATTGTTGTCACTGTGCTGGTGGCCAGTCGCAGCGTGGTCAAGCTCAAACAGGCCGATGACGGTGAACAACTACGCGAATCGTTGCGCATTTTGGGTTCTACGGCATCAAGCGACCTAATGGCCCTTGAAGTGATCTGGCAGCCAGACGGCGTCGGCGATGTTCTTAGCGCCGATGAGCTGGTTACGGCTTATCCGAATCTCCAGCACCTCTGAATTAAAGCTGCTGCCAAAACTCAACCGACAACAATCCGGAACCTGAATCGTCCCCTCTTGCTGAGTGGGCGCCCTACATCCAATCTTCCCTTGTCGCTCAGAAACGATGCGCGCTCGATCACCTCATTGGGTCAACTCAACCGTGTTGGTTGAAGCGCTGCAGCGCTACGAACAGAACCGGTTGCCGCGATCCATGCGGCTCTGGGTGGAAACGATGCTCGACCTTGACCCCAGAGGACCGGTCCAACCGCTGCTGCCCAGCCAGCCTCACCCTTCTCAATCCTGAAATGCGGCTCCCTTGAGGATGCGCAAAGCCGCCATCGCAGCGCCGTAGCCATTGTCGATGTTCACGACGCTGAGGCCCGGCGCGCAGCTGGCGAGCATGCCATCGAGAGCAGCCCGCCCTCCAGCGCTGACCCCATACCCCACAGACACCGGCACACCGATGACTGGCTGAGGAACAAGACCTGCCAGCACCGTCGGCAGAGCACCCTCCATCCCGGCACAGGCAATCAGAACCGACATCGGTGCGAGGTCAGGCAGCACATCCAATAGACGGTGCAAACCAGCAACACCCACGTCGAGGAAAGGCTCTGTGGCAACTCCATGAACTCTCAGAGCCAAGGAGGCTTCCTCAGACACGCAGCGATCACTCGTGCCACCACTCAGTACAGCCACCTGAGCGGCTCGCCCAATGACTGGGATCTCACCCAAGGTGAGACAGGCCGCCTGATGATGAACCTGAACAGCAGGACAGCATTCCCGAACAGCAGCCGCTTTCTCCGCATCAACCCTGGTCACTAGAGCAAGCTCGCCAGCTGTCTGCATGGCCTGCAAGATCGCCACGATTTGATCCACGCTCTTGTGTTCACCCCAAACGGCTTCGACCATCCCGAGCCGGCGACGACGCTCCAGGTCAAGGCGTGACTCCTGAACGGTCACGGCGGCAACAACTCCCCTTCGAAGACAAGCGGGAATGGATTGCCTTTCTGGTAACCGGTGGATTGGCGGGCAAGCTGCTCAAAACGCTCTTGAACTGCCTCCACTTCATGCACAGGGATGGCTTTCCAGGCTTCACGACTGCTCCAGCGAATCAGCAGGGTGCCTTCTTCTGTTTCAGGGTCCCAGAGCAGATCACGACTAATAAATCCATCCTGGCTGGCCAGCCAAGGTTCCCAGCTACCGCGTTCAGCATCCAGCCAGGCCTTACGACCCTGACTGGGAACGTGGATGCGCAGATGCTCAATCACGGCAACGTCGTAGCCGCCATCAGGATCTGAAAAGGCGGCCAAGCTGACATCGGGATGACCGGAAAGCACAAGCAGTGTCGCCAAACAAGAAGCGGCCACAGTAATGAAGTCTTTGCGCAGCTGCTGCAAGGTCATGGTTTGGTCAGCAGCGCAACGGCATGGCATGACATTCCCTCCTCTCTCCCTTCGGGTCCAAGCCGCTCATTCGTGGTCGCCTTCACACCCACCTGATCGGGGTCCAGCCCCATGCGCAGGGCGATCGCCCCACGCATGGCCTCGATATGTGGTTTGAGCTTGGGCCGTTCAGCGATCACAACGGAATCCACATTCACAACCTGCCAACCGCGTTCTTTCACCAGAGCCGCGACCTGCTCCAGCAGCACCAGACTGTCCGCACCCTTCCAACGTGGATCAGTGGGAGGGAAATACTTGCCGATGTCGCCGAGCGACAGCGCTCCGAGCAGTGCATCCATAACCGCATGAACCAGCACATCAGCATCGCTATGACCATCCAGACCCAGGCCATCCGGATGCTCCAGACGCTGACCACCAAGGATCAATGGGCGCCCCTCCACCAGCCGGTGCGTGTCGTAGCCATTGCCAATGCGGAGGTTCATGGGTGCTGGCGGTCAGGTCGTGCCGTCGCTCTCATTCTCGGGGTTAGAGCGCCGGTTCCAGCGATCCAGCAGGTCAGGTCGTCGATCAGCGGTGCGCTGTTCACGTTGCTGCTGACGCCATCCAGCAATCGCGCCATGGTCCCCACTGCGCAGCACATCAGGCACGGTCATCCCTCGAAAGTCGGCAGGACGCGTGTAATGCGGATGTTCCAACAAGAGGTCGCTATGGCTTTCCTCCACCAACGAGGCCGCCGTTCCCACCGTGCCTGGCAACAGCCGAACCACGCCGTTGATCACCGTCATGGCCGGCAGCTCCCCACCGGTGAGCACAAAATCTCCAAGCGACACCTCTTCATCAGCCAGTGAGCGAATGCGTTCGTCAAATCCCTCGTAATGACCGCAGAGCAGCACCAACTGATCATGGTTCTCAGCCAAGCGCTGAAGATCAGCCTGTGCCAAAGGCCTGCCCTGCGGCGTCATCAGCAGCACCCTGCTTCGAGGGCTGAGCGGAATCGACTCAAAGGCAGCAAACACAGGTTCAGGCTTGAGCACCATGCCCGCACCACCGCCATAGGGCTCATCGTCAACCTTGCGATAGCGATCGGTGGCGTAATCGCGGGGGTTATGCAGGTGCAGCTCCGCTCGTCCAGCCGCAAAGGATCTACCGATCACGCCGAGTTCCCGGAGCGGTGCAAACGCCTGGGGCGCGAGGCTGATCACATCCAAGCGATAGGCCGACACAGCTCAGGTCTGAGGAGATGACACGCGCCGGATTTCGGAGCAGAAGCGCGCCTGAAGAGGAGTTCCATCAGTGGCGATGGCCGTGGTGCTGCGGAGGCGCAAATTGGGCTTGATGAACCAGATCCGTTCCAGCACGGTGGCAGCCGAGTCTCCAACCTTGAGCTCGAGCTCGAGGCTGGCATCGTCACGCAGTTGCCAGCGGCCGCTGCGCTCTGCTCCCTCAGCCAACACCACAAGACCCCCATCGCTGCGGAAGCGAAGCTCGCTGGCGGCTCCATCCGCAGACGTCACCGACAAGATCGAATCAGCGGCCTGATCACTCAGGCTCACGGTCACCTCACCACGATCGCTGGTGTGCCAGTCATCCTCTGAGCCACTGAGGTCAAAACGGCTGCGCAAACTCATCCAGGACCCCACACACAGTGTGAGGAACGCCTTCAGATCAGCTGGAGGGAACGCGATCTCATCCATCAGGCCATCTTCGCAGGGCAGCGCACTGATCAAGAGAATTGGTCATGCGTCAGATCCTGTCTTCGGCATGGCCGAACCAGAGAGTCCCGTATCAGAACCCGTCTCCGCTGTACCCGAGCTCGTTGAGCCGGGCTGGCTTGCTGCGCCAGTCCGGCACCACCTTCACAAACAGTTCCAGATACACGGGGCCGTCGATCAGGTTCTGCATCTGTAGGCGAGCCCCCTGGCCGATGGTCTTCAACATGGCGCCAGCCTTCCCAATCAGAATGCCCTTCTGGCTTTTGCGTTCCACAAGCACGGTGGCCAAAACGGCAGTGCGAGCCTTGCCTTTGCCCCTTGCCGGCATGTCTTCCACCCGATCGATGCTCACCGCCACGCTGTGGGGAACTTCTTCGCGGGTATGCATCAGCACCTGCTCGCGGATCAACTCGGCCATAAGCAGCTTTTCGGGCTGATCACTCACCATGTCGGGTGGATACAGCTGAGGGCCTTCTGGCATCAGAGCACTCACAGCGCTCACAAGATCGGCACAGCCCTCACCGTTCAAAGCTGAACAATGGTGCACCCGCCAATCGGTCTCTCCGAGCAGTTCGCGATAAGCCGCATCAGCCTCTGGTTTCCGATCGAACGGAACCATGTCCCATTTATTGAGCACGACCTGCACCGGCAAGCGCTGCTGACGCAGAAGATTGACAATGAAGGCGTCACCACGGCCAGGTAGTTCGCAGCCCTCGAGCAGCAGCAACACCTGATCCACTTCCCCGATCGCAGAGCGCGCGCTCTGAACCAAGCGCTCCCCCAACAAGTGATGCGGCTTATGAATACCTGGGGTATCCACCAGGATCAGCTGGGCATCCTGCGTGGTGAGAATTGCTCTGAGGCGGTTGCGCGTGGTCTGAGCCACCGGCGAGGTAATCGCCACCTTGTCGCCCACTAGTTGATTCACCAGCGTTGACTTGCCCACATTGGGGCGTCCGATCAGGGCGACAAAACCCGAGCGGTAGCCGACTGACAACGACGTTGAGACTGCATCCATCGCTTCAGCATCGCCTGAAGGCCGCACCCTGCCCATAGGCTTGTGATGCCACACAGTTGCTGTAGATGACCCAGCGAGAACCGAGCTTCCAGGAAGCCATGGAGATCGCCGCCGGCTGGATGAAGCAATGGGACCAGGACGAAATCAGTGATGAAGTGATGGCCGACCGGGTTGGAGCACTCGTGGTCAGCCGTGACGGCGCTAGAGGCTTCTTCGTGGTGAGTCTTGCGGGGGACAGCGCTCTGATGGACAGACTTCCGGACGCCCTGTTGATCAAACTGCGCGAAGCGGGTGACGGCGTGGTGGATCTCACGGCCCGCAATCTGGCCATGAGCGCAGCCATGGCCGTGCATCACCGCAACAACAACGACGACGAGCAGGCAGCAGGGTCAGAGCGCGTGAATCAACGCTGCTCCGAACTCCTGCGCCAGCTCGATTCCCAGCGTGTCAAAGACCGACTGGAGATCCTGCTGGAAGCGGCGCACCATAGTCGTGGAGATGATCTGGCCTTTTTAGAGCGCTGGGGTTACGACGAACACCAAAAGCAGGCCATCGGCGATGCAGTGCAAGCCGTTGCAGAGTGACCCAAGCATGCAAAGCCCCTCAACAGACCATCTCCCAGGATCAAGCACCAGATCTGGTGTGACGAACCATGAAGCATCTGCTTGCAACACTATTAGGTCATTCTGAAGTTGAGACAACTTCCGTCGCACACTGATTACTGTTTACGGCATCGGCCGGGTGATGGGGATCAACCGATATCGATACCTCGGAGTTGATCCGGGGTTTTTTATTGGCAATCCATCAGAACAACACAGTCATCTGCACACCGATGGCGAGGAAATCAGGCACTTCACTGATTTCATCCGGATTGAGAGTGAACTGAAGGTTGGGTTGAAGACTTGGATTATCACCAAGAGCGATCTGATAGTCCAGCAGGGAAGAAGACACTGTCAATCCCAGCTGCGACTGCATGGTTGAGAAGCCAGTCTCCATGGGCATCAAAAAACCCCGGTTTTCGCCGGGGTTTGGTTGAAGTTAAATTCATTCAGCTACAACCAGTCCAGGTTGATTTAGTCACGACGACCGCCGCCTTGAATAGCAATCACAAGGCGCAGAATGAAGACGAAAAGGTTGATATAGGTGAGGTACATCCCCAGAGCGCCAGCAAGATACTGGTCGTCCCGGTAAGTGCGAGGCATCGTATAAAAGTCTACAAAAGCCATACCCACAAACAAAATGGTGCCAAACCCGGCGATGGCCAGATTGGTGACTTCATAGATACCAGGAATGAAGAAGCCGGCAACAAAGATGCCGAGCATGGCAATGACTAGCCCCATCAGACCAAGACCGACAACAGCCGAAAGAGCCTGACCAACGCTGTCGCTCATGCGGCGGCCTACCACCGAGGCGATCACAAAAGTGAGACCCGTGGCAAGCGCAGCAATCCCGATCGAGGTAACACCTGCAACGGCAATCGCCTGCACCACAAGGCCAGTCAAAGTGAAGCCGGTGAGCAGACTGAAGGTGGCCATCAGCGGCAACGCCGTGCCGTTGTTGCCCTTGGAAGCCGCGTTCGACGCAACAAAGAACAGAATGAACCAAGGAATAATTGCCACCAACGAGAGGGTGTTGAAGGCAGAGAATCCGATGGAGCCCATGGTGGCCATTCCGCCAACCACTCCTGCAGCAGTCAGAGCCATGCCGCCCCCTACATAAGGAAGGGCTTTGTTGACCACATTGGGTCCCACAAGCGCACTGGATTGCGCTTCGCGAATGGCGTTTTGGAAGTTGCTGCTGGCTGGCATGTTGCCCCAGATCACTAGATGTATCTTGCCAGCTTCATCCAGGTTGTGGTTTTCAACCCGGTGCGGATCTCCCCATCGACCGCCGCATCGGTTTTGCATCTCGTCGGGGTTGGCTCTTGTCACGCCGTGCATAGGCATCCACAACGCGCTGCACCAGCTGATGACGGACCACATCAGCCGATGTCAAACGGCATACGGCCACACCTTCGACCCCATCCAGCACTTCCGACGCTTCCACCAAACCGCTGAGCTGACCTGAGGGCAGATCCACCTGGGTGGTGTCTCCGGTCACCACCATGCGGGAACGCTCTCCTAAACGGGTTAGCACCATGCGCATCTGTGCCGGCGTGGTGTTCTGGGCCTCATCAAGGATGACAAAGGATTCCGACAGGGTTCGGCCACGCATGTAAGCGAGTGGTGCCACCTCAATCACACCTTTTTCCAGCAGTGCCGTAGTTTTCTCCTGGCCCATCAACATATGCAGGGCGTCGTACAGCGGACGCAGATAAGGATCCACTTTCTGCTGAAGATCACCAGGCAAAAACCCCAGTCGCTCTCCCGCTTCTACAGCAGGCCTGGTCAGCACTAGCCGCTCTACCTTGCGCTCGGTGAGCATGCGAACGGCAAGAACAGTGGCCAAAAATGTTTTACCTGTGCCAGCAGGACCGAGCGCGAAGGTGAGATCGTGACGCTCCATCGACTCCACGTACGCCTTCTGACGCAACGTGCGCGGACGCAGAAGATTGCCACGTTGATTACGCGCCAGAACCTGTTGGCCCATGGCTTCATGTTCGCGGTTGCGACCGGTATCTAGAGCCTGCAATGCCGACTGAAGATCCACCGGAGAGATGGATTCACCTTCCTGCCAAAACTTACGCAGCAGCTCCACAACAGCCGCAGTGCGTTCAAGCTGACTGGGACGACCGCTGATCTCAAGTTGCAGACCGCGCAAAACCAGAGTGGTGCCCGTCAGTGCCTCGAGCTGACGCAACGTCTGTGACGTAGGTCCACCTGCTAGAGCAAGTGCGGCCTCCGTATGCGGCAGATCAAAGACGAAGCGACCAAGTGAGGTTGCCTCGGACATGCTGTCAATCAGCCTTCTGCGCTGGCAGCGTCATCTCCGGGAGATTCCTCAGCGGCAGCCTTGGCTTCAGCTTCAGCAGCAGCCTTTACCTCAGCGGCATCCTTGGCAGCCTGCTTGGAATCAGCCTCACGTTTGAGAGCTTGTTTGGCCTTACCAACCACTTCTGCTGGTCGGACCTTCTTCTCGATCAGACCACCCTTTTCAAGCAAGGTGCGGACAACATCTGTGGGCTGAGCTCCCTGGCTCAGACGCTCACGCAGTGCCTCGGCGTCCAAGCGGGTCTCTTTGGTGCGGGGGTTGTAATAACCCAGCTCCTGAAGGGGACGTCCATCCCGGCGCGAAGTGCTGTTGCAGGCCACGAGGCGGAAGCTTGCTTCCCGCTTCTTACCGAACCGCTTCAGGCGGAGCTTGATCATCGTGGCGCTGGCTGTGAGTAGGAACAGTTCGGCGCTAATAGAAGCGCCAAACAACCAACTTAGCCTGCCGCCCGTCAGAGCTCTCCGAATCCTTTCTTCTTCTTGACCGGCCGCTGACGCCGCGGTGGGCCACCGCCTCGACCGGCCGGCATTCCCCCTGGCATCCCTGGCATTCCGCCCATGCCTGGCATGCCACCCATCCCGGGCATTCCACCCATGCCTGGCATCTGACCCTGGGACATCTGCTGCATGAAACCGCGCATCTTCTGAAAGTCAGCCAGCACCTTGTCAACATCGTTGGGCTGGTGGCCACTGCCACGAGCGATGCGCCGACGACGAGAGGGTTCACTGGCAAGCAGGTCGGGGTTCTCCCTCTCCTGCTGCGTCATGGAACCGATCATCGCTTCGATCTTCTTGAGCTGCTGCTCGCCTTGCTTGAGCATGCCGTCGTCGATCTTGTTCATGCCCGGGATCATTTTCATCAATCCACCCAGCGATCCCATGCGCTTGATCAGGCGCATTTGCTTCACAAAATCCGAGAAGTCAAAGGTGGCCTCCTGCAGCTTCTTCTGCATTTGCTCGACATCGGCGAGCTCTACCTCCTTCTGAGCTTTCTCCACAAGAGTGAGCACATCGCCCATCCCGAGAATGCGGCTCGCCATCCGCTCGGGGTGGAAAGGCTGCAAGGCCTCCACCTTCTCTCCAGTACCGATGAACTTGATCGGTTGACCGCTCACCTTGCGGATCGAGAGCGCAGCCCCACCACGGGAATCACCATCGAGCTTGGTGAGCACGGCTCCGGTGATCCCCACCTGGTCGTGAAAGGCCCGGGTGAGATCAGCCGCTTCCTGACCAATCATCGAATCCACCACCAGCAGCACCTCATCCGGCTGCACGGCGGTTCTGATCCGCACCATCTCCTCCATCATGTCGGTGTCGATCTGCAGGCGACCGGCGGTGTCGACCAAGAGCGTGTCGAAGCCTTCCTGCCTGGCTTTGGCAAGACCTGCAGCTGCGATGTCTTCCGGTTTGGCATCGGCACCGAGACTGAACACCTCGACACCGATCTGTGCACCGAGAGTCTTCAGCTGCTCGATGGCAGCCGGACGGTACACATCAGCACCCACCATCAGCGCCCTTCTGCCCTGGTCCTTGAGGTGGAGACCGAGCTTCGCAGTGGCCGTGGTTTTACCGGCACCCTGTAGGCCAGCCATCAGCACCACCGTGGGCGACTCATCAGCCTTGGCAAGGGGAGCGTTGTCACCTCCCATCACCTCCACCAGCTGGTCGTGCACCACTTGAATGAACTTCTGGTCTGGAGAAACCCCGCGCACCACCTCGGCGCCCACGGCTTTTTCACGCACCTCCGCAACGAAATCTTTGACAACCGGCAGACTTACATCTGCTTCAAGCAGGGCGCGACGCACATCCTTGAGTGCGCCCTCCACATTGGTTTCGCTGATTTGGTCCTGGCCTCTCAGCCCCTTGACGGCGTCTTCAAAGCGGGCTGACAGCTCATCGAACATCGGCCGGACATCGGTTTCAGTTCTCTGATCGTAAAAGTGGCAGGGACTGAAGGTGCAATTTCTCTCTGCACGACGCTGATTGGTCGATCAGATCGGTGCATAGGCCTGAAGGCGCCAACCATCTTCATCTCGGCCAAGGATGTAACCCACCTTGAGCGATCTTGGTGCGGTGCTGTTCACTACCGTTCCAGCTGCATTCAGCGTTTGATCGCTGTAGTCCACATCGGCACGCAGCTCGATGCGATTGGGGGTGCGGCTGATGACCCTCATAAAATCGATTGAGGCCTCAACCTTCTGGGTCAGCCCTGCTGATTGATCAGCAGCTCTCTGTTGGCGGACCTGGCTTATCAGCCCGGGTCTGGCTATCGGTTCAAGACGTTCATCCGCTGAACCATCTCCACTCAAAACCGCCGCTTTGCGATCCAACCAGGATTGCAGCAGGTCCTCCAGCTGGGCTTCGGAGGGGCGATCAGAACGCAGCAGATCATCAGCTTCAGGCCCATTGGGAGAGGCAGGCTCCAACTCGGGCACTTCCGTGAGCACTGTCTGCCCATTCTCAACGGACATGCTGCTTGGATTCTCCCCAGAGCCCTGCTGCTTCGCCTCTGAAGCCGACTGATCCACAGGTGCATCCATGGATGGATCACCAGCCAGCCGGGGCTGCTCAGCTTCACGGCGAAGACCCACCACACTGAAGACCCCTATCACCAACACCACAGCAAGAACACCTGATCCGATCCAGGTCGAACGACTGGGTTGAGACAGCTGTGGCCATTGCAGCTCGGGCAATTGGAGCTGCGGCATGGGCGGAAGCGAGGGGCGAGGCAGTGCCGAGAGAGACAGTGCCGGCCATGCGAAACCGCCCTCGGACCGATCGTCTTGTTCCTGCGGGTCATCGACTGAAGGATCGGAGTCAAGCAGGGGCAGCGGCAGTGTGCCGTCGGGATCCACCGTCAGCGGGGAAAAGTCATCGAAAGACCAATCCCTGGGCTGCACTTGTCGCTCCAACCGCTCGACATAAGCCTGTACATCCCGATCGGCGAACCAGGCCTCCAAATCAATGGCCGCAGCATCAACATCCCGATACCCGGGCAGCACATCTCGTCCCAACCAGGTGCGGCAGTAGTCGCAGAGTGCAGCCAAGGCGTCGCCAGGATGTGCTGATAACCATGTTTTGATGGCCGGATCAGGGCTGCTGGCGAAATGACGCTCAGCCCGATCCACATCGCCAAGAAGCAGATCGAGACATCCGAGCAGAGGCTTGGTGTCAAGACCATCCAGCTTCAACTCCTGCAGACGAGTGCGAGCGTCCTGAACACGTTCAGGTTTGCGCTGGGAAAAGCCTGCAGCCGCAAGGGCCATCACAACCAAGAAGGAAGCATCCGCTGAGCCTGCATCTTGCAAGCGTCCGTAGAGATCAACCTGCTCCTGCACGGTCAGGAAGCGACGAATCTGCTGAAAAAACAACTCAAAGGCACCCTGATCCATGCCGGCGGGCAGGTCAGCCGTCACCAACCCTTCGAGAGCGCCGCCCTCGAGTCCGCCCCGATCGCTGATGAAGTTCTCCAGCATCACCAGGCCTTCTTGACGAGCCGATTGCTCAGCCAGATCACGACTGAGCAGATCCAGAATTCGGAATGGACGAAGTCTGGAAAGATCGGTTTCGAGGACCTGCCTTTGCTCAGGGAGCTTGCCCATCCGCTGAAGCAGCTGCATCCCCTCCTGCAGCAAGTTCGCCGCTGACTCATAGCGGCGCTGCTGCTGGTCTTGATCAGCCGCGTCACGGGCTGCCAAAGCAGCCAGCAAGGACAGATCCGACTCTCTGCCACTACCTAGAGCAGGAGCCTGAGGCGGCTGCAGGGCCTGACGGGCTAATTGAAAGGCCTCATGGGGTGCATGTGCTTCCCAGAGGAGCATCAGACCAGCCACCTCCAAATTGGAAGACAGTTCGAGACCGGCCGTATCACCGGGGTGCTCCTGGCCAAGCTCCAGCAACATTGCTTCGTACTGGCCACGGCGCTCAGGGTCCGTGAGCAAGTCCGCTGACAAGCGGAGCAGCTCAGCCCTTTGATTGAGCGACTCATGGGTGAACCCCTGATCAGGACAGCGATCCAGGCGCAACTGAAGTGCGCGCAACACTGCGTCAGGTTCCGCCGTTGGACTAACCCCCAGCAGACGGAAGTGGTCGATGGGTAGGTCCACCAGCATTGCAGCCATTGGCTGCAGACTGTAGGCAGGGTCTGGGGTTTTGCCCATCGATCCGCCATGGACCCTTAAAGTCTGTGGTCAAACAGGTGGTGCCATGGGTCAGGACATCGCAATCGGCACAGAGTCACGAAGCTCCTCCTCCGCCGAAGGACAATCTGTACTTGGTGCCCATGCGGAGCGGCTTTCGACCCTGGTGACAGCCCAGAGGGCCAGCGTTGACAAGGAGACCGGACTTGCGCTGTACCGCGACATGACCCTCGGGCGCCGCTTTGAGGACAAATGCGCGGAGATGTATTACCGCGGCAAGATGTTTGGTTTTGTGCACCTCTACAACGGTCAGGAGGCTGTTAGCACCGGTGTGATCGGTGCCATGAAGCGACAACACGACTGGTTCTGCAGCACCTACCGCGATCATGTTCATGCCCTGAGTGCTGGTGTTCCAGCCCGAGAGGTAATGAGTGAACTGTTCGGCAAGGAAACCGGCTGCAGTAAAGGCCGAGGTGGCTCGATGCACCTGTTCTCCAAAGAACATCACCTGCTCGGCGGGTTCGCCTTCATCGGAGAAGGCATCCCAATAGCCCTCGGTGCAGCGTTCACCAGCCGCTACAAGCGAGATGCCCTGGGTGACCCCAGCAGCAATTCCGTGACAGCAGCATTCTTCGGAGACGGCACCTGCAATAACGGTCAGTTCTTTGAATGCCTGAACATGGCGCAGCTCTGGAAGCTGCCGATCATTTTTGTAGTAGAGAACAACAAGTGGGCTATCGGCATGGCCCACGACCGCGCCACCAGCGATCCAGAGATCTGGCGTAAGGCCGGTGCTTTTGGAATGGCCGGAGAAGAAGTTGACGGAATGGACGTTCTGGCCGTTCGGGCCGCAGCCCAAAGGGCTGTTGAGCGGGCCAGGGCTGGAGAGGGTCCCACCGTTTTGGAGTGCCTGACCTATCGATTCCGAGGCCATTCACTCGCTGACCCTGATGAATTGCGTGCCGAAGAAGAAAAACAGTTTTGGGCCAAACGCGATCCACTGAAAGCTCTTGAACGCGACCTGGTCGGCACTGGCCTCACCAATAGCGAGGACCTGCGGGCAATCGAAAAGGAGATCGACGGCATCGTTCAGGACTGTGTCGACTTCGCTCTAAGTGCACCCGAGCCGGATGGATCTGAGCTGACTCGCTACATCTGGGCCGAAGACTGACCTCAGGCTGATCAGAGACCATGCAAACGGGCCTGATCAGCGGCTGCCCTGAAGACCAGTGCATGACGCTTTACCAAAGGCGTCATCGCGTCGTAACCACCGCCAATCACTGTGGCCACGGGAATCTTGCGGCGCAGACAGGCATCTAGCACCAGATGATCCCTTTGCAAAAGGCCGACATCCGATAAGGCCAGTCGGCCCAGACGGTCATCGCGATGGGGATCAACACCCGCGTTGTAAAGCACGATCTGTGGGTTCAGCCGATCCAACAGATCAGGCAAGTGGTCGCCAATCAAGGCGAGGTACTCCTGATCCCCCACTCCATCACTGATGGGCAGATCCAGATCACTGATCTGCTTGCGGGCAGGAAAGTTGGATGCTGCATGCGCTGAAAAGGTGAACACCCTTGGCTCGTGCTGAAAGATCAGCGCAGTGGCATCACCCTGATGCACATCAAGATCAACCACCATGATCTGAGTGAGGCGCTCTTGCTCCAGCAATACACGGGCACAGATCGCCAGATCATTGAAAATGCAGAATCCGCTGCCGTAACCCGGAAAGGCATGGTGCGTGCCACCAGCGAGATGGCAGGCCAGACCATGCTTCAACGCCAGACGAGCTGTCAGTAGCGAACCGCCAACGGCAAGAAAAGTGCGCTGAACTAAAGGGGTGGTGACAGGCAATCCGATCCGCCGTTGTGCCTGGCGATCCAATTGATCTCTGGCGAACGCTTCGTGATAAGCGCGGTCATGAACCAGTTCCAGCAATCGACGAGGCACTGGGAGTGGTCGATGCATCTGAATGTCAGTGGCCAGCCCAGTCTCCCTGAGACAACTGTCGAGCTGGCGAAACTTAGCCATCGGGAAACGATGGCTACTAGGCAGCGGAGCGCTGTAAACCTCGTGATAAACGAGTGGTGGTTTCAACGATTCAAAGAACTACTGACCTCAGAGAAATCAGAAGCTGGGTGCAACACGACGCGTCAAGTTACGCAGTTTGCGCAATGCCTTGAGCTCCACCTGACGAACACGCTCTCGCGAGACCTCAAGCAAGCGACCGATTTCGGCAAGTGTGTGCCGCTCATGGCCATTCAAACCAAAACGCAGGGTGAGAACGTGCTGCTCCTGGTCGCTGAGATGACTCATCCAGCGTCCAAGCTGTTCGTGATGAATCCGCTGCTCCACCTTGTCGAGCGGTTCTCCCAATGAAGCATCAGCAATCAGATCGCCCAGGAAGCTGCGACCTTCTTCCCCATTCACGGGTGCATCCAGGCTGCTGGTGGTAAGCGACTGCCTTAACAGCGAATCAAGCTCTGCCACCGGCATATCCATCGCCTCAGCAATCTCGAGTCGACTGGGCATCGCACCGAGCTTGTGGGCGAGATCCAGGCTCACCTTGCGAATCGTGGTGAGGCGCTCACTCAAATGCACGGGCAAGCGGATGGTGCGCGACTGACAAGCGATGGCGCGAGTCATGCTCTGGCGGATCCACCAGAAGGCATAGGTCGAAAACTTGTAGCCGCGGGTGGGGTCAAACTTTTCAACAGCACGCTCAAGGCCAAGAGAACCCTCCTGAATCAAATCGAGAAGTTCAAGACCTTTTCCTTGATATTTCTTGGCAACACTGACAACCAAGCGCAAATTGGCTTTCATCATGCGCTGCTTGGCACGCAGGCCAACGCGAATCATCCGCTTTTGCTTGCTTGAAAACGACTCACTGTCGGATGGAATTGTTCCATCCTCTGTGAGTTGCATCAGTTGCTGCACCTGATTGCCCAGCTCAATCTCCTCCGCTGGAGTCAGCAGTGGAATCCTGCCGATCGTGGCGAGGTACCAACTGATCGGATCGCTACTTCGTCGTTTTTGGGTTTCTGAAACCCCTGCTGCCGCTGAGACCATGGGGAAGAATATTTTTCGTTGAGTGACTTTCCTATGAATTTCACGATCAGCGATGTGTTTTCAGCAACCCTTCAGATTCGTGCGTGGAAAACGACACAAAACCCGGCGAATCGTGTAAAAAATGTAGAAATTCGGGCTTAATCGCGGTTCACATCAAGATCGCAACCTGAAACGCGTGAGACTCGCTAACTGTTCTGAAATCGCGATTGCGCCACTGCTTTGATCGCATGTCTGAGCGGCAACGGCATGCAATAAGGCAGATGCGGCAAGGTCTTCGAAACTGAGGTTGCCCTTGGCCGCCAGGCAACGGGCTCCCCAACCGGCAGCGTGACCAGCCAGCAAATCACCCAGCCCTGTTCGGGCAACCTCTGGATCGGTGTCTGTCAGCTGCCTCACGTCTCCGCCGGGAGAAGCAATCACGCTGTGAGCACCTTTCAGCAACACCGCGACCCCCGAGCAATCCGCCGCAGCCGCGGCTTTGTCTAATGCAGAGCCCATCTGGCAGTCGGGGAATAAGCGCTCAAACTCACTGCCGTGGGGCGTGATCCACGTCGGCCCAGATCGTTTCAACAACCAGCGCCAGCCGCCATCAGCGGCGGCCAGTTGATTGAGGCCATCGGCATCGAGCACAAGCAGGCCGCTGAACTCCAGCAGGGGCTCCGCCCACTGCTGCCAGCGTCCCTGCACCATCCCCAGACCAGGCCCGAGCAGCACCGCATCCAGGCGCGCTAGTTCACCCTGCAACAAGGCCTGGCCCCACTCCAGCGATCCTTGGCGATCCGAGGGGAGGTCCGCCCTCAGAACCACCTCAGGAGCCCACTGCCAGAGATGCTCTGCGACGCATTCAGGAAGACAGGCCTCAACACTGCCGGCACCACTGGCTAAGGCACCACGCAGCGCCAAATGGGCCGCACCCCGGTAGCGCTCGCTGCCAGCGATCACTAACAGACGCCCCCGCTGATATTTCATTGCCGCCGGCAACTCCGGAGGACGTGGCAGGGCAACAAGATCATCGGCCCGCAGGCGCAACGTTGGCGGTGAAGCGAGCGACTGCGTGAGCCGCACGGGTACAGCTGGGTCAATACGGTGCAGGCAACCCACATGCGCTATGGCAGCGTCCTGTACCAATCCACGCTTAATCAACCCTACGCAGAGAGTGTGCGAAGCCATGGCAGCACCACCCTTTATGGGGCAGCCGGTATCGGAGTCCAGGCCAGCGGGACAATCCAGACTCACCAGACGCCTCGGGAAATGACGCTGTCTGCGCTGAAGCAGATCGGCCAGATCACCAGGCAGTGGACGCTTCTGACCGAGGCCAAACAACGCCTCGATCCAGAGACCCTGCTCAGCTGGATCAGGAGAGGACTGCAAGCAAGTGGCGCCAAGCCAAAGCAAATGACGCCAATGCTCCTGAGTGAGGGGCTTTCGCAGAGCAATGGGCGCCCAGACCCGAACATCCACATTCGCCTCGAACAACTTGCGACCCACCACCAATCCGTCACCACCGTTGTGACCAGGTCCCACCAGCACCAGCACACCAGACGTCAACAACTGCGGACGCGCCAGAAACCAATCGGCCATGCGCTGGCCCACTGTTTCCATCAGAGCCGCAACCGGCAGGCCACTAGCCAGCCACTCCTGCTCCAGAGCGAGCATCTGATCGGCTGAGACCAAAAGATGGTCGGCATCAGCGGCTGGCCAGATCACTGCCGGGACCCATGGCACCTCACTATGGAAAGAGAATCCCGTTCATGCCCGTCCAGCCATGTCGGCAGCGACGCCCAGCATTGCCGCCACGTCAGCCGGTGCCCAGGCCCTGGCACGCCTACAAACCTGGCCTGGTGAGCACCGCGTGGCGGTAGGGCTCTCCGGGGGAGTTGACAGCTCTCTCACCGCTGCCTTGATGGTGGAGGCCGGCTGGGAGGTTGAAGGGCTCACGCTCTGGCTGATGAGCGGCAAGGGCGCCTGTTGCGCCGAAGGACTGGTGGATGCTGCAGGAATCTGCGAGCAACTCGGCGTTCCCCATCACATCGTCGATTCGCGCGATAACTTCGCGCGCGAAATTGTGGAAGGCTTGATCGAGGGCTACCAAGCAGGAATTACACCCTTGCCCTGTTCCCGTTGCAATCGGTCGGTGAAATTCGGCCCAATGCTCGACTGGGCACGACAGGAACGGGGGCTCGAACGGGTTGCCACAGGCCATTACGCCCGCATTCGCCTGGATGAGGCAACAGGACGCTGGAAGCTTTTAAGGGGTCTCGACACCCGCAAAGACCAGAGCTATTTCCTCTATGACCTCAACCAAGATGTTTTGTCCCGCGTGGTGTTCCCACTAGGCGAACTGACCAAACCCGATACCCGACTCGAAGCGGGCCGCCATGGACTGCGCACTGCGGAGAAACCAGAGAGCCAGGACCTCTGCCTTGCCGATCATCACGGCTCCATGCGTGCATTTCTCGACGCCTATCTGCCGCCACGACAAGGAGAGATCGTGCTTCAGGACGGAACGATTGTGGGCAATCATGATGGAATCGAGCATTTCACCATCGGCCAGCGCAAAGGTCTCGGTGTGGCATGGAGCGAACCTCTCCATGTCGTTCGCCTGGATGCAGCGATGAATCGCGTGGTGGTGGCACCCCGTGCAGAAGCAGGCCGCGATTGCTGTGAAGTGGGCGCTATCAACTGGGTATCGATCGCACCACCAACTCCAGGCTTCTGCCGCAGAGTGGAGGTGCAGGTTCGTTACCGCAGCGGCCCGGTCATGGCCGATCTCACCTGTATCGAGGCCACTGATGCCGATATCGCTGGGCAACGCCCCCATCGCTGTCGACTGAACTTCGACGAGCCTCAGTTTTCAATCACCCCTGGCCAGGCGGCGGTGTTTTACGAAGGCGAGTCCGTGCTGGGAGGGGGGCTGATCCAGACCTCGCCTTAAGTAGAAAGCCGGCTGCGATCAAGAGCATCAGCCAAAGCGGCCACTCACGCCAGACCGCATAGAGCGTCATGCCCTGCAAAGGTTCCAACCCAACAGGCAGCAGCCCCGGGACCATGGCAGGCAGTTGTGACTTAACCAGTCCTCTATCGGCAATCAGAGCCGTGGGGCCGGTGTTGGCAACCGAAACGAGTGGCCGGGCTGTCTCCAGGCTGCGCAGTTGTGCCAGTGCCAGGAACTGCCTCTGCAGCAGTAGTGGATAAGGATCGAGATTGGCTGCAGCCAGGATCCATTGCGCGCCACCCGCCACCGCCTCGGCAATGGCTGTTCCATTGCTGATCTCGTAACAAATGGCCACTGCCACGGGTGGGCCACCCCAGCGCCAAAGCCTGGAGGGCTCTCCTGACTGCAGGCCTCCGACCGCCGACAATCCGGCAAGCCCAGGCAAGGAGGGAGCCCATTCCCCGAGAGGCACCAGGCGGTGCTTGTCGATGCTGTTGGACATTCCAGATGCCTCTGGTGTCATCAGCAGGAGCGAGCTGCGCTGTTGGCCCGCTACGAAGCGGAAGCCGCCACTGATCAGGGGAATCCCCCCGTCGGGTTCAATCCCCAACTTCACAGGCAGCGTGCCCTCCGGAGCAATCAGCAGTTGAGCCCCACCTCGTTGAGCGCTCTCCATGGCCTGATGCAATCGCCGAGGCAGCTCTGTCTGCCGGCGAACGCTGAACTTCTCACGGGTGGGGATCGCCGTTTGCCACAGAGCCATCGACAATGCCGCTTGGTCGTCCTTCATGCCCTGAGCGAAACCCGTCAAGGCCACGACACCCAGACCATGGATCACCAACAGGGCAAGAACACCCCAGCGAAACAGCCGCCAGCGCTGCTCTGCTTCAGCGCGTACCGCGCTCCAGAACTGCCAGAGCCACCAGCCCAGCAACAGCTGAACGGCGGCCAGGCCTCCGGCACCGATCCAACCGGCCAAGCCTGCAAGCCAACGGTCAGCAGGAAGAACGCTGCCGCCGACACCGATCCAGAAGAGAGGCCCCCTGGCGAGAAGCGTCTCGCTCAGGCCCCAGGCCAGAGACAGAACCAAGGCCTGCGGCAAGCCGCAGCGACCGGGCAGCCAACGTGCCAACAAACTCCATCCCGCCACAAGCAACGCTGCGGATAAGGAGCAGGCCAACCAAACCATCAGGGCAAGTGGGAAGCTCAAGGGAGCCGGCACCCCCAGCCAGGTCAGGGGATGCAGGGCCAACAACCAGCGATGGCTGATGGCCACAGCCACCGCGGCCCAGAGCGCCGCGGCCAAAGGAGATCGGACGACCGACCACAGCAACGCCAACGCGGGAACCATCCACCAGGGGCCTGAAAGACAGAGGCCAAGTCCTGCGAGGACGCCACCGCTCAATCCCCTAAGCAATGGCAGGGATCGGTCATTGCCCATGGTCAGCACCATTGGATGCCGTCATCCTGAATTCAGACTCAACTGCGATTCTCGATGGAGACCGCCAACCCCCTTCAGCTGCTGCTGCTCCGTGGTCTCGGAACCACCACCCTGGTGGCTGACCGTCTTCGTTATGTGACCCAGGAATGGGTCAGTAGTGGACGAATGGATGCGACCCACGCCTCCGCACTTGTGGATGACGTTCTCAAGGCTCTGCGTGGGGAAACACCGGAACTTGAGCAGCAGATGGGTCGCAACCTCGAACGCAACCGCGACAACTTGCTTCAGGATCTCGGTCTCGCCAGCCAGAAGGAACTGGATGAGCTTCGCGGTCGGATCGACCGACTCGAGCAACAGCTGCGCCAACGCGATCGACAGGAGTAAGCCTGCCAGAATCAGCAAGAACGAACGGACCTCCAGTGCGCGACATTCTGATCAGTTCCGCGGTTTGCGTGGCCTGCCTGATCGTGGCTCTCGTCAGTCAGATCGTGGCTCCATCCACCGTGATTGCTGCAGCACCTGCAGCGCAAGCTGCCATCGTTCAGACCGCTGGTTTGAACACTGCATCCAGTCCAATGGAACTGGATCCCGATGAGACCAATCCCACCCTTTTCGCCATGGCACCCGACTCCAACCAAGCCGATGCATCGGTACTCGGAGGACCCATGAGCGCCGATAAAGCGCAGATCCTTGCCAGCGGGCTGCGCGTGACCGACATTGAGGTCGGCACCGGCCCTGAAGCCGTCGCCGGTCAGACCGTTGTGGTGCACTACCGAGGAACGCTGGAGAACGGCAAGCAGTTCGACGCCAGCTATGACCGCGGCAAGCCCTTCACCTTTCCCCTTGGACGCGGCCAGGTCATTAAAGGCTGGGATGAAGGTGTGCAGGGCATGAAAGTTGGCGGCAAGCGCAAGCTCGTGATCCCTCCTGAGCTGGGCTACGGCACCCGCGGAGCCGGCGGCGTCATTCCACCGAACGCAACACTGATTTTTGAAGTCGAGCTGCTCGACATCAAGTCTTGAGCGCCACTTAGGCTGAGCAAACGGCAGTTGACCATCAACCCACATGTTCCGCTCGGCACTCTTAGCCATCTTTCGCGCACTACCAGCTGAAGCAGCACAAGCCCACTGCGATGGTCCTTGTGGGGTCTATGACCCTGCTTCAGCTCGGGTCGCAGCAGAAGCTGTTCTCTCGATGACCAAAAAGCTAAAGGCCATGGAAGCGCCTGCAGCTGGCGACGCGGCAGCTCTCGCTCACTACAACAACACCTTTTCGCGCTACGTGGCGATCAAGGAAGAGGAAGCAACCAAGGCCAAAAAAGAGCTGATGATTCTCTGGACGGACTATTTCAAGCCCGACCATCTCGCTACTTTCCCGGACCTGCACGACACGTTCTGGAAAGCCGCCAAACTCTGCAGCGCCTGCAAGGTCAACATCGATCAAGGCAAAGCCGAAGAGCTGATGGCAGCAGTCGAAAAAGTTCATGGCATGTTCTGGCAGTCCAAAGGCCGCAACGACGCCTGGGTCACTGCATCCTGAGTGCATCACCATCTGGGTGCATCCCTTTGAATACTCCACTTCCAGCAGCAAGTCTCAAGGACTTGCTGCTGTTTTTTATGGGACGTCGCAAACTGTTCCAGGTGGAGGGCGACTCGATGCTCCCGAGTCTTCAACCGAAACAACGGCTGCTGGTGAAGCTGCGGCGACAAGGTGACCAGTCACCAACACCTGGAACCGTTGTGGTGTGTCGTCACCCAAACGAGATCAATCTGGTGATCACCAAGCGCGTCTGGCCGTCGAACGATGGTTGGCTGGAGCTCAGAGGCGACAACCCAGAAGCGAGCACCGACAGCCGTCACTTTGGACAGGTTCCCTTGGATCGCTTGATTGGTGAAGTGACTGCTGTGATCTCATCGACAGATCTACCCAGCGACAGGACCTGAATCAACCGGAGATGAGTGTGCGAAGGCCCTGCTCAACGTCCTGCTGACGCATCAAAGCCTCACCCACCAACACAGCTGCAGCACCTGCAGCCTGAACTTGGTCGAGATCAGCTCGAGCGAACAGACCCGACTCACTCACCAGCAACGTGTTCTGAGCTTTTAAAGCCTCGTCGAACTGTTCAGCTAGTTGCTCTGTGGTCGCGAGGTCGGTCTCAAAACTAGTGAGATCCCTGTTGTTTACTCCAATCAAAGGAAATCCACCGAGGGCAAGAACGCGTTGCATTTCATCGCGGTCATGCACTTCCACCAGCACGGTGAGTCCAATTGCAGCAGCCACTTTGCTCAGATAGGACAAATCCTGATCAGAAAGAATGCCGGCAATCAACAGTGCGGCATCAGCCCCGGCAGCACGCGCCTGATAGAGCTGATGCGGGCTAAGAATGAAGTCTTTGCAAAGCAAAGGCACATCTACTGCTTCGCGAACGGCGACAAGCACATCAAAACCACCTTGAAAAAAGGTCTTGTCCGTCAACACAGAAAGACAGCTGGCACCACCCGCCACATAGGAGCGCGCAATCGCAACAGGATCAAAATCCTCACGAATCACTCCTTTACTGGGACTGGCCTTTTTGACTTCAGCAATCACGGCCGGCAGAACAGGAGCCGATCGCAACGTCGCCAAAAAATCCCTTGCCTGAGGGAGCTCAGCAACACGAGCTTTCAGCTGCGCCAGAGGCATGCGCTGGCGAGCTGATTCAATTTCCCGGTCTTTCTCCCAGACGATCTTTTCAAGAATGTTGCGGGGCTCACTCTCCTGATGAGGAATGGCATATTCGAGATGAGCCACCTGAATCTTGGGATTGGGTGGACGGCGACGAAACTCCATAACGGAATGGTGAGAGGTTGATTTAGGCAGCGGAGATGAGAGAAGCGGCCGCCTGCTTGTAGGCCACTTCAACCACTTCGCTGAGAGTCGGGTGGGTATGCACCTCGGTAGCCAGCTGGCGCACACTCTGTCGACGGGCCACCGCATTGGAGACCTCCTGAATCAGGTCGGCGGCATGGAGGCCGTAGATATGGGCACCGAGAACCTCACCGGTGATCTTGTTGAAGAGCAATTTCATCAGGCCGTCACTCTCCAGTTCAGCAAGAGCCTTGGAATTGGCCTTGAAGTAGCTGCGGACCACGCCCAGCTCGAAACCCTGATCAGCAGATTGCTGCTTGGCATCGGCTTCGCTCAACCCCACTGAGCTGATTTCAGGGTGCGTGAACGTGGCTGCAGGAATGCTGCGGTAGTCGATCTCACGGGTGTGGCCGAGGATATTGTCAACAGCCACCGTGCCCTGAGCAGCGGCGGTGTGGGCCAGCATCAGCTTGCCGGTGACATCCCCCACGGCCCACAGATGGGGTACGGGCTGACCGCCAGTCAGAACACGCATGCCGTCGTCGATGGGCACAAAGCCCCGGTTGGTTTCAACGCCCAGTGCATCAAGATTGAGGCCATTGCTGCTGGGCACCCTGCCCGTGGCCACCAGCACCGCATCGACTTCCAAAGTCTCAACGGGTTCACGGGTCTGCATATCCACCAGTTCGATCTGAGCAGGTGAACCGGGCTTGATCGACTTAGCCAGCACTCCTGAGCGAGCGTCGATGTCACGACTGTCAATCAGCTTGCGCGCAGCAAGCTTGGCGATGTCGGGATCAAAGGTCGGCATCACCCGATCAAGGGCCTCGATCATGGTCACCTCACATCCGAGCGCGGTGTAAACATCAGCGAATTCCAAGCCGATGTAACCGCTACCGATGATCGCGATCCAGCGAGGAAGCCATTCCAAATTCACGGCCTCATCACTGGTGAAGACACTGCGTCCATCCGTCTCGATACCAGGCGGAACGAAGGGATCAGAGCCAGTGGCGAGGATCACATCACGTGCAGAGAGAATCCTGTCAACACCACTGATCTCCCGGACTCCGACTCTCTGTGGAGCATCGAGTCGTCCCTGTCCACGGATGATCGTGACACCAGCCCTCTCAAGCGTCTTAGTGAGGTTGGTGCGGATTGTGGCCACCAGATCGTTAGCGTGATCAGCGATTTTTTGACGCTCAAAGCGGACTGGTGCCGCATGAATACCAAAGCTGGAGAGATGCTTCGCATCGGCCAGCTCTCTCACGCGGCCGGATGCTGCCAGCAAAGCCTTGGAGGGAACACAACCGCGGTTCACGCAAGTTCCGCCCATGTCCCGTGACTCGATAATCGCCACCTTCAGACCGTGATCCGCGGCATGTTTAGCGGCATCGAAACCGCCATAACCGGCACCGATCACGATCACATCGAAGTCGAAACTGGCGTCGCTCACCCGGGCAGCTGCATGGAGGCCGTCATTGTCGCCCGTCGGCGTTCCAAAAGGAGAGGAACGGCTGCTGAGGCGACATTGAGAGACTCGACTTGATTGCTGTGGGGAAGCGTGACCCCATGGCTGCAGCAGGCCTGAAGCGATGGATGCAGACCTGCTGCCTCATTGCCGAGGACCAAAACAGTGGGACGGCACCAGTCCAACTGCCAGTAAGGAATCACCGGCATCCCGGAACCTGAATCGGGAACCAACGCTGCCACCACCTGGAGGCCACGGTCACGGGCTGCGTTGAGCTTGTCGGTCAATTGCTCTATGCCAATCGCGTCGGTAGGACCTAACCGCCTGAGCGGCAGTCGCAGCACTGCTCCAACGGCTGAACGCACCACCTTTGGAGCCAAAGGATCAGCGCCAGCTGCAAGCCAAACCTCTCCGACATCAGCTGCAAGTGCAGTGCGCAGCAAGGTACCGACATTGCCGGGATCCTGAACGCGATCAAGGGCTAGGACAAACGATGGAGATTCAGCAGGCACGGGCAGTTGGTCGATCGGCCAGAGACATGCCACTCCGCCTGGATTGACCGTGGAGAGGGCTGCTCTGAGCGCTTCCTCAGCCATGAGCTGCAGATCGATGTCATCCGCGAACCGATCGATCAGATCCGCGTGGGACTCCAGCCATTCAGGTGTTGCCATGACCTTGACTGGTCCCTTCTGCCGTCGCCGCAGTGACAGCAGCTCCCGAAGTTGATGGCTGCCTTCCAGCAGTAGATGACCATCCTGCTGACGCCCTGATGACGTAGCCAGAGATCGCAGACGCCGAACAAGCGGATTACGACGACTGGTGATCAGGTCAACACCGGATCCCGGAAGCTGATTCACCTCAGAAGCTGGTGTGCTTCCGCACCTTCAACCCATCGTGAAGGCTGAGTTCACTGCCCTCGATATCGACGCCGTTGACGGACGCAATCTCACCCTTGATCCCCTCAGCCGCGAGGTTTTCAACCAGCTTCTTGATGACCTGGTCTTCAACTGCTGCCTGGTCGACCTTATCGGGAGTCAGGGCTTCCAAAAACTTTCCAACCTTGGACGCCACAACCTCTGACGAGTTGGAGATTTTCAGGACAATCATGGGCAGTGGTTGAAGCCTTCTGAGAACAAGATAGTTCGGATGGCGAAGGTTGAACTCTTGCCACACTCCGGCTATCAGCGCAGCGATCTGAGCCATCAACGCAGCACTCAGCTGACCACAGGCAACACCTGAGCTCAATCCCCGAAGACGGGTCAATTGCAAGTGATCCCGTAAGTGCAGAGTCTCACGTTCAAAGACCTCTCTGAATCAGTGCGATCAAAAGCCTGTGAAGCTGAGTGTGATTGTCCGAAGACGATGCGAACAGTGATCTAACGCGTTCCACTTAGGCGTCGTGCATACAGCCAACCAGCCACACTGAGGTCAAACAAGGACATCCTTGATGATCAATCAGTGAAACAAAAAATTCTCTCAGAAGTGAGGCCGAATTCAAGGCCTGACTAGGGTCTCATCGAGAGTTCGATTCAATCAATGCGGATGGGGAGACTTGAACTCCCACGACATTGCTGCCACTAGTACCTGAAACTAGCGCGTCTACCAATTCCGCCACATCCGCCGGCGTGCGTCGCATAGCGACTCGTGAAACATACGACATCGGCACTCGGCCCTTCAGTCGATCGCCAAGACAGTTTGGGGGCCGGTCGTCTAGACGGTCTCAGGCCTAGCCGTCAAGATAAGCACTCGGCAGGAAATAACAGGGATGACAGCCGCGGCACCCGCGTCTCAAGACATTCTCAAGCCACATCTTGAGATCCAAGGCGGGAACAAGCTGCACGGAGAGCTTCGTGTGAGCGGCGCCAAAAATTCCGCGCTCGTGCTGATGACGGCTGCCCTGCTGACGGAAGAAACACTCTCCCTTAGCAACGTGCCTCCTCTCACCGACATCGACGGGATGGAAAGCATCCTGGTTTCGATGGGAGTGAAGGTGAGACGCAGCACGGAAACGATTCACCTTCAGGCTTCCGACCTCACGAGTGCGGAACCTCCCTACGAGCTCGTTAACGGCCTAAGAGCCAGCTTTTTCGCGATCGGTTCGATCCTCGCTCGCATGGGCCACGCCAAAGTTCCCCTACCAGGAGGATGTCGCATCGGTGCACGCCCTGTGGTGGAACACATCCGCGGTTTGAAAGCTCTCGGAGCCGTAGTGACTGTTGAGCATGGCGTGGTCTCAGCCACTGTTCCAGGGCATCGCAAACGGCTGAAGGGCGCCTCGATTGTTCTCGACTGCCCGAGCGTCGGAGCCACCGAAACAATTTTGATGGCTGCAAGCTTGGCGGAAGGCACCAGCGTGATCGAGAACGCAGCCCAGGAGCCGGAGGTTCAGGACCTGGCCAACCTCCTCAATGCCATGGGGGCACGCATCAGCGGAGCCGGCGGTCCATCCATCACCATTGAAGGGGTGGAGCGGTTGCACGGTTGCGACTACACGGTCATTCCCGACAGGATCGAAGCAGGCACCTTCCTCCTGGCAGCCGCAATCACGCGCTCAACGCTGCGAGTCGCCCCGGTGATTCCTGATCACCTCAGCTCCGTGCTCCAGAAACTGCGCGACTGCGGCTGCGGTCTAGAGATCGATGGCGATGGCATTGTCATCACTCCGGGCACCATCAAAGGCATTGACATCACCACACAGCCTTTCCCTGGTTTTCCAACCGATCTGCAAGCACCGTTCATGGCCTTGCTGGCGACAGCCCAGGGCACCAGCGTGATCACCGAGAAGATCTACGAAAACCGCATGCAGCACGTGGCAGAGCTGCAGCGCATGGGTGCGGCCATCCGTGTTCAAGGCAACGCGGCTGTCGTCGAAGGTGTTCCCTCCCTCAGTGGAGCTCCTGTGAACGGAACCGATCTGCGAGCCTCAGCCGCAATGGTGCTTGCAGGGCTGGTGGCACAGGGGAAAACGCACGTGAGCGGCCTGAACCACCTCGACAGGGGCTACGCCGGAATTGAAGCGAAACTCACGGCCAGCGGGGCAAATCTGCAACGTCACTGTCCCTAAAACGCTCCTCTGAACTGCATCACCTAAGGTCGAACTGCGGGAGCGTGGCGGAATTGGTAGACGCAGCGCACTCAAAATGCGCCGCCTTCGGGTTTGTCGGTTCAAGTCCGACCGCTCCTATTGATCCTCAAGGTCTCCGACAGGATTGAGCTAATCACGGCCAAAGCAGCAGGACACTGCGAGACAATGAACTGGTCATTGATTTCCCCACGGGAATAGCCCTGAACGATCCATGGTGGAGCCAGCGCCAGTGCCCCCGTCCGATGCGGTGATGGGCACCTACAACCGCTTCGCGCTCTCCCTCCAGCGCGGCAAAGGTTGTTGGGTCTGGGATAACAAAAGCCGTCGCTATCTCGATGCCGTTGCCGGCATCGCCACCTGCACGCTGGGACACAGCAACAGAGCGATGCGCAAGGCTCTCACCGGCCAGCTGCGCAAACTGCAGCACGTTTCCAATCTTTATCGAATTCCGGAACAGGAAGCGCTGGCGCAGTGGCTTGTCAACAACAGCTGCGCAGACAGCGTGTTTTTCTGCAATTCAGGTGCTGAAGCCAACGAAGCTGCCATCAAACTGGCCCGGAAGCATGGTCATCTGCGTCGGGGCATTGAATGCCCCGTGATCATCACCGCCGCGGCCAGCTTCCATGGCCGCACGCTGGCGGCGGTGAGCGCCACTGGTCAACCCCGATACCACGAGGGATTTGAACCCATGGTGGAAGGCTTTGAATTTTTCCGATACAACGATCTTGCGGATTTCGAACAGCTGCTCGAGCGGCTGGAACAGAACGGTCCACGCGTAGCTGCAGTGCTGATCGAGCCTCTTCAAGGCGAAGGAGGCGTGAATCCCGGTGCCCCAAACGTGATGCAGGCGATTCGAAAGCATTGCGATCAACGCAACATCCTGCTGATCTTTGATGAAGTGCAAGTGGGGATGGGCCGAACCGGCACGCTTTGGGGTTATGAGCAACTCGGTGTTCGTCCCGATGCCCTCACACTGGCCAAAGGCCTAGGAGGCGGACACGCCGTCGGAGCACTGATGGTGCGACAGAACGCCGATCTCTTTCAACCGGGCGACCACGCAAGCACCTTCGGCGGCAACCCTTTCGCTTGCCAGGCTGGTTTGACCGTGGCGAATGAAATCGAGAGGCGCAAGCTGCTGCGCAACGTGCGAGAGCGTGGCGACCAGCTGCGTGCAGGCCTCGACAGACTTGTGAAACATTTCCCTGATTATTTGGAGGGATCGCGTGGATGGGGGCTGCTTCAAGGCCTGGTCCTCAAGCAAGACTGCGGGATCACTGCGATGGACGTGGTGAAAGCAGCTCTCGACGAACAGCTGCTGGTGGTGCCCGCCGGTGTTCAGGTCGTGCGCATGGTGCCCGCTCTTGTGATCAATGCCCGAGAGATCCAGGCCCTGCTCACACGCCTCGAACGAGCCCTGAACCGCGTGAGCTGAGTGAAGCAGCCGGGTCACCCTCCCCACGAACTCAGTGATCTACTGCCGCGCTTTGACGTTCGTGGCATGGATCTGTCGTTGGACAGGATGACGATCGCTCTGGAGCAGCTACACCGACCAGCTCATTCGATTCCTGCTGTCCAGGTCGTTGGCACCAACGGCAAGGGGTCCATCGCCTGCCTCATCCACCATGGATTGATGGCGGCCGGTTTGTGCTCAGGCCTGACCACGTCGCCCCATCTGGTGAGCTGGTGTGAACGCATCCGCGTCAACGACCAGCTGATCTCCATCACGGCCTTACGACACACACTCGAGCAGTTGCAACCATTAACGGAACAATGCCGTCTGACTCCGTTCGAGCAGCTGATTTGTGCCGCACTGATTCACTTTGAAGCCCAGAAACCAGACTGGCTGGTGCTCGAAGCAGGACTAGGAGGCCGGCTAGATGCAACCACCGCCCACAGCTGGCGGCCTCTGATCGCTGTGGCGTCGATCGGCATGGACCATCGGGAGCATCTGGGCCCCAGCCTCCAGGCCATTGCTGCAGAGAAAGCCGCGGCCATCGGTGAGGGTGCGCACGTGATCAGTGCTACCCAGGAACCCGAGGTGTCTGCTGTGCTCGAGCAACGGGTGTACGAGGTGCAAGGCACTCTGCAGTGGGTCGATGCACTGGATGAAAGCTGGACCCTGGGTCTTTCAGGGGCCTTGCAGAAACGCAATGGGGCCGTGGCTGCGGCCGCACTGCAGTGGATGAGCGCGCGCAGCAAGGTGATCTCAAACCCAGCGATCCGTGAAGGCTTTGCAGCGGCACGCTGGCCAGGCCGCTTGCAGTGGATGCGCTGGAGGGGCCTGAGGCTGCGGGTGGACGGTGCTCACAATCCACCGGCCGCTATCGCGCTGGCACGGGAACGCTGCAGCTGGTCATCCGCTAGCAGCAGGCAGATTTGGATCCTGGCGATCCAGGCGCAGAAACAGGCACCAGAGATGCTTGAACAGCTGCTTGGCCCTCTAGATGAGGCCTGGGTCGTGCCGGTGCCTGGGCATCGCAGCTGGAGCTTGGAGCAACTGAAGCCAGCGCTGCCGCTGCAGGCCCATCAACTGAGGTCAGCTGAGACTGCTCTGGATGCTCTCAATCAACTTTTAAAACAGGGCTGGCCCAAATCCGTCCCGGTGATCGCCGGATCTCTCTATCTGATCGGCCACTTGATGGAAAACGGCACATTGGAGGCAGAGTGAACGTCAAGCTACGCGCTGAAACCATGAAATCGCTGCTGAAGGTGCTTGCTGCACTCACCCTGGTGATGACCTGGCTGACGCCCCTGACTGCTATGGCCCTCGACACCTCTGCTGGGGTGGGCCTTCAAGACAGGGCGCTGTTTCAAGACCGGGTGGACTACACACTCACCAATCAGAGCGATGCTGACTTTCACGACCAGCAATTGACCAACACCTCCTTCGCCGGCGCTGTGGGGCGCGGCGCTGACTTCAGTGGCGCCAATCTGCATGGAGCGATCTTCACGCAAGGGGCCTTTGCTGAAGCTGATTTTCATGGAGCCGATCTCAGCGATTCGCTGATGGACCGGGCCGATTTTTCGCGCACGGATCTACGCGATGCCCTCCTGATCGGTGTGATTGCTGCCGGCAGCAGCTTTGCCGGAGCCGATGTGGAGGGTGCTGACTTCAGCGACGCCCTGCTGGATCGGGATGATCAGCGCCGACTTTGCCAGGTCGCTGAGGGCATCAATCCGAGCACAGGTATCTCCACCCGCGACAGCCTCAGCTGCTGAAGCCACCCAGTTTTCCTGGGTTGAGCAGACCCGCAGGGTCGTAACGGTGCTTGGTCGCTACCTGATCACCATCGACCACACCAAGGCCGCCACCCTCCACGGTGAGCACATGTGGGTTAAAGATCAGTGCACCGAGATTCCTACATTCCTGCATTAACCGCTCCAATTCATCAGCGCCACGCCAGCGCACCAGAGGAAGCGCAGCAATGCGCTGAACTCCCTGCTGCCGCACAGCCTCCAGATGCCAGAGCAGATCATCACCCCAGGCCTGCTTGAGAGTCTCCAGACAGTTGATCTCCGGTTGGGGGAGCAGCATCTGCAGGTAGGTCCAGTCGGGGTCCCGCTGGCGCAGATGCAGGGTGGTGTGATTCCAACTCAACTCCTTTAGACCGTTGCCTTGGCGGTCGGCCTCCGCTCCCAGATGGGTCAGCTCAGCACCCACAGCTGCCGCCAGCCGCTGAACCGTACTCACTGCATCAGGGGCCACCAGCAGTAAAAGGCGATCAGAGCGACGCCGAGGCAGATCCCACTTCGGTAGCAGCTCGACCACAGCGGCTTCTAGAACGGTGCAGAGATGCAGGTCGATCGCCGCAGAACTGCAACGCCTTGCTAACTCCACTGCCGTCTTCCAGTCCGGACAATCCACGACCACTTCCTGCCAATCAACCCGCACTGCCGTGGCCAGCCGCAATGCTGTGATGATTCCATTGGTGCCATAGGCGTGATTCAAGGCCTCGGCATCGCAGGCATCGAGCTGGAGAACCCGCGGCTCCTGCTCCATGGTCACCACTTCCAGCCCAAGCAGATGCCCCGGATCGCGAAGAAACCCCCAGCGCACGGAACCGATGCCTCCGGAACCGCCTGCGATGAACCCACCGATCGTGGCGCTGCGCCAGGTGCTCGGCATCAGACGCAGCTGGCGGCCAACACCAGCCAGCTCCCGATTGAGATCCTTCATCAAACATCCGCACTCAACCACAGCAACGCCACTGACCTGATCAATGGAACGCACTGCACGCAGATGGGTCATCACCATCACCACACCAGACTCCAGCGGTACGGACTGGCCGTAATTGCCCGTGCCTGATCCGCGCAGGGTCAGAGGCACCGCATGACGCCGACAGGCTGCCGCCACATGAACAACGGCTTCAACGGTTTCTGGCCGAACCACGAGCTCTGCTCTGCAATGAGCCAGCCGTTGCCGAAGTACGGGCGAGTAGTCATAGGCATCACGGGATAACCGTTCCAGTTCTTCCGGCAGCGTCATCAACCTGAGGCCAGGGACTGCTGCCAACTCAGTTCTCAGGGCATCAGTAAGCATTAGTCGGTCTGGAGTGCGTTACGCCCAATCCTGCACCCAATGTCCACCGGCAAGAACGCGGCGACGGCAAGCCATCGCCAGCAACTCAGGCCAGCCAGCCTCGGGCAGATGAATCAGATCCGCTGGTGCTCCGGTACGCAGGCAACCGTCCCAGGCAAGGCCCATCAGACGAGCCGCATCGGTGCCGAAAGGCTTGATCCCATGGTCATCCCAGGGTGCGAGTTGGGCCAAAGGAAGACTCATCGCGATTAGGGCAAGAGGGTCAAGCTGTCCTCCCGGGAACCAGGGATCCTGCACGTTGTCACCACCCACAGCGACGGAAACGCCCGCACGCTGCAGCTGGCGGATGGGTGCCAGCGGTCGACGCAGGGGGGTCTCGTTGTCTCGGTGACCGAGCAACCAGCCATTGGTGAGCGGCAACGCCACCACCTGCAGGTTCTGACGGGCCATACGGGCACCCAACCGCTGTAGTGCACCGGCTGACAGCAGCGAAAGGCTGCTGGCATGGCTGCAGGTGACCGGAACTGAAAGGCTCATGTTTTCGAGCACACGCAGCAGCTGACGCATCCCAGCAGCTGGATGAGAGGCCGCTTCATCGATGTGTAGATCCACAGGGCAGCCGTGTTGATCCGCAAGCTCGAGCAGTCGGCGCAGAGCCCTGCGGGTCGCTCGACCTCTGCATGGAGGAGCAAGAACACCACCGATCACTCCCTCAACCTTGGCCACCTCAGCCGCCAGATGTTCACCCTCGACCGTTGACCAGTGCTCCACCGGCACTAGAGCAACAAGCTGCAGCTCGATCCGATCAAGCCACTGAGCTCGCAGATCAGACAGCACCTGCCAGCTGCAGTTCGCGCCTGGTCCCAGGCTGTCGATGTGACTGCGCACGGCCCGCAGGCCGTGGTCCCAAGCCAATTGCAAAGCACGCTCCGCTCGCTGCTGAACGCGCTCAGCCGTGCGGGTCTCATGCTCCCTGAAATTGGCCGCCAATGCTCCTGAATAAGTGCCCTCCGCATTGGGATACTCGTTCCAGGAGAACGCTTTATCCAGGTGCGCATGGGGTTCTACCAATCGGGGCAACACCAGACCGGTGGCCTCAGACGTAGCCCTCACCGACCGGATTGTGCCACCAGACCAGGTGAGGACAACGGGAATCAATCCATCCACACCAGCCCTTGGCAATGCGTCAGAACCCAGATCGAGCAAAGAACGAGGACAGCGTGCTCTCAGCTCACCTGACGACAACGAAACACGTGCTGTGCTCATTCGAGCTTGCCGGCATCCGAATCGGCATTGAGCACCACAAATTGGCCTGCTAATCCAAGGCTGGTGACTGAGTAGCGCGGCAACCGCAAGGCAGGCAGCAGGTTCTGACCACCGACAGTCGTGACATAAACACTGGCAATCCCAAGGTTCCAGCGACGAGTGAACTGGTCGGCCAGCAAAGCAAGCGCCGGCTCCTGATCAGCGATCAAGCGTGGACAGTCACTGATCCAGAGCTGCAGCACCATCGGCAAGGCCTGTCGCTCGCAGACCTCCTCGGTGGCCAGCTTTACCAATGTGTCTCCTGCAAAGTCCTGGTAATCGTCCCTGGTGGGATTGGTCACGAACAGTGCAGCACTACTTCCTGCCACCACCAACACTGCAGCAGCAGCCGTGACTGAAGGCCAGCGCCGACGAGGCGAAGACATGGGGGTGTGACTGCAGGGCGGATTGCTAGATTCTTACCGACGCGGCGGGCGTCGCCAAGTGGTTAAGGCAGCGGCTTGTGGTGCCGCCATTCGGGGGTTCAAATCCCCTCGCTCGCCCTTTCACCTTTTGAGCAGGTTCTCTGTTGACGAGGTCATCAGGCCCGAAACAGATCGTCCCCTCCATAAGGGCGAGGGAGCTCTGCACAAACGTGCAAGACGCTCGCCGAACTGCTCGACGCCTTGCAAGGCTGAGAAAGGAGCGCCGCCCACAAATCAACAACAAGCAGCTCCGGAGACTCATCTGACGCGCAAGACAACCGCGCAACAAAAAATCATTAACTCAATGAAAAGTCACGATTTTTTGTTGCGCAGACAGCCTCAAAAGCAGGCTTTTGGAGAGCAATGACACAGATCACTGTAGAAACTTGATTGTCATCGATAGGCGAAAAATATTTTTGTGTTGAGTGCAATTTCGAGCAGCACTGCTGATTAATGTTCACTTCAGAAAGCTGAATTTTTCTGGGGGGCACGCTCATGTCCAAAGGACTGAAAGAGGCAAGTTTTCTCGGTGCCACATTCCTGTTGGGACTCGCCGCATTGGAGACACTGCTTCGTGTAGCAGGCTTCTGAACCTCCTTTCTGAAGGCAGAAGAACACGGCATCAGTGGATCTGAAGCGCCTTGTAAAGCAAGCGATTACATCCTGGAAATCCATCTGAAAGTGCAGCAATCCAACCTCGAGTGAAAGAACAAGGTGACGATGCTGCAAATAATCGGATGCCATAGGCAATGTACGACTCAGATGTACGACTCAGATGAACGGCTCAAACCGTGAAGAAAGAAAAGTGCATCAGAAACTGTGCATGTCGAACCGCAAGCAGACCAAGTAGGCAGAACAGGTCGTTTCAAACCAAATTCGAGCCAAAGAATCCCTCTAATTTCGAGCAAAACCGACTGTCCATCACTCTGTGCAGAACAGTCTTCGATGCAACATCTCTAAGACTATGCAATAATTACAAAACGCCGAAGAGCCCAGAAGGGTCCACTGCGCGAGAACCGATAAGTCGAATCCCAATGAATCGAAGAGAAATTGCTCCCAATCGGGAGTGGAGACGATCTGGCAAGCCTGTCAAGGCATACCAAATCACTGGTTACGAGTCACCACAACGACGTCGTTATTTGCGCGAACTGGCAGAGCAAGAGACCAGCCAATCAGTCTGAGCCCGCAGCTCCTCAACTCTTCACTCTTCAGCTCAGTCCTCAATCAGCTGCAAAGAGCAGAGTCAAAGTCTGCATTCGTTTGGGAGTTTCTAAGGACCAGCACAACACGATTGAGATCACTGCCGGGGGCAGATCATTCGGGCTGATCGATTTGCATTCAAAGCAGTTACAGGCAGGAGTTTTCACCAGCGACAGAGCTCGTTGAAAGCGGTCACAGCAACCTGTTGCTGAGGCTCAGCCCTAATCCTCAAAATCGACGATCCCGACCTGGTCAAATCACAGTTCAAGCCATTCCAGCGCCGCGGAAATCGAGGCAGTGCCTGCGAATGGAACGTGAACTAAATCTCAAGATGACACAGGGCATTTGTGAACCACACTGAAGGAAGGTTCCATCGTCGGCGGTCCATCGGACGGCCCTCCGCCTTGACCGTCACCGCCTCTCCCTCAACCGCTCAAGTTCCAGGCCTGGAGCGGGGCAGCTACTGGATCACCACCTTCGGCTGCCAAATGAACAAGGCTGATTCCGAAAGAATGGCCGGAATCCTGGAGTCAATGGGATATCGAGAAGCCAGCGCAGAGCTGGACGCCGATCTGGTTCTCTACAACACCTGCACAATCCGCGACAACGCTGAGCAGAAGGTCTATAGCTACCTCGGGCGCCAGGCACGCCGGAAACGGATCAATCCCCATCTCAAACTTGTCGTCGCGGGCTGCGTAGCCCAGCAGGAAGGTGAATCACTCTTGCGTCGCGTGCCCGAACTGGATCTAGTGATGGGCCCGCAGCATGCCAATCGACTGGAAACCCTGTTGCAACAGGTTGATAGCGGTCAGCAGGTGGTAGCGACTGAAGAGCAACACATACTTGAAGACATCACCACCGCACGGCGCGACAGCAGCATCTGCGGCTGGGTGAACGTGATCTACGGCTGCAACGAACGCTGCACTTACTGCGTCGTGCCCTCCGTGCGCGGCAAGGAACAGTCGCGCCTGCCGGATGCGATCAAGCTGGAAATGGAAGGGCTGGCTGCTCAGGGGTACCGGGAAATCACCCTGCTAGGGCAAAACATCGACGCCTATGGACGCGATCTTTCTGGCATCACTGCCGAAGGAAGGCGCAAAAACACATTCACCGACCTGCTCCACCACGTCCATGACGTTGATGGCATTGAACGAATCCGTTTTGCCACCAGCCATCCTCGCTATTTCACTAGGCGTCTGATTGATGCCTGCGCTGATCTGCCAAAACTCTGCGAGCACTTCCACATCCCCTTCCAAAGCGGAGATAACGACGTACTACAAGCCATGGCACGCGGCTACACCATCGAGCGTTACCGCCGGATCATCGACCACATCCGTGAACGCATGCCTGAGGCCTCACTCAGCGCCGATGTGATCGTTGCGTTCCCTGGCGAAACAGACACCCAGTTCAGACGAACACTGCAGCTGATTGAGGAGATCTGCTTTGACCTAGTCAACACGGCCGCCTATTCACCACGGCCCAACACCCCAGCTGCCAACTGGGAAAACCAGCTTCCCGAGGATGTCAAAGTGGCGCGCCTTCAGGAGATCAACGCCTTGGTGGAACGCTGCGCCAAAGAGCGTAATGAGCGCTACGCCGACCAGGTTGCGGAGGTGCTGGCAGAGGGCATCAATCCAAAGGACCCCACGCAGCTCATGGGGCGCACGCGCACCAACCGCCTGACATTCTTCAGTGCGGAGGGCTCTGATGGACGTCGCTATCAACCCGGTGATCTCGTTCAGGTCCGCATCAATGCAGTGCGTTCCTTCTCTCTCAGTGGCACTCCTGTGCACAGCTGATACGTTTGCGGCGCAAACCGTTGCGCAGCTAGCCCCCCCATGCCGACTTCCCTGATCCGCGTTGGCGTGGTGTTCGGAGGTGCGTCCGGTGAACATGACGTCTCAATTCGGTCGGCCTCAACGGTGATCAAGGCCCTGGCTGATGACAGCAATCGGGAGAGGTTCGTAGTGACGCCTCTCTACATCGACCGTGAAGGGCGGTGGTGGTCGGACACCATCGCCAGAAGCGTGCTGGAGAGTGGAGCAGCACTGACCAATGAAGAACTGCCTCAACCACTGCCAGCCAGAGGACTGCGCCAATTGCCGGTGAATCCCGACTGCATTGATGTCTGGTATCCGGTTCTGCATGGACCCAACGGCGAGGACGGGACAGTGCAGGGTCTGTTCACACTGATGCAACAACCCTTCGTGGGCTCTGGTGTGCTGGGATCCGCCGTGGGCATGGACAAACTCGCCATGAAAGCGGCCTTCGCCGTCGCGGGCATCTCCCAGGTTCCCTATCTCGGAATCAACGCGGCTGACCTCAACAATCCGCCGCAGCTGGAACATGTGCTCGTCAAAGTTGAAGACGAGCTCGGCTACCCCTGCTTCGTGAAGCCCGCCAACCTCGGGTCATCCGTCGGCATCAGCAAGGTGCGTAATCGTGATGAACTGCTGGCAGGCCTGCAGCTGGCAGCGGAACTCGATCCGCGCTTGGTGGTGGAACAGGGAGTCAACGCGAGGGAATTGGAATGTGCCGTCCTGGGGCGTGAACACCTAAAAGCTTCTGTTGTGGGTGAAGTGCGGTTCGACGCCGATTGGCACGACTACGAGACCAAATACACCGAAGGACGCAGTCAAACGCTGATCCCGGCACCCCTACCCGATGCAGTGAGCCAGAGGATTCAGGCCATGGCCGTCGATGCCTGCCGCGCCGTCCACGCCTACGGCCAAGCACGGGTGGATGTCTTCTACGACGAAGCGGATGGCCGGATCTGGCTGAATGAAATCAACACCCTGCCGGGATTTACCTCCCAGAGCATGTATCCCACGCTGTGGGAGGCCTCCGGTATGCCTTTGCCACAGCTGGTGGCGGAGCTGGTGGCCACAGCGCAAGAATGAGCCCTCTGCCTCTGCTGCTGCCGCAATGATGCAAGGTTTGCTCTGGTTCCCGCTGCTGCTGGTCTTCGTGTTGCTGGCATCCCTGGGCTGGCTTGAGCGACGACGCCAGAATCTGTTTCGGCTCTGGAGCGAATCATCTGAGCTGGCCAAACTCGATGGCTGCGGCGCAGCACGACTGAAAAACGGCGAGCTGTGCTGGAGCAGTTTCCATGCCGGCAGCTTTAAGGATGAAGGTCGCTTTGTGATCAAGACACTCGAACTGGTGGAGTTGATGTCGCTCTCCTCGGGGGATGCACCACTGGCCCATGAATCCCAGGGTCGCTGCCGACTGAGGCTGATCGGTGAAGGCCGGCAGATGGATGTGCCGTTCTCGGATGCAGAACGGGCCCGCCGCTGGATGGATCAGTTGATGGCGAAGGCTCGCTGCGACCTGTGATGGGCCGATCGAAACCCAACAATGAGAACAGCCACAGCAGCGCTCCTCTCGCTCCAGGGGTCGAACGACGGCGCAGACTGCGCCAGGAGCGACGGCGGGAGCAGCTGATTCAGAGCTGGCGCATCCTGCTGTTTGGCGGAGTCTCAAGCGGACTGATCTGGGTGCTACTCAGCGCCGGCTGGAGCCTGCGCTCGCAGCAGCAGCTCACGGTTCGAGGCAGTGATCGACTTGGCAGTGACGCGGTAGTCAAAGCAGCCGGACTTCGCTTCCCACGACCCTTAATCACCCTGGAACCCGGTCGTCTCGAGCGCCGGTTGCTGGCCGAACTGCCGGTGCAGTCAGTGTCGGTGCAGCGCCGTCTCGTTCCACCTGGCCTGGACATCGAGCTGAAGGATCGGCGTCCAATCGCAGCTGCAAGCCGGACGGGCGCCCACGGCAAGGAACAAGGCATGGTCGACGTTGAAGGCCATTGGATGCCACTCACCGTTGCGCGTCAAGGCGAAGCCCCCACCAGTGCGGTGCGTGTGGAGGGGTGGATTCCCAGCCGGCGCTCGATGATTGCAACGGTGCTGGCGCGACGCGATCAGTTAGGGAGTCCGTTGAATGTGATCTATGTCGCTCCAGATGGCGACCTCAGCCTGCGCACGAAAACGCTGGGTCTTGTGCGACTGGGGTCCAATGAACGTCTGCTGGATCAGCAGCTCAGAACCATCGCCCAGCTGTCCAGCAGTCTTCCTGAAACCCTGCGAGGCAATGCCAGCACTGGCATTGACCTTTCTGACCCCTCCAAGCCCGAATTGCAGTTAAAACCAAATCCAAAGCAGACAACGAGCAAACCCTGACCAGCGGTTGCACAGTGCTGAAACCACAACGAGTGTTATTTGAATTCGGCGATTGTCGCTAGTAGGGACATAATGCACACGCACTTCAATGGTTCGACGTCGACGATGGAGATGGTGAGCGGTCAGATGTCCCCTTCTCCTGATTCAGCAGGAATTCTTCCCTCTCAATCCGCCCGAATTGAAGTAATCGGTGTTGGTGGAGGGGGTAGCAATGCGGTGAACCGCATGATTCAAAGCGACCTCGAAGGGGTTGCTTACAGAGTTCTGAACACCGATGCGCAGGCGCTGCTGCAATCGTCTTCAGAACATCGAGTACAGCTCGGACAGACCCTGACGCGTGGGCTCGGGGCCGGCGGAAATCCCAGCATTGGTCAGAAAGCAGCCGAAGAATCCCGCGCTGACTTACAGCAGGCACTTCAGGGGGCTGATCTTGTCTTCATCGCCGCCGGCATGGGTGGCGGCACAGGCACCGGTGCGGCACCTGTGGTCGCTGAAGTCGCCAAGGAAAGCGGCGCCCTCACGGTTGGCATTGTGACCAAGCCCTTTGGTTTTGAAGGTCGTCGTCGCATGCGCCAGGCCGATGAAGGCATCGCCAGGCTGGCCGAACATGTGGACACGCTGATCGTGATTCCCAACGACCGTCTGCGTGATGCGATCGGCAGCGCTCCTCTTCAGGAGGCTTTCCGCAGTGCAGATGATGTTCTACGCATGGGTGTGAAGGGAATCACAGACATCATTACCTGTCCAGGACTGGTGAATGTTGACTTCGCTGATGTGCGCTCGGTGATGACAGAAGCCGGCACCGCCCTGCTTGGCATCGGCGTCGGATCCGGCCGGTCACGCGCGATCGAAGCAGCCCAAACCGCGATCAACAGTCCTCTTCTTGAGGCTGCTCGAATCGATGGTGCCAAGGGTTGTGTCATCAACATCAGCGGTGGCCGCGACATGACACTTGAGGACATGACCAGCGCCTCTGAAGTGATTTATGACGTAGTTGATCCCGAGGCCAACATCATTGTCGGAGCTGTGGTGGATGAACGACTCGAAGGAGAGATTCACGTCACGGTAATTGCCACAGGGTTTGAGAACGGTCAGCCTTATCGCACCGAGAGAAGTGTTCCGCGCGCTGCCACTTCAGCGTTCAGCCCCACTGAATCTCAAGATTCCGGTGCTCGCATCCCCGAATTTTTAAGACAGCGTCAACAACGACAGGATGGTGGATTAAATAGCTGATTCGGCGTTTTGCACACTCAATCAGGCAACCGACTCAGGCTTTCTGGAGTCGGTTTTTTAATGTGGTGACCCGGAGTCCACGCCTGTCCAGAGCATCCCGTGTGGCTGCTGCCTTCCGGTTCTGACCAAGTTTGGGCGTCTGAACCGCATAGGTCCGAGTCACTTGCGATGTTAGCAATGGAAGTCCGCTGATTTGAGAAAGCGGTTGCGCGCCTCTGACCTGATCCGGTTCAAGCAGACCGGCCAACCCATCACCATGCTCACTGCCTGGGATGCTCTGAGCGCCTCCTTGGTGGAGGACGCCGGCGCTGACGTGGTGCTGGTGGGGGATTCACTCGCCATGGTCAGCCTCGGCCACAGCACAACCCTTCCAGTCACACTGGAGCAGATGGTGCTGCACACCCAGGCGGTCTGTCGAGGCTTGAGCAAACCGCTGGCCCAACAACCGCTGGTGATCACGGACCTCCCCTTTCTCAGCTACCAGTGCGGCTTGGATCGCGCGGTGGCCGCAGCAGGAACTCTTATCAAACAATCCGATGCGGCTGGGGTGAAGCTTGAGGGTGCCGAACCGGAGGTCCTGGCGGTGATTGAACGCCTGGTTCGCACGGGGATCCCTGTGATGGGGCATCTGGGATTGTTGCCTCAGGCGGTCCACAGCCTTGGCTACCGCCGTCAGGCGAAGGATCCACGCAGCCAGGAACGCCTGCTGCGGCAAGCTTCGGAGCTGGAGTCGGCTGGATGCTTTGCCATGGTGCTCGAGCATGTTCCCGGCGAACTTGCAGGCCAGGTGAGGCGGCGTCTGACTATTCCGGTGATCGGCATCGGGGCAGGGGATGACTGTGATGGTCAAGTGAGCGTGACCGCCGATCTACTCGGGCTCACCCGCTCACAACCACCCTTCAGCCAAGCGCGGATGAATGGTCGGGGCCTTGGGGTCAAGGCTTTAAGCAGCTGGCTGGATGATCAGCGTCAGCATTCAGCTGCTCCCACCACTCCACCAGCTCCACCAGAACCGCATTGCTGACGGCCATTCCCCGAGGATCGGTGAGCTGCCAACGGGCGCCGCGCCTGCGCATCAGATCGGACGGGAGAAATCCGGCCCAGCGCTCCTCCAACTGAGGCAACCAACGAGAGCAATCATCGATTGACCAGCCGCAACTGAGGGCTTGGTCAAGCAGGTCAACGCCTTCATGTCGCCTCAGCCCCACGAGCAGACGGTCTTCCAGGCTCAACGGCAGGGCCAGCGCCTGCAGCAAAGACGAATGCGGACCATCGATCCGCTGCTGATCGAGCCATTGTCCATAGGCCTCACGGGTGCGCGGCCTGGCAAAGCGCTCACCCCAAGGAGCACTGGTGGCACCCAGACCGAACGCCCACCAGCCAGCTCCACTCCAGTACACACGATTATGGCGAGATGCATGACCTGGCCTGGCGAAATTGGAGATTTCGTAGCGGCAATAACCAGCCTTGGCGAGGCGATCACTGGTGGCTGCAATCCGATCAGCAGCGCCATCCTCATCAGGCAACTCCAGCTCACCGCGCTGCTCCAGCTTCGAGAACACCGTGCCGGGTTCAACGCTGAGGTCGTAGATGGAGAGATGGGGGGCACCCATCGCAACAGCACGCTCTAGTTGAACGGCCCAGGCGTCGTCGCTCTGATCAGGCAAATTGCGAATCAGGTCAAGGCTCCAGCTGCGCAGAGCACCGTTCTCAACGGCTCGATGCAGCCATTCACAGGCTTCCACCAGATCAGAACGACGATGACGGCGACCGAGGGATTCCAAAACCTGATCGTCAAAACTCTGACCGCCAAGACTCACCCGGTTCACACCGCAGCGCAGCAAGGCCTCGAGATCCAGCCGCTCAAAGCTGGCGGGATCCATTTCCAAGGTGATTTCTGATCCGCTCTGCAAGCCAAAACGCGCCCTCAGGGCATTGAGCACACGCCCCACCTGTTCAGGGGTCAGCAGCGATGGGGTGCCTCCCCCGATGTAAACGGTGGCTAGAGGTGGCCCCGACGGAGACAGCTCGATTTCATGAAGCAGTTGGCCGAGATAAGCCTCGATCGAGCGACTTCCAGGCCCACCCTGGGCATCCGCCTTATCGCCGAGCGGTACCACTGCGAAATCGCAGTAAAAGCAGCGCCGATGGCAGAAAGGAATATGGAGATAGGCGCTGCGGGGCGAGGGTGTGGTCATCAGCCCGAGCCAGGAGAGTGAGAATGGTGCATGCTGCCTGCAATGGACTGGGCAGTGAGAACCCAACCTCATGGTCGAAGCGCTCATCATCGTCTTGTTCCTGATCTCCGGGACGGCCACCGGCTGGATGGGCGTGCATCTGCTCCCCCAGGAACTGCTGGATGACACCAACGCACAACAGGTGCGTTTGGGCCTGAGCGCCGGTGGTGCAGTCATCGGTCTTGTGGCGGGTCTGGTTTTCCGCCGGCTGCGACAGCGACTGATGAATCAGGTGCGCACCATGCCGACCGATCTTTTGGTAAGCCGAGCGGTTGGCCTGATCCTCGGCCTGCTGGTGGCCAACCTGTTGTTGGCTCCAATTCTGTTGCTGCCACTGGCCGGCGCAAGCTCCTTGGTGAAGCCCTTAGCAGCGATTCTGAGCAATGTGTTCTTCGGCGTTCTGGGGTACAACCTCGCGGAAGTGCATGGACGGACTCTGCTGAGGCTGTTCAACCCAACTTCAACGGAGGCCTTGTTGGTGGCGGATGGTGTGCTCACACCTGCTACAGCAAAAATCCTCGACACCAGCGTGATCATCGACGGGCGTATTCAGGGAATGATCGGCTGCGGACTGCTGGAGGGAAAGGTGATTGTGGCCCAGACAGTGATCAACGAAATGCAGCAACTTGCTGATTCCAACAACATCGAAAAACGTGGCAAAGGACGGCGTGGCTTGAAGCTGCTCAATGCTCTGCGTGAGACTTATGACAAACGTCTAGTGATCAACACGACCCGCTACGACGGGGCAGGCACAGATGATCGTCTTCTGCAGCTCACGGAAGACACCGGCGGCACACTGGTGACGGCTGACTTCAACCTCGCTCAGGTGGCACGCGTCAAGGAGCTCAAGGTGATGAACCTGAGCGAGCTGGTAATCGCGCTGCGCCCTGAAGTTCAGCCCGGGGATGAACTCAACCTGAAGATCGTTCGCGAAGGGAAGGAAGAACATCAGGGCGTGGCTTATCTGGAAGACGGCACGATGGTGGTCATTGAAAACGCCCGAGCCGCAATCGGTGAACGACGAGCGGTCGTGATCACCGGAGCATTACAAAATCCGAGCGGAAGGATGGTGTTCGGTCGGCTCGACAAGGAAGACGAAATAACCGCCACCGGCAAGAGCAGTGCCGGAGCAAAATTGGCTCGCAAGAACCGACGCAATGAGCGTCCCACCCCGGGGTCCCGCTAGGCTCCACCGACCACGGCGGCCTGACGCGGATGACCACATCAGCTCCTTATTACGGCGATTCGTCGGTGATGCGGACTCCCCCTCCGGATCTGCCTTCGCTTCTGCTCAAGGAACGCATCGTCTACCTGGGGCTACCCCTCTTTTCTGATGACGACACCAAACGTCAAGTCGGACTCGATGTCACTGAATTGATTATTGCCCAGCTTCTTTTTCTGGAATTCGATAATCCTGATAAGCCAATTTATTTCTACATCAACTCAACTGGCACCAGCTGGTATACCGGCGATGCCATCGGATTCGAAACAGAAGCTTTTGCCATCTGCGACACCCTTCGGTACGTGAAGCCGCCGGTCCACACCATCTGCATAGGCCAGGCAATGGGCACAGCAGCTGTGATTTTGTCTGCCGGAACCAAGGGCCACCGCGCTGCCCTGCCTCACGCTTCGATCGTGCTGCATCAGCCCCGCAGCGGAGCACAAGGCCAGGCAACAGACATTCAAATACGCGCCAAGGAAGTGCTGCACAACAAGCGGGCCATGCTCGAAATCTTGTCGACGAACACCGGCCGCAGCGTGGAAGAACTCTCCAAAGACTCCGATCGCATGAGTTACCTCACCCCAGAGCAAGCCAAAGAGTACGGGCTGATTGACCGGGTGCTCTCCAGTCGCAAAGAGCTCCCAGCTCCAGTTCCAGTTCCAGCCGGCTGATTCAGCCCGCTCATTCTCAATTCCACCCCTTTTTCTTCAACCTTCCAGGACTCATGCCGATCGGTACCCCCAGCGTCCCTTACCGCCTCCCTGGCAGCCAGATGGAGCGATGGGTGGACATTTACACCCGTCTGGGAGTCGAGAGAATTCTGTTCCTGGGCTCCGAAGTCAATGACTCGGTGGCCAACAGCCTGGTTGCTCAAATGCTCTATCTCGACTCCGATGACAGCAGCAAGCCGATTTATCTGTACATCAACTCCCCTGGTGGATCAGTGACAGCAGGCCTGGCGATTTACGACACCATGCAATACGTCAAGAGCGACGTGGTCACCATCTGCGTGGGTCTTGCGGCATCGATGGGAGCCTTCCTCTTGGCGGCTGGCACCAAGGGCAAGCGCTTGGCCCTGCCCCACAGTCGAATCATGATTCACCAGCCCCTGGGCGGAACGGCTCAGAGACAGGCCAGCGACATCGAAATTGAAGCGCGCGAGATTTTGCGCATGAAGGAGATGCTCAACCGCTCGATGGCCGACATGAGCGGTCAGAGTTTTGAAAAAATCGAGAAGGACACCGATCGCGATTACTTCCTCAGCAGCGAAGAGGCCAAGAACTATGGACTGATCGACCGAGTGATCGCCCACCCCAACGAGGCCTGATCGATCCGGCACTTGCGTAAGCTCGGTCGTTACCAAGCTCCACGTTCATCGTCCGGATGGCTCAGCTTTTTTACGATTCCGATGCCGATCTCTCGCTGCTCAGCGGCAAGACCATTGCCATCATCGGCTACGGCTCCCAGGGCCACGCTCACGCCCTGAATCTCAAGGACAGCGGCGTGAACGTGGTGGTGGGGCTGTATGCAGGAAGCCGCTCCGCAGAAAAAGCCAAGGCCGATGGTCTGGAGGTACTTAGCGTCTCGGATGCTGCCGCCAAGGCCGACTGGATCATGGTGCTGCTCCCCGATGAGTTCCAGAAAGAGGTCTACGACAAGGAAATCGCACAGCACCTAAGCGCTGGCAAGGTTCTCAGCTTTGCCCACGGTTTCAACATCCGTTTTGGCTTGATCCAACCTCCCTCCGATGTGGATGTGGTGATGATCGCCCCGAAGGGTCCTGGTCACACCGTGCGTTGGGAGTACCAAAACGGCCAGGGTGTTCCAGCCCTGTTCGCGATTGAGAAGGATGCCTCTGGCAACGCCCGTGGTCTGGCCATGGCCTACGCCAAAGGAATCGGAGGTACTCGCGCCGGAATCTTGGAGACCAACTTCAAGGAAGAAACTGAAACTGACCTGTTCGGCGAACAGGCCGTGCTCTGTGGAGGCCTGTCTGAACTGGTCAAAGCAGGCTTCGAGACCCTGGTCGAAGCGGGTTACCAGCCTGAGCTGGCTTACTTCGAGTGCCTGCACGAAGTGAAGCTAATCGTGGATCTGATGGTGAAGGGTGGTCTGTCAGCCATGCGCGACTCGATTTCCAACACCGCGGAATACGGCGATTACGTGAGCGGCCCCCGCCTGATCACCGACGACACCAAAGCCGAGATGAAACGCATCCTCGCGGACATCCAGGACGGGACCTTCGCCAAGAATTTTGTAGCTGAATGCGAAGCCGGCAAGCCCGAGATGAACAAGATCCGCAAGCGCGACGGAGACCACAAGATTGAGGAAGTGGGCAAGGGCCTGCGCTCCATGTTCAGCTGGCTGAAGGCTTCCTGAACAGGGCATCATCCAGCCCTTTCTCCTGGTGATCGCCGCGGCCGGTCTCGACCGGCTGGTCGGCGATCCCCTCTGGTCGCCACACCCTGTGGTGTGGATGGGCCGTTGTATCAGCACACTGCGGCGCAGCGTTGAACATTGGAGCGGTGAGCACCCTCAGTGGCTGCGTCTGGGTGGACTGGCCATCACGCTCGTTCTCACCCTTGGCAGCGCCAGCATCGGTTGGCTGATCGAACGGATTGCCCTGCAGACGCACGGCATGCTTCAGAGCATTGCGATGCTTGCTCTCGTTGCTGGCCTTGCCAGTGCGCTGGCAGCCAAAAGCCTTGAACAAAGCGTGCTGAATGTGATTTCAGCTCTTGCCTCCGCCGAGGAAGGAGATCTGTCAACAGCAAGACAGAAGCTCAGCTGGATCGTGGGCCGTGATACGACCTCACTCAGCAGGGATGAGATCCTGCGTGCCACCGCCGAAACCGCGAGTGAAAATGCGGTGGACGGTCTGTTCGCACCGCTGTTCTGGATGTTGGTGGGTGCAACTATCTGGAGTCTGGGATTGACCAACGCTCCCGGTCCACTGGCCCTGGCTTGGGGGTTCAAGGCGGCCAGCACCCTGGATTCCATGCTGGGGTACCGCAGAGGAAAGCTGCGCTGGCTGGGCACGGCAGGCGCACGACTCGATGACCTTCTGACCTGGCTGCCCTGCCGCTTGGTGATGCTGAGCCTGCCGATGGTGAGCAAGCCCTTGCGCCAGTGGCCAGCACTGGTCAGATCGGCTGAATCGGAGGGTCGGCACGATGCCTCTCCCAATGCAGGACGCTCAGAGGCGATCTATGCACACTGTGCGGGCGTGCAACTCGGCGGCACGAACCGTTACCGCGATCGCTGGGTGGACAAACCAGTGCTCGGTGCTGATCAGCCCAAGGCAGACCCAAAAGGGATCAACAGAATCCTTGAGCTGACGCAACGACTGGAACTGCTCTGGATCCTGATTACGGCCTTGTTGAGCTGGAGCCTGCAGGCAGGTCTTCAGTAAGCACCACGATCCATCGGCAGCAACAACACACCAAAGGTGCGCAGGATGATGGCCAGATCGATCAAGAAGGATCGACCGCGGGCATAAGCCAAATCAAGCCTGACCCGCTTGGGGTAACTGAGATTGTTTCTGCCGCTCACCTGCCAGAGGCCAGTGAGACCTGGCCGGACCGCGAGAACTTCATCCATGTAGTCGCCATAACGCCCGATCTCTTTGTTGACGATCGGCCGTGGGCCGACAACGCTCATCTCACCACGCAAAACATTCAGGAACTGAGGCAGCTCATCCAGGCTTGAGCGACGCAGAAACCTCCCGATTGGTGTGATGCGGGGATCGTTGCGCAGTTTGAAATCTCGGTCAAATTCAGCGCGCATCTCAGGTGAACGCTCCAACACGTGGGCCAGGACGGCATCAGCATCAGGCCGCATCGTGCGGAATTTGATGCATCCAAAGTTTCGGTAGCCACGACCAACCCGTTTCTGCACATAAAACACGGGACCGGGTGAGCTGAGTTTCACCAAAACGGCTAAGAACAGAAATAACGGCGAGCCCAACCCAAGCACTGCCGCTGAGAACACAACATCACCGCTGCGTTTCAGCGAACGTCCCAGTCGACTTTGCGCCCGAACCAGCGTGAGCGAAGACAGGCTCGAAGGCGGCGCTGCAACCAACTCCAGGTGACGACGAGAAGCGCGACGGCGCAGCTTGGACGGAGATGCCGAAAGGACGGGACGACGAGGAGCACTTACCACGCGTTGTCCCTTTCGTCTCAAACCAATCAACCTCAAGGCTGTGCATACGTCAGCTGTAAAGGGCCAGTAGCCCCAACGGCACAGAGCCAGCATGACTTCCTTACGGAACATCCAGACGTGTCTCACTACGCGACAGATTGATCAAGAAGTTTCTCAGGCGATTGCCGTCCCCGGCACCTGTCCCGAAGCTTGTGGGATGGCATCGATAAGCACGGCTCTCAACGGCCTCCTCGAAGAGGCTCTCCAGGAAGCCTCCATCGGAGAAACCACTCACTTCCACTGGCATGCCACAGCCGTGGGAATCGCAGCGCTCTGGCAGGGAGACGCCCCTCCCGGCACTCCGCCCTTTGATCAAGCCGTCACCGAAGGCCTGGAAGTCGGCCTGGACCTGAGTCGCGAAGAAAGGGAGTTTCATCAAGTCAGCGACGGCCTTGTGCTGCTATTTCACTCATAAGAGCAACTTTGAGCGATTACCAGCAATCTCTAGTCGTGGATCGATTGTCGATTGATCGCTGAGTGCGTCAAAGAGGCATGGGCTTTAGACCGACACAAAAGCCAAGTCCGAGATAGTCAGAGTCAGCCCGAAAACTGCCTTTGACCTGCAATGACTCAAACTCTTTCCAAGAACGTTTCAAAAACGGAGAGGGTGTGAGTCCATATAGGTCCCAAAAAGACGGTAAGACTCTGTCTGGGACGAACTAAAAGAAGATATACCGATTTCCAACAACACATCCAACAACACATTCACGGGACTGCCTGAGACCTCCTGAATCGAGTCCCCGCAAACGATTTCACGAAGAGATTCCCTCTACACGATTTCGAGTCGTGCCCCACCCAGGCACAAAAAACGGGATGGTTTCCCGGACCATCCCGTCAATCCTCTATTAATGTTTTCCCGTTTCCGTCAGCACCCCCTTCACCTGAACTGACTCAGTGTTGTGTATCAGGGTGATACACAAAGTCGTCAAAGGCACATTTCTAGAAAAAGTTCCTCTGGGCACAAAAGTCAGGGTTCTGCGTCAGCACCCCAGACAGCAGGGACCTTTTGAAACCCACTACGAAGCAAGTTCTTCCATAGAACCTCTGCGTCGTCTCTACGAAGGTGCTGGCGGGTCTTCAGAAGCGCAGGAGAACCATCAGGCATCGGTCTTCCCACATCTACGAAAACCTTGGGGTCCCTGGTCCAGGAATTGTCGTCCCTGTGAAACCGATATGTCCATTGCTCCTTACCAGGGGTCATCAACCAACCATCCATAAGCGAGTTCTCCGGGTAGTTCATCTGTTCTACTCCTGCTTGGTCGCGGCGACCGCAGAAGAAAACAGGAAGAAGGGCAAGGAGCGGGTGTTCGGAAACCCCTGAGTTGCTCCAACACCATGAGAAAAGAGGTCTGAGCACAAAAAGGGGGCGAATAAGCGTTCGGAAAGTACGTTCGGCTGCTTTTCTGCTTATGCTCTAGAAACATACATCCTTTCCGAACAGATGGGACGGAAAATCGGATACGCAAGGTGCTCAACCACCCATCAATCCACTGACTCCCAGGTGGATGACCTCAAGGCAGATGGATGCGAAGAGGTCTTCTTTGAAAAGGTCTCAAGCACCACGACCCTGGAGCAAAGGCATCAACTCCGTGCCTGCTTATCTGTTCTCCGCGCAGGAGACCTGCTGTGTGTTGCAAAGTTGGACCGCCTTGGAAGGAGTCAGGTCGAGGTCATCAACCGTCTGAACGATCTTCAGCAAGAGGGAATCCATGTAAGGACCCTGGATGGATTGATAGACACCAAGGCACTTGGCAAGATGGCACCTCTTGTCGTTGGACTCCTTACTGGTCTTTCAGAAGTGGAAAGGTCTCTTATTCAGGAGAGGAGTAGAGAGTCCGTAGAACACCGCAGAAAGACTGGAGGGAATCTTGGGGGGAGACCTAAGACCTCCAACAAGAAAGAGTCCTTGGTGCTCCGTCTGCGTAAAGAGGGTGAGTCCTATAGGTCAATCAAGGACCAGACAGGTCTGGCACTCGCAACAATCACGCGCATCATCAAAGAAGAGGAGGCGGTGTGATGGTGAAGATCCTTATTGGAGTTGGTCTTGGTTTCTTGCTCTTCTCAAATCCAGGTGCCCGCCAGATCACTGCTGATGCACTTCGTGCTACCGCTGATGCTCTTGCACCAGAGCAAGAAGAGACCTCATTTACAAATGACAAGAAATCAATAAATGGAGCAAGAAGTCCTATTAATGATCATTATTCTAACAAACAAGCAGTGTAATAACAGATGCCTCTCCGTAGATCCCATAAGGCATCGCTTGCTGCAATAGGAGTTATTGCTGGTTGGATATCTCTCTCTGCAATTAGCAATCAAAAAGAGATAAGACTTTTGTACTGTCGAGCAGACCAAGAAAGCGTGAATCAAGGGTTTTGCGAAACAATGAGATGCGAATACAAGTATTACTTCTTTGTTCCATTCTCCAAGTACTTGAGCAGGAAAGAATTCGGCGGTTATGACCCTATGGGATGGTGCATAAAATCGATGATTGATAATGCGAACAAATAGAAAATCCTGACTACCCTATGGAGACAGGAAATGCCTAAGCAGATGCCTCGTCGTAGAACCCTGGCAGCAATGGCACTCTCACTTTGTGCCTTGAGCACGACAGGTTGCGAGGGAGGAAATCATAACCTTCAAAGGTCCGTCGTTTGAATCGCCTTGGTTCAATTACCCTCCAAAGAAGACACTGAACCCTTTACAAATAAGTGGAGAAGAGAAATGGCACTCAGGTGATTACAAAGGTGCACTTGAAGATTTCGACGAACTAATCAAAGAAGAACCCAATAATGCTTATGAGTTCTACTCACGAGGATCAGCACTATTAAAATTAGGCAAACCACAAGAAGCACTTGATGACACGAACAAAGCATTAAAACTCAATCCAAACATTGCAAAGGCATACGAAACTCGTGGCGTTGCTAAAGCAATAACGGGAAATAAAGGCGGTGCTCTCCTCGACTTCAGAAGAGCAATTGAGATCGATGAAAACTTTTCAAGTGCTTATGCCAACCTTGGTGCATTGAAGTCAGACCTTGGCAACTACAAGGGAGCACTTATAGATTTGAATAAGGCATTAGAAATTGATCCAAATTTGGCATACGGTTACAGATATCGTGCAAAGAACTACGACAGACAAGGCAATATGACTGATGCCTGCAAAGATATGAAGAAAGCATCGTCACTTGGAGATGAAGTGGCAACCAGAAACCTTGAGATGAATCCTGGTGTATGCAAATAGGTGTGAGAGAGGCAGTGAGCGTGACCCCACCCATCGACACAGGTAACCACACCTGATCGATCTCCCCCTCACACTACGATTTTAGAGGCATGGATAAAACAAGGAAACCAGGCATACCAAGACCGAGTGCAGGATGCTGTGCTTGAGCAAGTCCTAGAAAAAAAATGAGAGCACTTCTGCTACTGATGCTGCTTTTACCTGTGATGCCAGCGAAGGCAGAGCAACCAGACATCAAGTGCCCAGGGAACAACACCGTTGAGATGAGATGGTGCGCCTCCAAGCGTTTGGATGAATCCAAGGCAGCACTTGAGAAGAAACTCTCACCAGGAACTCTGAAGCAATGGAGAGAGGCAACCAAGGAGGTCTGCTCTGCTGCCTATCGACCTTATTTGCAAGGAACGATTTACCCGCAACTGGTTGTTGGATGTGATGACCGACTCAACAGAGTTCTCCTGGAGGAGTTCAAAGGACTAGGCGAATGAGAATATTTCTCCTTCTACTACTTCTTGCCCTACCAGTCATGGCATCACCCAAATACAAAATCCAAGTTCGCAATCAGTTCGGTGGATGGCAGCAATACCAAACGGTTCACCACCTTCCTTCTGCCTCCAGGACAGCACAGAGCAAAGCAAGTCAATCAGGTAAGCAATACAGGATTGTTGATGAGGACGGGAACCTGATGGACCTCTTCTATCCCTAACCAGAGAACCTGGGTTGGTAGTTCTTCTTCACCAATTCCTTCTCACTTGCATACTTACTGTATTGAGGTGGATTCCACTTCTTGAGGAAGGTTGAGAACTTCATTGTGTGATTAGAAAACCAATCCCTAACACTGATTCTTCACCCATTCAGCAGAGCGTTCCTTGCCAAGATCTGCTGCTTTTCTCCAATCACGACAAGCACCCTCTAGATCATTTGCTAATTCTCTAGCAATACCACGATTCTCATAAGTGTTGGCATCCTTCGGATCAATCTTTAGCGCCTTGGTGTAATCAGCAATTGCTCCTTGATGATCCCCCAATTCATTCTTGGTGGTACCACGATTACCGTAAGCAATCGAATCCTGAGGATTGATCTCTATTGCCTCCGTGTAATCAGCAATTGCTCCTTGATGATCCCCCAATTTACTCTTGGCATTGCCACGATTACCGTAAGCAATCGAATTCTGAGGATTGATCTCTATTGCCCTGGTGTAATCAGAAATTGCTCCTTGATAATCTTCTAAATCATACTTGGCAATACCACGATTGCTGTAGGCATTGGAATGCTGAGAGTCAATCTCTATTGCCTTTGTGTAATCAGCAATTGCTCCTTGATAATCTTTTAACTCACTCTTGGCATTGCCACGATTGTAATAGGCATTGGCAGACTCAGGATTGATCTCTATTGCTTTCGTGTAGTCAGCAATTGCGCCTTGATGATCCCCTAATTTATTCTTGGAATTGCCACGATTGCCGTAAGCAATCGAATTCTGAGGATTGATCTCTATTGCCCTGGTGTAATCAGAAATTGCTCCTTGAAGATCTCCTAATTCATCCTTGGCGGCACCACGATTAATGAAGGCATCGGCAAAATCAGGATTGATCTCAATTGCCTTGGTGTAATCAGCAATTGCTCCTTGGTAATTGCCTTGTTCATATTTGTCTACTCCACTATTGTATGAATTGTTCGCCAAAGGGTTCGCACAAGCGGTAATCAACGGCGACCCAAGAGCAAGCACAGACAGTGCAGCAGCAATGGCAGTGGTCCTGCGTGACATATAAGAGGTGTTCTGCTTCCATCAATCTAGGAAGGGAGCACTGGCACAGCAATTAAAGATGCATCATGGAAGAACCAGTTTGATCTCATTTATCACTAACCAGGGAACCTTGGTTGATAGTTCTTCGTTGCCATCTCCTTCTCCCTTACATATTTCCGGTATTGAGGTGGATTGCACTTCTTGAGAAAGGTGGAGAACCTCATTCAGTGATTAGAAACCAATCCCTAACACTGTTTCTTCACCCGTTCAGCAGAGCGTACTTCGCCAAGATCTGCTGCTTTTCTCCAATCATCACAGGCACCCTCAAGATCATTTGCCAATTCTCTAGCAAGACCACTGATGTAGTAGGGATTGGCATGATGAGGATTAATCTCTATGTACTTATCGAGATCAGCAATTGCCCCTTTATAATCTTTTAAATTATATTTGGCAACACCGCGATTAAGATAGACAATTTCATCCTGCGGATTACTTTCTATTGCCTTATCGCAATCAGCAATTGCTCCTTGGTAATCTTTTAAATTATACTTAGCATAACCACGATTGTTGTAGGCAGCAGCAAATTCCGGATTAATCTCTATTGCCTTACTCCAATCATCAATTGCTCCTTGATAATTACCTTGTTCATATTTTTCTCTTCCAATACTATATAAATGATCCGCCAAAGTGTTCGCGTCTGCAGTCATCAACGGAGACCCAAGCGCAAGCACAGACAATGCAGAAGCAATGGCAATAGTCCTGCGAGACAATGATTTGGATTCTGATTCCATCAAGGTAAACAGATAATGCTACGAAGGCAATCAGAGATGTCTGAGGAAGAACCAGTCAGACCTCTTCTATCTCTAACCAGAGAACTTGGGTTTGTAGTTCTTCTTTGCCAGTTCCTTCTCCCTTACATACTTACTGTATTGAGGTGGGTTCCACTGCTTGAGGAAGGTGGAGAACTTCATTGTGTGATTACAGGAATGAACACCTTGAACTCCACCATTCAGTCCCCTATTGCAGGAGAAGAAATAGGTGAAGGTGCCCTTTACTGGGTAGAGGGAAGCACACTTCTCGTTGATCTTGCTCTCACGCTTCTGTGCATCCCTACAGAAGGGGCAGGCAAGAGTCCAACCCATTCCATCCCTGAACTGTTTCTTTTTGCAGTGAAGCAAAGATAGTTGCATCATCTGGATATACTTTTCCGTAATAGTCATTAGTTTAAAGCGAAATACAATTGCCCTTATTGGCACATGTACATTATACACGATTTATTCTATTTAGTCAATACTTATGTCGATCAATAACACTTGGCAGAACAACAATTATCCAATAGAATGAATACATAGGGTTCTTCGGCAAGCGCTGTGTACCTTGAACTTCTTAGTTGTCTATATAATACATAGAGTCTTTCAGAAATTCTACCTCTAAATAATTAAAGACCAAATATAAGAGTAGATGCCGAAGGCATTTTCACCACACGAAGTGGGGTGAAAATACTAAAGAAGCATCAAATAAATATAGGTGCTCTTTGCATCTCTGGCGACCTAAGACTGCTACTCACGAAGACTCCAGAGGTACCTCTAGAGACCAAAAGCAAATTCCACTCACATTTAATACACCAGTCAAAACGATGTTCCCAAAGAAGAAACAAAACAGGTTCCAACTTTCCTTTAAGACAAAGGAGGTTCCGGTTTATATGCCGATGGAAGAGTTCCTGATGGATGATTTAGATATTCCCACCAGGAGTGATACATACAAGATCGCACTTAAGAACCTGTACAGACAAAGAAAGCAGGCACACTTGGAGATCACATGAGGCAAGTCAAAATCAGTTCAGTCCAATATGAAATGCTTGTGGCATTAGGCAAACGATGGAGAATAAAAATAGAAGATCTGATCGCAGAACTTATAGAAGAAAACTACAAAAGTAAGACAAAGCGATAAGCAGCAATTGGTTTCTTGTTGACATCTAAAACGATGGGTCCCGTTGACCTCCAGAGGAAGTGCTTTGCGTCATTGATATATCAAATCCATTCTCTCAAAAAAAATCCCCCAGGTTTTTGAACTCCTAGGGGTTTTAGAAATCTGAGTCTGAGAAAACCAATATTTATTTAGTAGTACTTTGACCAGAGTCCATTGCGTTCCCCGTCGTATTCATTAATCGGTTTCAGACTTTCAATAAAGACATGAGGTTCGATGCCCATGTCCTTGAATTCCATAACCTTATCGCCAACAACCATTTTAAGTTTGGAGACAAAGGTATCTATGTACTCGCAGGTAAATGCCAATGACTCTTCAGTGGTCAAATGGTCATGAGTTAGACACCATGAACAGGAGACAGAAAAGTCCGTATGGTTGTATTCGACACGAGAAATGCCAGGAGTCTGCGATATTGCCCAAAGAACTCCTTTGTAGTCCTTTGAAAACTCAAGGCGCCCCTTGAGGGTGAAGTATGAGTGCTCTTTGAGAGTTTCAGGTGCTGGTATTTGGAGGATATTTAGTGATTCATGAGTTAATATATCGGTCGTCTTGACAAAAGACTTGCTAATTTGCGTCACCATGATACAAGAGAGATAGTGTGAATATGTTTTTTCTCGGTGTTCTCTCACCGATAGGGTTTTGAGTCAGTTTATTGACTAACAATTGCTCAACTAAGAGCAGCACAAACCTTTTGAGCACACCAATCTTCGACCTGAGACTTTACCCAGACGACAGAACGAGCACTCAAAGGAACTTGCTTTGGAAAATCCCCCTGCTCCATTAGTCGATAAATGGAGGATTTAGAGAGACAGGTGATTTCTTTGACCTGTTTCAGTCGCAGAAAATGTGAATAAGCGGACATAAGGGCAAAAAGCAAGAGGAAAGAAAGTCGGTTATTTGCTTTTTATCTTGTTAGACAGAGAAACCAGAGAGGGGATGTCTGGTTTAGAAAGACCCTTGCGGGCAAGTGATTATTTTATTTGTATCGCAGCGGAAGGTATGCTCCCTTCGTTTCGATGAATATAGTATAATCCAGGAGAACCCGACCCGCCGGTTCTATGTGCTGGTTTGTAGGATGACCTCCAAGTCATACCAGGTGGTCTCATGAGGTCCGACTAACTCAAACCACCCCCTAAATCGTCAGACCTTCATGCCCTGAGCAAGCAGAGCATCGCACCAAGAAACCATAAACTTTCTCCTCTCATTCAGCATCTCAGACCTGTCGTATGCCTTGCGAACTTTGTCCCCGATGCTGTGGGACAACTGCCTCTGAATCAGTTCAGCAGGAAACCCAAGAACATCTTGTCCTGCGGTCATCGGAATAGAACGCACTCCATGTGCCCGCAGAACCGATTTGTATCCCATCCGAATCAGATGCTGGTTGATGGATGAAGGGTTGATGTGTGGAGTGCCTCTGGACCTATGGGAGAAGAACACGAACTCTTCATCGCCAGTCACCTTCCGCAGTGAATCCAGGACATCTTTGAGTGGGTCCGTCAGAGGGACCAAGTGGTCCTGTCCGTTCTTCATTCGGTTGCCTGGGATGACCCAGAGGTCCTCTGCGGTATCCAGTTCCTCCCATCGCATCGGAACCAAAGAACCAACCCGGAGGAAGGTCATGAAAAGGACCTTCACCGCACCAACCATCACCAGAGTTCCGTTTGCCTTGTTCCCTTCCAACTCCTCGAAGAACTGAGGAAGTTGGTCCCAACGCAACGATGGATGAGGTTTGGGTTGGTGCTTGGTCTTGGTTCCTCTGGTCCCAAGAGCAGGGTTTTGGTCCCTTTCCATCCACCCCTGGTCAATCGCATGGTCAAAGACCCCACGCATGACCATCAGGTTCGTTTGTGCCTGAACAGGTGCCCTGACCTCCACGGAACGGAAGTAATCCATCACCAGTTCCCGTCCCTTCTTCCCTCCTTCTCCTTTGTGGTCCCAAGAGAGGTGCTCAACAGGAGTTTCTGCCCCAAACCTTGGAAGCACCTGGTTCCACAAGACATTTCGGTAGTTCTGCTTGGTTCTCTCTTTTGCCGTTGAGTTGGAGAGATAGGACTCACATGCCTGCTCGAAGGTCGGACCTGAGGACTGCTGAACCTTGTCCTGCTGTTCTTCCTTTTTCAGTTCCCTGGGGTCTCTGCCTGTCTCCCTGCTCCAAGTCTTGATGCGGTCCCATTCATCCCTTGCCTCCCTGAGAGACCACTTCCCAAGACCTTTTCCATAGACACCAATCCGCACGGGAACCTGCTTGCCCTTGCGCCCAGGAGGGAACCTCATACGTCCCTCAAAGGACTTTCCACCTCCTCTGGATTCTGATTCGATAACCAGAATCAGAGAGTTTCCAACAGAGACACTCCTTCTTCCTTGTCCTGCCTTCTCTGCCTTGACTTGCGAGTCAGAGAGGGACATCTCAGAAATCCAACAACACCGATTTTATCCAACAACACAACCCCCAAATCCAACAACACATCCGCGAGACACCCTGGTGTTTTATGCGACTATTCGAGACAACCAGGCATCAAAAAGTCCCTTACCGCAACGGGTTTGGGGCGACACGGAACCTACAAGGACTTACTAAAAACGGAGAGGGTGGGATTCGAACCCACGAGGGTGTTACCCCTACACGATTTCGAGTCGTGCGCATTCAACCGGGCTCTGCCACCTCTCCAAGCGCTCAAAGCGCATTATCACTTTAGTAGGCAGCCCTCTCACACCATGAGCAATCAGCCCGATTGGGGGCGAAGATTGCTGCGACGTAGTCGTTGAACTCGAGTTCCAAAGCGGACTGTCAACATGCGGCCCCGCTGGTCAGCGACGCCAACACTCAGTCCATCGCTCTGCAGACGCTGCCCTGGAGTGAGGGGGAACCGTCCTCTCTGTTCCACTTCAAGCGTGTGCGCCAATACGTTCCAACACACCTGCTGATCCGTACCCACCGGGTCGAGGACCGCAATCCAATCAAGCCGTTGATGACCAAGCCCATGACTCAGTCGTGTCGCGATTCGGCAACTGAGGTCATCGCCATGGCTGCTCAACATGGCCGCCCGACCTCGGTGGCGCAGCACCAACCACTGGCGTCCCCACTGCTCCACACGAATCAAGTCATCCCGAAGCTGAACCCGAACCTGCAGGCACACCGCCAACACAAGCCACAACAACGACAGACCGCGCCAGCGCTGCGTAGCGGGCATCAGCCAGGGGAGCAGCCCCAGAGCAAACAACAACACAAGCAGGGGATGCACCGGCCCTGTGAGCATCTGAGCCCCTGGCCACTGACTGATCCAGTGCACCAAACTGATCAGCCACCAACTCAACTGCTGCACAGGCCAGATCAACCAAGGCAACAGAGCAGCGCTCAGAGCAGCCGGCAGCAGCAACACCATCACAGCCAGTGCCATGGCGGCCAGCGTGAGTGGAGCTAGCAACGGAGCAGCAAGCAGGTTGCTGACTAATGCATAAAGAGGCGCTGCGCCGAAATACAGCAATTGCAGTGGCAAGGTCCAGAACAGAGCAGCAAGGGGAATCGAAAGCGCCGGAGCCAATCGATGCAAACACTGGGGCCAGTGCTGCACAAACCATTGCTCCAGAGAGCCTGCCGAAATCACCAAGCCGGCCGTCGCCGCGGCGCTGAACTGAAAGCCGATGAAACGCCCCCATGCCGGATGCACCAGCAGCATCAGCACCAGCGTGACCAGGAGCACCTCTAGCGGGCGACTGCGATGTCCGCTTTCACCAATTAGCAGTGCCGCTGCACCCATCAACACCGCGCGCACCACGGATGGCTGCGCACCCGTAAGGGCGAGAAACAAAGCCATAGCGCCACTCCCCGCAGCAATCCTCAAGGCCGCAGGCAACGTCTTGGCGCAAGCGAGTGTGCTGCCCAGCAGCACAGATAGGTGAAATCCAGAAGCCGCCAAGGCATGCGATAGGCCAGCCACCCGGAATCCATCGCGCAGGCTTTGCGGCAAGGACACCTGGGCACCTCCAAGCACCAGAGCCGCGAGCAAGCCACCTGACTGCTCTCCAGCGAGATCAGTGAAGCGCTGAGCAATGGTTCGGCGTGCATTAGCCAGTGGGGTCCAGTCTTGCCGGAACACTTGAATGGCATCAGTGCGCAGACGACTCCAAGTTCGCTGCAGAGCCAATCGCTCATCACCACTCGCCAACAGTGGGTGGGAGGCAGGTTGAGGACGGCGCAGTTCTCCCTGAACCTCAAGCCAAGACCCAGTCAGCAAAGGGGTCGTACAGGGATCGAGTGTCAGCTCCGTTCGCCCTCGACTGACCTGGCCATTAAGGCTGCTGACCTCCAGCAACGAACGGCAGCGACCGTTCGTCACAGCAGCGTCAGCGTGGATGCGGCCCACCAGGCGCACCACGAAAGGCTTGCCATCAGGAGGAATGAGCAGGCTGGGATCGCCTGGCTGAGGCTGAGGCATGGCGCCAGTTCCACAGCGAGCGCAGACCAGACAGAGCATCAAAGCGAGAGCCGCCATGGCCTTTTTCGGCCGATGAAAGGCTCGCCCCCAGACAGCCAGTCCGCCGACCAGAACCGCCACCAGGCTCAGCCACTGCTCTGAGGAGCTGACACAGGCCGACCCGATGCAGGCCATGAACAGCAACAACCCGGCACTGAAAACCGGTTTCATTCAGCACGATCGGAGTTGGAACGAGGGTTCCCCCGCAATCAGACAGCGGTGGTGGTTGCAGCAGCAGCGGCGGCGGGCTGTTCAAGTAACGGAAATCCCAGCGCTTCGCGCTCAGCCAGCCAGGCCTCCGCGACCTTGCGCGCCAGGTTGCGAATACGGCCAATCGTGGCCGTGCGCTCCGTCACCGAGATCACCCCACGAGCCTCAAGCAGGTTGAAGGTATGGCTGCACTTGAGCACGAAGTCCAAGGCCGGCGCAGGCAGATTTTTCTCAATGAGATCAGCGGCTTCCGCTTCATAGATCGCGAACAACTGCTTGAGGCGCTCAGGGTTAGAGGCCTCAAAGTTGAAATGGCACTGTCCTTTCTCAAAAGGAAGCCAGATATCGCCATAACTGCGGTCGGAATTCCAACTCAGATCCCAGATGCTCTCCACGTCCTGCAAGTACATCGCCAAACGCTCAAGCCCGTAGGTGATCTCAATCGACACCGGCTTGCAATCGATGCCGCCGCACTGCTGGAAATAGGTGAACTGGGTCACCTCCATGCCATCGAGCCACACCTCCCAGCCCACGCCCCAGGCCCCGAGGGTGGGCGACTCCCAGTTGTCTTCCACGAAGCGGATGTCGTGATCAGCAGCTCGAATACCCATCGCTTCCAGCGAAGCGAGATAGGTCTCCTGGATGCCATCCGGCGAAGGTTTGATCAGCACCTGGTACTGGAAATAGTGCTGGGCTCGATTGGGATTGTCGCCGTAGCGACCATCAGTGGGGCGGCGACAAGGCTCGGGATAAGCCACGGCCCAGGGCTCAGGCCCGATCGCTCGGAGCACCGTGTGCGGACTCATCGTTCCTGCGCCCTTTTCCGTGTCGTAAGGCTGCAGCAGCAGGCACCCCTGCTCGGACCAGAAACGGTTAAGAGTGCTGATGATGTCTTGAAAATGCATCCGTGCGCTGGAGCCAATCCGATGCATTCTCGCGTCAGAGCCGCCTCGGCAGCTCAGCTCAGGGAAAGGCAGCGGCGCAGATGGGCGATCGCGTGATGGCGATGGGGATGACTACGCCCTGGGCCCATCGTGCCCAACCAGAAACTGCCATCACCCTGAAAAACCAGGACCGGTTTACTAGCCCCTTTGCCGTGGGTCTCTAGCAGCGACATGCAGAGCTTTTCAGCCACCTCCGCACCCCTGGGGCGAGAGCGCAGCCGGCGCAGAACCGGATCCACCTGAGAGAACGAAACGAAGGTGGCCTTCTGTGAGTCAGTGACCAGGATCATTCCATCCAGCCACTGGACTTCATCTAGCAGATCCTCGATGGAGGACAGCAGAGACGGCAACGGAAAGGCCATACGTTTCTCCCCCGCTTCTTAATCATTCCTTCATAGTTCATCGGTCTCGCTTGTCGCAAGCGAGGTGCGTCGAAGGATGAATGGTTCAGGCCCAAACGATGAGAAGGCCCATCAGCCCTCCTGCTACTGGGCGATGGCAGGCTTCGCGGAAACCGGCATCGAGAGCCAGCTGCTGCTGAGCGGCTCCGTCGGGAAAACGCTTGAGGCTCTCCTCCAGATAGGCGTAGTGCTCAGCAAGACCAACCCGAGATGCAATCGGAACCACCACTCTGCGCAGGTAAGTGCGTTGGAACACAGCCGCAGCAGTGCCAGAGGGCAGTCGGTTGAAATCCAGCAGACCGGCCCGGCCCCCATCACGCAGCACGCGCCGAAGCTCCATGAGGCCCGCAGCTGGGTCGGCAAGATTTCGTAATCCATAGGCCATCAACGCCCCATCGGCACAGGCATCCGGCATCTCCAGATTCAGAGCATCACCCTGCTGCCATTGCACCGGCAGCCAGGGTTCGCGCGCCGATCGTTGGTCCGCAATCGCGAGAGGTGCAGCGGCCGCATCCACACCAATCACGTGTCCTCCAGGGCGCAAACGGCGAGCCAAAGAGAGGGCTAAGTCACCCGTCCCACAACAAAGATCCAACCATTGCTCTCCTGGCTGTGGCGAGAGCTGCAGCACCATCTCTCGCTTCCATTGGCGATGCAGCCCGAGACTGAGCCAGTCGTTCAACTTGTCGTAACTGGGCGCAGCATCGTTGAACAACTGTTCAACGGCTTCAGCATCGCCAGGCTTCAAAGCGGCAGATCACTGAGAGTCATCACCATCACAGTGGCGAGTCCGACGGCGGCTGAACACACCATGCAGCCAGCCAGCATGAGCGAAAACTCACCCTGGTCCATGGCGGCTTGCATCAACTGAAGTGCCCAGCCCACAAGGACGATCACCACGAACACGAGCAGAATGCCAAGAGGAAGCGCCCAGCTCGTTGGGATCAGTGGGTGAACTGAAGAAACCGTCAGTGCCTCAATCGTGGAAAGCAGGAGATGCACTAAGGGAGTCCGACCACGCAGAACAGTTCTTTACACATTAATGAGAAGTCAAGTCTCCAGAGGGCGGATCATCAGACCTCTGCCGAGCAAATCCGACTTGATCGCCTCAACGGTGAGGATTCCGTCATGAAGCAGGGATGCCAGCAGTGCCGCGGAAGCCTGCCCGCCATTTGGGCCGTCGTCGAGGGCGGCAGCGATGTGATCAAGACAACCGGCGCCTCCGGAAGCGATCACAGGCACGGGTACGGCCTGTGCGACCGACCGCGTGAGTTCCAGGTCATACCCCGCCTGGGTGCCGTCACCATCCATGGATGTGAGCAAGATTTCGCCAGCTCCGAGTTCAACAACCCGGCGTGCCCATGCGGTGACATCCAGGCCGGTGTTTTCACGTCCACCCTTCACATACACGTCCCAGCCGCCTGCCTGCCGTCGGCGAGCATCAATGGCCACCACGATGCACTGACAGCCAAAGCGATCCGCGCCTTCCTTCACTAGCTCCGGCCTTCGCACCGCTGAGGAGTTGAGGCTGACCTTGTCAGCACCGGCCCGCAACAACTCGGTAATGCCCTCCACCGAAGCGATGCCGCCACCAACCGTGAAGGGAATGGTGACCTGATCCGATGTCCTGCGGACCATATCCACCAGAGTGGCTCGGCCCTCATGACTGGCCGCGATATCCAAAAACACCAGCTCATCAGCACCGGCCTGGCTGTAACGGCAAGCCAACTCGACAGGATCTCCCGCATCGCGAAGTCCTACGAAATTCACACCCTTCACCACGCGCCCTTTGGCGACATCAAGGCAGGGAATCAAGCGCAGGGCGACCATGGCATTCGATACATGGCTGTTAAGGTGCAGCGTCTTTCCAAGCCTTGCAGGTCATGCTGGGAAATGTTCTCAATCTGATCAAACGATTAACCGGCTCCGAACCTCTTCCAACACCTCAACTCGAATCCATTGAAGTTGGAAGCAAAGTTCGAGTGACCCGGGTTCGTGATCGCATTCCCCAGGGCATGGTTGACCTGCTCAAAAGTGATGCCTTCGGCACCGTCACTGAGTTCCGAACAGTCGATGGCAAAGGGATTGGAGTGGTCGTCGAGCTCAGTGATGGATCCAGCTCCTGGTTCTTTGAAGACGAGATCGTCGCCGCCTGAGGCTTAGTTCTGTGAGTGACGCCCGACAACTGCTCGGCATGAAGGGTGCCAGCGGCACCACCAACATCTGGAAGCTGCGTCTGCAGCTGATGAAGCCGGTCACCTGGATCCCCTTGATCTGGGGAGTTGTTTGCGGTGCTGCGGCAAGCGGAAACTACGAATGGCGGCTTGATCACTTTCTTGCCGCCACGATCTGCATGGTGATGAGTGGTCCGCTGCTTGCCGGCTACACCCAGACCATCAACGATTACTACGACCGCGAAATCGACGCGATCAACGAGCCTTATCGGCCGATCCCCTCCGGAGCGATCTCACTCGGACAGGTGAGGCTGCAGATCTGGGTACTGCTGCTAAGCGGGCTGGCTGTGGCCTGGGGGCTCGACCAGTGGGCCCACCATGAGACCCCCGTTCTCTTTCTGCTGGCTATCGGCGGGTCTCTCGTCAGCTACATCTATTCAGCCCCTCCTCTCAAGCTCAAACAGAACGGCTGGTTAGGGAACTACGCCCTGGGTGCGAGTTATATCGCCCTGCCCTGGTGGGCAGGGCAGGCGCTGTTCGGACAGCTCACCTGGGCGACCGCTTTGCTCACCCTTGCTTACAGCCTGGCAGGACTGGGCATCGCCGTCGTGAACGACTTCAAGAGTGTTGAGGGCGACCGTGCACTTGGCCTTCAGTCACTTCCAGTTGCATTCGGGATTGGCCCCGCAAGCTGGATCAGCGCTGGAATGATTGATCTTTTTCAGCTGCTGATGGTTGCGGTGCTGATCGCGATCGGGCAGCATTTTGCTGCTGTTCTTCTTGTGCTGCTGATCGTGCCCCAGATCACCTTCCAGGACATCTGGCTGCTGCGCGATCCCGTGGCCTATGACGTGAAGTATCAGGCGAGCGCGCAACCCTTCCTGGTGCTCGGCATGTTGGTCACTGCTTTAGCGATTGGTCACAGCCCTCTGACCCAAGTCATGTGATCCGCACCCGTCGTCATTGGATTCTGATAGGGGGTTCAGCCGTTGTGATCGGCAGTGGCGTGGCTCTGGCGCAATCTGCTCTTGTCAGCGCTTTCGATGCAACGCTCCCCGATGCACGCGGCATCAGCCGCTTCAACAGACCCGGCACGATCACCCTGCTGGCCAGTAATGGAGCGGTGATCCAAAAGCTGGGGCCCGCGACTCGTGAAAAGATCGAACCCGGGAAGATGCCTCTGCTCGTGAAGCAGGCCTTCATCGCCGCGGAGGATCGACGCTTCTACGACCACAACGGCGTTGATATTTGGGGAATCGGTCGGGCTCTAGTACGCAACGTGCGTCAAGGAGCCGTGCGGGAAGGCGCCAGCACGATCACCCAACAACTGGCACGAACAGTGTTCCTCAGCCAGGACCGCACGATCACGCGCAAGCTCAAGGAAGCTGCCCTGGCCTACAAACTCGAACGCCAACTCAGCAAGGAGCAGATTCTCGAGCAATACCTGAACTATGTGTATCTCGGCGCCAGCGCCTATGGGCTATCCGATGCCGCCTGGGTGTATTTCTCCAAGACACCAGATCAACTCAACCTTCAGGAGGCCGCACTGATTGCGGGCCTACCCCCTGCTCCATCGGTGTATTCGCCTCTGGTCAATCCAGACCTTGCCCTGGAGCGGCGAAGCATCGTGCTGAATCGAATGCAACAGGCTGGCTTCATCACCGCAAGCGAAGCCGAGCAGGCGCGCACCAGCCCGCTCGATCTCAAACCAGCCATTCCCAAATATTTCAACAGCTCAGCGCCGTACTTCACCAGCTGGGTGGCCCAGCAGTTGCCGCAGCTGCTCACTGCTGAGCAAATTGAAGTTGGAGGCCTGAAGATCCGCACCAGCCTCAATCTTGATTGGCAGAAGAAAGCCCAGCAAGTGGTCCGGAAGTTTGCCCCCTTCAACACCGAAGGGGTGATCGTGTCGATGGAACCAGGAACGGGCCTAGTGCGCGTGATGGTAGGCGGCAAGAACTTCAGCAGCAGTCAATTCAACAGAGCAACCCAAGGTCTGCGCTCGCCGGGATCCACGTTCAAGCTCTTTCCGTATGCCGCCGCCATCAGATCGGGAGTGAAGCCAGAGGACATCTTTGTGGATGCGCCCCGCTGCTGGTCCGGCTACTGCCCCAAAAATTTCAAGAACAAATACTTCGGCAAAATTTCACTAGCTGATGCCCTGAAGAATTCTCTGAACACGGTGGCCGTGCAGCTGCAGGACAAGGTGGGCTTCGACGCAATCATCAGCACCGCGAACCAGCTCGGGATTGGCAACGAGCGCCCTCTGGGCAAGTACTACCCGATGGCGATCGGTGCCTATGAGCAGACCGTGCTCGACATGACCGCGGCCTATGCCGCAGTTGCCAATCGCGGGGTGTACGTGAAACCAATGGCCTTCGAAGAAATCCGCGGTCCTGAAGGCAACGTTCTCTGGAGCAGGCGCATTGATGGCGACAAGGGGCGTCGGGCCCTCGACAGCGAGGTAGCCGACGCCATGAACTGGATGCTGCAACGGGTGGTAACAGGAGGAACGGGTGCTGCTGCCCGACTCGATGATCGCCCTGTAGCGGGCAAAACCGGTACTTCGGAAGGAGCCAGGGACCTGTGGTTTATCGGCTCCATCCCACAACTCACCACAGCGGTCTGGTTTGGCTACGACAACAACGCCGAAACCAAAAGCAGCAGCGGTGAGGCTGCCTGGGCCTGGAAGCAATTCATGACCACTGTCAAAGGCAGCTACAACATCCAGAAGTTTCCTCCCAAACCAGTCCTCAACCGCCCCTTCACAGGACCGAAAAAGCAGGGCCGCACCACAACAGGAGACGCTGCCTCAGAAAGTAATGGTGACCAGCCTTTTAGCAGCGGAGAACCAACAACAGTCGCTCCGGGCGCACCTCCAAGGCGCTACATCGCACCAGCTGGTGGTCCACCAGTGGATGAAAACTTCAGACCGCTGCCGGTGCAGTAGCGGCAGATAGCATCAGCTGTAGAAAGGGATCTCAAGGTCTGACACACTGCTTGTCTAACGCCTGTCTAACAAATGCCGGCTATCTCCCATAAGGAACAGGTGCTGGACGGGAGAGCTGAGTTACTCACCTATACCCGTGATCCCTCTACCTACTTCCTCAGGGTTTACGACGCATCCAGACGTGCCTACAGGAGCCAGAAGCTCGAAGAGGCTGGATCTCTCACTGAGGCCAAAAGCATGGCCTTGGATGCCTTCATAGGACTGTCTCAGAACCTCAAAGCAGGCAGTAAGCCAAAGAGAGGTTCAACCGTTGGCAGCACAAAGAAGCGCAAGCAAAAGATTGTTGACCTAATGCACGAGTGGCATCAGGGATTCATTAAGCAGCACCGAGCAGGTCTCATCAGAGATGCGACGTTGAGGAATAGGAAATCCAACATGGATGGCCTCATCCCTTTCTTGAATCAGGAAGGTCTTACCTACACAGACCAGATCAAGGTTGGTTGCTTTGACAACTACCCGATTTACAGAGCTGAGTACTCCATCTGGACCTGGAGGCGGGAACTCACTCACCTCAAAGAGTTCATAGTTCACCTAGTTACAGCTGGTCACCTAGATGCAGCTCTACTCATCAACAAAAAGCTCATACCTGCTGTCAAACCAAAGGACAGCGATTACGACTCCAATCCGCCTTGGAGAGACAGTGACCTAGCAGTCTTCTGGAAAGAGATGCACGCCTGGGTTAAAGAAGGAGGCTGGATACTTAATGGGAGATGGCTGCACTCAAGACGCAGGATGTGGGCCTTCTTTGCATTCCTTAGAGCTAGTGGCTGTAGACCCGGTGAAGCTTTAGGTGTCAAATGGTCTGATATTGAATTCGATAATGTCAAACGGTTCAGCAAAACGATGTTCGAAGAGAACATGCAGAAGCTCAGCATAGAGAACCCAGAGATAGACATTCAACGCATCATTGACTTACCAGAAGACAACCCAGAACGGATGTCATTTGGAATGGTTGATGATGTAGTTACTCACATCAGAATCCTTCACTCCAAGACTCACAAAGCCAGAGAGGTCTCCTGTAGAGCAGCTGAACGCTTACTAGCCTGGAAAGAATGGCAACGTAAAGAGCTAGCCAAACAAAGAGGCTCTCTCAAGCTCACTGAAGACACACTGGTCTTCGCACTACCTATTCACAATGAATGGAGACGACTAGCTGAACGCACCTATGCCACAGGCTGGGAAACCATTATGGAAAGGTGCAACACAAAGCTCAAAGGTGCAGAGCTAACAGACCGTAAATACACTCCCTATTCATTCCGTAGTTACAGAGCTATGGAACTCAAAAGAATGGGTGTTGATCCTCTACTTGCTGCAGACCTGTTAGGTCACGATGTGTCAGTGATGCAAAAGATCTATGCACGCCTACCAGCCAGAGAACGTGCAACTAAAGAAGCAGCGGCATTCACACCCGGCAGAAGGAAAGAGATCCTTCCTGAAATCCTTGAGTGGGATGTTGATTATTGACCTAATACCAATGGACTTATTAAATGACCGTACCTATATCAGTACAAATAGAATCGCTCTTTCATCAATGGATTAGCTCCCTCAGGGATTACAGCAAAGCATCTGGTGAATGGAAGAACAACATCAAAGATGACCTGTGGGATATCTACACAGCACTGCTAACTCTTGGAGATGAGATGGATGTCAGCAACAACGCTTACATCATGCTTATCAAGTCAAGAGAGTTTGAACAACTTCTAAAACTTACCAATCGTAATCAGAATGTCCTCAAAACGTAAATCTAAAACAACAACAGAAGAGCTTCCAGTCTATCCATCATTCGAATTTAAGTATCCAGCCAATGCACGTCAGTTCGAGAAACGGCCATCACCATTAGCAGCATCAATGGTTGCTCCTGGATATGTCTATGAGATGAGCACTGGTCTCGTTAAACCAGCAACTACTACACCTACACCAGAGGAAGAAACAGATGTGTAATCACAACCTAGAAGAGACCCTGCAACTAGCCATCACTGAATACAACGCTAGGCAGCAACAGTTCCAAGAGTTACAGCAAGAACTACTTGTACGAACTGGGTCTATCCAAACCCTTCAGAAACTCATTGCAGAGCACCAGGAGGGTTGGAAGTCTCATTGATTAGCCCCTTTACAACTACCAGTCATACGCAACATCAAATTATATTTTTTACCATCCACGACCACGGACGCATCTCCAGTTCCTAACATCTCTCCAGGTGGATTGAACTTCATCGTCATATTTAATGTTTTATCATCTTTTACATACTTGTATATCACTTCCCCATCCCTAATCTCAACAGGATCTGGCGTATCATGCCATCCATTAAGAGTTTCATTCCTTAGATCAATCATAAAACCCGTTGTGTACTCTTCTTTCATGGAGTCAACAACATCTGATGTTTCAGCATCAATAAGAGTGCCATAATACGTGATATCACATTTAAGAAAAACAATATCCTGTGCCACAGCAGGTGATGCTGAGAGGAGCAGAGCGCCTAGGAGGACTGATAATTTCTTCATTGGTTGAGCGTCTGTTAATTCATGTAAGGTCCAGCTAATCGCAATGCCTCATCTTCTGAAATAGTAAGTTCGCCACAATCAGAGCTCAAATGAGGAACTAATGCTTGCACAGCTTTAGATACTTTGTCAGATGTTAATGACCATGAATATGCAGCATTGAGTTCTGGATTCTCGCTTACATATTCATTCATTAGTTCTTTTGCTTGCTTTTCTGTTATTTCTCCCTTCCTTACAAGGCACTCTGCAAATGCTAAAGCTCCTACCACTTTTGATCTATGAAGAAGCCGTGTGTCATCAGCTTTTACTGGCACACTAGACATAACAAGAGCAGCTAGTAAAAGAATGGTTTTCATTGTTTGCTTCCCGTTCTGTCACTAGCACAATACCTTGCTACCCTGTTTCTATCAACAACGGCTTTAGGCAATAATGACTGAAACAAATAGTCAGCCTGGCAGTAACATCATTTCTACAAGTGGTGATAACTCAATTGAATTAACTTTTTCTGAATCTATTCCGTTTGCGATTGCGTCTGTTGGAGACGATGTGATGGATTTACAAGGAAATTTTATTGTTGCTATTAACGGTCAGATACAAGAGAATCTAGATGAAATAATAGGTACAAACCTAGGGGAATACGGGTTAGATTTTATTCCTTCAGTTCTTGATGGCGGTCAGTCCTGGTTTAGCTTTCCTGTAGAAATTCCAGGTGGAAGTGCGTGGGACTTTGATAGAAATCCAGATCAATACGGAAATTTCGGTGGTCAGATTACTCAGACTGCATATATAGCTATTGACAATGTAATTCAAATGGATGTGCAAAATGCTCTTCATTCTGGAACGCCGCATCTGCACGGCATAACTTTTTATCCCAACGAAAATAGTCTAGAGCCTGTCGATACGAACCATACCTTCGGTAATCACGGAATGACAGGTCAATTTTTCAATGAGATCTACATGGATATTTCAGATTATATTAAAGGGGATATTTTCATGGATATTAGAGATGATATTCACATGGATATTCAATTGGCTTGGGCTTATGTTCTTACTCAGCCACCGTCAGAATTACTGTCAGAATACGGCATAGGTGCTTATGAATTAGAAAATATTTATTATGATAATATCGATTAAAAATAATAAAAAAGTCTGAAGGCTTACAAGAAGGTGTTGTAGTTGGACTTATCCCCGTGCCGGGTGTCTAGTTCGCACCCATATTCCATAGTGCTATGTGGTGCTTACTGTGCCACTAGTAGGTGTTAATAACTGCCAGCCAGCGTGATTCAGCGGTGCTAGCCAGTCCAGCTAGATAGATAGGCCATCTAATGAATGCACTGTGATTCCAATGAACACAGCACCATGCAGTGGTGCCAGTGCATCTGCCTAGGTTGCTGGACTAAGCCACTCAATTTTGTTGGACTAGAGCATGGTTGATGTGCACTACATCCAATGATTAGAATAGTAGGCATCACTAACCGTTCATGGCTAAGTAACACTAACTATGGCGCAGCTGCAACACAGGCTCCACCAACTGCAAGGATGATGCTGTAGCCAATAACAGAAATAACTACTGGCATTAACGTTGGATCCATCAGGACATCCTCTTTGTCAGTTAGTTCATCTTATAGCCAGGCATCACGCGAGATGCTGCAGATCAAATCTGCTACCTGGTGATTCATACCAATTTACATCTCAATACTCTAATAAATAGCAGCTTTTGGAAAGAGATTTCTGTGTGTAGTGCAGAAGTCATTGACAACCTGCTGTGCCTCCTCAATCTGCTTCGTGGGATCTTTAACTAGCTTCTCGTCAGTGCTGTCAGTTACCAGCCATCCACCGATCATCTCAAAAGACTTACAATCCACCATGGCAAGCGATGGCATCCGATCATCCCACTGAATGAAACTGCTTGGATAGATGAATGCAACTGCAAACTCAGAATTTTTCCCTAGAAACTTGAAAGAGGCGTACTGTTTTTTCGTTGGCCATTGGAATGCACCTCGTTGCCAATTATCTGTTACATCTTTTTCTGTCACCTGTGCATTCACGGATATAGCAAGGGATGAAAGAATCAGCGAGAAGCCAAGCACCTTCGATAGCATCAGCTTAAAATCAATATTCGTTACTTTAGCAAGACAGTAAAGACTCTAAAGCTTGGAGTCAATCCTGAGATTTTAGAGCAGCAATCTGTTCCATCATCTGTTTCATCTGAGCCTCAAGTTCCTCAGTAGAAGCCAACTTATTCTTTGCCTTGGTGTTCTTCATGACCTCTTCGGACTGAGCCTTTGCTTCAGCAGCCTTGTCCCAGAACTCCTTATCCACCTTCTTTAGAGCCTCTGGAGTAATCCCGGCTCTCTCTAACTGGCGCTCCCGAGCCTTTGCATAAGCAGGGTCCTCAGGGTCAATAACAAAGTCTCCACTCTTCACCCGAGCCTTGATGGCTTCTGAGATGAGAACAGCAGCCATTGCAGCAAGAGATCTCCGGTCTTCCTTCGCAAGCAGGGTTAGCTCTGCATATTCATCAGGCTGCAGCAGTACCTGAACTCTGTCTAAGGCTGTAGGCATGTATCACGGTGCTTAATAGGTACACACCATAGCAGCTGGCAGCAGGAACCTCCAGCTCTTGTCGGACAAACCAATTAGTCCAACGTTATTCAAACACTGTAATAATCCTAAAATCCTAGTCAGCCACTGCTGTTATCTCCCGGTGCAGTAATCACTGCGGCGTAAAAACCATCTCCCCCTCCGGGGTCAGGCCAACGCTGCTGCTCGGAGTTGAGCACGAGATCAGGATGGGCCTGCAGCCAACCATGGATCTGTTCGGTGTTTTCTGAAGGTTGGATGGTGCAAGTCGCATAAACCAGACGCCCACCTGGGGCCAGCAGAGATCGGAGACCATTCAGTAGGCCGATCTGCAGCTTCAGCAATTCAGCAACCGACTCCTCTGTGACTCTCCAGCGAGCGTCGGGATGGCGCGCCAACGTTCCTAAGCCGGAACACGGTGCATCCACAAGTATCCGGTCGAAGCGGCCCTGCCACTCCGGTCTCTCCTGCCCAAGCTGCGACGCATCAGACGCCAGCGCATGGATGCTGCTGCAGCCAAGCCGAGCAGCATTGGCTGCCACCCGCTGCAAACGACCGGGGGATCGATCCACAGCCCAGATCTCCCCACCATCTCCCATCAATTCCGCTAGGTGGGTGGCTTTGCCACCTGGGGCAGCGCAGGCATCCAACACTCGTTGACCAGGGCGTGGATCCAGCAGCGGTGCCACCCACTGGGCCGCACGATCTTGGACGCACCAATACCCTTCGCTGTACCCGGGCCATTGGCGCAGATCACCGGATGGCTCCAGCACCTGAAGCCCATCCGGGCAACCTGTAATCGGCGCTGTTGCAATGCTCCGTTCGGCGAACAGTGCTGCCACAAGGTCAGGCTTTGAACGCAGGCGATTCACGCGCAGATCGAGGGGCGGAACCTGATTACAGGCTCTGGCAACGCACTCAGCCTGTTCGGGGCCACACCACTGAAACAGTCCGCGGCTGAGCCACAACGGCAGCGAATGTTCCTGGGCCAAAGCAGCTGCCGGGTCCTCGGGCATAGGCAACGCTTCGCCGGCCTCACGGGCTCGCAATGCTGAACGCAACAGTCCATTCACCACTGGCGCTAGACGGGCCAGCTTTCCCTGTTTCGCCAGCTCCACAGTGGTGTTCACTGCAGCGGAGGCAGGAATGCGCTCCATACGCAACAACTGGTAAAGCCCGATGTGCAAGAGCCAGCGCAAACGCGGCGGCTGCTTACGAGCAGGCACCTTGCCCAAGCGATCCAGCCAACCATCAAGCCACTGTCGCCAGCGAATGGCCCCGTAAGACAGCTCGGTGACAAAGCGACGATCGACAGCACTAAGAGGCCGGCGGCGCAGCGCCCGCTCCAAAGCCACATCTGCGTAAGCCCCGGCCGCAACTGCTTCCAGAACGTCCCATGCAACACGGCGAGAGAGCAGTGCATCACGGAGAGAGGGTTCAGCAGGTTGAGCCATAGGTGGGCTTCACTGATTTCAATCATCTGCCAGCAACCCCCAGCACCTGGACTGAGCGCAAACAGCAAGCCAAGGCTCGGCCTGAGACGGCGCGCATCGAAGTCAAACCCAAAAAACCACAAGATCAAAAACTATCGCCATTACCAGAAACATTCGAAATCGCTGAAAAGCGATACTCAACTTCACCCAAAATGCTGATTAACTTGAAAAAAGATCTTGTTTATTTGCGAAAACATAAGAATCGCACAATTCAATCTTAGTTCGGCTCAAGACTCTCTTTGATACCAAGGTCACCTTCAAAAATTGCCATGCTTTCGTCCACCTCTGTCGCGACACAATTCGGTGGTGAACGTGCAACAAAGCAGCCCGTGAAACTGCGCTCCGGATACGCAGGCTCTGCCGAAGCGGCGGATGTCGATATGGCGATTCAAGCTGCCTACAAGCATGTCTACGGCAATGGACATGTCATGGATTGTGAGCGCTCAATCTCTCTTGAGGCTGAATTGCACGATGGACGGATCACCGTGCAGGAGTTCGTCCGGGGACTCGCTAAGTCCGACTTCTATCGCAAAAACTTTTACGATTTCTGTTCTCCACAGAGAACCATCGAACTGGATTTCAAACATTTGCTAGGCAGACCACCCCACCATCAAAGAGAAGTGTCCGAATCCATTCAGATTCAAGCTTCACAAGGACACAATGCACTCGTGGATTCACTTATTGATTCAGAGGAATACAGCGAAGCTTTCGGGGAGCATGGCGTGCCGTTCGTGCGCTCCTGGCAATCCCAACCGGGATCAGCCCAGTCGGCCTTCAACCGCACTGCTGCGGTGTCGCTGGGGTACGCCTTCAGCGACAAAGCGATCGGAACAAGCTCCAAACTCGGCAATCAGCTGGCTTCAGGGCGGGCAAGCAGGATCACTTTTCCGGCCTCCGCCGAGGTCCAGTGGATGCGGATCTCTAACAGCTGGAGAGGCAATCAGCCACCGCGCTGGGCGACCCGGTTCGCAACGGTATTCGTCATCGCTGGGGTGATCGAAATCACGCGCCTGGCGGTCACCGTGGCCTATAGCGCCCTGAGTAACTGACCCATCTCAGCGATCTGCCCTTCATCAGGTGCCCACAGAAACCTTTTGAGGGGCAGACGACCTTCTAGATCCACAGGAATTCCTTCAGCGATCAACAGCTCCCTCTGAATCCAGTCGGATCCCTCACGACTCAGGCTCATCGAGATGCGGCCTTGGCCATTGACCACACGCTGCCAGGGAACCTGAGTTGGCAGGCTTAAACGCCGCAAAGCCCAACCCACCTGGCGCGCACAGCCATAGGCACCGATCCAATCTGCGACCTGGCCATAAGTGGACAAGCGGCCCGGAGGGATGAAAGCAACAACAGCTCTCACACGTCGATCAAATGTGCTGCGTTGAGATGGAGACATCAGCCCCCATCAACCTGGCAACCAATCAAGGCACCAGCGGCACCCCCAACAGGCATACCGATCCAACGGCCATTGCCTCGCGACAGCACAGCGCCAAGACCGGCTCCGAGCAGACCACCGATCAAGCTGCCCTCCACGCAACTGTTGGTATCTGAGTTGGGCTTCTCCCATGCAGCTCTCTGAGCTGTTCCTTTCGGTCGATACAGATACTCACGACTCTCGTCATGGTCACGACCGTTGGAGGACCGACTGCTGTTGTAGGCATCGCGGCCGCTATAGGCGTAGCGGTCGTCATCACGATTCTCATACGCCAACAGAGGAGTTGCCGTCATCGGCAACAGAGCACTCAGCGACAACAGTGCCGACAGACTCACGGGAACCGAATGATTCATGATGACTCCATTCATGGATAGAGCCATCCTGTTGGGACCGACCTCTGAAGAGGTGACTGAACTTCGGCGATTCTGCATCCAGATATGACTTGGCTCCGTGACCTACACCGAGCGAAGGGGACATAGCCATTGATCAACAAACCCAAAAGCAATCAACCCAAGAGAAATCAACGCGAACCCATCACCTATGCGCTGCAGGATTCCGAAATCCTTGAGCTACTGGCAGCTTTGCCGAATACAACGATGGGGCGCCGCTACGGGTTCGCCTTCCAACTGATGGCTACCTATGGCCTGCAAGCAGCTGACCTGCGTTACCTGCAGGTTTGCGACCAAGAGAACGAGCTTTGGCTGCGATCCAGTCAACATGGCGTTGACCAGAGTGGTCGGAGCAACCAGCCCTGCAGGCTTGAAGCCTTGCCGATCGTGTCGGTCGATGGCATCCCGCAGGAGTGGAATCTGGTGAGTCGAGTCGCCCTTGGTGAACGACTGCCACCGCTCGGCAGCGACTCAGAAGCAAGCCAAAATTTGGAGTCGTACCTCAACGACAAACCTGTCTGGCGGCAGATTCAGAGCAAGGCGTCGCGCTCAGGACAAAACGCCATGGTGAGCAGCTTCTGCCAACGCTATTGCTCATCAGCCCACAACCTTTGCCGTACCAAAGGAAGTGCTGATGAAGAGAGCTGATCTCAGCAATCAAGATTCTTTCAACATCAGACAGGCATAATAGTGGATAACAACACAGGCCTCAACAATGTCTGAGCAAGGCAATATCCAACGAGTCGAGTTGATCAACTACAAAAACGAAGCTGGCAAGGAGCTGCTTGGCCTCGGCATCGAACTTGCCGATGATCCAGATGGCGGCATCAAAGTACGTGTCTTAATGGATCCAAAAGTTGTTAGCGATGTCACCATCACGCCCCTTCAGCAAAGCGGATGCTGTGGGTAAAACGCAATGCAGTCCGATTAACTCGGTCTTTCAAAGTTGAACTCCAATCAAGAAGAGTTCAACCACTTGCAAAAATCTCAATCAGCCTTAAAAGAGAAGCAATTTCCACACGACGACACATCAATCGTCTTACCCGACAGAAAAAAACCTCCGCCGGATAGTGATTCTTGATAATCGATAACCATCCCCGAAAACAGACGGACCTGTTCGGCTTTTGAATAGAGCGTCACGCCAGACTCTCTAGAGATTGGCTCACCTGAATGACGACCTGCCTTGAACACAATCGCGCAATCAGAACAGCCTCCCGCCACCACTTCGGCATGCATTTCACCTGGTATGCCGGCGACGGCGGATTGACGCATCAGCTCCATAGCCGCGTTTGACGTCAAGATCGTGCCCATCCAAGATCCCTCGTTCTGATCAGAGTTACCAGCTGAAGCCTCCTTCAGATGGTGGCCATGACGTGGACTTGTGTAGCAAATGCAATGACGTGTCAGCGGAATGGCAAAAGCCGCTTGCATGCAAATCTGAGCACTGCCCCCATGGCTGCCGGCCAGTTTTCGCGCCTGCAGAGATCTCAGCGATGCCGATTCTTCCCCGCCGATTTCAGCGTCTGAAGCAAGTCCTGGACAGCAGGATGTCGGATCTCACCGTTCTGGTGGAGCATGTGGAAAAACCCCACAACCTCTCGGCCATCCTGCGCAGTTGTGATGCCGTAGGGGTTCTCGAAGCCCATGCCGTGAGCTTCAGCGGCAGGCCCCGCACCTTCAACAGCACCGCCCAAGGAAGTCAGCGGTGGGTGCCGTTGCATGACCATGCCGACATCAGCAGCGCTGTGCGCCAGCTCAAGACTCAAGGTTTCCGGCTGTATGGCACCAACCTGGGCGTGAACGCGCGCGACTACCGCGAATGCGACTTCACCGGCCCCAGCGCCTTCGTTCTGGGTGCAGAGAAATGGGGGCTGACCGAGGAAGCCACCGCGTTGATGGATCAGGCAATCTTCATCCCCATGCGTGGCATGGTGCAGTCGCTGAATGTGTCAGTGGCCACGGCCACACTGCTGTTTGAAGCCCTCAGACAGCGTCAGGCGGTTGGGCTGGCACCACTTGAGGGTGAGGGGATTCCAGTAGAGCGTTATACCGACCTGCTGTTTGAGTGGTGCTACCCCGAGGTGGCGGGCTGGTGCCGCGAGCAGGGCCGCAGCTATCCGGCCCTCAGCGAAGACGGTGAGATTCTCGAGCAGCTGCCTCGCACAGCCAAGCTGCACTGCTGAGTGAAAACCACAGTTCTGAGGACTGTTCTGAGGACTAATTCAAAACGGCATCAACACATCCTTACTGCCTTGCCTGCGTTCCATCACCGGATGGTTTCGGCGCGCTGCAGGCAGTCGCAAGGCGAACGCGAGAGTGAGCAATTCCAGAGGCAGGCTGCGGCTGATAAATAGGACCACCAGCCCCAGAGCAATGGCCAACATTTGCTCAAGCAGACCGATCACATCATCTGGGTTGCTGCGGCCAGAAATCCACAACGTCACCATCAGGGTCAGCAGAGCGAGCGTGGCCCAGAACGGCATGATCTGATCAATCCTGTTGAGTTATTTTGCAGCGTCACGCCCCGTGCTGCTGACCCAGGCTTCGAGACCCTCACCCAGGAACGACAACCCGAGCACCAGCACGAACATCGCTAGGCCTGGATAGAGGGCGGTCCACCACACACCGGTCGGCACGGCAGCAAGCGCAAGATTGAGATCACTCCCCCATTCCGGCACTGTTTCCGGCAGTCCTAGGCCAAGGAATCCGAGGCCACCCAGCACCAGTACCGCATCGGCAGCATTGAGGGTGAGCAGCACCGGCACAGAGGTGATCACGTTGCGCAGTAGGTAACGGCGCAGGATCCAGACCGGTCCGGCACCCAGCGTGCGCGCTGCCTCCACGAACAGCTCTGCTTTTACTTGGGCTGTCTGATTGCGCACCACTCTGAAGTACTGAGGGATATAAACCACGCACAATGCCGCGGCCGCATTGGGAACCCCCCTCCCCAACAGAAAAGCCAGCACCACCGACAGCAACAACACCGGCAAGGTGTACAGCGTGTCCATCAGCAGCACCAACACGCGATCCACGCCTCCCCCCAGATAGCCACTCACCATGCCCAGGGGAACACCAATCACCAGCGCGAAGGTCACAGCTAAGAGCACAACCTGAAGAGCTACCCCGCTGCCTTGCAGCGTGCGCACGCAAACATCACGGCCGAGACGGTCGGTGCCGCACCAATGCGCCATTGAGGGAGGCGCATAGATGGGATTCTCCAGCCCTGCATTGGGATCCGGCAGCAGTCCAGCGGCCAGTAACACGGGTGTGACCAGGGCCACCAGGCCATAGATCGCCACGATCACCAGACCCCAGCGGGCCATGCGAGCCGAAAGACTGGGGCGGGCAATGCCCAGGGGCGAGGCGGCAAAACCCACAGAGGAGCGCAGTGTTGATCAAGCGCATTCTTGCCCGACTATCCAACCGAGAGCAGGATTGGAGCATGAACCGTTCCGGCCACTGGCGCTCTCGCCTGACGGGCACCATGCTCGGCCAGCTGCAACTTGCCACCTACGCCGCAGTGCTGCTGGGCTTCACCGGTGCCACCAGTACGGGGCTGTTACTGAGCGAACGCAGCCGGCTACGTGTGGGTGAAGATGAGTTGCTTGCCGCATCGGCATCACTCGCTGTTCGTCTGGAGAGCCAAGGCGATCAGGGCACAGCGTTGATCGTGCAAGACCTGCAGGATCACTCCAGCGTGCGCACCAATCTGTGGCTGGAACAGCCCAACGGCCAGGTGATCACACCGCGAAGGGGCCATCACCCCATCCCAGTAGCTCTGCTGCAGGCCGCCGTTGCGGCAAACCCCCTACGGAAGCAAGGCCAATCCAATCTGATCGTTCTGCAAGAGCGCGAGTACCTCACCCTGTTAGACCGCCGTCTGCAGTCTGGTGATCTTCTCTGGAGCAGCACAGAGATCTCCGGCCTGGGCTCGGCCCAAAGCGAATTTCTAGCTTGGATGATCCTGATCTGGGGCAGCTCCCTCAGCGCCTCATTACTACTGGTCAGCCTGTTGGTGAAGCGGATCACCAGACCGTTGCAAGAGCTGAGCAGCCGCAGCGCCGAGCTCACTGCTGAAGGCCTGCAGACCGCTGCTTTACCGGTGCCGAGGGGTCCAGAAGAACTCAGCCAGCTGACCCGCACCTACAACGCCCTCACCGAGCGACTAGCTCAATCCTGGAGCCAACAACGTCAGTTCGTGAGCGCGGTGAGTCATGAATTACAAGCGCCGCTGACCCTGGTCTCGGGATCTCTCAAACGCGTGATCCGCAAAGCACCAGAGCTGAATGCACAACTAATTCAGCGTCTTCATGACGCCGAAGAGGAAACCATCGGCATGCAGCAGCTGCTCAATGACCTGCTCGACCTCTCCCGCAGCGATTCCGGGCGATTGCAGGTCAAACAGGAACCGGTAGATCTGCATCCTCTGTTGGATGAAGTGGTTCGTGCCCAGGGAGCGGCCCTGGATCGTCAACTCACCCTGGAGCTACCTGCAGAAGGCAGCTCCACTACAGCCCTCGGCGATGCCGCCAGGCTGCGGCAGGTGTTGCTCAACCTGATCGAAAACGCTCACAAGTACTCACCGCCTGAGCAGCCCATCCAGCTGCGCCTGCGATCGGACATCAACAGCTTGGTGCTTGAGGTGGAAGATCGAGGCATCGGCATTCCCTTTCAAGACCAGGCCTACGTCTTCGATCGCTTCCACCGCGGTGCCAACACCACAGGGCAAAGCGGCAGTGGCGTTGGATTATCCGTTGTGAAACTGTTGCTGGAGGCGATGGGTGGCAGCATCAAGTTGAGAAGCGAACCCGGCATGGGCAGTTGCTTTGCCATTCAATTGAGGCGAGCCCCTTGATTCCCTACCTGATCCTGATCTCGCTGCTGGTGCCGGCCAACCTCTGGGCGTCAATCACTCCACATCTGCATAGCGATCTGAGCATGCGACTTCTGCACGGGGTGTCGACAGTGGTGTTGGTGCCTCCTCTGTTCAGCATGTGGCGTCAACGCCGGCAAATTCAACGGCTACCCGCCCTGCTGCTGGCGAGCTTTGCCGTAGTGCTGGTGGTGGTGAACAGCAAGATCACTGCCATGGGAATGGGCGTGGAGTACGGCTGGGTGGATCACCTCTTCCTAGCCATCGCCTGCATGGCGGTGCTGGCCTACTACCTGCTCAATGAAGCGGAGGATGCGCTTCCGGAGCAGGAGACACGCACCTTCTAAGGATCAGAGTCTTCAGCAAAGTCATCTATTCAGAATCAGCACTGATCCATGCCTCAGGCCGCCAACCGACTGCGCAGTAATTGCTGTTCACCGGAACCAGACGGCAACTGCTGTTGGATCTCCAGCTCAAGCACAGGCCATTGCGGGTGGGGCTGTGCCGTGAATCCTGATCCGATGTCGCTGGGAAGAGCATCCAGCAGGACTCGGTTCTGGAAAGCACCCCGCAGGTTAGGAACGCCATCCAGGCTGTAGGCCGGGCCACAACGCATCAAGACCTGACCGCGCCAGATCACATCAGGTACAGAACCAACCGAGTAGACGATCGCACCCTCACCACGCGCCAGTTCATCGTCAGCCACAGTGGCAATAGCCAGCACCGGACGACGACCACTCATTCGGCAAGGCCAACGCGTGGAGACCGGTGGATTCACTTGCCAGCCATGGGCCAATGCCAGTTCTTCGCGAATCAGCTCCAGACTGCGACGCTGGCGAGACGTTTCACTCAGGCGCACGGCCATCGCCCTGCCCAACTGCAGATCAGCGCCGATCAACCGCAGCATCAGTGCAAACAACAGGGTGCCCAAACTGAGAGCCAGCGATAGCTCCAACAGCGTGAATCCGCGCGAGCCTTCGGCTTTGCACCGTCTTCGCATCACCTCAATCCTCCTGAGCCATGGGTCGGCAGAGAGTGCTGCGAGGTGCTTCACCCAGCTCAGGAGGGCCTGCCGGATAAACACCAACCCTGCTCACACCCAACGGCAAACTCACAACAAAACAGCGACTTCGATCGAGCCGGGCATGGCTGAGCACGGTGGTGCCTCCATCCAACAGCAAGCCATTGGCCGACACGCGGATCACATCCGGCAGGTTGGTGTGCACCTGAATCGGCCCTTGCTCAGAGTCCTCTTGCAATGCCAAGTCAATCCCTGAGCAGGGAGCCAACTCACCCGGCAATGCACGCTGCTCAGGCTCCACCCAAGCATCACTGCCCAGGCTCAACCCGCAGGCCTGCTGCGCACGTCTCGCGATCAAGCGGGCTCGTTCCAGGCCGAGCTGCAAGCGCCGGGCTGCTGCATCCAGCTGCAACCGATCACGATCAGCAGCTGTATTGGGCGAAGCCATTGAGGCGATGATCCCCATCACAGCGACAGTGACCGTCAGCTCCACGAGGCTGAACCCTGCGCTCGCACGTCTCATGACTCGCAAAGCCCGTAGGCCGCTGGACTGACCAACTGTCGACGCTGCAAGAGCACCTCACCGTTGACGTTCAGCGCAGACAGCTCCTGCCAGATGCCCAGTCGCTCAGGATCCACAACCCATTGCCGCGTCATGCCCGGAGGCATTGGTAAATCCCGATCCGAGGCAACATCAACAGCCTCAACATCCAGAACGCATCGATCAGAACCAGAGATCACCAGATCGTGCTCAGAGCCACGAAGAGTGAGCCAGCGATGGCTGGCGAGCTGCAACAGTTCCAGCTGATCGGCTTGCTTCTGCAGCTCGCTGCTCTGCTGCCAGGTCGCCATCGCCTGGCTCCACACCCCAAGGGCAGCACCACTGCTGGAAGCCAGCAAAAGCGATGCAATCAGCAGCTCCGGCAGGCTCATGACGAGGACTCCGATCCATCACGCCCGATCAACTGCACAGCACTGATGCCCAGGACCTGAGACCCATTCGGGGCAAGCTTCAACCTGAAATGGGCACGGCGACCATCCGCCAATGCCAAGCGCAAATCACCCGATCCAGGACTGGGTTGCCATGACAGCAGCTGCCATTGCTGATCAGCCACGCTGCCTTCCCACAGTGATTTGGGCTCAGCGCCGAAGCAGCTTTTCTTGCGGAAGGTCCAATCAACAGACGGCCAAAGCAGCAGACAGGCCTGCGCACCACTAGCCATGGTCGTGAACGCCTGGGCCGCTGAGCGCAACTGATCTGCTGCTTGGTCTCGCTCCATGGCAGCCTGCAAGCGCAGACGCCCTTTCAAGCTGAGCGTATGAATCGAGGCGCTACCCAGCAGCAACACGGCGGAAGCGGACAGTGCGCAGGGAAGAACAAAACCTGTCGCTCGCGGCTTCGTTTTGGCAACAAGCGACTGGCGAAATTTCGGTAACCACACAGCAAAGCTTCACCACTGCGCAAAGCATTCCCCCGAATGGGTGATGTGGATTCCGGATGATCCAGAAATGATGCAGACACTTGGTAAGGGTGTAGCTGGGATGTGCAGTTCCGCGGTGGAAGCCAACAACAGCAGATTGCTGGTCGTTGATGACGATCCCGAACTGCTCTTGCTGCTAAGGGATGAGCTCAGTCAGCAGGGGTTGAAATGCAGCAGTGCTGCTTGCGGCAGTGATGCCCTGCTGATGCTGAGGCAGGAACGATTTGATCTGGTCGTACTCGATTGGAACCTGCCTGATTTTGATGGAACTGAGATCTGCCGGCGTCTGCGCAGCAGCAACGACACCACACCAGTGCTGATGCTCACCGCCAATGATGACGTGGACGATCGGGTCCATGCGCTGGATCTCGGTGTGGACGATTACCTCACCAAACCCTTCGAGCTGAAAGAATTACACGCTCGCGTGCGTGCGGGCTTACGCCGAGGCCAATACGCCAGCTCCGAACGCAGCAAAGACAGCCTCAGCCTTGGAGATCTGCACATTGACCTGATCGAACGACAGGTCAAACGAGGAGATCATGCGTTGTCTCTCTCGCGGCGGGAATTCGATCTGCTCGCCTACCTGGTGAAGAACAAGGAGGTAGTCCAAGTTCGCCAGCAAATCCTGGAATCCGTTTGGGGAGCACCTTTCGTGGGTGACCCAAACACCCTGGATGTCTATGTGGGCTACTTGCGGCGCAAGATCGAGAGGCCCGATCAACCTGCTTTGTTGCAGACCGTGCGCGGAGTGGGGTTCATCGCTCGCTGTCCGGCTGCTGATCCTGATCTGACCAAAGCTTGAAACGAAGCTGCAGATCGGCACCGCCCCCATCTGCATCAGCAATCACCAGAGCTCCCTGCATCGCACGCATCAGCTGATCGGCAAGTGCAAGGCCGATCCCGGATCCTCGGGTGCCAGCGGATGTGGAGCCCCGCTTGAAACGTTGCACAACAAGCTCACGTTCATCAATGGCGATACCTGGCCCCTGATCGATCACGTGCAACACCATCTGATCGCCGACCCGCTCGGATGTCATCTGCACAGCCCCCTTGCTGTAGATCAAGGCGTTCTCCAGCAGCACATCCAGGCACTCCTGCAGACGCACACGATCGCCACACAGCATCGGATGGGGTTTGCCTGAGGGTTGAGGAATGATCAGTCGATCTATTGCCATCGGCAGCACCCGTTCATAGGCCAACAGCAGCTGCTGATCGGGATCCACAGGCATCAGCTGAAGCTGCAGCCGCGCTGAATCACTGCGAGCCAGATCACGAAGCACCCTGAGCAGCTGATCCATCCGCTTGGCCTCTAAGCGGATGGAGGCTGCTGAGCGCTCAGCCGCTGGAGGAAGGTTCTGCCGCCGCAGTCGCTGGGCATGCCCAACGATCACGGTGATCGGTGTCCGCAATTCATGGGAAACGGAGTTCGCAAAGGCGCGCTCCCGCTGCCAGGCCTCTGCCAAACGCAGTTGAAGGCTGTTGAAAGACTCTGCAATCGAACGCAATTCCCTGGGCTGCAGTTCAGGATCAACAAGAATTGCGCCCAGATTGCCGGCTTCAAGAGACTGCAAATGCTGATCGAGATCTTGCAGAGGCTGCAGCAGCCCACGGCGCAACACCAGCCTCAGCAACAGTGATGTGAACAGAATCGAGACACCTGCAGCGCCCACGAGCAAAAGTTGATTGAAACGCTGCTGCTTGATCGATGCCGACACGTTCTGGCGGACCTGAAGGTTTCGGAGTTCTCCGGACGGCAGCGTTAAGCGTGTTCGGCTCACCAGCCAGTGCTGATCTGATGTGCCTGCTTGTAATTGAGGCAACAGGTTCGGACTTGAGGGCAACAATGAGGCCTGCACGCCCATGCCAGGCAACGGCAGTGAAGAGGGCTGTGAGCCTGCTGTCTCAATGCTTTGCGTCAATGCAGCAACAAGCTGCTGGTGGCCCTGCTTGCGTTGCTGATCGGCCAGAGCGCCATAGAGCATCAACAACACGATGTAACCGGCGATCACACTGAACACTGATGTGGACTGCACCCACATCTGCAAGGAAAGCAGTCGCTGGTGTTTCACCGTCTGAGAAAGACCCTAAGAACGTTCTTAGAGAGCTTTAGCCGTTCTTTCCTCCAGCGGCCATGAAAACAGGAGATGGTGAATGAGTGAGCACCACAGGTGCCGACAAAACCTTCAAAATTCGATAACCATGAACTCCTTCAAACAACTTCTCAGCCGGGAAAACATCAAGTCGAAGAACAAAAAGCCAAACGGCTTCACAATGATCGAACTAATGATTGGCGTTGCCATTGTTGGAACATTATCTGCAGTAGCCCTGCCTCAATTAACAAAAGCTCAAAGCACAGCCAAGTCATCCGCCGCACGCACTACAGCAATCAATACCGCTAAGACTTGCTCTATTGCTTTAATTGGCACTGATTCTACGGACGGAGATGTTGCAACAGCCGATTACACAGGCGACGTAAAGATAACAGACGCTAAAGATATCACTTGTGGATTGTCTGCAGCTTTCGCCTTCACAGGTGGCGAACAAGACTGGAAGGTAACACTAATAGACGGAGTGAGCCAAGTTGCCGAAAACGTTACCAAACCTTGACCCATGAACATAATCTCAGCAATCGTTGGATTAACCATTGCGGGGGCTGCGGCCCCCTCGATAGTTCAAATGTCCCTTGCTCCACTGGAAGCACAAAAGCGCGCTCAGATGTTTACTCAAGCCGAAGCACTTGCTGTTACTTTTGCAGGAAAAGCGGAAGCCGAACAGTCTCTGCCTGATATCCCTTCAGGCTGCTCAGTCACAGATCCAATAGACAGTGTCTACAAGATTAACTGTAATGCAGGGGACGGAAGATTTCAATCCATGGCTTCGCGCAGCTTTCGGATTGCCCCTGAAATTAACGATGGTGGCAGCGGTGGTCGCAGCTTTCTTTTTGAACCTCCCACAAAATATTCAGGACATCAATGTCCTCAAAATGATAGATGGGGGGTTTATGGCACTAACACCAGAACCTCTGCTTGCAAGCCTCAAGATCTTTGGTCTAAAGAAAAATACTTAGCGTCTGATCCAAGCAGCTGGCTTTATGACGCCAACAACCATAATGGCTGGGGCAGTCACCCAAATTACTAGAGACACGCCCCTGCGGCAGTTTTTAATGCAAGCCTTCGAGCCACCAAAACGTCCAAATTTTCAAAAAAAGAGAAAAGAAACCTTGAAAAGATTGCAAATGAATATCTACAGTAGTTGAGACTAATACAACAACACTATTCAGCAATTACAAAAACCCGATAAAAACAAAATACACAAACAGCCAGTCACAATCACTTCGATTCATTCAACTTCAACACCGCCATAAAGGCTTCCTGCGGCACATCGACCTTGCCCATCGCCTTCATGCGTTTCTTACCTTTGGCCTGTTTCTTCAACAGTTTCTTCTTCCGCGAGATATCACCGCCATAACACTTGGCCAACACGTCTTTACGCATGGCACTGATACTTGTGGAGGCAATGATGCGACTACCGATGGAAGCCTGCAGCGGAATCTTGAATTGCTGGCGAGGAATCAGCTCCTTGAGCTTTTCCACCAGACCCTTGCCCACGTTGTAGGCCTTATCACGGTGCACGATCGTGGTGAGCGGGTCAGCCCGTTCGCCGTTAATCAACACATCAAGGCGCACCAGTTCATTTTTGCGATAACCGATCAGGTGGTATTCCATCGAGGCATAGCCCTGGGTGCGGGTCTTCATCTGATCGAAGAAGTCAGTCACCACTTCAGCCAGCGGTAGTTCATAGATCAACGTCACCCGGTCAGTGGTGATGTACTTCATATCGATGTACTCACCGCGACGCTCCTGGCAAAGGCCCATCAGCGCACCGTTGTACTCATTAGGCGCATAGATCTCCATGCGCACGTAAGGCTCTTCGATCGATTCACGTTTCTGCGGATCCGGAAGTGTGGCGGGGTTGTCCACCATCTCCTCGCTGCCATCAATCATGTTCACCTGGTAAATCACCGACGGTGCGGTGACAATCAGATCAAGGTCGTATTCGCGCTCCAGCCGCTCCTGCACAATTTCCATGTGCAGCAAACCGAGGAAGCCGCAGCGGAAGCCGAAACCCATGGCGCTGCTGGTTTCAGGTTCAAACTTCAGCGCAGCGTCAGAGAGCTGCAACTTGTGGAGTGCTTCACGCAGGTCGGGGTACTGATCCGCCTCCGTGGGAAACAAACCACAGAACACCATCGGCTTGGCTTCGGTGTAACCGGGCAACGCCTCTTCAGCAGGTGCATTGAGCAAGGTGATGGTGTCACCCACCCGCGCATCAGCCACGGCCTTGATCGACGCAGCCAGATACCCAACCTCACCGGCATGCAGCTCATCCACCTTGCGCTGGTCGGGCGCCATCACACCCACTTCATCGAGCTCGTAGACCTTCTTGCTTTCCATCAGCAGGACCTTGTCTTTGCAATTGATCCGGCCGCTCATCACCCGGAAATACACAATCACTCCCCGGTAGGGGTCGTAATAGGAATCAAAAATCAAAGCCCTGGTGGGTTCATCCACCGCATTGGCAGGCGCAGGCACCTTGTCCACCACCTCCTGAAGAATCTCAGGCACACCAAGTCCTGTCTTGGCTGAACAAGGAATCGCGTTGCTGCAATCGAGCCCAATAATCGCTTCGATTTCTTCCTTGATGCGATCAGGATCCGCCCCCGGCAGATCAATCTTGTTCAGCACTGGAATGATTTCTAGATCGTTCTCCAGGGCCAGGTACACGTTGGCCAGCGTCTGGGCTTCCACGCCCTGGCTGGCATCCACCACCAGCAGCGCTCCCTCACAGGCCTGCAGGCTGCGGCTCACCTCGTAGGAAAAGTCCACGTGGCCTGGGGTATCGATCAGGTTGAGGGTGTAGGTCTCACCATCAGCGGCGGTGTAATTCATCCGCGCCGCCTGCAGCTTGATCGTGATACCGCGCTCACGCTCAAGATCCATATTGTCCAGGAACTGCTCCTGCATATCCCGGTTAGCCACCGTGCCCGTGTCTTGCAACAAACGGTCGGCCAGCGTCGACTTGCCATGGTCGATGTGGGCAATGATGCAGAAATTACGGATCCGTGAGACGGGGGCGTCGGTCATGCGGTTGGCGGTGTCCCGTCTGGGGCTGATCAAGGCTTTGACTTAATCCTAGGGAGCAGCCATGAGTCCCAAGGGCCAATGAATGGCGCTTTCGAGCCTGGCGCCAGCTCATCGCTCTAGGCGGCAAAAGCAGCTTCGAGCACTCATAGATGCATTGATGGATGGCCTAACTGGCCTATCAATCCAACGGTGATCGAAGGGCGAGTGTTTGTGAAGCCACCACTCAGGGCATCCGATGGTCAACCAGCACGGCTCTCTGCTTCAAACCGATATCGCAGCGAAGCGAACGGACAAGCTCAAAATCCTTCATTTGAAGGATTGAAGAAATCATGTAACCAAAGAGCCCGGCAAGAGTGTCAAGCCATGGCCTTTGCCAAACAGCCAAGTCTCAAGGCTTCCTGGAAAGAACAGGCCCAGTCACATTTGGTTATGAAGCTCTCACGAAGATCTCATTAAATTGTCAGCCAAATGATCGACAGCAACTAATTTGTGATTCAGGACTAAAAATCTTGATGATCGCCTGGCCAAAGCACTGGGCGAATGTCAAGAACCTTGGCAGCATCCGCTGACCATCAGGACATTCTCATCCCTGAACTCATGACAACGATCAAAACGCAGCTTCTTCGCTCACTGGCTACACGCTCAAGCAGGGCCCAAACAGCCTTGAGCGGAGGCTTCACGCTGGTTGAACTCCTTGTTGTGGTGGCGATTGTTGGAATCCTGAGCGCCGTGGCACTTCCTCAATTTTTGGGGCAGACCAAAAAAGCAGCAGCGACGGAGGGGACGCAACAGGCCTCAGCAATTGCAAAGCAAGCCAGTGCGTACTACTTGGAGAACGGTGGGGTTGCAAGCGGAGAAACTCACACAAATTGCTCCGCCTATGGAGGAACAATCAAGCAGGACAATACTAATTTTACCTATGGCTGCTCAGGGACCAAAGATGCGTTTGTCGTAACCGCAACTGGTAAAAATACGAACGACAATACAAAAGGAGTGACTGTCACTGTCACTGCAAACCTTACCGACGGAACGTTCTCAAAGCCAGTTGTTGCAGGCATTTAAGCCAGCAAGAATTTCCAAAAATTCTCACGCAACACACATAAAAATGTCACTCGCCAGTGAAAACGAAAAAGGTTTTTCATTGACTGAACTAATCGTGACTGTTGCAATTGTTGGCATCCTAGGAGCCGTCGCTTGGCCCCAATACTTCAACCAAGTACAGAAAACCAGGCAAAACGAAACAGCAACGCACTTATCGCAACTACAGGTCACAATCGCGGCGTTTGTCGACGAGATGGGCTTGCTGCCAAAAAGTTGGGCTGATCTCAACAAGATCACCCCGCTGATGACGCCCAGCGGGCCGGCCGTTGAAGAAAATTTCGAATGGATTTCGCTCGCGAGCGCAGCCTGCAAGAAGGCAGCAAAAAGCAAATCAAATAGCAATCAAGATGAGATGAATTGCTATGAGGCGAACATCACAGAAAAGGATCAGATTTTCACCTTACAAGCACGTTCGAAAAATCCAGATGCTGGCACTTACAACGTTGTGGCCTGCATTGATCTACGCAACGGGTCCAGTGATTTAAGGAAAGGAACTCACGGGGAGGCTGCTTCAATCAACGATTTACAATGCGTGGGGAATGGTCAATGACAAGATCATTGCCCATGAGAAGAAAAAAAAGCCATAATCGATCAATCATCACAAGGCAAGGCCACGAAGACGGGCTGGCCTTAATCTCAACATTAATGCTTGGGGTGGTGATTACGGCTGGTGTTAGTAGTCTGCTAGCAAGGCAGTTGATGTCACGGCGGCTAAGCGCAAAAGAAAGCTATCAACAGATGGCTGAATCAGCAGCAAACAATGGATTAAACCGTATTCTTGGTGAACTGAACAATCCCAACCCCAATCAAAACAGAGGATTCCTCTTCACTCTCGACAACCGTGAAAACCTAAATGAAGCCAATAACGGGTTCCACTGGGAACGCTTGAAAAGCAGCCAACCACCTCAATTTTCAGAAGTCTGCCTCGATACATCCATCGGTCTGCCCAAGCATCGCCAGAATCAATCAGGTGGATTCTGGCCAACGCAGAATGTTGCACTTGAAGGTGCGGGCGATCCAAGCCTGCGTGAGGATGGGGTCTCTAAAATAGAGACGTTTTATCGGCTGAGGGGTTATAGCAGTCCGGGAACATCAGGGAGCACAGATAACGGTGAAGCGAAATTCATCATCGAAGGCATTGTTCGTCGCAAGGATGCAGCACCTGATTCTTATCTCGCACGCAGTCGCCTTGAAAGATCCCTCTATATTCAATCCTGGGTTGATGTGAACAGGTCCAATGATTGGGCAATTTTAGCTGCACATCACATTGAACTTGGACCAGTTCAGCTGAATAGCCCTGGGCAAATTCTTTGGCACACATCGGATAACAATGCCAAAGCAATCACAAGCCTGTGCAATCAATCAGGGATTTTAAAACAGATCAAAGGCAACGATAACTACACAACGAACTTACAATCTCGTATTTGGCCCGTTATCAATCAAAAACAACCCGCTTCCGGCATCTTCAAATCAACAGGATCCAGGGATACCTACCCGGGACAGCCTTCAATGGTTCGAGTCTGGAGAATTGATGATGATCAGTACAACCCTTCAGGCAACTGCTGGTGGCGTGTGCTTTGCCAGCGCAGCAATCAGTCGGGGGCTTACAGCACACCCGCGAATCTTGACAGCAGAAGATTGTGGCGTCGAATCAACGGTCGATGGCAGACAACAGCAACCATTCGATTAAAAGAAAAAGATATCTGCGCAGGGAAGAGTGGCGATTGTCATATCTACGTTGATCGCATCAACCTCAGTCGTTCACAACTTCTGATCGAAAATAGCAACAGACCCGTTGTGATTCACCTGCTGGGACCTAAGCAAAGACACACTGGTACAAACAGCGAACCAGCATCGATCACTCTGGGACGTCAGGCACTGATCTGCGGAGTTAATACCAACTCTAATAGCTGTAATCAGCGCCCTGAACGACTGGTGATCATGACGGATGCAACTCAAAAGCCTGATCAGTGTTCAGGACAAAACCACAGAATCAATCTGGCCGGTCGAAGTCTCCCAGCAGCATGGATTCTGATGCGTCAAGGAACCGTGTCATTGCAAGAAGCAACACAGCTTCAGGGCGTGATCTGGAGCCATAGCTATTGCTCCAATGGTCATCGCCTGAGCCTGAGTGCACAAACCAACGGATCCTCATCCCTGATGAAGCAGGCATCTACTCTCTGGGAGTGGGGAAACAAAGGCTTCTCGGGGTATGGGCGCCGAATCACCCGCGGGATCAGAGGAACAGGTCTCGATCAATTCCAACGATTCTGATCATGAGCAATAATTTATCCAAGCAGCAATTACGTCACCTACTTAGCAATGGCAGCAAGGGCATTACGATGGTAGAGGTACTCCTCGCTGGGGTGATTATGCTGATTGTGATGGTTGGAACTGCGAGGATTTCAATCCAATCGATCACAAGTGGCAGGCATCGAATCGAACGAGACAGAATCGAAGCTGCAATACACAACAATATTCAATTAATTCAACAGGCTGATTCAATGCTAACCCTGGAATCAATGCCGAAAAAAGACCAAAGATCGGCCTGTCTCAATCCAGCTGCATACCTTAAAAAGCAATTATCACAAAAAGGTGGGGCAATTGCTGTTCCTGCACCGGCCTTATCCGGGGTGAGTCATAACAACCTGATCGAAAGATCAATCTCGGCAGGACAACATCCGGGCATTACTGTTATCACTTATCAATTTCTAGCCCCAGAGCATTCAATTAAGAACGAACGAAGAACTATCGAACTCAATCCCAATTTCCAGACCCGATGCATTTTAGAATAATGACAAACAATAAATCCTCAGCCTCATCAGGGTTCAGCCTTGTCGAAGTATTGATCACGACGGTGATCGTGATAATTAGTGCATCTTGGGCAATCCCTCAATATCAGCGTCAACTTGCACTAAACCACTTGGATCAATACACACAAAAAATCGAATCAGGATTATTCAACTTGCGAGCTCGCCAGTCAGCAGAGGGGACAAGCTGTGAAATAAATTTTGCTGATTCTTATGTTGGCGTTAACAATAATACTGGGGGATTTGGTGCAGTTGAGAATGTTATCGAATTAGGTCACCTATCAAAGGAAGATCGGGCTAACCGGCTGCAATGCTGCGACACAACTCAATGCGAGTGGGATCCACCGTATCGATTGATCAACATGGAACAGACAAGGATTTCAAAAAATGTAGAAATCAAGGTTTCGCAAAAGGCATACTCTCTCTCTCCACCAGGAACGAGCACTGATGGGAATGCATTAGTTCTGCTAGTTCGCTCTACCAGCTGGAATCAAGATCCACAACGGCCTCTACCAGTTCGCTGCATCAAGTTATCAACTTCAGGTCACCTGCATAGTGGAACATGGGAAAAGACGCGATGTCGACGCCGATGAAAACAACAAGAAGCTTATTCACTACCTGTCCATCTCCAATCAACCGCTTTTTTCATCGATGACTCCTCTAACCATGAAGTTCATGAACAGGATCAAACAACATATGGCCTCCCATGCTCAACGCGGCTTTGGTCTACCGGAAACATTGATTGCTGCGTCTGCAGGAGTCGTACTCATTGGAGCATCAGCACTGGCTCTACGAACCACTGGAAGCCTGATCAACAAGATGGATCTCAAGGCAGGCCTACAACAAAACACCATCAGCGGTAAACGCATGATGCGTTCAGAAATTGAGCGAAGTTTGCACCTACTAATCAAAACCCAACAAAAGCCTGCAGATCAACTAGCGCATACTGATATCACTCACGCAGACTACAAAGTTTCTCTAAGCCAATGTCAATCATTGGCGCAAGAATCTGGACAGGTGTTTAATCCTGTATTCGGCGTCAAAATGGCTGAACTTAATAATCCTGTGTACTACGGCTTATCACTAAGCAGCGTTGGCAGGGGTTATTCATTACAGCGCTGTGGATCCTCAATGCAACTCGATGGCCGATACAACGAAAGAGAACAACAATCCCTCGCAATGGTGATTGATGATATTGGTGTCATTCGATGCGCCTCAGATCAGCCCGAGTGCATCATTGATCCGAGCAAGGAGACAACACCCTTAAGTGAGCTAGCCAGCAAGATGCAATTCGTCTTTAACGACGACAAAACCCCTGAGCGATCCTCACGTGAGCCGGCGATTCGTCTAATGACGGATGAAAACAGAAAACTCATTCGCTTCATCGACCCAACCACAGAAAAAGACAATATTCAAACGAGCTACCTAAAAATTGAAGACGTCAACAAAGAGATCACGACACATCCGTTTTATTTTATTGCCTACTCCCGCGCCGACAAACGCATTGAGAAGGGTCCGGATGACGGCGAAGTGCTTGATGGTCTCTTCTTCCGGAATGTCAGCAGCAAGCGCATGCGTTTTCTGGTCGATGGCTCTGGCTCGATGAGTGCATGCATCTTGTGGGGTAGTGGAATTGGGAACAGAAAGATCTTCTGGAGTGGTCGTTATTACTTCTCAACCCAAAGAAGTTGCGCACTCACACGAATGGAGTCACTCCAGCATGAATTAATTTCGCTTCTCCAAGAGCTTCCCAACGACACACAAATTAGCCTTCGCTCTTTCAGCTCACCTGGCTATCAAAATCACCGAATTTGGCAGAACTCGGCCAAATCACTGGTCAAAATCGGACAAAACAATGCACGTGATTCAGCGATTGCATTTGTGAACACCTTGGATGACGGTTACGCCTACCGCTGGGGCGGAACAGATCCTTGGGAGGGCCTGAATGAAGCCTTCGCCGACAACAACACCGACACGCTTTACTTCCTTTCCGACGGCGAACCAAACTATGATCGAAATCGCGGTCGGTGGACTACAGCTGATCATTCGTCAACCTCAGGTCATTATGCAGGTCTCAATAACAACAGGGAGATCTCACTGAAAGTCAACACCGTTGCATTGGGTTTACAATCCAATTGGATGCAATCCCTTGCAGGCAAAACAACAGGAGATTACCTATATATCGACAAAAAGTATGTATTGAGCTCATCGACAAAATAAAAACTATCTGCGGAATCCTCAAAGCAAACACTTCATTACCACAAGTTTTCAGCGACTTGAGAAGCAGGAGAATCTAAGCCCGGTAGTAATTCATTGGTGCTTCTGGTTCTCCACCCCGATCAACCTGCAACTGGATCCTGGCCAAGTAGCGCCTGGCCACGACGGCGTTATCCATCTCAAAGGAAGCAAAACGCTCTAGGTGCCTGCACTGACTGGTCACCACATCAGCACGATCAAAGTGAAAGCCGATCTCTGAGGCCAAAGCGATCACGGCATCAAGATCAATATCCAGTGGAAGATGGGCGTCTCCCCAAAGCTCCACATGAAATGCCGCCAGTTTCTGTTGCAGCTCGGCATCCGAGCGCACTCTGGTCAGAAAGGCTGTGAGCTGCTCTGCTCCGTTCATCCCCATAAACCAAGAGGCACAAATCCACCAATCCATTCCACCGCCAAGTCCGAGAGCTCCAGGCCACTCGAGAGGCCAGTGATGTAGTGATAAGTGGGTCCGTTGGTGCCGATGATGTTCGATGCCAGAACGTCATCCCTGCTGAAGACCAGCTGTCCATCTTCCATCTGGCTCTGAAGCGTCACGATGTTGTAGCTCTGGCCAGCCCGGGTGTTGAAGGCCACCTCAAGGGCATTGGTGCCATTCGCCGTCGGCATCAGCCTGACAATCGGATCGCCGTAGTCATAAGCGGATGAATCTCCAGCGGAACCGCCTCGATAGATGGTCGGCGTGGGTTGGCGCGACGGAAAGGGCAACAGAGGCGTGAGTCGACTGTTGATCTGGTCATCCAGCAGCTGCGACATCTGCGCGTAGGCCAGCCGTTGCCCATCGCTGGCCAAGGGCTCGTTTCCATGGATCACTCTCAGAGCCTCAGCCTTGGGATCCAGATTGCGCAGTTCCAGAGGAGCCGCCTTGAATGGGTTCAACTGGCCGGTGATTGGATCAATGTTGGGGTAATAGTCGCCACCGCCTGGTCGGAGGTCATAAAACTCGCCCTGCCAATTCGCCGGGTCATACGGCTCATCACCTGAGAAGTAGCGAACGTATTTGTAATCCTTGGTACGTACAGATTGCAGACGATTAGGGCCTGGGAGTATTCCGTGATCCCATGCGCCCTCTGGGATTGAATTAGCAGGATCTTGCCCTGCATAGATGTCGTCATAGGTGTAAAGCAACGACGACTGCACATCCAGATCATCCACTGAAAGTGGCGAATTGGCCGCAGCTCTGCGAATGATCGGGGAATAATCAACGCCGCGCAGGTCATACTCCTTCAGTTGCTGTTGACTGGAGCCATAGAGCCCAGCCACTGTGGGTAGGAAGTCCACAAGTGAGACCAGGGCATCAGATGTCTGACCACCCTTGAAATATTGGGGATTCGACCAGATCATCGGCACCCGGATCGACTCTTCGTAAGCGTTGAACATCTTCTGAACCATGCCGCCATGGGTCAGGCCCATTTCTCCGTGATCACTGGTGCTCACAAACATAGTGTCGTCGACCATCCCATGACGACGCAACGCCAAGATCACTTGGCCCATCTGGGTATCGGCGATCTCCATGAGATTGCCGTAGAAGTTGAGGTAATCGAGCTTCATCTCATCGGTCGGCAGCGGTTGCGTGCTGGCCTGCCCTACAAGCCACTCGCGCTGAATCTGGGGTTTGTAATTGCCAGCAATATCAAACCCTTTCTGTACCGCCGTGGGTGATGCAATCGGTTCATTCACCGTCTTAGGCAAGATGTCGATGCTGCCTTCGAGCATGTCCGGGCTGTAGCCGAACATCGTCTCGGGATCGCCCTTATGCCAGGTCTCTGGATACGACAACACATCATGGGGATTGACCAACGACACAACCATGGCGAACGGTCGATCATTCCCTGAGTTGACACGTCGATTGAGCCAGTCAGTGGCCTCGGCGACAAAACGGGAGTCGTTATCGGCATAACCACCGCCCGCATTGGCGGGATCCATGTCCTGACCGGCATCCGGTCCCTGCCAGTCGCTAAGCTCGTAGGGCAGCATGTCTTGATAAACCACCTCGCCGTCTTTGAGGGTGATGGTTTTGCTCAGGTGGGTCTTGCCGAAATACGACACGTCATACCCCTGATCCAGCAAAACATTGCCGAGAGTGGGCAGATCTGGATTGAGCTGAACCTGAGAGTCGAGAATTGGATTCTCAATATCGCTGAGAAGCAGGTCGAGCTCATGTTGAGCTGGAAATTTACCGGTAAAAAACGTGGCACGTGCAGACGAGCACATCGCCGTGTTCGTGAAGGAATTCTCGAATGAAAGGCCGTTATCAAGCAGCCACTGACGCGTGGGCAGATTGTCGCGGGCCCAATCGCGGGGCAACCACAGATCTTCAGGTTTGACTTGATCTCGGATGAACAGAACCAGATTCGGTGGACGTTCCGTGGAGGATTCGGAATCAGTAATGCTTCTACGAACCTGATCAAGTTGATCTGAGTTCTGAATTCCCTCCAATCCGATCTGCTCAGCAACGCTCAGGTAATCCCTGGTCTGCATCAACTCCTGATCACTGAGCTGATCGAGATTGAACCCGGCCAACTCGGCGACTCGCCGTTCACTGTTGTTGGGCTTTAGACCCAGCAGATCATCTGGTGAGGCCTGTTCATTCAGAAGCGAGCGGACCCGTTTCAGTTCAGACCGTTGATCAAGCCGCCAAATGCCAAGATCTTCGGCACGACTCAGGAGGTCCTGCACTTCCTGAAGCTGATCAGTACCGAACGACTCTTCTTCAAAACCGATCAAGCGAGCAACTCGGCGTTCATCACGACTGAGAGATGACCACATCACAGCAGAGGCAACAATGCCAAATCGACTACCAAACCGTAGACATGAGTTGAATACTGTCAATCCAAGCCTGAACAAACCAACGTTTTGTTGAATGGATTAACCCTCTGGTTTGTCAACGGATGAATTCGCCCTGGTTTTTACTGTTGCTGGCGATTGGTGCAGAAGTGATCGGCACTTCGTGCCTCAAGCTCTCGCAAGGGTTCAGCAGACCTGGCCCCACGTTGATTGTGCTGTCTGCTTATGCGATTTCGATGACGTTGATGTCACGGGTGGTGCAGGTGCTCCCGATGGGCCTCACCTATGCCCTCTGGAGTGGCATCGGCATCGTGGCGATCGTGCTAATCGGCCTGCTGCTATACCACCAAGTGCCAACCCATGGGCAACTTATTGGTATGGCCCTCATTACAGCCGGCGTCATCACAGTGAATCTCAGCAGCACCACCGGGCACCCATAGTTGGGCCAAAACTCAATCAACGCTGCAGCGGTAGCGGCTGCATCAGGACCGCGGATCAACAGGAAGCGCTCATATCAAGTGATACCAGTAGTCGCGTGAGATGACATTGATATGGGAAGGTCATCAGCACGCTGAACCTCCCCACCTGTGCCGCGCTTTCGCCGATTCCTGCTGATTGCAGCTGTGATTGCCGGACTCGCCGTGCTGTTTCACCTCATCAACGTGCACGGTCTTGAGCCGATCCGAGCGCAGGTGGAGCGCTTGGGGTTCTGGGCCCCCTTAGGGATCCTGTTCCTGCGCGGCGTGAGCATCATCCTGCCAGCACTACCCAGCACGGCTTACTCACTCCTGGCCGGAGCGCTGCTGGGCTTCCAGACTGGCTTCATCACAATCGTGGTGTGCGATCTGATCTTCTGCCAGGCCGCCTTCCTGCTGGCCAGCAACTATGGGCGCGGCCCAATCCAGAAACTGGTGGGAGAAGGAGCGATGACCACCATTGAACGCTTCAGTAAAAATCAACTGGAGGGCAATCCGTTTCTGCTCACCGGGCTGCTGATGACGGGCCTGTTTGATTTCGTGAGCTATGCCGCTGGCCTCGGAGGCATCCCCTGGCGGGCGTTCGCGCTGCCGTTGCTGGTGAGTGTGTTGCTCAGCAGTGCACCGATCGTGGCCCTGGGCGCTGGGATTTTCAGCGGCGGCAAACTCTTGCTGATCGGAGCTGTTTTCGGCATGTTCGCCTTGGCGATTGTGGCGGGAGTGATCCAGAAACGCATGCGCAAGCCAACAGGTTCAGACGCTTAGACCCAGCAGCGCATCAGTGCGCTCTCGGGTGCGCATCAATAGCTCGGCATCGCTGTTGAGATCTCGCCGGTAGCTGGGAATTAGCTGCTGCAGTCGCTCTTGCCAGGCCTGCGTGGCCAGCTTTGAGGCAAAGCAACGCTCCAGCACCTCCACCATGATCTGCACGGACGTGCTGGCCCCAGGGGAAGCACCAAGCAGCGCGGCAAGGGATCCATCTGCTGCACTGACCACTTCTGTGCCCATCTGCAGGCGACCGCCATCAGGTGTGCGTTTGATGATCTGCACGCGCTGACCGGCCACCGACAGACTCCAGTGCTCCGCATTGGCCTCCGGCAGAAAGGCTCGCACTGCATCCATCCGATCGGCTTCGCTCTGGCGCAGTTGATTGATCAGGTACTTCACCAGAGGCAGGTTGTGGACTCCCACCTGCAGCATCGGCAACAGGTTGGCAGGACGCACCGAAAGCGGCAGATCCAACAGCGAGCCGGTCTTGAGAAATTTGCTGCTGAATCCGGCGTAGGGACCAAATAACAGCGACCGCTTGCCGTCAATCCAGCGCGTATCCAGATGGGGCACCGACATCGGCGGTGCTCCCACCTTCGCTTTGCCATACACCTTGGCGTGGTGCCGCTCCACCAGTGCAGGCTCGCCGCACACCAGCCACTGGCCGCTCACGGGGAAGCCGGCATAGTCGGCTGCCTCAGGGATACCACTGCTCTGCAGCAATGGAAGAGCACCACCACCAGCACCGAGAAACACAAATGGAGCCTGCACCTTGCGTCGGCCCGACGGACCGCGCAGCTCAAGCTGCCAGTCACAGCGGGTCATCGACTCCGTCAGCGGTCGTTTGAGTCCCTGCACTGACGTGCCGTACACCACCTGCAGAGCACCCGCTGTCTGCAACGGCAGCAGCAATGCCCTGGTCAGGGCCCCGAAATCAAGATCGAGCCCACGCTCGATACGGGTAGCGGCAATCGGTTGACCAGCACGACGCCCTTCCATCACCAAAGGCATCCAGTTGCCGATCTGCCCGGCATCTGTGCTCCAGTGCATGGCTGCGAAGGCCGGCAGGGCACTCAACTGACGATGCCGCTGTTGAAGAAACGCCACGTCCTCCTGTCCCCAGACAAAACTGAGATGGGGCACCAAGTGAAGGAAGCTGTCTGGATTCAGAATTCCCCGTTCTGTGAGGGATGCCCAGAACTCGAGACTTCGCTCGAACGCTGCATTGATCCCCAGGGCTTTATCGGTGGACACTGTTCCATCGGCCTGCTGAGGGGTGTAATTGAGCTCACAATTCGCGGCATGGCCGGTGCCGGCATTGTTGACCGCGGCACTGCTCTCCAGAGCAGGTGCCTCGAGACGCTCAACCATCAGCAAGCGCATCTCAGGGTCAAGAGCATGCAGCAATGAAGCCAGGGTTGAACTCATCATTCCCGCACCCACCAGCACGGCGTCGTAACGATCCATCGCATCGGGTGATCCTGCTTCTCAAGGGTATGAATCAATCCGGACACGTGCCTGCCTACGCTGGAAAGAAGCACTTACCCCCCATCCGGCCATGAGCACCGAAACGTTGCCGCTCACCACTGAAAACGTGGAAAAGGTGCTGGATGAGCTGCGCCCATTCCTGATGGCCGACGGAGGCAACGTGGAAGTGGTGGAGATCGATGGACCCGTGGTCAAGGTGCGACTGCAAGGTGCCTGCGGCAGCTGCCCCAGCAGCACCATGACTCTGAAAATGGGCATCGAACGCAAAATGCGCGAGTCGATCCCCGAAGTGAGTGAAGTGGTTCAGGTTCTCTGATTCAGTCCAGCCACTGACAGGTTCAACGCGCGAAGCCATCCTGAAGACATCAGTGACGGTCTGAACAACAGTTGATGCGGAGGCTTCCCCGTCCACGTCCAATCGTGTTGTTGCTGATGGCGGCGCTCACGATCACTCTGATTCTGGGCGGACGCCAGCTGGTCGGGCAAAGTCCAAGCAAGGTCCTTGACCAGGACTCCATCACGGAAGTGATGGAGGGTCCTTCAGGACTTCAAGAGGTGCGCATCTCGGAAGCTCTGGTGCAAAAGCATCCGTTCATCTACGCCGGCATCCATCTCGACAAGATCTATGAGCTGAATCTGAACTCACGCACGTTCACCGCCGATGGTGAACTTTGGCTGGAATGGCTGCCCGAAGTGGAAGCACTGCTGCAAAAACATGGCGAGGATCCTGCCGAGCTGATCACACTCGCCAACCGCATCGAAACGTGGGACTCAACCTTTGAACCCTCCACGGAAAGACCACGGGAGCTTTCCGGAGGCAGGCGCCAGCAGCACTACCACTTTTCAAGCCGCTTCTACGACGATGAAGTCGACTTCCGCCGAGATCCGTTCGACATGTTGCGGCTGCCGGTGATCGTGGAGCTCAAACCACTGTGGACATCGCAGAAATACGCCGACCTGCGTTTGCTGCCCGAACCGAGTGACGACAACCTTGTTGGGGAGCTGGGTTCCCTGAGCGGCTATCAACTCGAAAGTGCCAGCTTCACGCCCTATCTGCGACGCACAAGCAACCGTCGGGGCACCTGGTATCGGCCGCACATCAGCCAGGTACGCCTGGAAGTGGTCTACCAATCGAATCTCTGGCCTGGAATCGTGAATTGGGTCATCCCGCTGATGATCATCAACTCAATTGTGTTGATGGCTCCTTCTGTTGAGGGAACACTCTCCGATGTGCGACTGGCCGTCCCATCCACGGCACTACTCACACTGATCTTTCTCCAGCAGTCGTATCACTCCTCGCTGCCGAAACTGCCTTACACCACCTTCCTCGACGATCTGTTCACTGCCAGTTATCTGATCGCGATGGCCCTTTTTGGTCTGTTCACGTGGGGATACAACACCTACGCAGCCGCTGCAGATGATCAGAAACTGAACACCATGCTCAAGATCAATCGAGCTGACATGCGCTTTCAGATCATCTCGGCCTCAGCCTTGGTGCTGACCGCCTTGATCAGCTGGGGAAGTCGATGAACCACAAGGTGCTCATCGGCCTGCTGGCCACCCTGCTACTCAGCAGTTGCGGCAGAAGCGCTTCAAAAAGCGACATCAACGTGGTGCGCGTAGGCCTGCTGCATTCCCGAAGTGGAACGATGGCATTGTCTGAAAACACCGTTGCCGAAGCCGAACGACTAGCGATCGAGGAACTCAATGCCGGCGGCGGACTGATGCTGAAGGGCAAGCGGGTCTTGATTCAACCAGTCGAGGAGGACGGCATGTCCGATCCGGACACCTTCGCTCGTCGGACCGAACAATTGCTCGATCACGAAAAGGTGGTGGCCATCTTCGGAGGCTGGACATCGACCAGTCGCAAGGCAATGCTGCCAGCCCTGGAAGAACGTGATGCACTGCTGTTCTATCCGGTGCAATACGAAGGCCAGGAGTGCTCCCCTTTCGTGGTGTATGGCGGTTCGGTTCCCAATCAACAATCGGAACCCGCCTTGAACTGGATGCTGGCGAACCGCAGCAAACGCATCCTGCTGATCGGCTCGGACTACATCTACCCCCGTACCGCCAATCGCATCATGCGCACCCAGGTACAACGGGCGGGTGGCACAGTACTGGATGAGCACTACCTCCCACTCGGCAGTGCAGATGTCGACCCACTGGTTGAAAGCATTCAGCAGGCCAATGCAAGCGGTCCGATTGTTGTCATCAACACCCTGAACGGCGATAGCAACCTCGCCTTCTTTGAACAGCTCTACCGCGAGGCCATCATTGGCTCAGAAGCGGTGGATACCGGTGTGACCGTATTGAGTCTGTCTGTTTCGGAGGAAGAGGCCCTGGCGATCGGTACGAACAAAATCTCCGGAACCTATGCCAGCTGGAGCTATTTCCAATCGTTGGCTGGAGATCATTCCAGAACATTCGCGCAGCGCTTTCGTCGTCGCTATGGGTATCACCGCGTCATCAACGACCCCGCTGAAGCCGGCTACAGCCTGGTCCATCTCTGGGCCCGCGCTGCAGAACGAGCAGGCAGTACGAATCCCAAAGACGTACGTCGGCAACTGATCGGAACCAGTTACTCAGCGCCACAGGGCTTGCTAACCATCACCCCTAGCCAGCACCTCAACAAGCGCTCCCTGCTTGGCAAAGCTGATGACACTGGCAACTTCCAAGTGGTGAAAGATTTCGGGGTGATCGAACCCAAACCCTGGAATCCAGATCATCCGGAGTCAGCCGGGCAACACTGCGTGCATGGCAGCAACACCCCTCTCTAAGGCTGAGAAGCCGGAGAAAGCGGGGCCAACGGCGGGCAGCTGCGGGCTTCGACATTGCAGGCATAGATCGTCGGCTTCTGCCAACTCAAGGGAATCTCCAACAGATCACGGGTGCCGGTAATGCCCTGCAGCACGAATAGCAGCGCGGCGAGCACATTGGCGGTGACATGCAGGCGGCGCAGGCGGAGGTCACGCAAAATCTCCGGCCGGGCACCAAGAGAAAACAGCATGAGGCCCACCACCGCAACACCAGACCAGTAATGGGATTGCCAGAACGCTGGCGAGAAAGGGTCATCGGAGAGACGCCAAACCTCCGGCTGAGCTCCCAAACCAAGAACGCCAGCCCAAGTGATCAGAGCAAACGCCAGCCGAAGACCAGGCGCCTTCGCAATCCACAGCGCCCCAACACTGAGCAGGGTTCCGATCAGCACCAAGAACAGCGTGCAAGCACGACGGAAGCCGCCTTGAAACTGATCAAGCGGTGCAGATGTTGCGATGACCACGGTGAGCGCAACGATCACCAGCACAACCACACCTACGGCCAGCCAGCGCCCGAGATCACTGTGGTCCCGCCCCACCGTCGGAGGCGGTTTTGCGGTCTTCAATCGCCGAGATCGTGTCTGCATCGCCAGTCGCATCACGATCCCGGTGAGGGGATAGATCAACACCACCGCCAAAACCGGGTGGAGGATCCAGAGCCAGTCCACCAGGGCCATCGGTGATACCAAGCCAACGAACAAACGCAACGTAGCCATCGCTTGGCTGAACATTCCGCAGCAAAACCAAGCCTTGAACGTCGAAACTGACCCGCTTAAAGGCACCTGGTGCAACGCTCAGCGCCACCACATCTGAAGCAGCCTGGCAAGGCAGCAATGCATGAGCTGAGGAGCGATCATGAGACCAGGTCTAGATCCCCAATGCTGAGAGAACTCTGCCCCGCACTGGCCAACAAGACCTACTTCAATTACGGCGGGCAGGGGCCGCTGCCAACACCCTCGCTGGATGCCATTACCACCAGCTGGAAACGAATCCAGGAGCTCGGCCCCTTCACCACGGACATCTGGCCCTATATCAGCGCCGAAGTGAGTAAAACTCGCGGCCGTCTAGCCCGGTTGTGCAATGTGCCAGCGCATCGGCTCGCCCTCAGCGAGAACGTGACCACGGGGTGTGTGCTGCCGCTCTGGGGCCTTCCCCTGCACGATGGCGACCACATTTTGATTAGCGACTGTGAACACCCCGGTGTCGTGGCGGCCTGTCACGAACTGGCTCGTCGCCGCCAGCTTCAGGTCCATACGCTGCCGGTCAAGCAACTCAGACTCGGACGCGACCAGCAGGCCCGCACCGATCACGACGTACTGGCGGCAATCGAACAACAGCTCACCAGCCGAACCCGACTGGTGGTGTTGTCGCATCTGCTCTGGAACACCGGGCAACAGATGCCGATCACAGCGGTGGCAGCACAACTGCAACAGCACCCGGCACAGCCTTACCTCCTTGTGGATGCTGCACAGAGCGTTGGCCAGATCCCCATTGCAAAGGCGGCACAAGCGGCCGATATCTATGCCTTTACCGGGCACAAATGGGTTTGCGGTCCAGAAGGACTCGGCGGGGTAGCCATCTCAGAGCGGATGCTCACTGAGGCTCATCCCACCGTGATCGGCTGGCGCAGCCTTCAAGATGAAACGCGGGCTGTGGCTGATGATCCAGACCCCTTCCATCACGACAGCCGTCGTTTTGAGGTGGCTACCAGCTGTGTGCCGTTGATGGCTGGGCTGCGCTGCTCTCTTGACCTGCTGGAACAGGAGGGCTCAGACGACGAACGACTCAGGCACATCCGCACGCTGAGCGAACAGCTCTGGAAAGAGCTGCAGTCGCTTCCAGAGGTCTCACCGCTACTTGAAGGCCCACCGCCGGCTGGCCTCGTGAGTTTTCAGATGCACTCTGAGGCAACGGGAGCCACACCATCTGAGGTGGTCAAAGCCCTAGGCGCAGAACAGATTTGGATCCGTGACTTAGCAGATCCCATCTGCCTGCGTGCCTGTACCCACGTCTGCACCAGCGAGAACGACATCGCGCAACTCATCGATCAGATTCGGATGTTGTCAGCAATGAACAGCTAGCACAGAGAGCACTATGAAATGCACCTTAAAAGGCATGAAAAACATACTCCAGAAACTAGTCATCCTCTCTTCTTATTTCTGCACCTTTCAGGCTTCTGCTCAGGTCAATTTCACAGAAATTGACGGAAGTCTTTTACACACTCAATATCACCCAAATCCTAATTCAAGCTTCAAAGGTACGATCATCTTTCAAAACGGGACAGGATCATCATTTGAAGCATGGTCTGCAAACAAAACGTTCTTTGAGTGCATCAAACAACTCGGCAATCTGTTTATGTACAACAGAAGTGGCCTAGGCAAAAGCTCACCAGATTTCAGCGTCTCTTCCGCAAATCCAATCACAGCGGAACTCGTTAATTTAAAACTCATTCAACTGCTCGAAAGGAATCGCATCAAATCACCATATATTCTCGTTTCACACTCATACGGTGGACTCTATGCGGGATATTTTGCACGCAAATACCCTGATTCAGTTGCCGGCATGCTGATGGTTGATCCGGTGCCGAGCAATTTCCTGTATTCAGACCAGATTCAAAAAGACTTCGAGATCGCCCTCACAGCAATGGGAGAAATGACTAGCAAAGAAGCCTACAAGCTATACGGCATTTCAAGACAAAGCAAAAACAATGGGATAACAGCCGATGGGTTTTATCAACTGAAAGGATTTCATAAGACCATGGAGCAAGTAGCAGAGCTACCTCTGATGAGCAACACATTCCCAATCATCATCATTTCATCGACTGAAATGAGAATCAAGAAACCAATCAAAGGGAATTGGCATAGCCTGCAAAAGCAATGGTTAAACCAGAATCCCAATAGCACTATTCTCAGAGCTCATGGTGGCCACTTCATACAGTTCGAACAGCCCAAGCTCGTTTGCGAACAGCTCACTCAACTCGTCAAAATGGCAACTCGGGAATCCAAGCCCAATCGATAGACTTCACTAAAAGCTCAACATCGAAACAACTCAACATTGCCATGTTTTACTGGCAATTATTAGACGGATGCCTGTCAAAAATTTGAACCTTAACCACAAACCTTTTAGCCATCGAGGCGTTGCTTGAGCGCTCGCTCTGCTTCTTCTCGGTCATCGAAATGCCGCTTTTCTGTACCGACAATCTGGTAATCCTCATGCCCTTTACCCGCGATCAAGACAAGATCGCCGGGTCCTGCCTGAGCAATCGCCTGAGCGATCGCGATCGCTCTGTCGACTTCAACTTGGTAGTCGATGCTTGAAGAGAGACCCGCGACCACATCCTCGAGAATGTGCTGAGGATCCTCAGTACGTGGATTATCGGATGTGACCACAACACGGTCAGCCAGCTCGGCAGCAATTGAGGCCATCTGAGGGCGCTTGCCCCGATCGCGGTCTCCACCGCAGCCAAACACACACACCAGGCGTCCATCCACGAAGGGGCGACTGGCCTGGAGCGCACTGCGCAGGCCGTCCGGGGTGTGGGCGTAATCCACAACAACGGCGGGTAGCTGATCTGCAGAAAGGGAAGAAGGCATCACCCGTTCCATCCGACCCGGTACACCGCGGAACTGCGATAGGGCCTCCAACAACTGGGGCAGTGGCAGATCCTGCTGGAGCAGCGAGCCGACGGCCTGCATCACATTCATCAGATTGAAGCGACCCACCAGAGGCGAATGGAAACGTCCTTGCCCTCGAGGTGTGAGCAACAGTCCCTGCACACCATTGGATGTCATCACGAGATCACGCATGCCGAGATCAGCCGTCTCGTCGAGACTGCAGCGCCAACAGCGATCACCAAGGCGATCAGCCAGTCGACGTCCCCAAGCATCATCAACATTCACTACCGCTCGAGGGCCTTCGCCGACCAGAAAGGGATCGGCAAACAGGCGCGCTTTCGCTTCGAAATAGGCCTCCATTGATGAGTGGTAGTCGAGATGGTCCTGCGTGAGGTTGGTGAACACAGCGGAGGAGAAACGACAACCTGCGACCCGTTGCTGATCCAAAGCATGGGAACTGACTTCCATCGCCGCCACCTGTGTGCCCTGGTTCAACGCTTCAGCGAGCTGGGCCTGCAGCCGATCAGCAACTGCAGTGGTGTGAGTAGACGTGAGGCTTTGACCAGGCCAACGGTTCACCAGTGTTCCGAACAGCGCTGCAGGGCGACTGCACTCCAGGCTGAGGTGTTCGATCAAATGGGTTGTTGTGGTCTTGCCATTAGTGCCCGTCACACCAATCAACTGCATGCGCAAAGAGGGCTGTTGCCAGAAAGCTGCAGCCAGTTCTCCCGCCCAATGGGCCACAGGCTCAGGGATCACAAGAACAGGATCCTGATCGGAAGGCGGATGCGACTGCGCAGCTTGCTCTCCGATCAGCGCGGCTACGGCGCCGGCCTTCAGAGCCTGCGGCCAGAAACAGCCACCATCCACTCGTTCACCGGTAAGACCAATGAAGAGACAGCCCTCGCTGACACTGCGGGAATCACAGGTGATCGACGTAACCACTGGGTTGGCGAGTTCCGCCGGCACGGGAAGCAACACTGCGTTCAGCAGCGAATGGAGCGTCTGCGTCATCACCGGCCCCTAAAGCTGAGGTCGTTCTAGTCCGATCCGGCGATGGTGGAGCAAAGCCGTTGCAACCAATTGAACAGTCCCTCGCCGCTCAAGCGAGGAGACACCCGTGGCAAGGGCTTTCCCTGCAGCGCCAAGACAGGCACTTCAAGGTCGTAGCGAATCCTCAGTTCCGGATCGATTCCAGGACCATCAATATCAATCACCTCTAAGTTCAGCGGTGGCTCAAAACGACTGAGATCAAGGTCTTTCAGACGTTGCTCGAGTCCTTCACAAAGACAGCAGCCCTGCCTACTGAACAAGGTCAGCTCTAGGGACTCAATCGGGGACTGGATCACAGCCACAGGGGGTAAAGGGATGACAGCGACAAATCCGGCGCACTGTGAGCCAGCCACCACGCCAGGGACCGTGGCGCTGAATCGCTTCCAGTCCATAGGCACTGCAGCTGGGAATGAAGCGACAACGGGGGCCAAATAAGGGCGAAAACCAGCTGCGATAAAAACCGATCGCCGCGATCATCAGCTCGGCCATGGCCTTGCTGAAACCCTCTCCGACACCCGCCAGGAAGCCGACAGATAGGATGCGTGGTTCGCGCATGCAGAAACGCAAAGCTGACTTCAAGTCCAGCATGGCGTTTCGTCAGCGTGAATGCTCCAACACCTTCTACACCTATGTCTCGTTACCGCGGCCCTCGCCTGAGGATCACGCGGCGCTTGGGAGACCTCCCTGGTCTCACCCGGAAGGCCGCAAAGCGGTCCTATCCACCCGGTCAGCACGGCCAAGCCCGTCGCAAGCGCTCTGAATACGCGATCCGCCTTGAGGAAAAGCAAAAGCTTCGCTTCAACTACGGCGTCTCCGAACGCCAGCTCGTGCGCTACGTGAAAAAAGCACGCGCTCAGGACGGTTCCACCGGAACCAACCTGCTCAAACTTCTCGAGAATCGTCTCGATAACGTCTGCTTCCGCCTCGGTTTCGGCCCCACAGTGCCTGGCGCCCGCCAATTGGTGAATCATGGCCATATCACCGTGAACGGCCGCGTCACCGACATCGCCAGCTATCAGTGCAAGGCCGGTGATGTGATCACCGTCCGTGAGCGCAAGGGCAGCAAGAAATTGGCTGAGGGCAATCTGGAATTCCCTGGTCTCGCCAACGTGCCTCCTCACCTGGAGCTCGACAAAGCCAAGCTCAGCGCCAAGGTGGTGAGCAAGTGCGAACGCGAATGGGTCGCGCTGGAGATCAATGAGCTGCTGGTGGTGGAGTACTACTCCCGCAAGGTCTGAGGACTGCCTCGCACCTCGCAGCGTTCTTGTGTTGCATTCCCCGCCCGGTTCTTCCGTAGCGGGGTTTTTTCATGTCTGACGAATGAGTGAATGAAAGGTTCCCTCCGCCGTCCCATCAGCGGCAGCAATCACGTGAAATTTCAGTTGGCCTCGGCAAGAATTTTCCAGGAGATGTCTTCCATCAGCACCGATGGCTGCCCCTCGAGAGCGGCAGCAAGATCCGCGGGTTCGGAAAGATCGACCAGAATCACGCCATCCCGGCAGAGAAACTGCATGTCGGATTGATCATCACTCACCACCCGAAATGCAGCGCCATGCTCTTGAGAGAACAGTGTCGCCTTAGCTCGGGCTTCCAGCAGGTTGAGGTTTTCTGCAATGCCGACCCAGCCTTGATCAGAAAGCCGTTGAATACAAAACACGAGCGCACCCTGTGATGAGTGCAGTGTGCTTCAGCCGGCATTTACAAGCCAATAAGCAATAGACCAGCTTTGGGATCACGCGACATTGAACGACAATTTGAGCGCATTCTTGTGCCTAAACGCTTGCTTCTTGCGGCCTCTTTTTGGCGTTGAGTAATGCTCGCGATCACAGTTGTTGATTCGCAAGCATTCCAGAAACACAATGACAACGATGCTTTTTAGCAAGCTAAGGCGGCTGTGGCCGCAGCCAAAATTCAGCTGATGCCGAGACCATGGAGCAAAAGCAACAAGTCAAGACTCAACCCTGACAGTCTTATCCGCGTTGGTCTCAAGACGTTAAGAGCGGCCTGCAGATGCCAGCCGCATCGCCATGATCAAAGGATGCAGGTGGCAGGGGTCGGATTTATCCGGCCCCTTTTGCTATGGATCGAGATTCACCCAAGGGATCAACTCTGCTGACAACATCAACCCTTCAACAGCTGATCGCAACAGAATGGGAGTCAAAACCGTGGCAAACAAAAAGAGCAATTTTGCAAAAGAGCCCAACAAAGAGTTAAATCGGATACAACCATATTGAGTGTTGATAAGCGGTCATGCCAAACGAACTCCGGCTCAGTGTGCGCGGCTAAGTTTGTTGAATATGGTCGACTAAAATGCTGAATTGGTTAATGTCGTTGCTCTCAGGCAATCAGAGCTTCCCAGATGAAAAAATGCTCTTAATTCTCGGGCCAGTCCCTAGAGAAGGAAGAAGCGAAATCACTGAATGAATGGCCTAGTGCTACTCACGCTATCGCTCGGTAATCTCGAAATCAGCGAGGCCAGCGCAGTTGTTCTGAGCGGAGTATCAATCGTTTTTCTGGTGAGCTTCGGAATCGTCTCCCTCAAAAACGACAGCAAAGGAATGCTGGAGTGGATGTTTGACAACAAAACGAATGATAAGCATTAATTTTCCATCTCAGGACCAGTGAAGATCGCAATACAATGGAGGTCTTCTCAACACACTTTCATGGCGACCAGCGGAAGCACTCGGTCATCCCAGATATCGCATGGATTCTCTTGATACCGAGACTGGGGAGGGCTTTTTCCTCGACAACCAAGCTCAATCAAGAAACGTGCAGAGCTGGTGAGATTGAGCTTTTTGCCTGCGGAGCGCAGATAAAAAGAAACCCCCGCCAAAGGCAGGGGTTTTGAAAACTCTTGAGGGAGTGTTGCCTTGTTTCCACCCCGCGAGATTTTTCTCCTCACAATCAAACAATATTCACCAACAACAAGAGTGCAACCAGTTCTGACCAGTCCAGCGAGCGGCACATCTTGCCGATCAGTCACATGGCACGGCACGTAGTCGCTCCTCTCACTGCAGGCGTCGACAAAAGAATGGTGCTGGCTAATCCGGACAGCAGAAGAGCTATCGAATCAGAGCTCAATCAAGGAACTAATGGCTCAACCTTGTTAGGCATAAAATAAAGGAACAAGCCAAGAATGACTCCATAGACAATAGTAAAAACTGTAAAAGAGAATAGCTGATTAAAGCCACCCAAAAGATTCACAATAGAAAATCCCCACGCCACAAAGATGAACGCGCTTGGAATCGTGGCAGCCTTTGCACGCCTAAGACCTAGTAGCTGCAGGGGAATCCCTACAGCAAAATAATAAAGTCCAAGCAAAAGCGCTGTCTCTACAGAAGGAGGGGACGCAGAGCCAAGAGTCAACGAAACCGGCAAAATAGTGATTAACAGTGAATAGACGACAACGCTACGAAAATAGTTGAGGCGCCCCATCGGCCTTCGGTAGTCAAATTTATTTCGCAGATATTCAATCATGTCTTTAAAGAGACCTACTTGCAAGATTCTTAACTCATCATACAGAACAAAGGCAACTCGACAACCAAAGAACGCTCGACACCCTCAATCTCATCAGCTTTTATAAAAGCCAGTCAGTGGTCATTCAAAGGCAACAGTGACGTTCCATTCTTGGCCGTTACGTCGCCATGCTGTCAGCCTGAGTCGCTTCATTCAACCCACTTCGTTCACATCATTCATCATGACTGATTAAATGTGTCTTACTAAGCAAGAAGCGGAGGCATGAGCTAGTACTGATTGTCCATAAAGTCTTACAAGCACAACAACAATAGAAAGCTGGGCCAGCTTTAAAGACGGCTGAACTCGCTGAGTTTTTTTACTTGTCCTGCGTCATCAGTGGTATCGATACGGTCATTTCAACGAATCAGATTCGCTTTAAAAAAGCCGAGCCCCAACCCAAAGCCTTTGGGCTTGTCCTCCAAAAAGGTAATGGCCAGCTCGAAATCCATCAGTCCCTCCCGCTCAATCAAATCGCGAGGCAACTGTCCCTGTCGCTGCTCCAGATAGCGAGCATGAATCTGCTGCTTGTTCTGGCTCAGAAACGTGACAATTTCGTTGAGCACATGATCCCGCCACTCATCCTTGTGGCTCTGTGGCACTGAAGTATCAGCCAAGGCTCCAGGTCTCAACATCGGTTTTGACGCTAGCGGCGACAGCCAGGCTGTTTCCTAGCGTTAAGACCTGATCGCAGCCATCACTTGCAGCGTCCAGAACCAACACCAGCCGATGCCACCCGGGCGATTCACCACGGGGAGAGCTTTGCGGAGGGGACGGGCACCGTGATGCCGCCGATCTACTCCACATCGACGTTTGCTCATGGCAACGCCGGTGGTTTCGATTACACCCGTTCAGGAAACCCCAACTTCCGCATCCTGGAGGGCGTGCTCGCTTCGGTGGAGCACTGCAACCATGCCACGGTGTTTGGCTCCGGCGTCAGCGCGATCACGGCGATCGCCTCCGGCCTGAGCCAAGGAGATCTGGTGCTCTGCGAGGAGAATCTCTACGGCTGCACCGTGCGGCTCTTTGAACAAGTGTTCGCCAAATTCGGAGTCCGAACTGAGTGGGTAGATTTCACATCAACTGAGGCTGTCTCCAGCATCGCGGCTCGAAAACCCGCGATGGTCTGGATTGAGAGTCCCACCAACCCACTGCTCAAGGTGATCGACCTGAAACAGGTCTGCGCAGCCGCCGCTGCCGTCGACGTACCAGTGGTCGTGGACAACACTTTCGCCACCGCACTTGTGCAGCGGCCCTTGCAGCTAGGGGCCACCCTTTCACTCACCAGCACAACCAAATACATCAACGGGCACTCTGACGCTCTTGGCGGAGCGGTCTGCACTGATGATCCGGCTTGGCATCAAAAAATGGTGTTCGCCCAGAAAGCCCTTGGCCTGCAGCCTTCCCCCTTCGATTGCTGGCTGATCACCCGCGGCATCAAGACCCTGCCTCTGCGACTCAGACAACAGATGGCCAGTGCGGCCGTCATAGCTGATCATCTCGCCAACCATATTCAGGTGAACTGGGTGCGCTATCCGCATCGCCCGGATCACCCCCAACACTCATTGGCGATTCAGCAGATGAGCAGCGGCGGCGCCATTGTCACGATCGGAGTCGAAGCCAGCCGCGACCAGGCTTACGCCATGTGCAAGGCCTTGCAATGGTTCACCATGGCCGAAAGTCTTGGGGGCGTAGAGAGCCTGATCTGCCACCCCGCCACGATGACTCATGCTTCGGTATCAACAGAAGTGAAGGAGAAACTGGGCATCAGCGATGGTTTGATCCGTCTCTCCGTGGGCTGTGAAGACGCTTCGGACCTGATTGCTGATCTCGACCAGGCACTTTGCTTGCTCCGATGAGTTCGCGTGACTTACTGCGCGATCCCTGCTGGCAAGGCAGTGATCTCGGCCACCCTCTTCCTGATGCCACCCATGCCGTGTCGGTGGCCCTGCCTCGATGGAGCGATGTCATCGCCTATGAGGAACAAGATCCTGCCTGCCGAGAAGCTTTGCGGGCGGTGTATCCGAGATTCGGCCAGCATCCGCTGGTTGAGAAGTTGGCGAAGCTGTCGCTGCAGGCCTCCGACGTTGGCAGCTCCAATGGAGCAAGCAGTTGGCCGTATCCGAGCCTCGCCGCGGCTGAAGCCGCTCTAGCCCACTGCCGGAGAACAAGGCCTCCGGGAGAAACACAGCTCAGCGCGATTCATGGCCTGACCTGCCTGATTGCTGATGCAGCCAGCACTCCTGCCGCGAAGGCGTTCTGGCAACACACTGGCCTTGGAGCGTCTTCCAGGCTGGCTGCCATTGCCCTCGGCCAGGAGCGAACTGCCAGCGGTTCGGCAGCAGAGAACGCCCGCAGCAATGTGACGCAGCGCCTGAAGCGGATCTATTGCTGCGAGGGGGATGCGATCAGCCTCCACCCCTCCGGAATGTCCGCTCTGCACAGAGCACTTCAACTGATCTCAGCCATTCGGCCCAACAGGCCCGTGCTGCAAATCGGTTTCCCCTATGTCGATGTGCTCAAGCTGCCCCAGGTGGTGTTCAACGGAGCCGAACTGCTGCTGGATGACAGTGCAGCCAGCGTGAGCGCCGCCCTCGAGCGGCTAAAACCCTCGGTAGTGGTGATTGAGCTACCCAGCAACCCCCTACTGCGCTGCATTGATCTATCAACCATCGCCAGGCTCGCCCACGAGAAGGGCATCCCCGTGATCGCCGACGACACCATCGGATCCGGAGTCAATATCGACGCGCTGCCACATGCCGATCTGGTGTTCAGCTCCCTCACCAAAAGCTTCGCCGGCCGAGGTGATGTTCTTGCAGGAAGTCTGGTGCTGAGTCACCACTCAACGTGGAGAGATCAGCTCGCTGCATCAGCTCGCTCCCTGCAGCCATTGGCGGAGCTTGCCGACATGGATGTCATCACCCTCGACCAGGGCAGTGAAGATGTGGTCGAGCGGGTGCACCAGCTCAATAGCAACACACTGTTTCTGGCTGAACGCCTACGCAAGCACCCCGCCGTAGCGAAGGTGTTCCATCCGGGTCAATGCAAGAACTTCAAGGCTCTGCAGCGGCCGGGAGCTGGCCATGGCTGTCTGCTGTCCTTTGAGCTGAAAGGTGGAACCCGGTCGGCACAAAAGGTCTACGACGCTCTCGAGGTCTGCAAGGGACCCAGTCTCGGCACCGCCTTCACACTGGTGTGCCCTTACGTGCTTCTTGCTCACTACGAAGAGCTGATATGGGCCAAGCGTTGCGATGTGCCATCCCATCTGCTGCGCGTCTCCGTAGGGCTTGAGGAGCAGCAAGATCTCTGGAATCGATTCCTGCTGGCTCTGGACAAGGCTTAAGCAGAAAACTGGGTTGATGAATGCTGAGTTGCTTCCTGCTGGATTGACAGAGTTTGAACAAGCTCTTAAGAGCCAGGCACCTGACGAAGAGTCTCCCTAAATTGCGAAAATTGGCCACTTTTTCGACTCCCTCATGTCTCGCGTTTACGCCGATAACAGCCAGGCCATCGGTAATACCCCCCTGGTGCGTCTAAACAATGTCACCAAGGGCTGCAAAGCCACCGTTCTTGCCAAAATTGAAGGACGCAATCCCGCATACAGCGTGAAGTGCCGCATCGGCGCGAACATGATCTGGGATGCCGAAAAGCGTGGCGAACTCACCGAAGGCAAGGTGATCGTTGAGCCCACATCAGGCAATACCGGCGTTGCTCTCGCCTTCACCGCCGCCGCTCGCGGTTACAAGCTCGTGCTCACAATGCCCGAGTCGATGTCGATCGAACGTCGCCGCGTGATGGCCGTTCTCGGCGCTGAAATCGTGCTCACCGAAGCTGCCAAAGGCATGCCTGGCGCCATTGCCAAAGCCAAGGAGATCGCTGCCAGCGACCCTGGTAAATACTTCATGCCCGGGCAGTTTGAGAATCCCGCCAACCCGGAGATTCACGAAAAGACCACTGGCCCTGAGATCTGGAACGACTGCGAAGGCGCCATCGACGTTCTGGTGGCCGGCGTGGGTACCGGCGGCACCATCACTGGCGTGTCCCGTTACATCAAGAACGCCAAAGGCAAGGCGATTGAATCGGTTGCCGTGGAGCCCAGCCATAGCCCAGTGATCACTCAGACCATGAACGGTGAGGACCTGAAGCCAGGCCCTCACAAGATCCAAGGAATCGGCGCCGGCTTCATTCCCAAGAACCTCGACCTGTCCGTGGTCGACAAAGTGGAACAGGTCACCAACGACGAGTCCGTTGAGATGGCTCTTCGTTTGGCCAAGGAAGAAGGACTGCTGGTGGGCATCTCTTGCGGAGCCGCAGCGGCCGCCGCCATTCGCCTGGCCAAGCAAGACGCTTATGCCGGCAAGACCATCGTGGTTGTTCTCCCCGATCTGGCCGAGCGCTACCTCTCTTCAGTGATGTTCGCCGACGTTCCCACAGGGATCATCGAGCAACCCGTCACAGCCTGAACCGCAGCTTTTGCACACCACTCAGCCCCGGAACACCGGGGCTTTTTTGATGCCGAGCTGGTCAGCCATCAGCTCAGGGAGTCACACCAGGCAGGACGGCATCCGGAGCGATCCACATGGCATCACCGTAGGAATAAAAGCGATAGGCCTCCTGAATGGCAATTTCATAAAGCTCAAGCAACCTGTTGCGTCCGATCAGAGCGCTGACCAAAAGCAACAGTGAGCTCTTGGGCAAATGAAAGTTGGTCAACAGACCCTGCACCACCAAAAAACGAAAGCCGGGCTGGATCACAAGATTCACAGGTCCCCGTAGCGGTTGCAGGCTGCCGCCCCCTGCTGCCGCCGCTCCCTCCAGAGCGCGCACACTGGTGGTGCCTACGGCAATCACACGGCCTCCACGCTGCCGGCATGCGACAACAGCAGCCACCAGCTCAGGAGTGACCTCCACCCATTCGCTATGCAGGCTCAGATCTGTGAGATCTTCAGTCTCCACCGGCCGGAATGTGCCCAACCCCACGTGCAACGTCACCGTGGCCAGTTGAACGCCGCGGCCACGGATCGCCTTCAAAAGCTCGTCACTGAGGTGCAAGCCCGCGGTTGGTGCAGCAACCGCTCCTGGGCTGGAGGCATAACGCGTCTGATAACGCTCCTGATCCGACTCATCGTGACGCGAGATGTAGGGCGGTAACGGCACTTCGCCATAGCGCTCAAGCAGCGCTTCGATCGCTGCAGCATCGATGAAAGCAGCAGGGAATTGGATCACGCGGCCGCCACTAGCGCCATCCGCGCTGACCACCTGCAGTGGAATGGGCTCCTGTTCAGGGGCTTCAAGCCAAACCTGATCACCGGGCTTCAATTTCTTGCCGGGTCTGGCAAGACAGAGCCAGCGGCCCTCACCGCGGGGCTCCAACACCAGAAGCTCCGCAAGACCACCACCGCAACGCCGCACCCTCAAGCGCGCCCGCAGGACCCGTGTGTCGTTCACCACCAGCAAGTCGCCAGCTCGAAGCTGATCCTGCCAATCCCAGACCTGACGATGCATAAGCTCCGTCGCTGATCGGGCCTGGGGGGGCGCCATCAGCAAACGTGCTGCATGGCGTGGCTCCACAGGTGCCTGCGCGATGCGCTCTTCAGGCAGTCGGTAGTCGTAGGAGCTGAGCTGAAGATCCCTTGGATCCACCACAAGGTTTAAAGATGATCAATCCATGCTGCCTGAGGGCAAACTTCCACCCCTGCGGGTCGAACGGGGCACGAAATAGCGCACAATCGAAAACACCCGGCTCTGGTCGGTGGAAAGCGCTTCAAAAAGGTTGCGTGCCCTTTGGTTGAGTAGGGCCACATCCAATCGATCCCTAGGAATAGCCACAGGCATCACCACGGTCGTGGTGCGCTCAGGATGCCGTCGCTCCTGCTCCATCACGAAGTCACAGAAGGGATCAAGTAGCGAACTGTATGGGCTGTCGAGCAGCACCAGCTCAAGAGCACCGGTGTCGGTACCCGCATAGCGATCCCACAACTGGCTGAGCTGGCCGGCATCCTCGTCCTTCTGCACCACCATCACCGCCGTGACCGAATCGGCAAACGAACAGGCGTAGCGCAACGCCTCAAAAGACGGTTGCATCACACTCGCGACCCAGACGATCGCATGGTGCCCAGTTGGTGGATCTCGGGGAACCAGCTTTAAGGACGACCCAACAGGGTCGAGAGCGAGGGCAGCGGAGATCTCCCGGTACCGGCGGCGGATCAAGGCCAATCCCCAGACCAAAAGCGGGATGGCGATCACCACAGTCCAAGCCCCCTCATCGAATTTGCTCACCACGATCACCACCAGCACCACGAAGGTGGTGATCGATCCGAGGGCATTCATCGCCATTCGCCCCCGCCAGCCCTCTCCACGCTGCTTCAACCAGCGACACACCAATCCCAGCTGCGACAGCGTGAAGGCGGTGAAGACCCCAAGGGCATACAGATTGACTGCAACGGTGGTATCACCCCTGCAGATCACGATGATCAGCGCCGTGATCGCCACCAACACCCCGATTCCGTTCTGATAAACAAGCCGATCACCAAGCAGCTTCATCTGCATCGGCAAGCACTGGTCTTCCGCCAGCATTGCCGCCAGACGGGGAAATCCGGAGAAGGCCGTGTTCGCTGCCAGCACCAGAATCAGCAGCGTTGAGATCTGCAGAGTCCAGTACAGAACGCTGCCATCACCAAACACGCGTTGACCGATCTGAGCCAACACGGTGATGTCGGGATTGGGTGCGACTCCATACATGAAGCCCATGGTGCTGACTGCAAGAAACATTGCCGACAGCAGAACACCCATCACCAGAAGGGTTTTACGGGCATTGACGGGAGCAGGCTCCCGGAAAACTTGAACACCATTGGCAATGGCTTCGATGCCGGTCATCGCTGAGCAGCCTGAGCTGAATGCCCGGAGGATCAGAAATAAGCCGATCGGCTGCAGCGCAGCCGCCATTGGAGGGGCATCGGGACTCCAGCCGTGATGGAAGGTGAGGTCCTTGAGCCCAGCAACCGTGAGCAGAACGATCATCACCACGAAGGCATAGGTGGGAACCGAGAACACACGCCCCGCTTCCCTCACCCCGCGAAGGTTTGCCCAGCCCACGAGCACGAGCAGCAGCAGAGCGATCGGAACCTCGTAGCCCAACAACGATGGATCCAGTGACGACAGGGCCTGGGTTCCAGCCATCAGGCTGACCGCTGCGGTGAGGGTGTAGTCGATTAGCAGCGCAGCGGCTGCCACCAATCCCACATTGCGTCCGAGATTGTCGCGGGCCACCACATAGGAACCGCCACCATTGGGATAAGCCGAGATCGCCTGCCGGTAGGACAGCACCACGATCGTGATCAAAGCGATGATCGCCAAGGTGATGGGGAGCGACAGCCGAAGAGCTGCGCCGCCTCCAAGGATCAGAATGCCAAGCGCCGCTTCCGTGGCATAGGCCACGGATGACAGAGCATCCGAGGACAAAATCGGCAGCGCCTGAAGATTGGGGAGTCGCTCATCCTTGGCACTGGAGCGCGGCAGGGGGCGGCCCAGCAGACGTGAAAAGGACGGAACAGACACAGGGCGACCTACACCACTTCAAGAGTGGCAAGGTTCCCTGAGCTCGGCAGCTGGGTGTCTTTTGCTGACCTGTTTCAGATCGCCAAACTTTCAGGGCGAGTTTCGATCAATTCAGCCAGATCTTTAAGGAACGCGGCACCATCGGCGCCATAAATCACACGGTGGTCCGCCGTGAGATTGACCTGCATTTGCCGCTTCACAGCGATAGATCCATCCTTTCCAGCCACGACGGCAGGTCTTGAAGCAGCCACCGCGAGAATGGCACCAGTGCCGGGAGGAAGGATGGCATCGAAGCGATCGACCCCGAACATGCCGAGATTGGAGAGGGTGAACGTTCCGGTGCTGTATTCCTCGGGCTGAAGCTGTTTGCTGCGAGAGCGCTTCACTAGATCCCCCCATTGGCGAGAGAGCTCATACAAATCGGTTCGATCGGCTTGACGCAGCACGGGTGTGATCAATCCACCGTCTTCCATCGCCACTGCAACTGCCACATTCACATCGGCGGGATAGCTCATGCCCGCGGCAGTGGTTGCGGCATTCACCTGCGGATGCCGCGCCAGGGTGACGGCAACAGCCTTAGCCAGAAGGGCCGTCATCGTGACGCCCTTGGGCTTCACCTGTTTATAGAAAGCATCGAGTAGGTCGGTGGTGATCGTGTAGCCCACCCGGAAGCAGGGGACGGCGAGGCTGGCCTCCATATTGCGATTCACCGCGCCCTGGAGCGTGTTGAACGCCACGGTGTCTCCAGGGCGACCAAAGCTGTTACCCGCGGGAGAGCTCGGAGCCTTGGCGGCGCTCGCAGCTCCAGAACTCACGGCAGCGGCGGTGCCTTCCCCAACCAAAGGCACACTGATCGGACGCCCAGCAGCGCGCTCCACGTCTTCGGCCTGAATTCGACCATTGGGGCCACTGCCGCGGATGCCGGCAAGGTCAACACCCATCTGAGAGGCCAGCTTCTTGGCCCTTGGACTGGCAATCAGTCGACCATTACTGGGCGGCGCAGCCGCCGGAGCAGGTGGGGCGACTGGTGCAGTTTGAGCAGGAACGGGAGAGGGTGCTGGGGAAGCAGGTGCCGTTGAAGCAGCCGCTGTTGGCGCAGCTGTTGGCGCAGCGGTGGCTGCGGGAGCCGATCCACCACCCGACGGCGCCTTGGCCTGGGCCTCGGCAATCTCAGCCTCGGTCTCCACGATCAAACCAATGGTCTCGCCCACGGGAGCCGTGCTGCCCGCAGGCATCAGAACAGCCGCGAGATAACCCTCATTGAAGGATTCGACATCCATGTCGGCCTTGTCGGACTCGACCACAAGCACAGACTCGCCGCGGCCCACCTTGTCGCCAGGGTTTTTGAGCCACTCAACAATCTTTCCCTCCGTCATCGTGGAGCTGAGGGCAGGCATGAAGATGTCGTGGGTTGCCAAAACCGTTTCCAGAGGGGCTGACTAGAAAAATCTTACGGGCCGGCAGGCCGGCCCTCGTCAGCGCTCAGCCCTGCTCGATGGCCTCGATCACACCGTCGCGCACCACGACAGCAACCTGCATCTTGCTCACCAGGTTGTCACCCACCTGTATGTCACAGAAGCTCTCGAGCTGACCCTGATCCACGATCTGTTCCATTTCAAGCTCGCGGACCTGAGCCTGCTGCTGAAGCAGATTGCGCTTCTGTTCTTCGAGCTCAGCCCGCTTGGCCGCAACCTGCTGCTGCACCTGAGCGACCTGTTCCTGCACACGCGGATCTAGGGGGTTGGCGCTCTGACGACGAACATCATCGACAACCTGCTGACCCTCCTGCTCAAGTTGAGCCAGTTGCTGGTCGCTGGTGGAGATGCCAGCGCTCAGCTCACGCTCAGCCTCCTCCTTCCAGGCCGGCGTGACCACGGCACGGATGGTGATGGAACGCTTGATCGACAGGGTGGTGCCGTCGGACATTGGGGCGGGGAATCAGCGCCAAGCGTCTCAGCCCCATGGCGGATGGTCAACCCGAGCCTGACCTAAGAGCTCTTAGCGGCCATACATGCTTTCGATTGCTGAGCGGTCCCGTTCCGTGATGCGGTCTCGGCGTTGCTTAAGCGTCTGAGTCAGCAGGCCGTTCTCAATCGAGAAGGCTTCCACGAGAGCGACACCAGCAAGACGCTCATCAGCCCTGGATCCAACACGCTCAGCCAAGAGTCGGTTCAACTCCCCGCGCAGCAGCTTGAACAAGCGCTGATCGCCTGGATCGCAGCCCTGAGAGCTAGCCCAGGCCTTGATCGCATCGGCCCGTGGCACTACCAGAGCCCCCAGCTGACGTTCGTCCTGCCCCACCAGCATCACCTGCTCGATCAGCGGGCTTGAGACCAGCGCCTCTTCAAGCGGCCCGGGCTCAATGTTCTCTCCGCTGCTGAGCACGATCGTGTCCTTGGCCCGTCCGGTGAGGACCACAGATCCATCAGGGAGAAGCATGCCCAGATCGCCTGTATCGAACCAGCCATCAGCATCAAGCACCTTGGCGGTGGCCTCAGGCTTGCCGAGGTATCCACCCATCACCTGAGGACCGTGCACCAACACCACACCGCGTTCTCGAAACCCAAGCGGTTGCCTGGTCTCGGCATCAACAATGCGGAATTCAGTGTCAGGGAGCGGTAGGCCAGAGCTACCGCGGATGTTGCGCCATGGCCGCCGGCAACTCACCACCGGACTGGTTTCCGTGAGGCCGTAACCAACCAGAAGCTCGATGCCCACCGCTTCAAAGAACGAATCAACGTGGGGAGCGATGGCGCCTCCTCCATTAATCGGGAAGCGCAGTGCTCCGCCACTGAGTTGCTGCCTCAGCTTTGGCCAGATCAGTTTGGAGGCAAGCGCATGGGCTGGCCAGCGGCGACTCGCCTCTGCAGCAGCTCTCAGACGGTCGCGCTTGCGTAGCGGCTGAATCATGAGGTCACGGCTGCGGCGCCTGGCGAGGCAGTACGCCTTGCTATTGGCCAAGGCTGCCCTCAACAGGCGTTGACGGGAAGCTGGAAAGGTCTTGACGGCATCCTCAAAGCCTGCCTGAACGGCTTCCCACAACCTGGGGACCGTGGCCATGATCACCGGCTTAACCCGAGGCAGATCCTTCTTGAGCTGCTTGATAGTGGTGTAACTCTGCGAGCAGGCACAAGAGAAGAAGTAATACTCAGCGCTGCGTTCGTAGGAATGCCAGATCGGTAGAACGCTCAACACCGGGGATCCTGGTTGCGGCCGAGTGACACAGGCGAGGCTCCGCATCTGATGCAGGAGGTTGGCATGCGTCAGCGGCACGCCCTTGGGCCGACCTGTAGTTCCACTCGTATACAAAATCGTGGCCGTGGTGGCTGGTGCAGAGACGCGGTCCCGCCCGGCCATTGGATCCGGTGCATCGTGGCCATCGGCAAGGGCGAGAAAAGCATCGAAATCAATCGCGCCCGTAGGAGCTGGGCCCTCCAGTACGAGCACAAAGCGCAGACGCTCCTGCATCTCCGCCGGCAGCTGTAAACGCTGCAGCAAATCAGCGGTTTGCACCACCAGCGCAACGGCCGCCGAATCCTCGAGGATGTAACGCAGCTCCTCCACAGGTGCTGCTGCCCCACGCACCGCATCAATGGCACCGGCCCGCATGAGGCCCTGATCGGCTACCAGCCAGCGAGGACTGTTCTCAGCGAAAAGGCCCACAACATCGCCGCTGCTGATCTTCAGACTGCGGAATGCGGCAGAGGCTTGATCAATCCGCTCAGCCAGCTCTCGATAGCTGAGACACTCGGGATGGGCGGCATGGGGAGCATCAACCGCCATCACCTCACCGTGATGGGATTTCAGCCAGGGCCAGACCTGATCCACCCTGCCGAGACTTTGAACATGATCCTGGCGAGCCAGTGCCACCTGCTCGCGAGAGGTTGGATGCCAGGTGGATTGAGCGGCGGCAGTCACGGAAACGGTTTGTAGTCGCCCAGGCCTATCACCTCAAGGCTGCTTCGGCAAACACAGCTGCTCGCCAACGCTCTCCTTCCAGACCAGATTGAAGCGAGTGGCCAGGGCATCGCGCAGCAGGGGTTGCACAATCTCGATCTCCAGTTCAGGAATCCAGTCGCAGAGGCGACCAACCGCTCGTCCTTTGAGTCCACAAGGCACCACGGACTCGAAACCCTCCAGATCGCAGGTCACGTTCAACGCAAGACCGTGCTGCGTGATCCAGCGACGGCAACCAACACCGATTGCCGCCACCTTTTGCTGATCAAGCCAGACCCCAGTGAGACCTTCGATCCGCACCCCCTGCAAGTCGAGAGCCTGCAACACATCAATCACCACCTGTTCCAGCTGACGCAGATACCAGTGCAGATCGGTGCGACGACGACGGAGATCCAGCACCGGGTAAGCCACCAGTTGACCGGGTGCGTGATGCGTCACCTCCCCACCACGATCAATGCGGTGCAGTGGGGCCGGCGGATGCTCCGGATCGAACAGCAGATGGTCTTCACTGGCGCCGCGGCCAAGGGTGTAACAGGGAGGGTGCTGCAGCAGCCAGACCGCTTCCGCATCAGCGGCGTGATCTGACTCCAGAAGCAACTGCTCCTGCCAACAGCGCTGCAGGTCCCAGGCCTGCTGAAAAGGCACCAGCTGTTCAGGCTGGAAAAGAAATGCCGAAGACCCGGTTCCGGAATCCGAAGGCGTCACTAGCTTTCCTTTAGGAGCAGACACCGGAGGGATGCATGAAGCTCTTGATCCATGGTCGCAATCTGGATGTGACTCCCGCATTGCGGGATTACACCGAGACGAAGCTTGATCGGGCAATCCATCACTTCAACGATCTCGTTCAGGAAGCGGATGTCCACCTGTCGGTAGCTCGCAATCCCCGCGTTCCCCAGCAAACAGCTGAGGTGACCGTCTTCGCCAACGGCACAGTGATTCGTGCCCAGGAACGCAGTGAGAATCTCTACGCCAGCATCGACTTGGTGGCGAGCAAGCTGGCACGTCAGCTTCGACGCTTCAAAGAACGCCACAGCGACCACCACCACAGCCCTGGCCATCGAGCCACCGAGACCCCAACGACTGAAGCGGTGCTCGATGACAGCCCCGTGGACGGTTCACTCCTCGCGGGGAAAGAGGCTCAACTGCCCAGCCCAGGTGTGCGCCGCAAGTACTTCGCCATGCCACCGATGACGCTGGATGACGCACGCACCCAGCTGGATCTCATCGACCATGACTTTTATCTATTTCGCGACAGTGAAAGCGGCGAGCTGCAGGTGATTTATCGGCGCAACCACGGTGGCTATGGAGTGATCCAGGCACGCAACTGACCCTTTCATGGCGGCTTGATCCGTCGTTTGCTCAGCGATGACCAAGTCACCGCGCCGGCAGGATCTGCCGGACATCCCCCCTCTGATTCACCAAGCTCTGCTCAATCCACTGCTGCAGGAGGAGGAACTGTTCACGCTTTGCGACGCCGCCAGGCAACTGGGATTCGGCGGAGTCTGCGTCAGCCTCGTTCACCTCGAAGCTGTCCGCAGGCGCCTGGGGGGTCATGGACCGGTGAGGTTGATCGCCACTGTTGCCTTCCCTTTTGGAGCGCTGCCTGCCGAGCTGAAACAAGCCCAAGCCGAATGGGCTGCTGCCCATGGAGCCGACGCTCTCGAAGTCACACCGGACTGGTCAGCACTTGTGAACGGCCGTGCCAACAGCTTTGCCGAAGAGCTGGCGGCGATCGCGGCACTGGATCTGCCCATGACCGTAGTGCTGGACGTCAATCAACTGAATGAAGCGCAGCTTGCTCTCGCAGCAGAAGCTGCCATGGATGCAGGCGCTGCATCGCTCCAGGCCGGCAATGGTTTTGGAGCAGCCGTCTCAGCCAATCAGATCCGGGAACTCAGGCAGCTCACCCGAGGCCGTTGCGCCATCAAGGCTGCCGGTGGAATCCGAGAACTTGAACTGGCGCTTGATCTCGTTGAAGCAGGAGCCATCGCGCTGGGCACCGGTCATGGTCCAGCGTTGGTGAAGGCTCTGCGACAACCGCGATGAGTGGAGACAAGCGCCTGACGGGATTGGCCCTCAAGGTGGGGCCCCTCGGAGAGCACGATCGTTTGTTGACCCTGCTCAGTGATGAAGACGGCGTGGTGCGACTTGCAGTGCCCGGAGCACGTAAACCACGTAGCAGCCTTGCCGCTGCAGTTCCGCTCACCCTGCTGGATCTGCAGGTGGTGGGTCGTCGCAGTTTGAAGAGGGTGCGTCAGCTGCAGGTCGTGCACAACTACAGCGGTGTTGGGAAGCAACTGGAAACATTGGCTGCCGCCCAAGCCCTGGCGGAACTGGCCATTGCCCTTGTGAGCGACTGCGACCCTGTTCCAGGAATGCTCGACACGGTGCTGATTCATCTCGAGAGCTTCGAAAGCCTGAGCCGCTCCAGCCAACCAGACGCAGATCTCTGCTTAGCGATGCTCGTGCAGGCAGGAGTCCATCTACTGGCTCTGGGCGGCTATGGAATTCCACTACAGATTTGCTGCCGCACAGGAGCTGAACTGGCCCCTCCGATTGGTGAGTGGGCATGGCGCTGCAGCCTTCTACCTGAGGAGGGATTGGCGATCGGATCCTTACCGGGCGCCACAATTCAGTTCAACCCATCCGAGCTGGCTCTTTTGCAACGGTTGCCCAGGGCGGAAGTGCCAAGGAGACGCGATGGCGAACTGATGGGTCCGCGTCCGGTGTGGCTAAAGCTTCTGGCTGTCCTGGAATGCTGGTGCCGCACCCATTTGCCCCGCCCAGTGCGTTCACTGGAGATGGTCGGCAACTGCATGCCTCCGCAGTGAGCGATCATGACCCGATCATTGCTCGAACCTTGAGCGGATCCCCCCTGAACAGTCCAGAGCCGGTCCTACCCACCGGCAATAATCCGGAGGGAGGCCGCGGGCTCCAGGCCGTGTTGCGCCTGAGCGACTTCCGCAAACTCTGGATCGGCCAGATCTTTTCCCAGCTGGCGGACAAGTTCTACATCGTGCTGATGGTCTTTCTGATCGATCAGCACTTGCTGCTCACATCGCAGCAGAACGGCGTTCTTGCAGAGGTGGCCTCCGATTACGGCTTCGATATCAGCACCCGCACACAGGTGATCACCCTCCTCGCCACAGGGATCTTCGTGGCGAACACACTGCCAGCGATGGTCTTGGGCAGCGTGGCGGGGGTTTGGGTTGACCGCTGGCCAAAACGGCGCGTGATGGTGGCCTCGAACGGACTGAGGGCCTTGATGGTGATGCTGACCCCTCTGTTCCTGATCCCTGGTCCTCTCATCTTGGGACTGCCCTGGGGCTACTGGGGCCTGATCGGCATGACGTTTGTTGAATCAATCCTCACGCAGTTCTTCGCACCCGCCGAACAGGCGGCCATCACCCTGCTTGTACCGGGCGAACACCTGTTGGCAGCGAACTCGCTCTACCAAACCACAAGTATGGGAGCCACGATCGTTGGCTTCGCTCTGGGTGAGCCAATCCTGCGAGGTCTGAATCACCTGTTCAGCGCGATCGGCGTGCGCGGTGGTGAATTCATTCTGCTGCCGTTCTGTTATGGCATGGCAGCTCTGAGCCTGCTGGCGGTGCGCTACCGAGAACGGGAGATCCAAAACGATGGTCGATCGGTCTGGCACGAAATCGGAGAAGGACTACAGGTGCTGAAGCGCATCCCCACGGTGCGCAACGCCATGGTTCATCTGGTGCTGCTTTACAGCCTGCTTGCAGCTCTCTACGTTCTGGCCCTTCAGCTGGCAGGCCTGATTCGCAGTCTCGGGCCCTCTGGTTTCGGCATGCTGCTGGCGATGAGCGGACTGGGAATGGCTATCGGCGCGGTGATGATGGCCCAGCTTGGTCATCACTTCAGTCGCCGCCGACTCTCCGCTGCAGGGCTTGGACTGATCACCTTTTCACTGGTCTTGCTCAGCCAGTTCAAGGGCTCACTCAATAGCACTCTGGCGTTCTGCGGGATCCTCGGCGTCGGAGCCGCACTAGTCGCCATTCCGGCACAGACCACCATCCAGGAGGAAACTCCGGAATCCCAGAGAGGCAGGGTCTTCGGTCTTCAGAACAATCTGATCAACATCGCCCTCAGCCTGCCGCTAGTGCTGGCAGGCACTTTGGTCAGCAGCATTGGGCTTAGTCCAGTGTTGTGGTTGCTCGCCCTGCTGGCTCTTATTGCCGCGCTACTCGAACGCCCCTGGCAACGCTGCTAGCGTCGGCCATGGCTTGTGAGCGCTGGCGGTGACGCATATTGCCTGGCTGGGCAAAAAAACTCCGTTCTGCGGCAATGTCACCTATGGGCTGAGCACAACGGAGGCCCTGAAGGCACGGGGGCATCAGACCAGTTTCATCCACTTCGATAACCCGAAGGCACCTGGCAGCAGCACATCGCTTCTGGCCAATGATCCCGATGTCAGCCTTCCCTATCTGGTCAAATCGCAGGTCTACACAATCCCCTCACCAGGAGCCCAGCGTGAGTTGCGGGAATCGCTGGAACGCCTGCAACCCGATCTGGTGCATGCGAGCCTCACGCTGTCGCCGCTGGATTTCCGACTTCCGGAGCTTTGTCAGCAGTTGGGGGTCCCCCTGGTGGCCACCTTCCACCCTCCCTTCGACGCCAGCCTTCGCAACCTGACGGCAGGCACACAGCAACTCACCTATCAGCTCTACGCACCTGCGCTCTCGAAGTACGACCGGGTGATCGTGTTTTCAGATTTACAAGCTGAATTCCTGGCGCGTCTCGGCGTGCGCGAAGACCGTTTAGCCGTGATCCCAAACGGGGTTGACACCAACCAATGGCGTCCTTCAGAGCCACAGACACAGCCTGGCATCACACCGGCAGCCGGCAGCGCAATGCATCAGGTGCGCTCCCGTCTTGGTCAGGAGCGCATCGTCCTTTACATGGGGCGAGTCGCCACCGAAAAAAACGTGGAGGCTCTTCTGCAGTCCTGGCGCCTGGTGCCAATGGAGGGATGTCGTCTAGTGATTGTAGGCGAGGGGCCTCTGCGCAGCACTCTGCAAAACAGTTACGACGAAGGCGTCCTTTGGTGGGGCTATGAAGCAGATCTGGCCACGCGCATTGCCTTAATGCAATGCGCCGAAGTGTTCGTGCTGCCCTCTCTCGTGGAGGGGCTGTCACTCGCCCTGCTTGAAGCCATGGCTAGTGGCTGTGCCTGTGTGGCCACCGATGCTGGCGCCGATGGAGAAGTGCTCGCCGGCGGGGCGGGGATTGTGATGAGCACCCTGGGGGTCACCAGCCAACTGCGCACCTTGCTTCCGGTGCTGCGTGATCAACCTGTGTTGACGCGTGAACTCGGTCGACAGGCTCGAGAAAGAGTGTTGGAGAAATACACGATCAGCCGCAATATTGACGCCCTCGAGCAGTTGTATGGCGACCTGGTGCGCAGAGCTCCGCTGGCGGCCTGAGACATCGGCATCACCAAACACTTAGCCCATATCAACGCTGAGAGCTCCAGCGAGTGAGATCACAAACAAAAAAAATACTGAAGGAGCAACAATGAATCAATTGGTATGACTATTTTCCAAAAAAGGCAAAGTTGCCATGACATTTGTATTTAGCTCTAACCAGATCTCCGGTTTTGCAAGTAGTAGCTCAAACTTCACGCTGAACAATCCACTGTCATTCGTCGCGACACGAATTGACGAGCAAAACAACTCAAAATTCGACGTCCTGCTCTATGGCGTGAACAATGACACGGAATTGAATCCCCAAATCATTCTGAGCAACAGTCAATCTGCGGACAAACAGTCGATCAGCAGCATCAATATCGCAAATGGGGACGCGTGGCTAAAGACAGAAAAGAACTCGATCCCAACCTCCAAAACGACACAGGCTGGCACTCTCGGCAGCGTGAGCACACGACATTTTTCTCATATCTTCAAGCCTGGCAACTTCAAACTCAAAATCAAACAAAATGGTGAATCTATAGAACAGGAAGCCATCAACTACGAGGCGAATGCGAATGGACTGATCGCCACCTTCGCCAACGGGGTGAAGATCCAGCTCTCATCTCCAAATACTGCAGTTCAAATTCGCCGATACGATCTTGAAAACGCATGGGGAACGGACAGTGAGAATGGATTGTGGGCTCAGGATCTTAAGTACTCTAAAAGCAACTACAACCAATCAATCAATACGATTGCCACAGCTGATCCCAACTCATTTCCAATCGGCAATAATGTCATCATCTCAGAGCCCATCGAAGATTCCGAAGGTCGCATCAAAGTAGCTTTTCAGTTTCCCTACAGCAGCGCAACATTTGGCATCAATTCAGCCAATCCGCTCATTGAACAAGACAAGCAGGGGAACTATATCGTCCGAGACAAGGGAGACTATTTATCCAAATCCTTCTTCCCCTCCTTCGAAGAACTTCAAGCCAAAGACCTAAATACTGGAGACTACCCCTGGTATGGCGCTTATACCGAAGACCCTCAGAGTCCAAACACAAATCAATCACAACCTTTTCTCTATCTCAACGGCGCCTTGGGCGTTAACCGCACTGATCAATACGACCGGAATCTGATCAACGGCACATTAAACAATCTTGATCCATACAACCGATTTCCCGATGTTGTGGGAGTTGAGGGTGACGCATTTGACAACTTTCAATTTGTTGTCACCATGAATGTCCCCAAGGAAACAGTTTTCCGTCCCAAGGGCGGTGGCTACGACCGCAACAACAGCTCCTATACAGATTTCCAGAAAACAGACAACACAATCCCAGGAGCTCTGGAAGGTTTTAAGCTGCAAAACGATGGTACCTATCAGTTCAAGATCCCTGATGGTCAAACCATCGGATTCCACAACCCGGCGATCGGAAAGGGACTCGCCAAAACAGTTGATCCCTCGCGATCTGACATTACATTCAGTGAGTGGTATGAAAACTGGTGGGAAAGCAATACAGTCAAAAGGAATTTCCCATGGACAGGACGCGGATACACTTATGACCCTTACTACCCAAGCAATGAGGGATGGAATGACAATCCTGCGATCGGGCCTGGGGTAGGCGAACTTGTCCAATCCTGGAGACCTCATAATGCAAATAAGGCAGACTGGATGTATGAAATTCTAGAAGTACAAACCATTCCGGAAGCTCTTGGCGCAGCTTCAACAGCAATGGGGAGCGACCTCAATCTCAACATCAAAAAACTCGGCGGAAACAAGGCGACCGTTTATATCTATGAAGCAGATTCAATCACTGGCCTGCTCAATACAGCGCCAATAGCAGATGATAGAACGCCCCCTGCAGACGGAAGCTATTACTATCCTGGAGACAAAGACTACATTCAAAAAGCAATCTCCAGCGCAAAAACAACGATACACTTCAGCGATCTTCCAAACAGAGGCGAGGAAAAAAATTACAAGCTGCTTGATCTGAACACTGGTAAAAACTACGGATTCATCATTGATATTGATGGTGAATTATTCGCAAGTTACGGCGAGACGGCGAATCAGTTCATTGGCTTATCTAGCTTTGAATCGGCCAACCAGTCATCGGTGTCGATAGGCTTCGAAGACACAAAACTGGGTGTTGGTGATAACGATTTCAATGACCTGATTTTCACAATCTCCAACACAATTTGAATCCAGCAGCTCGGCTTTGCTCTAGCGCAAAGCTCGTCCATGTTCAGCGGCAGCAACCACCGCTTCGATCAAGGCTGTCCGCACACCGGCACTCTCCAATGTGCGAAGTGCTGCCATGGTCGTACCGCCAGGAGAGGCGACCATATCCTTGAGCAGAGCTGGATGGAGTTGCTGCTGATCGAGAAGTGCGGCAGTTCCAGCCAATGTTCGATGAGCGAGCCGGTGGGCTAGCTCACGCGGCAAACCTGCGGCCACTGCACCATCAGCCATGGCCTCGGCAACCAAGGCCACATAGGCAGGGCCTGAGGAGGTGAGAGCAAGAAACGCATCAAGCCTGGATTCCGGCAACTCAAGAACCTCGCTGACAGGATCGAAAGCCGCCTTCACCCACTGACGCTGCTGGGCCGTGATGCCCTCTCCCCATGCCAACCCACACAACCCTTCACCCACCAAACAAGGAGTATTGGGCACTGCACGGACGCACGCACGTCCTGGGAATTGATTCTGAAGACGCTCCAGGGTGACACCCGCCAACACGGAGATCAGCAGCGGCGGCTGGTCGGATTGAGCTGGCCCAACACACTCGGCCACAGCATCAAGCTGCTGGGGCTTCACGGCCAGCAACTGAACCGAAGCATTCCAGGCCGAGACTGCCCTGGGGTCAGATGCTGGAACAACAGTCAAGCCATTGGGCAAATCAGGAATTAACCGGGAGACGGACGCTTGACTACCGACAACCCCGATGACATCAGCTGGAAGCAGTTTGCCTCTTTCAATCAGAGGAAAGATCAGGGCCTGAGCCATCCGACCCAAGCCAATCACACCAAGCGAAAAGGTCACTGAAGCGAAAACTCAAAGAGCGGCAGCATCCGAAACAGACCAAGCCGGTGCAGGAGCAACACTGCTCTCAGCCGAAGCTTGTTCAACATCCCTGGTTACAACAGTAGGAGTAGTGCTTTCGTCCTGACTGGCATTCGTCACGGTGACGCAACTCGGGGCGAACAAGAAAATGCTCTCTCCAACACGCTCTTGATGACCATCGATGGCAAAAGTTCCACCAGCAACAAAGTCAACCGCTCTTTGAGCCTGGTCCGGCTCCATCATCGTGAGGTTAAGAATCACGGTTTTGCGTTCACGCAATGCCTGAATGGCTCTTGGCATTTCATCAAAGCTGCGGGGTTCCATTAGTGAAACCTCTGCAGTGCCGGAACTGATTCCAGGCATGCCGATCACATTGGAGCCCGTGAAACTCTGGTCCATCTCAAAAGGATTGGATGCATCCAGAGGAGCCAGAGCACTGGTATTCACAGACGACATGCCCTGCATGCTGTCTTCTTGCTCACCGGTGTCGTAATCGAGCTCGTCATAATCGCCGTCCAGGTAATCATCACCAGCAACGACCGCGCGAAGGCGAGAAATCAACGACACTGGAAATCTGCAGAACCTTGACCCTGAATAGCGCTCAAGGGAGTTGTGAGCAAGCGTGTCCAGATGAATTGATGTCCATCTCACAAAGTTGATTGGATCATTCCGATCCGGGAATCAGCGGCGGCCGGGCACCAAACAGGGCCGATCCCACTCGCACCCAGGTCGCACCGGCAGCTGCCGCTTGCGGCCAGTCGCCGCTCATTCCCATCGAACACTGAGACAGATCAAGCTCATCTGCCAGATCACGGCAATCCCTGAAAAGGTCCTGACGCTCATTGCTGTCCAGTTCCAACGGGGCCATGGTCATCAACCCTGAGGCCTTCAGGCCCGGCAATTGGCGCAGCACCGGCCAGGCCTCTTTCAGTGACTGTGGGTCCCAACCACCCTTGGATGGATCTGACCTCAGCTTCACCTGAAACAACACGGAGGGGTAACGCCCCTCCTCCAGGGCAATTCGGGATGAACGTTCCGCTAGTGCCATCGAGTCAATGGAATGAATCCAGCTAAAGGCCTTCACCACCGCACGCACCTTGTTGGCCTGCAGGCGGCCAATGAAATGCCAGCGCAAATCGATGAGGTCAGACAGAGCTTCCTGTTTGGGCAAGGCTTCCTGAACCCGGCTTTCCCCAAAATCAATCTGACCGCAAGCGGCAAGTTCTCGAACTGCTGAAGCAGGCTGCATCTTGCTCACAGCAAGCAGATTGACTCCCTGCGGGAGACGCTGTTGCAGTTGCTGCCAGCGGCTCTGAATCTCCGTCACCCGAGCTGTCCTTCTTGCATGGTCAGATGAAGGTCTGGTCGAACAACTGCTTCCAGCTGCCGTAATCCTCCGAGGCATCCCGACGTCGGCGGGCGAGATTCAGCTCGGCGTGGTGGCGCGCATCCAAATAAGGAATCACCTCGAACTGAGCCCCTCGAGGCTGCAGGGTGACGAGAAAGAACATGCGCTGGGCATACAACGTGGCATACACATCACGACCTTCCCCGGCAGGGGCCACTCTGTAGAGCATCCCAAAGGTGGGATGGTTGAGATAACCCTCAGCGCTCACAGACCTGAACACGGCAATTAGAGAGCACCGTACCTTCCGCGCAGAACAAGAACGGTGACAAGCCCCACAGCAGCCACCCCATTCAAAATGCTACGGGCAGCACCCTTCGAGAGATGCTCCGGACGAAATGAATCCGCAGGCAACCAGGTTCCACCACGAGCAAGCAGTGCTTCAGCGCCCTGTTCAGCACGCAGCAAAATATTGGCAAGCAAACGCTCACCCACTGAAAGCACGAGAGCGAAGGAGGCTTTGAAACCGAGCTGACGCAGGTTGACGGCACGACTAGCAAGAGAGCGCAATAGGTTCTGGAGCTCCTCCTGGACCAATGGCAGAAAGCGAAGAGCCAGAAGCAACTGAAAGCTCAGTCGATCAATCGGCACTCCAAGACGAGCCAGAGGAGCCAGCCACCAACTCAGAGACCACATCAACTCCTCACTTGGAGTGGACAGCAACATCAGATTCACGCTGTGGACAACGGTCACGATCAGAGTGGCGCTGTTCAATCCCAGCTCCGCTGAGCGGCGATCGACCACAAGCGGGCCGAGCTTCAGGGACCCCAATTGCAGTGGACCCAGGCGAATCAACTCCCAGGAGGGTGAGGTCAGCGTGAGACCTGGAATCTCCCCTGGTGGCCGCAGATTCACGCTGGCTCCGGGATCACCAGTCGGAAGCAACATGGCCAACAATCCGACCGCGCACCCCAGAACACTGACCAACAGCAACGAGCGCCACCACAGCCGAGCCGGCAATCCACTCACCAACGTGATCATCAACAGAGCCAGCACAAGCGCCACTCGCCACAGCGGACCTGCCAACACAGGAGTGAGCAGAAACACCAGGACCCATAACAGCTTGAGACGGGGATCTAGCTGGCGCAGCCATCCACCGGCTCCATCCACGTACTGACCGATCGGAATCTGCCTCAGCCAATCCATGCCGCTCAGCCCTGATGGTTCTGCTGCCTGGCCAGCTCCTTTTCGGCGTCCCTCTGCTGCTTCCCACGCCAAAACAACTTCAGAGGAGTGCCGTCAAATCCGAGCCCTTCCCGTATCTGACGTTCGACATAGCGTCGATAGGTATCCCCAAAAAGCTTGGGGTCATTGACGAACAGAGTGAAACTCGGGGGCCTGGTCGCCACCTGGGTGCCGTAGTACACCCGGCCCTGACGTCCACCTCTCGTTGTCGGCGGGCTCCGCCAGCTGAGGGCTTCCTTGAGCACTTCATTGACCACGGAGGTGGTGACACGACGACGGTGCTGCTCCACAGCCAGAACAGCTAAGGCGAAAATGCTGTCGACACGCTGGCCGGTGAGAGCCGAAGTGAACAGCATCGGGGCCCAGTCGAGGAAATACAGCTTGGAACGCAGCTCCTTCTCCATGGCCGTCATGGTGTGGCTGTCCTTCTCCACGGCATCCCATTTATTGACAACGACCACACAAGCCCGACCGTCTTCTTCGATACGACCTGCCAAACGTTGATCCTGCTCAGTGACACCATCCAGCGCATCAATGACCAGCACACACACATCACTGCGCTCAATCGCCTTAAAACTGCGGTTGATTCCGAAGAATTCAGGCCCGTAATTAACACTGCGGCGCCGCCGGATTCCAGCGGTGTCGACCAGGCGCCAGGGATGATTTTCCCGCACAATGCTGGTATCGATCGTGTCGCGTGTGGTGCCTCGAATCGGACTCACGATGGCCCTCTGTTCACCACAAATGGCATTCAGAAGACTTGATTTCCCCACGTTCGGGCGACCAATGATGGCCATTTGAATTGGCTCTTCCTGGTCACCCTCCTGATCCTTCGTCGGCAGGAATGTCAGCACCCTGTCCAGGACCTCCGCAGTGCCAGCGCCATGGATCGCAGAAATGGGGTAGGGCTCTCCCAGGCCAAGGCTCCAGAACTCCGCCGCCATGGCGAGACCTTGATCGGGTGACTCGCACTTGTTCACCGCGAGCAACGTTGGACAACGCTGACCACGCAGGAACTCAGCGATGGCTTCATCCGATGCCGTAAGACCTTGCTGACCGTCAACTATCACGACAGCGACACTGGCCTCCTCGAGAGCCAGAGCAGCCTGCTCACGAATTTCAGGCAGAAACTCACTGTCGTCGTCGAACACCAGTCCACCGGTGTCGACCACCTTGAATTCGCGATCCCCCCAGTAGCCATCCTGATAGGTGCGATCACGGGTCACACCCGGCTGGTCGTGAACGATCGCCTCGCGACTTCGGCAGAGACGATTCACAAGCGTGGACTTGCCAACGTTGGGGCGCCCGATGATCGCGACGACGGGACGCGCCAAGAAAGTCCACAGAAAGAACAGACTTGACAGTACAGAGGCGCCTGTCGGTGGGATCAAGAGCCGCAACGTCCAGCTGGACTTTTCATTTCACCAACAAGAATGGGAATTCTTTCCGAACGAGACCAGTAAGACCCAGACGAGACAGCTAGCGATAGGTCAGTGAACCCGCCATCACATCGCCATGCTCGAACTGATCGCCACCCTGGTGGTGGACCTCTCAGATCAACAGCTCACCGTCTACGACAACAACCATGAGATCGTGCGGGTCATCCCCGTAAGTACTGGAAAGGCAGCTACGCCAACCCCTACGGGTGAAGCCAAGGTGGTGACCAAATACTCCTCCGTGACCATGCATGGCCGTGGCTATGTCGCACCCGGCGTGCCCTATGCGATGTGCATCACCGCCAACGAGATGATTTGCATGCACGGCGCTCCATGGCAGGAAGATGCCGGACAAGCCTTCGGAGTTCCCCGCAGTCATGGCTGCATCCGCATGCCCACGCAACAAGCTCGCTGGCTGTTTGAGAACACGCTCAAGGGCACCAAGGTGGTTATTCAGGTGTGAAGCTCATTCCACCGGTGGATCGCCGGGGTGCCCACGCACCGGATCCACCGGAGCATCGAGCAAAAGCGGCAGAGCCCCTTGTTCTGGCAACAGCTCACCATCTGACTTCAGCCAGGCCAGCAACCAGTTCACCGCAGTAGCGCGACGAGTGCGCCTTGGGTAGAGCTCAGTGATTCGATAGCCGCTGAACTGCAGCTGCTGCTTCAGCAGCTGTTTGGATTCCTTTGGAATCGAGCGGGTCAGACGAACCGAAGCGGGCCGCGACGTGATGACCGGCGGAGCTTCCGGGAAGGATTCTCTCCAGGTAGCAGGCGTTGCAGGGCCCGCCAGCCACGGTCCCGCCCCACTCTCAGGGCAGAGATATCCCAATCGCTCCCAAACCAGCGACGCCACGAATTGATCGCTGAGGCGATCTTCGAGGATCGCGACCAGAAGAGTCCGGCTCAGGCTCCAAGAGTGTGATGACATCGCCGCATGTTGTCATCCACAGCCGCTGCGGCTGCGGAGATGTCACGACGTCTCCTCAGGCACTTCTATTACCTTTTGAAGCCTGTACGTCTTCGACACATCTCTGGAACCGAAGACGTCGCTTCTTGGTGATGCGCACCTGCAGCGTCTGATTTTTCGACTTCCGGACGAAGTCATGGCAACAGCCAAGCGCGATCGCCGGCGTTTACTTAAGAAGACAGAGACCGCTGAAGTGTCACCCCCTCCCTGGAATGCGCAAGGCAGGGTGTGCTTCAGCTACAGCCTCGAGCCGGTGCCCGGCTTCAGGTCTTGAAAGTTCAAGTACTCCATCTCGATGCTCCCCACCAGGGAGGACTAGCCAGTCCACACAGCATTCAGAACGTGAACCTTCGGGTGCCACTCGACCTGATGCAGGAAGTCGAGCGGCTGGCCCTGTACGAAGACTGGTCCAACCAGGCCTGGCTCCGCAACGCCATCGAAGCCCAGGTTCGCGACACCCGCACCCGGCTCGGACTGGATGAGTCTGCGGCCTGAAGCCGCATGCGACCTGCGGTTGGCGAGGATGCGTGAACTGAATCAAGTCCCGATGGTCAGGGGTCTGCGGCTGAATGGAAGCAGCGTTGAGCGCGTTCTGCGCTGCAACGTGCTGCAGTCTCCGCTTGCAGGAGTCAGCGACAAAATTTTTCGTGCTCTGGTAAGACGCTGGGCGCCGGATGCTCTGCTGTTCACGGAAATGGTGAACGCCACCAGTCTTGAGCTCGGCCATGGCAGGGGCAAAGTCGAAGAGTTGAGCGAGGAAATCGGACCGATCGGCGTCCAGCTATTCGATCACAGACCGGCGGCGATGGCCGATGCAGCCCGACGAGCCGAGGGCGCCGGTGCCTTCCTGATCGACATCAACATGGGCTGTCCTGTGCGAAAAATCGCGCGCAAAGGTGGTGGTAGCGGCCTCATCCGCGATCCCGATCTGGCCTGCCAGATCGTGGAATCCGTGGCTTCAGCCGTCGGCGTGCCTGTCACCGTGAAGACACGCCTGGGATGGTGCAATCAAGCGCAGATCGAAGGGTCCCACGACGCGGCAGTGGCCTGGTGCAGGCAGCTGGAGGATGCGGGTGCAACGCTGCTGACCTTGCACGGTCGTACTCGGGAACAACGCTTCAGCGGATCCTCAGACTGGCAAGCGATTGCATCGGTCAAGCAGTCACTCAACATCCCGGTGATCGCCAACGGCGATGTCAACAGCCCGGACGCCGCCTTGCGCTGCCTTGAGCAGACCGGTGCTGATGGGGTGATGGTAGGGAGAGGAACCATGGGGGCCCCCTGGCTAGTGGGACAAATCGATGCGGCGTTGAGCGGTCGTACCATTCCCCTCACCCCAGGTCCACGAGAACGCCTGGTGCTGGCCTCTGAACAACTGCAGGCCCTGCTTGACTCGAGGGGCGATCACGGTCTGCTGATCGCACGAAAACACATGAGCTGGACCTGCACAGGGTTCACAGGAGCATCCCAGTTCCGCCAAAAACTGATGCGGGCAGCCACCCCTGATCAGGCACTGACACTGCTTCAACAACAGCAGGAGCAGCTGGCTTGAACTGGCTGCCGCTGATGGTGCTGGTGTGGCCCCTTTGGTTGAAAAGACAGCCCGAGCAGCAGAGCCCCATCTGGAAGCGACGCAGCCTGATTCTGCTGATCAGCCTGCTCACCGCCCGCTATCTGCATTGGCGGATCACCAGCAGCCTCAACCTGAGCACGAGCCTCAGCACAGGACTGAGCCTGTTGTTGCTTGCAGCGGAAGCCTGGCTGCTGCTGTCGGGTCTGTTGCCCTTATGGCTGGCCTGGCGTCGCTTCCCCGATCGTCGAGGCACGATGCAGCAGCTGGAAGAACAGTGGCAGAGCAGCGACTGGCGGCCGATGGTTGACATTCTCGTGCCCACCTACGGCGAACCCCTCGAGGTGCTGGAACGCAGCCTGATCGCCTGTTGCCATCAAAACTATCGGAACCGTTGCGTTTGGGTGCTGGATGACAGCGGCCGTGATGAGGTGAAAGAACTGGCTCTTCGGCACGGGTGCCATTACCGCCATCGACCGGCTCGCACCCATGCCAAAGCCGGCAATCTCAATGACGGACTACACCATTGCAGCGGAGAGCTGGTGGCGGTATTCGACGCTGACTTCATTCCGCAGAGAAACTTCCTCAATTGCTGCATCGGCTTTCTCCAGGACCCATCGGTAGGGCTGCTTCAGACCCCGCAGACCTTCATCAATGCCGATCCAGTGATGCGGAACCTGGGCATGGAGCGATGGTTACTGCCCGACGAAGAGAGCTTCTATCGATGGATCGAACCCGTCCGCGACGGTTGGGGCGCAGTGGTTTGCGCCGGCACTGCTTTTCTGGCTCGACGCAGCGCCATTGATTCAGTCGGAGGATTCAAGGAACAGGCGATCTCCGAAGATTTCGTGACGGGGCTTCGGCTACGGCGCAAGGGCTGGAAACTGCTGTATCTCCAACAGAAGCTCAGTGCAGGGCTGGCCGCGGAAACCATGGCCGACTTTGTGCGTCAGCGCCAGCGCTGGGCTAATGGAACACTGCAAAGCCTGCGACTGCGTGACGGACCACTGGGCCCTGGCGAGCTTCGTTTCGGGGAGCGGATGGCCTACCTCGAAGGCGTTGTGCACTGGTTCAACAACATGCCCCGGTTGGTGCTGATGCTGATGCCGCTCAGCTACGGCCTGCTTGGCACCGTTCCCATTCTGATCAGCACCAATGAAGCTCTCCGGCTGCTGTTACCGCTCTGGGCCACACTTCTGCTCAGCATCGGCTGGATCAACCGCGGCTCACGCACAGCCTTGCTGAGCGAACTCACCGGCTGGGTGCTGACGGTGCCGCTAACGCTGACGGTGTTCACCAATCTGATGGGACACATCGGTGGTTTTCGAGTGACACCAAAACACCAGAAACGCAATCGGGGCAGCTTCAGCCTCGTTCTGGTGATCCCTCTGCTGGGACTGCTGCTGCTGAACCTGGTCAACCTGTTTGGACTGGTGACAACGGAATCTCTGGACAGTGAGATCCTCGACTCCAGGCCGCTTGGCCTGACTTGGGCAGTGATCAACTTGCTCAGCCTCTGGATTGCACTGCGCGCCTGCTGGGATCCACCCGCACAGGAACCAGCCCCATGGCAGTCGGCTTCCTTACCAGCAGAGCTGGAAGAAGGCTCCGGACAATGGCGACCCTGTCGAATCACGGCCCTCAGCGAAGACGGTGTGGAGCTGGAGGTGGCCACTCCAATGCCAATGGGAACAAACATCAGGCTTCTTCGCTGGACAGATGACGTTCCGCCATTGCCGGTTGTGCTGGAGAGCAGCCAAGACAATCGACTGGCGCTTCGCTGGCAGGAACTGAGCGACCGAACTCGACAAGAGCTCATCCTCTGGTTGTTCTGCCGGCCTGAGTGCTGGCCGGAACGTCAGGCACCGCCTGAGTGGCGAGCATTCCTCGCCCTGATCAGTCGTCTGTTCAGGCTGCCATCACGACGCCCTTTTCATCGCTGCCTGATGCCACAGACCCCACCGCAATGACCCTCAGCCAAGCCAGAGATCACGAGTCCCCGTGATGGCCTGAGTCGCCAGCAAAAGAGCCACGAGAAGATTGAGAGCCACATGCAGACGGCGCATCCACAAGCGCCCAGCGATCTCCCGCTGACAGGCCATGGTCAGCAGCAAAAATGCGAGCAGCAACAATCCGCCCCAGGTGTGCGACTGCCAAACAGCAGGGGCAGTCAACGCTCGGTCACTGACCAACAAAGGCTGGATCGTGATCAGCAGCAGAAACAGCCAACAGCTCCAGGCAAAGAGCAGCCTCAGAGCCAGTCGGCGGGTACGCAGTAGAGCCAAAAACGACAGCACAACTCCAGATGCCTGAAGGAGGGCCACCGCCCAGCTGCTGAATCCTGCGCCTGCGGCAGCCAAGTCATGACTCAACGCGAACAGCACAGCCACAAGCAGACCCGCTGTCGCCCAACGGCCATGATCAACATGCTCGACAGGCACTGTTGCGGCAATGGGATTGATCTCCAGACGGCGCTCCCTTGCCAGAATTCCAAGTCGGATGGTGGCGCCGATCACCGGATACACAAACAGGATGATCAACACCGGATGCACCAGTGCAACCCATTGCAGAGGTGTCATCGGTTGCAAAGCGGCAATCAAGGCAACACCTCAGGCCATTGCTGACGGATCAGCAGCATTGAGAAGTAGGGCTTCACATCGTCGGGCACCGCCTCAGCCTGTGCCACCCACTGGTCAGGCCAACCAACCCGTTGTGCAAAGAGAGTCCGATCAAGCAGCTTTTGCTGTTCCAGAACTGCTCGCACCCAAGACCAACGCTGCCCCAGCTTGATCAAACCCAGCACCGTGGAAGTCTTGCGAGCACTCTGCAGCAAGGCGATCAACTCGGCATTCGTTTCAGGGCAAGGGCGAATGAGCAAGCCCTCCTGTTGAAACGCCAAAGGAAGATCAAGAGATTCCTCCACCGCTGCCGCTGCTGCTGCGCACACCGACGTGATGCCTGGAATGAGCAAGAACGGCACATCAGGGTGACGGCGTCGCAGAGCCAATTGCACGTAGCTCCCGGTCGCGAACAGTGACACGTCCCCTTCGCACAACAGCACCACCCGGTGACCGGATCGGACCTCTGCAGCCAACACATCAGCAGCTTGCCTCCACGCTGCGATCCGTGGCTGAGACTCACTCACCATGGGGAACAACAGAGGCAGACATCGCTGATCAGGCCGGATCCAGCGGGACGCAATCGCAAGGGCCATGCCCTCAGCCCCCTCATGCGCGATGGGGTGGGCAATGACATCGGCAGCCTCCAGTGCGCGAACCGCAGCCACCGTGAGCAGCTCAGGATCACCGGGGCCTACACCCACCAACACCAACTGATCTGGGGAACGCACGGATGTGATGGACAACAGCAATGCAAGCCAACCAGCCATCCAGCATGCTGAACAGGGCGGCAGGAGCCTTCATGCACTGCTTCAGGATTGCCTCCGAGCCATGAGCCAACTGACTCTGTATTCAGCACACTCCGACACCATCCTGCTGAAAACCAGTGAAGGCAAGCGGATCCAAGACGAACTAAAGCAAAGGGGGATTGGCTTCGAACGCTGGCCAGCACACCATCGACCGGACATCAGCGCTTCACCCGCACAGATCCTCGAGAGCTACGCAAGCGAAATCAAACAAACGCAGGCTCGAGGGCATTATCCCAGCGTTGATGCAATCAGAGTGCTTCCCGATCATCCAGATCGCGTGTCACTGCGCCGAAAATTTCTGAAAGAGCACGTCCATACGGAGGACGAAGTGCGATTTTTTGTGGAAGGTTGCGGTCTCTTCTGCCTGCACATCGGCGATGAAGTTGTGCAAGTGCTCTGTGAAACAAACGACTGGATCAGCGTTCCTGCCAACACGCCTCACTGGTTTGACATGGGCGAAACACCCTGTTTCTGCACACTGAGATTTTTCAATCATTCCAACGGATGGGTCGCTGAGTACACCGGAGACGCAATCGCCGAGCGCTACCCCGGCCTCAGTGCGTCGTAGAGACTCAGGCCGCTAGCAACAGGCGGGCGTCAACAGCGGATTTCAAGGATGCGGTCCTGCAAATCCTCTGCTCAGCCACCAATGCCTGTTCATCCAGCAGCATTGCGGCCTCCAGGTCGGCACAACGCCCGATCAGGTCACGGACCAATGGGTTGGACTTAAGTCCATCCCATTGCTCATCAGTGGTGCCGTTACGCAAAGCCTGCAGCGAATCAGCAACAGCGATCACAGGATCAGGCATCGATAACGCGAAGTGAGTGGGTCAATCCTAGAAGTGACCCAGCTTCTATGGCGCGTCTCTTCAGACTTCTTTTGGACTCTGGTTACGAACTTCCAGCATCTCGCGCTCGCGCTGCTTTCGCCGACGGGATCAGGCGTCTACACCCACTGAATGCATCCGAACAGCCTCCGGGGCAGGCAGATCACCGCGCAGGGCATTCACCTCAGCCGCGGCCAACTCATAAAGACGAGGCACGATCACATCCCTTGGATAACGGTCTGCGCAAAGCACCCAGTAGAGACCGAAATGGCGGGCTTCGCTCTTCAGAAGATCGCCATAGAGCAGGCGCAGGTCTGGATCCGGACTGTGCTCAGCAAGCAGCGCCATGCGCTCGTGGCTGCGGGCCTCGATCAGCCCCGCAACCAAAAAAGAATCGAGCATGCGCTCGGGCTCTCCCCGGCGCACCTGCTTGGCCAATGATGCCCCGTAACCAGGAGAGTGAAGGGGCTCGAGATAGCGCCCCCGTTCCTTAAGGAGCTTCAAGACCCGTTCAAAGTGTTCAAGCTCTTCTCGCGCCAACGGACTGAGAGCCTCGCCCAAACCTGGCTCGCATAAATAGCGGAACATCAGCTGTACCGCCGCCCCAGCCGCTTTGCGTTCGCAATGGGCATGGTCGATCAGCACCTCCATCGGCCTGGTAATGGCCTGCTCAACCCAGCGACCGCTGGTCGGCGCTGCCAGCCAGCGGATGCTCGTCACCGACGAGGTAATGGTCATATGGCAGCTTGGCGCAGGTGATGCAGCAGGCCATCGAGGGCCAGGTCATAACTGAAAGGCCCGAAGCCACTCACCACACCAACCGCACGATCGGCCAGAAACGAGTGATGACGGAAGGCCTCACGAGCATGAGTGTTGCTGAGATGAAGCTCGACGTAAGGAATGGCCACTCCCAGCAAAGCGTCACGCAAGGCAATCGACGTGTGCGTGTAGGCGCCTGCATTCACGAGAATCCCGTTCACCTCGCCCATGGCCTGGTGGACGCGCTCCACAAGCGCACCCTCGAAATTGCTTTGAAAACACTCCAGCTGCACGCCTGCTGCCGTTGCACGCTGATTCAAATCGTGCTCAATCTGCTCAAGCGTCTGATGTCCATAGAGAGCAGGCTCTCGCTGCCCCAACAGGTTGAGATTGGGGCCGTTCAGGAGCAGCAGGCGCATGGCCTTTCAAGAATTCCTTTCAAGTCGATCGTATCGAGAACCCACGAGAGGAACAGCTCACCGAATCTCTCGCCAGGTCGACTGGTAAATTCTTCTGGTGGTTCGGGTCGGTGCCCGAGTGGTTAATGGGGGCGGACTGTAAATCCGCTGGCTCTGCCTACGTTGGTTCAAATCCAACCCGGCCCATCCACCACACGCCCTTGTAGCTCAGCGGTAGAGCACTCCCTTGGTAAGGGAGAGGTCTCGAGTTCAAGTCTCGACAAGGGCTCTGTTCTTCTCAGGCATCGGGGAAGAACTCATGAAGCAGTTGCCGACAGCGATCAGCGCGCACTGCACTAAAAATTTGCAATATCTGCATCAAATGAACACCACTTCGTTGCTGCAAACACTTTCAAGAGCTGATGATGCAGGGCATGAACTGCCTTGTTATTGACGACCAGACAATCTTTCTGGATCTTTTAGCCTCACTTCTGAAGAGCTTTCCTGAGATCGAAAGCGTGGCAAAAGCGGATTGCATCAAGTCCGCCGAAGCACTCAGCGAACGCGAAACTTTCGACATCGCCATCATTGACCTCATTCTCCCCGATGGAGACGGTTGCGACCTGGCAACAACCCTTATGCAGAAGCACCCCAATATTCAACTCATCATTCTCTCGGGATCTGCTCAAGAATTCATCTGCCCCATCCATTTACAAAACTCGATCTGCGGGATAATCGATAAAGCTGATGCTTTCGAATCACTTAGAAACTGTCTTAACAGCATCATCAAACCTGCTCATCAATCACTGACCCAACGCCAAAAAGAAATTTATGCACTGATGGGAGAAGGGAAAAGCAACAAAGAAATTGCTCAACAGCTTGGCAGCGCATCCCTCGAGGCGCTTATCCAGGTACAGAGAAACAGTTGCGAGCTCTACATCTCTGGCCGCCGGAACGTCGAAGCCGTCAGCTGAGCGAAGCGAACTGGAAGGGAACGAACAATCTTTCGCTCATCGTGCATGTTGGATCCGTACTAACCAACAACGGATACACCCCTGACTTGGTGCCATTACCGCTGGAACTAGGCATTGAGACGGGCGTAGCACTGATTGTCAAGCAACAACACACCAATCAACCATCAGTCGTGAGTCTCAGCGCAGCACTACGACAACGCTTAGTGGACCAACAGACCCAACATCCTGAAATTCAGCTCCTTGTCTAAATATCAACGGAAAGGCCGCCATCCCCGGCCGACAAGAATGATTAGTAAAGGCTTCACTCACAACCTATCCCCTTTGCAGGAGCCTGACCCGCCGCTAGCACTTAAAAAACGACCCGGCTATGGCAGCAACGCCGCTCCTTCTTGCACTGGATCAGGGCACAAGCAGCTCGCGCGCCGCTCTCTTTGACCCGCGTGGATACCCCGTTGCCAGTGCCAGCGCTCCACTAGCCATCAGCTACCCAGCTGACGGTTGGGTCGAACAAAGCCCCTGCGAGATCTGGGAAAGCCAGCTCCTAGCGATGAAGCGCTTGGACAAGTCCATCAGCCAGGAGCAGAGAGACGCTGTAATCGCCTGCGGAATCACGAATCAGAGGGAAACAACGATCCTTTGGCGACGCAGTGACGGACAGCCCTGTGGTCCGGCCTTGGTGTGGCAAGACGGCCGCACCTCGGACATCTGCCAAGACTGGAAAGAGAAGGGCCTGGAGCCGGAATGGCGTGCTCGCACCGGCCTGCTCCTGGACCCCTACTTCAGCGCCAGCAAGATCCGCTGGCTGATGCTGCATGAACCGAGTGCCTCCAGCGCTGCCGCCAACGATGATCTCTGCTTCGGCACAGTGGAGAGCTGGTTGCTGTGGAACCTCAGCGGACAAAAGCGGCACTGCTCCGACATGAGCAATGCCAGCCGCACTCTGCTGATGGATCTAAAAGACCGTCAGTGGGTGGATGCGTTCTGCAACCAGACCGGGCTGCCCCTGAGCGCACTCCCAGAGCTAGTGCCCTGCCGCGGCGATTTTGGAGCGATCGCATCAGGACTCCCCTTCGCAGGAGTCCCAATCCATGCCCTGCTTGGTGACCAGCAAGCCGCCACACTGGGCCAGTTATGCCTTGAACCTGGCGAAGCCAAATGCACCTACGGCACAGGTGCATTTCTTGTGGTGAACACAGGCGGCAGCATTCAACGCAGTGATGCTGGCTTGCTGAGCACCCTCGGCTGGACCGACGACCAGGGCGAGCCCACTTACTGCCTTGAGGGCAGCCTTTTCAATGCCGGCACGGTGGTGCAGTGGCTGCGGGACGGACTGGGGATCATCGAGACAGCCGAGGAAGTCAACCAGCTGGCCCAAAGCGTGGCCGATGCAGGTGGAGTGATGCTTGTCCCCGCCTTCACAGGCTGGGGAACACCGCATTGGGATCCTGGTGCGAGAGGCCTTCTGATCGGATTGACCCGCGACACCGGTCGCGGCCAGATCGCCCGTGCGGCCCTTGATGGCATCGCACTCTCAGTGGCAGGGCTGGTGCAGGTGGCGGAGCAGTCCATCGGCCATGGTCTCGGGGAGCTGGCCGTTGATGGTGGTGCGGCAGCATCGGATCCACTGCTGCAAGCCCAGGCCGACAGCACAGGACTGAGGGTGCGACGTCCGGCCTACCTTCAGAGCACCGCCCGTGGAGTCGCTCTGTTGGCAGGTGTTCAGGCCGGGCTGATCACCAGCCTCCAAGACCTGGAAACCCTCCGCGGTGAGCAGGCGGACGTCTTTGAACCCTCGCTCAGTTCCGAACAACGCCAGCACTGGCTGAAGCAGTGGAACGACGCCATCTCCAGGAGCCTGCGCTGGCATGACTGAGAACTACTTCGACCTTCTGGTGATTGGCGGCGGAGCCAGTGGAGCCTGCGTGGCCTACGAAGCCGTCTGCCGGGGGCTCAAGGTGGCCCTTCTCGAGAGCCATGACCTTGGCGGAGGCACAAGTTCGCGCAGCACCAAGCTCTTGCATGGAGGCGTTCGTTACCTCGAACTGGCATTCAAGACCGCCGACACAGCTCAGCTTCGACTCGTGAGAGAAGCCTTGTTGGAACGCGGTCATTGGCTGAAACAGGCACCGTTTCTTGCCCATCGCCTTGAGCTGGCTCTGCCCACAGGTGGGCTCATCGGCCAGCTCTATTACCGCCTCGGGCTCGGCATGTACGACGCTCTCTCAGGCCGTTCAGGAATCGGCAGTAGCCGCCTGCTGTCTCGGGCGCTGTTGCATGAAGCGCTGCCCAATCTGCGTAACGACGTCAGCGGGGGAGTTGCCTACAGCGACGGGCAGTTTGACGATGCCAGGCTGAACCTGCTGATGGCACTCAGCGCCGAGCAGCATGGGGCGATCGTGCGCACCCAGACACCGGTGGTGGAGCTGGAGAAAAACAGCCACGGGAAGGTCTGCGGAGCCATCAGCGAAAACCCTGGTGGCCAGAGGGAGCGTTGGCAAGCCCGCGTGGTGGTCAACGCCACCGGCATTCATGCCGATGCGCTGAGACATATGGCCGAACCCGATTGCCAGGAGCGCATGCTGACCAGCCGCGGAGTCCATATTGTGCTGAAGCAGTGTCTATGTCCACAACGGATTGGCCTACTGCTGCCCTCCACCGATGACGGCCGGGTGCTGTTCATGCTGCCCTTCTTCGGACGCACATTGGTCGGGACAACAGACACGCCCTGCACCCATCCGCAGGCAGCTGTGCCTTCCGATCAGGAGCAGAGCTATCTCCTGAACTACGTGAAGCGATGGTTCCCAGGCCTGAACAGCATCGAAGTCGGCAGTTGCTGGGCTGGAGGGAGGCCCCTGCTTAAACCTGCCGATGCCGATGTGAACAGCAGCCGCGTGGTTCGCGAGCACGAGGTAGAGACGCTGCCAAGCGGGCTGGTGAGCGTGATGGGAGGCAAATGGACCACCTGCCGTCCAATGGCTCTCGACACGCTTGTGGCCGTTGCAAAGCAACTCGGACAATCACTGCCAGCGCGCAGAGAACTCGCCCTGATCGGCGCCGACTCCGATCCCCTGCAAACCCCAAACCGTCTGATTTCTCAACGAGCAACCCTCCAGGATCTGTTGCCGAAATCGTCTCAGCAAGCGCAACAAATTGAACATCTTGAAAGCGGTCATGGCCTCAATGCGGAAGCCTTGGTCAATAGCTGGTCAGAGGAAGAGCGGGAACCTCTTAGCCCGGTGATGCCCATCTGCAGAGGAGAGCTGCGGCATGCCGTCGAGAGGGAAAAAGCGAGAAACGTCACGGACGTGCTGGCCCGCCGAACACGGCTGGCCATGGTCGATCGCGACGAAGCGCAACGGTTGACTCCTGTGGTGAATCAGATTCTTGAGCAGTGCGGCCATGGCAACAGCACACCTTTGGACCTGAATCACTAATCGGAGCTCACGTCCTCCACTTCACCGATCAGCCACCAGCTGAATCCATGGGCTGGCAAATAGACAAACCAGTCCTCCGAAGCAGGCGGATACTCACAACCCCAAAAGACTTCACGCGTGCGCACACCGCTCCAGCGGCTGAGATCAAGGTGCAAAGAAGCCCCTGCTGCCGAAAGGTTGGCCGCCACCAGCACCGTCATGCTGCCGTCACAGCGCACATAGCTAATCACACCTGGGTGGGCGCATTTCAGCAGCTCGAAATCGCCATATCGCAGAGCTGGCAGTAAACGCCGACAGGTGAGCATGCGCCGGTGCCAGTTCAGCAGCGAACCAGGCAGCTGCTTCTGCACTTCAACATTGACCACGCGATAGTCGTAGCCGGGAGATGTGATCGGCGGGAGTACCAGCAACGGATCAGGTGCGGTTGAGAAGCCCCCGTTACGCGCAGGAGTCCAGGCCATGGGGGTGCGGTTGGGATCGCGGTCACGTAATCCCGGCCAATCACCCATGCCGAGCTCATCGCCGTAGTAGAGGCATGGCATTCCCGGCAGGCTGTAAAGCAGCGCGTGCAGAACGCGATTGGAACCTGGGTCGCCATTCAGCAATGGCGCCAGGCGACGGTTGATGCCCCAGTTGAGCCAATGCCCCTGTCCTTGATGGAGACCGGCACGAATGATCTGGATCACCTCCTCTGGGATCAGGTGACCATCACCCAGCCACAATTCATCGTGGTTACGCAGAGGTAATGCCCAGCGGCAGCCACTGACAACCTGCTGTGCCTCCTCAAGACAATTACGCAGATTGTCCACACTGCCGCTCGCGATTGCAGCAAACAAGTGAGCGGTCAGAGCGAAGTTGTAGGCGCCGTGGAGCTCGTCTTGCAACAGATAGGGCGCAATTTCATCAACGGGCTGGATCGCTTCTCCCAGCAACAAAATGTCCCGGCCATGGGAATCCACTCGCTGGCGCAATCGCTTGAGAAAAGCATGGGTTTCAGGGAGCCCCTCACAGCGTGATCCCTCCTCCTCACAAAGGAAAGGGACGGCATCCAGGCGGAAGCCATCGACACCACGATCAATCCAGAAATCCACCACATCCAACATCGCCTCCTGGACAAATGGATTGGCGTAATTGAGATCAGGCTGATGACGCAAGAAACGGTGGAGGAAGTACTGACCTGCCACCTCATCCCATTCCCAGTTCGACGACTCGAAATGGCGGAAAAGCACAGGGGCATCCGCATAACGATGCGGATCATCACTCCACACATAAATGTCACGCTCAGGGCTGCCCTGTGGTGCCCATCGAGCGCGCTGAAACCAGGGGTGGAGGGTGCTGGTGTGATTCATCACCAAATCCATCACCACCTTGAGGCCCTGCGAATGTGCGGCCGTGAGAAAACGATGGAACGCTGCGAGATCGCCCAGATCAGGGTGAATCGCCTTGAAGTCGGTGATGTCATACCCGCCGTCATCCAGCGGTGAGGGGTAGATGGGCGTCAGCCAGATGGCTTCCACACCCAGCCAACGCAAATAAGGAAGCCGGCTAGCCAACCCCTGCAGGTCTCCGATCCCGTCGCCGTTGCCATCGCGGTAACTGCGCACGATCAGCTGATAGATGACGGCTCCGTTCCACCACGGCTTCTGCTGACTCATCAGGCCGTTGCCTCTGATCACGGTGTAATGGCGATCGTGCTCAGCGTCATCCCCACGTCAACGGTTGAGCTAACGAAACTGCGAGCATGCTCGACACAGACAGCACGCTCATCCCCTCATGGTCCAGGCCAAAGCTGCAAGCACGTTCACCGACACCGACCTGGACCACCTGCGCAAACCCGTTCTGGAGGGCATCACACGGCCGGAAACCTGGCGTCGTGAACAACTTCAGCGGCTGCGTGAACTCGTGACACAACACGAACCGGAGATTCTTGAGGCCCTTCGCCAGGACCTTGCCAAGCCCGACCTGGAGGGGATGGCCGAGGTGGTGACCTTGCTACAGGAACTCAAACTCGCGGAGCGACGTCTTCGGACCTGGATGCGTCCGCGCCGCATCCGTGTGCCGCTCGTGCAGCAACCCGGCCGAGCCGAATTAATACGGGAACCACTCGGATGCGTACTGCTGATTGGTCCCTGGAATCTGCCGTTCAGTCTCACGTTGTGGCCACTTGTCAGTGCACTTGCAGCCGGCAACACCGCCGTGGTCAAGCCCTCTGAACATGCCCCGGCAACCGCTGAACTCATCGAACAGCTCATTCCCGAGTACTTCCAAAGCGATGTGGTTCAGGTCGTCAACGGTGATGGAGCTGTTGCGGCTGAACTGGTGAGGCAGCGCTTCGACCACATCTTCTTCACCGGTGGTGGGCGGATCGGAGCGAAAGTGCTGGAAGGGGCCGCCGCCAACCTCACGCCGGTAACGCTGGAACTCGGCGGCAAGAACCCTGCAATCGTGCTTCCTGGCGCCGATTTATCCGTCACAGCCCGCAGGCTGGTCTGGGGGAAGGGATTCAATGCTGGGCAGGCCTGTATTGCGCCGGATCATCTCCTGGTCCAGGCAGACATCCGCGAGCCTCTGCTGCAGGCCATTGCCGAAGAACGACTGAAGCTCTACGGCAGCAATCCACTGGAATCGGAATCGCTCGGAAGCCTGATTCATGATCGTCATTACGGCCGACTGGAGGCTTTGTTGAAACAGGCCAAAGATGAAGGTCGTGTGCTGCTCGGCGGTGAAGCGGACCCCATCAGACACAGGATTGCACCCACGCTGATTGACGTACAGAACGAACAAGACCCGCTGATGGCCGATGAGTTGTTCGGACCACTTCTGCCTGTGCTGGAGATCGCTGATCTGAATGACGCGATTCAAAGGATCCAAAAGCGGGACAAGCCGCTCGCGCTCTATTTATTTGGCGGTGACGAGCGTGACCAAGACTTGGTGCTGCGTAGCACCAGCTCCGGTGGGGTGTGCTTCAACGACGTGGTGATGCAGGCAGGCGTGCCGGATCTGCCTTTTGGTGGAGTGGGCGCCAGCGGGATGGGAGCCCATCACGGAGAAGCGGGATTCAAAACCTTTTCTCATGAGCGCTCGGTGCTCAAACGTCCGTTTTGGCTGGATCTGCCTCAGCGCTATCCGCCATACACCCTCAAGCCAGAAACATTCCGCCGTCTGTTGAGCTAGCTAGCGCAAAAACAAGTTCAGAACAGCACTGGCACTCCACGGAAGGCACCTTATGTTTCGCCCAGTCAATGGACACGCATGCGCCGCACCCTCCTGACCGTCCTGGCCGTGATAGCCCTGACGCCGCTCGCCGGTCATGGCGCCAACGTCACGGTGCAGTCAGGGGAGACCCTTTCCGATATTGCGGATCGGTATGGCGTGTCGATGAACAGCCTGATGCGCCTCAACGGAATCAGAAACTCGGATCATGTGGAGGCCGGCCAGACACTGCGGCTGCCGGGAAGCGTTTCAGCCGGCAAGGGCCGTCACAGCGTGCAGTCCGGCGACACCCTCAGCGGCATTGCTGCGCAGTACAGAGTCAGTGAGCGCCAGTTGATGGCACTGAACGGACTGTCGAGTGCTGATCATGTTGAGATCGGTCAAACCCTAAAGCTGCCCAGCAACGCGGTGCTTCCTCAAGCAAAACCCAAAGCCATCGCCAAGCCTGTGCCGATTCAGGCCAAGCCCAATGCCATCTCCCACACCGTGGCCCGAGGCCAAACTCTTACCCAAATCGCCAAGGCCTACGACATCCCGATTGCGTCATTGATCAGCATCAATGCCATTCAGAACCCCAACCAGGTCAATATCGGAACTCAGCTGATGCTGCGCTCCACCGAGAGCACCAGCAATACATCAACAGCAGCCACAGAACAGCAACCATTGCTGACCGAGAGCCAACCCGAAAAGCAGCAGCCAACACAAGTCGAACCAAAGGCCGAGAACGTCCAATCGTCCGCTGCAAAACCAGAGGCTGTGAAACCGGAAGCAGTGAAGCCCAAGGGGGTCAAACCCGTGACAACTGCCAAAGCGAGCCAAACAACAACAAGCGTGCAGCCCAAGCCAGCCGCCTGGCGCACCTATGGCCCACTGCAGGTCGACTGGAGCAACTGGCAGTCGATGGGGGGAAGCGAAGTAGCTCCGACACTGAACAGCGATGGGCAATCGCTTTATGTGGCAGTGAACTGCTCTGCCAAAAAGATCAATGCCACCGGCGCTAACGGAATGTGGAAAAACTGGATTGCACCCCAGTCCGCGTTTGAAAAGGCTCTCGTCAAGGATCGCTGCACGACTGCGAAACGTTGAATCCGGCTCAAGCCGCGTAGTGCAAGGGCCAAGGCTGACGCAGAAAGCGCCGGCCGCTTTCCTTCAAGTACAAGCGCTGGCTGCCGTCATCGGTTTCATGGATCAACTCCTCCTGAACTAGCCGTCGCGTCAGCCATCCCCAATACGCTGAGCGGCCTTCTTCAGCATTGAGCCGTTCACTGAGCCTGCGGGAGTCTGTGCCGTGGACCTCCGCTAGCAACTCCAGAACAGCTGTGGCCTCATCGGACCAGTCCTGCCTTGAGGTATTGGAAAGACAGCGATCACAGCGGCCGCAGGGAGGAACCAGTTCACCAACAGACAACAGCAGAGCTTGTTCTCTACAGGTTTCTCCCTCGGCGACGGCCTCCATACGACGCAACTGCTGCTGCGCCAATTCAATCCGACGGGATTCTTCGGCAGCATCGCTGGCTGATGACCGGCGAAGAGCACTCTGCATCGCCCAGCCAAGGCTGGTTCGATCTCTCGGTGAAAACAACACCAGGCAATGAGCTGGCTTGCCATCGCGTCCTGCGCGACCTGACTCCTGCAGGTAGCCCTCAGGAGTACTCGGAAGGTCCAGATGCAAAACCAAACCAACATCAGGCCGGTCCACTCCCATACCAAAAGCCACGGTGGCCACCAGCACGGGATCCTGCGCTCCCAAGAAATGCTCGAGAGCCCGATGCCGCACGTCAGGATCCAGGCCAGCGTGATAAGCGATGGCCTGAATTCCGTTGGCACAGAGCCGCTCAGTCCAACGCTCCACCGAGACACGGGTGCGGGCGTAGATCAGACAGGCACCACGGGCATTTCCCAACGCGTTAACAACATCCTGCAAAGGATCCCCAACCCGCCGGCGCATGGCGTAGTGCAGGTTGTGGCGTCGAGCCGATCCCACCTGGATCAATGGCCGCCGGAGGTGAAGAAGACGAAGGATGTCTGCCCTGACACGGGGAGCTGCCGTGGCACTGAGAGCCACCAATGGAACCCCTGGACAAAGAGCTCGCAACTCACCCAGCCGGCGGTAATCAGGGCGGAAGTCATGCCCCCAGGCACTGATGCAGTGGGCCTCATCCACCGCAAGCGCTACCAACTGACCTGTGGCGGCATGCTCCTGCAGAACGGAACGGGTGGCTTCACCCTGAAGACGCTCTGGTGCGAGATACAACAGCCGCAGTGATCCGTCGCTGAGCTGCGAGAGCGTCTGCCGTCTCTGAGCCGGCGCAATACCGCCGTGAAGACAGGCCGCTGCAATGCCTCGACGACTCAACTGGAGAACCTGATCTTCCATCAGGGCCACCAAGGGGGAGATCACCACCACGAGGCCCGATCTCACCAAGGCAGGCAACTGAAAACAAAGCGATTTGCCCCCACCGGTCGGCAACACCGCCAAGCAGTCCTGACCCTGCAACAGACATTCCACGACGGAGCGCTGCCCTGGCCGGAACTCGGACCAGCCGTAATGGCGCTTTAGCGCGTCCAGCAGCAGGTCCAAAGCACTCCATGGATGGGGTGTGACCAGCCTACCGAGCCCCAGATCTAGGGGATCGGAGGGGGATCCAGCTGGTCCGGTGATTCCTCAACCAACTGGAGACGTACCCGCTTCCCCCCCGCCAATTCACCCAGAGAGACCCGAAATGTTGCGCCGCTGAGACTCTGAAGCGCCGAGAGTACATCCCGCAGATAGGGCGTACTGCTGCCACTTTCCACCCAAAGCCGTTCCTGCAAACCTCCCAGTCGTCGCCACGACGTGTGCAGCTTCAGCACTGCCGATTCAAGAGACTGAGCCTGACCGACGGCATCAGCCAGCAATCCGAGTGCATCCAGCCGCTGAGCTTCCTGCATCGCCTTCTCGAGATCAAGCTCACCTTGCTGAAAGGCGCGAACGGCAATGCTGGATTCCGTCGCCTTGGTGATCCAGCGAGCAGTGTGGGTCACATCCTTAATACGATCAAGCTCGGGCTCGTCCCGCAGCACCTTGCGTAAGTCCTCCTGTTGTGGCTCAGGCAACTTGGACAGCTCACGCACCAGAGGAGCAACAACTTTCGATGGCAGCAGATTCTCCTGGGTGCGCTGCCTGATCTCCTCAGGCAGCAGAGGACTGGTGGCAGCCATGAACTCGTCCGTCAGACGTCGAACCTGTTTGCGGGTGATCTCCTGACCTTCATTGGCAGCTTCGGAGATCATCAACTGCACCTCCGGAGCAGCCTGAGTGGTTTCCATGAAGGCGCGCTTGGAGAACTGATTAACGCTGGCCTCCTCGAGCACACCCTCACCCAGCATTTCTTGCGCCGACTCTGCGAGCTGAATCAATCCATAGGCCCGGGTCTTGCTGATCTCCCGCTCCCTAAGCCATTGCAGGAATCCGGCGCCACGTCCCTCTCCCCCCCTCTTTTCACGATCGCGAACGGCCTTGAGAATCTTTCCACGCCAGATCTCGGTCTGTAGATCGAACTTGTCACAGACAGCCCAGGCCTCCTCCAAGCGAGCCAGAAACTCCATCGTGCTGATGTCGTCCTGCTCAGGATCTGGCAGATCCAGCTCCAAAGCAGGAGTTTCCATGTTCGTTGGCAGCAAGGCAGGCAGGACGCCGGAGGTTGGATGCTGGCATGGCGAAGGGCAAGAACCCAGCTGATCAGGGCGACATTGTGTGACGCAACAGACCTCCAGGGAAAGACCTGGAGATACGCTCAATGTGCTTTTAGTTCCTACGAAGCGATGGCGATCTCCCGCGGTGACATGGTGCGGATCAAGCGCCCTGAGTCCTTCTGGTTCAACGATGTCGGCAAAGTCGCCTCGATCGACACTTCGGGCATCCGTTATCCGGTTGTGGTTCGGTTCGAACAGGTCAACTACAACGGCCTCCAAGGCACAGACGGTGGCATCAACACCAACAACTTTGCGCTCGACGAACTCGAGCCGGCCTGAGTCTCTTGCCGGAACTTCCGGAAGTTGAAACGGTTCGCCGAGGACTGGCGAGCCGTCTTCAATCATTTGTCATCCAGGAGGCCGAAATCCTCCGTGAAAGGGCTGTGGCCAGCCCTGGGGGCTCGACTGCCTTTTGTCGTGGACTTGCAGGCCAGACCGTTGGCGAGTGGCAGCGACGCGGTAAGTATCTGATTGCCCAGCTGTTGCATCCCAGCACCGGAGAGGCCAATGGTTTCTGGGGAGTCCATCTGCGCATGACAGGCCAGTTCCAGTGGCACGAAGAACCCACAGAACCTTGCCAACACACGCGGGCGCGCTTCTGGAACGCCAAGGAGCAGGAGCTGAGGTTCGTCGACGTGCGCAGCTTTGGAGAGATGTGGTGGGTTCCGCAAGGAACAGCCACCGACTCAGTGATGACCGGATTGAAGCGGCTAGGACCAGAACCATTCAGCACAGAGTTCAATGCCTGTTACTTGCAACAGAAGCTGAAAGGATCAAAACGCTCAATTAAGGCAGCACTACTTGACCAGTCACTGGTCGCTGGAGCAGGCAATATCTACGCCGATGAAAGCCTCTTTGCAGCAGGCATCGCGCCCCAAACACCAGCAGGCAGGCTCAACCGCAAACAACTTGAACAAGTCTGCGAAAGCCTTGTGCAAGTGCTGGAAATCAGCATCGGTGTTGGTGGCACAACATTCAGTGATTTTCGAGACCTTGAAGGCGTCAACGGCAATTACGGCGGGCAGGCCGCGGTGTATCGACGTACCGGGCAACCATGCTTGAACTGTGGCACTGCTATTGATCGGGTCAAGATTGCTGGACGCAGCACCCATTGGTGCCCCTCCTGCCAATCCTGAAACTTGACTGCGATATGACAGATCTGCATGGAACGGGGGAGGCGTGAAACCATTGGTTCAGGCTGCTGAAGAACTCTCAGCCACGATGAAGTTGTTGCATCGCCGAGGTTGGTGCGACGGCACTGGAGGCAATTTCAGCGTTGTAGTGGCCCATGATCCTCTGCGACTGTTGATGGCCCCCAGCGGAGTCGACAAGGGATCAGTCCGACCCGAGGAACTGATCGAAGTGAACAACAGTGCTGAAGTAACTCGAGGAGTGGGGCAAGCAAGTGCAGAAACCCTGCTGCATCTGCGCATCATTCACTGCTGCGGAGCTGGGGCAGTGCTGCATACCCATTCCCTGGCGGGGACTCTGCTGTCGAGAATGAAGCTGGACCAAGGCTGCGTGACCATCGAGGGCTGGGAAATGCTGAAAGGTCTTAAAGGAATCACCACCCATGACTCCAGCGTCAACGTGCCCATCATCGCCAACAGCCAGGATCTTCAGACACTGAGCGAATCAGCATCGCTACGACTGAGAGATGCTCCCCATGGACTGCTGGTCTCAGGCCATGGCCTCTATGCATGGGGCGACGATCTAGACGAAGCTCGTCGACATACCGAAATCTTGGAATTCCTCCTGGAACTCACCTGGAGACAATTACTACTGAGGAATAACACGTGATTCGGGCCATTCTGCTGGATATCGAAGGAACAACATGCCCCGTCGATTTTGTCAGCCAAACGTTATTTCCTTTCGCACAAAAGAATCTGAAAGCAACATTGACGAAGAGAGGGAGAAATACTGAAATCGATGAATTAGTGAAAGAAGCAGTCAATGAATGGCTGGCTGATTCGGATCCAATAAGCCAAATGATGCTACGCCAAACTGCCCAGAAGCCTCCATCAACAAGTAATACGGAAGAGTATCTACAGCACCTAATTCAATCAGACAGAAAGTCGACAGCCCTCAAACAATTACAAGGCATCATCTGGGAGCAAGGCTACAAATCAGGCGAATTGAAATCCCCCTTGTTCAGTGATGTACGCCCACAACTGGATAGCTGGAACGACAGTGGAATCACTCTTGCAGTGTACTCATCTGGCAGTATTCATGCTCAGAAACTCCTTTACGCCCACACCGAACAAGGAGACATCACAGATCGTTTTCAGTACTGGTTTGATACACGCACAGGCCCAAAACTTGCCCATCAAAGCTATGTAGTCATCGCTCAAAAAATTGGCGTTCAATCCAATCAAGTTCTCTTTATCAGCGATCATCCAGGCGAATGCGATGCAGCTCGGGAGTCAGGAATGAACACTGTCTTCTGTCTGCGAGAGGGCAATCCTCATCAAAATTCAGCCAACCACGCAGTGGTGCGTCAACTGTCCGACATTGATCTCGGACAAATCAACGCTTTGGACGACAACCAACCCCGAATCAAACCTGCCAGCAGATGAACTAGCGCGTCAGGGCACAAAAAAAGCCATCCTCCAGGATGGCTTTCTTCGCATCACGTGCGTGATAGAAATGTTTTACCTGGCATCGAGCTATTTTCTCAGGGGGCTACCCCCCAAATATCGTCGCCGCTGCTGCGTTTCACAACCGAGTTCGAGATGGATCGGAGTGGTTCCACAGCGCTATGGACACCAGGATAGAAAACATTCCCAAGGTTGAACCCTGAGAACTGCATAGGACATCATCAACAACTTTCATCGTTAATGATGTGTCTGAATCGAATAAAACTTCGCCTCAGGCAAGAACCAAATCATGGTCAAGCCCTCGGTCTATTAGTACTCCTCCGCTGCATCCATTACTGGACTTCGACGTAGAGCCTATCAACGGGTGTTCTTCCCGTGACCTTACTGGGTTACCCCATGGGAATACTCATCTTGAGGTGGGCTTCCCACTTAGATGCTTTCAGCGGTTATCCACTCCGCACATGGCTACCCAGCGTTTACCGTTGGCACGATAACTGGTACACCAGAGGTGCGTTCCTCCCGGTCCTCTCGTACTAGGGAGAAATCCTCTCAATATTCCTACGCATACACCGGATATGGACCGAACTGTCTCACGACGTTCTGAACCCAGCTCGCGTACCGCTTTAATGGGCGAACAGCCCAACCCTTGGGACCGACTTCAGCCCCAGGTTGCGATGAGCCGACATCGAGGTGCCAAACCTCCCCGTCGATGTGAACTCTTGGGGGAGATCAGCCTGTTATCCCTAGAGTAACTTTTATCCGTTGAGCGACGGCCCTTCCACTCAGAACCGTCGGATCACTAAAGCCGACTTTCGTCCCTGTTCGACTTGTAGGTCTCACAGTCAAGCTTCCTTCTGCTTTTGCACTCATCGGCTGATTTCCAACCAGCCTGAGGAAACCTTTGCGCGCCTCCGTTACCTTTTAGGAGGCGACCGCCCCAGTCAAACTGCCCACCTGATACTGTCCGCTCCCCGGATAACGGGTGAACGTTAGAACCCTAGCTCTGAAAGAGTGGTATCTCACCATTGACTCCCTAGTACCCACGAGCACTAGATCAACGTCTCCCACCTATCCTGCGCATTCAGAGCCCGGGCACAATACCAAGCTACAGTAAAGCTTCATAGGGTCTTTCTGTCCGGGTGTATGTAGTCCGCATCTTCACAGACAATTCTATTTCGCCGAGCCTCTCTCCGAGACAGTGCCCTGATCGTTACGCCTTTCGTGCGGGTCGGAACTTACCCGACAAGGAATTTCGCTACCTTAGGACCGTTATAGTTACGGCCGCCGTTCACCGGGGCTTCAGTCGCCAGCTTCGCTTACGCTGACCGGCTTCCTTAACCTTCCGGCACTGGGCAGGCGTCAGCCCCCATACATCGTCTTGCGACTTAGCGGAGACCTGTGTTTTTGGTAAACAGTCGCCAGGGCCTTTTCACTGCGACCACCTTGCGGTGGCACCCCTTCTCCCGAAGTTACGGGGCTAATTTGCCGAGTTCCTTAGAGAGAGTTACCTCGCGCACCTCGGTATTCTCTACCACCCCACCTGTGTCGGTTTCGGGTACTGGCAGTTATGTCTTAACGGGTTTAGAGCTTTTCTTGGAAGCATGACGTCACCGACTTCGCTGCCGTAGCAGCTCGTACTCACGCCTCAGCTCGGAACGTTTTCGCCGCTCCTCATAGCCTCGAACGCTTGAACCAGTAACCAACGTCTGGCTCGGCTAGCCTTCTCCGTCCCTCTTCCCAAAACATAACCGGTACAGGAATGTTGACCTGTTATCCATCGACTACGCCTTTCGGCCTGACCTTAGGACCAGACTAACCCTCCGCGGACGAGCCTGCCGGAGGAACCCTTAGGGTTTCGGTGCATGGGATTCTCACCCATGTTTTCGCTACTCAAGCCGACATTCTCACTTCTATGCAGTCCACGCCCGCTCACGCTAACGCTTCGCCCCACATAGAACGCTCCCCTACCATAAATCCGCAGCTTCGGTACAACGCTTAGCCCCGTTCATTTTCGGCGCAGGATCGCTCGACCAGTGAGCTATTACGCACTCCTTTGAGGATGGCTGCTTCTAGGCAAACCTCCTGGTTGTCTGGGCAATCCCACCTCCTTTATCACTTAGCGTTGATTTGGGGACCTTAGCTGGCGGTCTGGGCTGTTTCCCTCTCGACCATGGAGCTTATCCCCCACAGTCTGACTGCCTCGCTACACACAGGGTATTCAGAGTTCATCTCGATTTGGTACCGCTCTCGCAGCCCGCACCGAAATGGTGGCTTTACCCCCCTGCTGGAGCACGAGACGCTACGCCTCAACGTATTTCGGGGAGAACCAGCTAGCTCCGGGTTCGATTGGCATTTCACCGCTAACCACAGCTCATCCAGTGACTTTTCAACGTCAGTTGGTTGGGACCTCCACTTGGTATCACCCAAGCTTCATCCTGGCCATGGTTAGATCACCCGGGTTCGGGTCTATAAACACTGACAAACGCCCTATTCAGACTCGCTTTCGCTATGGCTCCACCATTTCCGGTTTAACCCGCCAGTGCCTATAAGTCGCCGGCTCATTCTTCAACAGGCACACGGTCACCCTATGAGTAGGGCTCCCATTGCTTGTAAGCTCACGGTTTCATGTTCTATTTCACTCCCCTCCCGGGGTTCTTTTCACCTTTCCCTCGCGGTACTGTTTCGCTATCGGTCACACAGTAGTACTTAGCCTTACGAGGTGGTCCTCGCAGATTCACACGGAATTTCACGTGCTCCGTGCTACTCGGGATACAGCTAGGTCAGTTCAGTTTTCGTGTACGGGGCTTTCACCTTCTTTGGCGTGTCTTTCAAACACTTCCACTAACATCCCTTTTCCACATTGCTGTCCCACAACCCCGATGGTCGAAACCATCGGTTTAGGCTCTTCCCCGTTCGCTCGCCGCTACTCAGGGAGTCGTTTTTACTTTCCTTTCCTCCAGCTACTAAGATGTTTCAGTTCGCTGGGTTGGCTCGTGCCAGCCTATGGATTCAGCTGGCCGTTCTAAGGGTTGCCCCATTCGGAAATTCCCGGATCAAAGCGTGTTTCCAGCTCCCCGAGACTTATCGCAGGTAACCACGTCCTTCATCGCCTCTGTGTGCCAAGGTATCCGCCGTGAGCTCTTTGTAGCTTGACCATTAATCTCCAAAACGCTTGCTGTTGTTGAAACAGATTCTGAAAAATTCATTTCTGAATTCATCATCAAACTCCTATTTGCTCGACACAATTAGAAGAACGTTATGGAGTCTCGGCTCTTGCTCAAGAATTGACATCATCCTAAAAAGAATGATGCATCCATGAGAGATGCTTTATTCTTACAGACTTTTCCTATGCAGTTGTCAAGGTTCTGCTAAACATCAAACTGATAAATCAGTTCGAGCCCAGCATCTTATCAACTAAAAAATCGTGATGACTCACGCTCTTTCAGAATGACAGGAAGCTAGGTTCATGTCAGCGGACACATCTAAATCACAACACACTCGAATTTACCTTCCTTGTTCAGAAGATGGAGATTGAGTTCGATCAGTGGAGGTTAGGAGACTCGAACTCCTGACATCCTGCTTGCAAAGCAGGCGCTCTACCAACTGAGCTAAACCCCCAACACCGAATGGGCCATCCTGGACTTGAACCAGGGACCTCACCCTTATCAGGGGTGCGCTCTAACCACCTGAGCTAATGGCCCAGGAAGACTCAACCCTTGTGGGATGTGAACTAGACAAAGTTTAGGAACTGAAAATTTCCACCAAGCAATCCATATTTCTATGCATTCTTGACTTCAAAATTGAGGTACCGATCGACCTAAGGTGACAGGATTTCGGCCTAAGAATGAATTACTCAGACATCAAAATCATTGTTTGTCTCCCTGTTAGGAGGTGATCCAGCCGCACCTTCCGGTACGGCTACCTTGTTACGACTTCACCCCAGTCATCAGCCCCACCTTCGACGTCCTCCTCCACAAGGGTTGGAGTAACGGCTTCGGGCGTGGCCAACTTCCATGGTGTGACGGGCGGTGTGTACAAGGCCCGGGAACGTATTCACCGCAGTATGCTGACCTGCGATTACTAGCGATTCCTCCTTCACGTAGGCGAGTTGCAGCCTACGATCTGAACTGAGCCACGGTTTATGAGATTTGCTTGTCCTCGCGAACTTGCTGCTCTTTGTCCGTAGCATTGTAGTACGTGTGTAGCCCAGGATGTAAGGGGCATGATGACTTGACGTCATCCACACCTTCCTCCGGTTTATCACCGGCGGTCTCTCTAGAGTGCCCAACTAAATGCTGGCAACTAAAGACGTGGGTTGCGCTCGTTGCGGGACTTAACCCAACATCTCACGACACGAGCTGACGACAGCCATGCACCACCTGTCACTGCGTTCCCGAAGGCACTCTCTCGTTTCCAAGAGATTCGCAGGATGTCAAACCCTGGTAAGGTTCTTCGCGTTGCATCGAATTAAACCACATACTCCACCGCTTGTGCGGGCCCCCGTCAATTCCTTTGAGTTTCACACTTGCGTGCGTACTCCCCAGGCGGAACACTTAACGCGTTGGCTACGACACCGAGGGGGTCGATTCCCCCGACACCTAGTGTTCATCGTTTACGGCCAGGACTACAGGGGTATCTAATCCCTTTCGCTCCCCTGGCTTTCGTCCATGAGCGTCAGTTATGGCCCAGCAGAGCGCCTTCGCCACTGGTGTTCTTCCCGATATCTACGCATTTCACCGCTACACCGGGAATTCCCTCTGCCCCTACCACACTCAAGCCAATCAGTTTCCACTGCCATGATGGAGTTAAGCTCCACGTTTTAACAGCAGACTTGAAAGGCCGCCTGCGGACGCTTTACGCCCAATAATTCCGGATAACGCTTGCCACTCCCGTATTACCGCGGCTGCTGGCACGGAATTAGCCGTGGCTTATTCCTCAAGTACCGTCAGATCTTCTTCCTTGAGAAAAGAGGTTTACAGCCCAGAGGCCTTCATCCCTCACGCGGCGTTGCTCCGTCAGGCTTTCGCCCATTGCGGAAAATTCCCCACTGCTGCCTCCCGTAGGAGTCTGGGCCGTGTCTCAGTCCCAGTGTGGCTGATCATCCTCTCAGACCAGCTACTGATCGATGCCTTGGTGAGCTCTTACCTCACCAACTAGCTAATCAGACGCGGGCTCATCCTCAGGCGAAATTCGTTTCACCTCTCGGCATATGGGGTATTAGCGGCCGTTTCCAGCCGTTATCCCCCTCCTGAGGGCAGATTCCCACGCGTTACTCACCCGTCCGCCACTAACCCGAAGGTTCGTTCGACTTGCATGTGTTAAGCACGCCGCCAGCGTTCATCCTGAGCCAGGATCAAACTCTCCGTTGTAGATCAAGTCCTCTTAAAGGCTTTCACCTCTTCAACTTGATTTGCTTTACCCACTCATCAGCACTGGCGCACTGATTGCAGTTAAAACCACCTTCCTCTGACAGAAGGGTTCATAAGAGTGCACTTAGAATCTCTCCTTCGTGACTTTCCAGGATCTCAGATCCGGTCGTTGCTCCACAACATGCACACCGACAACATCGAAAGCTCGTGAAAACTTTCAATCTTGTAAGCACATTGCTTCTTTGCAACTAATAATTGTTGACGGGACCTCACACTTACATCGCTATTTCATCAAGCTCAACTCACTCAACTTCTCAGCTAAGCAATCGAAACTTGACACGATGAAAGCGTCAGTTCCTAAACTTTTCGATTGTCCAGGTTCTGCCGGCGCGTTCCCTCTCAGGAACGGTTGGCGGTGCGGTCTCGCGACCGCTTGTGAAACTTACAACACCGTGGGATCTCTCCCTCTAGGCCTTGTAAGCACCCCCAAACATTACAAGCTCGCGCTCTTCATGCTTAGAAGCTGCGCTCCAGGCTTCCGCCTGCCGCGCAGTCCAAAAACATAGCCCACTTACACCCCTCTTCGCAACTGATCGCATCTCAAGACTTGCTTCCACTGCCGTGATCAAAAGCCAGCACTACGTTTTGGCTACACGCAACGGACCATGGCAGGACGCTTCAGCCAGCAGAACCAGCGTGTCAGACCCAGCTCGAAGGAAGACCAGGTAGTCCAAAAGGCCCGGGAGCACTTCGAGCGAACACTGATTCCACTGCGTGGTCACTTGGCTGGCAGCGTCGCCGCCCTGGAACATCCCCGTCATGACGAAGCTCTCAACTACGGCGAGATCTTCCTGAGGGACAACGTTCCCGTCATGCTCTACCTACTGACACAGAAGCGATTCGACATCGTTCGTCAGTTCCTGACCATCTGTCTTGACCTACAAAGCACCACGTATCAGACACGGGGTGTCTTCCCCACCAGTTTCGTGGAAGAGGAAGGCCACCTGATTGCGGACTATGGCCAACGCTCCATTGGCCGGATCACGTCAGTCGACGCAAGCCTCTGGTGGCCAGTTCTGTGCTGGATGTACGTCAAATCAAGTGGAGATGAGGAATTTGCCTCCAGTCAGGCTGTGCAGCGCGGTGTTCAGCTTTTGCTGGACCTTGTGTTACATCCCACCTTTGAAGGGACTCCGGTGCTGTTTGTGCCGGACTGCGCGTTCATGATTGACCGTCCGATGGACGTCTGGGGAGCTCCACTGGAAGTGGAGGTGTTGCTCTACGGATCCCTGCGGTGCTGCACTCAGCTGATGGAGCTGGGACGAAAGCATCACAACAGCAGACTGCTTGACCAACGACTCGTGCTGACCCGGCAGTGGGTTCACGACCTTCGCCAGTTTCTTCTCAAGCACTACTGGGTCACCAGCAAAACCATGCAGGTTTTGCGTCGCAGACCAACCGAACAGTACGGAGACAACCAGCACCAGAACGAATTCAATGTTCAGCCGCAGGTCATTCCTGACTGGCTGCAGGACTGGCTGGAAAATCGAGGGGGCTACTTGATCGGCAACATGCGCACAGGACGTCCTGACTTCCGCTTTTACAGCCTCGGAAATTCGCTCGGCTGCCTGTTCGGACTACTGACTGCCCCACAACAACGTGCGCTATTTCGCCTAACGCTGCATAACCGCGACCACCTGATGGCCGAAATGCCCATGCGCATCTGCCACCCTCCGATGGAAAGCCTCGAATGGCAAAACAAAACCGGGTCGGATCCAAAGAACTGGCCCTGGAGCTATCACAACGGTGGTCACTGGCCGAGCCTGTTGTGGTTCTTCGGTGGCTCAATCCTGCTGCATGAGCGCCGCCATCCCCATGCCGATGTTCTGCTGATGGGGCAGATGAAAGCCCTTCTGGAGGAATGTTATTGGAGTCATCTCAACCAATTGCCGAGGCAACAGTGGGCTGAATACTTTGATGGCCCAACAGGCACCTGGGTGGGTCAACAGTCCAGGACTTACCAGACCTGGACGATTGTTGGCTTCCTACTGCTCCACCATTTCCTGCGCGTCAATCCCGATGACGTATTGCTTCTGGACCTGGATGAAGGGGCTGTTCCTGACCCTGCAGATGAGGATCACGAAGACATTGATCACGACTGGGATCACCATTAAAAAAGCCCAGCCGTAAGGCTGAGCTCGTGACATCCCTGCAACCTGAGTTCAGAAGAGGCCCAGTGTCAACGATTTGTCGATCGGCATTGCTGCACCAATACCGAGATAAATAGTGGTGGCTGTTCCGAACAGAAACACAGCCATCGCAACAGGACGACGGAAAGGATTCTGGAACTTGTTGAAGCTCTCAATAAACGGAACGAGCATCAAACCAAGAGGAACAAGGGTCTGAAGAGCGATTCCTAAAAGCTTGTTAGGAACGACCCTCAGGATCTGAAAGACGGGATACAGGTACCACTCAGGAAGAATCTCCAGTGGTGTAGCGAACGGATCTGCCTTGTCGCCAAGCATGGCTGGATCCAAGACGGCAAGCCCGACAATGCAAGCAATTGTGCCCAGGATCACGACCGGGAAAATGTAGAGGAGGTCGTTAGGCCAGGCGGGTTCGCCGTAATAATTGTGGCCCATGCCCTTAGCGAGCTTGGCGCGCATTTTGGGATCAGACAGATCCGGCTTCTTGAGGATGTGCATGGATCAGGGAGTAATGGATAAACCTTAATCAGACCAGGGACGCTGAACGGCAAAGCGCTCAGAGACTGAAACGGATCACAAGGGACCAGAAATGCCTTGCTTCCGGATCATCAGGAAGTGCATCAGCATGAAGACCGCCAGAAGCCAGGGCATCACAAAGGTGTGAAGGCTGTAAAAGCGAGTCAGCGTGGACTGACCAACGCTCTCACCGCCGCGAAGGAGTTCAACCATGAAGTCTCCAACCACTGGAATTGCAGCAGGTACACCTGAAACGATCTTCACAGCCCAGTAGCCAACCTGATCCCAGGGAAGGGAATAGCCCGTAACGCCAAAAGAAACCGTGATCACGGCCATGGTGACACCTGTCACCCAGGTGAGTTCACGGGGACGCTTGAAACCACCAGTCAAGTAGACGCGGAACACGTGAAGGATCAGCATCAGCACCATCATCGAGGCGCTCCAGCGATGGACCGAACGAATCAACCAGCCGAAACTCACATCCGTCATCAAGTACTGAACAGAGGTGTAAGCCTCAGCGACCGTCGGCTTGTAGTAGAAGGTCATCGCGAAGCCTGTCGCGAACTGAATCAGGAAGCACACAAGGGTGATTCCGCCGAGACAGTAAAAAATGTTGACGTGTGGAGGCACGTATTTGCTGCTGATGTCGTCAGCAATGTCCTGAATTTCAAGACGTTCCTGGAACCAGTCGTAGACAGGTGAGGAGTTCGCCATGCAGAGGTGGGCTTGGATTGCGAGAGTCTACCGATGTCGATCCAGTTGCGGGCAGGGATGAAGCCAATGTTGCCGACTGTTAACGGAAGCTCAGATCGTCTGCGACGTCTGGCTTTTGGTTTGGCGAGTGCCATTCTGATCATTCTGATTGCCAGCCCGCAGGCACTGGCACTGAACGATGCGCAGCAACTGGTGGTGGAAAGCTGGCGTCTTGTGAATCAGGGTTATCTGGACCCTGAGCAGTTCGACCGCATCCGCTGGAAACGTCTTCGCCAGAAAGCACTGGAAAACACGATTGATACCAGCGAAGACGCTTACAACGCCATCGAGGCGATGCTGCTGCCGCTCAACGACCCTTACACCCGGCTGCTGAGGCCTGCGGATTACGAGGTCATGAAGGCCAGCAACGAGGGGAACCTCAGCGGTGTTGGCCTTCAGCTGGGTCATCGCCAAGACAGCAATGCAACCGTAGTGATTGCTCCCTTGGAAGGATCTCCCGCAGCTGAGGCTGGCATCGTGAGTGGAACTGAAGTCTTGGCAGTGAATGGAGAAACTGTTGAGATGCTCGGCCTCGAAACGACCGCGGCACGTCTCCGGGGGGCGGTGGGAACCCAAGTGTTACTCACTGTGCTGACGCCGCAGGAAGAGCAGCAGGAAATCACTCTGGAACGACGCAATATCGACCTAAGACCCGTGCGGACAAGGAGGCTGCGCAGTGACACCCACACCCTCGGTTACATCCGGATCACGCAGTTCAGCGAGGGCGTGCCCGAACAAGTTCGAGAAGCCATCAACGAGTTATCCGACAAGAGCGTTGAGGGGCTAGTACTTGATCTACGCAACAACTCAGGGGGGCTGGTCAGTGCAGGACTCGCGGTTGCCGATGCATTCCTGGATCAGCAACCAATTGTGGAGACTCGAAATCGCAGCGGCATCGCCGATCCGATCCAGGCAGGAGCTGAAGTGCTTTACTCGGGACCGATGGTGACGCTGGTCAATGGAGGGACGGCAAGCGCCAGCGAAATTCTGGCTGGCGCTCTTCAGGACAATGAGCGATCGCTGCTGCTTGGGAGCAACACCTTCGGGAAAGGTCTGATTCAGACTCTGACCAACCTCAGCGACAGCAGTGGACTCGCCGTGACTGTGGCGGGATACGTCACCCCCAGCGGTCGAGACATTCAGGGCGAAGGCATCACTCCTGACAGGATCCTGGACGGACCGGAACCACTGAATCCCGGCGGAGAAGGTGATCGCTGGCTCACGGACGCCGAACTGGTGCTCCAGTCGATGATTGACCAGGAAGCCAGTCAAGCCGCTACAGATCAAATACCGATCACGGATGACGTGGAAGGGGAGCCGTTGAGCTGAATGGGCTCTCGCACCTATCACGACCCACTCCATCGCAGCATCAGCCTGGACGCCGATCAACCAGCGGAAGCCATGGTGCTTGCGCTGGTTGATTCAGCACCTTTTCAACGTCTTAGACGCATCCGCCAGCTCGGCCCAGCCTTTCTCACGTTCCACGGCGCCGAATCCAGTCGATTCACCCACTCGCTGGGTGTCTTTGCCATCGCGCGCCGAGCGATGGGCCGCCTAATTGAGCTCGATGCCTCCCTGGACAAACAAAAGGGTGTGCTTTATGCCGCCGCTCTGCTCCATGACCTTGGCCACGCACCTCTCAGCCATTCAGGCGAGGAGATGTTTGGCACGCACCACGAACAGTGGTCAGCTCGTGTGATCAGGGAACACCCTGACATTCAGGGCCCGCTCGAACAGTTTGCGTCAGGCACAGCTGCCTCGGTGGCCGATCTTCTGGAACATGGACGTAGCGAACGTGGCGTTATCAAGGCTCTAGTGAGCAGCCAGCTTGATTGTGATCGTCTGGATTACCTCTTACGCGACAGCTACAGCACAGGGGCCCGATATGGCCAGCTGGACCTAGATCGCATCCTCAGTGCGATCACCCTGGCACCCGATGGTGAATTGGCCATTCATCCGAAGGGATTAATGGCGGTGGAGCACTACCTGGTGGTCCGAAGCCTGATGTACCGCAGCGTTTACAACCACCGCCTCAATGTGGTTTGCAATTGGTTGCTGGATCAGTTGATCCGCCAAGCGCGACTGCTTGGCCCCAGTCGAATCTGGGCTGACCGAACCATGCAGGCATGGCTTTGGCAGACCCAGGAGCTCGACCTCCACAGTTATCTCTCCAACGACGACCTACGAACCGGCTATCACTTTCAGCGATGGAGGGAGGAAGCACCCGAGCCGCTTGCCGATCTCTGTGATCGATTTCTGAACAGGAGACTGTTTAAAGCTCTCGATGTCAGCCAGATGGAAGCATCAACGCAGTTGGAAATGCTGGCTAAAGCGCAGACCTATGCAGCTGCAGCAGGCCTCGACCCTGAGATGTGTTGTGGACTTCGACATCATCAGATCCGGGGATACCACCCCTATCGAGGTGGATTGCGCTTGTGGGATGGTCAAAGCCTTCAGGCGCTCGAACAGTGCTCGCCACTGGTGAACAGCCTCGCGATTCCTGCAGCGTCAGCCTGGTTGATTCACCCAGGAGAGATCTCAACCGAACTGAATGTGGCCATGGCCAGCATTCGCTAGGCGGAGGATCTCCCTACTGTCCGGCCATGACCGTTGAACCAACAGAGCAGGTCCCGTACTGCCTCAGACTCCCGGGGTTCCGTTCCGTGGCTTGGCAGCAATGGCTGCCAGCACAGCTGCCATCCATCCCCCCAGGAGCCATCGATCTTGACATTGGAGACTGGAGCCTGAGCTGTCGCGATCTGGACGAACTGCTCCATGCGTTGCATCAAGCTGGCCACGAGGTTCAGTTGGTGGTCACGCGCTGCCGAGACACGTTGATCAGCACAGCAGCACTGGGTTTGCCTGTTCGAGAGGCCAGTCATGACGTCCACACCAGTGAAGCCAGGGATGATCAACCGAACGAGACCAACACCCACGCTGACCTCACCGTTCATCGAGGAACCTTGCGCTCCGGTGATCACATCGAAACTCGAGGTCACCTGCTGATCATTGGTGATGTAAACCCAGGGGGGTCGGCATCCGCTGAGGGAGATGTCTACGTCTGGGGACGCCTGCGAGGTCGAGCCCACGCTGGCAGCAAGGGAAACTGCAATGCCAGGATCGTGGCATTGCAGCTGAGACCACTTCAGTTGCGGATCGCGGAGCTTGTGGCGCGAGGTCCTGAAGAACAGCCCCAGCCAGGTCTCGCCGAGCAGGCTTGCGTTCTGGATGGTGCCATCTCCATCGAGCCAGCCAGTGCTCCCTTCTTCGCTCAGCAAACCTGATCGATATCAGGCAGACGAGAGGAATCAATGCCATTAAGGTGGCGCGATCAAAACGGGACCCCGTGACCAATTCGCGAACGATCCTGATCTGCTCGGGAAAGGGTGGCGTCGGCAAGACCACCCTCACTGCCAATCTCGGCATTGCGCTGGCCGGGCAAGGGGCTCGCACCGTGGTTCTGGATGCGGACTTCGGCCTCAGAAATCTCGATCTGCTGCTTGGCCTTGAAAATCGAATCGTGTTCACCGCTCAGGAGGTGCTGGCAGAAACCTGCCGGCTTGACCAGGCTCTGGTGAAGCACAAGCAAGAGCCGAACCTGGCACTACTGCCTGCAGGGAATCCGCGGATGCTCGAGTGGTTGAAACCTGAGGACATGCAAACCATTGTTGGAATGCTGTCGGAGCGTTTTGACTACGTTCTGATCGATTGCCCAGCAGGAATCGAAGACGGTTTCAAAAATGCCGTTGCAGCAGCAAAGGAAGCGATCGTGATCACAACTCCTGAAGTGTCGGCGGTTAGAGACGCAGATCGTGTGATCGGTTTGCTGAATACCCAAGGCGTCTCACCCGTTCAGCTCGTGCTGAACAGAGTGAGACCAAAAATGATGGCCAATCAGGAGATGTTGGCGGTCGACGACGTCACAGACATCCTGGCTTTACCGCTGCTGGGCCTGGTTCTTGAAGATGAGCAGGTGATTGTCAGCACCAACCGAGGTGAACCCTTAACACTCAATGGACATGCTTCCCCTGCTGCAAAGGCTTACGGGAACATCGCTCGGCGCCTCCAAGGGGAGGACATCCCCCTCATGGACCCTGCGAAGAGCGGACGACGCGGAATTCGCGCCAGGGTGCGCCAACTGATGCAAACCAAGATTTTCTGAATGCCATGACTTTGCAAGACCTGATCGACAAAATCCTGCGCCGTCAACCCGCTAGTGCAACCACAGCACGTGAACGCTTGCAGTTGGTTCTCGCCCACGATCGCAGTGACCTGAGCCCTGAAACTCTTGATCAGATGCGACGCGAAATTTTTGAAGTCGTGGCCAAATATGTGGACATAGATCTCGAGGAAGGCGATGTGAGCCTGGAGACCGAAGATCGTGTCACAGCACTGGTGGCCAATCTGCCGATCAGACGGTCAATGGCGACCAGCTCACAGGAGTGACGCGTTGGCGATTGAGGGGAATCCCAACACCAGGACTTCTCGCGACCCATGACGAACTTTCAGCTCACACCAGCAGAAATTGGCGTGCTCAATCTTTTGCTGCAGGGCAATAGCAATCGTGCCATCGCTGAAATACTCGTTTTGAGCGTGCGCACCGTTGAAAGCCATATCAGCAGAGCCCTGGGGAAGACAGGTTGTCGTTCACGACTGCAGCTCAGCCTTTGGTGGATGCAGCAGGTCACGGAAGACAAGCGGATGTGCGCCAGTAGGATTCCCTCATTGCCGGCTTAGCTCAGTGGTAGAGCAGCGCTTTTGTAAAGCGAAGGTCGTCGGTTCAAATCCGTCAGCCGGCTTGTCAGCACTCAACTCCGAGCGTTCAGTGCTTTCTCTCCGACTCAGTGCGCCCAGCCAGCAGCCAGACCCCCACCAAAGCCAGTAGCACAGGCAGCAGTCTCAGTTCGAACAAGGGCGTAAGCCAACGAATCGCCGGTTCCAGCGTCCAGTGAAAGAGGGCTTGGAGCGCCAGCACAAGGGCGATCAGCCAGAGCATGGGGGGGATTTCTCAATCACATCAACCATCACAGCGCCCTGGCGGAGCAATTGCCAATATCCGGAAGATGTCCAGGCAATCACGGTGCTCGCCAAACCGGATGGATCAGGCCAAGGCAGAGGAGCCAGCAGCGGCAGATCCGGGAAAGCGTCAGCGGCTTCGGCTGCGCTCTGAGTTGGCGGTGCGCCCGAAGGATTGGCACTCGTTGTCGCCAGTGGACCGCTCTGCATCAGCAGGGCTCGGGTCAAATCACATGCTGGAATACGCATTCCCAGGGTTCCTTGACCGGGGTTGAGGCTCTGAGTGAGACACCCCTCAACGGGAAGCACGAGGGTGAGTGCCCCTGGCCAGAAACGACGGGCCAGCGGTTCAGCGTCAACCCTGGCGTCTTCAGTGGTGAGTGCTAGTAACTGATCAGCCTGAGCTGCCATCAGGATCAAAGGCTTGTCCTGCGGACGCTGCTTGAGAGTCCAGAGCTGTGCCGCATAATCGGGGGAAGCAGCAAGTGCTGGCAAGGTATCCGTGGGCAGCAGAGCTGCTCCACCACCCGTGAGATGCAGTGCCAACTGCTTGGCTGACATCAAACAAGACTTGGCATTGGTCATGAGGAAGAGCGAAGAACAGGATCAGCGTCAAAGGGGGCGCCTGGCGATCGCAAAACGCTTCACGCCGCTGAGATCACAGCGAGCTCTGGAACGCACGAGTCCTGCAGATCTCATCAGGCCAAGCACCTGATCACTCTGATCATGATGATGCTCAAGCAGCAGCCATCCGCCTGGGGAGAGTGCCTGAGGGGCCCGATCCAGAATCGCTTTACAGCAATCCAAACCGTCCTCACCTCCACACAGAGCCTGTCTTGGTTCGTGGTCGCGTACGAGGGGATCGAGAGCGTCTACAACCTGGGACGGGATATAAGGCGGATTGGCGACAACGAGGTTGAACTGTCCCCACCATTGATCGAGGGGATCCCACCAAGATCCTTGATGCAAATGCCATGTCCGAGAAGTCGTCAAGGCGTTGAGGTTGATCCGCGCCAATTCGAGAGCAGCAGTGCTGAGATCCACAGCATGTCCGTCCCATCGCGGAAGGGCACGAGCGAGGGCAATCGCCAGCGCTCCGCTACCTGTTCCCAGATCAGCCCAGCGACCCGCAGATCCGCAACCAGGAGGTTGTTGATCTTGAAGACAATCAAGTGCGAAATCAATCAGAAGTTCCGTCTCCTGCCGCGGGATCAGCGCTGCTGGGCTGATCTGAAGGTCAAGATCACGCCATGGACAGCGTCCGACGAGATGCTGCAACGGAACATGATTCTGAAGATGTCTTGCCCAGAGCTTCTCCAGGTCCTGCAGGGTGCTGGCCAGAGGAGCGATTGACTCAGGCAAGATTCGCAGCCGCTGAAGTTCAGCCCAGCTCAAATTGGCCTCCATCGCCAGAAGCCAGTCGAGATCCACAGCCCGCCCGCCTCGCAGCAACTGTCGGCGGCGCCAGACCAGCAACTCCTGTCCTGAACAAGGGTCGGACACCATTGATTCAACCTAGAGCGAGCGCCAACGCAGACCTGGCTGCGCTACGACCAGACCTTGGAGCTCAAGCTTCAGCAGCTCCGCAGCGACACGCTCAGGATTGAATTGCAGTGCTTGAACCATTTCATCGAAGCTGAAATCGTCATCCACCAACTTCAGCAAGTGGGTCTGCACAGGATTGGGGATCAGTGGTCTCTCTGACTTCAAAGCGAAGGAATCACCGTCCTCAACAGAACAAATACACGGGCCTGCCCCAAGTTGATGAATCAAATCCTGAGTGTTGTTCAAAGGCAGTGCCCCCGATTGAAGCAGCGCATTGCTTCCCTGAGACGATGCACGCAGAGCATCACCTGGAACAACCCAGACGGGGATGCCCAAAGAACGCGCCATCGATGCCGATCGCAGCGCTCCACTGTTCTCTGGACACTCCACCACCACTACAGCCTTGGTGACAGCGACGAGCAAGCGGTTGCGCAGAGCAAAACTGGATCGCGTGACCCTCTCGGAATCACGGAGCTCAGTCATCAGCAAGCCAACCTGCCCGACCTCCTTCTGCAAGGAGCGATGTTCAGTGGGATAAACACGCTGTAGCGGAGTTCCTAGAACAGCGACGGGACTGCCACCAGCCCGAAGACAAGCTCGATGAGCAACTGCATCAATACCCTCAGCCAGACCGCTGACCACTGGCCAGTGGGCTTGGGCGAGGGCTCGACCCAACTTGTCCGCCATCCGAAGCCCATGGCTGGAAGGCCTCCTCGTTCCGACCACGGCAACCGCCTGTTGCGACGAGAGCAAGGGCAACAGGCCTCGACGTCCATGCCACTGAATCGACAAAGGCGGGCGCTCCAGCTTTTCAAAACAAGCTGGCCACGAAGGATCACAAGGCAACAGAACATCGATGGGGACCTCGATGCAAGGTGCTAGGCCGTGGCTTGCTCGATAACGGTCGAACGAAGACAGCACCGACGCCGGCCATCCGAACTCCTTGCGCAATCTCGGCAGAGACCAGCTCCAAAGGTCCTGAAAACCCTGAGGGGTCTCAGCGGCAGCAAAACAGAGCTGGCGCATCCGGGCCGAACCAATCCCAGGACACTTCAACCAAAGCCACCGCCAGGAGCGCTCCAACACGACAACAGTACTAGTACAAAAATACTATCACTGGCTTTCTTTTGGGCCTTGAGCCAGGGCCCTGAACGCCTCTGCCACCGTTTCAGGCGGATGTCGCAGAACTCTTCGAACGGGATGCACGCTCACCAAAACAAGCTCCACCATGGCCTCAGCCACACAGAGACGACCCTTCATGAAACGGGTTGACCAGGGCCAGCGAACACCCCGAGGAGCACTGGAGACACTCATCAGCTCCACCTCATCTCCAAGCATTAGCGCCTCCCGGTAGCGGATCTGAAGCTGAACAACAGGCATTTCCAAGCCACCTGAAGCCATCTTTTCCTAGGGGTAGCCCGTGGCGGACAGTGCTTCTACCCGAGCCTCCTCAAGCCATCCCACATACGCTCCGTGCCACATCACTCCGCCATGGTCTGTGTGCTGTGGCAGGACTCGTTTGATCAGGCGCCAGGGGAGGCTGGTAACGCTCTCATTCAGCATCCGAACTGCGGACTCCAATCGGCCATAGGCTGATGCATAGGCTGAAACTTCGCCGTGTTCAAGAACCTTCTGATCGCTGATTCAGGCAAAGGCCATGTCGGTGAAATGATCAACATGCTGCGCGACTTGCCCGCTTTCAAGGCAGCCAGAATCAACCTGCTGCATGTGGTCCCAGAACAGACCATGGCCGCGACACAACAGCACTGGGAAAGCGCAGGCAGTCTCCTGGCTGGATCCGTGGAGAAATTGGGGCTCAATCCACAGGATGTGAATTCAATCATTCGCCAGGGGGACGCCAAGCAGACCGTTCTCAATGTGGCGGACGAATTAAACGTGGACCTAATCGTGATGGGGTCCAGAGGCCTTGGCAGGCTTCGGTCAATCCTGTCCAACAGTGCCAGCCAGTACGTCTTCCAACTGTCGACGAGACCCATGTTGCTGGTTCGCGATGACCTTTACATCCGACATATCAATAGGGTCCTGGTCACGATCGATGGCACAGGAGTCGGCGACGACGCCCTCAAGCTGGCCTGCGAGATGGTTCAAGAGATTCCCGGAGGACAACTGACAGGCGTTCACGTAGCTCGCCAGGACCCCACCCCATCCCGAGGAGCAGCTGGCAAAAGCGACAGCTACCTCGACCGCGCTGTGCAGAGAGCTCGAAAACTTGGCGTTGAACTCAAACCTTTGCACGTGACTGACGCCGACATTGGCAAGGGTGTGTGTTTCGCAGCCGAGAAGGTCAACGCTGATCTGGTTGTGCTGGCCTCTCAGGATCGCCGGCCTCTGGTGGCAAGAGGACTGGTTGACCTCGACAAACTGCTCGGTGGTTCAGTCAGTGACTACATCCGAGTTCATGCCCCTGCCCCGGTACTTCTGGTAAGAGAGCCGGAGCAGAGGTGAAGCATCTCGATCAAAACGGCTGATGTCGTCAGCCTTGAGGGAACTCAACCTTCACGGCTGTTCGTCTGAATAAACAAGATGATCAGGAAGACGGTCGGCACCAGAACAAACAGCAGGCTGGCCACGAAGCCGAGATCGTTGGTTTCCATGAACGTGAAAGAACCTGCTGGAACGTATCACCGTCCGGAAAGCTTTGACACGAACCGATCAGCGCTCTTCACCGGGCGTTGCAGGCGAACCCTGGCTAGAAGCCTCCAGAGGCTGCATCGTTTCTTCAGTGACTGACTCATCATCAGCGTCCTCATCAACCGCAGGCGCACCAGGCCATTCTTCTGGCCCGGGAGGAAGAGGTGCCGCCAAGGCCGCAGCGACTCGCTTGTCCTGATCTGGCATCGAAGCCTGTGGTTTGGTCACCACAACCACCGACTTTTCAACCAGAGACTGACAAGCCAAGCGCCATTGTTCTGGTCTGCGTCTCAGCTTGGCCTCCTCCACAGCAGTTCTCGGACTCATCGCAGCTGCGGACGTTTCGCCTTCAACCTTCACAAAACAAGTGCTGCACTGACCGCAGCCACCGCAGTTACCAAGCTGGCCTTTCAGTCCGTAGAGCTGGATTCCCTCTCGCACAGCAACAGCACGCAGATTTTCTCCTGGGAAGCACTCCACATCGCGACCCTCGCGCACAAAACGGATGACAGGCATTGAAGCTCCGCAAAAGATGGGCGCTGCGACACGCCAAGGAGCTGACATTAAGAGCTCCAGGTTTAGTTTTGTAACCCCCCGCGAGAGATGGCTGCAAAGACAAGCGAACCCAGGAATCCGGCGGGCACGAGAACTTCGATCACCTCCGAGACCGTCAATTCGCATTTCAGCTCACGACAGCCTGGCGCGTACATCGAAGCGAACGGCCTACATTTACAGAGTCTGACTGCATTGGCAGCTCCGTTCCCCCGAACCTGACCCATGGGATTGCCCTGGTATCGGGTGCACACCGTCGTAATTAACGACCCAGGCCGTCTTCTGGCCGTGCACCTCATGCACACTGCCCTCGTCGCCGGCTGGGCCGGCTCGATGGCCCTCTACGAACTCGCCATCTTCGACCCCTCCGATCCAGTCCTGAACCCGATGTGGCGTCAGGGCATGTTCGTGATGCCCTTCATGGCCCGACTGGGCGTGACGGACAGCTGGGGAGGCTGGAGCATCACGGGAGCCACAGGAGTGGATCCTGGCTTCTGGAGCTTCGAAGGTGTTGCCGCTGCACACATTGTTTTCAGCGGCCTGCTCATGTTGGCCGCCATCTGGCACTGGACATTCTGGGATCTCGAGATCTGGCAAGACCCCCGCACAGGAGAGCCAGCTCTTGATCTACCCAAAATCTTCGGCATCCACCTGCTCCTGGCAGGTCTCGGCTGCTTCGGCTTCGGCGCCTTCCATCTCACGGGAGTCTTTGGCCCAGGAATGTGGGTCACAGATGCTTACGGAATCACCGGTCACTTAGAGCCAGTGCAACCGTCCTGGGGACCTGAAGGGTTCAATCCTTTCAATCCAGGTGGAATCGTTGCCCACCACATTGCAGCTGGAATCGTTGGCATTATCGCTGGCGTCTTCCATATCACCACTCGTCCTCCGGAACGCCTCTATAAGGCCTTGCGGATGGGCAACATCGAAACAGTTTTGGCTAGCGCCATTGCTGCGGTGTTCTTTGCAGCGTTCATCGTTGCAGGAACTATGTGGTATGGAGCTGCTGCAACTCCTATCGAACTCTTTGGGCCCACTCGCTATCAGTGGGATCAGAGTTACTTCAAGACCGAGATCAACCGCCGTGTCCAAACAGCGATGGATCAAGGTCAATCAGCGGCGGAGGCTTACGCCTCGATTCCCGAAAAACTCGCTTTCTACGATTACGTCGGAAACAGTCCAGCCAAAGGTGGTTTGTTCCGCGTAGGACCGATGGTCAACGGCGATGGCTTAGCCACTGGATGGTTGGGGCACATTGTTTTCACGGATAAGGACGGTCGTGATCTGCAAGTCCGGCGTCTACCGAACTTCTTCGAGAACTTCCCCGTGATTCTCGAAGACAGTGACGGCATCGTTCGAGCTGACATTCCCTTCCGTCGCGCGGAAGCGAAGTATTCCTTCGAACAGCAAGGCGTCAGTGCGGCTGTTTTCGGAGGTGCACTTGACGGTCAAACTTTCACCGACCCCGCCGATGTGAAGCGCTTGGCTCGTAAAGCACAGCTAGGAGAAGCGTTTGAATTCGATCGCGAGACCTACAACTCCGATGGCGTCTTCCGCAGCTCGCCTCGAGGTTGGTTCACCTTCGGTCACGCGGTCTTCGCACTGCTCTTCTTCTTTGGCCACATCTGGCACGGAGCCCGCACGTTGTACCGCGATGTGTTCGCCGGTATTGACCCAGACCTCGGCGAACAAGTGGAATTCGGTCTCTTCCAAAAACTTGGAGACCGTTCTACTCGCAGACTGCCAGAGGGCTACGTGCCCCCTGCAGGCACACCGCTCAGCTGATCCGTCCTTAGGAGATAACCGATGGAAAGCTTCGCTTACATCCTCATCCTCACTCTCGCGATTGCAACTCTGTTCTTCGCTATCGCATTCCGCGATCCTCCGAAGATCGGAAAGTGATCATCTCAGCCCCGCTTTCAGCGGGGCTTTTTTATGCCTAGAACTTGAATTCGCCAGGCAAATGTCGTGGGTGGACGCGACCCTTACAATTAATACATCTACGTAATGACAAGGGCGTGCAGTGCCCCTCCTGCCAGAACACAGATAGCCGGGTGCTCGAATCAAGAGCCGCCGATGGCGGAAGAAGTGTGCGTCGTCGTCGAGAGTGCCTCAACTGCGAATTTCGTTTTACCACTTACGAACGGGTTGAAACCGTTCCAATCACAGTGATCAAACGAAATGGCAATCGTGAAACCTTCACTCGAGGCAAACTGCTGCATGGGTTGAGCAGAGCTTGCGAGAAAACAGGCATTCCTCCAGAACGCCTTGAAACCATGGTGGAAGAGCTGGAACTCAGCCTTCAACAACGCAGCGGACGAGAAGTATCGAGCAGCGACATCGGGGAACTTGTGCTTGAAAAGCTGAAAGTTCTCAGCGAAGTCGCCTACATCCGTTTTGCGTCCGTTTATCGCCAGTTCAGTGGTGTCAGTGATTTTGTGGCCACTCTGGAAGGCATCACTGCAACCAAAGCGGAGCTGACGGCCGCGATCTGAGCTTGGTCATCGATCTGTAGACTCGGCAATTGCCTGATTCAGGTCGGCGGGCCTGTTTCAGATTCCATCGCTCTGTCCCAGAGGCAGACCGCCAATGTTCCATGACTGTCACTCCCACAGATCCTTCTCAGGAATCTGCAGTGGACACCGCTGAAGCGGTCACATCCGAAACCGAAGCAGTCGCTGAAGGGTCAGCTGATCAAGCCGACTTCGGTACCGATGAAGACCTCGGCATTCCCGAAGACATCCCAACAGCTGATGACCCCAGCAGCCGGGCAACCAGCCGGGACATGGACAGTGCTGGATTCACCCTTGATGAGTTCGCAGCATTACTCAGCAAATACGACTACAACTTCAAGCCCGGAGACATCGTCAACGGCACGGTTTTCGCCCTGGAATCAAAGGGCGCCATGATCGACATTGGAGCGAAAACCGCTGCATTCATGCCTCTTCAGGAGGTGTCGATCAACCGCGTTGAAGGACTGAGCGATGTGCTCCAACCCGGCGAAATCCGGGAGTTCTTCATCATGAGCGAGGAGAACGAAGACGGACAGCTCTCCCTCTCCATTCGTCGGATCGAATATCAGCGAGCCTGGGAACGCGTCCGCCAGCTCCAGAAGGAAGACGCGACGATCTACTCAGAGGTTTTTGCCACCAACAGAGGTGGAGCCTTGGTGAGAGTTGAAGGTCTGCGTGGATTCATCCCTGGATCCCACATCAGCACCCGTAAACCTAAGGAAGAACTTGTTGCAGACTTTCTCCCTCTCAAGTTCCTTGAGGTTGACGAAGAGCGCAATCGTCTGGTGCTGAGCCACAGGCGCGCTTTGGTGGAGCGAAAGATGAATCGCCTCGAAGTGGGCGAAGTTGTTGTGGGTACGGTTCGCGGAATCAAGCCTTATGGCGCCTTCATCGACATCGGCGGTGTCAGCGGTCTGCTACACATCTCTGAAATCAGTCACGAACATATCGAGACCCCTCACTCGGTGCTGAACGTGAATGATCAGATGAAAGTGATGATCATCGATCTCGACGCCGAGCGTGGCAGGATCTCCCTGTCCACCAAGGCACTGGAGCCGGAGCCTGGTGACATGCTCACGGATCCGCAGAAGGTGTTTGACAAAGCAGAAGAAATGGCCGCTCGCTACAAACAGATGTTGCTTGAGCAAGCTGAGGAAGGTGAAGAGCCCCTGGGTTCAATGATGGTTTGAGGACACTGAGCCCATGGCTCATCTCAAGCTCAAGGGCCGGGCGCTCGGTTCCGTTCAGGGGGTGCTGTTCGATAAGGACGGCACCCTTTCCCATAGCGAGCCGCGTTTGATCGAACTGGCTGACGCCCGGATTGAGGAAGCACGGCGCCAACTCAGCTCAAAAGGCGCGTCAGCCACGATGCTGCAGGAACTCAACGATCTGCTTGCGAGAACCTACGGCCGTTGCGAGGGCGGCGTCATTCCTGACGGCACACTGGCTGTGGCGTCGAGACATCACAACCTGCTGAGCACCGCAACAGTGTTCTGTCAGATGAATCTGAGTTGGCCCCAATCACTGGTCCTTGCTCAGGAAGTGTTTGATCACGTGGACCGCCAGAGACGAACGCTGCATCCAGGTGGAGACCCGATTGGGTTGTTGCCGGATGCAGCAAGGCTGCTGAGAGAGCTTGCCGCTGCTGGAATTATCTGCGCCGTGATCAGCAATGACACCACTGAGGGCATCGAGAGCTTTCTGCACCAGCACAATCTCAACGACTGCATCAGTGGACTGTGGAGTGCCGATCACCACCCGACCAAACCGAACCCCGAAGCTGTTGAAGCACTTTGCTCGCAGTTGAACTTGAAAGTGGAGAATTGCGCCTTGATCGGTGACGCCGACACCGATCTGTTGATGGCACGTCAGGCAGGGATCGGTCTGACCCTCGGCTATGTAGCCGGGTGGCATCGCGAGCCAACGCTCACAGCCCATGAACATCTGATCAGTGACTGGAGCGAGCTGAGCGCTACCAAAGACGAAATGTCAAAGGCTTAATGAGTCGACCTCGTAAAGTCGCCGGCAATCACCGATGGCTATGAGTCGATACGTCTTTACCTCCGAATCCGTCACGGAGGGGCATCCAGACAAGATCTGCGATCAGGTCAGTGATGCCGTACTCGACGCACTTCTGGCGCAGGATCCCACCAGCCGTGTGGCCTGCGAAACAGTTGTGAACACTGGCCTTTGCATGATCACAGGCGAAGTGACATCCAAAGCGCAAGTGGACTTCATCCACCTTGTTCGCAACGTAATCAAGGAAATCGGTTACAGCGGAGCCCGCGCCGGTGGCTTTGATGCCAACAGCTGTGCAGTCTTGGTCGCCCTCGACCAGCAGTCGCCTGACATTGCCCAGGGTGTCAATGAAGCCGACGACCACGCCGGTGATCCCCTGGATTTGGTTGGCGCCGGGGATCAAGGGATCATGTTCGGATATGCGTGCAACGAGACACCCGAGCTGATGCCTTTGCCCATCAGCCTGGCCCACCGTCTCGCAAGAAGGCTGGCGGAAGTACGTCACAACGGCGCCCTCGGTTACCTCCTGCCAGACGGCAAAACACAGGTGAGTGTGGTTTATGACAACAACAAGCCGGTTGCGATCGACACGATTCTGATTTCAACCCAGCACACCGCGGAGGTGGGAGGCATCAGTGACGAGCAGGGCATCCGTGAGCGGATCACAGAGGACCTCTGGACCCACGTCGTTGAGCCAGCAACTGCCGATCTAGCTCTGAAACCCAGTCGCGAAGCAACCAAATATCTCGTTAACCCGACCGGAAAGTTTGTTGTCGGCGGACCCCAGGGTGATGCAGGGCTGACCGGTCGCAAGATCATTGTGGATACCTACGGAGGTTATGCCAGACATGGCGGGGGCGCCTTCTCAGGGAAAGACCCCACCAAAGTCGACCGCTCGGCAGCCTATGCGGCGCGTTTTGTCGCGAAATGTCTTGTGGCAGCTGGTCTAGCGGAAAGGGCCGAGGTGCAGCTGAGCTATGCCATCGGCGTTGCCACGCCAGTGTCGATTTTGGTCGAATCCTTCGGAACAAGCCAGTTGGACAATGATGCGCTGACAGGCCTGGTTCAGGAGCACTTTGACCTGAGACCCGGAGCCATCATCGAAAGCTTCGGACTGCGCAATTTGCCTCAGCAACGCGGTGGTCGCTTCTATCAAGACACCGCGGCTTACGGACACTTCGGCCGCAACGACCTGAAGGCTCCCTGGGAAGACGTTGATGCCAAGGCGGCAGAACTGCGCAACGCCTGATCGGTTGATGCAGGATTCACTGGCGCTCGGAATCGATCTGGGCACCAGTGGAGTGCGGGTTGCGGTCCTTAATGAACAGCGTGAGCTGCTGTACACGGATTCCACCGAGTACGACAGAGGTCTGGCCTATCCGGATGACTGGCTGAACAACTGCATTCAGCTGATCAAGGCCATCCCACAGGAGCTTCGCAGCCAGCTCATGGCACTGGCTGTTGATGGAACCTCAGGGACACTGTTGGCCTGTGATCGACAAGGCACTCCCCAGGGAAAGGCTTTGCCCTACAACGTTGCCTGTCCAGAACAGCTGGCTCGAGTGCGTGAGCTGGTGCAAGCAGGCCAGCCAGCATCGAGTGCCAGTGGCAGCCTGGCCCGCGCTCTGAGGCTCTTGCAACAGAACTCGCAGCCGCTGATCCTTCGACACCAGGCTGATTGGATCAGCGGCTGGCTGCTTGGACACTGGAGGTTTGGAGAGGAAGGCAACAACCTTCGTCTGGGCTGGTCACTCACCGATCAGCAATGGCCTGATGCTTTTGAGCAACAGACCTGGCGTGAAGCACTGCCGGAGATCCGACCAAGCGGCTCAAGGCTCGGAAACATCAATGGTGGCCGAGCCAACCAATTGGGACTTTCAAAGGACATTCTCGTGATCGCAGGAACGACAGACGCCAATGCGGCAGTGCTCACTGCCGATGCCGCCGACGACGAGGGCATCACCGTGCTGGGTAGCACGCTGGTGCTCAAACGCTTCATCAGCATCCCTCTGCGACATGGTGCAGGGACATCCACCCACCGAGTAGGAGGTCGCTGGCTTGGAGGGGGAGCCTCAAACAGTGGCGGTGCCGTGCTGCGCGAGTGCTTTCCAGGGATAGACCTCAACGAACTAAGCCGACAGATCGATCCTGACCAGGAGAGCGGGCTGAAGCTGCTGCCCCTGACCGGACAAGGAGAACGCTTTCCCGTTGATGACCCCGATCTTGCACCAATACTGACTCCAAGGCCGGTGAGTGATGCTCTGTATTTGCACGGTCTTCTGGAAGGCTTGAGCCAGATCGAATCCCAGGGCTGGAAAAAGCTCACTGAACTTGGAGCACCCGCGCCGAAACGCTTGGTAACCCTTGGTGGGGGTGCCAAAAACCCCCAATGGCGACGGATGCGGCAACGATTACTGGGTGTTCCAATCCGTAGTTGTTACAGCCCTCCTGCTGCAGGGGTGGCGCGGCTCGCACTCACCGCTCTGCAACAGCAACATGATCAAATCACCTGTTCCAGGCGAGAATCGGTTGAGCTTCCATGAGCCTTTGGCAAACAGACTCCGCGACGCTCTCGCCATCGGGCTGTTCATCGTGTTGGCCGGATTCGTCGGGTACAGCGGTTTACGACTAGCCCTCCTGCTCTGGCAGCGCTTCAGCTGATTTCGTTCCTTTCATTCTTGCCTCTTTCCCATGGCCGCCGATCCGCTCACTCCAGCCATCAGCGAACGCATCTGTCGTCACATGAATGACGATCACAGTGATGCTGTACTTCGCTACGCACACCACTACGGAGGTCAGACATCCGCAACGGCAGCAAAGATGACAGGAGTCACTGCGGAAGCCATGACCCTTGAGGTCAATGGCGAGCCCGTGAGCATTCCCTTCGACCACACGCTCACAGACAGTGAAGATGCTCACCGGACTCTCGTAGCCATGTTGAGGGCCATGCCTGCCGGGGCTGACCAAGGGGAATCATGAGGTCAATCGCAGAGATTGGCCTTGCTGAACTCCATCAAGAGCTGTCTGACAAAGCTGTTGATCGAACCAAGTTGCACGATCTGCAAGCGAAAGACCCTCTCTGAAGCTGATCCGTCCAATGTCTGCCAGGCCTGCCAAAGACACCTGGGTCTTGCACACTCTTCGGTGAAGGGTATGAGCCCATTGCCCTGGCGAGCCGCCTCCTGGTATGGAGGAGCAATGCGCCAGTTCATTTTGTCGTTGCGCAGGAATCACGACATTCACTCTCTGCAAGCGATTTGCAGAATTGTTGCGTGTGATCTGCCGCCAGACAGTCTGCTTATTCCGATACCCGGCTGGAAGGGCAAGAGCCGGTCGAATCCGCTGCCAGACCTGATGTGCCGCTGCCTGGAACGACCGACACTTCAGCTGCTGCAGCGTTGTCGCCCCACGGTGGGCCAGCACCGTCTGAACCGTCGGCAAAGAGTGAGAAACCAATACGGCAGCTTCAAGTTGAACAAGGTATCGACCGAATGGACAAACCATCCCTGCACAAACAAGCGTCCTCAGCCGCAGGTCTGGCTTGTTGATGACATCGTGACGACAGGTGCAACAGTTCTGGCCGCACAACAGGTTCTTCAGGCCTCCGGAGTCAAGATCCAAGGGGTGCTCTGCCTGGCCAGAACCCCTTAGGAGTTCCACCCCGTGATTTAAGATTCAGAAGTCGCGTGGGCAACGCGCCGGGATAGCTCAGTTGGTAGAGCAGGCGACTGAAAATCGCCGTGTCCCCAGTTCAAATCTGGGTCCTGGCACCTTTCTTAAGCGCCAAAAGAGCACCGATCGGGTCCGGAATGGGTACCGTTCGGTGCTTTTTCTGTACTGAAGCCCTGCCAAGTGGATCAACAGCAGCAGTAAGGGCCCAGAACTCGCCGCCTGAAGACAAAAAACGGGATGGTTCTCGCACCACCCCGTCACTCCCCTCCTGGTGTTGTCCCGTGTCGTGCCGCACCCCTCTGTGTTGGACCTCGCCATTTTTGTGTATCAAGCTGATACACAACGTCGTCAAAGGCACAATTTTGATCAATGGTGCGTCACGCCACCAGAGACTTCTTGCTGTCACATGTTGGGGGCTACTGAAGCTCTGGTCGTGAGGAGCAAGAGAACCTTCGGAACCAGTTTCGAGCTTCGTTGCTAGTGCGATTCTCTGCCAAAAAAGTGTGAAAGAGGCAGTGAGCGTGACCCCACCCACCAAAACAAGCAACCACGCCTGGTTGGTCTCCCTCTCACATCAAAATCCTAGAGACAACAACTGCTTCAGTCACCCACAGGGCACGAAACAGGGGAACGCTATCCCTCTAGCTCTCAAAGAATTGAACATGTCGCCCGGAGAATCACACCAGCACAACCTCCATCAACGATGCGCTGGTGGTGCCATGAGTGCAGTCCCCGTTTCCCTAAAACACCCAGGACTGTTTGACCTCCCTGGTTTTTGCTCTCATGCGAGTCATCCTGCCTATGGCCACGCGTCAAGCATTTGTGCTGCAAGGCTGCCGGACAGCATCAACTCCCCATAAAGGAAGGGGGCATTTCTGCCCCCTTCCTACCCATGAGAACTCTGTCCTCTCCAGAAGGGCAGGTGTTCCTCGGGTCTAACTGCTTTCTAAACAAACCGAACCGAAAAGGCAATAGAAAACAAGAAAAGCTGCCCCAGCGGCTTCTAAGGTTCAAGCTCAGATCATCAAACTACAGAAAGTTCTGCCATTCATTTCTCAAGCGCAGCTTCCAAATTCTCCCTGCCCTATCCCATTGACCACCCAAGGAGGACGCACTGGCTCAGCGTGCGGAGCGGAAAGATATGTCCAAATGGTCAATCAAAGGCAACAGGACTGGCACTCGCACCCATGACCTGCATTATCAAAGAGCAAGAGGTGGTTAAGTGCTGAAACTACTTATTGGCGCTGGAGCTGGCGTCCTGCTGTGGAGCAACCCTGACGCAAGACGCATCACCGCACAGGTGCTGAGAGCAACTGCTGAATACCTACATCCAGCAGAAAAAGATTCTAAAACCAAGGGAATCAAACTAAACATCCCTCCACAACCTCTTCCAACAACAAAAGAATAAAAGTGGAATCACCATGATGCAGTCAAAAATGTAGGCGAGGGTCCACTCCAGGTCGCAAAGCTTGATAAGCTTAAGCAACCTGAAGAACAAACATAAGCGTGCAACAATACAGTTTACATCAGCTAAACAGATTTCATTGACTCGCTATATCGCCGCTGTGATCAATCTTCCGGCTCCAATCGTCATAAGAAATGACATCATAATGACAACATCCCACGCCTTTGACTTTATAAAATAAGGGATTGAGATACTCATTGCTGTTAGATGAATAATTACCCCAGTCACGACATCAAAGTGCAATGTGATGAAATAGGCAGCAATAATCAACCCACTACCAACAACCCTCATTCGTTGCAGCAAATTCATCGACCTAAATCAGATTTCTCTATATTAATAACGCCTTCGTGTACTCTGTGATTGCTATTCCATAGGGATTACCGTCATGAGCAAGGAGATAGGTATCATCACTGGGAAGCTCCCTCAAATTCCGATATTTAAGACTCTGGCAGTGATCGGTGCAGCGATATTCCTAATCCAGATGGATCCCATCTCTAAAGACGCTCACTACCGAGTGAAGTGCATTCAAAAGACCATGACCGAAAGAGCGAAGGCGCCCGATCACGGAGAGATAATGCATTTAAAATCAGCGACAAAGGTCTGTAACGGATTGGGCGAAGCACAATGAGTTATTCAATAACCGATAAACATGCTGACATAACTTACCAGCGCGAAACCCATGACAATTTGGAAAATATAAGATAAGAACAGGAGAATTATTTTAAAGAAATAGATGAGACCTAGCCTTTGATATTCCTGATACAACCGTATAATTCAATCTCTTACTTGCGACCCATAGTTCGAATACCCAACAGCAGGCGTACATGCAAGAAAAACGAATAAATAACAAAGGTCTGATTACTTCAGGCACCAATTCTTGTCTTCAAGTCTAGCCAGGACTTGCCCCTTGAGTCAGTGAACCAAGACCGCTTTTCTTTGCGTAATCCGAAGGAACAATAAGCAGTGCTCAAGCCTGCTCCACAACGCTTACGAAACATCTCTCCTGCTTTCTTCAACTCTTCTTCTGAAAATGAAGATTCCACCTCTCTCATAACGCACTCCTCAAATTCATCTTTGCCAAAAAGCAACCGGTCATCATCAAGGCATTGCTGAAGGTTCCGTTGTGCTACTTCAATCGCCAATAGACGAATAGGTTCACCTCGCTCGTAGCGCCGATACTGCTTGGAAACAACCTCTGATTTTTTCTTGCGTTTGTACTTCTTCTCTGCCTTTTTGGAGTCCTTCTTGACCTTGCTGAACTCCTCCGTGAACTTGTCGACGTCGACCTCTCTGCCAATACAGAATGAAGGATCTAATAGGTCTTGCTTGAGGCGGGTGAGGGCAATATCTCTGGCAGCTTCGCCCTCGAGCGCCTTCTCGACGAAAAGGATGAGGTCTTGCCTCCTCACCTCATAACCATCATTGCTTGAGAAGACGTATCGCGTTCTCTTCAATGCCCGAGCACAAGATTCATAACTGCTCTGGGTGACCTTGATGTCTCCAATGGATTCCCTCAAAAGTTCCTCCATTTCGCTGTACTGGTCGGCATCCAGTGAACCCAGCAGAGATTCCGCTTTGGACTGCTTCAACACCCAGTCGGCTAAGGCATTTTTCTTCTTACCGCTAACGAACCGCTTCTCATATCCCTTGCCCGTTGAATAGTGCATCAACGTGTAAATGGAAATAACGATCTCCAGCGTCATGCCATCAAGAATTTCCTGGGCCACGTTGCCTGGATCCGAGAGTGAACGTTTCCTCAGACGGGAGAGCAAGTCAAAGACCATTTCCTTGGAAAATGCATCGCGACACCCCTTGATCCGTGTACTGACAAAGGTCCTGTAAGCCTTCCTCAGCAAGCACCAGGCACGAAGAACAAAGACGCCGTCGTCATACGCATAAACCTCCTCCACACGGATGGGCCTCCTTGTGGTGTTGCCTGACTTATCGACGTAATCGATCAGAAAACGGTCTTGGACCAGGAACTTCTCACACAGCAGAGTGCGGCTTTGCTCTTCGCTCAGATCAGTCTCAAAATCCGCGGGAGCAACCCGTGATTCCTCCACCGCATCAGGCAATGCCTCCTTCGCCTGACTCGTAGGAACCCACTTGTACGTCGAGGCACCTACTTCCTTCCATTGAGGTTCAGGTGCCTCATGGTTAAGGTCCATCGACACCCTCGCTTGAGGCTTGCTTCTATCGCCGTAGCGAGCATTGCGATAGAGATTCCTCAAATCTGCATAGAAGGATTCGCCGAACACCTTCTTGAGGACATCTCGAGCAGCAGTCCTCAAACCCATTTCAGCTCAAAAGAAACTATGACTTTAGACCTGCTGCAGGAGAGTCACAATGCGGCGGAGGCAATATTGATCATTGATTGGTCAATCGTGATACTGACAAACTTCCTGTGGTGAGGTCTACTCCACTTCATAAACAAGATGGAGGCCTCATCGCGTGAACAGAGCACCAATCAACACTGGTTTTGCACCCATTCAGCAGGCTCTTTGAGTCCCATATCAGCTGCCTTGTTCCAGTCAGCACAGGCACCAGCAAGATCATTGACAAACTCTTTCGCGTTACCACGAGTGAGATAGGCATCGGCATACTGCGGATTGAGCTTGATGACCATGTCGAGATCGGCAATTGCTCCTTGATAATCTTTTAACTGTCCCTTGGAATTACCCCGGTTATAATAGAAATCGGCATCTTGAGGATTGATTTCAATTGCCGTTGTGAAATCAGAAATTGCTCCTTGATAATCACCCAAATAATCCTTAGAAGCACCGCGATTAGAGTAGGAAGAGGCTAGCCTTGGATTAATTTCTATTGCCTTTGTGTAGTCAGCAGCTGCTCCTTCAAAATCCTTTAATTCAAACCTAGAATTACCACGAACGTAATAATAATCGGCATCCTGGGGGTTGATTGCTATTGCTTTTGTGAAACTTTCAATCGCTCCTTGATAATCGCCTTGTTCATATTCTTCCACTCCGCTATTAAAAGATTTCGTCGCCAATGGGTCCGTGCAACCAGCTACCAACGGAGATCCAATTGCAAGCACACACAGTGCTGAAGCAATGGTTTTAACCCTGCGAGACATGGATACAAGAATTTTCTCCCAAGATAGTCAGGCCAGACTTTCAAAGCAATGATCGACGCCTGAAAGGACATCCAAATCAAACTCGACGATTCCCAGCCAACGAACATGAATCGGTATCGCTTTTTTACTGACGCTCCCTAGCCACAAAGCTCTTCTATAAAAAGCTTCAATCAAGTTAAACAGTTGAGCTCCACGCAATGTAACTATAGGATTAAACGTCGTACACACCACTCAAATCTTCTATTGAAAGAAGATTTTTTTTGCAGGTGCCTCCCAATTGAATAGAGGAAAGCACACAAGAGAGGACTCAGCCGCCATTGCAGAAGCGAACTGCTTCAGCATTGGTCTTCCCATCGGCGATGACCATTTCGACGCATCCATTAAACAACTTGCTCTCCTGCTTAACAGCGCAAAGACCCAAGGCGATTGCGGCCAGTGAAATAGCCGACACAACGGTGGCAGATATTTGAATTAAGCCATAAGCAAGCATTGCTTTCTTTTTTCCACCACAATCTTTTTTCTTGTTGCTGACTTCTCTGTCTCCACTCATCTCTGTCATGGGTCAAAAATAACAGAGCACATCGTATGAGCTAGGACTATTTCACTGAGGAACTGATCAGAGTGGGATAACCGCCCAATCCCGCAAATCTATGAGAGAGAGAGGGAGAGAGAGGGAGAGAGATCACGAACCCAACAACGGCGCACAGCTTGGAAAAATAGACAACATCGATCACATCTCATTAAAGGCAAAGGCAGGTTGATCCCACCCAAGAGGCAAGCCTTAGCCGCGATGTACACATGAAGCGAATGTTGTTCAAGCAGCAGGAATCGATACGGGTGCAGCAAGTCGCGCCTGCGCCGCCAAATTGCCAAGCAATCCAACATTGATACTTACTCATTACACGGCTATGAGCCTGCTGTCGTAATCGGTACTATATTTTTATTGCTGAAAATCAGGGCACGTCAGAGCAGGAAAATCTGCTCTTGCCTCCATGAAAAGATTCCGGATCAGAGCTTTGTATTGGCGTCTGGTGTCGTCTAGGGAGATGCCCTTTAATTCACAATGCTTACGCACGATCAAGAAGAACTCAAGAAAATCGTTGCTGGAAATTCGCTCAATGCTCTTGGTTGTCGCCCAAGGTTGGAGACCCAGCCCTATGGATCCATTCCAAAGGTTCCACTTATCAATTAACCAGCGATTGTGATTGCTCCTTGGTTGCTGCTCTTGACGGGCATACCAGCGTTGCCAATAGGCCGAAAGTGCCTGATCTTGTTCACGCTGCTGCTGCTCCAGTTGCTGATGCAGGGATCTCCACCGCTCCAGCGAAACAGTGACAGCAATGGTTGCCGCTTCCCAGGGGTCAGTCGTCCCACAGGTGCCTTCGATCGAAAGTCGCTTGCCTTGTCCTCGATTGGTTCTTCCCGCGAAGGGACGCGGATCATCTGCCTTTTCCGGTAGGAAACGCCATTGAAGATGCTTGGTCTTCCTACTTTTGGCGCTCGGTTTCTGGCGGAAGACAGCGAGGGATGGATGAACGATCGCCCCTCCCCATCCCAGATCACGCACCACATTGAGGGTGTGAAGGGTGCCGTCGATCCAGTTCTGAGGAAGAGAGCGAGACATAGAGTTCCCGTACCAACGCCACCCACCAGGAAGGCGAAGGACCTACCACCAAACCGAACCAAGAGTACGGACGCGGTGTGGGAGCAGCAAATCAAAGGTCTGCTTAAAAGCACTGCCTTGGTCGCTGCTAGTAAATCAAATCCTGGTCCTGGCACTTCGCAGAATCGATCATTGATTCCAATACCGGTTAACGACGATCGACAATTCAACAATGCCGATGGCTTCGCCATGGTGTTCGATCCAGCCTGGAAAGAGTGTCTCAAACTCGGCGAGCTCGAAGACAAATCAATCGATGAAAAAATTGAAATAGTGATTAAACATTTGAACGACCATCCCTTCGTGCAGTCAGAACCAAAACAAGCCCGCCAGATCGCTCAGTTCAGAGTTCGCCTCCTCGAGCTGTGAGTATCTGAAGCGGCCTTGAACTCAAATCATCAGGCACTCAAGAGATCAATCTGATCATCTTCATCCAGATCATTCAATTCATCACGAGAAGGGGCGATCTGCGGGTCATCCACGTAGACCGTTTCATTGAGAGTGGGCTCAAGCTCGTCCTCAAGATCATCCAAACCTTCACGATCAGAGATCACTTCATCCGCGCAGACAGACATCAGCTCTTCGACTGTTGGGGTAACGAGTGCAAGCATCTGGCCAGGAGCTTCCTCATCCAGCAACCCCTGAAGATGCCTGAGACGATCACCACTCTCTTCAAGCAGCTGTTGACTGGTTTCATCCGGCACAGGGTCTGATCCATCAGACAACCCATTCAGATGCAACTGCTCAAAACGTTCCTCCAGGGCGAGCAAACGCAACGTGAGTGATTCAGCAATCTCACTGACTGCATGCAGCTGTCGACTGAGCTGCTGGACCATCAACACATTGGATTCAGCTGCAGCCATGGGACAAGAGCAGTGACGGCCCGATGGTATCCATCGTGCGTGGGTTGTCCAGGAGGACATGGCGTCAACTCAACTCAGGCTGGCTCCCTACGGCTTCTGGTGACATCTCTGACGATGGGCACCAGAGATTCCAAACAGTACGGATACAGTCCTCTAGGCCGGATTTGAGCGATGGATGGATCACAGCAGGCCAACCTCATGTCATTGCTCGAGGGGGTCGGAGATGAAAACGAACAGCTCCATTCGGTCGGAGATCAGATCCTGCGACTCAATCTGAAACCCGATGACCTTCAGCTCTGGCAGGACACCTTCGCAGCCATGGCAGAGCCTGGGAATGTACTGCTCGCCTGCGAAAGCGACGCCTGCCCATTGGAAGCAACCAAGCTCACATGGGTTGTTGGTGCTGCCATCCGCAGCACGTCAGTCAGGTCTGCTTCTGATGTAGGAGCACTACTGAAGCGTCTTGGAGTGAGTGAGCCAATCGCGGATGCCATCCCCCGTCACTGCCCAGGCGTCGGCCAGGAGATTGCCTGGGCGTTCTATCTGGAACGCCATGGCTGGCTGACCGCATGCCCGATTCTTCCCATCACTTCCAGAAACAAAGTCGTTCATCCGTGAGTTCCACTTCAGCAGAACAAATCAAAGAACTGGCGCAACAGTCAAAGGTGTGTGGACTCAGTGGAGATCGCAGCATTCCAGGACAACTACGTGATCTGATCGATGAAGCAGATCAGCACAAACGCTTGCTGAGCGACGAGGAAATTCAATTGTGTTGTGGCTGGTCAGGTGTTGAAGCCGCTCCGCTGATTGCACTGCAAGGACAGGTTTCGCATCTTGTCGACCAGTCGCGTGCAGATCTTCTCAGTGAGCAACCCGAACTGGTGCAACCGGGCGGCAAATTGTTTCCGCAGCTTCGGGCCGAGGCGTGCTGGCGCGACTGCTTCCATTTTCTGCGGGTCAGCATTTACGGAAGCGCTTTACGCAGGACCGATGTCACAGACAGTGACGGCATGCGATGCCTAGCGGAGCTTTACGCACTGCTAGATGTTCCTGTGCCTGCATTACTGCTGGCTCTGGATCGCCTACGCGTGCATTCTGTGGCCAGTTACAGCAGGCTTGGAGCGGGAGCAGAAGCCAAAGCACTAGGTGACGCGCTAACCCATCTTTGCAACATGATTCGCAAGGAGATGAAGAGACACGACGGCACGCAGCAGAAAGACAGTGCTGCAGACATAAAATGAGCAGCATTGACTGAGCATTTATACGGATGGCGCTTCAGCTGCTCGACTACCCGCTGACCAGCCAAAATAATCGTGTCGGCGACCAAGGCGGCCTGAAGTCGGAGCTCAATCGCGCGACATTCCCAAACCGCGAAGACCGGAGCGCACAGATCGAGCAGGCCTATCGCCAGATCTTCTTTCACGCCATGAAATGTGATCGCGACGTGAATCTTGAGTCTCAGTTCCGCGATGGAAGCATCACAGCCAGAGATTTTATACGAGGATTGTTGCTGTCAAGACGCTTCCAAGAAGGATATGTGTCCTGCAGCACGAATTACAGGTTGGTCGACCAGGTCGTTGGACGCGTTTTAGGAAGGGAAGTACATGGGCAAAGTGAACGCATTAGTTGGTCAATCCTGATCGCAGACAAGGGCTTTAGCAGCTTTGTTGATGCTGTACTCGATAGCAGCGAATATCTCGATTCATTTGGCTATGACGATGTTCCAAGTCAAAGATCACGGGTTATTCCAGGCGCCTCAACAGGAGTGATGCCGATCTACCAGCAATTTCCTCGCTACGGAAGCGACTGGAGAGATCAACTCTGGGATCAGAAACTACAAGCCCGGATTGAAATTGAAACCCTTGTCCCTGCTTACATCAAAACTCCTGAGTGGGCCAAAAAGGCCTGGCTTGGTTTGGCAGCCATTGGGGCCTTTGAACTGATCAGAGTTCTTCTGATTGTGGCAGCAGAAATGTATAGCACTCGCTAATTCAATCGAGCTGGGTCCGGAATCCAATTCCAGTTACAACTGACCAGGCAAAATCCATCTCTCTTGATGGATTGACAAGTTGATCGGGGCTTTCAATCGAAGAACTCCAGTGAATCATCAAAATAAGGCCATACGAAATCAATCAATCGACCATCAAAACCAAATGCTAAGAATCATGAAGTGTCCAATCGCCGATCATTAAGAAAATCGAAGAACCGCGAGTAAACATTTTGTTGCAAGCCCAGCGACTCTGAGGAGTTCATCAGTGAACGCGATTAGTGTCTGATCACAAGTACCTCTTTGAGATCAGTAATGGTCGCCATCAAGCCGACACGCGATTTCACGAACCTGTACCGCGTTTCTTACGCCGCAGGCAATTCTACAAAAGCAATACAAAACACTGCTACCAATCTCTATCGCCAGGAATCTGAGAAGGGAAACTTGATAGCGCGAAAGGGGCAGGCAGCTTCAACAACTGAGGAGTACAAAGAGAACCTTTGTTCTGCCATGGGCATTGGCATCGGGCCAAGGCTTCATAGCGAATGCCCTTTCAGCAGTGTGAACGAAGTTTATGCAGCCAATGGAAGTGAGGCCCTAGAGACAGCTATCGCAGCAAGCTACAAGCAGGTTTTCGGAAACCTCGGCCCTATGGGCAATCAGCGCTGTACTGAACTGGAATCGCAGCTCAGCAACGGCGAAATCAGCGTGAGAGATTTCGTAGCAGGGCTCGCCAAGTCAGATCTCTACAAAGAGACGTATTTCCATCGTGTTTCTCCAATTCGTGGCATTGAATTGAATTACAAGCATCTGCTTGGTAGACCCCCAATCAATCAAGCTGAAGTGAGTGCGGCCATCACGCTGATCGCAGAAAGTGGTTTTGATGCATTGGTTTATAAGATCACTCATTCTGGAGAGTATTTGGAAGTGTTTGGAACAGACACTGTTCCATATCCACGCGCCTGGACTTCAGCTGCTGGTGCCTATTGCTCCACTTTCACAAATCTGGCGAGAGTCACTCCAGCAAACGCTGCTTCTGATACCACAATCGAGTCTCGCAGCCAACTAGTGATGGAATTCACCAATGCTCGACGGATTTCACAATCCGGAGCTGGGTATGACGTGAGTGGTTTCGTTTACTCCAAGGCAGTCAAAGACCCTTACAGCGGAGCATTCCAGCGCATGTATCAATCTAAAACTGCAAAAACCTGGGCGTAACCCTTTAGGCCCTGGTTTGTAAATTCAATCCCAACTAAGGATTGAGGATCAAAGCACCGACTTGATCAGTCGGTGCTTTTTTATGGCTCTCGCAAACCAAAACCAAGCACGCAATTCAAAAGGCATGCAAGGGCCTAGTTAATCTCAAAGACAATTACGATTTAGCTCCTATTCATTAATATTGTTCTGACTCGAGAGAGCTAGCCTCTCGGCAACTCAATCAAGGAGGCCTGGGCTCTGACGTCTCAATTCATCGACCTTCGCACCTGGACGGCGCCCGAAACGCAAACTCCTGGAGATGCACAAGGATCATCAATCGATGCTCGCGGTTCCGACTGGAGCCAACAGGATTTGGGGAAATGTGACCTCAGCGGCGCTTTGCTCTGCCGTTGCAACCTGCGGGGCAGCAATTTAAGCCTATGCAAGATGGATGGTGCAGATCTGCGTCTGGCGATTTACGACTCAAACACCCAATTTCCGGACAATTTCGATCATCGAAATAGCGGAGCCGTTGGTCCAGGGGCAAAACTGAATGGTGCATTTCTCAATAATGCAGATTTAAGAGGGGTTGACCTGCGAAAAGCTGTCTTAATGGGCGCCTATCTCAGCGGGACCAACCTCAGCGGCGCCATTCTCGATGGCACGGCGATGGCGGGAGCAGATCTTCGACACGCCAACTTGCGTGGTGCGATGTGCAGAGGCACGCGCTTTGGAACCAGCCAACTTGATATGGCCGATTTCCGAGGCGCAAACCTGGAATCTGCAGCTCTGGACTGCGTCGATTCAATTCGGGGTGCTGACTTCAGTCTTTGCCGAGGTCTCGACCAGCAATTGGAAGCCTTGCTGAACCGTGACGCCCTTGAACTTGATCAATGGAATCCCTTAACACGCAGCTCGACGCGCACAAGCCTGGAGTCGCTGAGAGCAAAAAATAGTTCGTCAGAACAAAACTGATTTCTTCTTCAAAGCCCTTCCAGGAGCCCCAAATTGTCATGTCACGCAATATTTAGACACACTTGATTGAGCTTTATAAAGAAGGCGCTCACGCACGGCAGTTCTGACTGACGATGGGTCAGCGAATATCGCGAGAACCTTCATGCCCTTTGGTCCTGCCTCGCTTTTGGGGGTCGAGCGCTTCTCGGACGAGAGTGAAGCACCCCTCGAACTACTCCCTGGCGACGACGATGCCAAAAAGGAGCAGATCATCCGCAAGGTGTATCAGCAGGTGCTTGGCAACGCTTACGTCATGGAAAGCGAGCGCCAAATCATTGCCGAATCGCAGTTCAAGCTCGGCGAGATCAGCGTGCGAGAGCTGGTACGACGCATCGCTAAGAGCGAGCTCTACCGCTCACGCTTCTTCGATACCTGTGCGCGCTATCGCTATATCGAGCTGGCCTTCCGCCACTTCCTCGGAAGGGCTCCTGAAGACTTCCAAGAAATGCGCACCCATGCAGAGCGCCTAGACAGCAAGGGGTACGAGGCAGATATCGACAGTTTTCTGGATTCGGCCGACTACCAGAATGCATACGGTGAATGGGTTGTTCCCTATCAACGGGGTTGGAAAACTGAGTGCTGCACAACGCTCCAGGAATTCACCTGGAGCTTCCAGTTGCTGCGTGGCAACAGCAGCAGCAGCCTGAAAGGTGATTTGTCAGGCAACCGCAGCAAGCTTGGTGGTGCGGCCTACCAGAACCTGCCACTTCCAGTGGTTCCTCCGTCATCCCCTCTGGCCACAGGCTGGAGTTTCCGCCCCTCGACCAACCTTCAGGATGCACCAACCCGACTGGGTGCTGGTGCAGGCGAGGAGGGAGTGACCTACCGAGTGGAAGTCACTGGCTACAGCGCCAACAACGTGCGGCGAATCTCTCGCTACACACGCAGTAATCGCGTCTTCTACGTTCCGTTCGACAAGCTGTCCGAACAATTCAAAAGGATTCACCGAGAAGGCGGAAAGATCGCAAGCATCACTCCGGTGACCTGATCGCATCAGAGCAAGCATTCGACCAAAACCAAACACCTAATCATTGATCTGAACCATGGCAACCAACCAAACCTCGAACGGATTCGGCGCTGAAACCAAGTGGAATAGCCCTGTCAGCTTCCAAAGAAAAGGACAGAACACTCAGAAGCCTGCACTGACCATTGGCGAGTTTCTCAAACAGTCCTGCGATCAGATGTCGATCGGCGTGGGACCTCGCAGCCATGAGGATTGTCCGCACCGCGTCACCGCAGAGTGCTACAGCCCAGACGACCAGGCATCACTCGATCAAGTCATTGCTGCCGGTTACCGACAGGTCTTCGGCAACGCGCACGTCATGGATTACGAACGCTGCAATGAACTAGAAGCGCAGCTGCGTAACGGCGATCTCGATGTCAGAAACTTCATCAGAGGGCTAGCAAAGTCAAGTTTCTACAAATCTCGCTTCTTCTCGGCAGTTGCTCCACAGCGTGGAATCGAACTGAACTTCAAGCATCTCTTGGGCCGCGCTCCGCATTCGCAGGCTGAGATGTCCCAAAAAATCAGCTTGCAGGCTCAAAGTGGCCACGCAGCACTGATCGACAGCATCATCGATTCTGCGGAATACCTGGAGGTATTCGGCAGTGACATTGTTCCCTACGCCCGTGCTTGGAGTTCTCCTGCAGATCTCGCAACATCAGCATTCCCAATGCTGTCAGCATTGCAAAAGAGCTTTGCTGGAAGTGACAGCGCACGTGGTGGCAGTAGTGCACTGACAAGCAGCATGGCGTCAGGGATGGCCCCCCGCATCGGTCGTCCTTCTGAGGCCCTGGGAGTTCGCCCCTCTACAGCATTCTCCCGGGGTCAGATCCCAAGCAAAGCGCCTGGGGTCACCAGCGGCGGCGACAGCGCGCCAATGCGCGGAGATTCTTATGTGTTCTTTGGCCTAGGGCAAAGAGAGCAGGAAACGTTCCAACGTTGCCCTGGCGATAGCGCAGATCAACTGAATGCACTGATTCGTGCCTCATACAAACAAGTGATGGGCAACCCTCACCTGATGGAATTCGAAAGATCAGTCACAGCTGAAAGCAAATTCATCGATGGCTATCTGAGCACCCGCGAATTTGTTCGAGCGATAGGTCTTTCTGCCGAATACAAAAAGCGTTTCTTCGAGACAAATGCTCCTTATCGGTTCATCGAACTAAACTTCAAGCATTTCCTCGGACGTGCACCAAAGTCCCAGGCAGAAATCAGTGAGCACACACGAATTCTGGCAGAAGGAGGTTACGACGCGGAAATTTGTAGTTACGTTGACTGCGAAGAATATCAAGGGACTTTCGGGGAAGACACAGTGCCCTTCGCACGAATTCTCTCCGAAGACGGCCGCTCGCAAGTTGCCTTCAACCGTCATCTCAAGCTGGCCGAAGGGTATGCAGCAAGTGACACAGTTCTGACTAGTTCCTCGTTGGTCACTTCAGTAGCAACAGGGATGGTGCCTGGGGGCTGGAGTTCCACAACGACCAGAATCAATAGAACTGGTGTTCAATCTGGTGCACCAGATCCCACCAAAAAGCGCTTCCGGATTGTGGTTTCTGCTCAAGCAGCCCGTACCAGGCAGCGCACCGCAGGCAGCACTTATCTGGTGTCAGGCAAAGATATGTCCAGCCAGATGAAGTATATCCACGCCAGAGGTGGAAAAATTGTATCCATCACTGAAGTGATGTAGCCAAATCTGCAACAACAACTTGTTGAATAGGCCTTTTGATGATCAAAAGGCCTAAAAATGACCTATCACCCAATCACCTGAGACATGACGGAAACCACCACACTGGCGACCCAGGCAAATGCAGATCTGGGACATGCTGATGAAGTGATTCAAAGCATCTACAAACAGGTTTTCGGCAACCGTCACCTCATGGAGCTTGATGTCAACAAGTCTCTTGAAGCCTTGTTTATGAATGGCGATCTTACGGTTCAGGGCTTCGTTACAGCACTTGCACAATCTGACACTTACAAGAGACTTTTCCTCGAAAACAAAAGTCCCTATCAGTTTGTAGAGCTCAATTTCAAACATCTTCTGGGCAGACCTCCCCATGATCAGCAAGAGCTGATGGAGCATGTGACCCGCATGAACACTGAAGGGTACGACGCAGAGATTGCAAGCTATACCTATAGCGAAGAATATTTGGCTGCCTTCGGTATTGATCAAGTGCCCCACAATCGCTCAAGCCAATCAATCAGTGGCGGACGAACCATCAATTACACACGTGGAATTGCAGTCGATGCCGGTTTCGCAGGCTATGACGCAGCCAACAATCGCTCCAAACTGTTGAGTAGTCTTTCCACTGGAAACGCACCAGCCATCGTTGACCGCAAAAGCGTTGGCAATGCCAATGCAATTTCAATTTTTTGGACGACGCGTCGACAGGTCAGTGCCAATCGCCGTGTAATGCAGAAATCAGTGGTCAGCCAAAGTTCTATGTCTGCAACGCTTCAGAGCATCCAAGCCCAAGGTGGTCGGATCATTTCTATTTCGAAGGCTTAACCCTTCGAGGGGTGAGCTCTGATTGTTGTTTGGATCAGAGATAATGGAGTTGGCGTGAGCTCACGCCAACTCCATTCCATCAATTCGCCAGACAAACTCTTAGTTTTCTCGTCTACACAACCTGACATGCCAATTCTTAGAGACACGAACAGATCTGATCCGAATCAAACAGACGATTTCAACAAGTCTGTGTCATCAGTTCCTATGGCAATGTCGATGATGGTTGACTCCATGGTCAACATGATGCAAGCAAATTTGCCCAAAAACAATGAAGGGCTGAATAGCCAAGGCAGAAATAATGATGGATATTGAGCAGTTCGTTGCTCAAAGCATCGGAGAATGGCGCTCGATGAGAAGCGGACACTCCCTCGCATTTCAACAATTCGAAGACGTACTAAGCGAAATATCAATTAAGCATTTTACAGATGATCAGGAAAAAGTCTCAGACCTTATCAAGGTATCAACTCAACCATCAGATAGTGAGTTTCAAGCTCCATTTTGTATGGAATGGAATGCTGAAAGTGATTGGGAACCTGATGACCCAAGCGAAGTGTCAAGCGGTTCATGCTTGATCGTACCAATCCCAGCTGACAAAATCTCCGGAAAACTTCTAAGAAGCGTCGGTTACGCAGAATCAATACCAGCGGAATCAGACTACCGATTTCTTGACGACGGAACATTTATCCTCAAGACTCACTATGATCAATCAATTGCTGAAGAGCGAATTTGGTTCATATCAGAACACGTTCGTTGTCGATCTTCAGTATTAAAAACATCGGCTGGCTCTGGAATTCTTCAAGCTTCATTTGCGTCTGAAGTCAGAAAAATTTCCGCCCAGTAACCTAAACAATACTAAATCAAGCTATGGAAAACAAAGATAAAATCAGATTCGCAAAAACACTGTCGGGCATCTACGATAATTTTGCCCAATCTCAAGAACGACCAAAAGACTTTGCACGAATTAATATTGTCTTTCGACCATTGCCTTGGGCTATTTTCAAAGGCCCTGGTTTTTATTCAGAGCAATACTATGACTACTCACCTTGGAATCCCTACCGACAAGGAATTCATCGGCTCGCATACAAAGACAATATTTTCATTGTTGAAAATTTTGATTTTGATAATAAGGCAAGGCTTGCAGGCTCAGGCAGAAATCCGGAATTACTTGATTCACTCGATGTCAAAACCCTCAAAAAACGCTGTGGTTGTTCAATGCATTTCATAGAAACAACGCCAAATCATTTCATGGGGGGTGTTGAGCCAGGAAATGAATGCTTAGTTCCCCGAGATGGGGAGCTCACTTATTTAGTCAGCGAAGTTGAAGTCAACCAACACAGCTGGGTCAGTCGAGACAGAGGATTTGATCCGAAAACAAACCAAGTGAAATGGGGTTCAGAGCATGGACCTCTCAAGTTTCAAAGAATTGAGGACATTTCTGATATAGTTACATCGATGTGGATCGAAGAAGAAAAACAGTGAATGCAAACAAGTGAAAAACAGCTTAAAGGCTGGATTCGCACACAACATTTGATCTGCGAAGGAACTGATTTTATATTTGAAACTGTTGATCAAACACAACTGGAAAAGTTTGAAGCCTGTATGATCGAAATTGGTGGCCAAGTAAGACAAGTTAAAGCAGTCGGCAACTGGCCAATGGGGCCAAATCGTTCATTTAAAATTCTCAGGGCTGTTGCAAGTGTTCCAAGACCTGGAGGTGAAAATTTAGTGACCTATTGGGCAAAACGAGGTGGAAAACAAACACGTTACGCCGACATCAATACATAAAGCTATTCACCAAACCAACCCATCCAAGTTGGCTTAGAAAAATCAGTATGCTGGCTCCATTTTCTTAAAATTGCTAGGGGATCGATTTGAAAACCTCGCTCAGCTGCAATTGCAATCACTTGTTCCTGGTTAAGGGCTGACTTGATTTCATCCTGAAGAATTTGATCTGTCTTTGCTAATGCAATAAACTGTTCAAGAATTTGATCTTGTTCTACATCAGACATAATAAAGCTCTGTAAAAGTGATCAAAGCGCGGAAATTATCCAGAATGACTATCCGCCCCTTCCATGAGCATAGCTCTCCAAGCTGTAAGTTGACGGAATGCCCACGACCAATGCTTTGGATCAGCACCAAGAACTTTCTGTTGTATGCCCACTGACAAACCAGAAAATTCACGCTCATAGTATGAATTCCATTCTGCTTCGCTGAAATCAAAACCCTGCCGTTGCCCGTAAGCAATGATCTCTTGATGAGTACCAAGAGGTTTCAAACCAGTTGCGAGTTCATGAGAACGAATCACTTCGCCAACAAAACGAGTGAGCTCTTTAGCCTCCATCAGCAGCTCTCGATCCAGATCGCAAAATTGGCTTTGCTGCAGATTAATTGCAAGACCAGTGGTCCACCAGTACAGCGAAGCAATCGCCAAGGGATCTCTTGATCCATCACGCCTGAATCGACGAGAATCTTTGGGGCACGAGTTGCCTGCTCAAGGGGTATCAAGGCTGACCCAGTTAGAGAGGCATCAACAGATTGAACGATCCGGCGAAGTGTTTCTAGATCAGTAGTGAGATTGAGCTGATCCTGCGTTGCCTGGTCGTTATTAACCAAGTCCACAAATCGTGGCAACGCTTTTTCCACTTCTGCAGAGGCAGGCATAATTACATGTCAATGCACATTACTTTAACAGAGAAAAGCAAACCATTAAATGGGATCACTCTTGCAAAGGCGCAGGCTGTAGAGTTAGGGAAACAATAGACAACGGACGGCGTCATCAATTATGTCTGAGCGATTTGATGTTCTCTTTGCCGGACTCCCAGAAGAAAAAGCCATAGAATTACTCAAAACAAACCCTGAAGACCTCAAAAATCCTGTAGAGAAATACACGGCGGCCACTCGCCTTGCTGCATGCCAAAGCGATGAATCACTCGATGCTCTGATCGAAGCCATCGGTCTTGAACAAGAAAACCTGTTTAATCGAATTACTCGCCGCAAGGTGTTGGAGGCTCTGGGGCGACGCCGAGATTCACGAGCATTACCAGGACTCTTCAGCGCACTGGCTTTTGATGATGAGCCTTCAGTCATCAATGCTGTCGACTCGATTGCTCAGATTGGCTCCGTCCTCGATGAACAGCAACGCAAGACTCTTCTCAATGCCTTAGAGGGCAGCGATAATCAAAAACGATCGGTCATCCAGGCGCATGCTCGTCTCGGGATTAATGAGGGAGACCGTGAAATATCCGTGCTGGAACAAGATGCAAATCCACTCGTTGCTGGAGCTGCACGTGCCTACGCAGCCAAAGTGCACGGTCGGATTGATCGGCTGCAGCCGCTGATTCCTCAACTGACTGATCCCATCGCGGGACGACGTCGATCTGCTGTCATCGACTTAGGAGATGCAGGCGAGAGATCCGTTCTCAAACATCTGGTGACATCTCCAGTATCCATGCCCCTCAGAGCAAAAAGCGCCTTCCAAATCGTGGATCCCGAAAAAACGGGACTTGTCCCCGAACCGTTCACAGAACTGATCACATCACTGCTGCAAGACAATCCAATGAATATGGCAATACAACAAGAATGGATTTGCGAAAGCTCAGTAAGTGAGATCGAAAAAAATCTTCAGCATCGCGATGAAGGGAAACAATACGGAGGAGCACTCACTCTGTTGAACATGCCCAGCCGACAACAGCTCGACGCAATCGATCGCATTCACGACAAATTCTGGAGTGACTATGGGGCGAATTACCTACTCACCGCCGTGATCGGACTGAAGCAAGTGCATGAGCGCAGTGATCTAGTGCGAACAGCCCTGGCAGAAACACTGCCTCAATATGCAAAATCCAGAGTGGCAGCTGCATGGGCCTGCCTCAGCCTTGAACTCAATGACCAAATGGAACTCTTGCAAGAGATTCAATTGAATGCAAAGTGGTTACCACTTAAATGGAGCTGCGAACAGGTCCTTAAACAGATGTCATAACCATGAACTTCGGCTGCAGCGCAGGGAGTTCAGGGGCAAAAGTTTGAGAACTAAGTGAATTTTATTTTTTCCTTCGAATTGGCTTTGCAAACTTGTGTGTCCTGACAATCTGCTTTTGGTGGCGAGGCAGAAAGCAGGGTTAACGTCATTCGTGATGCGGATTTGCATCCCCCTCTAAACTTTCCGAAGCACCCATGCTCGACGCATTCTCCAGGAAGGCCGTCTCGGCCGATTCCAGCGGCGCTTTCATCGGCGGAGGCGAGCTGGCCTCCCTCAAGTCCTTCATTTCTGAAGGCAACAAGCGCCTTGACGCTGTTAACGCCATCTCCGGCAACGCTGCCTGCATCGTTTCTGATGCTGTTGCAGGTATCTGCTGCGAGAACACCGGTCTGACCGCCCCTAACGGTGGTGTTTACACCAACCGCAAAATGGCTGCCTGCCTGCGCGACGGTGAAATCGTTCTCCGCTACGTGAGCTACGCCCTGCTCGCCGGTGACGCTTCCGTGCTGCAGGACCGCTGCCTGAACGGTCTCCGCGAAACCTACGCCGCTCTTGGCGTTCCCACAGGTTCCGCTGCCCGCGCTGTGGCCATCATGAAGGCTGCCTCAAGCGCTCTGATCACCAACACCAACAGTGGTGCCAAGAAGGCTGCTGTCACCCAGGGTGACTGCGCAAGTCTGTCTGCCGAAGCTGGCAGCTACTTCGACATGGTGATCAGCGCCATCAGCTGAACCACTTCTGTTTGATCGTTCAAAACAACACACATCCTTCATCATGAAGTCCGTCATCACCACGGTTGTCGGCGCAGCCGATAGCGCTTCACGCTTCCCTTCTTCTTCCGATATGGAATCCGTTCAGGGTTCCATCCAGCGTGCATCTGCACGTCTGGAAGCTGCTGAAAAGCTGGCCTCTGGCTACGACGCCATCGCTCAGCGCGCAGTTGATGCTGTGTACGCTCAGTACCCCAACGGTGCTACTGGCCGTCAGCCTCGCCAGTGCGCTACCGAAGGCAAAGAGAAGTGCAAGCGTGACTTCGTTCACTACCTGCGTCTGATCAACTACTGCCTCGTCACTGGCGGCACCGGCCCTCTGGACGAGCTGGCTATCAATGGCCAGAAAGAGGTCTACAAGGCCCTCAGCATCGATGCTGGTACCTACGTTGCTGGTTTCTCCCAGATGCGTAACGACGGTTGTGCCCCTCGCGATATGAGCCCCCAGGCTCTGACCGCATACAACCAACTGCTCGACTATGTGATCAACTCACTGGGCTGATCACAGCTCAACTGTTGATTGAATTCAGCAATGTGACATGGGTGGGCATTTCTGCCCACCCTTTTTTTTACCTACCACTGGAAGGGTGAATCAGGACAGTCAAAAGTTGCTGCAAACAATCAAATCGTAGTCACACAGTTTATTGAGTGTTCAAACAGAATGATGCCAATAATCTGTGATAGCAAAACAAATTTTTGATTTCTTGTTGCATCAAAGTTTGCAACCGACTTGCTCTTGAGCTTGAAAATTTAAAGCATTTATCAGGAGTAATTCGGGACAAACAATCAAACCTATCCCCCCAATTCTCATCATGCTCGGCACAGAAACCAGCCTGAAGTCACTCACTTCAGCTACTCGAACCGGACCTGCCGCTTTCGCCACACAAAGCAAAGCCGGTAAAAACACAGCACACCGAACAGTCGCAGGAGTACGCGCTGAGTACAAGCGGCAACACTGTGCCTCTATGGGGATTGGTATTGGACCCCGATTACACGCCGAATGTCCATTTGGAGCTGTATTCGATCAGTACAACCCCGACAACACTGCAGCTCTTGAGCGCGTTATCGCGGCTTCATATCGTCAGGTGATGGGCAACCTTCATCCAAGAGAGAGCCAAAGAGAGACATCACTAGAAGCACGACTACTGAACGGTGAAATCACCGTCCGGGATTTCGTCAATGGCTTAGCCAAGTCAAACTTCTACAAGGACAATTTCTTCCATTCCGTTGGTGCCCAACGTGGTATCGAACTGAACTTCAAACACTTGCTCGGCCGTGCGCCTCTGAACCAGTCGGAGGTTCAGAATCACATCAAGCTTCAAGCAGAAGAGGGCTTTGATGCGCTGATTGACAAACTAACAGACTCAGCTGAATACACAGAGGTCTTTGGCTCAGACATCGTCCCCTACGAAAGAAGCCACGACTCCTATGCAGGGATGTTTACACGTTCCTTCAATCTGATGCGTGAACTTGGGGGCATGAAGGTTGCCGTCAGCGACAATGCCCAGGGTCGCAATAGCCGCACCATCAATCCGCTGGCTATTGCTTCTAGAGAAGAAGCCAAACCACAAGCCTTCTCCTACTCAGCTGTACAGAAGACACCGGTGAAGCTGCCTCAGCAGCAATACAGCGGACATAATCCTCCCAAAATGACCGATTACGTGCCATTCCGTCCATTCGGTGTTCATTTCTGATCCAAACATAAGTTTGATCAATACGACCCTACCCCATCAACAGATGGGGTTTTTTTTGATCGACATTGGTATATTCACTCGCCAACAACAGACCATCGAGCCAATCAATTAGATTAGATTCAAGTGAATGACGACCATGAGTGAGGCAACATTAAATCAGAACATAAATGAAAACGAAAGCCTTACCGAGCAGGAAGCTTTCGAATTAGCGGAGGTATTAAAGCAAAAATTAGCAGATCAAGAAACACCAAATTCTGATCAAACATCGATTCAGCAGATGGTTGCTGGATTGGGAGATCAGCGCGGTGCATTACGACTGACATTCGCTCAAAGCCTGGGGAATGTGGGCGAAGCAGCAATTCCATATTTGTGCGATGCCATGAAGAACAATGAAAATGTCATCATTAGACGCGCATCTGCAAAAACACTCAATCTCATTGGCAGTGAAAAAGCCCTACCCAATTTGATAGAGGCATTTAAAACAGATCCAGATCCTGTGGTTCAAGGATCTTCGGCCGGCGCTATGGCAACCATTGGAGTGCCTGCCATTGAAGATCTACTGAAAATTCTCACCGAGCCGAACTGCACAGCCTTCCAAGTGGGACTGATCAACTTAGCCTTAAGCTTTATCGGTTCAAAAGCGCCAGATGCATTTAATCGTGCAACAAAATCAGAAAATATTGAAATTCGAATTGCAGCCATAACAGTCTTGGCAGAGCAAATTCAATCAGAACAAAATCAATCAGCAATTAATACACTTATCCAGGCATTATCTGACCAATCGAGTGAAGTCAGAGCTGAAGCAGCAACGATGGTCGGCAAAACGTTGGAGCCAGAAGATGCCAGCGAAACACTATGCAGGTTGCTTTACGATTATTCCGCACAAGTTCGCAAGAATGCGTCACTAGCACTGATGAAAATGGAAGCTATAACGGCAATCAGAGCACTTAAAACCGCATGGGAGACAGAAAAAGAACAACAAGTAAAATCAGTCATGGAAGTTGCCATAAATGTACTAAAAAAAAGACCGTAATTCTGATTAATTAAGACCTAAGCTCTGGCGCCTTTCAAGACTTGATTGAGCGACTTCACGAATCAAAGAATCTTTCGAGACATCATCTACAAGACCTTTTAGACACTGGTTGACCAACGGAGAGTCAACTTCAGCAAGTGACATTGCCGCACCTTGAACATGGGCAATGTTGCTGCTATCGCACGCCTTAATGAGGAGTGGGATCACTCGATCTTCCTCTGGTGCCATCTTCGATAGATGGCCCAGTGTCATCAAAGCAGATTGAGCAACAACAGGATTGGAATCATCCATTGCCTGTTCAAGCATAGTCAGCACTTCGATGGGGAACGCCTTATCCGGGCAATGGACTGATACCTGAACAATCGCCTTAATGCAACAAGCCCTAATTGTTCCGTTATCTGAATCAGTAAACAACTGAATCAAACCAGGAAGACTGCGGTGGCCAAGCATTCCCAATGCCTTGACGGCAGTCCGATAGACACCTGGGTCAGAATCATGCATCAGCACAAACAATTTTGGCAGGGCCTCATCGGGGAAGTATTCCGCGAGAAGGGAACACGCATCAAAGCGGATGTTCGGGTTTGGATGAGACAGATCAGCAAAAAGTGAGTCAAAAGAATAGCCTGATGAACTCATATTAATGCTTAGAAATATACTACTTTTATTTTAGCACCGCACCTTAGTCGAGTGATAAGAGAAATTCATATCAACTCATCGCAACTAGTCACAAACTATTATTTAAAGCCAACCTAGCCCGAACGAAATCATCATTATCATCAGCCAACAGCTCCAGCAAGTGAGCAACCTGATGATGGCTTTCTTGCTTCGAAATTGATTCAATAGCCATGATCAAAACATAGCGGCAATCCCAAGGAGGACAGCATGTTTGATCTAAAAATCTGGGGACCAGTTCGAAGAAGAGACCGGGATTCAACTGAAAAATTGCATACATGGCTGCTGAACGGCTTTTCTGAAATTGCGGACGCTTATTAATCGCAGCACTTTTTAAGATATCGACAATCGGGATGATTGAGTGATCTGGCCAGTCTGCTCTAGAGCCAAATAGCCTCATAAAAAAGTAATGCGCTCCATAATCATTATGAGCCTCTTCTTCCCACATTTTTGAAATCAATGGCCAAAGAAGTTCCGTAGAACATTGGCGAAGTGACTTTAAAGCAAGATAGCAACGACTGAAATCTGTATTAAAAAGATCGCGAACCAGAAAATCAATATCAGGCTCAACATCGTATCGATGCACGATCTCAATGTCGTCGGGATCATCAACCAACAAAGAATCAACAAGATCGAGAAAAGTTGCCGGCTCAGGATATAGGCTTTGAGGTGTAATCAGCAATCTGAAAGCACGTAAGCGAAAAGCTGGAGACACCGGCGATGCAGCAATTGCAGATAGATGTTCCAGAGATCCAGCATCAATTAAATCCTGGATAGCACACTGCCGATCCATCTGATTCGGAAGGGTCAGATGATTAACAATACTCGAGAGTTGTGTTGTATTTCCGGAGAGCTTGGCGATTGCTGAGATAGCAGCTCCTCGAACACCAGGAGATTCTGCTAACTGAAATGTACTCAACAAAGGAAGACTTTGATGAGCAGAAAGACTCGACAAGCACTGAATCAAAACACGCTGATTGCAAATATTTTCCTGCAGGAGATCTTGCATTTTTTGTATCAATCTTGGCTCATTGCACTTCAACTGCATCAACGCATAGATGGTATTTTCCACAAGATATTGATCATCAGACCATAGGCATTGACCAACAATGGGAATCAAAGAAGTCGCGCCCAGCCTTCCTAAAACCTCGACTGCTTTTCGTTTTGCAATTTTAACTGCTTGATCATTTTGAGAGCGTTCAAGCAACTCGGCCAATAACTTTTCAGTTTCAGGACCAGGGCAATTGATCAAATGAGACGCCGCCATATAATAATCACTCTGCGCGTCAAGCTCATTTACAGGCTGGAGAAGGATTTGCCGTGCATGCTGGCATGTGAGCTCAGGATGAATATTGTCAAACCGACCCGTCATTAAAAAAAGAAATGGTGTAAAAATTTTACCGCATGATCAAACAAGAAGTCTTTACCAAACTCAAACTCATCAACAAAAACTAACTGAGCGGACCTCAGAGAAGAGTCGTTATAGACTCCGCTCAGTTACATGAACATTGTGGGACCATTTCCAGGACAACAATTCAAGGTTCAAGCGATGGCTACAAATCGATCGAGGCCCTCGTTATCGGTCAATTTTAATATCCCTTTTGAAGGCTTGTCGCACGGAATGCAAGTCATGCACCGCGCTGGATTTAGCGTTACGTCGATGAATATTGGCTCAATTCATACTGAGAGCATAGAAAAAGATATTTCCAAAAAAAAGACACCCTCAAATGCGAAGGAGAACAGGCCTCTCACAAGAAACTCGCTATCCAAAGGCACAAGCGCAAATAGTGATGCAAGTGAATCTAAAAATACAGACAAAAAATCTCAACGCGGTCGCCGACAACGTCGCAAATAAGAGTTTTTTTTCAGATCAATTAAACTAACCTTTCACTTCGAAAATCGCATCACTGGGTCGTCCACCTTTCAGGCCTTCCCAGTTAATACTCACTAAGAATTGATCTGGCTCGGCACACTCAACCACATCAACACCCCAAGCCCCTTCTTGAAGAGGTGATCCGGCTGATCCCGGTGTATCTTTACGGCCACCAAGTGCAAGGCAATCGTGATCACATGCATGCCCTGCAGAATGTCGAAACCCCTTCCACGCTTTCACAAGTTCATGAGCCATAGCATTGGCATCCAATGCTGACTCCAACCTAATCAACCAATGAGGGTGGTTCAGGGGCTCGGCAACCGTAAAAGAGTTTGATTGATCCTTCAAGGCTTCGGCCAATGCAACCGCAGAAAGAGCAGGAACACGAGCTGACGTGACTTGCAGATTATGGGAGACAACAAAAATGGTCATGGTGTGGGCTAAGGTCGGGGTCAGGTTTAACAAAGTCAGCGGCCAGGGTGATGGAAAAAGAAGAATTTCCAAAACCAATTTTTCAAGAAAAAAAATCTTTGAATCATTCAGCTGTTGTTCAGCTAAACGAAGAAGAAGCACTTGATCTGGCGACTCATCTCAAAGAAAAACTAAAAGCAGGTCTTCCGATTGATGCTGATCCTCAGTCGATCGCCACGATGGTAGCTGGCCTCGGAGATCCACGCGGTCTACTGAGACTGCGCTTTGCCGATAGCCTTGGATCAGTAGGGAAAGCAGCCGTTCCTTCCTTGTCTCAGGCCATGCTGCTGAGCGATCAAGTCACCGTTCGGAGAGCTGCTGCAAAAACACTGACTTTGATCTCAGACCCCGCAAGTCTCGCGGCTCTGACTGATGCCTTTCTCAACGATGAAGATTCCGTCGTACAAGGATCGGCCATGGGTGCCATGGCGGCCATTGGCACTGATGCCGTTGAAGCAATTTTGAGCATTCTCAAAAAAGCAGAAAGTTCTGAAATGCAAATTGGTCTAGCCAATTGGGCCCTTGCATTCATTGGTGATCGTGCCCCGGAAGCTCTGCGAGATGCCGCACAGTCAACTCATCCAAGTGTTCGTAAAGCAGCGATCTCTGCTTTAGGCAGTCAGATTCAGTCTCTTGATGCTCAAAAAGATAGAGATCTGCTGTGTCGCGCACTGAGCGACTCATGCTCAGAAATTCGATCAGAAGCAGTCACACTTATTGGGAACCTTGAAGATGCTGAATGGGGAGAATCATTCCTGGTCAAAGCCCTTTCGGATTCCGATAGTTGGGTGAGGAAAAACAGTGCGCTATCGCTAATGAAGCTTGAATGCACATCAAGCATTCCAATTCTTCTGAGACTAAGTGAACAAGAATCTGATCCAGTCGTCAGCAGAGTCATGAACCTTGCCATTGATCGACTGCAAAAATCAGAAGACAGCTAGACATTAAAAAAGGGATGCCGAAGCATCCCTGATTGAGTACTTAATGGTGAATAAAACTCAGGAAAGAGCGTTAATCACATAGTCCAAATAAGACTTGAACTCGTTAAGAGCCTGGGGGCTCATATCGCGAGGAGCGCAAGCTCGGTCACGTGTGTAGGTCAGCGCCTCGACGTAAGGACCAGTGGGCAGTGCCAGGGAGCGATAGACCTCACGCGCACCTGCAATTCCCCATTCGTCGAGAGGGCCAGTACCGCCGACAACGAGGCAGTAGTTGATCAGACGGAGATAGTGGCCGAGATCGCGGTAGCACTTGTCAACCTTGACCTGGCTATCACCAGCCTCACCGGGCTGCTTCAGATAGGCGTACTTGTTGAAGCAGGCATCACCAGCTTCACGGGTGACGGCATCCAAACCTGCAGCCAGCTTTTCAGCAGCTTCAAGGCGGGCAGCGGCACGTTGGATATTGCCCTGAACGGCTTCAAGATCGTTCTGGGAAGGGAAGCGACCTGCTGCGTCTGCAGCAGTCACAACTGTGGTAACGACGGACTTCATTGATGGGTTCCTTTAAGAGGGAGAGTGTCTGAAAAGAAAGCGAGAAGCCGTTCAGGAAACGGCGCCGATCACGCGATCGAAGTAGGCACCAGCTTCAGCCACCAGAGCTGAACAGTCACCTTGGGTGGTCTCCATCTTGCGGAAACGCTTGCCACCCAGACCAGGGGTGTTGGTTTCAGCGATGTGAGCCGTTGCAGAAGCCTTCATGATGGCTACGGCACGAGCTGCCGACTGGGTGGGAACGCCCAGGGCGATGTAGGTCTCCTTCAGACCGTTCAGGCAGCGATCGTCCAGCACGGAAGCGTCGCCAGCGAGAAGGGCATAGCTGATGTAGCGAAGCACGATCTCACCATCACGCAGGCATGCAGCCATGCGGCGGTTGGGATAGCAATTACCACCAGCCTGAATCAGGCCGGTGTTCTCGCAGATCATGCCAGTCACAGCATCGGAAACGATGCAGGAAGCATTGGAGGTGATGGCGTTGACAGCATCCAGGCGCTTATTGCCTTGGCTGACATAGGTACGAAGGCCAGCGAGATCACTACCGCCAACAGGAGCGGTTTTGGCGTCAGCGCTGACGACCGAACGGGAGAATGCGTCGAGCATTTTGGGCCAGACAATTTTGTGGGGGAGAGGCTTCTAATGCCGAGAGCAACCACAGAACAAGGCCTTTTGAGAGGTGACTTGATCTGATGGCTGATAAACCCAAGGGGTTGGAAGCGCTTCAACAAACTAAGCCGGGTTAACCAAGCAGTGGTGCGGGATTTGCTTATCACGCAAGAGTTCGTCACCTTGCAACCCTCACAACAGACAAAACTGGCTTCAGGAACCAGAGCGCCAACAGCCGATCCAACGACCAAACACGCTTTGTCAACTGTTAGGTCACCAATCACAACGCCGGCGAGCAGGCTGCATCAGGAGACGGGTAAGCTTCCAGCCGCTTGTCTGTTTCTCCTCTCAACATGACGGATCAGCCTCCTGAGCAAGCGCCCACAGTTGAAGAATTACAGGAATCCATCGACGAGCTTTCTGCTTACCGAGATCGGCTTTACAACGATGTCCTTGGGCTAGGGAAAAAACTCCGGCTATCCCAAAAAAAAATTGACGCGACACTCAGTGAGCATCCTGAGCTCACACGTATTGACGAAGTGTTGAATCAACTGAAGAGCCAACGGAACGCTCAGAGCAGCAGCTCATGAATTCAGTAGATCAGGTCCCAATGACGATGGCCAGCTTTTTTGAAGCAAGTCGGGGTACTTGGTTGAATCGTCGAGTGGTCCATCACCTGGATTGCCAAGACGATGAAGCTGCGGATTCAAATCTGATCATCGAACCGTTCGACACCAATGACCCAGTTGTTGAAAAAGTTTGCTCAGCGCTGAACGTGAAGACCAGCGATACGAGCGGCGGGGCCCGATTTTGGTGGGAGAGCAACCTGATGGAAGACACTCGCAACAACGACTACGCCGCAGTGGTTGTGGATGCTCCTAACCCAGAAGATCCCCGTCGGGGTTTTCTCTTGAGAGATGTTGGTTATGTGGAAAAAAAATCTGTCGTCAGCACCTATTCGTTTGCTGACGATGGAGTGTTGACGATCAAAACCCGATATGACACCAACACAGGTATCGAACGATGCTGGTTTGTGAATGACCAAATCAGAATGCGGGTGAGTTCGGTGCAGTTTCTCAATGGTGTCGCCATGACCACGTACTGCACAGAATTCCGCTGCCCTAGTGACGCTGATATTGCTGCACTTTCGTCAGCCACCAGAGAGAAAGCCGACAACAATCCTCCAATCCAGGAGAGCTGAAACGTGTTTGACCCATTTCTCAAGGAACTTCACAACGGCATCCAGCAAAGAGGCGGTAAGGCCATTGAGGTGCCCACTGGGCTCGAAGAATGCCGATCCAAAAAAGGCACCAGCGTGATCCGCAGTTGGCTTTGGGAAGTCCCGAATTTTCGTCGCTGGCGGGTTACCAGGCTGGATGCTGGTGACAAGCTTCAGGTTCTGAATTCCGTCGCCTACCCCGATTACAGCCTTGACCACCCGCTTATGGGAGTCGATCTGCTCTGGTTTGGTGCACGGCAAAAGCTCGTTGCCGTTCTCGATTTTCAACCTCTGGTCCAAGATTCAAATTATCTCGACCGATACTTTTCAGGACTCAAGCAACTCAATCAAAAATTTCCTGATCTGAACGGGGAAGAGACAATGCGTTCGTTTGATCCGAACCAGTATTTCTCATCCTGGTTGTTATTTTGTCGTGGCGGAGCTGATCAAGCGGAGACCTCTTTACCGCCTGCATTCAGTGCATTTCTAAAGGCCTACTGGGAGCTTCACGACGACGCCCTCAACAACGATGCGCTGATTCAGTCGGATGAAGTGAAGCGCCTGCAGGACAACTATGACGTTTACAGCGCTGAACGAGACCCTGCTCACGGACTCTTCACCAGTCACTTCGGCAAAGAGTGGTCTGACCGATTTCTGAGCGAATTTCTTTTCCCAGCATCTGCCAAGCAATGAGTTCAACCCGACGCAACAGCCTTGATCCTGTTGCCATTGCAGACTGGAGCTGGCAGCCGTTCCTTGAGGACGCTGTCGACGCTCTGCAACCGTTAAAGCTCGAGCCTTATCCGGTCAACGATGCATTTCTGCTCAAACAGGATCAAACAGGATCGAAAGCGAAACCTATCGCCGTGACCACGGCCACCTGGGCCTGCAAGACCAAGAAATTCCGTCAGGTGAGGGCCGCTTGCGTCAGTGCTGGCTCATCAGCATCGGTTTTGAACTTTGTGATCAATCCGCTACCGCGATATGACTTGCCCTTCTTCGGTGGAGACCTCGTCACCCTGCCATCGGGTCACTTGCTAGCGCTCGATCTTCAACCGGCTGACAAGCAGGACAACGAACACACTCAAGGAGTTTGGGATCGTTTGATGCCGATCTTTGATCGCTGGCGTTCCCAATTACCAGATGGAGGCCCAATTCCTGACGAAGCCCAGCCCTTCTTCTCGCCGGGGTTCCTCTGGACTCGACTGCCTCTAGGAGAAGAAGGCGATCAGCTCATCAAAAGCGTGGTGCGACCAGCCTTCAACGACTATCTCAACCTTTATCTGGAACTGGCCGCTGCAGCCATCCCTGTCTCCGATCAACGCATGGAGCATCTCCTGGCAGGACAACGGCGGTACACCAATTACAGAGCAGAGAAGGACCCTGCCCGGGGGATGCTGACTCGATTCCATGGCGGTGAATGGACCGAGGCATACATCCACGATGTGCTGTTTGACCTCTAATTGCCGGCGTCCGGATCTGACCTGGTCAAAGCCCTGCTTTGACAGGGGATTAAGCATTATGAACAGCAATCGGATGCGCTTCGACCACTTAGCGAGAATCGCTATCGACCCCGACGGGACTTTTACGATGTCCCTCCGGTGTCTGTGACACCCACTTAGACGCTGCCAAGAGGAGTTCCAAATGTTCGACGCCTTCACCAAGGTTGTCGCCCAGGCCGACGCCAGGGGACAGTTCATCAACAACAGCGAGATTGATGCACTCGCCGCCGTCGTCTCTGACAGCAACAAGCGTCTGGACGCTGTGAACCGCATCTCCAGCAACGCCTCCACCATCGTTGCCAACGCTGCCCGTGAGCTGTTTGCTCAGCAGCCTGCCCTGATCGCTCCAGGGGGCAACGCCTATACCTCCCGTCGCATGGCAGCCTGCCTACGCGATATGGAGATCATCCTTCGCTATGTCACCTATTCCGTGTTCACCGGTGATGCTTCCGTTATGGAAGATCGTTGCCTGAACGGTCTGCGCGAGACCTATCTCGCTCTTGGAACTCCCGGTGCATCCGTGGCTGCCGGCGTCAACCTCATGAAGGAAGCCGCCCTGGGAATCGTGAACGACAAAGCAGGCATCTCTTCTGGTGATTGCGCCTCGCTGAGCAGCGAGATCGGAACCTACTTCGATCGCGCAGCAGCGTCAGTCGCCTGATACAGAGACCCTTCTTTTTCGCTTACTCGCTACTTCATCCATGAAAACTCCCCTCACCGAAGCCGTCGCAGCAGCAGACGCTCAGGGTCGCTTTCTGAGCAACACTGAAGTTCAGGCTGCTTCTGGACGCTTCATCCGTGCAAAAGCCAGCCTTGAAGCTGCCAAAGCTCTTTCCGCCAAGGCTGACACCCTGGTGAATGGAGCAGCTCAGGCTGTTTACACCAAGTTCCCCTACACCACCCAGATGGAGGGAGCTAACTACTCCGCCACTACTGAAGGCAAAGCCAAGTGCTCCCGCGACGTGGGCTACTACTTGCGCATGGTGACCTATTGCCTGGTTGCAGGTGGAACTGGCCCCATGGACGATTATCTAATCGCAGGTCTTGACGAAATCAACCGGACCTTTGAGCTGTCTCCTTCCTGGTACGTTGAAGCTTTGAAGCACATCAAAGCCAACCATGGTCTGAGTGGTGATGCTGCAACAGAAGCCAACAGCTACCTCGACTACGCCATCAATGCTCTGATCTGATCGATCGCGCTGATGCCATTCAAGCCCTCCTATGGAGGGCTTTTTTAATGTGCAGACCTAGAAACGACGTGAGGCCTGATGACTTCAACTGTGAAGAGCTTTCTATCCTTGCTCTGCGGTGACTACAGCAATCAGAAACAGGCCTTTGACAACCCTCCTCTGTTTGCCCATATACATCTGAGATATCGTCCGATCGAGCATCTACAACCAGGGTCCATCCTGCTTGAGCAAACATATGCGGTCGATCCGAAAAATCCCTATCGACTGCGCATGATCAGAGCGGAAGAGCAATCCAATGGCGTGATTAAACTCTGGAATCACACTTTTCGAGAGCCATCACGCTTTAACTCTGCAACTTTCAACCGCGAAGTACGTGGTGAAATTAAGGAAAGCGATTTAATTTGCCTCGATGAATGCCATTACCAGGTGCGCGAAGATGAAGGGGGATATCTTGGATCCCTCGAACCAAACTGTCGCTGCATTGTGCATCGAAATGGCAAAGACACCATCCTGGTGAGCACATTTAAGCTGGAAAAAACCTTGCTAAAAACACTTGATAGAGGCCATGATCCCGTGACCAATGAACGCTGCTGGGGATCAATCGCAGGCGAATTTCGATTTCAAAAACTAACCAGCTGGGGCACCGACATTCCGACTAACTGGTCATAATGGAACCATTAAGCGAACATCAAATACTTGACAATCTGCGCCAACAGGAAGATACCTCCGCGCAATACTATGCTGCCTGGTGGCTGGGCAAAATGCGATCTCAGCACCCAGAGGCAATTCCGTTACTCATCCATACTTTGTCGGCACTTAATCAGCGGCCAGTTGATCCTGACCGACGAGGAGTTGCCCTCAATTCAATCAGGGCACTTGGCCTGCTCAAGAATGCATCGACCAGCGATAAACTCATCCAACTTCTTCAGTCCGAAGACTACTCAGTTCGAGAAGAAGCAGCCCGAAGCCTTGGGTCCATCAAAGCCCCAGGCGCAATCAAACCAATCTGCCAATTACTGAGTAGTGGCATCGATCAAGCCGGACGGGAGATTGACGGCACTGCTTTTCTAAATGAACCCTGCGAAGCCCTGATTGAGGCCTTAGGTGACATTGGGGCAAACTGCACGACGATTCACAACACGATCCTGCCGTTCTGCAAGCACCCGCGTCCTTTGGTCCGTGCCGCAGCATGTCGATCGTTGTTGCAACTCACTGGCGCTTCTCAATGGGCGGCAGAACTGGAAACACTCCTTGAACATCCGGAACCACTCGTGCGTCGAGGAGCCCTGCTTGATCTGGGAGCAACTGGATGGACGGCGTCATTACCGGCGATCAAAACAGCAGCGGTAGAAACCAGCCTCAAACTTGTTGCGCTGCGCGGGCTAGCGGAATGCAGCGATGACACCGCTGTATTAGATGCCATGGATGATCTTTTGTGATGACAATGGCTGACTTAAAAACTGCATTACTTCAACTCGATCGAGCAACCAACACACCTGAACTTATCCGAGCGACAAAAAACATTTGTGCCTTGATGGATCCGAATGCCGCGCCGACCCTGATCAAGGTTCTTGGTTACAACAATCCTGCTGTGGCAGCGACTGCAACGCAAGGACTGATCAAGCTTGGTAGAAATATTGTTCCTACGCTGCTAATCAGCTTGGACACAGGGAATTACGGAGCCAGAGCATGGATTGTGAAAGTGTTAGCAGCACTTCGTGATCCACGGGGACTCGACTTGCTTGAACATGCTCTTATCGCAGATATTGCACCCAGCGTGCGGCGTTCAGCCGTAAAAGGGCTGGCCGATTTGGACTTGGATGAATCAAAAGCCTTAAAAGAGCTAGCCCGCTGCTGCAACGGTCTGCTTCAAGCTTCTAAAGATGATGAGTGGATTGTGCGGTACGCCGCTGTCTATGGACTCGAACGACGGATGACATTGAATGCTTTAACACCGTCAATGAAAAACAGAGGGCGGTCAATGTTGAGTCAGCTCGCCAGCGAGCAAGAGGATGTCAAGGTGGTGCGGCTCAGGGCGAGCCTGGCCCTGCAACGTCTTTGCGTCGGATGACCCAGAAAGTTCTTTTCGTCTGTCTCGGCAACATCTGCCGATCACCCGCAGCGGAGGGGGTATTCCTTCATCTTCTGAACGAACGAGGATTAAACGACCGCTTCCTGGTGGACTCCGCCGGCACCGGCAGCTGGCATGTGGGAAATCCCGCGGACCGTCGGATGCAGGCCGCAGCCAAGCGGCGTGGTATTCACCTGCCAAGCCGGGCCCGTCAGATCGAACTCCATGACCTGGAAGAGTTCGATCTGGTGCTCACCATGGATGATGACAATTTCCAATCTGTTAGCGGCTTAGCCCGTGAAGCGGGGGCCAGAGCCACTGCGCAGATCCGTCCGATGCTCAGCTACGGCGTGCGCTACAGCGAAAGCGAAGTTCCCGACCCTTATTACGGAGGGGATGCCGGCTTCGATCATGTGCTGGATCTACTGGAAGATGCCTGCGCAGCGATGCTCGATGAACTAAGCACAGAGGACAAACCAGCCATCCAGCCCTGAACAGCGATCAGCGCTCGGGTGTGGGCCAGACCTCTTCAGCAACCCGCCCACGGAACAGGTCCTCGAGTGCATCAATCACTGCATCGATCCCCATCCCGTCGGTAATCAGCTCCGTGGCGTCCTCTGCCTGCACCAATGGCGCAATCGTTCTGGTGCTATCGAGCCGGTCTCGCTCAACAATCTGCGCTTCGAGCTCACTGAGCGCAGGCACGGCATGGCCTCGCGTCTCCAGATCTTTGGCACGGCGACGAGCTCGTTCTTCAGGAGTCGCCGTCAGAAACACCTTGATCTCGGCATCAGGGAACACGGCTGTTCCGATATCACGTCCTTCGGCCACCAGGCCACCCTTCTCGCCGAGTCGCTGCTGCTGCCGTGTCAGCAGAGCTCGCACGCATGCATGTGCAGCCACCAGTGACACGGCACCGGTGACCTTGGGATCACGGATCGCATCCGTGACATCCCTGCCATTCAGACAAACGGTCTGCACGCCGTTGCGCAACGGCGAGAGATCCACCTCCAACCCTTCTAGAAGCCTCTCGACGGCTTCTGCACTCGCAGGATCGGCATCGTGCTCCTGGACCCACAACGTCACGGCCCGATACATGGCGCCGGTATCGAGATAAAGCAGACCCATTCGTTCAGCGAAAGCCCGGGTGACCGTGCTCTTTCCGGCACCGGCGGGGCCGTCGATGGCAACGATGGGAGAACGGGTCATGACAAACATGTGATCGATCAGGCGTGTAGTGCCAGAGCAGACGGCCGCGGCCAGGAGGCGCAGAGACTGCGCTTCATCTGCAGGCTGCAGCGTGGATGGGTCCACGACCTCTACATACTCCACCTCGAGCCCTGCAGTTCCGAGTTGCCGTCTGAGTTGGATCAGAACATCAGCCTGGCTCACCAGCCTGTTCTGAAGCTGCGTCGCTGCACCACGGAGAGCGGCTCCAATCGAGAGCGCACTGAGTCGCTCCTCTGGTAGCAAGTAGAGATTGCGTGAACTGGCAGCTAAACCATCAGGCTCTCGCACGGTTGCACATCCCCTGACCCGAACCGACAAACCAAAGTCGCTCACCATCCGGCGCACGATGGTGAGTTGCTGCCAATCCTTCTCACCCAACCAGAGCTGCCTTGGCTGGACCAGTGCCAGCAAGCGGCTGACCACGGTGGCAACTCCATCGAAATGGCCTGGTCGCCAGGGACCGCACAACCCCGATTGCAAGGCTGAGGGCGCTTGGATCCTCCAGCCCGAGACGGCACCTTCAGGATAAATCTGGCGCTCATCCGGACACCAGATCGCAGTTGCACCAGCCTGCTTCGCCAACAAGCAGTCAGCATCAAAGGAGCGGGGGTAACGATCAAGATCCTCCTCCTCCCCAAATTGCAGTGGATTGAGATACACACTCACCAAGACCGATCCCGGCTCAGGACAGCCAGCGGCTGCACGCTGGATCAGCTGAGCATGGCCTTGATGCAGCCCTCCCATGGTTGGAACGAAATCAATGGGACCAGGCCGTGATGAGCGCCAAGCACTGAGTTCGGAGCCGGTTCGGAGAACACGAAGACTCAGCGAAGCACCTCGAGACGAACCTGTGCAATGCCACTGCTCGTCAATCCGAGTTCGCTTGCAGCACCATGCGCGAGATCAATCACCCTGTCCCCAGCAAAGGGACCGCGATCATTGATGCGTACCACTGCTTTACGACCATTCCAAAGGTTGGTCACACGCACACGTGTCCCGAACGGCAATGTGCGATGGGCGGCAGTCATCGTTCCCGGGCGGAACACCTCTCCGCTAGCAGTGCGATTGCCGTAAAAACCAGGACCATACCAACTGGCTTCTCCGGAATGTGTGGAGATCACGAGCGGAACAACAGGCTTAGGTGGATCCGGAGGAGTTGGTATCGCGACGGGTTCAGGCTCAGCAATGGCAGTTAGTGGATCGACCAACGATTCGATCGATGGGTCAGCACGTTTGACAGCAGAAATCGGCTCTGAGGGCAGCACCAGGTCCAGCGGATCAGTGATCTCAAAACCATCGAGGTCCCGGGCCAACACTGGGTAAAGAGCCAGGCCTGTGATGGAGACGCCGGCGAATGCAGCAATGGCAGGGAGAAAACGAGCCATAACAGTGGGTCAAACGACAGTCTGTGAAAGACCTCCGCTTCGGCTGTCAAAGACCGAAGCGAACCGCGACCAAAGCGCTTGAAAGTGCTTCGAACGTAAAAATGTCTGGACGCTTCTGCAGGCGAGGAAGAACTAACGCGGACCAGGCCGAGAGACCGATGAGCTGCCCGGAGAGGGTGCGGCAACTGGGCTGCGAGCACAGCCTCCCGAGGACCAATTGATCAGCTCAGGCAATCCGAATAACAAGCCCCACTAATCACCAGAGGACCGGCGACCGCAGCGGCACAAGAGCAACACGCGCACTCAGCTCATGAAGGGAGAGGATCAGAGCAGAACTACTGCTGCTGATGGACTACCGAGCCGCCGGTGTGGACGTGGAAGCTGGGCGAGCTTTCGTGCAGCGGATCAAAACCGGTGTCGAAGCAACTCATCGCCCGGAGGTCATCGGCGGGCTGGGCGGCTTTGGAGGCATGATCCGGCTGCCGCAGGGACTGAAACGTCCACTGCTGGTCTCGGGGACCGATGGCGTTGGGACCAAACTTGAACTTGCCCAGGAGCATCACCGCCACCACGACGTGGGGATTGACCTGGTTGCCATGTGTGTCAACGACGTCATCACCAGCGGCGCTGAACCCCTCTTCTTCCTTGACTACATGGCAACTGGAGCCTTGAGTCCTGATGCCATGGCCACGGTGGTCGAGGGCATCGCAGCTGGCTGCCGCCAGAGCGGCTGCGCATTACTCGGCGGAGAAACGGCCGAAATGCCTGGCTTCTACCCCCCTGGCCGCTACGACCTGGCGGGTTTCTGCGTCGCCGTGGTTGATGAAGAGGCTGTGATTGACGGCAGCCAAGTTCGAAGCGGTGATCGCATCCTTGGGATCAGCAGCAGCGGAGTTCACAGCAATGGCTTCAGCCTGGTTCGCAAAATTCTCGAGGCCAACGGCGTGTCTGCCGAAACACGCTTCGGCTCCGACGATCAACCTCTGATCAAGACACTCTTGAAGCCGACCCACCTCTACGCGGCACTCGTGAAGCGGTTGATCGAATCAGGCACTCCGCTTCACGCCATGGCCCACATCACAGGCGGAGGGATTCCCGAGAACCTTCCTCGCTGCCTGCCGGACGGCTTGATCGCCAGGGTGGACCCTGAGAGTTGGCCGCGCTCGGAACTGTTCAGCTGGCTTCAGTCCCAAGGGGAGATCAAGGAACGCGATCTCTGGCACACCTTCAATCTTGGAATTGGCTACTGCCTGGTGCTTCCCAGCACGGCGGTCGAGGCTGCACGCCAGCACTGTGAAAGTCAGGGATTCAAGGCATGGAACATCGGCGAGATCGTGGCTTCTTCCGGCCAAGAAATCTCCCCAGTGCTCGGCTTACCAGCCTGAAACAGAGCTGCATCCAACAATCTCCAACAGCTGGACAACAAAGCGCACTGCGGCCTTTCAACCCAGTTAGTCTCCCGTCAGACAGATCGATCTTGCATCGATCAATGCGTCGTGACATACGTCCTAGTAAGCCATGCCATTCGATAGACCTCAGCGCGCAACCCGACGACGTTCGTCAGCGGGTCCAACGCCTCCAAGGCGCCCCGTCATTTCCGGATATGACAAGAACGGGGCTCATAGGCAGGGCGGACCGAGACCGACCTTTCTTGCACTGAAAGACCACGGCAAGGTCTTCGTTGCTGACATGCCCTTTCTCTCTGATGGGCAGCTGGGCAACATCAGTAAGGAAGCCGCTGAAGTGCTCGTCAGCCTTGAGCGGCGCATTAGCGAGTTAGAGCAGGTTCAAGGTGACCGTGACACGTTGATCAAGGCCTGCACGAAGCGCGATGTCACCCATCGCTTTTTGAAAGCAATCGAGGAGGAACAACAACAGCGTCGGGACAATCCTGCCGTTCGCCGCGCTGCGGGAGAGTCCCTTCCTCGAACATTCCTGGAGATCGCGCGCCACCGTCTACCTGGTGCAACGTTCGACTCCCTACTTCAGGAAGCACTCTCAGCCTGTGAACAGTCGGCGGAAGAATCTTCACCCACCGTCAAGCCACCACTCAAGGTGGTTTCGCTGCAATCTCAGGCATCGTCACTGCCGGTTGTCGTCAGCCCAGATCCAGAACCCAGTGATCAGGCGCTCTGAAACGGGTTGTCCGGCATCCGAACCGAACAGTCCAAGCTGAGCTGATCGAGCAGACTGCGTTCCTGCTCAGTGAGATTCCAGCTGAGTGCTTGTTTAGCGTCATCTACCTGAACCGGTCTACGAAATCCAGGAATTGGGCATGTTCCGTGAGCCCGGCACCAGTTGAGTGCCACCTGCACCTGATTCACCCCCCTGGCCTGAGCCAGGTCAGCCATCGCCTGACGCAGAGGCAGCGAACCAGGCAACAGACGTCGAAACAGACCCGAACGCAACAGGGTTGCGCCTCCAGGTGTCCAGCCAGGGCGGCGCGCCAAAACGCCAAGGGCTAGAGGGCTGTAAGCCAGCACCTCAATACCGAGGCTTCGACACACGTCAAGGATGCCGCCAGGCCTGATCGGCTCTGGCGCCAGCAGTGAGAGCTGAACTTGCACGCTGGCCAACCGAACACCCCGGCGCGCCAGGTGATCGTGAAGCAGCCTTAGACGCTGAGGGCCGACGTTGGACACACCCAACTCACGCACTTCACCTTGGTCCACCAAATCGGCGAGTCCATCCAGCAGCGGTCGTTCCTGCCATGGGGCATATCGGGCCGTGCTCCAGTGCAGCTGCACCCGATCGAGCTGACCCCGCAGGCGCTGCCGACTGGACTGAAATGCCTTCACCAGGCCACGACGACCGAGGCGCCAGGGAAACGGAGCTAACTTGGTGGCAACGATGAGATTGGTGCGAGCCGAGAGCTCAAGCCCCTCCAGGCACTGGCCCAGAAGCTCTTCACTGCGACCGTTGAATCGCCCTGTGCCATAAGAATCTGCCGTGTCCACGAGCTGGAGTCCGGCGGCAACGGCCGCTGCAAACGTGGCTTTCAGCTCTGGATCGTCTATTTCGGAGCGATAGCCCCAGAGCAGTTGATTTCCCCAGGCCCAAGTACCGAATCCGATTCCTGTCACAACGCTGTGGATCGCTGCACGCCATGATCGCTCTAGTACGGACTGTGCGATGTCGTTCACTGCTGCTGAAACAGCTCACAACCGGCTGGATGAGATCTCTGTTCAGGAACCAGCCAGCACCGCAGCAAAAGAACGCGTGCTTTGCTCTCACTGCGGTCGCACCGCCAACAACGGCATCAGCTGCATCGGCATGTGCGTGGCCGACAGCGACTACTGAAGTGATGCGCTTCCCGCCAATCCACCACCAAGTGGTCTCTGGGTTCGCTCTGGTCCTAGGCCTGAGCTGCTCACTCGAGGCCCAGGCCGATCTCGAATCGTTTGCAGGTCGATATCAGACCAAGACCAGCAACTGCCGATTGATTCCAACGACTGGACAAAAAAGTAGTTGCCGTTTGATCCAAATCGATGGAAGGTCTCCCACGATCATCAGCATCCGCTTTTTTGGGGCTGGCGATCAACCCGGGGCTAGTCAGAGAATCACATTCGTGGTGTCGGAATTGTCAACGTCACCCGTTCTGAATTGCAGCCACAGCAACTGCCAACTGAAATCAGCCAGCTGGCAAGGCAAGATCAACAGCGTGTCCGAAGCGAACTACGACGCCTATGGGCTTGCAAAAGGTCTGCCGAAGGCCTGGACTGTGAGCCAGGGAAACTGCAGCGTCCGGGCTGGACGCATTCTCTGCCGTGCCGTATTAGCTGATGGAGGACAGGTCAGTGTTGAAGCACAACTCTGATCATCCAGTCAGTGTGATGAGAACGAAGGCGGCACCCAGATTCGAACTGGGGATAAAGGATTTGCAATCCTCTGCCTTACCACTTGGCCATGCCGCCGCTCGGAGCAAATCCGCTCCACTGGCGGATCGTATCAGCGAGACCGCCCCTGCCCTGCTGGTGATCAGCAACGGACACGGCGAGGATCTGATCGCACTGAGAATCATTGAAGCGCTGCACCGACTGCAGCCTGCCTGGACCGTGAAAGTGCTGCCTCTCGTCGGCCAGGGCAGCTGCTTTCAGGCCGCTGTTGAGAACGGTTGGGTGCAGAAGATCGGTCCGGGGGCACGACTACCCAGCGGGGGATTCAGCAATCAGAGCCTGCGTGCTCTCCTGTCGGATCTGATGGCAGGTCTGCCGCTGCTCACCTGGAAGCAATGGATCTGTCTGCGGAGGGAGCGCAGGTCCACTGCCGCAATCCTGGCCGTAGGAGATCTGCTCCCTCTGCTGATGGCCTGGAGCACCCGGCGGCCGTTCGGGTTCATCGGCACTCCCAAAAGCGACTACACCTGGAGCAGCGGGCCAGGGCAAGCCTTGAGTGATCGTTATCACGCACTCAAAGGCAGCGAATGGGATCCATGGGAATGGCAGCTGATGAAACTACGAAGCTGCCGCCTGGTTGCCATGCGTGACCGCCTCACGGCAAGGGGGCTTCGCCGCCACGGTGTCAACGCGACCAGCCTCGGCAACCCCATGATGGATGGTCTTGCTCCGTCCCCACCCCCCGCAAGCCTGGAGCGATGCCGACGCATCTTGCTGCTGTGCGGCAGCCGGATGCCGGAGGCATTGCATAACTTCCACCGCCTGATCAGTGGACTGATGCAAATGCCCAGCAGCGTGCCTCTGGCCGTTCTGGCAGCCCTCGGCTCCACACCCCTGCAGCACGAGCTGAAGGAACTGCTGCAAAACCTGGGATTCCGCAGTTGTCCGCCTCCAAGCACCGCCCTCGAGGCGGCTGAATGCTGGGTGTATGGGCGGGTGCTTCTCCTGATTGGACCAGGGCGATTCCAGCAATGGGTGGCTTGGGCGGAAGCGGGAGTTGCCACCGCTGGCACAGCCACAGAACAAATGGTGGGGCTGGGAATCCCAGCACTGTCCTTGCCGGGTCCCGGGCCACAGTTCACCCGTGGCTTCGCCGAAAGGCAGAGCCGACTGCTGGGTGGCGCCGTCCGCACCTGTCGATCGGAAGAGGAGCTGGGCCGCCGGCTTGCCCAACTTCTCAACGACCCTTTGCTGCGACAAGACATGGGACGCATGGGTCGCCAGAGAATGGGCCCGGCCGGCGGAAGCGAAGCCATTGCCAAAGAGGTGATCGGCCAGCTCGCACCCGACCGCTGATACTGGGTTTGACTTCAGAACGAAGGATCTCCTTCCCACCGCCATGGCCGCCATTGAGGACCGCGACTACCTGAGGCTTTGCGCGGAACTAGCAAGTCTGCTCAGCATCAGCCAGGCTTCGGCACGCCGGCGGGTCGACCAGCTAGCTGCCAGGGACGGTGCACGGGATCTAGAAACCCGAAAAGCCATGGCAACAATGCTGCTTGACGCAGCGAAGGCCGAACAGGGACCGCACTCAGCGGGCAGCAAGCTGGACACACTGCTTGAGGCAGAGCCCATGGATCAAAATTTCATGGTCGAAGATTGAAACCGCTCAGTGTTCGAAGGTATTAACGAAGCGGAAACGATCCAGATCAGACATCACGGGAACGCACGCGAAGCAACGCTGCGCCAGCTCCCAGCGCCCCTCCCGACGCAACATCACCTCCAGCTGGCGACGCGCAGGCAGTAGATAACGGGCATCGTTGGCGGCGTAGGCCAGCTGGACATCGCTCAACTCATCAACCCTGCCCCAATCACTGCTCTGGGCCTGTTTGTCGAGCTCAACTCCAACCAGTTCCATGACTAGATCCTTGAGGCCGTGCCGCGGGGTGTAAGTGCGTGCAAGGCGACTCCCCACTTTGGTGCAGAACACAGGATTGACTCGGATTGAAAGCCCCGTAGCCAGCGCCGCCACATCAAACCTGGCGAAATGGAACACCTTTTCAATGGCTTGAGCCTCCATCAAAGACTTCAACCGTGGGGCTTCCGTCTGGCCAAGACCAACACGAATGCAGGCAACCTGGTCTCTGTCGTCGCAGATCTGCACCAGACAGAGTCGGTCACGTCCATGAATCAGCCCCATGGCTTCGGTGTCGACCGCGAGGGACTTCGCCTGCGCAAAGCGGTCATACCAGTCCTGATCAAGGTCTCCGTCAAAGACTGCGAATGCGCAGGGCTCATTGGGGATCTCAGCCATGGAAGGAAAGCAAGGGACTAAAGGCGACCACCACTCTGGCCTTAAGCCGATTCAGCGAGTTTTAACTGAACGCTTGAAAATCAGAACGAGACCGAGTTAGACAAAATCGAGACAGCTTGTTTTCATGCTCACCCAACGCAAACCAACGCGCTCCTGTCTGGCGGACATCGAACACTATTTCCGACAGCCCCCGCCGCTTTTTCTGGATCTCGAGCTAGCGGTCTGCTGGGTTCTTGATTGCCTTCTTCAAAACGACAGCTATCCCTCAGGACTGCTTCAGCGCCTTCAGAGTGATCATCCAAAACTGCGACTCTCCGAAACAGTGCTGCATCAGGCAGTCGATTTTCTCGAGCAGCAGGAGATGCTTGATTCCTATACCAAGCGCTGTCCCAGCAGGGGTCGACCCCGCCGAATGCTGCATCTGCATCAGAGCGCCAGAGGACAGGCTGAACGCCTAATGGAACCCTGGAGCCGCTGGCTGCATGAACACGATCCACTGACCACCTCGCCAGTGACCACTTAGAACAGAGCTCTGTTCGAGCAGCAGCTAGCGGATGCCATCCCCCCAGACGTCCACTCTGTTGCTCACTGCGCTGCTGGGGATTGGACTGGTCTTCTTTCTTCGTGCTGCCAGCAAGGATCGCACCACTGTTGTAGAGGTTCGATCACCACGGCCTCCAGTGGAGGTGTTGAACGGACTCGACGCCTGGTTGAAGCAAAGGGGGTGGAGCCAGCAGGGCGGCGACGCTGATCGCTGCCTGCTGGAGTACAGGGGCCAGGTGGACAGCAGTGCCCCTCTGGCAATCCTGCTTTCATTTCTTGGAACCGTCGGCGCTGGCAGCCTCGGACTGGTCGTACGACAGATGAATCCATCCTTGAACTGGTGGCCTCTACTGATCGCTGCTTTGGGTCCAGTAGCTGGATGGGTTTACTCACAACGTGCAAAACGTGTGGAGGAGATTCAGATTCGCCTGATCGAAGCCGAGGCAGGCGAAGGCAGCACTCTTCGACTGCGTGCCCATCGTGATGAGCTCATCGCCCTCGAACTCGCCCTTGCCGATCCACTGGAACTAGCCAGCGACGGAGCGTTGTTGACATCACCGATCTGACGTGATTCCGCGACGACTGGTCCTGACCCCAGCATTGATGGCTGCGGGACTGATCCTGTCGGGCGTGTTGGCAACTACCGCCCAAGCACCACACCCCCAGGAGAACGACCCGCTCACTGGAGTCAGGGTTGCGTTGCCAGCCAACTGGACGGGCAGAGCAACAAGCTCAGAGGCCATGGAAGTTCTGGTTCTGGCAGGACATGCCGACTCCCAGGGAATGGAAGGAGCCGGGACCTCTGGAGCCGCCGTTGACCGTGGAGGAGCCCGCCCCATGGATCCGCGCATGCGCGATGAACTGTTCTGGAATCAGCGCGTTCGTGATGCCGTAGTGACAACAGGGCAGGCTCGCGGACTCAAGATCCGTTCCTATGAACCGGGTCAACTCACCATTCCGAATGAAGAAGATCCCCGCACCAACTGGTCGGTGGGTCGCCGTCACCACGATGCAGGTGGCTACACCCTCGAAATCCACTTTGATGCCTACGGGAACCACGGCGTCGGCTCAGGCCTGATCCCTAACCTGCGCAGCTCTGCGAGAAGGATTGACGAGAGCCTGGCCCTTAATTTCGGGCGCTATCCGCTCCACTTTCGCGGCGGTCTTGGCGCACCCAGGCGAGGGATCAGCATTCTCGAGATCGGGAAACTAGAGGGTCAGCTGGAGCAGAAGCTGCGGGACCCGGAAAGCCGTCATGCGGTGATCGCAGCACTGGCCCTACGGATCGTTGAGGCCATCCAGCTGGGGATCGGGGAAGCCCCAGCAACCCAAAAGTTCAGTTCACCGCCTGATGCGGTCGACAGCGTTCCTCAAGGGACGGATCATCGAACCAATGCTGTGGACGAGTGAACAGATCCGTAAGAAGGGCTTCGCGAGACCCCTCCTCGGCTTGATAGCCATATTCCCAGCGGGCCAAAGGCGGTAGAGACATCAGGATCGATTCAGTGCGGCCATTGGTCTGCAATCCGAAGATCGTTCCGCGATCCCAAACAAGATTGAATTCCACATACCTGCCACGTCGGTACAACTGGAACTGACGCTCGCGCTCTCCGTAGGAGAGACCATTGCGCTTTTCGATAATCGGCGCATAGGCGGGAAGAAATGCCGTTCCGTTGGCCCTCGCCAAATCATGCAGCTGCTCCCAGGAGAGATTTACTGAACCGATCTCAGCCGCTTTATGAGCGGCTGGACCCTCAGGATCCTGACCGCGGTAAAGACGCCCTGACCCATCCTGGTAGTCGTAAAAGATGCCACCAATCCCCCTTGTCTCCTGGCGATGCTTCAGAAAAAAGTACTCATCACACCAAGGCTTGAACACCTGGTAAAGGCGTTCATCGACTGAATCGCAAGCTTTTTGATGGGTGCGATGAAAGTGGCGAGCATCCTCGAGGAAGGGGTAGTAGGGGGTGAGATCGGCACCTCCTCCGAACCACCAAACCGGTCCAGCCTCGAAGTAGCGGTAGTTGAGATGCACCGTCGGCACGAATGGATTTCTGGGATGCAGAACCATGGAGGTACCGGTGGCAAACCACGGATGCCCCTTGGCCTCCGGACGCTGTTTGAGGATTGAGGGTGGTAATTCCTTGCCATGCACCTCTGAGAAATTCACGCCTCCCTGCTCAAAGATGCGGCCTTCACGCATGACGCGGGAACGGCCACCTCCTCCTTCAGGTCGATCCCAGCTCTCCTCCTGAAACTTGCCCACACCATCGATCTGCTCCAAACCTGAGCAGATCTCATCTTGAAGACCCATCACCAGCGCACGGGCACGCTCACGGGAGTCGGCGGGGGGACGCTCTCCAGTGACAGCCGCAGACGACGAGGGCACGGCCCCGAGCATCCGGCCCTTTAAACGCTTAAGCAGGGAACGGACCATGGTCGACAGTGTCGGTGAACTCCCGACCATTTCAGCCCAGCACCGTCTCCGACAAGTCCGTGTGAAGGACTGTCATGGAAAAGCGCCCCTAGGATCCGACCAACGAATGGGACGCATGACCACTGCGGAACAGGCCACTCAGGCGCTCAGCGACCTCCGCGATGCGGGAAGTGACCGTTCTCTGTTGGACCTCGGTTGGCTCGACCAGGTCCGAGTGGACCCTCCACGGGCTGTGATCAGGCTGAACCTGCCTGGATTCGCCCAGAACCAGCGTGACCAGATTGTGAATGGTGCGAGGCAGCGACTCCTGCAACTGGAAGGCATTGACGATGTCCAGATCGAACTGGGTCAACCACCCTCCCAGGGAGGAATCGGACAGGCAGGCCATGGACAGGTTGCAGAACGACAGTCGATACCAGGAGTCCGCCACGTGATTGCGGTCAGCAGCGGCAAGGGTGGAGTCGGCAAAAGCACGGTGGCCGTGAATCTGGCCTGTTCTCTGGCCGTGCGCGGGCTGAAGGTGGGTCTTCTGGATGCCGATATCTATGGCCCCAATGCCCCGACCATGCTTGGCGTTGCAGACCGCACACCCGAGGTGAGCGGCAGCGGCGACAACCAGTGCATGCAGCCGATTGAGACCTGCGGTGTTGCCATGGTGTCCATGGGCCTGCTGATTGAAGAGAACCAACCCGTGATCTGGCGCGGACCCATGCTCAACGGGATCATTCGCCAATTTCTCTATCAAGTGCAGTGGGGAGAGCGCGATGTCTTGGTGGTTGACCTGCCGCCAGGCACCGGTGATGCGCAATTGTCTTTAGCCCAGGCCGTTCCCATGGCTGGCGTGGTGATCGTGACCACCCCCCAGCAAGTGGCCCTTCAGGATGCACGACGCGGACTGGCGATGTTCCGCCAGATGAACATCCCCGTGCTGGGTGTCGTCGAAAACATGAGTGCTTTCATTCCACCCGACCAGCCCGACCGTCGATATGCCCTCTTCGGCACAGGTGGTGGGAAGACTTTGGCCGATGCCTTCGACGTCCCCCTCCTTGGCCAAATTCCGATGGAGATGCCTGTTCAGGAGGGCGGAGATCAAGGCAAACCGATCACCTTGTCGAAGCCCGACTCGGTCAGCGCCAAGACCTTTCTGTCGCTGGCAGATCGTCTTTCACCGATGGTGACCAGAGAAGCCTGATCATGTTGTCAGGAGTCGGCCTCAGCGGACAACCCCTGCACAGAAGGCCGATCAAACGGCAGGGGCGTGGTCGCGAGCGGGACTGGATTCTCTGGGGAGTACCGCTGGCCATGGTGGCAATTTCCAGCTTTTTAATCCTCAGCATCGAGCGTCAAGTAGCACTCAAAGGGTTGTCTACATTCTCCTTTAGTCTTTTAGGACTGCTTCAGTTTATTAATACCCAGCTGTGGTTATCGCAGCTCGTGACTGCTCTTTTCGGGATCGTCATTGCATTACTTTTGGCGAAATTCAGGCTCGATCGCTTAAAGCCTTTATTACTTCCTATTTATATCTCCACAGTATTCAGCCTGATTGCGGTGCAGGTCATTGGCACCTCTGCACTAGGCGCCCAGCGGTGGATCAGCATCGGACCTTTCAACATTCAGCCTTCGGAATTCGCAAAATTATCGGCCATTCTTTTGCTTGCGGCTGTGCTGGATCGGCACCCTGTCGAAAGACCAGTCGATCTGCTGCGTCCGTTAGGGATCATCTCAATTCCCTGGCTGCTGGTGTTCATCCAGCCCGACCTGGGCACATCTCTGGTGTTCGGAGCGCTGCTCCTGGCAATGCTCTATTGGTCGGGAATGCCTTTTGAGTGGCTAGTTCTGCTGCTCTCCCCGCTAATCACGGCACTTCTCGCTGGACTCTTCCCCTGGGGACTCGCCGCATGGATCCCACTCACCTTGGGCATCGCCTACCGGTCTCTGCCCTGGAAAAAGGTCGCGCTGGCTTTAGTGCTCTCGGTTCAGAGCGCAGCTGCACTGGTCACTCCCTGGCTCTGGAACAACGGTCTGCAGGATTATCAGCGCGACCGACTTGTGCTGTTTCTCGACCCCACTAAGGACCCCTTGGGTGGTGGCTATCACCTCCTGCAGAGCACTGTGGGAATTGGTTCCGGAGGACTGTTTGGCACTGGCCTGTTGCGAGGACAACTCACCAAGCTGCGTTTCATCCCTGAGCAGCACACCGATTTCATCTTCAGCGCACTAGGCGAGGAGATGGGATTCGTGGGCACAATTCTTGTCGTGGTTGGCTTCGCACTTCTGATGGGGCGCCTGCTTCAGGTGGCAGGGAAAGCTCGCACCGACTTTGAATCGTTGGTGGTGATCGGCGTCGCCACGATGCTGATGTTTCAGGTTGTGGTGAACATCTTCATGACCATCGGCCTTGGGCCCGTGACTGGAATTCCACTGCCCTTCATGAGCTACGGACGCAGCGCCATGGTGGTGAATTTCATCGCCCTTGGTGTGTGCCTGTCCGTGGCAAGGCGATCAAGACGAGCTCTGATCCGTTGAAAGACTCCACACCGCTGCTGCAGTCAATTCAGGCCTGCATGGCGACCGGCGTCCCCACCGGTCAGGCCAGCGATACCAATGCCAGACGGCTTTGGTGGGGGGGGTTGGAAGTCCTGCAGGATCTGCTGGAGATCCAGGACAACACCGCCACAGGCATCTGGCTGGCGGCACCCCTGCCAGCCCTTTATGCGCCAGGTCTGCTCCAGCGGTTCCAGGGCTGGGTCTGGGCACCTGAGGCCCTCGATGTGCTGAGTGCCGCCGAGCGTTCAACCCTGCTCCCACTGGATCGCTTCAATGTCAGAGAGACCCCTTTAGCCACCTCCAACGAGCACTTTCAGCGCCTGCCGTTAAGAGAGTCCGACAGTCACGATCCACTGCTGATCGTGATCACAAGCCGGCTCCAGGTGGCCCTGGCCCTCAATGGCGAAGAGGGACAGCGACAGCTACTCATGCGCAGTGAACCCGACATCCTTGGCCAGGCACTGACGCTAGTTGAACAGCGTTTACGCCTCGATGCGCCCGAGCAGGCTGACGTGCTGCAGCAGGCGGTTCGTCAACTCGGCCCTTTACAGAGCAGCAGCGATCTGGCCACACGGTTCTGGCCCTGCTTGGCGGAGCGGCTGGCAGGGATGGCACCCACGGTCATGTTGCAAACAGCGCAGGCGTCTAAAGCGCCGTCACCCCCTCAACAGCCTGAGAATAGTCAAGGAGATGAGGACGCTGAACTCTCTCTGCTGGAGGCCATCACGCATGAAGTGCGTACTCCCTTGGCCACCATCCGCACCTTGATCCGCTCCCTGCTGCGCCGTCGTGACCTGCCCCAGCAGGTGCTCGGTCGCCTGCAACAGATCGACACGGAATGCAGCGAACAAATCGATCGATTCGGGCTAATTTTTCAGGCGGCCGAACTGCAGCGGCAGCCACACCGCTCATCGGCGCTGGCTCGCACTGACCTTGGAGCGATGCTGAATCTTCTGGCACCGGGCTGGGAACAACAGCTTCAACGCCGTGGATTGCATCTCAAGCTGAATCTGGAGAGTGGGCTTCCCCCAGTACTCAGCGATCCAGGTCGACTAGAACCCATGCTTGGAGGACTGATTGATCGTTGCAGCCGCAGCCTGCCGGCAGGGAGCAGCCTTGATCTGACCCTTCAACCTGCGGGTGCCCGCCTGAAGCTGCAGATTCTCACTAAGACCCCTGATCAGCTCTCCACCTCAGTGGCCGACGACGACCACTTGTCCCAAGAACGGCTAGGTCCCGTGCTCAGTTGGAACACCAGCACTGGAGGGCTGCAGCTGAGTCAGACGGCAACCCGTCGCCTACTTGAGCGTCTGGGCGGGCGCCTCACCCAGCGCCGGGACCGAGGGCTGACGGTGTTCTTTCCGATCGCCGATCATTGTTGACGGGTGTGAAGGTCCGGATCGGATCACCAAATCAGAGCCGAATCATTTGCTACTTTCCAAACAGATCGGCATGCGGATTTCCTCAGGACAGCCATGACATCAACTCCCTTGACAGGACAGCTTCCCCAGTACATCGGAAGCACCGGTGGTCTGCTCAATTCCGCTGAAACAGAAGAGAAATACGCCATTACCTGGAGCAGCAAAACCGATCAGGTTTTCGAACTCCCAACAGGCGGAGCAGCGGTGATGAACACCGGCGAGAACATCATGTATTTCGCACGCAAAGAACAGTGCTTAGCGCTTGGCACTCAATTGCGTACCAAATTCAAGCCCCGCATCGAGGACTACAAGATTTACCGGATTTACCCCGGCGGAGACACTGAGTTCCTGCATCCCAAGGACGGCGTATTCTCCGAAAAAGTCAATGAGGGACGTCCGATGGTGGGTCACAACCCACGCCGTATCGGCCAGAACACCAATCCTGCCAAGATCAAGTTCAGTGGTCGCGACACGTTCGACACCTGATTACCTCCTCCCTTAGATCGATCTGGTCGTTCTGTTGAGCGGCATGATGGTCGGCGGTCGGTTTCGACGACTTCTTCATGCTCAGTCCCGACCGCAAAGCCTTTCTGCAAGCCGCTGAATCAGGCGCAACCTTGATCCCAGTGGCCTGTAGCTGGCCAGCAGATCTGGAGACACCGCTGACGACCTGGTTGAAGGTCGGCGACCAACGTCCACCTGGTGTCTTGCTCGAGTCTGTCGAAGGTGGCGAAACACTGGGCCGCTGGAGTGTGGTGGCCTGCGACCCTCTCTGGACGTTGTCAGCCGCTCGCGACGGGCTGGAGCGGACTTGGCGGGACAATCACCACGAGACCTACAGCGGAAACCCCTTCAATTGCCTGAGAAGCTGTCTTGAGCCTTACCGGCCGGCGACACTGCCGGGACTACCTCCGCTCGGCCAGCTCTATGGAATGTGGGGATACGAGCTAATCCGCTGGATCGAGCCCAGCGTTCCTGTTCATCCTGCGATCGCCGATGGTCCACCCGATGGATTGTGGATGCTGATGGACAGCATCCTGATCTTTGACCAGGTCAAACGGCTGATTACCGCTGTCGCCTACGGGGATCTCAGCGGACAGCGCAATGCAGCCGCAAGCCCTGAGGAGGCCTGGGAAGGGGCGATGGCACGCATCAACACATTGCGCGAACGCATGGCAGCCCCCTTGCCGCCCGTGCGGCCTCTCAACTGGAGGCCAGACCGAGGAGCAACTCCAGAGACCAGAAGCAATCGCACCCGAGAGGATTTCCATCAAGCGGTGGATCAGGCGCGAGACCACATCGCTGCTGGTGATGCCTTCCAGCTGGTGGTGAGTCAGCGTCTGAGCGCGGATGTCAATCATCCACCGCTGGATTTGTATCGCAGCCTGCGGATGATCAACCCCTCTCCATACATGGCGTTTTTCGACTTCGGTGACTGGCAGCTGATCGGCTCCAGTCCTGAGGTGATGGTGAAGGCAGAACCGGATCAGGGCGGGATCCGCACGGTGCTGCGACCGATTGCCGGCACAAGACCCCGAGGCAGTAATCCTGTGGAGGACCGAAACTTCGAAGCCGAACTGCTGGCCGATCCCAAGGAGCGCGCCGAGCACGTGATGCTCGTCGACTTGGGCCGCAATGACCTGGGCCGGGTCTGTGCGCCCGGTTCGGTCTCCGTGCGCGAATTGATGGTGATCGAGCGTTATTCCCACGTCATGCACATCGTGAGCGAAGTGGAAGGCCGTCTTGCCCCTGGCAAGGACATCTGGGATCTGATGATGGCCTCCTTTCCGGCAGGAACCGTGAGCGGAGCTCCCAAGATCAGGGCGATGCAGCTCATCCACGACCTTGAACCAGACGCCCGTGGTCCCTACTCCGGGGTCTATGGCTCGGTCGATCTGGCCGGAGCACTCAACACCGCCATCACCATCCGCACCATGGTGGTCAAACCCAGATCCGACGGCGGATGGACCCTGCAGGTGCAGGCCGGAGCGGGAATTGTGGCCGATTCCCAGCCAGAGGCGGAGTATCAGGAAACACTCAACAAGGCGCGCGGATTGCTCACAGCGCTGGCCTGTCTCGAGGACGTCGAAGCATGAACCGAAACAGGTTGCTCAAAGGCTTTGAAGTCGAGCTGTTCACTGGCCGACCCGATGGACGCAATGTCGGCATCGCAGCCCGTGCCAAACGCGAACTGGAGGGCTTCGTTACGGAACCGGATCACCGCAATCTCGAATATGTGACCGATCCAGAGGCCAATTACGACGGGATTGCCGAGGCCCTGCTGACACCTCGCCGCAAGCTCCGTCACTGGCTGATGGAGCAAGGTCTCACCCTGCTGCCAGGCAGCACCCTCAGCCTCGGCGACACCAACCGTTTTGAGCGGTCAGACCCTGAGAACCCCTATCACTCACTGATCGAAGCCACGTACGGCACGGCAGTTGTGACGGCAAGCATCCATATCAATCTGGGGATCGACAATCCAGCCGAACTGTTCGCTGCGCTGCGTCTGGTGCGCTGCGAAGCGGCTCTGTTGCTGTCTTTGAGTGCCAGCTCACCCTTCCTCAATGGCCGCATCACCGGCGCTCATTCCCAGCGCTGGCTCCAGTTCCCACTTACGCCGGCCCGCGTTCCTCTCTTCCTCGACCACCAGCACTTCATCTCCTGGACCAATCAGCAGATTGAGGCCGGTTCCATGCACAACGTCCGTCACCTTTGGACTTCCGTGCGACCAAACGGACCGGACCGTCCGCACCAACTGAATCGTCTCGAGCTACGCATCTGCGATCTGATCACCGACCCCGAAGTACTGATTGCGGTGACCGTTCTGCTTGAACTCAGAGTGCAACAGGTATTACGAGAGCCCGAGCAGCACGACCCCCTGCAATGCAGTGCACTCAATCTGCAGCAACTCGAAGAGCTGAGCATGAGCAACGATCGCGCCGCGGCCCGCTCCAGTCTTGAAGCAACACTGCACAACTGGCGCGACGGACGCGAACGCTCCTGCAGAAGCTGGTTGGAGCAGCTGATCGAGAGTGTGATGCCGCTGGCTGAGGAGCTCGGACTGAAGCAGCAACTCGGTCCACTGGCCATGGTTTTGCAAGAAGGCAATCAGGCCATGCGATGGCTGCAGGGCATCCACTCCGGAGAAACCATCGAATCGGTGCTTCGCGAGAGCATCACGGCCATGCGAGAAGAGGAGATCCGTGGAGTTTGCACGCCGGCAGAACGCACTTTGGGATGATCATGACGACTCCAGATCCCGACCCGCTTTCGATGTCCTCCTCCCCCGCAATGATTCCTGCGAGCGATCAGCCCAGGGCTGCGGTGCAAGAGACATCCGGCAATGGCCATCTGTTGCAACAGCGCCTGGCTCTCGTGGAGGATCTATGGCAAACCGTGCTGCGCAGCGAATGTCCCGCTGAACAGGCTGAACGCCTGCTGCGCATGAAACAGCTCAGCGATCCAGCATTACCCGAACCCAGTGCCATCAGCTCGGATTCGGTTGTTTCGCTGATCCGAGACATGGACCTGTCGGAAGCCATTGCGGCCGCTAGAGCCTTCTCCCTGTACTTCCAGCTGGTGAACATCCTCGAGCAGCGCATCGAGGAGGACAGCTATCTCGAAAGCATCGTCCGCTCTCAGGAACTGGCCGAACAGGTCGATCCCTTCACTCCACCGCTGGCAACCCAGACAGAACCCGCCACGTTCAGTGAACTGTTTGAACGCCTGCGGCGCTTGAACGTGCCTCCCGCACAGCTGGAGACTCTGCTTCAGGAACTCGACATCCGACTGGTCTTTACAGCCCATCCAACGGAAATCGTGCGTCACACGGTGAGGCACAAGCAGCGACGCGTAGCCAGCCTGTTGCAACAGCTGGAGAGCGCCTTCGAAACCAGTCCACGCCAAGCCGACAGCATCCGTCTTCAGCTTGAAGAAGAAATCAGGCTCTGGTGGCGCACAGATGAATTACACCAGTTCAAGCCATCAGTGCTCGATGAGGTCGATTACGCCCTGCACTATTTCCAGCAGGTTCTGTTCGACGCGATGCCACAGCTGCGACGCCGGCTGACCACCGCACTCGCCAGCAGTTACCCCGATGTACAGCTACCCCCCTCCTCTTTCTGCACCTTCGGCTCCTGGGTCGGTTCCGATCGCGACGGCAACCCTTCCGTCACCACAGACATCACTTGGCGGACAGCCTGTTATCAGCGTCAGTTGATGCTGGATCGCTACATCAGTGCTGTCCAGAGCCTGCGCGACCAGCTGAGCATCTCGATGCAGTGGAGTCAGGTGAGTGCTTCCCTGCTGGAATCACTGGAAATGGATCGGTTCAACTTCCCGGAGGTCTACGAAAAGCGAGCCACCCGCTACCGCCTCGAGCCGTACCGGCTGAAGATGAGCTTCATGCTCGAACGGTTGCGTCTCACCAAGCTGAGAAACGATCAGCTAGCCGATGCCGGATGGCGGGCTCCGGCTGAGAGCCCCAAGCCGTTTGCACCCGAGAGTCAGCCGAGTGAGGCTCTGCACTATGGGTCGATAGCGGAATTCCGCAGTGATCTTGAGCTGATCCGAACAAGCCTGGTCAGCACCGATCTCACCTGTGAGCCCCTCGACACCTTGCTCACGCAGGTTCACATCTATGGCTTCTCCCTTGCGGGTCTCGATATCCGTCAGGAAAGCACGCGGCACAGTGACGCCCTCGATGAACTCAGCCGATATCTCAATCCAGATCAGGCCTACGGAGACCTGAATGAGCAGGAGCGCGTGAACTGGTTGCTGCAGGAGCTGCAGACGCGTCGACCGCTGATTCCCTCTGCCGTGGAGTGGTCAGCCACCACGGCGGAAACGGTGGATGTGTTCCGGATGCTGCATCGCCTTCAAGACGAGTTCGGCAGCCGCATCTGTCGCACTTATGTGATTTCTATGAGTCACAGCGTTTCCGACTTGCTGGAAGTGCTGCTCCTAGCAAAGGAGGCCGGCCTCGTGGATCCCTCCTCCACTGGCCATGCCGATCTGCTGGTGGTTCCTCTGTTCGAAACGGTGGAGGATCTTCAGCGAGCTCCCGAAGTGATGGGAGAGCTGTTCCAGACAACGCTCTACAGAAACCTGTTGCCTCGTGTGGGCAGCCAGGGGCTTCCTCTCCAGGAACTGATGCTCGGGTATTCCGACAGCAATAAGGACTCTGGTTTCCTCTCCAGCAACTGGGAAATTCACAAAGCTCAGATTGCACTGCAGGATCTAGCGGCACGCAACGGCGTGGCGCTGCGTTTGTTCCATGGCCGTGGAGGATCCGTCGGTCGAGGCGGTGGCCCCGCATACCAGGCGATCCTGGCCCAACCGAGCGGCACCCTGCAGGGACGCATCAAAATCACAGAGCAGGGCGAAGTGCTGGCGTCCAAATACAGCCTGCCTGAGCTGGCTCTCTACAACCTTGAAACGGTCACCACAGCAGTCGTCCAGAACAGCCTGGTGACCAATCAGCTGGATGCCACCCCAAGCTGGAACGAGCTGATGGCTCGACTGGCGAAATGCTCTCGACGCCACTACCGGGCCCTCGTGCATGACAATCCCGACCTGGTGGCCTTTTTCGAGCAGGTGACTCCGATTGAAGAAATCAGCAAATTGCAGATTTCCAGTCGTCCAGCACGACGCAAATCGGGTGCCAGGGATCTATCCAGCCTCCGTGCGATTCCCTGGGTGTTCGGCTGGACCCAGAGCCGGTTCCTGCTGCCCAGCTGGTTCGGTGTGGGCACAGCACTGAGTGAGGAACTTCAAGCTGATCCGGAGCAGATGACCTTGCTGCGCACCCTTCACCAGCGCTGGCCCTTCTTCCGGATGCTGATTTCCAAAGTAGAGATGACTCTCTCCAAAGTGGATCTGGATCTGGCCCGTCACTACGTGACCAGCCTTGGCAGTGCGAGCCACAGGGATGCATTTGAACGGATCTACACGACGATTGCTGATGAATACACACTCACCCGACGCCTGGTTCTGGAGATCACCAGACAGGAAAGGCTGCTGGATGCCGACCCAGCACTGCAGCTGTCGGTAAACCTGCGCAACCGCACAATCGTCCCTCTGGGTTTTTTGCAGGTGGCCCTGCTCAAACGGCTGCGTGATCAGAACCGTCAGCCACCCATGAGCGAATTTCCAAGTGATGGCGACGGTCGGACCTACAGCCGCAGCGAGCTTCTGCGCGGTGCCCTGCTGACCATTAACGGCATCGCCGCCGGCATGCGCAACACCGGTTGAGTGGCACTACTTCCCTTTCGCCAACAGGCCGCCGCTCCACGGCTCCCTGAGCGCTACAGCATGAGCATGGAGTTCGTTCCCGATGGGGAAAGCATCAATGCCTTGCTGGAAGACTGCGGCGATCAACCTCACCCTGTTGAACGGTGGCCGCTTGCACTGCAACGCAGCATCTGGCACCTCAGCATCCTCGACAGTGAGGAGCAACGGCTTGTGGGCTTCGTGAGAGCCACCAGTGATCGGGCGCTCAATGCCAATCTCTGGAATTTGACAGCCGCTTCAGGACCTGATCAATCCCAATTGCTGGCAGTGCTCGTTCACCGATCACTGGTTTGTCTGCGCAAAGATCTGCCCGGATGCAGCATTTCGATTGCAGCTCCAGCCCAGGCGCTGGATGCCCTCAAATCACGAGGATTCATTCTCGATCCAGGCGGGATCAGGGCAATGGGTCTGCGGCTCCGATGACCAGTCGATCTTTCTGAACACGAGCATGGAGGGACTCGAACCCCCGACCCTCAGAACCGGAATCTGATGCTCTATCCAACTGAGCTACATGCCCACGCGGCGGCTGGAAGAACAACCACGCTCCAGTTACCTTAGCCACACACCGCACACGGACCGATTCGGCTTCTCCGGCTCGAACTGCAGGAGTTCCGCAACCACTGCCAGCTGCAGGTGGAGATTGATGCCCCCCGTCTGCTGGTCATCGGCAGCAATGGCGTTGGCAAATCCAACCTGCTCGAATCAGTGGAGCTTCTGGGCAGCCTGCGCTCCCATCGATCCAGCCAAGACGCGGATCTGATCCACTGGGATGCTTCCCGCGCTCTGCTCAAGGCCACCTGCCTGGATGACGATGTGGTGGAACTGGAACTAAGGCGACGGGGAGGACGACAGGCACGACGCAACGGAAAGCTGCTGCAGCGTCAAATGGATCTGATCGGCCCGCTGCGCTGTGTCGGATTTAGTGCGTTGGACCTGCATCTGGTGCGTGGCGAGCCAGCACTGAGGCGTCAGTGGCTCGATCGGGTCGTGTTGCAATTGGAACCGGTCTACGGCGATCTGATTGGTCGCTACAACCGCCTGCTGCGACAACGCAGTCAATTCTGGAGACGAAGTGGCCTCGGCACATCGTTGGAACGGAACGCGCTCCTGGACAGCTTCGACACCCAGATGGCACTGGTATGCACACGCATTCACCGCCGCCGCCGCCGAGCACTGGCACGATTAGAGCCGCTCGCCGCGGCCTGGCAGCAATGTCTCAGCCAGGGCCATGAACAACTCGAACTGCGCTACACGCCGGGGAGCGTGCTGGAAGGGGAAGAGGCCGAAGAAGCCTGGAGGCTCTCCATAGAAGAGCAGCTACAGCGGCAGCGTCCGGAAGAGGAGCGGCTAGGCAGCTGCAGGGTTGGCCCCCATCGCGATGAAATCGATCTAATGCTCAATGGCACTGCAGCTCGTCGCTTCGGCTCTGCCGGACAGCAGCGCACCGTGGTGCTGGCACTGAAGCTGGCCGAACTGGAATTGGTGGGTGAACTCTGTGGCCATCCCCCTCTACTGCTGCTGGACGACGTGTTGGCAGAATTGGATCCGCGTCGTCAACTCACCCTGCTGGAAGCCGTGGGCGATTCCCATCAATGCCTGGTGAGCGCAACCCACCTGGATGCCTTCGAAGGCCAATGGCGGCAGCGTTCGCAGATTCTCAATGCCGATCACTTGAGAAACGGGATCAGAAAAAGCTAGGGTCTGGGGCCATTTGTCTCGATGCCCTGATGGAGCAGACCCTGTCCTGCCTGCATCCCAATCCGGGATGGGACGACGCTTTGACCATTTCAGCCTCCAGCCCCAGTCAGACAAGTGCGACTGACATGGTTGGGAAACATTGCATCCTTGAGCTCTATGGCTGCGATGAGCGCAAGCTCAACGATGAAGCCTTCCTGAGGACCACCATCACGATGGCAGCGAAACGTGCTGGTGCCACCCTTCTCAACCTCATCACTCACCGATTCGAACCTCAGGGCGTGACAGGTCTCGCGTTGCTTGCCGAGTCCCATATCTCCATTCACACCTGGCCTGAAAACGGATACGCCGCAGTGGATGTGTTCACGTGCGGCGACCACACCATGCCAGAGTCAGCCTGTGAACACCTCAGGCAAGAACTGGGAGCAGATCACCATGCCATGCGCAGCTTTCTGCGTGAAACACCCACGGCAGTGGCTGAAGCAGAACGAACACCGAGCGTTCAGGCTGGCTGAATCCCCCCCTCAACCGGGAATGACCCGGTTGAGTTTTCCACTCACCAACCCTTCTAAATCAAGGCTCACAGTGGTGAAGCCAAGTTCGAGCATGACCCTCACGAGTGGGTCCCTAATCTCAGGATCAAGCAGTTCGGCAAGCCGCTCCTGAGGAACCTCGATCCGTGCCGAAAGGCCCTGGGATCGGACTCTGACGCGGCAGAAGCCCCGTTCGATCAGCCAGGCTTCCGCACAACCAACCTGCCTCAGGCGGTCATGGCTGATGGGTTCCCCATAAGGAAATCGTGAAGCCAGGCACGGCTGAGCTGGCTTATCCCACCAGGGAAATCCCAACGCCCTGGACAGTCGTCGCACGCAGGCCTTATCGATCTGCAGATCCGCCAGCGGTGAGCCCACACCTGCTTCACTGGCTGCCTGAAGACCAGGCCGATGATCGCCGAGGTCATCAAGGTTCACACCATCCAGCACCCTCGCGCCATCAGCCGCCTCAGCAATGGGCGCGAGATGGCTGTGCAGCTCGCGCTTGCAGGCATAACAACGATCCGTGGGGTTGCTGCTGTAGGCGGGGTCTTCGAGCTCCCTGGTTTCCACTTCCAGGTGCCGAATTCGCAGCCAATGCGCCTGCTGACGAGCTTCAGCCAACAAATGGGGAGCCAGCGAAGGCGACACCCCTGTGATTGCGCATGCGCAGTCGGCAAGCTGTTCCTGGGCAATGGCAGCCACCAAGGTGCTGTCCACCCCTCCGGAATAAGCCACGAACACGCGATCGCAACCCAGGATCCATTGGCGCAGCTGCTTCAGGCGCTGCTCATCGTCAATGGACAGTCGTTCCAGCAGGCGGAAGGTCTCAGAAGCCACTGCTGAAAACGGGAATCTCAGTATGCTCCGATCGTAAGAAGCGCCATCCAAGAATTGACGATGGACGCAGTCCAGTCATCTGATAGCTCCAGCGGAGCACGTCGCCGCAGCAATCCCGGCATCGGCATCGTTACAGCTGCCGACAGCCGTGAACGCAGTCTCGGTCAACTCCACGTCTACGACGGAGAAGGCAAAGGCAAGAGCCAAGCTGCACTTGGTGTGGTGCTGCGCACCATCGGTCTTGGTATCTGCGAACAACGGCGAACCCGGGTCCTGCTGCTGCGGTTTCTCAAAGGACCTGGCCGTGCTTACGACGAAGATGCTGCGATCGAAGCATTGCAGCAGGGTTTCCCCCACCTCATCGATCAGGTCCGCACAGGACGTGCTGACTACTTCAACGCTGATGAGGCCACCAAATTCGACCAACAGGAAGCGCAGAGAGGCTGGGACATTGCGCGAGGCGCCATTGCCAGCGCTCTCTATTCCGTGGTGGTTCTCGACGAACTGAACCCGCTGCTGGATCTCGGGCTGCTCGACATCAAGGACGTCGTGAAGACCCTCTCCGCACGACCGGAGGGTATGGAAATCATTGTGACCGGCCGCGCTGCACCCCAGCCGTTGATTCAGATTGCCGATCTGCACTCCGAGATGCGCGCCCACAGGCGGATCGAGGCCAAGGACGATTCGCTGCTTCCATTCCCGTCACCAGGTGGAATCGAGATTTACACCGGCGAAGGCAAAGGGAAATCCACCAGCGCCCTAGGCAAGGGACTTCAGGCGATCGGTCGAGGCATCAGTCAGGACAAAAGCCACCGCGTCCTGATCCTGCAGTGGCTCAAGGGTGGTAACGGCTACACCGAAGATGCTGCGATCGCAGCTCTGCGTGAGAGCTACCCGCACCTGGTGGACCACCTGCGTTCCGGACGGGACGCGATCGTCTGGCGTGGTCAACAGGAGCCGATCGACTACGTCGAGGCCGAACGTGCTTGGGAAATTGCCAGAGCGGCGATCGCCAGCGGCCTTTATAAGACCGTGATCCTGGACGAACTCAATCCCACCGTTGATTTGGAACTGCTACCGGTCGAGCCCATCGTGCAGGCGCTGGTGCGCAAGCCTTCCGAAACTGAAGTAATCATCACAGGCCGCTGCAAACACCCACCGGCCTACTTCGATCTGGCAAGTGTCCATTCGGAGATGGTCTGCCACAAGCACTACGCCGAACAAGGTGTAGATCTCAAGCGTGGAGTGGATTATTGAAGTCCTGTTCAGAAGATCAGTAACGGGGGACTTCAGAATCAACCTCCTGCGACCAGGCATCAATCCCTCCCGCCACGTTGGTGGCGACGATGCCATGTTCAGACAAAAGCTCGACAGCACGGGCCGAACGTCCTCCCAGCTTGCAGTACACGTAGATCGGACGTTGTCCAGCAAGACCGCGGATCTCGTCGATCCCTTCTCCGTTCTCGATGGTTGCAAGTGGAATCAGTTGCGATCGAGGAATCGCGGCCACCTCTGTTTCCGAGGGATTGCGTACATCAATCAGCACAAGCTCTCCACCCTCTTCAAATAATGCGCTGAGCTCTGTCACGGAAATGCTTTTCACGCTTGACGCTCCCTCAAGGCGGCCAGGGTCATCGACGCTACAGAACGCCTCGTAATCGATCAGAGCCGTAATAGGAGGGCGATGGGGGCGACGCTGCAGACGGAGCTCGCGGAAACGCATCGTCAAGCCGTCCACAAGCAGCAGCCTCCCATCCAGAGATTCACCGATTCCTGCCAGCAACTTGATGGTTTCGGTGGCCTGGAGCAGCCCGATCAATCCCGGCATCACCCCAACTACACCTCCATCGGCGCAGGAGGGAACAAGGCCCGGGGGCGGTGGCTCTGGAACCAGATCGCGGTAATCCGGGGACTGAAGACCTTGGTTAAAAACACTGACCTGCCCCTCGAAACGCTGAACAGATCCGTACACCCAAGGCTTCTTGAGCAAGGCGCAGACATCGTTGATCAGATAGCGCGTGGGGAAGTTATCGGACCCATCCACCACCAGGTCATGGCTCTCGATCAGCTCGATGGCATTCGTGGTGGTGAGCCGACAAGCATGCTGCTCAACCCTGCAATGCGAATTAAGACCCACGATCCTTTGACAGGCAGAGTCTGTCTTGAGCTGGCCGATTCCACTTTCAGCATGAATCACCTGCCGCTGCAGGTTGGAGACCTCCACCCGGTCATCGTCAACGATGCCGATACGACCAACACCAGCCGCCGCTAGGTACATCAATAAAGGTGAGCCCAACCCACCTGCGCCAACGCACAGCACCGATGCTGTTTTCAACCGCTGCTGGCCGACGACCCCAAACTCCGGGAGTGTGAGATGACGGGCATAACGTCCCCGCTCCTGCACACTCAGGTCACGATCTGGAAGGTGTTCCGTCATTGCACAGGCCGAGATGCGCCATCGGGACTCGACTTCACAGTGTCTCCCACCATTGCGTGACTGTGGACAAGCATCGAAAGAGCGATGACAGGCTTGTCGCCCCCCCCCTGCTCGGCCCCCTGCAGCCACCAGGCACGGACACCAGAGACACCGGCATCAATGAGCATGACTCCTGCGCAGGCAGCCCATTGCCTGTCCAGCACACTCGGCACCGGATCACCCTCTGGATGGGAGTGTGCACTGCCGAGAACCCGCCAACCTCTTTGGCGAGACCATCGCTGGGCAGCGATCTGCTCACGAGGGTCCAATGCAAACCTTGATCGTCGCGAAACGGAGACCGGCGCTTGATCGCCATCCACCGAGATCACATCACTGAATCCGCCGAAACCAGGGCGCCAGACATTGCAACAGGGCCACACGAAGCGCACGTTGAGTTCAGGAGATGACTCCCCCAGCAGCAATGCGCAGCCTTCTTCAGGTGACACAGCACTTAGTGAGGCCCTGAGAATCATCAGACAATCCAGATCGATACGGAGCCGGCATGGCATTCCAGTGATCTTGCCGATATCGTCGCGGAGTATTAGTAGCCAGCTTAGGCGTCATGAGCGACGAAACCACTACGCAGTCGACTGAAAGCGCCACAGGCGACAACGTCGCATTCGCCGAGCGCTACAAAGACGTCCTAGGCAAGGTGAATGAAACTCTCGACAAGGTCGACTGGAGCCAGGCAGGGCGTATCGGCAAAGTTGTAGGCATTTTCGCCGCTGTGATCGTTGCCCAAATCCTGATCAAAGGGATTCTCGACACGATCAACCTGCTGCCTGTTGTTCCTGGCCTGCTCGAACTACTCGGCGTTGTGGTTGTGGGCCAATGGAGCTGGAAGAACCTCACCACCAGCGACAAGCGCAATGAACTTTTGACCCGCATTCAGACGCTGCGAAAGGAGTACTTGGGCTGAAACCGCCTGGGATGAGACACAAGTTTCATTCCCAATTTTCAGAGCAAGGAGAGCCGCAGATCCGTAAGGATCTCGCGGCTTCTTTGTTGGTATCCACCGCCAAAAAGGTTGGCGTGATTCAACAGGTGATAGAGATTGAGAGTCTCAACTCTCTGTTCTGCGCCAGCTGGCAAAGGCCATTCACTGGAGTATCCCTCCATCAATCGACGAGAGAAGCCACCGAACAGACGGGTCATCGCCAGATCGACTTCACGATCAGCCCACCAGCTCGCGGGATCGATCAACAGACCACGACCGTCAGCCAGCACGGCTGCATTGCCAGCCCAGAGGTCGCCATGGACAAGGCAGGGCTCAGGCGCATGACGATTCAGCCAAGCAGCGATCGGTCCAAGCAGTGGCTCCCAATCCTGCGCAGCCAGCCCCCACTGCATGGCCAGGCAGAGCTGAGGGTGAAGTCTGAGTTGAGTGAACGCATCGCCCCAGTTGTCACACCATCCGGAAGGCTGGGGCCCCAGACCAATGAAGCCATCGTGATCCCAGCCGAAGCAACCCGGTCCGGCAGCAGCCGATGCACGATGAAGTTGCGCCAGTCCTTGACCAAGACGGAATTGATCGCCCTTGCTGGCATCCCACCAGGCCATCACCAAGGCTGACTGCCCTGACAGAGGTATGCAGCCGAGCACCTGGGGCACTTCGATTAAGGCTGGATCAGACCAGTGACGTAAGGCCTGCAGGCCTGACTGTTCAGCCAACAAGTTGGCCGTCTGGGCCACCTTGACGAAGAGCTCCTCACCATCGCTCAGGCTCAACCGCCATGTGGACCCGACACTGCTGCCGCCCACACTGCGTACACCAACCAATTTTCGCCCTTGAAGCAAGTCAGCAGTCGCCAGGGCGCGTTCCAGCTGATCACGCATCCACGCTGATCCAACTCTGCTGCCAGCATGCCGCGATGGAACAGGTCCAGGACGTGATCGTGATCGGTGGCGGGATTGCCGGTCTCACCGCTGCGGCCCTCCTGGCCCATGAGGGATTGACCGTCACACTGCTTGAGGCGCACCATCAGCTTGGCGGCTGTGCTGGAACGTTCCGACGGGGTCCATTCACCTTTGATGTCGGTGCCACACAGGTTGCAGGACTAGAACCTGGTGGTAGTCATGCACGACTTTTTCAGCACCTGGACATCAAACCTCCGCAAGCCGAACGGCTCGACCCTGGCTGCGTGGTGGACTTCAATGACGGGTCTCCTCCAGTGCATCTCTGGCACGACGCTCAGCGTTGGCGCCAAGAGCGCAGCCAGCAATTTCCAGGCAGCGAGCGCTTCTGGCAGCTGTGCAGCTGGATTCATCGTCAGAACTGGCAGTTCGCTGCGGCCGATCCAGTGCTGCCAATTCGCACGGGCTGGGATCTTGGACGCACGCTGGCTGCGCTGACCCCTGGAAATCTGGCTTGCGCCCCCCTCACTCTGCTGACGGTCTCCGATCTGCTGACCCTCAGTGGATGCGCTGGAGACCAACGACTGCGACGCTTTCTCGACCTACAGCTGCGGCTGTATTCACAGCAACCGAGTGAGCGCACTGCAGCCCTCTACGGCGCAACGGTCTTGCAGATGTGCCAGGCCCCACTCGGTCTATGGCATCTCCATGGATCGATGCAGAGCCTCAGCGACCAGCTTGCGACAGCCCTGGAACGCGATGGTGGGAATGTGCTTCTGCGCCATCGCGCTCTGGAACTGGATCACAACGACGGTCACTCCGGGTGGTCAGTCACGGTTGAAGCGGCTTCGAAAGGGCAGCACTGCCTGCGAGCCAGGGAGATTATCTGCAGCCTCCCGCCGCAGTGCTTACCAGGACTGATTCCGGATCTTGAACAGATGCCCAACGATTACCGGAAGCATCTCAACACCCTCAAGGCGCCGAGCGGAGCGATCGTGTTTTACGGCGGTGTCGAACGGCGTTACCTACCCGACAATTGCCCCGGACACCTCCAGCGCGACGGCAACTCCCCTGGATCTCTCTTCTTGTCGATCAGTCACGACGGTGACGGTCGAGCTCCGAAGGGCCAGGCCACCGTGATCGCCAGCGTCTTCACCTCACCGGAGGGTTGGCACGACATGGATGAGAAGGCTTACCAGCGGCGCAAACGAGAGCTTCAGGATTCAATTCGTCGGGACGTGAACTCCGCTCTGAACCTGCCAGATCACGCCTGGCTGCATCAGGAATTGGCAACTCCGCGAGGATTTGCCCACTGGACCGGTCGACCGGATGGCGTGGTGGGAGGTCTTGGTCAGAGCCCAGGTCGCTTTGGGCCCTTCGGACTGGCCAGCCGCACACCAATTCCCCAACTGTGGCTGTGCGGTGATTCGATTCATCCTGGAGAGGGCACCGCCGGCGTCAGCCTGTCCGCATTAATGGCATGCAGGCAATTGATGGCAGCGCGCGGCTTAACCCTCAATCTTGCGGCTTAGCTGGTTGAGATGGGTGCTCCAGGAAACCGGGGCGCAGTGAGCGGGTCTTCTCCAGCTCCTGTTCCAGTTGAGCCCAGTGGCCGTTAAGGACTGCCTCTTCAAGCTGCTCGAGGCTCCATCGATAGGCAGCAAGAGACTTCAGCAACGCAGAGGTGTTGTGGCAAGCCATCGCCGTACCCAGCGCTGGATTGCCTCCACCAACTCGAGTTGTATCTGCGAAACCGCTGGAGGCCAGTTGACGTGCCAAATCACGCACACGGGGGTCTCGCTCCTCCCCGAGTACGCGTAGCAGTGCTGCACTCACCATCACGGGTAGATGCGAAATCAAAGCAACGGCCTGGTCATGAATGAGCGGATCCGCACTGACCCAGTGCGCACCAAGCGAGCAAGCCAAGGCTCTGACCTGCTTCAGGGCTTCGGGATCTGTGTCGGCTTCCGGCGTACCGACCCAGGCGCGTCCTCTAAACAGACCACGGCAACCAGAATCCACCCCTGACTCGGCAGTCCCTGCCATCGGATGAGATGCCACGAAACGTGGGTGACGACCTCTCCAGACATCGAGAACGGCTCCCTTCACCGACCCCACATCCGTGATCACTGCCTCAGACGGGAGAGCTTTGAGCAGAGCATCTTGAGGCTGCAGCAGGGCCTCCAGCGGCAAAGCCAGCACAACAAGATCACAGTTTTTTAGACAGTCAGGATCGCAGCTGACAGCATCAACAAGCCCACGCTGGAGGGCACGTTCCGCTGTGCTATCTCGATGCACAAGGCCCTGAACGCTGACCCCAAGAGCACGCAGATCAAGACCGATCGAGCCACCGATCAGGCCAAGGCCCACAATTCCGACCCTGCTGAAACCAGCCAATTCTGCGATCTGCTCCTGATCCATCACCACGGTCCCCATCCAGCCCATGTTGCTCACCCATGCAGGGATTGGAACAGCTCAGCCTGAACCGATGAGCGGCCGGGCGGTTCTTAGGCTTCTCGAATGCTGGAAGTTCAGGCCCATCAGCAGCTCAAGCACCTGCTCAGGGGAGAAGCGGGTCAATGGGAGCACCAACTGACCCTGAGCCGTCTAGTAGGCCGGAGTCTGCGACGACAGGATCGAACCAGAATCCAATTGTCTGCAGGTAGCAGCGACCGTTGGTGGCTGGCCCTGCTGGTGCCACTCAGCCTGCGCAGCAATCACACAGTGCTGATTCTTGACCCGACTCAACACCAGCGATTGCTGCATGTGGAACGACCTCGTCTGCTGGAGAGCGGATTAAAACTGGGATGCTGGACCGGACTTGAACCCCCTCCCGGGGAACAGATCTGGCTGTTGACACCCCAACAGCTTCTCGATGTCCATCGCCGCGGGCAACTCCGTCCTGACGACCACCTAGTTATTCCTGAGGCGGAGTGGCTGCCAGACCGTCTTCGACGTGCCATGACCGTGAAGATCGACCCCTGCCACTGGGAGGAGCTGCGAGCAGCATTTCCCTCCGCCGGAGAGGGTTTGATGGACCTGCATGAACGCCTGAGCCGCCAGCTTGTCGTCCTTGGTGGCGGAACAAACCGCGACCTCGCCATGCCCGAGAGCGCTCTGACCCTGGTTCGCGATCTGCTGCAGCTACTGGGTTCAACACCAGAACCCTGGTGCCAGCTGATGTCCATGGACCAGCCGTCATGGGCCAGCTGGGCTCGAGTGAATTCGAACACCCTTCAGTGGAGCTGGCAGCTACAACCGCTTGAACCACTCATCACGCTGGCATCACTCTTCTTGAAACATCCCTGGACATTGATTCATGGGGATGGAGGCTGTCGTCGTCATGGCGAAGAGACTCGTAGCGACAGCGATGAGCTGCGACTCGATCTGCGCGATGCACCGCGTGGGGAGCCCCTACCGATCTATCTGCCAAAACGTCAGCCACTGCCGAACACAGAAATTTTTGCTGGCCATCTTCTGGAGCAGAGCCGACGCCTGATCCTGGGCCGATCTGGATTGACCGGTGTTCTAGTTGATGCTCCTTGCATGCGTCAGCGCCTCTGCAGTGAGCTAGCAGCAGAATTCGGCAGCAGGGTCACACTTGAAAGCACGGCTCCGGAGTCAAACGGAGTGATCTGCTGCAGCTGGAGCTGGTGGTTAAGCCATCAGCATCTGCTTCCTGAACCCGAACAACTGATTGCGGCCATGCTGCCAATCGCCAGTCTGGAGGACCCACTCACCGCAGCTCGCGTGGAGTCGCTGAAGCGCCAAGGGCGTGATTGGTTTCGCACGCTTCTGCTTCCCGAAGCATTGGCGATTCTGATCCCTGCCATTGCCTCTCTGAGACGCAGCGGCGGTCGCCTAGCCATCCTCGACGGGAGGGTACGCGGACGCAGCTGGGGAGAGCAGGTGTTGCGCGCACTTGAACCCTGGGACTCGTTGCAGAGACTTCGTCCAGACTGACAGTCACTTCTAGGCTGGCCTACAGCTTGTGAGGCCAGAAATGGGAGAAGCACGACGTCGTGCCAGCCAGGGACTGCCACCGCGCCAGCGCAAACCCGACCCCAAGGACGCTGAGCGTTTTATCGCCTGGTTGCCGCTAACTCGAGCCCAGGCCACGCAATTCGTGTCAGTCACAACGCGAGGCGCCTGGATTGGCATCGCAGCCCTGGTGCTTCTCTGGGTGGTGGTTCGTTTCATCGGCCCTGCCGCAGGATTCTGGACACTTGCCGACAGCCCGTAAAACCGAGAACGCTCACCAGGAACACTGAATTCCAAAGGAAACCTTTAGGCTCATATGCACCTGAACGGTGCTCTGCTTGTTCCTCCGACTTTCCGAGCAATACCGCTCGGTCGTCCAAGATCTGGTCATGAGCCTGCAGGCTTTGGCGACAAATCTCAGAAAACAGGGCATCACCGCGACTTGCTACACCTGCAATGACGGCCAGGAAGGAAGCGGAGCCTCATTCATGGCCGAGCTGGGCGAGGAGCACATGGTGCGCTTCCTGGTCTCTGACTTCGGCATCAGCTGGGTCGAATCCCGCAACGGACGCGAACTGGTGAAATTCGAAGGGGCTGAAGCTATTCAGGAACTTCAACGCATCACAGAACATCTGCAAAAGGGCCGCAGTGCATGCAGCCCCTCACAGCTCCTGCAGAGCTAATCAGGCTGCGTCCTTCGACGGCGAAGCAACCACAGCAGACTTATCGACAGGCTTAGCAGCAGCCGAGCGTGCAGCAGCAGCAAGAGGACGCATGGAATTGGACTTAACTTCCGAACCTTCCGTCAGCTTCTGCCGCACCAACACTTCAATGGCGTCCTTGGCTTCCGGATTTTGCTCCAGCCAACCAATGGTGTTGTCACGACCCTGCCCGATGTTGTCGCCCTCATAGCTGTACCAGGCACCCTTGCGAGTGACGACACCCGTCTCCTCAGCCAGATCGAGCACACAACCCAGCGTGCTGATCCCTCGACCAAAGAGAATGTCGAATTCGGCGATTCGGAAGGGAGGAGCGACCTTGTTTTTGGCCACCTTCACCTTGGCGCGAATGCCGTACTCCTCGGTGCCGCGCTTAAGCGTCTGAATACGACGAATGTCAAGCCGCACTGAGGCATAGAACTTGAGAGCGTTACCACCAGTAGTGGTTTCTGGATTGCCGTAGGTGACACCAATCTTGAGACGCAGCTGGTTGAGGAAAATCACCGTGCAACCAGACTTGCCGATATTGCCGGTGATCTTGCGCATCGCTTGGCTCATGAGACGTGCCTGACTGCCTACTGCAAGATCGCCCATCTCACCCTCGATCTCGGCACGGGGCGTAAGAGCGGCCACAGAGTCGACCACAACGATGTCGACAGCTGCGGAACGGACCAACTGATCCACGATCTCAAGCGCCATCTCGCCTGTATCCGGCTGAGATACCAGCAGATTTTCCACATCCACTCCCAGGGATGCGGCATAAACCGGGTCAAGAGCATGCTCTGCATCAACAAAGGCTGCGACGCCTCCGTTGCGCTGAACCTCGGCAATGGCATGCAACGTCAGCGTGGTCTTGCCGGAACTTTCGGGCCCGTAGACCTCAACGACACGCCCCTTGGGATACCCACCACCTAATGCGAGATCAAGAGTTAGGGCTCCTGTGGAAACTGTTTCCACCCGCATCCTGGATGCGTCCCCGAGACGCATGATCGAACCCTTGCCGAAGTTACGCTCGATTTGACCGAGCACGAGATTGAGCGCTTTGTCGCGCTCACCGGGGCGGACATCTCCACCGGAGGACTGGGAGGCTTTCACGTCGGCTGGCATGGCTAAAACAGTTAAGGAGCAGAAGAACGCCGCAGGCAGCTGATCGGGACGGCGGATGAACCGACGCCTCGGTGGGATCAGAGGCCGGACAAATCATCCAGTGCCCCGATCCAGGCCATCCGTCTCACGTAGTACAGATGTACGTTATCGAATTAGGGCCAGTCCGCCAAGGGGGTTGCGAACTGCTCTGGCCTGAGCAGGCGAATTCCACTGGGGAGATCCGTCACATCCGTGGGCCTCAGGTATCCCCAGCTGACAAGCCAGCAGGGCACGGTTTCGAGGCCTGCGGTGGTGCGAACAGTTTCCAAAGTGGGGCGACGGTCCTCAACAAAACCGTCCAGTCTCCAGTTGCAGGCCAGGCGGCGCAGCACCTCAGGCTTCGATCCAGACTCGTGGCCATCCAGCCGTTCTGGCTTGAGCCCCATGGAGGCAAGTAGCTCGGAGGTGAAATCACTTGCCTTGGTGGTGAGCACCGCCCAGGCAATGTTCTCTTCCGAAAAAGCGGTCAAACGCTCAGGCACTCCTGGATAAGGCTGATGCAGAGCCAGCCAAGCGTCCCGATCGCCGCGCACGGCATCGGCCCGCACCGCCTCCAAAGTCTGCTGCAGCAAAACAGGGTTCCAACGAAAACGCTCCAGCGCAGCTGTGCAATGCGCCGCGTAGTCGTGCACAAACGCTTGGACCCCGAGCTGCTCGAGAGGTCCGCGTTGCTCAGAGATCAATGCCGCGATCAGCACCATCTCCCAACCGTGATGAATCCAGGGCCTGAGCTGCCGAAACTGTGGAGGTATGGACTCAGAAAGATCAACAGTGGGATTCAGCCGCAGACAGGCATGACGAGCACTCCACCAGTACTCGTTCATCCCATCCACAATCACGCCATCAAAATCAAAGACCAGCAGACGGGGGGTCAGCACCAAGTATCAAGAAAAACTGGGCCGCTAGGATTCGAACCTAGGAATGGCGAGACCAAAACCCGCTGCCTTACCGCTTGGCGACGGCCCATTGACGCCAGCGCTGAGACTCCCTACGGAGATCAACTCTGGGGTTCAGATAGTTACTCACAATGGAGTGACCTTCGTCAATCCATTCGAGCTTTCGGGTTTGGATTATGGGGGGAAAACCCTGAGCCGGCGTTGATCACTGGATCCATAGACGTCGCTTTGAAGGCTGTAACGCGCCACAAGATCCGCCTGCATTTGAAGGACATTCTCATTGCGCGGCAGAAGTTCAACCGGTCGACCCTGCGTCATCACAATCTGCTCCACTGCCAAACGGCATTCCTCTAGAGCAGCCAGAGCATCGGCTCGATCCCGCTGACCTGATCCCCCCTCAGGTTCCAGGTCCTTCCTTGGCAGAGGCTGGCGGTTGAGCAGGCGCTCAAGAGCTCGCTCCACCTGAGCCAAAGAGTCCGACTTGATCACAAGAATGGGCACCCCGGCTTCCCTTGCCTGTCGGCGAAGCTCGGGCTGGCGTCCCAAACCCTGACGCACACTCAGCAGCACATCAGCAGCAGACAGATCGTCCACGGCACAGATAGGCCATCCATGGCAGCGGACAGCCTCTTCCAGTCGCTGCCTGCTGAGACCGCAACAGAGCACGTGCAGCTTTGCCTCACGCGGGGCCTCAGCAATGGGAGGCTTCTGTTGATCATTGTTCCTGCGAACGGAACGGCCAGGATCGGGCAAAGGGACAACCGCCAGAGCTGGCCGCCGCTGAGGAGGTTGCGGTGTTGACGGCTCTGGGTCGATCAGCCTGACATCGCCATCCGCCATGAGTTCACGTTCCTGAGGTCTGGGGCTCTGTCCCCGCAGCAACAGATCCACCGTGCGTCCAACGTCGTCATGGACGGACCAGCGATGACGGCTGTGCATCTCCACTGCGAGCGGGAAGGTGGGTTCAGCAGCACGCTCCAGAACCGTTTTCTGTGTTCGGCGTCGGCGTGCCTCATCGTCACCCAGGGTGACGGACTCAATCCCCCCAACTAAATCGCACAGCGTCGGATTCTTGATCAGATTGACGAGAGCATTGCCATGGGCGGTGGCTACAAGCATCACCCCCCGCTCAGCGATCGTGCGTGCGGCCTGAGCTTCCAGCTCAGTGCCGATCTCATCAATCACGATGACCTCAGGCATGTGGTTTTCCACCGCTTCGATCATCACCTGATGCTGGAGTTCCGGCCTGGCCACCTGCATACGCCTGGCACGTCCGATGGCTGGATGTGGAATATCTCCGTCACCAGCAATTTCATTACTGGTGTCGATTACAACGACCCGCTTGTGCAGATCATCTGCGAGAACACGGGCAATTTCCCTCAGAGCTGTGGTCTTACCCACACCGGGGCGTCCCATCAGCAGCAATGACTCTCCGCTATCGAGCAAATCGCGAACGATGGCGACTGTTCCGAAAACGGCACGTCCAACTCGACAGGTGAGGCCAATGACATCACCTCTCCGATTACGGATGGCACTGATGCGGTGCAGTGTTCGCTCAATACCTGCTCGATTATCGGCACCGAATTGACCGATCCTGCTCACCATCTCCTGAAGATCCTGGGGCTCGAGGCAGCGCTCACCGAGTTCAACCGAACGACCTGGATAACGAGCTTCAGGAATCCGACCGAGATCGAGCACGACCTCCAGCAGCTGATCCCGTCGGTCAGCGGATGCAAGTAACTCTTGTACTTCAGTTGGCAACAGCGCGAGCAGCCGTTGCAAGTCATCGGTGATGCGCTCGGTACTCATGGCCCAGGCTCCCAGTGCTCATCAGGACCTGAACGCCTTCTAGCAGGACTAAGTCCCTAATCGAGACAGTCAGGGGCGAGAAAGCCAGGGAATCACAAGATCCCGCGCCAGCGCCAGAGCTCTGTCCCAGCCCAAGGGCCAGTCCCGCAGAGTGCTTCGGCGCGATTCCGCCTCCTGCAGAAGAGGTTGCACAATCGAACGTGCCATGCCCCCGAACGCGACACCGGCCGGACCACTGGAACGCGGCAGACCAAGAGCATCCAGCAGGCCAATGGTCGCGCCATTGGTTCCTCCCGCCAACTGCAACGGCCCTGGAGGTGCGCTGGTCCGAACCTGCTGCCAGAGCCGCAGGGCCGCACGAGCCGTGCCTGCACCGACATCGCCACTCATCGGCCGCCCATCAAGCTGCCAGAGAGGACGAAACCCATGTTTGCGCAGGGCCTCGTGGCGCCCCCAGAGCTCCGTGACCAGGTCTTCGGGGCGCAAGCCATGCCCCTCAAGGCCGCAGCTCACCGCAAGCCTTCGCAGTGGAATCGAGGCAGCTACAACCTGATTAAGCGTGCGATCAAAGTCCAGCGCACGCCCAGGTGCAGTGTGAACCTCAAGTGCATCGGGTTGAAGCTCCGTCAGCAGATGGGCGAGGTTGTCGAGCCCCACCCGGTGATCGGAGGTTTCAATCAGGCCCAGGGGGCAGGCCGGTAAACAGCGCCCACAGCCGTAGCAACGGTTGGGGTCGACACCGGGCCCAAATTGAATGGCATCAGCTGGGCAGACCCTCTCGCAGGGTCGCGCACAGTCAGAAGGGCAGCGGGAAGGATCAAAGACAGCCTTACGAAAATGGGCATCGCGACCGTCGCTGACACTGACCATTAACCATGGGGAGTAACCGGTGCGTTCTCGGGCCCAGTTGAGACCCGTGCGCGCAGCGTTCACCACAGCTGAGTCGGCTGCCACGTCAACACACTGAACGCCTGCAACGGCATACAGGGCGCAAAGATCAGCGACTGCAGCCAGATCCTGATTGCTGGCCCCGCAGATCAACTTGACCCAACGACCCTCACCGAGGGCCTCATCACCGGCGCCCTGTAAACCAGTGACCGGCAGAAGACAGGCGTTCAGGCTCCCAGCAGCCGTGTCATCGGCTGCCAGCGCAGACTGCGCGCACCACCCATTTCCACCACCACCTTCAAACGCGGCTCACGCCGGCAAAGGTCACAGAGAGAAAGCAATTCCGAACGAGATAGCACCTGCCCCTCGATGAGCCAAAGCACTACAGGCTTGTTGCCAAGCAACATTTCTCCAAGCTGTGGCATGACCTCTTGCACCTCCCCGACCGCCGCACCACGTCCAACGCTTTGATGTCCCAAGTGTGGAGGTCGTACGCCATGTTTCTGAAAGAGAAACACCTCCGGATCCCCGAGACCCCTTGCCGAAGAAATCTGTGTTCGATAACCGGCTGCGCGAAGTCGCCTGAGCAGACGCGTTTCTGCGCCACCTTCTAGGGGAGCATGGACTGCCATGACACCGGCAGATTCCAGTTCACGGCGGAAACCCCGACCTGAAAGCAACAGCGGCATGGAATCAGTTCAGATGGTGTGAGTCTGGCAGCTGATCAGGGATGAATGGAAGCCGGAAGGCAGTGGTGTAGTGTTTTCTTTCGCTCTGCCGATCTGTGCCCGTCCGCTAGCCGGGCCTCCAGTTCCAAGAGCAGGTCCGGCGTGTGCGCCGGATCGTCAGGCCAGTGCACTTCAACGATTCCATTCGTTGAATTGCCGGGAAACTACCGACCTCTCAGGTTGATTAAGTCCCAGCCAGCTGATTCGCTCGCTAGCCCCAATCTGAATTGCAGCAACGCTTTCCGTTGAAGCATTCGGCCATGACTGCGTCATTTCAATCAGCGCCCTTCAGGCCACAGCTCCAGCAGCGTCAAGTTGCAAAGGCTGAGGTTATTCACGCTGGCGTCATTACCTCCCATGTCCATCGGCATCCTTGGGAAGAAGCTGGGTATGTCCCAATTCTTCGATGAGCAAGGCAAAGCCGTCCCGGTCACCTTGATCGAGGCGGGGCCTTGCCGGATCACCCAACTCAAGACCAGTGAAACTGACGGCTATGCAGCCGTACAGATCGGCTTTGGCGAAATACGCGAAAAGCTGATCAACAAGCCAGCCAAGGGTCACCTCGCCAAATCCGGCGAAGGTCTACTCCGCCACCTGCACGAATATCGCGTTGACGACCTGAATGGTCTCGAGCTGGGTAGCGCCATCACCGTGGGTGATTTCGAGGCAGGCCAGAAGGTCGACGTCAGCGGCGACACCATGGGGCGTGGCTTCGCCGGCTACCAAAAGCGTCATGGCTTCAGCCGAGGTCCGATGACCCACGGCTCGAAGAATCATCGCGAGCCTGGTTCAATCGGTGCCGGCACGACACCTGGTCGCATTTACCCCGGCAAACGGATGGCTGGTCGCTACGGCGGCAAGAAAATCACCACTCGGGCCCTCACGATCCTCAAGGTGGACAGCGACCGCAACCTGCTCGTAGTGAAGGGTTCTGTTCCTGGCAAGCCTGGATCGCTGTTGAACATCCGACCCGCCAATCGTGTGGGTGCAAAGCCCGCCAAAGGAGGTAAGTGATGGCCAATTGTGTTGTTCGTGACTGGCAGGGCAAGGAAGCCGGTAAGGCGTCTCTGGACCTGAAGGTGGCCAAGGAAACCACCGCAGTCGACCTGATGCACCGCGCAGTGCTGCGCCAGCAGGCTCATAGCCGTCAGGGAACCGCCAGCACCCTCACCCGTGCGGAAGTACGTGGTGGCGGACGCAAGCCCTACAAGCAGAAAGGAACCGGTCGTGCTCGTCAGGGATCGATCCGTACTCCTCTGCGTCCCGGTGGCGGCATCGTGTTTGGTCCAAAGCCACGCACCTACAACCTTGCGATGAACCGCAAGGAACGTCGTTTGGCCCTGCGCACCGCGCTGATGGCACGCATCGACGACGTGATTGTGGTGAAGGATTTTGGAACAGCGCTTGAAGCTCCAAAAACCCGTCAAGTCGTTGACGCACTTGGGCGCCTCGGAGTTGCTGCCGACGCCAAGGTTCTGATCGTGCTGAACTCCCCCAATGAGGTTTTGCGGCGTTCTGTTCGCAACCTCGAGAAGGTGAAGCTGATCGCGGCAGACCAGCTCAACGTCTTCGATCTGCTCCACGCCAATTCATTGGTGCTGGGCGAAGAGGCACTCGCAACCATCCAGGAGGTCTACGGAGATGACTGAGCGCTTCACGGGACGCCTGGCGGATGTGATCCGCAGGCCCCTGATTACAGAAAAAGCCACCCGAGCACTGGAACTCAACCAGTACACCTTCGAAGTGGACCACCGAGCTGCCAAGCCAGACATTAAAGCTGCTGTCGAGCAGTTGTTCGATGTCAAGGTCACCGGCGTGAGCACCATGAATCCTCCCCGCCGCAGTCGTCGGATCGGCAAATATGCCGGCAAGCGCTCTCAGGTGAAAAAGGCCGTGGTACGCCTCGCTGAGGGCAACTCCATCCAACTCTTCCCTGAGTCCTGAGGAGTCTGAAACGTCATGGCAATCCGTACCTTCCGTCCCTATACACCCGGCACCCGAACCCGGGTCGTCACTGACTTCAGTGAAGTCACCGGCCGCAAACCGGAACGTTCACTTGTGGGGTCTAAGCACCGCCGCAAAGGACGCAACAACCGCGGTGTGATCACCTGCCGCCATCGTGGCGGTGGCCATAAGCGGCAATACCGCATCGTCGATTTCCGACGCAACAAACTCGGCGTGCCCGCCAAGGTGGCCGCGATTCATTACGACCCGCACCGCAATGCGCGGCTGGCCCTTCTCTTCTACACCGATGGTGAGAAGCGATATATCTTGGCGCCTGCGGGAGTCACCATTGGTCAAACCGTGGTGTCTGGCCCTGAATCTCCCATTGAGATTGGCAATGCCATGCCACTCTCCGACATTCCTCTCGGTTCCAGCGTTCACTGCGTCGAGCTTTACGCCGGTCGCGGTGGTCAAATGGTCCGAACTGCTGGAGCCAGCGCTCAGGTGATGGCCAAGGAGGGTGATTACGTCGCCCTGAAGCTGCCATCCACTGAGGTTCGCCTAGTCCGCCGTGAGTGCTACGCCACCATCGGAGAAGTCGGTAACTCGGAGATCCGCAACACCAGCCTTGGCAAGGCAGGTCGACGCCGCTGGCTTGGACGCCGACCTCAGGTGCGGGGCAGTGTGATGAATCCCTGCGATCACCCTCATGGTGGTGGTGAAGGTCGAGCTCCAATTGGCCGCTCCGGTCCTGTCACTCCTTGGGGCAAGCCTGCTTTGGGCCTCAAGACTCGCAAGCGCAACAAGCCGAGTAACAAGTTCGTCCTCCGCAAACGTCGCAAGACGTCCAAGCGGAGCCGTGGCGGACGCGACTCATGATGCTGCACACCATTCTGTCGTTCGCTTAATCCGCCATGGGACGTTCACTTAAAAAAGGCCCTTTCATTGCCGACAGCCTGCTTCGCAAGGTTGAAAAGCAAAATGCCGCCGATGACAAATCGGTAATCAAGACGTGGTCAAGGGCTTCCACGATCCTGCCGATGATGATCGGCCACACCATTGCAGTTCACAACGGCCGTACCCACGTGCCGGTCTTCGTGACCGAACAAATGGTGGGCCACAAGCTCGGTGAATTCGCACCGACTCGCACCTTCAAAGGCCACATCAAAGACAAGAAAGGAGGCCGCTGAGACCATGACAACGTCATCCCCAACGGCAACTACCGCCCAGGCCCACGGTCGCTTCATCCGCGGTTCCGTATCCAAGGTTCGGCGGGTGCTCGATCAGATCCGCGGTCGCAGTTATCGCGACGCGCTGATCATGCTCGAGTTCATGCCGTACCGCTCCACGGGTCCTATCACCAAGGTTCTGCGTTCTGCAGTGGCCAATGCCGAGCACAACCTCGGACTTGACCCTTCAACCCTGGTGATCTCACAGGCCAGCGCCGACATGGGTCCCTCCATGAAGCGCTATCGCCCCCGAGCCCAAGGTCGTGCATTCGCGATCAAAAAGCAGACCTGCCACATCAGCATTGCTGTGGCACCCCAGACCGACTCCTGACCCCCGAGCACCCCGACTGATGGGACACAAAATCCATCCAACCGGCTTACGCCTGGGGATTACCCAGGAACACCGGTCACGCTGGTACGCACCCAGCAAGAGTTATCCGAGCCTCCTTCAAGAGGACGACCGGATTCGCAAGTTCATCCACAAGAAATATGGCTCCGCAGGTATCAGTGACGTGCTGATCGCCCGCAAGGCAGATCAGCTCGAAGTGGAGCTGAAAACCGCACGCCCCGGTGTGTTGGTTGGACGCCAGGGCAGTGGCATCGAAGAGCTGCGCTCAGGCATTCAGAAAACCGTTGGTGATCTCAACCGTCAGGTTCGGATCAATGTGGTCGAGGTCGAGCGTGTCGATGCTGATGCCTTCCTGCTTGCCGAGTACATCGCTCAACAGCTTGAGAAGCGTGTGGCGTTCCGTCGCACGATCCGCATGGCCGTTCAGCGAGCTCAACGAGCCGGCGTTCTTGGCCTGAAAATCCAGGTTTCAGGTCGCCTCAACGGGGCTGAGATCGCCCGCACCGAATGGACGCGTGAAGGTCGGGTGCCGCTGCACACCCTTCGCGCTGACATCGACTACGCCACCAAGGTCGCCAGCACCACTTACGGGGTGCTCGGCATCAAGGTCTGGGTGTTTAAGGGCGAAGTGCTGGGTGACGAAGCCCAGCAGCAACTGCCTGTGGGGGCATCCCCACGGCGTCGGGCCGGTCGCAGGCCCCAACAGTTCGAAGACCGCTCCAACGAGGGTTGAACAGGAGGCCTGAACCATGCTTAGTCCAAAACGCGTCAAATTCCGTAAGCAGCAACGCGGCCGCATGCGCGGTGTCGCCACTCGTGGCAACACCATCGCCTTCGGCCAGTTCGCTCTGCAAGCACAGGAGTGCGGCTGGATCACCTCGCGCCAGATCGAGGCCAGCCGTCGTGCCATGACCCGCTATGTCAAACGCGGCGGAAAAATCTGGATCAGGATCTTCCCTGACAAGCCAGTCACCATGCGCGCTGCCGAGACCCGAATGGGTTCAGGTAAAGGCAACCCAGAATTCTGGGTGGCGGTGATTAAGCCAGGCAGGATTCTTTTTGAGATGGGGGGTGACGAAATCACTCCTGAAATTGCCAAGGAAGCCATGCGCCTTGCGCAATACAAGCTGCCTGTAAAGACCAAGTTCATCACTCTCGATGAACAGGAGCAGACATCCGGTGCGGAAGCTCCGGCCGCTGCTTCCGCCTCCGTGGAGTCCTGATCATGGCCAATCCCAATGCCTCCGAACTGCGTCAGCTCTCCGATGCAGACATCACAGAGCAGATCGTCGGTCTCCGTCGCGAGCTGTTCGATCTGCGCTTCCAGCAAGCCACCAGGCAGCTGGCCAACACCCACCGCTTCAAGCAGAGCCGCACCAAGCTGGCCCAACTGCTGACGGTGCAGAAGGAGCGCCAAAGCTCCACCGCCTCCTGATCCTTCAATTCATACCCATGGCACTTAAGGAAAGGGTCGGCACCGTCGTCAGCGACAAGATGGACAAAACGGTGGTGGTTGCGGTGGAAAACCGCTTTCCCCACCCCATCTACCAAAAGACGGTTAGCCGTACCACCCGTTACAAAGCTCACGACGAAAACAACAGTGTTCGCGTTGGCGACCGTGTTCGCATCACTGAGACCCGTCCGCTCAGCCGCCACAAGCGCTGGGCCGTCGCCGAAGTGATCAGCCACAGCCAGAAGGCTGAGGAGGTCAACAAATGATTCAGCAGGAATCCTTTCTCACCGTTGCCGACAACAGCGGAGCCAAGCGCATCCAGTGCATCCGCGTGCTGGGAAGCAATCGTCGCTACGCCCATGTGGGCGACGTGATCGTGGCGGCTGTGAAAGACGCCATGCCCAATATGGGCGTGAAAAAGTCTGACGTGGTCAAGGCCGTGGTGGTCCGCACCAAAGCCACACTTCGTCGTGATACCGGCAACTCCATCCGGTTTGACGACAATGCCGCCGTCATCATTAACGATGACAAAAACCCCAAAGGCACCCGCGTCTTTGGGCCTGTGGCCCGCGAATTGCGCGACCGGAACTTCACCAAAATCGTCTCTCTCGCTCCGGAGGTGATCTGAGATGGCAACTGCAACTCCGAAATCCGCCGCAGCGCAGCGCATCAAGATGCGCCTCCGTAAAGGCGACACCGTTCAGGTGATCACTGGGAAGGACAAGGGCAAGACCGGAGAGGTCCTGCGCACTTTGCCCACTGAAAACCGCGTGATCGTGGAGGGCGTGAACATGCGCACTCGCCACGTCAAACCCACTCAAGAGGGTGAAAGCGGTCGAATCGTCACCGAAGAGGCATCACTGCATGCCTCCAACGTGATGATCTATTCCACCGACAAGAAAGTGACCAGCCGAGTCGAGCTGATCACTGAAAAGGACGGCAGCAAAAAGCGTCGCCTCAAGAAAACCGGCGAAGTGATCGACTGATCACCTCGATCCGCCTTCTGACCAAGTCCAGAAGTCTCATTCCCCAGCCATGTCACTGAAACAGCGCTACTGGGAGACCATTCAGCCCAAATTGCTGAAAGATCTCAGTCTCTCCAACGTCCATGAAGTCCCCAAGGTGGTCAAAGTCACCGTCAATAGGGGGCTTGGCGAAGCTGCAGCGAATGCCAAGGCCCTAGAAGCCTCGGTCAACGAACTTGCTCAGATCACCGGCCAGAAAGTGGTGGTGACCCGAGCCAAGAAAGCCATCGCCAGCTTCAAGATCCGCGAAGGCATGCCGATCGGCTGTGCCGTAACTCTGCGCGGTGATCGGATGTACGCATTCCTGGAGCGACTGATCAACCTGGCACTGCCACGCATCCGCGATTTCCGTGGCGTCAGCCCTAAGAGCTTTGACGGACGTGGCAACTACACCCTGGGAGTGAGAGAACAGATCATCTTCCCTGAAATCTCCTTCGACAAAATCGACGCCATCAGGGGCATGGACATCACCATCGTGACCACTGCCCGTTCGGATGAAGAGGGCCGGTCCCTCCTCCGCGAGATGGGAATGCCGTTCCGCAGTAACTGAGCCCTCCTCGGAAAAAACTATGGCCAATCACGACCCTATTTCCGACATGCTTACCCGCATTCGTAATGCGAGTGAGAAACGTCACCAGAGCACGAAAGTACCTGCTTCCCGAATGTCTCGCAGCATCGCCAAAGTGCTGCAACAGGAAGGCTTCATCGCTGAGATCAGCGAAGAAGGCGAGGGAGTCCAGACCAATTTGGTTCTGGAACTCAAGTACAGCGGCAAGAACCGCCAACCCACGATCCGCTCCATGCAGCGGGTGAGCAAGCCAGGCCTGCGCATCTATAAGAACACCCGAGGCCTTCCCAAGGTCCTCGGCGGACTGGGGGTGGCGATCATCTCCACCTCCAAAGGTGTGATGAGCGACCGCGACGCCCGAAAGCAGGGCGTAGGCGGTGAAGTGCTCTGCTACGTCCTTTGATCTGGAGCCACAACCATGTCACGTATCGGTAAATCCCCCATCCCCATCCCTGAAAAGGTGACCGTGAGCCTCAACGGACTCGCTGTCACCGTCAAGGGACCGAAGGGTGAGCTCAAACGCACACTTCCTGAGGGCGTCAGCATCGATCAGGTGGAGAACACCATCGTGTTGTCCCCCACCAGCAGCAAGCGCACCTCCCGCGAGCGCCATGGCCTTTGCCGCGCTCTCGTCAACAACATGATCGTTGGCGTGGAGAGCGGTTTCAGCAAAAGCCTGGAAATCATTGGTGTTGGCTCCAGGGCTCAAGTGAAAGGCACAACCCTTGTTGTCTCGGCTGGTTACAGCCACCCCATCGAGCTTGCAGCTCCTGACGGCATCACCTTCAAAGTTGAGAACAACACCAAGGTGATTGTTTCTGGGATCGACAAGGAATTGGTGGGTAATGAAGCCGCCAAAATTCGCGCCATCCGTCCGCCTGAGCCCTACAAGGGCAAAGGAATCCGGTACGAGGGCGAATGGATCCTCCGCAAGGCAGGCAAGTCGGGCAAAAAGTAATTCACTGCTAGACGCCGTTCTTCTTTATCCAACATGTCGACCCTCTCCCGTAAACAACAGACCCAGAAGCGTCATCGACGCCTGCGTCGTCACCTAAGCGGCACTGCCGGCAAACCCCGCCTGGCCGTATTCCGTTCCAACACTCACATCTATGCCCAGGTCATTGACGATGACGCCCAGAGCACGCTCTGTTCAGCGTCGACCGTTGATAAAGACCTACGCACTAGCCTCAAGGCCAACGGCAACAACTGCAATGCTTCTGTAGCCGTCGGTGAACTGGTGGCCAAGCGCGCTCTCGCCAAGGGCATCCAACAGGTGGTCTTCGATCGCGGCGGCAACCTATACCACGGCCGGGTGAAAGCCCTTGCCGACGCCGCCCGGGAAGCGGGCCTTCAGTTCTGATCCTGCTCTCAACATGACCGATTCCAACACCCAGACCAATCCCAACAACGTGCCCTCGGCGGCCGATGTGCCTGCTGCGGCTGAAGGCCAACAGCAGGAGCAGCGCCGTGGAGGGGGGCGCGACCGTGGTGATCGCCGTGGCGGACGCCGTGGTGACCGACGCAATCAAGAGCGTGACTCCGAATGGCAGGAGCGGGTTGTACAGATCCGCCGCGTGTCTAAAACCGTGAAAGGCGGCAAGAAGATGAGCTTCCGGGCCATTGTTGTTGTCGGAAATGAACGCGGTCAGGTCGGCGTCGGTGTCGGCAAGGCCGGCGACGTGATCGGTGCCGTACGCAAGGGTGTTGCTGACGGCAAGAAGCATCTCGTCAAAGTGCCTCTGACCCGTCACAACTCCATTCCGACCCTGTCCAACGGTCGCGACGGTGCGGCCAGCGTGTTGATTCGTCCCGCAGCTCCTGGTACCGGCGTCATCGCAGGCGGCTCGATTCGCACAGTTCTCGAGTTGGCTGGCATTAAAAACGTGCTGGCTAAACGACTGGGCAGCAAAACCCCTCTGAACAACGCAAGAGCCGCCATGGTGGCTCTCAACAGTCTCCGCACTCACAAGGAGACCGCCAAGGAACGGGGGATCTCCCTCGAGCAGATCTATTCCTGATTCCCCATGACTCTCCGACTCGATTCCCTCAAGCCCAATAAAGGTGCCCGACGCCGCAAACTACGCAAAGGTCGCGGCATCGCCGCCGGCCAAGGTGCGAGCTGTGGCTTCGGCATGCGTGGCCAAAAATCCCGTTCCGGCCGGCCGACCCGCCCTGGATTTGAGGGTGGTCAAATGCCTCTGTACAGGCGAGTGCCCAAGCTGAAGCACTTCACTTTGGTGAATCCAAAGAACTTCACCGTCTTGAATGTGTCAGCACTGAATGAGCTCAAGGCCGGCAGCACTGTCAACCTCGACTCACTGGTCAAGGCTGGCATTGTGACCAGCCCTAAGCACCCTCTGAAAATCCTTGGTAATGGGGAACTCAAGGCCAAGCTCACGGTTCAGGCCGCCGCTTTCACGGCATCAGCTCGAACTAAAATCGAAGCCGCCGGTGGCACCTGCGAACTGCTGGACTGAGATCCATCGATCGACCTCCACGGATCTAATGTCTGCGCCGTCCGCCGGATCATCATCCGCGGACGGCTTTGCTGCTTCAAGCTCAATCACCCAATCTCTGTTCCATGCTCGTCAGTCGGGGACGTAATCCCAGCGCCAGTGAAGTCATCACCCAGCTGGTTCAGAACCCTGAGCTGAGGGGAAGGGTTCTCACAACCCTGGGATTGTTAATGCTGGTGCGGCTCGGCATCTATATCCCGATGCCAGGCATCGACCGTGTCGCTTTCGAGCAGTTCATCCAGCAGGGTGGACAACTGATTGGTTTTCTCGACATCTTCACCGGTGGCGGAATTTCCACCCTGGGGATTTTCGCTCTGGGGATCCTGCCGTTCATCAATGCCTCGATCATCCTTCAGCTGCTCACAGCATCCCTGCCTCAACTGGAAGATCTACAAAAGAATGAGGGAGAAGCAGGTCGCCGCAAACTCGCTCAGATCACTCGCTATGTCGCACTTGGCTGGGGTCTGATTCAGAGCGTGGTCTTCGCCATGATCCTGCGCCCCTATGCAATGGAAGGACTTCCTGTTGGGGTGTTCGTCGTGCAGACGGCCCTTGCTCTAGTCACCGGATCGATGATCGTGATGTGGCTCAGCGAAGTGATCACGGAGCGAGGCATCGGCCAGGGAGCCTCTCTTGTGATCTTCCTGAACATCGTGGCCACCCTGCCTCAGGCCCTCGGTTCCACGATTGAAAAAGCTCAGACCGGTGATCGCAATGATGTGTTTGGGATCGTGATCCTGGTTCTGGTGTTCCTGGTCACGATCGTGGGAATCATCTTTGTGCAGGAGGGACAGCGCCGGCTTCCGATCGTCAGCGCGAAGCGTCAGGTGGGTGGCGGAGCCGTGTTGCCCAATCGGCAGAGCTACCTGCCTCTAAAGCTCAACGCCGGCGGCGTGATGCCGATCATTTTTGCCTCGGCCCTGATTTTTCTGCCGATCACGATCGCCAACTTCAGCCAAAATTCATTTCTGATCAGAGCAGCCACTGCCTTGAATCCAGGCAGCTCAAATCCATGGCCTTATGCCCTGGTGTTCTTCTCCCTGATTCTTGGCTTCTCCTACTTCTATGCATCTCTGACCTTTAACCCTGTGGATGTCGCCAGCAATCTCAAGCGCGGAGGGGTGGCGATCCCAGGGGTCAGGCCTGGAACCGCAACGGCGAATTACCTCGAAGGTGTCAAAAACAGACTCACCCTGCTGGGCGGACTTTTCCTTGGGGCTGTCGCGATCATTCCCTCCGCCGTGGAACGAGCAACCAATGTGCAGACGTTCCAAGGACTTGGAGCCACCTCGCTGCTGATCCTGGTGGGTGTTGCCATTGACACTGCCAAGCAGGTCCAGACCTATGTGATCTCTCAGCGCTACGAGGGAATGGTGCGCCAGTGACACAGCACATTCAGGAAGTCGCTACGAAGCAACACAACCGCAACTGATCTTCCACACCTGAAGATCCCCTTTAACCCAACCACCCAGAACCGCCATGAAACAACGTCTTCTGTTCGTGGGCCCGCCCGGAGCCGGAAAGGGCACACAAGCTGCGCTCCTCTGCGAAAAGCACGGACTTCGTCACCTATCCACCGGCGATCTACTCAGAGCTGAGGTTGCCGCAGGCAGCGACCTCGGCAAGGAGGCAGAAGCCGTGATGAACAGGGGGGAACTAGTCACAGACAGCCTGGTGCTGGCCATCGTTAAGGCACAGCTGTCTGCTCTCAATGGCCAGGGCTGGCTTATGGATGGCTTTCCACGCAACGTGGCCCAGGCCGAAGCGCTGGCGCCGCTGCTCCAGGAACTCAATCAAGCCATTGAGAGCGTCGTATTGCTGGAACTGGATGACTCCGTACTGATTGAGCGACTGCTCGGCCGCGGTCGTGCAGACGACAACGAGGATGTGATCCGTAACCGTCTTGAGGTCTACAAGCAGCAAACAGCTCCCCTAATCAATCATTACAGCAGTCAAAACCTGCTGGTCAGAGTGCAGGCCAACGGCAGTGTTGAAGCCATTGCTGAGAGGATTGAAAGAATTGTTGCTTGACCCACTGTGGTACGGTAGCTGTTTGCAACAATGGAGAGCTTCGCCCCATGAAGGTGCGTTCCTCAGTTAAAAAAATCAGCCCTGACGATCAAATCGTTAAGCGCAGAGGTCGCATCTACGTGATCAACAAGAAGCGCCCTCGCAACAAACAACGCCAAGGCTGAAGCCTCGGTCAGTCGTTTAAGGCAGGGAACCTGACTCTGCCAACCTGAATTGAAGACTTCCCAGGTAATGGAAGTCATTGTCCACCTCGATTAATTGCTCAGTGGCACGGATTGCTGGTGTCGACATTCCCCGCGATAAGCGGATCGAAGTCGCACTCACCTACATCTACGGAATCGGCCCCACCCGGGCCAGAACCATCCTTTCCAAAAGCGGTGTCAACCCCGACATCAGGGTGAAGGATCTTGAGGACGGTGATGTGCAGAAACTGCGCGGTGCCACCGAAGCCTTCACCATCGAAGGTGATCTGCGCCGACAAGAGGGCATGGCCCTCAAGCGCCTCCAGGACATCGGTTGCGTGCGCGGTCGTCGCCATCGAATGAGTCTTCCAGTGCGCGGACAGCGGACACGCACGAACGCACGAACGCGTCGCGGAGCTCGCAAGACCGTGGCCGGCAAGAAGAAATAAGCCACTTCGGCCAATCGGATCCTTCAGTCCCTTAAGACCTCTCCATCTCCAGGCCCATGGCCAAAACAGTCAAAAAATCAGGCCCCAAGAAGGCCAAGCGCAACGTTCCCAACGGCGTTGCCCACATCCAGAGCACCTTCAACAACACGATCGTCTCGATCACCGATACCACCGGAGAAGTGATCTCCTGGTCTTCGGCAGGTGCCAGCGGCTTCAAAGGTGCTCGCAAGGGCACCCCGTTTGCAGCGCAGACTGCAGCCGAAGCAGCCGCTCGCAGGGCTCTAGAGCAGGGCATGCGCCAGATCGAAGTGCTTGTGCGTGGCCCCGGATCAGGTCGTGAAACCGCCATCCGTGCTTTACAAGTTGCAGGTTTGGAAATCACGCTGATCCGAGACGTCACTCCCTTGCCACACAACGGCTGTCGTCGTGCCAAGCGTCGGCGCGTCTAAACCAACGCGTCCCTGTTCAGGTCCCTCTCTCCCCCGCCTCAGACCGTGTTGCAATACCAGATCGACCGTATCGAGCATCAGATCTCTGACGATCGCTCCCAAACCGGTGTCTTTCTCATTGGCCCCCTCGAACGAGGCCAAGCCACAACCCTGGGCAATTCCCTGCGGCGTGTGCTCATGGGCAACCTTGAAGGCACCGCTGTCACTGCAGTCCGGATTGCCGGCGTCAATCACGAGTACGCGACCATTCCCGGAGTTCGGGAAGACGTGCTCGACATCCTGCTGAACTGCAAACAGATCACGGTTAATAGCCGCACCAACGAGTTAGAGATCGGCCGTCTTGTGATTGCCGGTCCCGCAACGGTGAAGGCACGCGATCTCCAGTTCTCCTCGCAGGTTCAGGTGGTGGACGGAGAGCGCGTGATCGCCACAGTGAGCGATGGCTACAGCCTCGAGCTCGAGGTTCATGTCGAGCGCGGTGTGGGCTATCGCCCCGTCGATCGTCACAACGAGGACACCAGTGCTATCGATCTTCTCCAGATCGATTCTGTGTTCATGCCCGTGCAACGGGTGAACTTCACTATTGATGAAACGGCAGTCGCTGAAGGTGGTTCCGCTCGCGAGCGCCTGCGCATGGAAGTGGTGACTGATGGTTCGATCACACCTGACGATGCCATCGCTCAGTCCGCGAACCAGCTGATCGAGCTCTTCCAACCTCTCGCCACCGTCACCATGGTGGAAGAAGTTCAGGCAGAACCTGAGCCCACCGCCGAGGCTCAGATTCCTCTCGAGGAATTGAATCTGTCTGTGCGTGCCTACAACTGCCTGAAGCGCGCTCAGGTCAATTCCGTCTCCGATCTGATGGGCTTCAGCTACGAGGATCTGCTGGAGATCAAGAACTTCGGTTCCAAGTCGGCTGATGAGGTAATTGAAGCGCTTGAAAGGATCGGCATCCAGATCCCTCAGAGCCGCACCAGCGTCTGACTCTTCCCCGCCCCCGTACTGCAGCCCCTCCAGAACCATGCGCCACCAATGTCGAGTCCCAAAGCTGGGACGTCCTGCTGACCAACGCAAAGCCATGCTTCGCGGCCTCACAACACAGTTGATTCGCGAAGGTCGTGTGACCACCACCAAGGCCCGTGCCAAAGCACTGCGTGACGAAACCGAAAGGATGATCACTCTCGCTAAGGAGGGCAGCCTTGCCTCACGGCGCAGGGTTCTTGGATACGTGTACGACAAGCAACTTGTGCATGCCCTGTTCGACAAAGCTCCCGATCGCTACGGCGATCGCAAAGGTGGCTACACCCGCATCACTCGCACTGTGCGCCGTCGCGGGGACAATGCTGAGATGGCCATTATCGAACTGGTCTAAAAACCAGCGCCAGCATCACACAAATCACCATCCCGGACTCCTCGGCTGATTCTGTTGGCATCCGTCCCAAACGGATTGCCCTCAGTCTCCAGTACGAGGGGTCTTCGTTTTGTGGATGGCAACGTCAAGCCAACGGCACCAGTGTGCAATCGGTGCTCGACAAGGCGATCTCAGCGCTCGAACCCCATCGGCAGATACGGACCGTGGCTGCAGGGCGAACCGATGCTGGCGTGCATGCATCCGGCCAGGTGGTGCATTTCGACAGTTGCGGACCCATTCCAGCCAGCCGCTGGGCACCGGCTCTCAATGGCCGTTTGCCGTCCACGATCCGGGTACGAGAAGCAGTGGAGCGTCCGCTTGAATGGCATGCGTGCTACTCCGCCAGCTACCGGCGCTACCGGTACACCCTTTACAACGGACGAAGGCCAAATCTGTTTCTTGCTCCCTGGAGCTGGCATCGCTACCAGAGACGACTGGATGAACAGGCGATGGAACAGGCACTTCATGGCTTGCTGGGACGTCATGACTTCGCAGCGTTCCAACGCGCAGGCAGCCGAAGATCCCATTCGCGCACAACAGTCCAGGACGTCTCCATCCAACGGCATGGAGACCTGATCCATTTTGAAATACAGGCCAGTGGTTTTCTTTATGGAATGGTGCGTCTGCTGACGGGCCAGCTGGTGGCTGTGGGAGAGCACCGATTGACCCCAGAGCACTTTGAACGCCGTTGGAGAGAGCTTCGCCGGAATGAAGTGAAGGACGGAGCACCGCCGCAGGGACTCTGCCTGCTGCGTGCTGGTTATCCAGAGACGATTTTCAGCAAGGGCGGCTGGTACGATTGTCAACCGACGTTTTTTCTGGCCTCAGAGGATCCACCACCGGATCCTCCCCAATGGCCAATCAGTACCTGAGCAGTCGATTCCACTCATTTGATTCGATCAGTGAGGAGAACCACCGACAGGTAAAGTCGATCTTTGAGCTCCGTACAGCACGCCACGGCGTGGTTGAAGCTCCCTGCCCAGCTTCGTCGCTTGCGACGGGGCACAACCGAACCGGCATGCCGGCGCGATGAACAAGACCTCCGTCCCCTCCATCGATTCAATCGACCGCCAGTGGTATCTGGTGGACGCTGAGAATCAAACCCTTGGCCGCTTAGCGACCGAAGTGGCTTCCGTGCTTCGCGGCAAGAACAAAGCCAGCTACACCCCGCATCTCGACACCGGCGATTTTGTCGTTGTCGTCAATGCCGACAAGGTGAAGGTAAGTGGCAGCAAGCCGCAACAGAAGCTGTATCGCCGGCATTCCGGACGCCCCGGTGGGATGAAGGTGGAGACCTTCGCCCACCTCCAGGAGCGTCTTCCTGAGCGAATCGTTGAAAAAGCGATCAAGGGGATGCTTCCCCACAACGCTTTGGGTCGCCAGATGTTTCGCAAACTGAAGGTGTACAAGGGTACGGATCATCCACATTCCGCCCAGCAGCCTCAGCCCCTGCAGCTTGATCCCGCCGCTTCCGCCAAATGAGCACGTCCAATTCCGTCGTCTATTGGGGCACCGGTCGTCGTAAGACCTCAGTCGCCCGAGTCCGCCTGATCCCCGGCAACGGCACGATCACCATCAATGGCCGTCCTGGTGATAACTATCTCAACTACAACCCTGCCTACATCGCTGCTGTCAAGGCGCCTTTACAGACGCTGGGTCTGATCACCGAGTACGACGTGCTCGTCAACGTGAGAGGTGGTGGTCTCACCGGACAAGCCGATGCCATCAAACAGGGCGCAGCCAGGGCTCTGTGCGAGCTCTCTCCGGATAACCGCAAGCCTCTCAAAACGGAAGGTCACCTCAGCCGTGACCCACGGGCCAAGGAGCGTCGCAAGTACGGCCTCAAGAAAGCCCGCAAAGCTCCCCAGTTCTCCAAGCGCTGATCCCTGCCATGCCCAAGCCCGACATTCATCCAACCTGGTACCCCGATGCCAAGGTGATTTGCAACGGAGAAGTGGTCATGACCACTGGTTCCACCCAGCCCGAAATCCATGTGGACGTCTGGAGCGGAAACCATCCGTTCTTCACCGGTACCCAGAAGATCCTCGACACCGAAGGACGAGTGGATCGCTTCATGCGCAAGTACGGCATGGGCAGCACCGCCAGTGTCAACGAAGAGAAACAAGCTCCCGCCAAGGACGAGGCTAAGGCAGAAGCCTGATGCTCTCTGGAATCGACGCACAAGCGATCGATTGCCACGATTGTTGCCCCCGAATGCAGACATTGCTCTGCCTTCGGGGCTTTTTTCTGACAGCACATCACCGTCTGGTCCTTTCCCGACCATGCTTCTGAAGCAATGGACTCCTCAACTCTGATTAGCCGTCTTGAGGCCGCGACCAGCAGTTTCCACAATCTGGAACGCCAGCTCGCTGACCCTGACGTGGCATCGGATCCAGAGCGCCTGCAGTCGGTGGCCAAGGAGCGCTCGCGTCTTGAACCTCTGGTCGTCGACTACACCAGCTTGCAAAACGTTCTTCATGAAAGAGAACAGGCGCGAACTCTGGTGCGAGAAAGCCGCGGCGACGCCGAGATGGAAGAACTCGCTCAGCTAGAACTGCACTCTCTGGAGGAACGTCATGACGAGCTGATCCAACGGCTGACGCTGGCACTGCTACCCAAGGACCCCCGCGATCAACGCAGCGTGATGCTGGAAATCAGAGCCGGTGCAGGCGGCGATGAAGCCTCACTGTGGGCTGGAGATCTTGCCCGTATGTATGAGCGTTTCAGCAGCCGACGCGGTTGGATAGTCCAGCCCGTAAGCGCTAACGAAGCCGACCTTGGCGGCTACAAAGAACTGATCCTTTCCGTGAAAGGTGATGCCGTCTTCAGCGAATTGAAATTCGAAGCCGGTGTGCATCGCGTGCAGCGGGTCCCTGCCACCGAATCCCAGGGACGTGTGCACACCTCCACGGCGACGGTCGCTGTGATGCCAGAAGCCGATCCCGTTGAAGTTCAGATTGAACCCGGAGATCTTGAGATCAGCACAGCGCGATCGGGAGGAGCCGGTGGTCAGAACGTGAACAAAGTAGAAACCGCTGTTGACCTGCTTCACAAACCAAGCGGCATCCGGGTGTTCTGCACGCAGCAACGCTCTCAGCTGCAGAACCGTGAACGGGCCATGGAGATTCTGCGAGCCAAGCTTTACGAGCGCCAACTCGCCGAAGCAAATCAACGGGAGAGTTCAGCACGACGCTCCCAGGTGGGTACGGGCGATCGCAGCGAAAAAATCCGTACCTACAACGCCAAAGACAACAGGGTCACCGACCATCGCCTAGGCAGGAATTTCAGTCTTGAGTCCGTTCTTCAAGGACAGATGGAAGATGTGATCGGTGCCTGTGTTGCTGAGGAACAGCGCAGCAAACTGGAGCAACTCAGTCAACAGACCGACGATTGATCAAAAACGGATCAGGCGCCGATCACGTATTTGGCCCACTCACTGTGACGACCTGAGTCGATCTGACGCACGGCCTCGAAACTCAAACTGCTGAGCGGACAACGCGGCACACGTTTGAGAGGCATGTCGGCTTCAGAAGGGGTACGGCTGGCCTTGCGGACATTGCAACTCGTACAGGCCGTAGTCACGTTGTCCCAGGCATCGGTTCCACCGCGGCTGCGGGGGATCACATGGTCAATGGATAAGAGTTCGCGGCTACCGCAGTACTGACAGGTGTGATTGTCTCGCTGAAACACATTGCGTCGTGTCATGGGCACTTGCCGAAAGGGGACTCGCACGAATTGACGCAGACGGATCACGGTCGGCAGAGGCATGTCACTGCGAACAAGGTGTTTGGAATCGTGTTCCAGACCCTCAGCTTTCCCCTTGATCATCATCACAACGGCACGACGCCAAGTGGTGATGTTCAACGGCTCATAGGACGCATTGAGAACGAGAACCTGGCCCATGCCAGCTCCCTGATTACACGGCATGCTATCGGGGTCACAAGGGCAGCTTTGTGACCTTCACTACCCAGTCCCAATGCCAGACCTGTCCGCTGATCGTCAAAGCCCCTTCGGCCCTGAGACGGCTGCTGGTGCTGACCCGCGACAGCGAGCCTGGATGGAGGTGTCCGCCTCAGCCGTTGAACACAACGCCAGAGCGTTGAAGCGTGTGCTGGCATCAGACTGCGCCCTAATGGCGGTCGTCAAGGCTGACGGCTACGGGCATGGAGCCGAAACAGTGGCCAGGGCAGCCATCTGCGGTGGTGCGACCAGCCTGGGAGTCGCCACCCTGCAGGAGGGAATCGAGCTACGGAGCGCCGGACTAGAGCTGCCCGTCCTCGTGCTGGGCAATCTCACCCAACCCGAAGAGCTGCGTGCCTGCCTGCACTGGCAACTGATGCCCACATTGAGCAGCATGCGCGAGGCACTTCTTTGCCAGAACCTTGCCAATGGCAGCGGCCGTCAGTTCACGGTGCAGCTCAAGCTTGACACCGGCATGACTCGGCTCGGCTGCGATTGGCAAGACGGCGAACGCCTGACCGAGGCGATCCTGCAACTCGATCAATTGAACCTGGGTGGGGTCTACAGCCATCTCGCTCTGGCCGATGGCGAGCTTGCAGGCCATGCCGAACAAATCACGCGCCTGCAGCAGGAGCGTTTCGAGGCTGTGACGCGCAAGCATCGACAGCATGGTTTACAGCGACATCTAGCTAATTCAGCAGGCACCCTTCGGGACCCATCACTGCATCTCGATCAGGTGAGAGTGGGATTGGCTCTCTATGGCCATGCCCCAAGTGCCTATCTCGAGCAGAACCTGGATCTTCAACCGGCAATGACCGTGAAGGCTCGGGTCAGCCTGATCCGTGAGGTCGCAGCAGGTGTGGGGGTGAGCTACGGCCACCGCTTCGTCACCAGTCGGCCCAGTCGGCTGGCCGTGATCGGTATCGGCTACGCCGATGGCGTCAGCCGCTGCCTATCAGGGCAAATTCACGCCCTGCATCGAGGCCAGCCCCTTCCTCAGGTTGGTGCGATCACCATGGACCAATTGATTCTGGATGTCACCGACCATCCCGATCTTGAAAGCGGAGATGTCATCACACTTCTCGGACAGGACGATCATCAGGTGATCCGCCCTCAGGATTGGGCGGATCTGTCAGGTTCCATTCCCTGGGAAGTGTTGTGCAGCTTCAAGCACCGCCTGCCGCGACTGGTGGTCTGAACGGGCACCCTCTTGATAGGGTGGGTGGGCCGCTGGAGAGGTGGCTGAGTGGTTGAAAGCGGCTCCCTGCTAAGGAGTTACAGGAGGCAACTTCTGTCGAGGGTTCGAATCCCTCCCTCTCCGCTTCAAGGTGGTTTCTAACCTCCCCATTGCGTCCCAAACCAACTGTGACGCAATGGATCCTTTAAATTTAAATCCTAGAAATTCCTGCAAATTCGAACAACGCGTCGATTCGATGTTGTGGGATACAAGGGGTTTATTAATTCCTTGAGATCCCCCCCCTCCGAACAGGAACTGAAGGGACTGAAGGCAGATGCCAAGCTCAAGGGGCGGGTCATAGGTGAGCTGAGCCTTAAGGCACCTCAACCCGAGAGGAAGGCAGGAGTTGCCTCCACGTACAAGTGGGTCTGACTCAGTAAGGCACTTGGGTTGGAAGAGGCAAAGGTTGCCCCCAAGGAACAGAGATCGATGCAGTGCAGGAGGATGTAGCGCACTCTCCTCTGTGAGAAGCTCCTGATCAAGGATTATCTCCTGATCAATTACGTCGACAAGTCAGGCAACGCCACTAGGAGGCGTATCCGTGTTGAGGAGGTCTATGCATATGGCGACAGAACCTATGTACTTAATGTCTGCTAGGTTCCGAAGCGGCTGAAACATTTGCGCCTGCGAACCAAATCAGCTGGACTTATGCAAATACAGCAATTGCAGCGCTCAACTAAATCGTGAATATACAAATTCCGATTTCAATGAACGATACAAATGCAAATAAACAATGAATATAATGGATAAAACCAGCATTAGTCACTTAACAGCGAGATCAGCATTACAACAAATCTTCTCAAATCGCAAGTTGTGCGAGCAAAGTGAACTTTCAGGCGAATCAATTCAAAGCCATTGATACAGCTCATTACCGACCAAAGAAGGAGCCGGCAAGGGGAGCTCAGCCAATCCAAGCAATCCGTCTTTTTGAAGCTTATAAATGTCTATTATGTATTTAGTTAACGCAACTGACGGTACTGGATGTTTCCCAATTGCAGCTTCGGCAGCTAACACAATTCCACTAACACCTCTTTCCAGCAGATTAAACAAGTCCGATATCTCAGCGCGCGAAGGAACAGGCGAATCCATCATGCTATCAAGGATATTAGTTGCTATGTAGACAGGCTTTTGGAAGGCTGAGGCTACTTTCAATACATTGTTAACTGCCATAGGCACCATTGGAATAGTAATGCTTCGGCTCAAATCGCCTCTGTCGACGAGAATAGCGTCCGAGACCTCCAGTACATCGTGCAAATTTGCAAGTGCCAGCCTTGTCTCTATCTTTGAAACAATTGGAATATCCCCAGGGACCAAAGATCTAACCTCTAAAACATCTTCTGCAGAAGAAATAAAGGAAGCATAGATTTTCTTGCAACCCCGAGAAATTGAATATTGAATAGCCTTTCTATCAAATAGAGTCAAACAATTCATCTTCAAATCTTTACCAGATACATCAATAGCTCTATTCAATAGAATCTTTCCAGATGCAACAACTTCCATATTGAAAGCTAAGCCATCTGTCTGGTGGCAAACCCTTAGAGCAAGACCACCAAAGTCAACTTTTAGTATGTCGCCAGCAGAAATTTGAGAAACAACTTCTGGATGATTAACTAATAAAAAATCTCCTTGAAAATGCTCAGGAACATGCTGACCAAAGAATACAGACAAAATGGTCCCGATCTGTAAAACAGGAGTAGAGATACGGAAACCAATCAATCGGAGCTGAGCTCCCTGGGTATCTATACAAGGTAAAATATTATTATCGAGCAGAATATCATAATATTTGGCCAAAGACGTTGAGTCAGAGTGTGAAAGATTAATCCTGAAATCTTCTGCACCAGCCTCAACCATTCCTCTTAGCGATTCAGCACTAAGAGACCCAGGGCCAACAGTTACAACAATCTTGCAAACCATGTGGATTAAAAGACTAATGAAAGATTAGCATGCACGAGCAAGATACTATTTCATTGAAAAAATTTCCTCGAAAGAGAAAAGCACATCTGAAGGGAGATTATCAACTGAAATCAGATCAGCACTATCTGCATTTTTACGAATAACACTCCATCCATTATGTACGGCAACATGCTCCTTAAGCTCCAACCAAAATAAAGAAAACCGAGAATCAACTTTCGAATTTACAGGAGCGGTCAACTTCGAAACATATCTGTATATAGCATTTGCCTCGTCATCAAAATAAATAAATTCAAAAGGCTTGCCTGGATAAAAAATAATTGAAATTTTTGAAAGATTTTCTGAATAGCATGAATGATGCAACGAAGCATCACTAAATCCTGCAAGCTTATGAATACAGCTGAACAAAGAGAAATGTGCAAATCTCTGTTCAGCAAAAGAGGCGTCCTTGCACTCAATATTTGCATCTAAATAATTAGAAGAAATAGCGAAAAGTGGCGTATGCTTCTCGAATAGAGAAGCATACTGGTCTTCAGTCTCTGGAAAATTAGAGCCATGATCACTGACAAACATAATCAAATGCTCCTCTATTGGAATATATTTAAGACTAGACTGTAAAATTAAATCCACCGCATTCGCTGCTGATGCAATTTGCGCTTGATAGATTGAAAATGCTGATTTTTTTTCTGATGAACAATTAACCTTCGGCCCAGTATCATACGAAAGCCCGGAATTCATTAAGCTAGTTGAACTCAAATACTTTGTCGCACCCAAAGGCAAAACCGAACTATTCATGGGATGATGAGTATCCATAATGTTAACCCAATGAATTGACGATGACTGGCCAGCAATATCAATTTGCTTTAACGATTGTGATACAACATCATAAATATCAATCTCATTCGAGTCAGCAGTAATACTATGAGCAAAAATGTTATTTAAACCATGGTGCGTATTCATCCTCCAATTTCTCCCTGAAATAAAAGAGTTGTATTCTTGCAAAATCTCTTTAAGGTAGTTATTATTTTCTTTTGAGCGACTGATCAGTGAGTTAATAGGATGATGTCCACGAAAGCCTGGATGATAAATTTTATGCACCCAATATGGTTGCATTGAAAACATCGATACAGCAGCGGGAAAAGTCCAGTTACTTGTGGATGTAAATTTTGAGGCGGTGATCTTATACTTGGAGAATAAATCTGCAATAGGGTTTCTAAGAATTAACTGATCTGAATACAGCAGAGGCTTTAAGCAAGTTTCATAAGATATATTATCCAAATAAACTACAAAGATTCTCTTTGGTTTTTTTGATTTATTGCCTTTGGACAGTTGATTTGCTTTGTTATTTTTATATAATCCAATTTCCGACCTCAAAATGACACAATCTTTATATTTAAGTTGAATTACTTCATCTACGCAATTTTCTTGGTGCTGAATTCTGCCCTGAAAAGCCTTAGCGAATGATACCTCTGAAGTATTTTGGCGTTGGTCTCGCAGCATTAATAACGCACTATTTACGGTATCTAAAGATTCTCGAAAATAAAAGGCTGTATTAAATATGTCTTGAGATTTTTTCTTAAGATTAATAAGTGCATTAAAATAACAAGATAAGTAAAAAAGCTGCTTGTAAATACTGTTTTTCGGAACTACTGCGTAGCAAAATCTTTCCCCCGGATAAATTTCCAAGCTTGTAGATATAGACCACACTTTAAAGGCTTCAAAATTGCCATTATTTTTAACCGTATAATTAATTGATTTTCCGTCAACAATTAATGAGCCAGTATTAGAAAAGTAGCCTACTTTAGACAGCAGCTTTCTCGGCAAAGCCCTGAAAATAGTTGGATATCGATTTAAGACTGTTTGCTCGTATGAATCATATATTGCAATCGCAGTAGCGATTGATTTAAGCAATAATTTAGAAAAAAATAGCACTTCCGGTTGATGAAAATTATTATTACTTTATCATATTCCCACGAAAGCAGCAAAAGCAAGGCCAGGGTATACCTCAGAAACCACACCAAGCTGGCGTCAAGTCCAAGACTAAGAGTGACTAGCAAGCAAAGCTCTCAACTAGGATTCAGCAATGAGGAGCTATACGCCAAGAAGAAGGCATACCTGCAGATCTTCCCCAATTAAATGAAAGCAACCATGCCCTGGCTGGCTCATATGAGACTAAATAATGATGAATATCGGCGATCTAAGATTAACTTTGTCATTGGCGAATGCACTCCGATACAAAGCCCTAGCGTTGAATCAGCAGGCACCACATGAAACATGACGGGAAGCAATACATATTTTTTACTTGGCAATATCGATGTCCCCAAAAAACATCAAAACGGAACAATAAATGGAGGAGTCGTTCCAGCTAATTTCCGAATCTAGGGCAATTTTTATGCCTAACCGAATACAAGGGATATGTTTTTGGGGACACCTCCGAAGTCCTTTAGCTGCTTTGGAACCCAGAGGCAGCGGAGATACAAGCGATACGTTTGGCCATCATGTTATCCAGAAAAACCTGAGATCAATAAGGGCCTTCTAGCCCCAGGACTCCTCAAGAGTCCCGACTCAGTATTGAAACAGTCATGACAAGCCTTGCCTCAGATGTAAATCAACCCAATTTGAGAGATGAACTCTCACCAGGATCGACAAGAACGTAGTGAGATTTGGGAAAAGCCAGTCCCCAAGCTCCCCGCAGCCCAACGACTCGAACAGCTCCAGCGTCGCAGAACTAAAACGTATGTTGCGGGGTTGCTGCCCTTGCCCAGCCGCCGAACTTTGCCACCGCCGTCTAGCGGCTCGATGGCTTCCCTGCGGAGGCGGCACAGCTCGAACACACGGCAACAGAGCAAATAAGACCCGCGGAACATCACGTAGTGACGCGCTGCGATGGCTGCCCCCTTTACCTTCGCGGCCCTGATTAGACCCGGGAATGATGTCAGATCAGACTCAGCCAGCGGTTGGGCCAGATTTGGTGCCGCCATTCCTGTTCTTTGGGGGATTGGGTTCCGCGGCACTCCTGACAATGCTGATCTCGTAAGTTTCGACGCCCATCAGTAAAAGCGCTCACCGCACTAATGCGGCGGTTAAAGGAGGGGGGCTTCAGGTTGCCCGACTCCACTTGTTCCCACATCTGGGGCACCCTATACCTCTCAAACGCAGTAGTTATCATCTATTCCCAGGACAACACAGAAAATGTGTTGTGGGTATTCTTTTTCTGAGAATGCAGAAAACTCCCTGGTCTCTCTACGACTGGCCTGTGAAAACACGCCGAATCCCTCCCTCTCCGTTTAACTGAAAAGCAAGTCGTTAATCGACTCCGTAAGCCGCGAGCTGCGTCGCAATCAGAGGAAGCAGTTGTTCATCGCCGGCGCGCTCCTTGCCTTCGCTGAAGACCACCAGCATGCAGGGCGCCTCTCCATCGATGCTCCACCAGGCTGCGTCGTGGCGGGCCTGACTCATCCATCCGGCTTTACTCCAGAGCTGAATGCCCTCAGGTAAACCCTCACCAAGGAACCCATCCACTTGGTTCTCTGGATCATTCAGCCTGTCTGATTTGCCGAGTGAGCGAGCCAATCGGGCTCGAAGTCTCTGACAAGCCGGAGGTGAAAGCACGCCATCGGTCATGACCGCTTCGAGAACCCTGGCGACAGCGGCCGTACAGAGGGCATTGCGATTGTTGTTGTTCTCCCCGTAAAACACCCGCTCCCGTCCATAGGGACCATCTCCCCAGGTTTTCTGGCAGCAGTTGATGAGCTCCAACTCAGGCCAGCCAAAACCATGAAACCAGTCATTCACGAGGCGTCGTTGCCGTTGCCACTGCTCCCATGCAGGGGAACGCAACGCTGGACCACTCGTTGTGCCTGTGAGCAGATCCATGATCAATCCAGTGGCATCGTTGCTGGAATCAGCCAGCATGTCGAGCAGTGCACGGCGAAGTTCATCGCTGTCTGGAATCAGATCGCGCTGCAGCCAGTGCTCGGCAGCCACCGCGTAGAACAACTTCACCACACTCGCGGGGTAGAGCAGTTTCTGGTCAGACCAGGCTGCGCCACTGCCGCTTCCATTGGTCGGAGATGCGGTGTCGTAACGCACCCAAGTCACAGCCACCTGATCATGCAAACCGGGACGGCCGTCGGCCGCCAGCCTGTCGAGCAGAGCAACCAGCTGCTGCTGCATCGCCGGCTCGGGACGGTAGAACGCCATGGCACTGGCTACTGGCAATGCCGACCCTAGGCACCCCGATCGCTCCGGACCTGATCAGCTCAGGAGGCTGCTGGAAACTGCTGAGAGGACAGAACGGCTACGCCAGGCCAACGGAGAACGGACTCGCCACTCAAGCCGCAGCGGGTCGAGTCTTCAAAGTCGCCGCATCTTTACGCCCGGAAGATAGAGGTCGTTTGCACGTTGTGCTTCTCGAGGACGGCTACCCCTGTTGGCTCTCCATGGATGAGCTAGCCGGTCAGGCTGTGGCCTGTGAAGCCCGGCAGCCGTGTCTGCTGTCAAGTTCGGACATCACCGGCCGGCTGAATGCGGTTCTGAAATGGCTGAAAGCTGCTGCCGAGCTCAAGAACACCTACCTCTGGGGAGGCACCATCGGGCCCGATCTGGACTGCTCCGGCCTTGTGCAAACAGCCTTCGCCAGCACTGGCATCTGGTTGCCCAGAGATGCCTATCAGCAGGAAAGGTTCTGCCAGCCGCTGGCGGTGCAACCGGAGGATGTGTCTGGATTACGCGCTGGCGATCTGATCTTCTTCGGCAGCCCTGAGCGCTGCACCCATGTCGGCATCCATCTCGAGAACGGTCACTACATGCACAGCTCGGGCATTGAACACGGCCGCAATGGCATCGGCATCGACAGCCTGAACCCCCAGGATCTTCATCCTGTGGCCAATCACTACAGAACTGAATTACGGGGTGCTGGTCGGGTCATGCGCTGCCATGACGGCAGCACGCTGCCCTGAGGAGTGAGAATGCAAGAACTATCCACACGACGGACCCATGGATCCGCTGACACTGCTCGCTGGCCCTTTAATCGCACAGATGAATCTCTGGTCTCCAGGGATGAACGAGACCAGCAACATGAGCGCTGAGGGTGAATTCCTTCAGCGCAGTCAGCCCGTCCAGCAACTGACACTGATGCGCACGATCTATCGGGGCGAATGTCCTGGCGAGAGTGTGAAACCGATCGGTGGCATGAGTTTTCTGGCCTCCTTAGCACCGGCAGGCAATCAGCGGATTGTGATCCGGAATCGACGAACCGGTGGCTACACCAACCGTGAATACGGCAGCGGCAGAAGGCGCTCGGAAAGTTTTTCAATCAGTCTTGGTGATCGGCACCACGGCAGTTTTCTCTCCGTATCGCCAGGAGAAAACGAGTTTCGCTGGTCTGTGACCAAAGCGCGCAACGCCGATGGACCGACCAAAGGCAACGCGATACTGATGGTGAACACCGAAGACAGAGAGCGCTCTCGCAATTTTCGCTCCATCGATGAAGATGCCTTCTGCCCTGGCGAGGAATACTCCTACTCACGCACTCCTCTCGGGCAGTGCAGTAACGGTTACTTCAAAGTCAAACGGCAGGGCGTCTGCCCCGATGGCAGCAAGATTGAACTAGGAACACAGACCGTCTATCGCCGCTACCGATCCTGGTAATGAGATCGATGCCGGTCTCCCAAGGCCCGTGAACATCGGTCCAACAGGCGCCGATTAGGTTGCATTAACATCGATCGGATCCCGATGACTGCTGGGCTAGACCTTTCGGTTGTGGTGCCGCTCTACAACGAAGAAGAAAGCCTGCCTGAACTTGTCGACCAGCTGCTTAACGCGCTGCAACCCACTGGAGAGCGCTTTGAACTAGTGCTGGTCAATGACGGTTCAACAGACAACACCGCATCAGTGCTGGAGAGCATCAGTAACAAGGTGCCGGAGCTGGTGGGTGTTTTACTGCGCAAAAACTACGGGCAGACAGCTGCAATGGCAGCAGGTTTCGATGTCGCCAAAGGGCAGGTGATCGTGAGCCTCGATGGTGATCTACAGAACGATCCCTCCGACATCCCGCTGCTGCTGAATAAGCTGCGCGAGGGCTATGACCTGGTGAGCGGTTGGCGTTTTGATCGCCAGGATGCCGAGCTCCAGAGAAAGCTTCCCTCCAGGTTGGCCAATCGCCTGATCGGACGCGTTACGGGAGTTCGCCTGCATGACTACGGCTGCTCGCTCAAGGCCTATGACCGCGACGTGCTGTCTGACATGCGTCTATACGGTGAGCTGCATCGTTTTCTGCCAGCGCTGGCCTTCATCGAAGGAGCCCGCATTACCGAAGTCAAGGTGAATCACCGTGCGCGTCAGTACGGAACCAGCAAATACGGAATTGATCGCACCTTTCGAGTCCTGATGGACCTGCTCACGGTGTGGTTTATGAAGCGCTTCCTCACCCGGCCGATGTATGTCTTTGGGTTTGGAGGCCTCGTCGCCATCGCAACGAGCTTGGTAGCAAGCGCCTACCTGCTCGTCATCAAGTTGACAGGTGAAGATATCGGCAACAGACCATTGCTCACCATGGCGGTCGTGCTCGGCCTGGCCGGGATTCAGCTGTTCTGTTTCGGACTGTTGGGAGAGCTGCTAATCCGTACGTACCACGAAAGCCAAGGGCGACCGATCTATCGCATTCGGGCAACGTTGCGAGGAGGTCGAGCCACCTGAGCTGGAGAGGGTCGGGTAGCACCACGGTGCCGCTCGATGGCAACTGCAGCAGCTTCAACGACGAGACTGTCGGCGTCACGTAGACCGCGCCTCAGCAACGGAAGCACAGATCCATGCCCCCACTGGCCAGCCACCCTTACAGCCTCAAGCCTCTGACCTGGGTTGCCTTGATCCATCGCCTCGCGGAGCCGGCGCTCCAGTGAGATCCGCTCAGCACTGGTAGCCGGGGGCTGGAACGGGACAGAATCAAATGCTCCCTTGGCAGACACTGACTGAATCTCATGATCCGTCTGTGGCAATGAAGCCTCTACGAGGCCCAGCTGAGCTCTGTTGATTGCTGCCACCGAAGTCGCATCAGTGCTGCGCAACAACGTTTTTCCAGGCCGTCGGCCAAGACCCCACAGCACAACCACCAGCACAACAGCGGCACCACCTGCAAGCAGCTGATTCATGGGTTCAAAGCGGCAGAAGCCAAATGGATTGAACTTTTATGTCACCGACCGGACCGGTCGAAGACCACTAGAAAAGCAGTCTTTACAGTAACTGCAGACATTTGGGTCGCTGCCATGACTGGAGATTTCGTCGCTTCCTGGATGCCGTCGGTTTTCATTCCCTTAGCTGGGGTTTTGGGTCCAGCTGTCGTGATGGTTCTGATGTTCAACCTGATCGAAACCACCGACTGATCGTTCAAAGGCTCCCGGCAACGATCAAGCGCACCGCCCACCCACCGCTTTTTTATCCATGTCTGTTTCCCCCGTCGCCGATCCAACGGTTGGCAATTTGGCTACTCCGGTGAACAGCAGCTATTTCACCAAGGCGTACCTCAACGCTCTGCCCGCTTACCGACCTGACTTGTCTCCAAACCGTCGCGGTCTGGAAATTGGCATGGCGCACGGCTTCCTGCTGTACGGCCCCTTCGCTGTATGCGGACCTCTCCGTAACGGCGATTATGCAGCGACAGCAGGATTGCTCGCCTCCATCGGATTGGTGTCAATCCTGACTGTGTGCTTATCGATCTACGGCACTGCCGGACGAGGCCCAAACGTGCAGCCCGCTGACGCCACAATCGTTAACCCTCCCGCGGACCTGTTTACCAAAACTGGCTGGGCTGAATTTGCCAGTGGCTTCTGGCTGGGTGGATGCGGAGGCGCTGCATTCGCCTGGTTCCTGGCTAGCTCGACGTTTGTTCTTCCGTTGGTGAAAATTGCTGGCGGTGTTTGGAGCGTCAACTGAATTCCAAGCTCCAGAAATCTGCCTAACCGATCTGATTGATCGGACCCATCAAGCCCCGAACGAGTACTGAGTGACTCATTCGGGGCTTTGTACTGCCAGGATCTGAGCCCTTGCTAAGCGGTCGCCGACTTGCGGTCCATCTCCCAGCCATTTCTGAGAAGGCCCGTCTTCACCATCGTCTGCAGCTTGCTGGTGTTGCTGGCAGGCGTGGTGTCTCTGGTAGGCCTCGGGCTTGAAGACCTACCTCAATTGGCACCCACCCGCGTGAGTGTGAACGCCAGTTTTCCTGCCGCAGGCCCGGAAGTGGTGGAGCAAAGCGTTACAGCAGTGCTGGAAAACCAGCTCAGTGGCCTGGACGGGCTGGAAAGCATGACCTCCAGTAGCCGTCAGGGCGGAGCCAGCCTCAGCCTGCGCTTCGAGTCAGGCGACCCGGAGCTCAACGCGATCAAGGTTCAAAACGAGGTCAACCTGGCCAGCCGACGACTGCCCCAGGTCGTGACTCGTCAGGGGCTGAATGTGAGCCGCTCCACAAATGATCTTCTGCTGATCCTCGGCTTCAGTGCGCCTGCTGGGATGTATGAACCGATCTTCATCGGTGGCTGGCTCGACCAGCGCCTCAGCGAAGGCCTGCGGACAACCCCTGGGGTTGGCGACATCCGCGTTTTTGGCAGTAGCGAACTCGCCTATCGCCTTTGGCTGGATCCCAGTCGGCTGGAGCAATTCGGTCTCTCCACCAACGACATCACCAACGCTCTGGCAGAGCAGAACGTTCTTGCTGCGGTGGGAAACCTGGGTGAGGCACCGGCACCGGCAGGGCAACTCTTCAGCCTGCCGGTGGATGCCGAAGGACGTCTACGCAGCCAGGCTGACTTTGAAGTCATGGTGGTGAAACGCACTAACAACGGAGGCCTTGTTCGGCTGAAGGATGTAGGTCGAGTCGAGCTTGGCCAACGCAACTACGGCAGCAGCGCCCTCAATCTTCAAGGCGAAAGCTCTGTAGCTGTTGGCATCTTCCAGCGGGATGGGTCGAATGCACTGGAAGTCAGCCGTGCGGTTCGGGAGAGGCTGAAAAGCCTGGAAAGCAGCTTCCCCCCAGGATTGGACGTACAGGTGATCGTGGATGTGGCCGAAACCGTTCAGGCCAACCTCGATCGCACCAAAGACACCCTCCGGGACGCGGTGTTACTGGTCTTGCTGGTGCTGGTGCTGTTTCTGGGGCGCTGGCGACTGGCCTTAATTCCTGGCCTGGCGGTTCCAGTGGCGTTGATCGGCAGCCTTGTGGTGGTGCGCCTAAGCGGGTCCAATCTCAACAGCCTGATCCTGTTCGGCCTCGTCCTGGCCACGGGCATCGTTGTTGACGACGCCATCGTTGTCAGCGAAGACATTGCCGGCCGAATCGAGCAAGGCGAGGAACCACAGGGGGCTGCGGAAGATGCGATGGCAGAGCTGGCGGGCGCCGTGATGGCCACATCACTGGTTCTAGCGGCTGTCTTCCTGCCTGTTCTGCTGATTCCTGGCTCCATCGGCCGCCTGTATCAACCGATTGCACTGGCCATCAGCGGCGCAATTTTGTTCTCAACGTTCAATGCCCTCACCTTCACTCCGATGGCCTGCGCTCGCGTGCTTGGACAAGGCGACGGACGATTGCCAAGGCCGCTCAGGTTCATCAGTCGCAGACTGCGTGAGGGCATGACCCGGTTGCAACGGGTTTACGCACGGATGCTCGCGGTGTGGCTGGCAAGGGGCAGAACCGTGATCGCTCTTGTACTGGCAGGGCTAATGCTCACAGGCATTGGTCTGGCGACGATCCCCACCTCCTTCATCCCCAACGAAGATCAGGGTCAGGTGCGCGGTTATTTCACACTGCCGGAGGGGGCAAGCCTGGAACGAACCGAGGCTGTGATGGACCGCATCCGCGAGGTGGTTGCCGAAGAGCCCCTGATCCGGAGCGGCAATTTCTATGCCGGAAGCTCGTTCGGACAAAACGGCGAGGACACAGGATCCTTTTATCTGCGCCTGACACCTCTCAAAGAACGCCCAGGACGACAGAACAGCAGTGAAGCCGTGAAGCAGCGTCTGAATAGCGAGCTGAGACGACGCATCACCGACGCTCAAGTGATTGTGACAACGCCAGCCACAGTCCGCGGTTTCAGCAGTGAGTCGGGCCTGCAGATGGAGCTTCTGGATCGCAGTAGCGGCCAGCTCAGCCTGCAGGATTTTGAAGAACAGGCCCAGCAGTTCATCTTCGCTGCCCAGAACTCAGGACAGTTCCAGCGCGTCAGCACGCGCTTCGATGCAAGCTCACCACGATGGCGACTGGAGCTGGACCGCAGCCAGATGGCAGCTCTAGACCTTCCGGTGGGTCCGACTCTGAGGGACATCGGAACTGCCATCGGAGGTCGTTTCATCGATGACACCTTTGCAGGAGGGGAAATCCGCAGCATTTACATCCAACTGGAAGGAACTGACCGCAGCAAGCCTGGAGATCTCACAAGCCTGATGGTGCGCAACCGCAGCGGCGACCTGGTCTCCTTGGCGAACGTTGCACAACTAAAGCGTGATTCAGGAGCGAATCGAATCACCCATTACAACCAGAACCGATCCATCAGCATCACTGCCGTCACTGCGGATGGAATTAGCAGCGGCCAAGCTATCGATCTCCTACAAGCGATCAGTGATCGGACCGGAGGCAACAATCTGGCTCTGTCCTTCACCGGTCTTGCCAGAGAGGAGAACCGCGCGGAATCCGTGACCTGGGTGCTGTTCGCCCTTGGCGTCACGGTGGTTTATCTGTTGCTGGCGGGCCTCTATGAAAGCTTTGTGGATCCACTGATCATCCTGCTCACAGTGCCGATGGCATTGCTGGGAGCACTGATCGGCCTGAAGCTGCGCGGTCTCAGCCTCGACGTTTATGCCCAGATGGGCCTGCTGGTGCTGGTGAGCCTGGCAGCCAAGAATGGGATCCTGATTGTTGAATTCGCCAATCAGCGTCTGAGGCAAGGGGTCGCATTACTTGATGCGGTCGAGGAAGCGTCACTCAACAGAATGCGGCCGATCTTGCTCACAGCGGTGACATCGCTAGCCGGGTTTCTTCCGTTGCTACTCGCCACTGGCACAGGCTCAGCCAGTCGCATCAGCATCGGCACTGTTGTATTCAGCGGTCTGCTGGTGTCCACGCTGCTCTCGCTGTTTATCGTTCCCGCCACTTATCTGCTGTTTAAGCGCTGGAGAGGAGTCGGCCCGGCTAGGCCGGATTTAGACGGATGAGCTTCAACAGGGCTCAAAGCGATCATTCACGGCTGGGCCTCCACCTGGAGGAACCAGGCAGGTCCCGGCGGACGACGGTTCAGCAGCTGATTCCGTACTCGCGATCGAAGCGACAGTCACTGGAGCAACAGTTGGCCGAAGTGCAACTCGCTCAGCAATCTGCTCATCCAGCTCAAGCTGAGCGAAGTCGATTCGCTCTCTTGGCAGGATTTGCAGAGTGAGGTTGTAACCGGCCACGACGCCAACCAGCAACACCACGAGCTCCAGTCTTGGGGGAAGGGAAGGAAACGACATTCAGGACTCAACCAACCGGTGAGCGTCCAGTAGACGCGAACAAGCTGGCTAAGACGTGACTGAGATCTGTCGAAGCAATGACGCTTTGCATACGAAGCTGGGATGCAGTGATTTGTAAGGTGTGTTCTCCCCCCTGAAGAGCGAAGAAGTCACGGCATGTTGAGCAGCGCAACAGATCGCCAAGCGTCGTCCGCCCAAGCTCAGTATTTCTCCTATGGCGAAGCTGCCAATCCAATTCGCAGCGGACTAACGGGAGCCGTCCCTTACCGCTCCTTTTCGCCGGCCTTCTTTGCCAAAAACGGCAGTGCAGTGATGGCTTTGGACCTCAGCACTGAACTGCAGTGCGCTGGACCCGCCACCGGCCCGTCTCTGAGCGCCAACTTCATTCGACTGGATGGCGACGAACTACGCACTGCCGCTATCGCAACAAGCCAGTTGTTCTTTGTGGCCGATGGCCAAGGAGATACTGAAGCCTGCGGCGAGCACTTCCAATGGAGCAAGGGCGACATGCTCGTTCTACCGGCCGGTGGAGACGCTATCCACAGCTGCTCTGGAAAGGCGGCTCTCTATTGGGTGCACGATGCACCCTTACTGCGTTATCTGGGTGTCACTCCCAGTGAAACTCGTTTTGAGCCAACGTTTTACAGCCATCGTGATAGCCAGGGTCGTCTCGCTGAGATCGCTTCCAGTCCAAGCGGAGCCCGAGCTAACCGAGTCAGCGTGCTGTTGGGAAACTCAGCGTTCCCACAGACAAGAACGGTCAGCCACACCCTCTGGGCCATGCTTGGGATTCTTCCTGCCGGCCAGGAACAGAAGCCTCATCGACATCAATCGATCGCCCTGGATTTCGCCGTGGACTGCAGGCCCGGTTGTTACACCCTGATTGGTACTGAGCTTGATGATCAGGGAAACATCCTCCGCCCACACCGTGAAGACTGGGCAGCTGGTGCCGCTTTCGTGACTCCACCGGGCTATTGGCATTCCCACCACAACGAGTCGGGTGCGGATGCATATGTGCTGCCGATTCAGGACGCAGGCCTACACACCTACCTACGGACGCTCGACATTCTTTTTAGCGGCTGATGAACTGCTGAATTGTTCTGCAGCCTTCAGCTTCTCCCAACAAAAAACCCCCGCCAGATGAACTGGACAGGGGTGTATTGAAGATGCCCTGCAGCCAGGGCGACCAGGATTGATCAGCCGAACTTGCCGGAGGTCGATGCAATCAGGAAGGCGGCGTACGTGAGGATGTAGCCAATCGTGAAGTGGGCGAGACCCACAACACGAGCCTGAACAATGGACAGAGCTACTGGCTTATCGCGCCAGCCCACCAGATTGGCAAGCGGAGTGCGCTGATGAGCCCAGACGATGGTCTCGATCAGCTCCTGCCAGTAACCACGCCAGGAGATCAGGAACATGAATCCTGTTGCCCAGACAAGGTGGCCGAACAGGAACATCCAAGCCCAGACGGCGAGGTTATTGCTGCCGAAGGGGTTGTAACCGTTAATCAACTGGGAGGAATTCAGCCAGAGGTAGTCACGGAACCAACCCATCAGGTAGGTGCTGGACTCATTGAACTGAGCAACGTTGCCTTGCCAGATCGCCAGGTGCTTCCAATGCCAGTAGAAGGTCACCCAACCAATCGTGTTCAAAGCCCAGAAGACAGCCAGATAGAAGGCATCCCAGGCAGAGATGTCACAAGTGCCACCACGACCAGGGCCATCACAGGGGAAGGAGTAACCAAAGTCTTTCTTGTCCGGCATGAGCTTGGAGCCACGGGCATCCAGAGCACCTTTGACAAGAATCAGGGTTGTGGTGTGCAGTCCCAACGCGATGGCATGGTGAACCATGAAGTCACCAGGGCCGATCGGCAAGAACACGTCTGTGTTCCCGTTGATGGCATCCATCCAGCCACCCATGTAGGCAGCGTTGGCATTGGCAGCAGCTCCACCGGAGTTGGAGAGCAGCACATCGAAGCCATAGATCGCCTTGCCGGATGCGGCTTGAACGAACTGTGCAAAGACGGGCTCAACCAGAATCTGCTTCTCAGGCGTTCCGAACGCCACAACAACATCGTTGTGGACGTACAGACCCAAAGTATGGAAGCCAAGGAAAAGAGTGATCCAGCTCAGATGGCTGATGATCGCTTCTTTGTGCTCGAGCATCCTGGCCAGGACATTGTCCTTGTTGGCTTCGGGGTCGTAGTCACGGATGAAGAAGATTGCTCCATGAGCAAACGCACCACACATCAAGAAGATGGCGATGTACTGGTGGTGGGTATACAGAGCAGCCTGCGTCGTATATGCCTTGGCAATAAAGGCATATGAAGGCATGGCATACATGTGCTGAGCCACCAATGAAGTGACCACACCCAGCGAGGCAAGAGCCAAGCCGAGCTGCATATGAAGGCTGTTGTTCAAGGTGTCATAAAGACCCTTGTGACCAGCACCGAGATCACCAGGAGTGCCCTTGGGTGGATTGTGAGCTTCGAGAATCTCCTTAATGGAATGACCGATTCCGAAATTGGTCCGGTACATATGACCGGCAATCACAAAAATGCAGCCAATCGCAAGATGGTGATGAGCAATATCAGTCAGCCATAGGGCCTCAGTCTGAGGATGAAAACCACCAAGGAAAGTGAGAATCGCAGTTCCTGAACCTTCGGCAGTACCGAAGATCTGACCCATGGAATCTGGGTTCTGCGCATATACACCCCAGTTGCCGGTGAAGAAGGGCCCAAGACCGGCGGGATGAGGCATCACACTCAGGAAGTTGTCCCAGCCAACGTGCTGACCGCGAGCTTCGGGAATCGCCACATGCACCAGGTGTCCTGTCCAGGCGATGGAGCTGAAACCGAAGAGGACAGCCAGGTGATGGTTCAGGCGTGATTCAGCATTCTTGAACCAGGCAAGTGAGGGGCGGAACTTGGGCTGCAGGTGCAGCCAACCGGCGAAAAGTGCCCAAGCCGACAGGATCATCATGAAGATGGAACCCTGATAGAGCTCGGCATTGGTCGTCATGCCGATTGTGTAGAACCAGTGGTAAAGGCCTGAGTAGGCAATATTCACTGGTGATGTGGCCCCCGCTTGGGTAAAGGCGGTGATGGCGCCTTGACCAAAGTGGGGATCCCAGATTGCGTGAGCAATGGGCTTCACGTGCAGAGGGTCGGTGACCCACTGTTCAAAGTTGCCCTGCCAGGCGATATGGAACAGGTTTCCCGAAACCCACAAGCCAATGATCGCGAGATGCCCGAAATGGGTGGAGAAGAGCTTTTGGTAAAGCCTCTCCTCCGTCATTCCGTCATGGCTCTCGAAGTCGTGAGCCGTGGCGATCCCGTACCAAATGCGGCGGGTTGTCGGGTCCTGTGCCAGACCCTGGCTGAACGAAGGAAATTTCGTTGCCATTAGAGGGAAAGTTCAGGAAAGGTCATCCGCCCACCACAAGGATGTGGGCGTGGAAGAAGGACCACGTAACTGTGATACCGCCCAACAGATAGTGAGCAACACCAACAGCACGGCCCTGGATGATGGACAGCGCGCGAGGCTGGATGCCAGGGGCCACCCTCAGCTTGTTGTGAGCCCAAACGATGGACTCGATCAGTTCCTGCCAGTAGCCGCGGCCACTGAAAAGGAACATCAGGCTGAAAGCCCAGATGAAGTGACCACCAAGGAACATGATTCCGTAGCCGGCCGTATTGGAGCCGTAGCTATTGATCACCTGCACAGCCTGAGCCCACAGGAAATCTCGCAACCATCCGTTGATGGTGATGGCACTGTTCGCGAAGTTGCCATTAGTGAGGTACTGGACTGAGCCATCAGGCCTCACCGCACCCCAGACGTCGCTCTGCATTTTCCAGGAGAAGTGGAAAATGACGATCGACAAGGAGTTGTACATCCAGAAGAGACCCAGGAAGACATGGTCCCAAGCAGACACCTGGCAGGTGCCACCGCGGCCCGGTCCATCACAGGAAAAGCGGAAACCGAGGTTGGCTTTATCTGGAATCAGACGGGAATTACGGGCATAAAGAACGCCCTTCAGGAGAATCAGCACCGTCACGTGAATCGTGAAGGCGTGAATGTGGTGGACCATAAAGTCCGCTGTGCCCAGAGGAATCGGAGCCGCAGCGACCTTGCCACCAACAGCCACAACTGAACCGTTAAACACTTCACTGACGCCAGCAAGCGCGTTGGGAGCAGTGCTACCGGCAGCTGCAGCGTGCAGACCCTGAATCCACTGAGCAAAAACGGGCCTGAGCTGAATCGCGGAATCACTAAACATGTCCTGGGGACGACCCAGAGCACGCATCGTGTCGTTATGGATGTACAGGCCAAAGCTGTGGAAGCCAAGCCAGATGCACACCCAGTTGAGGTGGCTGATCAGAGCGTCACGGGCCTTGAGGACTCTGTCCAGCACGTTGTCTACATGCTTGGCAGGGTCGTAATCGCGAATCATCGCGATGGCTGCGTGAGCTGAAGCTCCGACGATCAGGAAACCACCAATCCACATGTGATGGGTGAACAGACCGATCTGAGTCGGGTAGTCAATCGACATGTACGGATAGGGGGGCATCGCGTACATGTGCTGAGCAACGATGATGCTCAGGGAGCCGAGCATTGCAAGGTTCAGGGCCAGCTGGGCATGCCAGCTATTGATCATGAACTCGAACAGGCCGTCATGGCCCTTTGTTGCAGGAAAGAGCAGAGGATCGCCTTTCTGACCCTCGAGGATCTCCTTAATGGAGTGTCCAATTCCCCAGTTGGTCCGGTACATATGCCCGGCCACGATGAACAACACCGCGATAGCCAGATGGTGATGAGCGATATCGGTCATCCACATGCTTCCGGTTACAGGATTAATCCCACCCTTAAAGGTGAGGAAATCGCTGTACGCAGCCCAGTTGCCGTTGAAAAACGCACCGATGCCGGCGCCGAATCCCGGATAAAGCTGAGCCAACAAATCCTGATTTAGGAATTCGTGGGGAAGGGGGATATCTGCCACAGAAGCAATGGTCTTGCCGTTCAACACCAGCGGCTGGCCGGCGTCGATGGCATCCATCAACTTCGTAGTGGGCAGGGACACATGCAGCAGGTGACCGGTCCAGGACAGTGAGCCCAGGCCCAGCAGACCAGAGAGGTGGTGGTTGAGCATCGACTCAACGTTCTGGAACCACTCAAGCTTTGGAGCTGCCTTGTGATAGTGGAAAACGCCTGCATTCAGCATCAGGCCGGCCATCACCAGAGCACCAATGGCGAGAGACATCAACTGCGTCTCGTTGGTGATCCCCCAGGCCCTCCAAACATGGAAGAGACCGGAAGTGATCTGGATGCCCTGGAAACCAGCACCCATGTCGCCGTTGAGGATTTCCTGGCCAAAAATCGGCCAAACCACCTGAGCGCTTGGCTTCACATGGGTGGGATCGGCGAGCCAGCCGGAAAAGTTGGAGAAGTGGGCGCCGTGGAAAAAGGCACCACTCAGCCAGATGAAGATCACGGCCAAATGGCCGAAGTGAGCACTAAAGATCTTCCGAGAAACCTCCTCAAGGTCACTCGTATGGCTGTCGAAATCGTGAGCGTTGGCGTGGAGGTTCCAAACCCATGTGGTGGTTTTGGGACCTTTCGCGAGGGCTCGGTCAAAATGTCCGGGCTTACCGAACAGTTCGAAGGTCGCTGGATTGTCGACCTTTTCGACCTGAGTCTTCGCGGTGCTCCCACGCTCTGGTGGGCTGATGGTCATCGAGTCGTTCCTCGAGGGACGGGATCGAGGTGGTGGGACACCCCTCCGGAAATCCTTGGGACTACCGGGGCCCCGGGCGCGGCTCAGCAAAGCTTCACCGTGACCGGGCGCCAGTGGTATTCAGAGTAAAACTCTGACTCTCACTGGAGCTAGAGCCCCAAAGAGGGGACCGCTTGAAAAAGCATAGGAGGGGGAGCGGGCATCACACGGCAGGGAGTTACAAAGGTTCAATCCGGCTGCGAGCCTGTCCAGGCCAGGGGTCTGGATCAGCCCGAGCATCAGCGAGCAGTGCCCGATTAGCCACGCTGTACAACACAAACAGGCCGCAGATATCGATCTATTTAATGCAAACCATTCCCAATAGTGCGCCCCTCCCATGGGTGCCCAGAATGGGTTGAATCAAGCTTTGCCCCATGGCGGCATCAGGCCGGACGCACCACCTCCATGACTGGCTGCAGGTTCTGCTTGCCTTGTTGATCTTGGTGCTTCCCGCCTCAGCCGCGCAGGCCTGGCCCTGGGAAGGATCAGGCTCAGGGAATCAAGACCACTCCACTGAAATTGTCAGTGTCACGCCGCCATCAGGTCGGCTGCAGGAAGTCAGTCCACCGGGCGCTGTACAGCAATTCAAGGCAGCCTTGAGCAGCCATACGCCCCGCCTTGAACTGATCAGACCCTCCGATGGCAATTTGCTGAAAAGCGGTGAAGTGGAACTCTCATTGCGGATCGAGGATTGGCCAATGGCTGAGGATCCTGAGCTGGGCCTTGGTGCTCATGTAGTCCTGCAGATCGACGACGGTCCGCCGCTGCGTTTCGGCCACGCCGACAACGATCGACTCCAGATCATGCTTCCCGATCTCAGCCCAGGGAGCCATCGCTTCACCGCCTATGCCGCCTTGCCCTGGGGTGAAGCCGTGAAATCAAAGGGCGCCAGCCTTCAGTGGCGGCTGGATCTCTTACAACAGCTTTCAGGAACGCAGCCTGATCAGGATGCTCCCTGGCTTGCGGTGGTCAGCCCCTCCGACCTCAACAACGGAGATCCTCTACTGATCGACTGGCTGATCTGGAACGCACCGTTGCAGAACCTGCGCGAGGGAGATGGCAGCTGGAGGCTGAGAATCAGCGTGAATGGCGACAGTTTCCTTGTGGATCGCCAGGAGGCCCTTTGGCTGAAAACCCCAGGGAACGGAAATGGCAGCGTGCAAATGGAGCTACTTGATGGCCTTGGTGATCCGATCACTCCAGTCTTCAACAATCAGCTGCGAGCCACCTCTACGCGTCCCGGCGGCCGTCCGATCTGGATGCAGTCAAGGCTGAACGATGAACAGATGGCGCGCCTGCTTGGCGAAGCCATTCCCGAACCAGAGCAGGCATCTGAGAGAGAAGCGACATCGCAGCAAACTGAACCCGAGCCTGCTTCTGAACCTGAAAAGTCTGAACAAGCAGAGGCCTCAACAGAGATCCACACACCAGTGGGACAAACCCTTGAGACACAAACGCTTGAGACACAAACCATGGACGAACAAACCACCGAAGAACAAACCATGGATTCAGAAGCAGTCGGCGCTGCCAACTCGATGGATAATCCGAGCCAGGGGCTGATCGACTCCTCAACTCCAGAGATTGAAGCTGATGATGAACTGCTAAGGGTCACTGATCCGGCAGCGGCTGACACAGAAAAGTCTCTGGAGACCAGCAAAGCCGAGAAGGCTGTTCCCGAACGCAATATCCGGAAGACTGAACCGGCCGTCGAGCCAGAGAAGCTGCGGATCACCAGCAGCCTGGGAGGATCAGCAAGGGAGCTGGTGAACGAGGATGGCACCCAGCGCTGATTCACTGAGGCCGCTAGCCCTGAACGCTGTCAACACCACCTCCATCCAGCCGATGGAAGCGTCACTCGCACTGGGCCTGTCGGTGAGTGCCTGGCCCCTGCTTCAGCAGCTCCAACAGGCGGGCCAGGCTGATCGTGTGGGGCTAACACCTCTGGCGGCCGCAGCACTCAAGAACCCTCCCAGCAACCTGTTGGTCGCACCGGCTGCGGAACTTCTAACGAGCCAGTGGCTTAGCGGAGGACCCACGATCGTGATCGGAGCACTGGGCGCGGTCACACGACTGATCGCACCGTTGCTGAGCGACAAGCAGAACGACCCTGCCGTGGTGGTGATGGATGCACGCGGTCAACAGATCGTGCCCCTGATTGGTGGTCATGCAGCAGGAGCGGAGCAGCTGGCCCATGCCCTGGCTGCGTCCATGGGGGGACAGGTCGTGCTGACGGGTGATGCAGCGAGCCAGCAGCGCCTAGCTCTCGATTCTTTTGGAGAAGCCTGGGGATGGGTGCGTGGCGGTACATCAAAGGACTGGCATGAACTCATGCTCTTCCAGGCTTCTGGACAACCGTTGAATATTTTTCAGCAAACAGGAACGGACGTCTGGCGCAACAGTGACGCCGGCAAAGGCTTCGGCGTTGCCGCAGCCAACGAACAAGAATTGGCGCTCGCCATCGGTCCGCGCTCCGTCGGGGCTCCCTGTCGCTGGCATCCAGCCACGCTCTGGATCGGCATCGGCTGCGAACGCTTGAGCAGCTTTGAACTGATTGAAAGAGCCGTTGATCACGCTCTTGAATCTGCAGGACTGGCCAAGGAGGCAGTGGCAGGCATCAGCAGCATTGAGGCCAAAGGTGACGAGCCGGCCCTGCTACACCTTTGTGAGCGTCGGAATTGGCCTCTGCGACTGTTCGGTGGCCCTGCCCTCGCTGATGTCGCCGTGCCCACGCCCTCTGAAGTGGTGAAGGCGGAGATGGGAACAGCATCCGTTGCGGAAGCCTCGGCACTTCTGGCATCTGGAGAAGACGCACAGCTGTTGCAGGCCAAACGGATCTTTCATGCCGAGGGCAACGAGAAGGGGGCCGTGACGGTGGCGATCGCAGAGGCCATCCATCCCTTGGCACCCAAGAAGGGAGAGCTCCATCTGATCGGCAGTGGGCCGGGGTCACTGCAACTGCTGACTGCCGATGCCCGCGAAGCGCTCAGCCGCTGCATCCTCTGGGTGGGGTATGGCCTTTACCTGGATCTGCTGGAACCGCTGCGGCGTTGCGACCAGGTCCGATTAGATGGACAACTCACCCGGGAACGGGATCGCTGCTGGCAGGCACTGGATCTCGCCCGCCAGGGCGCCCGTGTTGCGCTGATCTCCTCAGGAGACAGCGGCATCTACGGCATGGCCGGGCTGGCGCTGCAGCTTTGGATGGACCTGCCTGAGACAGAACGTCCTCAGTTCCAGGTGCATCCCGGTCTCTCTGCACTGCAGCTGGCTGCAGCCAGGGCAGGAGCACCACTGATGCATGACTTCTGCACCATCTCTCTCAGCGATCGGCTCACACCCTGGGAGGTGATCGAACGCCGAATCGAGGCAGCTGCCGCCGGAGATTTTGTGGTGGCGTTTTATAACCCTCGCTCCAGGGAACGCGACTGGCAATTGGCAAAAGCCATGGAGATTCTGCTCTGCGCGCGTCCGATGACCACTCCTGTGGTGATGGCACGCCAGCTCGGACGCAGCGACGAGCAGGTCAGCCTTCACAACCTGGGCAACCTGCGGCCTGAAGACGTGGACATGCTTACGGTGTTGGTAATAGGAAACAGCAGCAGTCGCGTTCAGGACGGTCGCATGGTGACCCCCAGGGGTTACCCAGGTGCCGCACTGAGCTGATGACGACCTAGTGCAGTCGGGATGACAGGATTCGAACCTGCGGCCCCTTCGTCCCGAACGAAGTGCGCTACCAAGCTGCGCCACATCCCGATGGCCCGACTGTAGAAGATGACCTCAGTTCTGAAACCTGACTGGTTGCGCGTCAAAGCCCCTCAGCGGGAACGCATTGGAGCTGTCGCCGACCTGCTTCTTGACCTCAAGCTGAATACGGTTTGCCAGGAAGCCAGTTGTCCAAACATCGGCGAATGCTTCGCCGGGGGAACCGCCACATTTTTAATCATGGGACCGGGCTGCACGCGTGCCTGTCCCTACTGCGACATCGACTTCGACAAGAGTGTTCGAGCACTGGACCCCACTGAACCGGAACGCCTCGGTGAAGCGGTGTCCCGACTGAAGCTGAAGCACGTAGTGATCACCTCGGTGAATCGAGATGACCTGAGTGATGGAGGCGCCAGCCAGTTCGTTGCCTGCATCGAACAGGTGAAACAACGCTCTCCATTCACCACAATCGAATTACTGATCCCTGACCTCTGTGGAAATTGGGACGCGTTGGCAACGGTGATGGACGCTGCGCCGCACGTGCTCAACCACAACATCGAAACGGTTCCACGCCTTTACAAAAGAGCTCGACCTCAGGGCCGCTACGAACGCTCTCTTGAACTGCTGAAACGGGTGAGGGATGGATGGCCTCGGTCCTACAGCAAATCGGGCCTAATGGTGGGTCTCGGCGAAAACGATGACGAGGTCATCGGAGTGCTGAGCGACTTGCGCGCGCACCGAGTCGACATCGTGACCATTGGCCAATACCTCTCTCCCGGGCCAAGGCACTTACCTGTGAACCGCTTCGTGACTCCTGAACAATTTGACCATTATCGGCGCATCGGAGAAGAAGAGCTGGGTTGTCTGCAAGTGGTGAGCAGTCCACTGACGCGCAGCAGCTATCACGCCGGTGAAGTGCAACGCCTAATGATCAGCCACCCACGCTGACGATCAGAGCTCATCGCCGCCGATCTGGATCCATTCCTGCAATTGCCAGGTCACCAGTCCGGACTGAATCATCGGGTCGGCCTGCACCCAGCGGTGAGCGTCTTCAAAGCTGCTGGCTTCAAAAATCAACAAGCCGCCGCCGCCCGGCCGCTGCTCAGCATCCACCAGGTAACCGCTGTGGATGCGACGTCCGCTATTGCCGTGGGACAACAGCCATTGACGATGCGCGTTGAGGTGAGGCCGCCTCTGCTCAATCGGCAGGGCGGCCGTCTCCGGGGTGAAGGTTTCTGTTTTGATGAACCAGGGCATGGTGCGGAGGATCGATCAGGCCGCAACGGCCTGTTTATCCGCAAGCCCCATTGCAGCTCGTTCGCTGGGTGGAACCAGAACCTTGAAACGGCTTCTTGCCGCAGACCAATCAGAAAGGAGCGCCAACGCCTTCTCACTGCCGGTGGCCTCGACATGCAGTTCAAGTAGACCCTTAAGGGTGGACTCCTGCTCAGATGTGGTGATGGGGCACACCTCCACGATCTCCGGATTCACGCGTGGAGTCACCCGATCACCTTCATCCAAAAGGAACGTGACGCCACCGGTCATCCCGGCACCGACGTTGCGGCCAGTGCTGCCGAGCACCACCACAACGCCTCCGGTCATGTACTCACAGCAATGGTCGCCAGCGCCCTCAACCACCGTGCGGGCACCGCTATTGCGTACACCAAAGCGCTCGCCGGCTCGCCCATGAGCGAACAACTCGCCACCGGTTGCTCCATACAGACAGGTGTTGCCAAGAATCACCTGATCACCGGGATTGGCGGTGGAATCCGATGGCACAAGCGTGATACGACCACTGTTCATGCCCTTACCGACATAGTCGTTGGCTTCCCCTTCAAGACGCACATTCATGCCCTGAACCAGAAAAGCCCCGAAGCTTTGACCAGCAGCTCCGCGGAAGGTGAGCTCCAGCTGACCCAAAAAGCCACGATTGCCATAGCGCTGGGCAATCTCACCGGCGAGACGTGCACAAACGCTCCGGTCGGTGTTGATGATCTCCACTGTGCGACGAATGGATTGCTGACTTTCAATAGCAGCCATCAATTCGGAGTCGGCCAGCAGTTGGTCTTCGAGAATGGGCCCATTGCCATGAGCTTCAGCACTATGGGTAAGCCATGAGCGATCTTCAGAACCACTGATCGGTGCAAGCAGGCTGGAGAGATCAACGCACTTGGTTTTGGCCAGAGACACACCTCTGGGCTTGAGAAGGTCACTGCGGCCAATGAGATCTTCCAGTCGCGCCAGACCAAGCAAACTCATCAACTGACGCACCTCTTCGGCGACATACCAGAAAAAATTCACGACGTGCTCGGGAACTCCCGTGAAGCGCTGACGCAGGTTCTCCTTCTGTGTTGCTACTCCAACCGGGCAGCTGTTGAGATGACAAACACGCGCCATCACGCAGCCTTCGGCGATCATGGCGATCGAACCAAAGCCATATTCCTCAGCCCCGAGAAGAGCTGCGATCACCACATCCCAACCGGTCTTGAGACCGCCATCGGCTCTCAGCAGAACTCTGTCGCGAAGGCCGTTCTCGAGCAGAGCTCGATGCACCTCAGTGAGACCCAATTCCCAGGGACCACCAGCATGCTTAATCGAACTCAGCGGGGAAGCACCCGTGCCTCCGTCGTGGCCTGAAATCTGAATCACGTCCGCGTTGGCCTTCGCCACCCCGGCAGCGATGGTGCCAATACCGATCTCTGCGACCAGTTTGACGCTGACCGGCGCTGAAGGATGCACCTGGTGCAGGTCGTGGATCAACTGGGCTAAGTCCTCAATGGAATAGATGTCGTGATGAGGTGGCGGAGAAATCAACGCAACACCGGGCTTGCTGTTGCGAAGCCAGGCGATGTACTGGTCGACCTTCGGACCGGGGAGCTGGCCTCCCTCTCCAGGTTTGGCACCCTGAGCCACCTTGATTTCCAGCTGCTTACCGCTCCTCAGGTATTCAGCCGTCACGCCGAAGCGGCCTGAGGCAATCTGTTTGATCGCTGAGCAGGCGGTATCACCGTTCTGAAGCCCACCGATGCTGGGGAAGGCGACGGACCGGCCGACGTCATCCACATCGGTGAGGACCTGAAAGCGGGCGGGATCCTCACCACCCTCGCCGCTGTTGCTCTTGCCACCGATGCGATTCATGGCCACAGCCAAAACTTCGTGCGCTTCACGAGAGAGAGCTCCGAGGCTCATGCCACCTGTACAGAAACGGGTGCAAATGCTTTCCACACTCTCCACCTGATCGAGGGGCAACGGCGACGACGCAACCTTGAACTCCAGCAAGTCACGCAGTGCCATCACCGGACGGTTCTCAAGCAAGGTCTTGTAAGTAGAGAAATGGTCGTAGCCGGGGCCCTGGGCCAGGGCCTTGTGCAAAGCCTTGGAGAGTTCTGGGTTATTGCGGTGATACTCCGCACCGTTGCGGTATTGAACGAACCCCATGAACTCGAGTTTGCTGCGGTTCAGCTCGGGGAAAGCCTTGGCATGCATCGAGAGTGTTTCGTTCGCCAGTTCCGCAAGGGTCATGCCGGCAACCCGACTGGTCGTGCCACTGAAAGCGGTCTCGATCACATCAGCACCCAGCCCGATCGCTTCGAAGATCTGCGCACCGTGGTAACTGGCCAGCAACGAAATGCCGATCTTGGACAGAATTTTTCTAAGACCGTTCTCCAGAGAGAGACGCACATTGGCCTGAACCTGATCAGCACTGAGGTCGGGAAGCTTTCCCTGCTCAATCCGCTTTCTCGTTTTGGGATGTTGGAGCCAATGGCGGGTGGTTTCCCAGGTCAACCATGGACAAACGGCACTGGCGCCGTAGCCGATGAGGCAGGCCATGTGATGAGTGCTCCAGCACTGAGCGGTGTCCACCACAAGAGAGCAGCGCAGTCGCAGTTTGCGTCGCAGCAGATGGTGGTGGACAGAGCCAACGGCGAGAAGTGCCGGCATCGCCACCGTGGTGGCCGTCAGTGATGTGGGCTCAGCGTTGGAATTAACGCGATCGGAGAGCACCAGAACCTGGGCACCATCCTGCACGGCTTGCTCAGCCGCCTGGCACAAGTCATCAAGAACAGTTCGGAAACCACCTGTGCAGGATTCAACTGTCACCTGGGTGGAGAGGAACTGAACCGGAAGACCTTGCTGGCTGATCTCTTCCAGCTCGGCCTCGTTGAGAACCGGAGTATCGAGATGAATCACCGAAGCGGCTTCCGCCTGAGGCTTCAAGGCCGGACGACGCTCGCCAAGATGCATTTCCAGACTCATCACCAGTTGTTCCCTGAGGGGATCGATCGGCGGATTGGTGACCTGAGCGAAACGCTGCTTGAAGTAGTCGTAAAGCAGATGAGGCTTATCCGAGAGCACCGCAAGTGGGATGTCATCACCCATGCAAAAGGTGGGCTCCTTCCCTAGGGAGGCCATATCACCGATGATCAGATCGAAATCCTCCGCCGTGAAGCCCATAGCGGTCTGCAGTCTCAGTAGGTCGAGTTCTCCGACTTGCTGAGACTGGGTCCAAAATTGCGGAGGCACATTGCGGCGGTGCTGCTTCAGCCAATCGCCGTAGGGGAAACGTCCGGCGGCGTCTTCCTTAACCAACCAGTTGTCCAGCAGCTGGCCGGTCTGCAGATCAACCGCCAGCATCTGGCCAGGACCGAGCCGACCTTTTTGAACCACGGTCTTGCCGCTGAGATCCACCACACCGGTCTCGGATCCCATAATCACGAAACCATCCTCCGTAGAGCACCAGCGAGCGGGACGAAGACCGTTGCGATCCAGAGTGGCCCCAACACGCTTGCCATCAGCAAACACCAACAGAGCTGGGCCATCCCAGGGCTCCTGAATGCCAGCGTTGAATTCATACATGGCCGTCACATCAGGACGGCTATCAAGGTCCGGCTGGTTGCGGAACGCTTCAGGTACAAGGGTGATCAGGCTGTCGGTGACGGAACGACCACTGCGCACCATCAGCTCAAGGGTGGCGTCGAGGTTGGCAGAATCACTGAAAGCGGGATTCACCACGGGGTTGAGGTCGTCCGCTGCTTCTCCCCAGACTCCGGCGAGGCTGGCTTCAGAGGCCTTAGCCCAGTTGAGATTGCCCAGCAGAGTATTGATCTCACCGTTGTGACCCAAGAGCCGCATCGGCTGGGCCAATGGCCAGCGGGGAAGCGTGTTGGTGCTGAAGCGCCGGTGGTACACCGCGAAGCTCACTTCAAAACGGGAATCGCGCAGATCGGCATAAAACTTGGCGAGCACTTCCGAGCGCACCATGCCCTTGTAGACGACGGTTCGGCTGCTCAGGGACGCCACATAAAAATCACGTGAGCCTTCAAACCCCCACGATTCCCTGGCCCTAGCGCCAACACGCCGCCGGAGTCGTAGAAGCAACGCCTCGAAGGCATCACCTTCAGCCTCGCCATTGACCAACCACTGCTCAATAACAGGAGCAGTTTCACGGGCCATAGGCCCAAGCACAGCCGAATCAACAGGCACCTCACGCCAGCCGGAGAACTGCAGACCAAGTGCAACGGCTTCCGCTTCAAAAAATTGGCGAGCCTGCTGACGACGTTCAGCGTCTGTGGGTAGGAACATCATTCCAAGCCCTTTGGCATCAGCGGCTTCTGGCCAGATCGCCCTGAGATACGTCCATGGGATTTCACACAAGACACCTGCACCATCTCCGGAGTCAGAGTCACCACCGCAGCCACCGCGATGTTCCATGCAACCGAGGCCACGCAAGGCCTGCTGCAACACCCAATGGCTGCGATGCCCTTGCATTTGGGCCAGGAATCCCACGCCACAGGCATCCCTTTCACCAGCTACCGCCTGGGGCGCAGCGCTATCGCTGTAAGGCCAGGAGGAGCCGGTGAGGTGAGTCATGACCTGGATAACAGTCGGGCTGACTCCGCTCTGGATGCAACATCCATCACGAAGCAAATCCGATCCTAAGGATTGGCCACCCCGGCTAGCGTTTGCGGATGTTTTTGACGCCTCCTCCTCCAGTCCCGGTTACCGAAGTCCGCACAGCAAACCGAGTCACAGGAAGCGAAGTGAGGGTTGGAGACCTTGAATCCAAGGGGGCTTGGCAATGGGTCGGAAACGACCAACGCTCACCACTCCAGCTCTGGATTCCGCTCGATGTGCTGATCGGACGACTCGGCTTCCAGAGGGTTGGGACAGAACGTGGCGAAGCACTGGAGTGGTTTGGTCAACGCGTCCCTTTACGGACGCTGGCCAAGCGCTCTCTTGCTGATGAGGTGGCGATTGACGCAGCATCCTGGTTCAAGGAATTCAACGTCGCGACCCGCTATCGAAATGGTGTCCTGTCGATCTCGCTGAACGCACCCAGGGTTCAAAATCTGCGTCAGGGGCGCGGCAGCACGGCCGGTCGGCTGGTGCTCGATCTCACCGGGCCCGCGCTGGTGCAACGGCTGAACGACGACTTGTTGCTCGGGGTTGCAATCACTGCCGCCCAAGAAGCCAAGTTGCGCAGTATCGGCCTGAAGACCAAACGCGAAAGGCAGGGCCTACGACTTGAGGGCAGTGCCGATCGTCCAACGCTCACCCTTGCCTCACCCTGGCGGCTTGTGATCGATGGGTTGAAAAGGTCGCGTTCCACCCGCGTTCGTACCTCGGGGAATGCGTTCCAATCGGCTCTGCTCAATCCAGAGATTCAGGAGGCAAGCCGCAAAGGACTGATCCTGGATGCCCGCACATTTCGTGTGGGAGTAAAGCCGATCAAGATTTATAGGGCAGGTGTTCCCTTCAACAGCACAACGCTCGAGCTGCGACCGCTCGCTGCACGAGGAGCACAAACCGGGATTCACTTTCTCAGCCAACTGGCCAAACCTGAACAGGCTTTATTGGCAGTGAATGGAGGGTTCTTCAATCGAGTTCGTCAACTGCCCCTGGGCGCCCTGCGTGTGAATGGCACCTGGCTTTCGGGACCAATACTGAACCGGGGTGCCATCGGCTGGGCAGCAGGGGAAAAACTGTTGTTCAACCGTCTACGCCTCGACCAGTCCATGCAGATCAACGGAGGGCGTCTCTGGAAGCTGGGGTTTCTCAACAGTGGCTATGTCCAGCGCGGGTTGAGTCGCTACAACCGCGCATGGGGCCCTGTCTACAAGGCCCTGAGCGGCGAGGAACAGGCCATCACCGTGAGAGATGGCGTCACCATCGACCAGCACGGGCGCGCCGAATTGAGCCTGGGGGTACCTCTATCAGTAGGAAGCTCCTTGATCGTTTCGCGCGCTGGAGCACCGCTTCCCGCTCAACTTGGCGATCGGGTCAGCTTTAGCTTGCAGCCATCCAATCCAGTCGGAGAGCAACCGCATGTGCTGGCTGGTGGCCCCCTTCTGCTGAAAAATGGTCAAGTTGTCCTGCGAGGTCGTCAGGAAGGTTTCAGTGCCGGATTCCTATCACTTTCAGCTCCGCGAACGGTCGTCGCCCAGGACCGAAGTCATGTGTGGCTGATGACACTTAAAGGCACTTCAGGCAGTGATCCCACGCTGCTGGAAACGACCCTGGCTCTCCAGCAGCTTGGAATGCTCGATGCCCTCAACCTCGACGGTGGTAGCTCCACCACACTGCTTGCAGCCAATCGAACCGTGATGACAGGGCGTGGCGTGACGCCCAGGGTGCAGAACGGTCTGGGGCTGGTTCGCCGCTGAACAACGGCTGGCAAACTGAACCCTTTCCCAAACTTCGGTCTGAGGGCGCCATGCTGCAAATCACCGCAACTGCAGCCGCCGAACTGGGGCGACAGGCTGCTGTTGCAGGCACTCCAGGAGTGATGCATCTGGACCTCACCGCCGGACACTGTGAACAGAACATCATCCGTCTTCAGCCAGGCCAACTCAGCGGAACACCCGTTGCCAGAGCAGAGGGAGTCACCCTGCATGTTCCTGATGCTCAGCACGCTTTGTTGGAGGGGCTGACACTGGATTATCGAAGTGACATCAGTGGCGGAGGCTTCCTGATCCTGAACGGCGATGCCGTGCGCTGCTGTGCCTGCGGTAATGCTTTCAGCCGCCTTTGATCTAAACGGGCAGGTCGAACCAGTATTGTGATGGATTGTCGAACAGGTCGGATCTCCGGCCGCTACGCGACCGTCGATGCCAACCATTCAGCAACTAATCCGGACCGAGCGCCAGAGCTCAAAAGCGAAAACCAAATCGCCAGCTCTGAAAGCCTGCCCCGAACGCCGTGGTGTTTGCACCCGTGTGTACACGTCCACCCCCAAGAAGCCCAATTCGGCCTTGCGCAAAGTGGCGCGTGTGCGCCTCACCTCCGGATTCGAGGTCACCGCCTACATCGGTGGCATCGGCCACAACTTGCAGGAGCACTCGGTTGTGCTGATCCGTGGCGGTCGCGTCAAGGATCTCCCCGGAGTTCGCTACCACATCATTCGCGGAACTCTTGACACCGCAGGGGTCAAGGACCGCCGTCAGTCCCGTTCCAAGTACGGCGCCAAGTCTCCGAAGGAATGATCGCCAACGATCCGCCTTCTGGATCGTTTCTGTCCATCACCTTCACCCTTCCCCGTTCCTTCTTCATTTGACAGTCCATGTCACGCCGTAACGCCGCCGTCAAGCGCCCGGTCCTCCCAGATCCCCAGTTCAATAACCGACTCGCCACGATGCTTGTGGCCCGGCTGATGAAGCATGGCAAAAAGTCCACGGCGCAGCGAATCCTGTCCGATGCCTTCAGCCTGATCGGCGACCGCACCGGTGGCGACCCCATCGAACTCTTTGAGACGGCCGTGAAAAACGCGACTCCTCTTGTTGAAGTGCGTGCCCGCCGCGTCGGTGGTGCCACCTATCAGGTGCCCATGGAAGTGCGCCAGGAGCGCGGCACAGCCATGGCGCTGCGCTGGCTCGTGAGTTTCTCGCGTGCTCGGAATGGCCGCAGCATGGCTCAAAAGCTTGCTGGTGAACTGATGGATGCTGCCAATGAAGCCGGCAGTGCCGTTCGCAAGCGCGAAGAAACCCACAAGATGGCCGAAGCCAATAAGGCTTTCGCCCACTACCGCTACTGATCCAACACCGCTCTGAAGCCTCGTTTGCTCGGGGCGGACCTGTAGGATCTCACCCGCCTTTTTACGCCCCACCCCGGAGTTTCCTGTGGCTCGCGCCTTTCCCCTGGAACGCGTCAGAAATATTGGTATCGCTGCCCACATTGATGCGGGCAAAACCACCACGACAGAACGAATTTTGTTCTATTCAGGTGTGGTTCACAAGATCGGTGAAGTGCACGACGGTGCAGCAGTGACCGACTGGATGGCCCAGGAGCGCGAGCGGGGCATCACCATCACCGCTGCGGCAATTTCCACCAGCTGGAAAGACCACCGCATCAACATCATTGATACACCTGGTCACGTGGACTTCACCATTGAGGTGGAGCGTTCCATGCGTGTGCTTGATGGAGTGATCGCTGTGTTCTGTGCCGTCGGAGGAGTTCAGCCTCAGTCGGAAACCGTCTGGCGACAGGCCGATCGCTACTCCGTACCCCGGATGGTGTTCGTCAATAAGATGGACCGCACCGGAGCCGACTTCCTCAAAGTCCACGGGCAGATCAAGGATCGCCTCAAGGCCAATGCCGTTCCAATTCAGCTGCCCATCGGCGCTGAGGGCGAGCTGAGCGGCATTATTGATCTTGTTGCCAATCAGGCGCACATCTACAAAGACGATCTCGGTCAGAACATCGAAGTCACCGATGTCCCTGCTGACATGAAGGATCAGGTGGATGAGTGGCGCAACGTCCTGATGGAAACCGTTGCGGAGAACGACGAAAATCTGATTGAGAAATTCCTAGAAACCGGTGAGCTCTCGATCGATGAACTGAAGAACGGTATTCGTGTGGGAGTTCTGAAGCATGGCCTTGTGCCCGTTCTTTGTGGCTCAGCCTTTAAGAACAAAGGTGTGCAGCTTGTTCTCGACGCAGTTGTCGACTACCTGCCCGCCCCTGTTGATGTTCCCCCGATCCAGGGAGTCCTGCCCAATGGCAAGGAGGCTGTTCGTCCGTCCGACGACAAAGCCCCCTTCAGTGCGCTGGCCTTCAAGGTGATGGCTGATCCTTACGGCAAGCTCACTTTTGTTCGGATGTACTCCGGTGTTCTCGAAAAGGGCAGTTATGTGCTCAATTCGACCAAGGACAACAAAGAGCGCATCTCCAGGCTGGTGGTGCTGAAGGCCGACGACCGCGAGGAAGTCGATGCACTGCGCGCCGGCGATCTGGGCGCTGTTCTGGGTCTGAAGAACACAACCACCGGCGACACCCTGTGTTCTGTTGAAGATCCGATTGTTCTGGAGACTCTGTTCGTTCCAGAACCGGTCATCTCCGTGGCGGTTGAACCCAAAACGAAGGGCGACATGGAGAAACTCTCCAAAGCTCTTGTCTCACTGGCTGAGGAAGACCCCACCTTCCGCGTCAGAACTGATTCAGAGACTGGCCAGACCGTGATTGCCGGAATGGGAGAGCTCCACCTGGAAATCCTGGTGGACCGCATGCTTCGCGAATTTAAGGTGGAAGCCAATATCGGCGCTCCTCAGGTCTCCTATCGCGAAACCATTCGCGCCTCATCAAAAGGCGAGGGTAAGTTCTCTCGTCAGACAGGTGGTAAGGGTCAGTACGGCCACGTGGTGATCGAAATGGAGCCGGGCGAACCCGAATCGGGCTTTGAATTCGTCAACAAAATTGTTGGCGGTGTCGTTCCTAAGGAATTCATCAAGCCCTCCGAAATGGGCATGAAGGAGACCTGTGAGTCCGGTGTAATCGCCGGATTCCCGATGATCGACGTCAAAGTCACCATGATCGACGGTTCATATCACGATGTGGACTCGTCGGAAATGGCATTCAAAATTGCCGGTTCGATGGCCTTCAAGGATGCGGTCAAGAAGTGCAATCCAGTGCTTCTTGAGCCGATGATGAAGGTCGAGGTCGAGGTCCCTGAGGATTTCCTTGGCTCGATCATCGGCGACCTGTCCTCTCGCAGAGGTCAGGTCGAAGGTCAGGCAATTGACGATGGCACGTCAAAGGTCTCGTCCAAGGTGCCCTTGGCCGAGATGTTCGGCTACGCCACCGAACTCCGATCCATGACCCAGGGTCGGGGTATTTTCTCGATGGAATTCAGCCACTATGAGGATGTTCCTCGCAACGTGGCCGAGGCCATCATCTCCAAGAATCAGGGCAATTCCTGATCTCTACCCCCTTTTAATTTCACCCCCGATTCTTTAACCAAAATGGCACGCGAGAAGTTCGAAAGGAACAAGCCCCACGTCAACATCGGCACCATTGGCCACGTTGACCACGGCAAGACAACCCTGACCGCCGCGATCACCAATGTGCTCGCCAAAAAGGGACAGGCAGAGGTCCAGAACTACGCCGATATTGACGGTGCTCCTGAGGAGCGTGAGCGCGGCATCACCATCAACACCGCTCACGTCGAATACGAGACCGACTCCCGTCATTACGCCCACGTGGACTGCCCCGGTCACGCGGACTACGTCAAGAACATGATCACCGGTGCCGCTCAGATGGACGGCGCCATTCTCGTTTGTGCCGCCACCGACGGCCCCATGGCTCAGACCAAGGAGCACATTCTGCTGGCCAAGCAAGTGGGTGTACCTGCTCTGGTCGTTGCACTAAATAAGTGCGACATGGTTGATGACGAAGAGATCATCGAACTGGTGGAGATGGAGATCCGCGAACTGCTCTCCAGCTACGACTTCCCAGGCGACGATATCCCTGTGATTCAGGTCTCAGGCCTGAAGGCGATTGAAGGCGAAGCTGCGTGGGAAGCCAAGATCGAAGAACTGATGGCGGCAGTTGATGCCAGCATTCCCGAGCCCGAACGCGAAGTCGATAAGCCCTTCCTCATGGCCATTGAGGATGTTTTCTCCATCACTGGCCGTGGCACCGTTGCGACAGGCCGAATCGAGCGCGGCATTGTGAAAGTTGGCGAAGAAGTCGAAGTCGTCGGCATTAGAGATCCTCGGAAAACCACCGTCACCGGCGTGGAAATGTTCCGCAAGCTTCTCGATGAGGGCATGGCTGGAGACAATGTCGGTCTACTGCTTCGCGGCATTCAGAAAGAAGACATCGAGCGCGGCATGGTGCTCGTCAAGCCTGGCTCGATCACCCCTCACACCAAGTTTGAGGGTCAGGTTTACGTTCTCAAAAAGGAAGAAGGTGGTCGCCATACACCTTTCTTCGCTGGCTACCGCCCGCAGTTCTACATCCGTACCACCGACGTGACCGGCCAGATCACCGCCTTCACAGCGGAAGATGGCAGCAACGTGGAAATGGTGATGCCCGGAGACAATATCCAGATGACTGGCGAATTGATCTGCCCAGTCGCCATGGAAATGGGCATGCGTTTTGCCATCCGTGAGGGTGGTCGCACCATTGGTGCAGGCGTGGTCTCCAAGATCATCGAGTGATCTCACTGAGATGATGGCAAGGATGGTCTGACCACGGTCAGGCCATCCCCTAGCATTGCTGAACGAACTGAACGCTGCCACGACACGTTCAATCTGCACCTCGACAATCCACCTCTCGTGATCTCCTTAGGAGATTTCTTCGCGCTTCATGTCCACTGCAATTGCCCAGCAGAAGATCCGCATCCGCTTGAAGGCGTTTGACCGCCGCATGCTGGATCTGTCTTGCGACAAGATCATTGAAACCGCCGATAACACAGCAGCCACTGCTATTGGCCCCATTCCGCTCCCAACCAAGCGCAAGATTTATTGCGTACTCCGCTCCCCTCACGTGGACAAAGATTCACGCGAACATTTCGAGACCCGCACTCATCGCCGAATCATTGATATTTACAGCCCTTCGGCCAAGACGATTGATGCCTTGATGAAGCTCGATCTGCCCAGCGGAGTGGATATTGAGGTGAAGCTCTGAGCCCAGCACGGTCATTCGGTCAGCTGCCTAAGATTCGATTCCTCAGCAATTTCGTGCGTGGCTGACCTGTCCGTCAGAGAACTTCCTCTCTTTCCTCTGCCGGATGTCGTTCTATTCCCCAGCGACGTGCTGCCACTGCACATTTTTGAGTCGCGCTATCGCATGATGCTGCAGAGCGTTCTCGAAAGCGATCGACGCTTTGGAATCGTTCGTTGGGATCCCCGCAGCCAGAGCATGGCGACAGTCGGCTGTTGTGCAGAAGTGATTCAGCATCAGACAGGCGACGACGGTCGCAGCAACATTGTGACGCTTGGACAACAGCGCTTCAGGGTTCTGAATGTGACTCGAGAGACTCCCTTTCGCAGCGCCATGGTGAGCTGGATCGAGGATGAGCCAGAAATCGACCTCGAACAACTTCATACCCTCAGTGGTTCCGTCACCCAAGCCCTGAAAGACGTTGTTGAGCTGACAGGAAAGCTCACAGACTCTCCCACCGCACTTCCAGACGATTTGCCCGACCTTCCAAGGGAACTGTCGTTTTGGATCGGTGCTCACCTCGGCGGCCCCGTAGCAGATCAACAGCAGGAACTTCTGGAGCTCACGAGTACCCGTATCCGGCTGGAACAGGAGTTCGAAATGCTCGATGAAACCCGTCGTCAGTTGGCAGCACGCACGGTCCTCCGCGACACCCTCTCCTCCGCCGATTCGGGCAACGGTTGATGTCTCTCTCCACTTTTTTAGTTCCGGCCGCGATCGGGCTCGTCGTCGTTGCAGGTACCTACGCACTCTGGACTCGACGCAGCCGGACTTATCACTCCAGTGACAGTGTCGCGTCTGCGTATGACGCTTGGACTGAAGACCGTCTGCTCGAAACCCTTTGGGGTGAGCACGTTCATCTAGGACATTACGGTGATCCTCCAATGCGACGGGATTTCCGTCGCGCCAAAGCCGATTTTGTGCACGAATTGGTGCATTGGAGTGGGTTGGATCGCTTGCCTCCCGGCTCACGAGTGCTCGATGTGGGCTGCGGGATTGGCGGTAGCGCCAGGATTCTTGCCAGGGACTATGGCTTTGACGTGCTTGGAATCAGCATCAGTCCCGCACAGATCCAACGGGCTACGGATCTAACGCCGGACAACCTGTCCTGCCGCTTCGACGTAATGGACGCGCTGAACCTGAATCTTGCGGACGCTGAATTCGATGGTGTGTGGAGTGTGGAGGCAGGCCCACACATGCCAGACAAACAACGGTTTGCTGATGAACTTCTCCGGGTTCTGAAGCCAGGTGGAGCTCTGGCTGTCGCCGATTGGAACCGTCGCGATCCTCGCGACGGTGCTCTGGATGCTCGCGAGCGCTGGGTGATGCACCAGCTGCTGACTCAGTGGGCTCATCCTGAATTCGCCAGCATCCCGGGGTTCCAGCACAACCTGGAATGCAGCGGTCAGCGCAGGGGGCTAATCGACACAGATGACTGGACCAGAGCAACTCTTCCTTCTTGGAACGATTCGATCCTGGAGGGATTTCGCCGCCCCTCAGCGGTGCTCAGACTCGGCCCACCCGCCTTACTCCAAGGCCTGCGTGAAACGCCCACGATGATGCTGATGCGCTGGGCGTTCGCTCGGGGAATGATGCAGTTCGGCGTCTTTCGGCTCGCCACTGATTAGTTGAATTCCGAACTGGGATAAGCGCCGAAATCAGCCAGATGCTCACACAGAGGGTGGAGAAGTGTCTGGAGCTTGGTCAGTACAGCATCTGCGCCGGAAGCTGGCAATTCCACATCCACAAAGAACACGTATTCACCCAACTCACGCTTCGACGGTCTCGACTCGATCCTGCTCATATTCAGGCCCAGACCAGCAATCGCCTGCAGAGCTTCGATCAAGGCCCCAGGAGCATTGCGATGCAGAGAAAACGCCAGGCTCGCGAGCTGACCTCTACGAAGACGCTCGCCGCGATGAAGCAGCAGAAAGCGCGTTCTGTTGCCCACAACATCATTGACTGGGAATGCCAGTTCACCAAGACCCTGCAGTTCACCAACGGACCGATCAGCAATCGCTGCTCTGAATCGACTGCCCTTCACCATCCGAGCGGCTTCGGCAGTGGATGTGGTCGGGAGTTGCAGCGCCTGTGGCAAATGGGTTGCCAACCAGCCGCTGCATTGCGCCAGCGCCTGGGGGTGAGACAGCACCTCCGTCACGCTCTCAATCGAACCACTGCTGAGCAGGGCATGCCGGATCGGGAGAACCAAAGCGCGTCGAATGCACAGATCGGGATAAGACCAGAGAGCGTCAAGACTGGCCGTGACACCACCTTCCACGGAGTTCTCAACTGGGACCACAGCAGCCTCACAACGACCATCAGCCACGTGGTCGACCACTGAACGGAGCCCAGTGCATGCCACCAACTGAGCATCACTGATCTGTTCCAGCCGGATCATTTCTTTGGCCGCTCGCTCTCCATAGGTGCCTTCCGGCCCTAGAAACGCCATCCGAATCGGCATGGATCCAAGCACTTGCATCGATAGGATCATGCCGCGTCAGCACAAGGGGCATGACCCTTGCCTTCCACGCCAGTCAGCATCTCGATCTGCCGGTCGCCAACCAGACCAAGCACCTGCGCAGCTACCTGCAACAGGAAGACCGAGTGATCAAAGCTCTGCTGGATGCGCGTCAGCTCGACCGGATCGCTCCAGGTCGTTACCGATACACCGTCACCACACTGCAAGTGTTTCAGCTGCAGGTCTGTCCTGTCGTTTCACTGAAGATCAAGCAGGGAGATGGAACGATCTCCATTCAGGCGACAGACGCCAGCCTGGAGGGGCTCGGACTTGTGGATGACTTCCAACTGAGCCTGGAAGCGCTTCTGGAAGTGACGGATCAAGGATTGCAGGGCGAGGCCAAACTGGGCGTAAATGTCAGTCAGCCACCACTGCTGAAGCTGATTCCAAGACGGGTGCTGGAAAGCACCGGAGAATCGATCCTGAACGGCATCCTGATGACGATCAAAGGTCGGGTCGGTCGACAGTTGGTGCGAGATTTCCACGACTGGGCTCTGCAATCACCATCCGAGATGACAACAAGTCCGGGGCAGCGCTCAGACCCCGGAGAACACCTTGGTGAGGAAGGTGCGACGATGCATCGGAGTGGGACCTGAAGCCAACAGGGCAGCTCGATGTTGAGCGGTGCCATATCCCGCATGGCGTTCCAGTGAGTAGCCAGGGAAACGTCGTGCCAACCGACGAATCAAGGCATCGCGCGCTTCCTTTGCCAGAACGCTGGCCGCAGCGATCGAGGCCTCACAGCTGTCACCACGCACGATGGTGCGCTGAGGTCCTGTCCAGAGGCGCAGGGGCAGGACTCCGTCAACCAGCACCAACTCTGGAGTGTGTGGGAGTTTTTGAAGAGCTCGAAGCATGGCGAGTTCCGTCGCCACCCTGATCCCCTTCCCATCTACATCACGCGCAGCCGCTTGGCCCAGGGCCCAACTGGTCGCTCGTGCTTCAATCTCGGGAACCAGCGCAGCTCGACGCTTAGGAGAGAGGGCTTTGCTATCGGTCAGGCCGAGATCAGAGAGTTCATTCCCGGCAGCCTCAGTGAGACTGACTGCAGCAGCGAAGACAGGCCCGAACCAACATCCACGGCCCACCTCATCGACTCCAGCAATCACTCGGCGGTCGCAGAAGACCGTCGGCGACGACGACCTAAGCGGGCCTCTTCAGGGGGCTTCTCAGGCTCGACAACTGCTGCTGCAACAGGTTCAGGGACCGGTGACTCGGATATCGCGACTGTTCGCGACGCTGTCGGAACGTCGTTGACGGGAATCACCTCAAGCGGAGTGATCTCAACCAGCAATGGTGCCTCTTCAGCCATTTCCGGGCCAGACACGGGCGAAGGTGCTGGAGTAGGTGAACCATTGCGTGCTCCACCTCGACCACCGCGGGAGCCGCGGCGACGGCGGCGACCTGAACTTGCTGCCAACTGCTGGCGTGCATCTTCAAGGACCGAGTCGGCATCTTCTCCCGGTCGCACCACACGCACGAGCAGGTTGTCATTATCAGGAGGTGGATCCAGCAGAAGCACAGGATTCAGCCCCAACCAACCAAAGACCATTTCCTGGTCATCGTCCATTGGCACAGCAACCAATTCAGGGTCCTGACGGCGATTGGCGCCCGCTGGCTCGGTCGCATCCGATGTGGATTCACCGGCAACCATGGTTTCAACGATCGGATCCACCTTGTTCTCGATGGATCCATTCACACGGCCGCGGCCACCACGACGACGACGGCCTCCTCCTGAGTCAGTAGGAGCAGGGACTTCTGCACGAGCCGATGTCGTAGTTCTCACTAGGCCTGTGGCGGCAGCTTGAGGCTGAGGAAGATCCTTGCCAGGCAGCACTGCCTCATAACCAGGGGAAACTCGACCGAACAGCTCGTAAATGTTCTGGCCCTGACGCTTACGCGTCATCTCAACCAAGCCAAGCTCAGTGAGTTGTGCGATCTGAGGGCGTGCCATGTCATCGCGCATCGCCGTCATGAAATGCTCCAGCAGCTGCAGCTGATCACGACGGGAATCCATATCGATGAAGTCGACGACAATCACGCCCCCGATGTTGCGGAGCTTCAACTGACGTCCAATCTCGACAGCTGCTTCGCAGTTGGTCCAGAGAACCGTTTCACGAGCATTGGCAGAACGGGTGAAAGAACCCGAGTTCACGTCGATCACGGTGAGAGCCTCAGTGGGCTCGATGATCACGTAACCGCCGGAGGGAAGGTCCACCCTCGGCTTCAAAGCATCACGGATCGCGGCATTCACCTTGAAGTGCTCAAGCAGTTCGTCGGATTCGGTATGTGCCTCCACTGATACGTGGGCACCTTCCTGGCCCAGGAAGGTGGTCACTCGGTCAACTGCGGCTGCATCATCGAGCACCACGCGAGCCAGATCAGGGCCCGTGTGGTCTCTCAGAATCCGATGGATGAAATCCTCATCCCGGTTGAGCAGAACAGGCGGCGAAGCGGTTTCAGCTGCTTTCTGAATCGCTTCCCACTGACGCAGCAAGGACTCGAGGTCATCAATGAGCTGGTCTTCACTGACTCCCTCCGCTTCCGTGCGGACGAGCAGACCTGCACCCGGCGGTTTCACCAGCACCCCGAGAGCTCGGAGGCGATTTCGCTCCCCTTCGGCGCTGATGCGACGGGAGATGTTCACTCCCTGGCCACTGGGCTGCAACACCAGATAACGGCCTGGCAGAGCCAGATTGCCGGTGAGGCGAGGGCCCTTCGTGCCGGTGGGCTCTTTCATTACCTGAACAAGCACCTTCTGGCGCGGTTCAAGCAGCTCTGTGATTCCTGCTGCACCTTTTTTAAGGCGCAGCGGGCCCAGGTCACTCACATGGATGAAACCGTTTTTCTCACTCTCACCGATGTTCACGAAGGCGGCGTCAATTCCGGGGAGCACGTTCTCCACCGTTCCGAAGTAGACGTCACCGATCTGATAGCGGCCTTGCGCCACGATCAGCTCATCAACACGGTCATCGGACAGAACCGCCGCGATGCGCAGCTGCTCGGCGATGACGATTTGCTGGGGCATAAACAGGAACTGACGACGCCCGTCAGGGCAGAGACCGGCCAGTGAGCCTCTGGGCTCGTTGATCGGAGGTGAATTGGAATTGCTTTGAGAAGACCCTGAGGTCGAAATGGCACGGAGTGAAGCACTCCTATGGCCGGTCCACATCAGCGCTGAGGCGCTGGCTGGAGCGGAGGCCTAGGCCTCTCGTTCCAAACAATGATTGGGACAAGAAGGCCGGGACGAATCCGTGGCTCAAGCCTCTGGATTGAAGTCCTGAGTTGAATTTAGCACTGCAACAGAGTCAGCTCTACCCGTCGAACACGGGAGAGTGACAAGTCCAACCCCAGATGTTGCGAGAGCCAGAACTGCAACTGGGCAGGTTTGAGGCTGCGACCCTGAGAATCAACGGCAGCGCGCAGCTCCAGCTCCGCCCTGGAGCCAATCTCACCGGAACAGGGCTCAAGCTGCTCCAAAAGGCGCAGATCCTGGAGCAGTTCACGAAGATCACGACGACGCGGACGACCCTTCTTATCGGTGTCCTCCCAGATCAGCTCTTTCTGCGCAAGCAGAGTCGAGATCGCTTGCGACCAGGTGGCAGATTCACTCTGCGACAGCAGCTCAGAGCCACTGAGAACAAAACGCCAGCGGCTGGCTTGCAACTGCTGAGCAAGGCTCGGAGATGACACAGCCACCTCCTCAGCCGTGATCAGATGCAATCCCGGTGGCAACGTCTGCTGCCAGCGTTGCTTCACCATCAGCGCATCCACTGTCTCCACGAATTCCAGGTCCATCCATTCGCCTTCCCCTTCCACTCCCAACGGGAGCGCAAGTGCAAGCTGAAGCCGAGGCAATGGATGAAAACCACCTGTGAAACTCACGGGCAGCTCGGATCGACGCAATGCCCGCTCGAGAAGACGCACCAGATCAAGATGACTAAGTAGCGCCATCGCTCCGGTTTTGCTGAAGCGAAAGCGAATGCGACAAGCACGGTCACTCGGTGGGGCCTGCTGAGGTCTGGCCACTGGGACTACAGGTGGCACCACCACAACGTTGTGCCCCAGATCAGGACCACAGACACCGCAGCTGCTACACGCCTCAAAAGAACAGTCGGGCACAACGCTCGAGGCAAGCGCATTCTGCAGATCCTGAGCGAGCCAACCCTTGTCGATCCCGCTGTCGATGTGATCCCAGGGCAGGGGTTGCTGGCAGAACGCCTCAAGGTCATCACGATCCAGCGACGACACTGCACTCCAACCACCAAGCTCCATCTGCCGATAACGCCCCTCAAGTCCGGCCTGGGTAATGGCACTGGTCCAGGCGTTGTAGGTGCGATCCAGGGCCTCGAACCAGGCATCCATTCCCGCACCTGCATGCCAGGCCGCTTCAATCACAGGCGCCAACCGCCGGTCTCCTCGACCTACAAAATCCTCCATCGCCGAAAGGCGCACATCCGTGAAGTTGAAGCGCACTCCTCGAAGGCGTCGACCAGCATCACGTAGGAGTTGCTGACGGCGGAGCAACTCGGTTGTAGAAACGCTGTGCCACTGAAAGGGTGTGTGGGGCTTCGGTGTGAAGTTGCTGATGGTGGTGTTAAGGCTGAGGCGGCCCAGATCGCGGCAACACTCCTGAAGCATTCGGCAGGTTTCGGCGATGCCGATCACATCGGCATCGGTCTCTCCCGGTAGCCCAATCATGAAATAGAGCTTGACCTTGCGGTATCCGTTCTGCATTGCCGTACGGATGCCCTGCAGAAGGTCATCGTCGGTGAGACCCTTGTTGACGATGTCCCGCAGGCGCTGAGTGCCGGCTTCCGGAGCAAAGGTGAGCCCGGCCTTACGTGCACCTCCAAGGATGTGGGCGATGTTCTGGTCGAAACGATCGACCCGTTGGCTGGGGAGCTGAAGCGTGACATTGCGATCCGCAAGCCGATTGCGCAGCTCCACTCCCACAGCGGGGAGCGCAAGGTAATCACTACAGCTAAGCGAAAGCAATGAGAAATCGCTGTACCCGGTCTGACGCATCCCCGTCTCAACGGCCTCGATCACCGCTTCGGGCTCCACATCTCTCGCCGGACGCGTGAGCATCCCCGGCTGGCAGAAACGACAGCCACGCGTGCAGCCCCGTCGGATTTCGACTGTCAACCGGTCATGGACTGTTTCCACGTGAGGAACCAGACCCATCGCGTAATGGGGCATCGGCGTAGCCACCCGTCGAAGCACACGTTTAGGTAGTTCTGGCTTGAGCGGTTCAAGGCTCACTCCATTCGGCCCCAGGGCATAGAGAGACGGCACATAAACCCCGGGCACCAAAGCCAGGTCAAGCAGCAGAGCCGAGCGAGTTAGACCTGCCTGCTTGCCTTCTGCCAGCACCAGCCCGATCTCCGGCAACAGCTCCTCACCATCACCAAGAGCGATGAAATCGAAAAAGGCGGCATAGGGCTCTGGATTGCTTGTGGCTGTTGGCCCTCCCGCAAAGATCAGCGGGGGGGCCTGCGGGTCGCTCAGCGGCAGGTCGCCGCGGTCTGCCGCACGGATCGGCACCCTGCAGAGAGCCAACATCTCCAAAATGTTGGTGGCTCCAAGTTCATAACTCAGGCTGAAGCCAAGGATGTCGAAAGCGTTTAAGGGCCAGCGGCTCTCAACACCAAACAGCGCCTGTTCACGCTGCTTGAGCCGTTCGGCAAGATCCGCTTCAGGGAGATAGGAGCGATCACACACCTGCCCAGGCAGGGCATTGAGAATCGAATAGAGGATGATGTGGCCCAGATTGCTGGAGCCCACCTCATAAAGCTCGGGATAGGTGAGAGCCCAGCGAACCCTGGCGGCATGCCAGTCCCTCGGCTGCACGCCGAGCTCCTGTCCCATGTAACGAGCGGGCTTGTTGATGCCCGCATCCACCAGCTCGTCAAACGCAACAGGAGCGGTGGATGGATTCAACGCGACGGTCACGGTCTTCCGACCCGACTTCTTTCATCGTATGTAGCAGGATGCCCGCAGAAATCGGTCTTTCTGTGGTTCAGGTCAACGGCAATTACCTCAAACTCAAAGCGGGCTATCTATTCCCTGAAATCGGACGCCGGGTGAAGGCCTTTGCTGACGCCAATCCCGATGCAGCGCTGATTCGCCTGGGCATTGGCGACGTGACTGAACCACTCCCTCAGGCCTGTCGCGAAGCAATGAAAACAGCCATTGATGAAATGGGAACCGCAGAAGGCTTTCACGGCTATGGGCCTGAACAGGGCTATGGCTGGCTGCGGGAGGCAATCGCCAAACAAGACTTCCAGGCACGCGGGTGTGACATCAGCCCAGAGGAGATCTTCGTTTCCGATGGCTCCAAGTGCGACAGCAGCAACATCCTGGACATCCTCGGGGTGGGGAACAAGATCGCCGTCACCGACCCTGTCTACCCCGTATACGTTGACAGCAACGTGATGGCAGGTCGCACTGGTGATGCCGGTGAGGAAGGTCGCTATGCCGGCCTGACCTATCTGCCCATCAGTGCAGACAACAGCTTCACTGCCGAGATCCCCAGCGAGCCAGTGGATCTCATTTACCTGTGCTTTCCCAACAACCCCACAGGTGCCGTGGCAACGAAGCAGCAGCTCAAAGCCTGGGTGGACTATGCGCGCGCCAATGGCTCTCTGATCCTGTTCGACGCCGCCTACGAGGCCTTCATCCAGGACCCGAGCCTCCCCCACTCGATCTTCGAGATCGAGGGAGCCCGTGACTGCGCCATTGAATTCCGCTCATTCTCCAAAAACGCCGGCTTCACCGGCACACGCTGCGCACTCACCGTTGTTCCCAAGGGGCTCAGAGGCAAAACCTCCGATGGTGAAGCAATTGAACTCTGGGGCCTCTGGAACCGCAGACAGAGCACCAAGTTCAACGGTGTGAGCTACATCATTCAGCGTGGAGCGGAAGCCGTTTATTCCGATGCCGGCCAAAGAGAAGTGAAGGGCTTAGTGGCCTTTTACATGGAGAACGCGGCGATCATCCGTCGCGAACTCAGCTCAGCTGGCCTCACCGTCTACGGCGGGGAGCACGCTCCCTACGTGTGGATCAAGACTCCGGATGGCATGGACTCCTGGGGCTTCTTTGACCATCTGCTCAATCAAGCGAATGTGGTTGGAACCCCAGGAAGCGGCTTCGGCGCAGCCGGAGAGGGTTACTTCCGCCTCTCGGCGTTTAACAGTCGAGACAATGTCGACACCGCCATGGCGCGGATCAAGGCCCTCTGACTCACCAGCAGTGCTCCCAGCCCCTTTAGATTCAAACTCTCTTAGAACCATGGTCATGGCGGTGGATACCCCAAGCCGCAGTCCAGGTGGAGCAGCCGTCCTGGACAAGGCACCGGAGCAGGTCCGAAAGCGCTCTCCCCGGTACAAAGTGCTGCTTCACAACGACCCGGTGAATTCGATGGACTACGTGGTCACCACCTTGCGTCAGGTGGTGCCGCAACTCAGTGAGCAGGACTGCATGGCCGTGATGCTCGAAGCACACAACACAGGCGTGGGTCTTGTGATCGTTTGCGACCTGGAGCCGGCCGAGTTCTACTGCGAAACCCTTAAGGGGAAAGGGCTCACCAGCACAATCGAGCCGGAGGAGTAATCGTTAAACGCATTGCCGAAGCCTGGGGTGGTCTGCTCAGCCTTCAACCTCGTTGGGTCACAGCAATCGCCCTGATTCCAGCTCTGTACGGACTGGGATGGTTGATGGCGCAACCCGCCGCCTACTTAATGCCTGAGGCCTCACCTCCTCGGCTATCACTGATCGGCACTGTCATCACATTCGTGCTGTTCATCGTGGTGTTGCCCAGCTGGGTGCGCCAACGCTGGAACAGTCGTCAGCCGTGGCTGACCCTCGGAGTTCGCAGCCGACGCGGCGAGGCATCAACCGGATCCTGCTTAATCCAAGGCCTGCTGCGATCTGCTGGCCTGCTGGCATTGATCTCTCTGCCCTTGTTGCTGGGGTCCTGGGGGCGCTGGCTCGGAGAACTCACCACAGGTGATGTCGTCAATGGCTTACTGCTCTGCTTCGGACTGGGATTGGCAGAAGAATTGCTCTTCCGGGGCTGGCTGTGGGGAGAGCTCAACGCACTTACAGGGTCTCGCACAGCCGTCATCGGTCAGGCCGTCATTTTCAGCCTCGTGCACACCCGATTTGATCAGGGTTTTCTGCCCATGCTCGGTCTGCTTACAGGCTTATTACTGCTTGGTCTCTGTCTTGCCGTGCAGAGGCGCTTAGACGCTGGTTGCCTTTGGGGCTGCGTCGGGCTGCATGGCGGACTGGTCGGAGGCTGGTTCGCTCTGCGATCCGGTTTACTGCAGGTATCACCTAGTGCACCGGAATGGCTCATTGGCCCCGGTGGGGCTCACGCCAACCCTTTAGGCGGGATGGTAGGAATCATTGCTCTGAGCGTTCTGCTCTGGCGTCAGCTCACGGCCTTGGCCAAAGCGGCGCGACCTTGAAGTGGTGCTCGGAGTGCTTCCTGCAAAGGAGCCACGCCATAATCCCTCTCAAGTAACGACATCACAGTTCTGCCAAAATCGGAGGGATCTAGATCAAAGGCCTCCAAACAGATACGGCCGAAAGTGCTTCCCATGGGCTCGGGATTCCAGAGCAGCTTGCGCGCCGTCCAGGGCATCATGCTCATGGGGTTGTAACCGGGTTTGATCAAGCCCTTTTCGAAGCCGTACTGCTCAAGGTGGGTGTGAGGCTGCAGCCCGATGAAGAAAATCGCGGGCTCAACAAGATCTGCGCCGAAGATTCGCTCCAGCTCTCGGTGATAAGCAACGGTTTGGCGAATCGTCTCCGGACGCTCGTCGATCACGTTGAACGAGTAGTTCACCGAGACATGGTCTCGGAAACCTGCGTCCGCCAGCATCCTGCAGCTTTCCAGCACTGTGCGCAGGTTGTAGCCCATGCGCATTTTGCGCACTAACTCCTGGGACCCTGACGTAATGCCGATCTCGAAATAGCTCATCCCGGTCTCCACCATCAACTGAGCTAGTTCGGGGTCCAAATTGTCGGCTCGGATATAGGCAGCCCAGCGGATGTCTTTCAGTCCCTCAGCTTTGATGGCTCTTAATAGCTCTTTGGCGTCCTCGATGTAGCGCTTCGCTGGAATGAACTGAGCATCGGTGAACCAGAAGCCTCGAACCCCCCTGTCGTAGAGCTGACGCATCTCTGAGACCACTGCTTCAACGGGGTTCAAGCGCACCTGCTTGCCCTCTACAGCTGTGTAAACGCAATAACAACAGTTGTGGGGACAACCACGTTTGGTCTGAACTCCCACGTAAAAATCACCGCCCTCGAGGTACCAGTCGAGTTGAGGCCAGATCGAGGCGATGTAGTCGTAGTCGCAAGCCGTTTTCGGTCGACTTTCCGGTTGCTCATGAATCAACCCCCGCCGAGGGGGGTCACCAACAACAAAACAGCGCTCTCCATCCAGTGAGTGACCAAGAAGTAGTTTTTCCAGGAGAGGTTCACCCTCGCCGACGGACACAATTGTTCCCTTGGGCAGTGAGCGACCGAGCTGTTCATAAAAAACGCTGACAGCTCCGCCGCCAAGCACGGCTCTCGCTTCAGGCCGATGACGCCTGGCTTGACGAAGCCCTCTGCGCACCAGAGCCTGATTGCGGGAGAGTTCTCCGTAGTGACTGGTCATCAGGCGGAGCCCACCCAGGGCACCATGCAGCCGTTTCAGGGGATTTCGGGCATAAAAAACTTCAAACGAGTTCTGCAACGGGTTTCCACCGCGTCCGTCAACAGGTGCATAAATCTGAATGTCCCTCCAGGAAAACACCAGAAGAGTCGGGCGGAACTGGTCAATGGTGATCCGCAGCACCCGGTGCACATCAAGGACTGGGAGCGCGGCCAAATCAAGAATGCGCTGCGGAACTCCTGGAAAGCATTTATGGAGATGATCGGCCAAGTAGATCGGGCCAATCGGAAAAATCGGATTGCAAGGCAACCTGACCAGCAGCACCCTCTCTCCGGGAAGCTTGGGCTGAGCCAAAAGCTCAGTCGGTTGCAAAAGGCCTTGCATGGCTCGGACGCTAACAACCACGTCCCTGAGAACGCCTGAGCGAGGTCTCAATGGTTCTTCACGAGGGCTTCATAAAGCTGTCGACATCTTGCGCAATGTTGCTTTACAATCCGGCTTGGCAGGGCTTCCTGCCCTTCCGTAACCGTCTCTTCGGAGACATTCTTTCCCGTTCTCATGACCACCACCATTCAGCAGCGCTCCGGCGCTAACGGCTGGCAGCAGTTCTGCGAGTGGGTCACCTCCACCAACAACCGCCTCTATGTGGGCTGGTTCGGTGTGCTGATGATCCCCACCCTGCTGGCTGCCACCACCTGCTTCATCGTTGCGTTCATCGCAGCACCCCCCGTCGACATCGACGGCATCCGTGAGCCCGTTGCTGGCTCCCTGATCTACGGAAACAACATCATCTCTGGTGCTGTTGTTCCCTCCTCGAACGCCATCGGCCTTCACTTCTATCCCATCTGGGAAGCTGCTTCTCTTGATGAGTGGCTGTACAACGGCGGTCCTTACCAGCTGGTTGTCTTCCACTTCCTCATCGGCATCTTCTGCTACATGGGTCGCGAGTGGGAACTCTCCTACCGCCTCGGCATGCGCCCCTGGATCTGCGTTGCTTACAGCGCACCTGTGGCTGCTGCCTCCGCCGTGTTCCTGGTTTACCCCTTCGGTCAGGGTTCCTTCTCTGACGGCATGCCCCTGGGCATCTCCGGCACCTTCAACTTCATGTTGGTGTTCCAGGCCGAGCACAACATCCTGATGCACCCCTTCCACATGCTTGGTGTGGCTGGCGTCTTCGGTGGTTCACTGTTCTCCGCCATGCACGGTTCACTGGTGACCTCCTCCTTGGTTCGTGAAACAACCGAGAGCGAGTCCCAGAACTACGGCTACAAGTTCGGCCAAGAAGAAGAGACCTACAACATCGTGGCTGCCCACGGTTACTTCGGTCGCCTGATCTTCCAATACGCGTCGTTCAACAACAGCCGTAGCCTGCACTTCTTCCTGGCTGCCTGGCCTGTTGTCGGCATCTGGTTCACCGCCCTTGGCGTGTCAACCATGGCCTTCAACCTGAACGGTTTCAACTTCAACCAGTCCATCCTTGATGGTCAGGGCCGCGTCCTGAACACCTGGGCTGATGTGCTGAACCGCGCCAACCTCGGCATGGAAGTCATGCACGAGCGCAACGCTCACAACTTCCCCCTCGACCTGGCTGCTGCTGAGTCCACACCTGTGGCTCTGCAAGCACCTGCCATCGGTTGATCTGGAATCAACAAACGATTCAGGTCAACTGAATCGGAAAGCCCCCTCTCACGAGGGGGCTTTTTGTTGGCTTGCTGTTGGATTAGCAAGTTGTTGAATCAAAATGGGTCAGGGTGCCGAAATCTCGCCAGTGATCCAGTAACGAATTCGCGCCGGGTGCGAGGCGATGTAACCATCCACGGCGGCCTCAGCAGACTGATCATTGGCCTGCAACAGCAAATCCGACATCTCCTGATCAGGCAGATGGAAGCGAGTCAGGAAACCAGCCACATCTTGCATGTCCAAATCCAGCTGAGGGCGACCGAGCGCGTGAATCCACTCAATACCGCCAAACACCCGTTTTGGATCCTGAAGGAAACGCAACCTGTAACGGGCGAACATCCAATGGGGTGTCCAGCTGGTGACCACCACCCAGCGTTGCTTGCGGATGGCCTGATCAAGCACCGCCGTCATTGCAGCACTGCTTGATGACACCAGCTCCAGATTGTTGAGGCGATAGCTCTTGAGAGCTTCAGCCGAGACCTGATTCAAACCCGAGCCAGGATCAATCCCCTGCACGCGGTTATCGAACCGTGCCGCCAGAGAAGGATCGCGTAAATCAGGAATCGCAGAGAGCTCAGAGGCAGGCACGTAATCAGGCACCACCCAGCCCAGACGGCCTGAATACATCGCACCGAAGTCGACCACCCGATCGCGCACCCGTCGGTAATAGTCACGGTGCGTCAACGGCAACCATGCCATCAGCATCAGATCGAGATCACCGCGAGCGATAGAGGCGTACTGGATGCCGATGTCGGCAAGAACACGCTCTACGTTCAAGTCATAAGCCTGTTGGATCACCCTCTGAGCGATGAGGCTCACGACCTCAGCGTCAGCCCAGGGTGACCAACCAAGACGCAGTGTGGGTCTTGCGGATGCAGAACTGGGCAGCGGACTGCGGGAGCCCTCCACACCTCTTTGGCCAGCCGGGGCTGAAGAACTCACCGAGGAGGATGGTGCACTGAGCTTGACCAGGCTGGCGGCGGAGATCCCCGCGACCCCCAGGCCTCCGAGTAAGACAGCTCGTCGTCGGATCTGTCGACCGCTCATGACGACCTCCAAAGAGCCATCCATGCGCGCAGGCGCTGTTGAAGTGATGATCCGCGTCGCCCGGCGAAGCTCTGACTGAGACGGTCGAGGATCACCGCCAAAATCACCACGGCGATTCCCCCTTCAAACCCCATCCCCACATCAAGCTGCTGAATCCCACGCAACACCACATCACCGAGACCGCCGCCACCGATCATCGAAGCGATCACGACCATCGAAAGCGACAGCATGATCGTCTGATTGACCCCAGTCATCACGGTGGGAATGGCACTGGGCATCTGCACCTTCCAGAGCAACTGGCGATCGCTGCAGCCGAAGGAGCGACCGGCTTCGATCAGGTCATCCGGAACCTGAACGATTCCCAGATGCGTGAGCCGGACCACCGGTGGCATGGCGAAGATCAGAGTGGCGAGAATCGAAGGAACCGCACCCGTGCTGAACAACATCACTGCTGGAATCAGATAAACAAAAGCAGGCATCGTCTGCATCAGATCCAAACAGGGGCGCACCAGCCTCCAGACGAGTCGTGAACGAGCCGAGAGAATGCCCAGCGGAAGGCCGATCAAAAGAGCCAGACCGGAGGCTGTCAGCACCAGCGAAAGGGTGGCGATCATCTCGCTCCAAAGCGCCATGGAGAGCACCAAATTGAAGCCGAGCAGAACAAAGAGAGCGAACCCACCATTGACTCGCCAGAACCCGAGCGCCGCGATGATCAGAGCGAACAACCATGCCGGTGGCCACTCCAGAACCAGCTCGGTCACAGAGACCAGGGCCAACACCGACACCTTGATCACATCAAACAATCCCTGGGCGTTGGCCAACAACCACTCAACACAGAGATCGATCGACTGACCCAGCCAACCGGCTTGATGGGCAGCAGCCAAAATCATCATCAACCGCCTACCTCCATTGCCAGCAGCAAATGACGAGGGCTGATCACGCCGAGCAGCCGCTTTTCGTCATCCAGAACTGGCACCGGCTCGGCACTATTCGCCACCACATCAATGGCATCCTTCACAGATGTTCCGGCTGACAACGTGCTGATGGAAGCCACGTCGACCCAGCTGAGACCTCCTCGGAGAAGACCGCGCAAATGCTGCAGACGATCCGTCACATAAACCGTGGCATCCCCGTGATCAGGCAGGGGGTCACCCACATCGCAGACACTCAGATGAGGAGGGGGCTGTGCAATCACCTCCACTGTCAGAACGGACGCTACATCGACATCGCGAAAAAATCGTTTGACCTCATCGTTGGCGGGATGCTGCAGCAAACGCTGCGCGGTGTCGCACTGCAGTAGCCGACCAGCCTGCATCAGAGCGATCCGGTCACCGATCCTGATCGCCTCATCGAGATCATGAGAAATAAAAACCACCGTGCGAGGGAGCTCCGCTTGCAGGTCCAGCAAGAGATCTTGCATGTCCTTGCGGATCAAGGGGTCCAATGCAGAGAAGGCCTCATCCATCAGCAGAATCGGCGGGTCAAGGGCCAAAGCCCTGGCCAGACCAACCCTCTGCTGCATACCACCAGAGAGTTCACGCGGGCGTTTGCGGGCCTCTGCAACCAGGCCTACACGCTCGAGAGCTTGCATGGCGCGATCGATCCTCGCTTTGCGAGGCATGCCCGCAACCTCGAGACCAAAAGCGGCATTTTCAAGCACGCTGCGATGGGGGAAAAGCGCGAACGACTGAAAAACCATCGCCATCTGATGACGACGCAGCTCCGCCAGCTGCTGTGCTCTCATCGAGTTCAGCGAACGGCCCTTGACAATCACCTCCCCTTTGCAAGGAGAAATCAGACCATTCAGCATCCTCAGCAATGTGGATTTACCTGAACCGGAAAGACCCATCACCACAAAGATCTCGCCGGCGCGTACCTCTAACGAGACATCCTGGACAGCAGCCCGAACGCCACGATCTTCATGAAGACGCTCTGGATCCGCGCCTAAGCGCAGCTGCTCAATCAACTCTGAGGAGGATCTGCCGAACAGCTTCCAGACCGACTCGATGGAGATCTCTGACTGCACTTCAGAGCCTCCGCCCACGCCTGAGCTGCTTATAGCAGTGGCCCGACCCTCTGATCAGGACAGTCACCATCCGATTGCAACAGAGCCTCGGTCCGCGTAGCTGACAGCTGCAAACGCCGTGATTAGGTTGCAGATTGAGCCTGTTTCGCAACATCGATACAGCTCAGAGGGTCGGTAACGAGCTGTCAGACAGCGCCGCTGCTGTCCTTCGAACCGCCCCGCGCAGTAGAGGATCCCACCGGCATGACCACACTCAGTAGCCACCCCTCAGCGGAATCCGGTGATGCGCAACGCTTCGGGCAGCGACCCGAACGCGTCCGAGAAACAGATCATTATCAGCAGGAATACATTGAACAGTTTGCAGACCGCTGGGATCGCCTGATCGATTGGGATGCCAGGGAAGAAGCTGAGGGAAACTTCTTTGTACGGTTACTGCACGAGCATGGCGCCCGCTCGGTGCTGGATGTGGCAACAGGTACGGGCTTCCATTCCGTTCGTCTTCTGCGCGAAGGCTTCGATGTCGTGAGCGTGGATGGCAGCCCCAACATGCTTGCCCGTGCCTTCAAGAACGCACGGGAACGCGACCTATTAATGCGGACGGTGCATGCGGACTGGCGATTCCTGAACCGCGACATCCACGGCGAGTACGACGCCGTGATCTGCCTGGGCAATTCATTCACCCATCTATTCCGCGAGCGGGATCGTCGTAAGGCTTTGGCCGAGTACTACGCGGTGCTGAAGCACAACGGCATTCTGATCCTGGATCACCGCAACTATGACCGCCTGCTGGAAGGAACCTCCACAAGTGGCAAGAGCAACGTCTACTGCGGCAAAGACGTCGAAGTAGGACCCGAACACGTCGACGATGGACTAGCCCGTTTCCGTTATGCCTTCAGTGATGGCAGTACCTATCACCTGAACATGTTCCCGCTGCGTCACGGCTACGTGCGACGTCTGATGCGAGAAGTGGGCTTCCAGAGAATCACCAGCTACGGCGACTATCAACGCGGCCACGATGATCCCGACTTTTACGTACACGTCGCTGAAAAGGAATATCTATTCGACACCGACATCACTGCGATCTGAACGATGACGAGCACTTATTCCGAAGCAGCCAGCACCGCAGCCAACTACTACGACAGTGATGATGCCGATCGGTTCTACGCACGCATCTGGGGCGGCGAGGACATTCACATCGGTCTTTATGAAGTTGCCGATGAACCGATTGCAACCGCAAGCCGTCGCACTGTCGACGCATTGATCGAACTGATGGATCAACCACTTCCCTCGAACGAAGCGAGCACGCTGAGGGTTGTTGACTTTGGGTCTGGCTACGGGGGAGCAGCCAGGCGACTCTGCAGCAGTCCTGGGATCTTCGTGGATGCCATCAACATTTCAGCAGTAGAGAACAACCGACATCGGCTGCTCAATCAAGAAGTCGGCCTCTCTGAGCGGATCACCGTTCACGATGCATCCTTCGAGGCGGTACCTCTCCCCAATGGCTGCGCCGATGTGATCTGGAGTCAGGACGCGATTCTCCACTCCGGTGACCGCCGGACGGTGATGCGGGAAGCAGCGCGATTGCTGAAACCAGGTGGCGTGATGGTGATGACCGACCCCATGGCAGCCGATGGCGTGACTGCTGATTCACTGACGGCGATTCTCGATCGCATTCACCTTGCGGATCTCGGGTCGCCTGAGCGGTATCACCGCTGGGGTACCGAAGCAGGACTAACACGCACTGCATGGTATGACCGCACACCGATGCTGATCGAGCACTACAGCAGGGTCCGCCTGGAGTTGCAACAGCGCCGGAAGGATCTGGAAAACAGCATCACACCGGGTTATCTGGAGCGGATGGATGCCGGGCTGGGCCATTGGGTTGATGGTGGCCAGTCAGGGAAGCTCAGCTGGGGCTTGATGCGTTTCGACAAACCACTGAAGTGATGGAGCCCATCTCAGACAAGTCCCCATCATCGAGCCACTCGCCGATGGAGGTCGTGAATCAAATGATTCAGGACTGGAGCCTCGAACCACATCCAGAGGGCGGCTGGTTCCGTGAGCTGTATCGGAGCACATCTCAGGTCACCCGTGCCGATGGCCAGCAGCGGGCGGCAATCACCAGCATCCTTTACCTGCTAAATGCAGGGTCCAGAAGCCGCTGGCATGCAGTCCATCAGGCCGATGAGGTCTGGACCCATCTGCAGGGAACACCCTTGAGTCTCTGGACTCTTGAACCGGAGGGAGGCAAAGCCATGCAGCATGTGCTCTCAATGCACAATCCTGTGCACGTGGTGCCCGCAGGCCACTGGATGGCAGCGCGCTCGGAGGGGCAGTACTCCCTGGTGAGCTGCTGTGTCGGACCAGGTTTCGACTTCAGCGACTTCGAGATGCTTCGAGACAGGCCTACATCTGAACAGCCGTCAGGGGCCCTAAGCGAGCTGATCTGAGCTCTCTTACGCTCAAACGAGTGAAGGCATTCCATTGGGCAGCAGTTTCGGCACCCTGTTCCGTATCAGCACCTTCGGCGAGTCCCATGGCGGCGGGGTCGGAGTAATCCTGGAAGGTTGCCCGCCACGACTTGAACTCGACTTGCCAGCGATTCAGGCCGAACTCGACCGGCGCAAGCCAGGCCAAAGCAGGATCACCACACCGCGCAAGGAGGCCGATCAGGTGGAGATCCTGAGCGGTGTCATGGATGGCATGACCCTGGGCACACCAATCGCCATGGTGGTGCGCAACAAAGATCAGCGACCCCAGGATTACCGAGAGATGGAGGTTACTTTTCGACCTTCCCACGCGGATGCCACCTATCAAGCGAAATACGGCATCCAAGCCCGCAGCGGCGGCGGCAGAGCCTCAGCACGCGAAACGATCGGCCGGGTGGCTGCCGGTGCCATTGCCCGACAGTTGCTCTACAAGGCCAATAGCACCGAGGTGGTGGCCTGGGTCCGACGCATTCATGACCTCGAAGCGACGGTGGACATCAACGCTGTCAACCGCGAAGACGTGGAAGCCAACATTGTGCGATGTCCGGATTCTGAAATGGCCGAGCGCATGATCGAACGGATTGAAGCAATCGGCCGCGAGGGCGACTCCTGCGGCGGTCTAATTGAATGCGTTGTCCGTAAGCCTCCCGTAGGCCTCGGAATGCCTGTATTCGACAAGCTGGAAGCAGATCTGGCCAAAGCGGTGATGTCACTACCCGCCACCAAAGGTTTCGAGATTGGCTCAGGTTTCGCCGGAACGCGGCTGAAAGGGAGCGAGCACAATGATGCTTTTCTTCCAAGCGATGAGGGCCGGCTGCGCACAGCCACCAACAATTCCGGTGGCATTCAGGGAGGCATCAGCAACGGCGAGCCAATTGTGATCCGAGTTGCATTCAAGCCAACCGCAACGATCCGCAAAGAGCAGAAAACGATCAATGATCGAGGGCAAGCCACCACTCTTGCCGCCAAGGGTCGGCATGACCCTTGTGTGCTGCCCAGAGCCGTGCCGATGGTGGAGGCAATGGTGAATCTGGTCCTAGCTGATCACCTGCTCAGGCAGCAGGGTCAGTGCAGCCTCTGGTGAGGCCGCACTAGAGAAATCAACTACGAGCCGGAGACGTGATGCCGCTTCCGCTTCCCAACTGAGCTGCAGCTTTCGCCATACGTCCAGCCACAGACCCAGCAGGGGATGACTTAGTGGCCTTGCGGGCACGGCGAGCCGGGCGTGGCTTGCTCACAGTGCTCACGGTTGTTGACGTTGTCGTTGCCTTTTTGGCGGCTCTGGTCGTAGTCGGCTTGCGAGAGGCGGGTTTCTTTGTGGAAGCCTTGGCGGCTGCAGCTTTCGCTGCTGGAGCCTTGGCTGTAGAAGCCTTCACGGCAGCACGCTTCTTAGCAGCGGGCTTTTTAGCTGCAGGTTTTTTAGCTGCAAGCTTTGAAGCTGCGGGCTTTTTGGCAGACGACTTTTTAGCTGCCGACTGGCGAACAGGCTTACCAGGAGACTGACGGTTGCGATGGCTCAACACCATCACCCACTCTTCATCGCTGAGCGAAGAGGGTTTACTCCCATGGGCATTGGCCAGCTTGGCAGCCTTTTCGATGTCCTGAATGAGATTGACCCAAGAGGTCGAGAAGCGTTTGTCGGATTGCGAGCGAGCCCCGCTTTCCACCAGCGTCTCGACAACGCCGGAGGCGGTGACCTTCTTGCGACGACGATTGAAAATTTCCTTCTGCAACTGAGCGATCAAAGCGTCAGCTTTGTCGCTCAACTTGATGGATAGCTGAGACATCGTCTCCAAAACATCTCTCTTATCTGTAGCAGATGGGTCTCATTACTACAACTCATGCGCCCATCCAGGCGGCAAGGGAGGGATCAAAACCATCGCCTTCGAACACCGTTCGACCAAGAGCAATGGCGTCATATCCAGCTTCCAGCCAGGAGTTGAGGTCATCGGCACGCAAGCCTCCAGCAGCAATCATGAAAGGAAGATTGCCCATCGGCGTAGCGATCTGACGATAAAAGCTTCGGCCCAGCACGCTTGCTGGAAACAACTTCACCAAACGGCAACCCAGATCACAGGCATACCTGATCTCAGAAGGCGTCATCACACCTGGCACCAATAGAAAATCGAGCAGCTTTGCCCTTCGCTGTAGCTCCCTGTCCAATAGCGGCGACATCGCGTAGCTGAATCCAAGTTCAGTCACCTGCTGGAGAGCCGACAGCTGCGTGATCGATGCCGCTCCAAGGGACAGATGTAAATGACGAGATCTCGCCGCCATCACAAGATCACTCCAGCGGGGATGCTCAATCCAAGCAATCTCAACATGCTGAACACCCGCCTCTACCAGCTGATCGAGCTGACGGCAGAGACGGGTGATGGAAAAGACTTGCTCTAGATCGCGTCTATCTGGACGCAAGACGATCAGAAGAGGCTGGACCCGCAGCGAGCGGATCAAAGCCTCATCAGGCTCAGACGTATTCGGCAATGCGGACATCACTGCGAATTAGCAGGTCCTGGAACTCTTCTGCATCCACAGTTTCCTGATCCACAAGCAGTTCTGCGAGTTCATCGAGCACAGAACGGTTATCGACAAGAACCTTGGTGGCACGCCTATAAGCCAGTGCAACAAGATCGGAGACTTCTTCGTCGATTGTTGCCGCAGTGTCCTCAGAGAAGTCGCGTTCAGCCGCGATATCGCGTCCAAGGAACATTCCACCCTGGGAACGCCCAAGAGCTACCGGACCAAGCTTGTCGCTCATACCGAAGCGGGTGATCATCTGCCTTGCAGTTGAGGCCACCTGCTGAAGATCGTTGGAAGCTCCGGTGGTGACTTCGTCTTCTCCGTAGACGATCTCTTCAGCGACACGACCGCCGAGCGCAACAGCCATCTGATTTTGCAGATAGGTGCGGGAATAAAGACCCGACTCCATCCGCTCTTCGCTTGGAGTGAAGAAGGTCAAGCCACCAGCATTACCACGTGGAATGATCGAAATCTTCTGAACAGGGTCGTAATCAGGCATCAGGGCGCCGACCAAAGCATGGCCAGCCTCGTGATAAGCGACGAGACGCTTACGACGATCACTCATCACGCTGTCCTTTTTCTCAGGACCAGCCATTACTCGCTCAATTGCGTCACTGATCTCGTCGTTGCTGACTTCGCTCAGATCGCGGCGAGCGGCAAGGATTGCCGCTTCATTCAGCAGGTTGGACAGATCGGCTCCGGTATAACCAGGCGTCCGACGGGCCACCTTGTCGAGATCGACATCCTTAGAGAGGGTCTTGCCACGGGCATGCACTCCGAGAATTTGTAGGCGACCTGCATAGTCGGGCCGATCAACCGTGACCTGGCGATCAAAACGACCGGGGCGCATCAGGGCTGAGTCAAGAACATCAGGCCGGTTAGTAGCCGCAACGATGATGATTCCGGTATTGCCCTCGAAACCATCCATCTCCGTGAGCAACTGGTTGAGCGTCTGTTCACGCTCGTCATTGCCGCCACCCATGCCAGCTCCACGCTGGCGACCGACTGCATCAATTTCATCGATAAAGATGATGCAGGGGGCATTTTTCTTCGCCTGTTCAAAAAGATCGCGAACACGGCTAGCACCAACGCCAACGAACATCTCGACAAACTCCGAACCGGAGATCGAGAAGAAAGGAACGCTGGCCTCACCAGCCACAGCTTTGGCAAGCAGGGTTTTACCGGTACCAGGGGGGCCGACCAGCAAAACACCCTTGGGAATCTTGGCTCCGACAGCGGTGAAGCGATCAGGATTCTTGAGGAAGTCAACAACTTCAGTGAGTTCGAGTTTGGCTCCTTCAATACCCGCAACGTCACCGAAGGTAGTTTGCGTGGAAGGCTCCATTTGCACTCGAGCCTTGCTCTTACCGAAATTCATGGCCTGATTACCGCCACCACCGCCGGACTGCGCGCGACGGAAAAGGAAGAACAAACCACCTAGCAGCAGCAAGGGGAAGATCAGGCTTGAAGCAGCCTGCTGCCAGGCGCCGGGCTGACGGGAGGGCTGAACAGCGATATCAACGTTGTGATCGGTGAGCAGCTTGAGCAAGTCCTTATCGGGAGCGAGATTCACCTCAGCGCGGCGACCATCGGTTTCGACAACCTGAGCTGTACCACGATCGGGAGAAAGGAGCACTCGGCTGACCTGATCTTCCTGGACCCTTTCAACAAAATCGCTGTAGCGAAGAGAACGTGCCTCAGGTTGAGGGGCTCCGCCACCTCCAAAAAAAGCCGGTGCGATCACAACGATCGCGAGCACTAGAAGGGCCCCAAGGCCGATGTTTCGCCAACGTTTGTTCAAGGGTCTTTCGCCTCTGATGAAGGAATGTTAATAGGAAGCTGTGAGCTCAGGTGGAACGGAGTACATCCACGACGCTCTTGAAGGCGAACCACTCGGGGATCTCTTCACCGCTGCGTAGCATTTTGCGGAATTGAGTGCCGCTGAGCTTCTTCACGTGCAGCCCTCTGGCCTCAGCGTGTTCCGCGGTGACGTAACCCTCCTCCTCCGTATAAACGAGGTTGAGAGAGGGCACGGTTTCCATGGTCAGCTCGGGCGCACACTCCTTGGCAAAGTTCTGAGCGTCGTAGGGACCGTAGAAGTCGTCACCGCTCAGGGAGGACTTGCAGCCGGCCATGTCACGACCAATGATGAAGTGGGTGCAGCCGTAATTGCGGCGGATGATCATGTGCTGCAGGGCCTCACGGGGACCTGCCATATGCATGGCGTAGGGAAGATAGGCCCATCGAATGCGAGCGTTATCCACCTCGGCAGCAAGTCGCTCGTAGGTCTGAAATCGCACGGATCCAGGAATGTCATCCTGCTGGGTGGGACCGCAGGTGGGATGTACAAGCACAACAGCGTTCTCACTGACGTTGCTGGCATGCAGAGCTCGAGTGAACAGCTCGTAATGGGCCCTGTGGATGGGATTACGGCATTGGAAGGCCACAACGTCCTCGCCTTCGGGCAGACCTGCGCGAACCTCAGCTGGAGTTTTGCAGGGGAATACGCGCGAAGGCAGTGCAAGGCCCTGAATCAGACCACCGAGGTAAAAACGGCGGCGTTCGGTAACGATCATTCGCACAGCCGGATGTTCCAGCGACGTGGTGCCGTAGCAGCCCTTGGCCTCAATGACCTTGTCTGGCTCCCACTTGTCCTCAACGGTGAGCAGAGCAAGGTCCTGGCCTTTGTAGGTGAGCAGAATCTTCTGCCCGATCGTGATGTCCTCACGATCGGTATCCATCACGATCGGCAGTCCGAACAAATACCCCGTAGTGGTGCGGTTCCCTGACACCACTGCGTCGTAATCGGCCTGGTGCATGAAACCCCTTTCAGGAGAAAAGCCACCGACCACCAACAGCTCAACGTCACATGCATTGCGATCGGAACACTCGATGCTGCTGCTGGCTGAAGCCTTCAGCGCAGCTTTGTCACCCTCAGGAACCATCAAATCCACCAGGGTGCCGCCATAGGGAGCGATCACACCGGTCGGAGAGGAAGGGGTGCTGGCAGTCATGAAAAGCCGGAGTGGTTTAGGGAGACGGCGCGATTCTCCCAGACAACAGCCTGCAGCTTCAGCGAACAGGGGTCACAACAAAAAAGGGGCCGAAGCCCCTCGTTGCTGATCCAACTGTGTTGAATCGAACTGAGTTGAAGGAATCAGACTTCCTCAAGCTGGCCGAAGAGCTCTCCAGTGATTTTCACGTCAACAACTTCACGACCACCCATATCTGAGTCGGAGGGCTGAATCGCGGAGAACACGCCAGCGAATTCGCCGGTTTCGGGATCAACTTTGGTGATGGACAGACTCATCACACCCTGACCATCGATGTAGCGCTTCTTGTTTTCCTTATCGAGCTTCTGGTAGTCACCACCGAGACCGATCAGGCCCTGGGGGTAGTCCACCCCAGTGGTGAGAGCACGACCTTTTGGATCAATGAAGTTGCTAGTGCGGTAGCTGGGTGTGCGGTACTCACCCTCGAAGTCAGTACTGGTGGTGATGGCAGCACCCTCAGCCTGAGCCTGGAGATTCTTACTGGAGAACGTGAAAGGAAACTCCTCACCACCGGGAACCAACACGGTGATGGGCTGGAAGTCAATGCCGCCTTTCTCTTTGAAGGAGAGGCTGTTCTCACTCACGACGAGGTCTCCATAGACCTGATCGAGGCTGGAGGTGTAACGGGTAAGGATCTTGCCTTCGACGAACTGAGCTTCCTGGCGCTTGTTAGCGGGCTCACCCTTCACGAAGACCTGGCTGGGATGCATGCAGATGGCACGCAGCTGGTAATCGGTCCCAGGTGTGAGTGGAATCGTGCCGCGGGCGGACTCAGGAAGCGTGGGGCAATCATTCGCCTTGCCAGTGTTACGGATGTCGTCGTACGTGATGTTCGAGCGATCAACAGCCTGAGCATCTCCGCTGCAGGCAGTGACGAAGGTCAGACAGAAAGCCAGCACAAGGGCCAGCAGAGGACGGATGCGCATGGAGGAGAAGCCGAAACCCCGGCTATTGACGAAGTCAACCGGACAGGCGGATCTTACAGGTGTCAAACGGCCGCACCGGCTAGCGTTTTGCACGTCTCAACAACGTGAAGTGTTCTCAATGCAGCACGACGGCAGTGAAACCATCAAGGAAAAGCTGCAGCCGGCGCTGAAAACACTCCGTGAGCTCTCAGATCAGCATCAAGGCGATCCCGAGTCTCTGCTGTTGCTTTTGCGAGATCTGGAAGCCCTTCACAGAGAGATTCAGGATGGTGCGTTTCGGGAAAGCCTTCCCGAAGACCGCCAAAAGCTGTTCGCTCTGCTCAAAACGATGGAACGCAGCGGAGGTTGGCCCTACATCCCCCGCCTTCAATTGCGCACCTTCATCGACCTGCTGGAGCAGGATCCCGCCGACATGGCTGCTTGAACTGGATGGCTGCTTCAAGTTGGGCTGGCTGCCTACTTCAAGTGGTCCGATTGATCTCCAACAGTCGATCCAGCAACCGGTGGGATAAGACGAGCTTGTCCTCGAGAGGACAGACCTGATGATGATTCCCAGGCCCTAAAAGCCAGCCGCTGTTCTGATCACTGTCGAACCCCTGACCGAGGCGGTCAACAGGATTGACCATTAAGAGATCACAGCCCTTGGCTTGGAGCTTTTGACGACCGAGCTCAAGTATTTGCTGGTCAGAACCTGTCAGAGCGGCAAAACCCAGCACAGATTGACCCGCAGAACGCCTACCCACTAGTGATTGAAGTAGATCAGGCACCAGCTCCCAACCACCCTCCATCGAGCCAATAAGTTGCTGCTTCGGTAGCTTTTCCACAACGCTGGAGCTGGTGCGGCGCACATCGGACACAGCAGCGCACATCAACACTGCATCTGCTTTCGGCTGCAATTGTTGGAGCATGTCGTCCATGGCAGCACTGCCCACCACTGGATGACACTGCAGACCTTCCAGCCATGACGGTGGAACCTGCAGCGGGCCATGCACCAAATCAACGGTCGCACCGCGTAGATGAGCGGCCTGGGCAAGCAGAACACCCATGCGGCCACTGCTGCGGTTGGACAGGACGCGAACACAGTCCAAAGACTCCAAAGTCGGACCGGCGCTGACCAGCACATGCTTCCCACGCCAATCGGATTTGAGCAGGCCCTGAGAAGTGGCTTGTAAGAGGGCGCTTGCGGCAGCCAGCTCAATTCTGACGGGGTCAGACATGCGGCCTGTGCCGAGTCGATCACAGGCGAGCAGACCACCCTCAGGCGCCAGGGGCAGCACACGAGGATCGTCAAGCAGAAGGTTCCAGTTGCGCTGAACTGCTTTGTGTTTCCACATGGCGGTGTTCATCGCTGGCGCCGCCAAAACTGGACACTCACAAGCCAACAGAAGACTGGCCAGCAATCCCTCGCCATCGCCCTGAACCCAACGGGACAGAGATGTTGCACTGAGAGGGGCCACCACCACCAGATCCGCCCATTCAGCGAGTTCGATATGCAGTGGTCGCGGGCGCACAGGATCCCATTGGTCCTTGTCTTGCAAGCAAGGCTGACGACTGAGCGTTGCCAGAGCCAGTGGGCTCACCAAGCGGGCAGCGCTGGCGGTGAGCACACAGCGGACCTGAGCCCCCGCCTGAACAAGCGCACTGACCAGCAGCGGAGTCTTGACAGCCGCAATACTTCCCGAGGCAGCCACCAGCACCCGTCGTCCGTTCAGCAGTCCTGGCATTGGCTCAGTCCTCGTCGAAGGGTTCCTGGTCGATCAGATGGGCATAGGGAGCGGTGAGCTCCGGTCGATGGATGGCGAGGGCCCTTAACAGATGCCAGTCACTCAAGCCTTCAAAGGGAGTTGGGTAGTCGTCGTACTCCAAACGGCGCGCCAGCATCGCAACTGATGCCTCATCAAAGGAAGCCAGTCGCTCCGGAGTGATCAGCATGCGGGCACGAAGCACTGGTGATCATTTTGCCTTTGAGTGCTTTTGAAAACCGGCGCTAAGTTGCACACCCCGGGGATTTAGCTCAGCTGGTAGAGCGCTGCGATCGCACCGCAGAGGTCAGGGGTTCGAATCCCCTATTCTCCATCGTGGTCTTTTGAGATCAAGGTTGAATTGGAGTGCTGAAGCAGAGAAGTTGCTCAAGGAAGTCCCCTTTTTTGTGCGCCCGGCAGTTCGCCGAAGGATTGAATCAATGGCCCGGGAGTGCCTACTTGACTGCATTGATTCAAGTTTTTACGCCAGAGCCAGGGCGAAGTTTGCGAAGCGCTAAACCATGATCTGGCCCACGCTTGGCTTTAGGCATGCGAGCCGGCCTTCGCTGCTCATTGCGCTCAGCATCACCGCCTGCCTTTCAGTGCTCGTCAGACCTTCCGCTCTATTGACCTACGGTCTGATTCTTCTGGCAGGTGGCCTTTCTCGCCGTTGATTGAGGCTGTTAGAAGCGTTCCAATCAGGCCATGCGGTAAAAGAGAGGCTGAGAAAGCCACGATTGATGTCTCAGTCGAAAAGAGAACAGGTAGTGAGCCATCTGCGCTACATCCGCCAGGAACTCAGGGAAATGCATCAGGGCGTCATGGAAGACGGCCTCCTTCCAGAAGCCGGAGAAGTGCGTGGCGTGATGGCTCAAATGGAAGCGCTACTTGAACTTCTTGAAGGCAAAAGCTCTCGGAAAGCAAAAGCTGAATCCGATTGATCCTGAAGCCTCCCCTTGCCAACCAGAGCTGTTCAGGCTTTTCTTTGGAAAGAAACTTTCACAGGATCAGTCAATTTCAGGCTTTTTGCATCAAAAGCCTCAATATGTAGCGGTTGATAGAGGCAATCACCCCACAAATGGTGTATACATTGAGAGGCAGGGTTCGGGCCGGGTGATGGGGATCATCGGTTGTTGTCCCTGCCTCTCTTTTAAGGGGAGGCCCAAGTGACAGCGCCTCTCCAAGCGACACGACTTCAGCGAACGTTCGGCGAAGCCACGACGAGGCTTGATCTGTGGGCGACTAATCCCTGGAGGAGAGCATCACTCCTGCTCATCGCCCTAACGGGAAGTTTCATGATCGGGAACGGAGTGGCTTCCGTCTCAGGTGCTCTCAATCTGATGGATCCTGTGGCAGCGATGCTCAGTGTCGGGCTGATGGAAGTAATGGTTCGGGCAAGAAGGCACTGGGCCAAAGAACGCAACAGTCACTTAGGTCGACAACTGCTCGATATGACGCGAATTGGGCTGCTTTATGGATTGCTACTTGAAGGATTCAAGTTGCTTTAACCAGCACCAAGTTGCGAGAAGCGCAGACAAAACCTTCCGGCATCCATACGCTGAATTGAGATTTTCAATCTTGCTTCCATGGCTGGAGAGCATTATTTCCTCGAGCTGGATCCACCTCAAGAGCGCCTTCGTCATGCGCCCCACGTCGTCATTGTGGGCGGCGGATTTGCGGGTGTTCGTGCCTGCAAGGCGCTGGCCAAGGCAGACGTTCGCGTCACCCTGATCGACAAACGCAACTTCAATTTGTTCCAGCCTCTGCTTTATCAAGTTGCGACAGGGCTGGTCTCTAGCGGTGATGTAGCAACTCCCTTACGACAGCTCGTCGGACGCCAAAGCAACGTGCAGGTTCTGCTTGGCGAAGTGACTGAGATCAAGCCAGAAGAGAAGCAGATCGTCTTCAGCGGCAAGGCCTACAGCTATGACCACCTAGTGCTGGCAACAGGATCCGGAAGCACCTTCTTTGGCCACGAAGAGTGGCGGACCTTTGCACCACCGATGAAAATCCTGGAGCACGCCGAAGAGATCAGACGGCGGTTGCTGATGGCCATGGAGCAGGCCGAACAGACTCCTGACCCTGAGGCACGTCGCTTCCTACAGACCGTCGTGATCGTTGGAGGAGGGCCCTCCGGTTGCGAAATGGCAGGAGCCGCCTCCGAGTTAATGCGCAATGCCATGCGCAAGGAATTTCGCCAGCTGAATCTGGAAAACACCAGGATCATTCTGGTCGACCCAGGCGACCGCGTCCTCAGAGCGATGCCCAAAGAGCTCTCTCAAGCTGCGCAGAAAACGTTGTCAGCGCTTGGCGTGGAGTTTCTGTTCAAAGGGCGTGTTCAGAGCATGCAACCCGGTGAAGTGATTGTGGGAACACCCGATGGTGAGCGCCGTCTGCAGGCAGCCACAGTGATCTGGACCGCCGGTGTTCGGCCCTCTCACCTGGGGCGCAAATTGGCGGATTCCGTGGGCTGCGAGACGGACCGTGCCGGCCGCGTGATTGTGGAGCCAGACTTCTCCATGAAGGGGCATCCCGAGATCCGAGTGGTGGGTGATCTCTGCTGCTACAAGCACACCCGAGATGGAAATCAGCTGCCTGGAATGGCAGGACCTGCAACCCAAGCAGGAGGATTTGTGGGCAAAGATATTGCCGCAATTGTGGCCGGCGGATCACGGCCGAATTTCAGTTGGTTTGATTTCGGCAGCATGGCCGTACTGGATCGCGTCGACGCGGTCGCAGACTTGCGTGGATTGAAATTCAAGGGCGGTCTTGGCTGGCTGCTTTGGGCCGCTGCTCACCTCGCCTTCATGCCCAATGAGGAGAATCGCTTCTCGTTACTACTGAAATGGATCTTTGCGGTGGTCTCTCAAGCCAGAGCATCGATGTTGCTGACAGGCATGCCAAGTCAGCACATGGGGTTGGACGCACCGGATGCTGCGTTCCCGATGGCACCAGGCGCAGGCCCATCCATCTCAGAGCCTGGAGCAGCACTGCGAGCAGCGATGGACTACTACTCCAATCAGGTTTCCGGTCTTTCACCTCAACCCAAAGCAGGAGAGTCCACAGAGGATTCCGCCGCTGCCATCAAATAAAGCAAGGCCATCCTGATTGGGATTCCATTGCTCACCTGACTCTCCACCAGGTTGGCGCTCAGGTCATCGAGCAGGGCACCACTCATCTCGATCCCCCGGTTGACTGGGCCAGGGTGCAGCACAGGAATCGAAGCGCCGCATCGAGCCAAGCGCTCATGGCTGAGACCGTAATCACGGTGGTAACGATCAAGTGCGCTGAGCAGGTGCTGACGCATGCGTTCCTTCTGCAAGCGCAGGGTCATCACCGCATCAGCCCCATTCAGCGCAGCATCAAGGTCGCGGCAGATGGTCAACGAACCGCGCTTCGCAACGGGATCACTGGCCTGGCCTGGCGGCGGTCCAGCGATGAAATTGGCGAAAGCATCTGGCAGCAAACTGGGCGGACCGCAGAGCACGACTTCGGCACCACAGGCAGTCAGAGCCCAAAGATTTGAGCGCGCCACACGGGAATGGAGCACATCGCCAACAATCACGATGCGACGACCATCCAGAGCCTGCGGCAGAGGACGACTGGGGGCAAAGTGGTGAGCAAGGGTATAAAGATCGAGCAGTCCCTGACTGGGATGGCTGTGCAGACCATCACCGGCATTAAGGATCACGGTGCGTTCACCGGTGCGTTCGAGGGCTTCCGCCAGCTGGCGAGGCACACCCGTGCAGCGGTGACGCACCACGAGCATGTCGGCGCCCATGGCCACATAAGTGCGTGCTGTATCGAGCAGTGACTCCCCCTTGCTGAGCGAACTGCTCGAGGGCGAAAAACTGGAGACGTCTGCAGAAAGGCGCTTGGCAGCCAGCTCGAAACTGCTGCGGGTCCGCGTGCTTGGCTCAAAAAACAGGGTGGCCACCAAGCGACCCTGCAGGGCAGGCAGGCGACGAGCACCTGTGGCCGGCATCGATCTGAAGCGATGGGCCAACTCCAGGACAGTCGCAAAGTCTTCTAACGAAAAGGCTGCGAGATCAAGGATGTGTCGGTGTGTCCAGGCGCTCAACTGGCCTCACCTCACTTCAGACCATCGTAGATGGGTATGGCTCAGGTGCCCAGCTCGCGCTGAGCTGGAAGGCATCGGTTGGCTTTGGTGAGCGATCGCCACGCGCGCGTTTGCTGATGCTGCGACTGCTCTTCAAATACCAACGCAGAGGCAGCTGCTCCCCCTGGCTGACCCCAATCCTGGTGGTCGTCACCAAAGCAGGTTCGATGAGCTCCGAGGGGCGGGGTGCCAACCAGAGATCACAGTCTCCACAAACCGACAGAGCATCACAATTGCGATCGATCCCGAAACGACGTGCCAGCAAACCAGGCCCTGCCGCTATCCGTTCAGGCTCGCCAGGCATCGCAACGGCACGTAGCAACACTCCGTTCGCCCATTCAGGACGATCGGTGACCACATTCACGCAATGGTGAATGCCATAGCTCACGTACACGTAGAACCGACCAGGCTCACCAAACAGCGTTTCGTTCTGCGGTGAACGGCGGCGGTAACCATGACAGGCAGGCTCATCCTGCGCATACGCCTCCGTTTCCACAATCACGCCCCAAAGCAAACTTTCATCGCTCTGGCGTTTCACCAACCTGCAGCCCACTAGCTCAGGTCCAACAACTTCTGCGGGGCGGCAGAAGAAAGACTTAGGAAGAGACGGGAAATCTGAGGTGATGAGTTGAGTGACGATGAGAGTGGCTTAAGCGACTGTTTCAGTGCGCTTCCTGCAGGTTCGCAGAGGAGATTCAGGTGCGTAAACATCGCCAACAACGCCGAATCAGTTGGCCATGTGGAGCCTGCCTGACGCATCCACCCCGAGCATTGAGGCCAAAAGCGAGCGGGAAGAGAACCTGCCAGCCTGAAACCATCGAGAAGCGTCAACAATGAATCCAGCGCTGCAGCAACGGCGAGAGTTCTGCTTTCTGGTGCTGGCCGGATTGTTTCTGGGCACGCTTGGCATGCTCAACATCCTTGGCCTGACCCGTTTTCTCGAACTTGGGCACATTGGCTCCTGGCCAATTGTGGTGGCCGTTGGCGCCCTGCCATACCCCATCACGTTTCTCTGTACAGATCTGATCAGCGAGCTCTGGGGAGAGAGGAGGGCAACCCAGGTTGTGTGGGTTGGCCTGCTTCTCAACGGCTGGGTGGTACTGATCCTCTGGCTGGGCGGAGTCTTGCCAGGAGTGGAAGGTGCACCGGATGCCACCTTCTTCGAGATTCAACGCCTGGCCTTTGGATCCGTGATCGCCTCCATGGCCGCCTATCTCACCGCACAGTTTGTGGACGTGCGCATGTTCCATTTCTGGAAAAGGGTGAGCAATGGCAAGGCCCTCTGGCTGCGTAACAACGGCTCCACGCTGGTGAGCCAGCTGGTCGACACCAGCGCGGTGGTACTGATCAGCCATTACGCCTCTGGCGTCTTACCTGTACGGCCCGGCGAACCAGTGGCTCCGCAACTGATCTCGTTCATTGCCAGCGGCTATCTGTTCAAATCGGCGGCTGCACTGGCAGACACCCTGCCGTTCATCTGGATCACAGGTCGACTGAGACAGTGGCTTGAGATCCCGAGCAGCGGCAGTGAGATCGGGGGCGATGACGATCCCAGCATGCAAGTGATGACAAGCACCAATCCGCTGCCAGGCTTAGAGAAACAGTTCTGACGCCATGGATGCTGCACTCTCCGGTTTCAACCTGGGCACAGTGTTGCTATTCGGCAGCGGCTTCTTCGTGGCGGCCACGTTCTTGGTCGGCACCTGGGGTGGGTATTACAACACCGATCAGTACGACGGCAACGGCACAGCCCACTAGCGCCAGCTCGCAAGATCGATTTTCAAGCCAACGCCAAGCGCGGCATGTCTTCCATTCTCCCCGGCCCGGCCGACAACAAAGACGCGATTCGCCTGGCTCTGCAGAGCTGGCCAGACGTTGACCAATATCTTCAGGGCTGCAAGGGAATCATCGTCCCCCTCGGATCCACTGAGCAACATGGACCAACTGGAGCTATCGGCACCGACGCCTTGACCGCCGAGGCCGTGGCGCTCGAGCTCGGACAGCTCAGCGGTGTACTGGTCACGCCTGTGCAGGCCTTTGGCATGGCCGAACACCATCTGGGCTTCTCCGGCACTATGAGCCTGCAGCCTGCAACTTTGCTGGCCGTAATGCACGACCTCGTGATGTCACTGGCCACCCACGGCTTCGAGCGGATCCTGGTGGTGAACGGTCATGGCGGCAACATTGCCACAACCAAGGCAGCTTTCGCGCAGGCCTACGGCACCGCCGCAAGCCGCGGCCTGGAAGTTGCCCCACGCCTGCGCTGCAGGCTGGCGAATTGGTTCATGGCCGGTTCGGTGATGAGGCGGGCCCGCGAGCTCTATGGCGACCGCGAAGGGCAGCACGCCACTCCCAGCGAAATTGCCGTCACCTTGCATCTCCATGACAGCCTGATCAGCAAGCAGAGATCGCTGCCAGATCCAGCACCCTGCGGATCGATTCATGGGCCTGCGGACTTCCGCCGCCGCTACCCCGACGGACGCATGGGATCAGACCCCTTTCTGGCCAGACCAGAACATGGCCAAGAGCTTTTGAACACAGCAGCGAAGGCGTTGCGCGAGGATCTAGAAAATTTTCTCGCCGCTGCATGAGCAAGATCACCGCCGACGACGTGCGCAAGGTGGCCCATCTGGCCCGCCTCGATCTGCCTGAAGAGAAAATCACGACCTACACAGGGCAGCTCGAGCGCATTCTCGATTATGTGGATCAGCTCCAGGGCGTTAACACCGAAGGTATTCCGCCAACCACACGTGCTGTGGAAGTGGTCAATGCCACAAGAGAAGACAAGGTGGAGCCAACCCAGGTGCGGGAAGAGCTTCTCGAACAAGCACCTTTAAGAGAAGGAGACTTCTTTCGGGTACCCAAAATTCTGGCTGAATAATTCAGCGAGTAGACGAACGCCTCGGCTCGGTTTTGATCGCAATCTGGTTGACAAATCCAAGCCAGGATCGCTGCAATCGCCGCAAAGGCATGAATCTGGCAACGCGACGCATTTTTCCCCTACGGCGTTTGTGACTGCGGACACCAACAAGAATGTCGTAGAGAAAATTGTATCCATCGCGGCGCGTTTCAAAAATTCCCAAGCGCTGAGGAGAGCCTTTGGAATCAAGTAAAGGTTTTGTGGCCTCATAGGCAGGTTTGTAATCAAACCAGGGGATAGAAGGCCAGAGGTGATGGATTAAGTGATAGTTCTGACCCATGATCAACCAATTCATCATTCGCCCCGGATAGATCCTTGAGTTCTTCCAGCGGTTACGAGACGTAAAAGGTCGGTGAGGCAAATAATCAAAAAACAAGCCCAGAGTCACTCCCACCATTAGAGCTGGAGCAAACCAGCAGTTGAAAATGAAGGGGAGAAACTGAAATTTGACCGCAGCAAGCACGATGACCAGAAACACGCTGCGCTCGAGACCCCACTGCATCAATTCCCAGCGCTTCCACAACCTGCGCTGGAAGAAAAACCACTCGTGATAGAAGAACCTGGGAGCAATTAACCAAAGAGGTCCGAAAGTGCTCACGATGTGATCTGGATCATTTTTGGGATCATTCACATGAGCGTGATGCTCGAGATGAACCCTAGTAAAAACAGGAAAGCTGAAGCCAAGCAACAGTGCTGAGCCATGCCCCATGGCCTGATTAATCCAGGGAACCGGATGTGCTGATTTATGGCAGGCGTCATGAATAACAGTGCCTTCCAGGTGCAAAGCCAGAAAGCCCGTGGCCAACAGCACCGGCAGGGGCCAACCCGCTGAAAACCAGCCCCAGATGGTCAGTGCGGCCAGCACATAACCACCAATGAACAACCCAAGAGTGAGGTTCAACGCTGCAGGCGGTGCCAGGAACTCCCTCGGCACAGAGCGCAAGCGAGTCTCGGCGCCTTGCGTTGCAGGTTGTACGAAAGCCTGTGTCATCAACGAGGGGTGATTGGCTAACCGCAGTAAGTGAAACCAAATTAGGGAAACGGATGCCCACCGGGGGACTTGAACCCCCACGACCGAAGCCACTGGTACCTAAAACCAGCGCGTCTACCAATTCCGCCAGATGGGCAAGTTGCAACTCTAGGCAGAGAACCAGAATGCACTCAGACATGCGGATGCCTTGATGCTGGCCACAATCGCTGGAGACCTTTGTCTGCTGCTGGGCCTAGCGGTACTGTTTTTACCATTGCTCGCCACTGAACTCAGTCGACCCAGAGACGGAATCTGGGGAGGCATTGTGCTGCTGCTGGGCTTGGTTTTGGTCACCAGCAGTGACCGCCTACGCGGCGCACCGATGCTCGCCGTCATCTGCAGCGCATTGCTGATCAGTCGACTCGGCGCGGAAGTGGCCCAATCGCGCTGGCAACGACTCAGCCAGGACGAGCAACAGCGCCTGCAATCGAAGGAGCGCTGGGCGACGAGCGCACAACAGCTCAGCATGTCCGTCACCACACTGCTCGCCAATCTTCGATCTGCGGTTGGCAGCCTGAAGCCTGAGCCACCGGCTGACAACCGCGAAGAGGGCAGCAGCCGCAGCGGCAAACGCTGGGTTCGGCCGGAGGACTCCAATCAGCAAGACAGCTTGGAGGAAGCTCTTTCAACGGCATTGGAGCAGCCCAAGGAGGCAACCGCACCCAAGTCGGCCAACGAGGACGGATAATTCCGTCTGCAGCTGCCCAACCGTGAGCAAGGAGACGCGCGACGCCAACGCCGAAGGACGTCCCTCCTACAAGGACACGCTCAACCTGCTGCAGACCAGCTTCGGGATGCGCGCGAATGCCGTACAGCGGGAACCAGAGCTGCAGTCTTTCTGGGCCGACAACGGAATTGACCTGAAGCTGGGCCTGGACAATTCAGGTCCGATCTTCACACTGCACGACGGTCCGCCCTACGCCAATGGCCCCCTGCATATGGGCCATGCCTTGAACAAGGTTCTCAAGGATGTGATCAACAAATATCAGATCCTGCGAGGACGCAAGGTTCGTTATATCCCTGGCTGGGACTGCCATGGCCTGCCGATCGAACTGAAAGTGCTGCAGTCGATGGATCAGGATCAGCGCCAAACGCTCACCCCGATCAAACTGCGCAAAAAAGCCGCTGCCTACGCCCGCAAGCAGGTGGACAGCCAGATGAAAGGGTTTCAGCGCTGGGGCATCTGGGCCGACTGGCAAGAGCCTTACCTCACCCTTCAGAAGACCTACGAAGCGGCCCAGATCAAGGTCTTCGGCGAGATGGTGCTTAAAGGGCACATCTATAGAGGTCTCAAACCGGTTCATTGGAGCCCCAGCTCGCAGACAGCACTAGCGGAGGCAGAGCTCGAGTACCCCGATGGCCACACCAGCCCCAGCATTTACGTCGCCTTCCCTGCGGTTGAAGTACCTGCGCTGCTGCGCGACGCCCTCAGCACAGAGGGCATCGCATTGCCAAGTAATTCCGACGCACTCGGGAAGACACTTCAGGTGGCGATCTGGACCACAACCCCCTGGACGATTCCGGCCAACCTGGCGGTCTCCGTCAATGAACGCCTGGAGTATGCCCTCGTCGACGATGGCCAGGGGCGGCTGCTTGTGGTTGCCGCCGACCTCATCGACTCCCTTGCCAGAACGCTCGAACGACCACTCGTCCGCAAAGCCACGGTGAAGGGATCGCTGCTCGCTGGACTGACATACCGCCATCCCTTACTGGACCGCACAAGCCCCGTTGTGATCGGCGGTGACTACATCACCACTGAATCAGGCACAGGCTTGGTGCACACGGCCCCAGGCCATGGAGTCGACGACTTTTATACAGGCCAGAAAAACGGCCTGCCTGTTCTGTGTCCTGTCGACGAAGCCGGCACGCTCACCCAGGAGGCGGGCCCCTTCGCCGGTCTCAACGTCCTGAAGGACGCCAACCCAGTCATCATCGAAGCACTCGAGACGGCAGGGGCACTGCTGAAGCAGGAGGCCTACGGACACCGCTACCCCTATGACTGGCGCACGAAAAAGCCCACGATCTTCCGTGCAACCGAACAGTGGTTCGCCTCCGTCGACGGCTTCCGCCAGCAGGCCCTCGATGCCATCGATCAAGTCGAGTGGACTCCAGCTTCAGGTCGAAACCGTATCGAAGCGATGGTGAAGGAACGGGGTGACTGGTGCATCTCACGTCAGCGAACCTGGGGTGTGCCGATCCCCGTCTTCTACAACCGCAGTGGAGGCGACGTACTGCTCAACGCCGACACGCTCGCGCATATCGAAGCGCTGATCGCCGAACACGGCGCCGATGTGTGGTGGGAAAAGGACGAAGCTGATCTACTACCGCCCGCCTATGCCGATCAGGCTGAGCAGTGGCGCAAAGGCAGCGACACCATGGATGTGTGGTTCGACTCCGGCTCCAGCTGGGCCGCAGTGTCCAGCCAGAAAGAGGGCCTTAGCTATCCCGCCGATCTGTACCTGGAGGGCTCCGACCAACATCGCGGCTGGTTCCAGAGCTCACTGCTCACGTCGGTTGCCGTGAATGGTCATGCCCCGTACCAGCGAGTACTCACCCACGGTTTCGCCCTGGATGAGAAAGGTCGCAAGATGAGCAAATCATTGGGCAACGTTGTCGACCCGATGGTGATCATCGAGGGCGGCAAGAACCAGAAGCAGGAGCCTGCCTACGGCGCTGATGTGCTGCGCCTATGGGTGAGCTCGGTTGACTACTCCGCTGATGTGCCGATCGGTTCTGGCATCCTTCGCCAGCTCGCCGATGTCTACCGCAAGGTGCGCAACACCAGCCGCTACCTGCTGGGCAACCTCCACGACTTCAACCCAACCGACGACGCCGTTCCTGTGGCGGAGCTGCCGTTGCTGGACCGCTGGATGCTCCAGCGCACTGCAGAGGTGATGGATGAGATCACAGCAGCCTTCGAGAGCTACGAGTTCTTCCGCTTCTTCCAGTTACTGCAGAACTTCTGCGTGACCGACCTGTCGAACTTTTATCTCGACATCGCTAAGGACAGGCTCTATGTGAGCGCTCCCGCAGACCGCCGACGGCGAAGCTGCCAAACCGTGATGTCGCTGATCATCGAACGCCTGGCAGGAATGATCGCTCCGGTGCTTTGCCACATGGCGGAAGACATCTGGCAAAACCTCCCCTACGCGGTGGAGGAAAGATCAATTTTCAACCGCGGCTGGCCGAACGTTCCGACCGACTGGCGCGATCCGACCCTCAGCGAACCGATTCAGAGGTTGCGCGAATTACGTGCTGCTGTGAACAAAGTTCTGGAGGAGTGCCGAAGCCAACAGGAACTCGGGGCATCGCTTGAAGCAGCGGTAAGGATCGAAACCCGAAATCCCGAACTGCAAGCGGCTCTCTACTGGTTGAACGAGAACGGAGACACGGAAGCGGATGGTCTGCGTGACTGGCTGTTGGTGTCCCAGCTGCAATTAGGGGGAGAGCCCTGGGCCGAACTCCTGGCCACCCAGACGGACGACACCGCGATCATCGAGGTCAGCAGAGCCCGTGGAATCAAGTGCGAACGCTGCTGGCATTACGAGGGTGATATCGGGCAGCACAGCCAGCATCCAGCACTCTGTGGGCGCTGCATCGGCGTTCTGGCCAGGATCTGAGACCTCAGAAGCATCAAATTGCTAATGCAAACCAATGCAATATCAACCCTCTGATCGATAACTACGCAGGCACCAAAACAAAAAGGAAAACAATTCATGTTTAAACAGGTTCACAGCACAAGAAACGACTGCTAGATAGGGAAATCAGATAATTCCACAATGTCTTTCAGTCAGCTGGCGGAACGATTCTCCGAAGCCAGCATGGAGACCTTTGACACCAGTTTCGTTCGCCATAACGTCAAGACAGAAGCAGGACAACAAGCCCTCAAGCTTTACGAAACAGCCGTTGGGCTGATGAAGCAACGGTCAGCAGACAACGCAGGCGACCCTCTGGGCTGGAATTATCAGGCCGGAATTCACGGGACTTTTGAACCAGACAGACAATCTCTTGCGACCTGGGCGGCAACCAATGGTTATGTCGAAAGCGCAGACGACGTGCTGCTAGGAAACACAGCCCTGATGAATTGCACTCACTTTAGGGATTTATGGGGCCAAGATGATGGGAACACCTCACCAGCTGTTATCTCAAGGCAGGATGATTCTGGGATTAATTTTTTAAGCTGGCATCGTCTTTATCTTCAAAGCTTTGAAGAAGTTGCACGCACAGTCCTGCAAGCCGCAGGAATCCAGGGAGCTGACACATGGGCACTTCCCTACTGGGAGTACACCAAGCAGGGGGAAGACATCATTCCCGAACCATTTCGCGACACCTTATCCCCTCTCCATGAAGCCAGTCGCAGCGTACTGATCAATGAAGGAATCAGCCTCAGCAACATCCTGATTCGTGAAGGAATTACGGTTCTTGATTCCATCCAAACAGGTCTGAATACTGCACAAGCACAAACTAGCTTTAAAAGCTTCAATGAACTCTTAAATGCAAATCCACATGGCACGATGCACGTTGCGCTAGGAGGCGCCTATGACAACTTTTTCGAGAACTCAGCCCTGGCCTCGCCATCCGGCCAGGAATCGATCAGCAACGACGATGTCAATCTGGCCCTGCAAGACACCGCCAAAGCCTTAGGCGCTTCCGATGCGAGTGGATTCCCATTTGGGCTTATGTATAACGTCGAAGGTGCTGCCTTTGATCCAATCTTTTGGATCCATCACTCCTATATTGATAAACTGCTAAGTGACTGGAATTTTTCTGATAAAGCAAGCTACTTGAGCACAAGCGAATTAACCAATAATCCCTGGAATTATCAATTTTTTGCGCCGTCATCAAGTGGAAGTGAAGACTCAACAACTTTTTCACAATGGGGAGCCGATCCAACCAGAGTTCTGAGCAGTCTTTACAGCCCCAACTACACCTACGACCAACTGGATGAATTCACAGAAAAAGGTCCCAATCCAGCCACCCTTTTACTGGAATTACCCTCATACCGCCCAATAGCAAGCCAAAAAAACCTCAACAACATTTCGCTGACAACCCTGGAAGACAACAAATTACTCACTCAAGCGATCACAACAAACCTGCCACTGAGCATTGATCAGATTCGAGACCTTTCAGATACTACAAAAAAAATCAACCCAATATCCATCGAAATCGACCTGGATTACAAGATTAAAATGAATAGCTCAGCACCAATCAAGATTATTATTGGCGGAGCCGAGCAGATCAGCCAACTCACGAGTCAGGAGAAAATAGATCAATTCGACTTCCTACCCTCCTTAACCATCAGCTCATTCCCAATGGGAGGGGGATCGGAAATGCGCATGGACGCAAGCATCTCTTTTGATATCGCAGCAGCTATCAATCAGAAATTAACCGAGAGGGGCGGCGCGGCCAGGGAGCAACTCAACAACTATTTATCTACTTATGGAGGCGAACAACCAGGAATTATTATTAGCTCTACAGCAAATGACTTAACGTTAAGTCAACTCACTACCACGATCAATCAAAACCTCAAAACAATCAATTCCAACGGCGGCACATTCGACGACGCGGCCTATCTCGCCGGCAACCCAAATCTCCTCTCCGACTCAGTGGCGCTTAGTGACCCAGAAGCATTTTTCAATACGAACCGCACAACAGGCGAGATCACGCCGTTTGTGAACTTCAGGGCCGCAGCCGTGGGAATGCGTTATCTCACAACCAATCCGGAATTGATTAACGACGGCATCAGCGCATCACCATATGAAGCCATTACCAACTATTTGGATTTCGGCCAGAGAGCTGGACTTGCACTGGGCGACGCACAAGAATTGTCAGCAAAAAACTGGCTCGACAGCAATGCCAACTCACCCGTATTTAATTTCAGCGCTCTGGGCTCGGATGAGTCAATGACAGCTGACATCGTCATTGGTCGCGATGCAGACTATGCACCCACTGTTGGGTTCTTCAGCGTTCTTGACTTGACCGGAACCGTCGAAGCGAAAAACGGCAGACTGCTGTCTCCAGGTGATGAGGACTATGCGAAAGAAGCCCTGCGAGATAACAATATTTTCGATTCATTGACTGGTCTGACGACTGACTCAGACGAAGCTTCGATCAAAACCGCCACCTTCAATGGCGAGACTGGCTATCTAGCACCATATGCAATCGTCAATGGACAAACATTTTTCGGATTTGCCGACGCCAATAAAGACGGCATCAGCCATTTCTACCAACTCGGTAAAAATCTATTGGGATTGGAAGATATTTTTGGAGGCGGAGATGCCGATTATGACGACCTCTTGATCAGCTTTAACTTCAGCTCAGCGGAGCCCTCCGTGGCGGCAGTTTGATCGCAACTCAACTTCCATCCGCCCGCTCGTATCACACCCAGTGCGACGGACTCAACAATCCATCAGGCTGCATGGGACCTGCCAGCACAATCTCCTGAGATGCGTTCAATGGACCCTGAAGCAGTTCCGCCCAATCCAGACGGATGCCCTCGGGGAGCACCGAGGTATCTGGATCGAAGGCTGTTGGATGCGTCGTACTGCTGCTGAAGCCACGAAAGATCAAGAGTTCAAATGGCTCATCCAGGACAAACCCGTGCAATCTCACCACCCGATCAGGACTCAGACGCGTGCGTTCTTCCAGCTCTTGAACCAGAACGATGGACTCCATGATCAGAAATCCCCAGCGACCCTTCCCTGTTTGGGAAGACGAACAAGAGCCCACTGCAGCAGACCCACGCCGTAAGCCACCAGCGCTACATATCCGATGAAGGCCGCCACGGCCATGGTCCACTCACCGCCGAATACAAAGTCGAATACCGATTCAGCGACTCGATGCAGCCCCTGGGGGGCCTCCAGCCACACCCGACATGCATCGGTCCCAAGCTGACGGGTGCAGCCCAGTGCAGAACCGGACATGACGGCAGCAAACAGAGCGAACAGCGTGAGAGCCCATCGCCAGACCCGCACTGTGAACGGCAGCGCACGACCCGGAGGGCTATCAGCCAGCTCCTCATTGAGGTCAACCCAGAACCACAGAGAGGCCGCCATCAGGAGAGGTGCGAGAAAAGCCGTCAGATAGCCGATCGGCCTTTGATCAGTCAGCAGCAACACGCTGATGGCAAGCAGACTCGCCACTTTCCAGTAAATCCCTAGCAACCTGACCAAAGCGGGGTCACGTCGCAACACCGACCAAATCAGAAGCACAAGCGGAATTCCGAGAGCGATCGTCGCCCCTAGGCGATAAGTCAGCCACACCAGGGTGCGTGTTGTGAGATCGGACACCGGCCAGGGACATCAGAAAGTCATTATCACGGTCATCCAGCAGGTCGACAGGATTGGTAAGGTCCAATTCATGGTTCCGTTCAATCCTCTCGACTGGTTCCGGAGCCGCGGGCTGCAGGGCCAATGCCGACATGCCCTCTCCAGCCAGCCTTCTCTTGAGGACGCTGCAAGGGAAGTGACCAGTGTTCTGGGCTCAAATGAGGCAGATCTGGCTCTGGTGTTCATTTCCAGTCACTTCGCGAGCGATTTGACCCGCCTCTTACCACTGCTGCAAAAACGCCTGAACGCCAAACACTGGCTGGGTTGTCTTGGCGGTGGTGTCGTTGGCACCACGAGCTCAGGCGAAGCCCATGAAGTGGAGCGCACGCCAGCTCTCAGCATCAGTCTGCTCAATCTTCCAGGGGCTGAACTGAGCAGTTTCAGTCTCGACAGCACCCATTTGCCCGATCTTGATGGAGCCGCCAAGAACTGGCAGGACTGGGTGGGGGTGAATCCTGTGCACAGCCGCTCGATGCTGCTGCTGCTCGATCCAGGCTGCAATGCCATCACCGATCTTGTGAGCGGACTGGATTACGCCTACCCGGGCATCGCCAAAGTCGGAGGAATCGCTGTTGCTCACAATGCGGCTCATGGCTCCTTGCTCTATGGAGATCAGGTCGTCGGAGGAGCAGTAGGACTCACCATTGGTGGACGCTGGAGCTTGGATCCAGTGGTCGCCCAGGGATGTCGACCGATCGGTCCGGTGTTCGCCATTGAACAGGCTCAACGCAACGTTCTGCTCGAACTGAGTGACGGCGACCATCGCGCCAGTCCTGTGGCCTGCCTACAGCGCGTCCTCGCCGATCTCAGCGCCGAAGACAGAGAATTGGTGCAGCACTCACTCTTCCTGGGTGTGGAACGGGAGGAGTTGGTTGCCGACGCCATGCTGGCCGGACTCAATCAGGGGGGCACATCAGGCAATCGACCCGAAAGAGCCTTTCTGGTCCGCAACCTGATCGGCGTCGATCCCCGCAACGGCGCGGTTGCAGTCGCCGATCGCGTCCGTGCCGGACAAAACGTCCAATTTCAGCTGCGTGAAGCGCAGGCCTCAAGACTGGAAGCCCGCCAGCTGTTACAAACCAGGCACGATCAAGGCAGCGATGCCGCACCGCTCATGGGAATCTTGTTCGCCTGCTTGGGCCGAGGCAACGGCTTGTTCGGCAGCCCCAATGGCGATATCAGCATTGCTCGCGATGTCTTTCCACAACTTCCAGTTGCCGGCAGCTTCTGCAACGGCGAGATCGGCCCCCTCGGAGGTTCCACTCATCTTCATGGCTACACCGCCTGCTGGGGTCTACTGCGCTGCGATCCTCCAAAGGATTCCACAAGGTCCTGATGCGGCAGCACGTCAATCCCCTGAGCCGCTTTTTCCAGCTGCCTCTGGAGCTGCCCTGTCCCGATCAGCTCTTTGACACAGCAAATCGCCCCATTCATCTGGATATCGGCTGCGCCCGTGGCGTCTGTTTGCTGGAGCTGTCAACACTGAAACCAGACTGGAATCATCTGGGTGTGGAAATCAGGCGTCCGCTTGTGCTGGCAGCCCAGCGTGACCGAGACAGACTCGAACGTCACAATCTCCACTACCTCTTCTGCAATGCCAACATCAGCCTGGAGGGCTGGCTTGCAAGGCTGCCAACGGATCAGTTGCAACTGGTGAGCATCCAGTTTCCGGATCCCTGGTTCAAGCGTCGCCACCGCAAACGCCGGGTGATGCAGCCCTCGCTGCTACTGGCAATCGCTGCGGCTCTCAGTCCCAGTCGCGAACTGTTTCTGCAAAGCGATGTGCTGGAGGTTGTAGAACCGATGGTCACACTGGTGGAACTGTGCGGTTGCTTCGACCGCCCCGCCGAAGACAGCCTTCCCTGGCGAGCCGACAACCCCCTGCCGGTGCCGACGGAACGCGAACGCTATGTGCAGGAGCGGGACCTACCCGCCTACAGGGTGCTTTACCGCCGCAACAAACAGCCACTGCCGAAGCTGGAAGAACTAGAGATGGCCTGGCAACGGGTCGATAATCCCGATGATGTTCCTCTCAATCACTGATGGCTGAGGCTTCGGCCCCGACCCCTTGGTTGCTGCGCTGGCAAGGACTCCTTCCAAGTTCAGCGGCACAGCAAAAGCGCCTGAGCGAGCTGGCAGGGATCGTTCTGATTCTGCTGATGGCCGGACTTCCAGTGCTCACTCGCGCTGGCCTTGGCCTCATTGTGCTGGCCTGCGGAGCCCTCTGGGTGCTCTGGTCACTCACCCGGACTCCCGCTCGCATCGGCTCGGTGACTGGCTGGCTGCTGCTGTTCCTGGCTCTGGCAGTGCTGGCCACAGGCCTTTCACCGGTACCGAGCGCTGCCGCCAAAGGGCTCCTGAAATTGATCAGCTACCTCGGGGTCTATGCCCTGATGCGCCAGCTGCTGAGTGTCAGGCCTGAATGGTGGGACCGTCTGGTGGCGGGCTTGCTGGGCGGATCTCTGCTGAGCAGCTTGCTGGCATTACGCCAGCTGTATGCCCCCACGGAGGAGCTGGCTCGCTGGGCCGATCCCAACTCGGTGGCGGAGGGCACCATCCGTATCTATGGGCCACTGGGCAATCCCAATCTCCTAGCGGGGTACCTGGTTCCAATCCTGCCCATCGCCATGGTGGCGATCATCCGCTGGCGTGGCTTGGGATCGAGGCTCTACGCAGCCACGGCACTGATCCTGGGCTGTGCTTCAACACTGTTCAGTTACAGCCGAGGAGGCTGGCTCGGGATGGTGGCCTCACTTGGTGCTCTGCTGCTACTGCTGCTGCTTCGCTACATCCGCCACTGGCCTGCGTTCTGGAGACGATTTCTTCCTCTGGCCCTACTGGTTGTCACTGGCATGGTGCTAGCCCTTGCTGCCACTCAGGTGGAACCAATCCGCACCAGAGTCGCAAGCCTGCTGGCAGGCAGAGGCGACAGTTCCAACAATTTCCGCATCAACGTTTGGCTGGCTGCGATCGACATGATCCAGGACCGTCCCTGGCTAGGCATCGGCCCAGGCAACGCAGCCTTCAACAGCATTTACCCCCTCTACCAGCAACCGAAATTCAATGCCCTCAGCGCCTATTCAGTACCCCTTGAAATCCTCGTAGAGACAGGCATCCCTGGGCTGCTCGCCTGCGTGGGTCTCGCGGTTGCCAGCCTTCGCAACGGCTGGCGTGCACTAACTGCAGACTCAGACCTGGCTCTCCCCTGCCTGGGCTGCCTGGCGGCCATCGCCGGACTGCTGATCCAGGGTGCCGCCGATACGATCTTCTTCCGCCCTGAGGTGCAGATCAGCGGCTGGTTCTGCCTCGCCACCCTGAGTCAGTTGCTCCGCAAACCTTGAACAGTCAAGCCCCCATCCTGGCTGGATTTGATGCCGGACAGACCCAATGCCGCTGCCGGCTGAGTGTCTGGGAGGACGGCCAGCTACGACCAATCGGAGACGGTTCAGGACCTGGAGTCAGCCATCTGGATGCCGCTGATGGAGAAGAGCGCTTTCGAGTTGCCATCCGCTCCAGTCTCAACAGAGCCCGACTCGACTGGACGCAGCAATTGGGTCGGGATTCCAACGAGACAGCACCGATCCATGCTGCGGCCATCGGAGCCAGCGGCATCGAGGCTGAGACGCCCCTGCAGGCGAGGGGTAGAGCGCTGCTCGCTGCAGAACTGCGGCTGCCGGAAACGCGCTGTCTGGCAACCGGCGACGAACGCACCGCCTTGCGAGGCGCATTCCCCGAGCAGGCGGGAATCGTGCTGATCAGCGGCACCGGAATGATCGTGGTTGGCCGAGACGTCAATGGCCGCGAACATCGCTGCGGTGGTTGGGGCTGGCGTCTGGATGGCGCAGGATCTGCCTTCGATATTGGCCATCAGGCACTTCAACTGAGCGTGAAGATGGCCGATGGCCGTGCTCCAGATGGGGCCCTGCGCCAACGACTCTGGGAGGCGCTGAGCTGTCGCAGCGCTGCCGACCTCAAAGCGCTCGTGGTCAGCCCGGACCACGGCGTAGCCGACCAAGCGAAGCTGGCGCCCCTGGTCGACGACGCAGCCGCACAAGGAGATGCCGCTGCTCGGGCAATCCTGAAGAGGTCTGCCTCCGCGCTCGCTGAGGCAGCAACCGCCACTGCGAAAGCACTCGATCTGGACAACCCATCACTGAGCGCACGCGGGGGGGCACTGGAGCATTTATTGGAGTTCCGCCAGCTCGTCAACAAGGAAATGTTCCAACTGCTGCCCAAGAGCAACTGGCAATCAGCGTCGGGGGATGCCTGTGATGGCGCGCTGGCCTACGCCCTGGAACGTTCCTCCTTCAGGCCGCATTGAGATGGCGATCTGCCGCCTCAGCAAGGCGAGCAGTCCAGAGCTCCACTACATCCGCTTCGGCGGCTTCTACCATCACCCGCAAGAGAGGCTCGGTACCGCTTGCGCGCACCAGCACCCTGCCGTCTTCGGCCATTGAACGCTCTGCTTCGTCAACCAGATCTCGAAGAGGAGCGCAGTCGGCCCAACCCTTGCGACGGGCGAGGTCTGTGACCCGTACATTCACAAGCTTCTGGGGATAGGCCTGGAAACTGCGGTCAAGCCAGTCCGAGAGTGTCATCTGCTGGCCGTTGCAAAGGGTGGCGAGCTGAAGCGCAGTCAAAACTCCATCACCGGCCAGTCCATGGGCTGAGGACAGGATGTGACCGGACTGTTCCCCCCCTAGGGCTGCACCACTGCTCACCATGGCCGCGTGCACATGCTGGTCACCCACCGGAGTCCGCTCCAGCTGACCACCTCTTGCCTGCCAAGCCCGCTCAAATCCGAGATTGGACATCACCGTGGCCACCAGGCGCTGATCAGGCAGAGCACCCCTGTCCTGAAGCACAGATCCCCAGAGATAAAGCACGTGGTCACCATCAACCACGCGACCACGACCATCCACAGCGAGCATCCGATCGGCATCACCATCGAAAGCAAAACCCATCGCCGCACCGCGTTCAATCACTGCCTCACGCAGCGGTCCGAGATGGGTGGATCCACAGCCCACATTGATGCGTTCGCCGTCGGCAACGCCATGCAGCACTGTGAGGTCGGCACCAAGTGAGCGGAAGACCTCTGCACCACAGGCTGTTGCTGAGCCCCAGCACAGATCGAGCACAATCGATACGCCATCAAGCCGGTGATGCTGAACGCTGCTCAACAGACTGTCTCGATAGTGCTCCAGCAATTCAGCGCGGTGGCTTGCAGTGCCACAGGCACTCATCGACCCAGCAGAGTCCACCTCTCCACGCAGACCGGATTCAATGCGGCGTTGCAACGCGGCACCCAACTTGCTGCCGTCTGGCCCGAACACCTTGATGCCATTGTCTTCAGGCGGGTTGTGACTTGCCGAAACCATCAGCCCACCCGACGCCTGAAAGCGGCGGATTAAGCCTGGAACAGCTGGCGTTGGGCAGAGACCAAGCGTCCAGACCTCACGACCTGCAGCTGTGAGGCCTGCAGTCAGAGCTGCCACAACCATCGAACCACTACAGCGGGAATCCATCCCGATCAGAACGGGGCCATTCGATGGCAGAACGCGTCCACACCAGAAGCCCACCTGCAAAGCCAGAGCGGGCGTGATCGCCGTACCGACACGACCCCGCAGGCCATCCGTCCCAAAACTGACCTCGGGAGACTGGAGTGAACCGAGCGGATGGGCAGCAGAAGAGGCCATGAGGTCTCATTTGTGGATTGAACCTTAAGAGCCTTGAGACAACCGATCCTTGAGCCAGGGACAGGGCCACAGCCGCACGATGCCGATCAGTTCCAGCGCTGAGGAACAAGCAGCAGCGCTGCCAGTTCCAGCAGAGCCCACAAAACCACCAGCAGCACGACCCAGCCAGGCAGCCACTGCAAGGGCCAGAGCCAGCGCATGCCCCAAACCACAAAAGCCAGCCCTAAAGCCACAACCAGGCGCAAGCGTTGGCGCTGGCCAGGTCGCGGTTGCCGCCGCTGAGCAACCATCCAATTCGATCCTGCTGGGCACAGAATGCCAGCAGTTTTCAGCCACGGCTTGAACACTCCAGAGACCCGCGGACCGCTGCTTCTCGGCGGCACCACGCTCCTGACTGTTCTGGCGATCCTGGGTGGCCGCGCCCTATTGCTCAGCCAGCACAATCCGATTACGCCGGAGCTGAGTGATGCGCAGCTCTGGACGCACTACCGCTGGTCCACAAACCCTGAGCAGCGACGCGAAGCCGCCCTGATGCTGGGCAGCCGCAGCAGCGATTCTCCACAAAGGCGCAGGCACCTCCTCACCGGCCAGGGCTGGGGACCAGCTCCAATGGCCGCTGTGGCCCTGAAACAACAAGCCCTGGCGGCAAAGACACTGGGCCGCGATCAGGAGGAGCAACAACACTGGCGAGATCTACTCCAACGTTTTCCCAGTTCGGTGGCCAGTGCCGATGCCCGCTATCACCTTGCTGATCGCCAGCCGCAACTGAGAGAGGAGCTGCTCAGCCTTCAACCCGCCCATCCCGCTGCCCTAGCGGCCGCAGCTGAAATCCCGGATGATGCCGAGCAGGCCTTAGTCCAAGCGAGCGCCATACATCTGGCCCGCTGGGGAGCCACCTGGCCTGGAGCGGAGCGTCTGCTTCGCCAGGCCTGTGGCGCAATCACAGGCCAAGGACTGCAGCAGCAGCAGCGTCTGCAGCTGGCTGCATCCCTGGCTGAGCTCGGGGATGGACGATCCGCTGAACTTTGCCTGCAGGGAACTCCTCTGGCACCATCAAAAGCCCTGGCAATCGGGCGAACACTGCTTCGAGCCAACAAGGATCAACAGCAACGCGGTGAAGCGATGTTGGTGCAGCTGGCCAAGGATGATCCGGATAGCAAGGAGGCCCTTGAGTCTGCCGCGCTGCTGAGCGAGCCCTTGCGTCCGAAACGGGCTCTCATCGACGCTTTGCCTGAATCTCTCCAGAAGCGTTCCGCCGATGTGGCCGCAGCGCGGGTCCGTCTGGCAGGGGGCGAAGGAGGGTTGGTCGTACTGCAAGGCTGGCCAGGCCATCCAGCCAGCTGGCAACTGCAATGGGACCTGGCTCGTGAGGCGCTCCTCTCAGGTCAATGGGAATTGGCGAGGACATGGTTCGCTGCGATCCCAACCGAACAATTGCCTGACCCCCTGCGTGCGCGCCAGCAGTTCTGGCTGGGGATGAGCATGGACAAACTCGGAGACGACAAGGAAGCGAGACGGATTTGGCAGACATTGATCCGTGAACAACCACCCAGCTACTACACCTGGAGAGCTCAGGCCAGGCTTGGATCTGGACAGTTGCCGGTTCTCTCAGGCGACGAGATCATCAATGCCACAGAAACGGTCCGGCCGAACTCCGCCCTCACATGGACCCCTCTCAACAGCGGCAGTGCGTTGATTGACCAGCTCTGGCGCCTAGGACTGAATCAGGAAGCTTGGGAGACCTGGCGCAGCGACGCAAGACAGGCGGATCCATCCCCGCAACAACTCCTCCTGGAAGGGCGGCTCCGGCTGGGGATGAATGATTACTGGACCGGGCTCAGCCGTCTGTGGAGAGCAAGTCTGCGCCTGGTGTCACCGACCTGCAACACACGCCAACTACTGCACAAAAGCCTTCACCCCAAACCATTATTGCCTCTGTTCGTGGCGGCTTCAGAGCAGGAAAAGGTGCGATTGGAGCTGCTTCTGGCTGTTGCACGCCAGGAATCTCGGTTCTCACCAGGCGTGGCTTCACCCGTTGGAGCCGTAGGGCTGTTGCAGCTCATGCCGACCACTGCCGCTGAAGTAGCGGGAGCAAAGCTCAGTGGCGATGAGCTGCGCGAACCTCAGCGCAACGCCACTCTAGGGGCCCGCTATCTAGAAGGTCTTCTCAACCGTTGGCAAGGCAATCCTTGGCTGACAGTGGCCAGCTACAACGCGGGGCCTGGAGCAGCAGAATCATGGGTGAGCGCTGAACTTGACGAGGATCCTGAGCTGTGGGTCGAACGCATTCCTTACCCTGAAACTCGTCTCTACACCAAAAAAGTATTGGGTAATCTCTGGGCCTATCTGAACAACAATTCAGGTCACGATGGCGGCACGGATCGCTGCACTGATTGAACCCGGAAGGTTGGGCAGATCATGCCCGATCCAGATACCGGTCATCACGATGACTGCAAGCCAAAACGCCATCAGCTGCGGAGGGGGAACCACTTTGATGCGACTGAGGTCAAGGCGCGCCAGCAGGGTGGCGGACCCCAGGATCAACACATCCGACAACAGACTCAAACTCAGCACGTAGAGGCCAACTGTGATCAACAGCGTGAGCGTGACCATCAAACTGAGGACACGACTCGACGCCATCAGCATGGAAAGCTGACGTAACAGCAGATCGGGCATGGTGCAGATCACCACCACCACCACGGCTTGGATCATCTCGAGTGCCCAGAACGTGCTGACCGAAATCGAGTGGGCCTCAGCCAGCCAGGCCTCCTGGATCGCCCAGTGATGGCCGAGGAACAGCGACACCACAAACAGAACGATCAGCAGCGGAGCCCGAAGCGGTAACAGGAGAAAACGCAAGACGGGCATCGGCTTGGAGGCAGATTCGCGGCGGACAAGCGTCATCAACGACGCGAACATCTGCGGTCAGACGCTAGCAACAGCAAGCGGTTTGTCCTGTCAGAGTGGTGCCATTGATGTCAGTCCGAGATGACCGACAGCGCTTCAAACTCCAGCCTCACCACATTGCAGAAAGTTTTACTGCTGATCTCAGCGCTGGTCTTGGCTGTCAGCCTTTTCTTGGTGCGCAACGGCGGTTCCATTGAATCGCCCCTGGATCAGCTCGCCAGACGTTCGCTTGCCCCAGAAGTAGCGCTCAGTAACGGTCGGCCCACGATCCTCGAGTTCTATGCCGACTGGTGTGAGGTCTGCCGTGAAATGGCTCCAGCGATGCTGGAGGTTGAACAACGTCACAATGCCGATCTGGATGTGGTTTTGGTCAACATCGACAATCCGCGCTGGCTTGATCTGACCGATCGCTACGACGTCACTGGAATTCCCCAGCTGAACCTGTTCTCGGCAGACGGCACAATGCGTGGTCGGTCGCTTGGAGCACGCAGTGAAACCGAGCTGGATTCGATCGCAAACGCCTTGATGCACGGCAGCCCACTCCCAGCTCTGGCTGGCGTAGGCAGCACGAGTCCTCTCCCTGAGAGCACCACTGCGGACTCCACCGGTCCACGAAGCCACGCCTAAATCCGGTCGATGCTCACCGGAGAGGCGATGATCGAACGACATCCCGTACACGACACCTCAAAACCCCATGGATTCCCGCTTCAGGGTCGAACTGATCGCCGCCACACCCAATCCCCAGCAAAGCGTGTATGCCGGCATGCACCAGGACTACAGCGAGGGGTTCGTGGTGATGGAACGGGATCAGTGGCCGGACGAAACGAGAGCTGGAGAAATTTGCATCAAGCGGCTGCTGGGTGGAATGAAAGGCCATTACGGCCCACTGGAACATGCACAGATCGTGCTGAACGTGGGGTGGTTTCCACACTCGGTGATGCAGCAAGCGCGAACGCACAGGGTGGGCGTGAGTTTCGATGTGCAATCGATGCGTTACACCGGCGAGCGCATCTGCAGAGCTGCTGATGGGGAATTGGATCTCGAGGAAGTGTTTTACCTGCGTCCCGTCGGGGAATACCGAGACCGACTTGGCAAGAAATACACCTACGTCAATGAGCAACGACTCATCGATCTGAAAATCTGCCAACAAGCAGCAGAGCGCTATCGCGATCTGTTGCGAGAAGGTTTTTCTGAAGAACATGCCCGAGGCATCCTGCCGTTCGACTACCGACAGCACTTTGTTGTGAGCTTCAGCCTGCGTGCCTTCCTCCACTTCCTTGATCTGCGCTCCAAACTGGATGCACAGCAGGAAATCCGAGAGCTCTGTGACCTGATGTGGCCACATCTCCAGAACTGGACACCTGAGTTCGCTGCCTGGTACGAGAAAAACCGCCTGCACAAGGCGCGTTTGGCTCCCTAAATCAAAAAACTGTCGCAGCCCTGCTGACTTAGATCTAGGCGATTAAGTCCTTGACGAATTAAACCTTGGCCAGTGTCACCCTCTCAGGTTGATGCTGGTATTTGCCCTGTCGATCGCTGTAAGTGGTGTCGCAGGGATCACCTTCAAAAAATAAGAGTTGGCAGATGCCTTCATTCGCATAGATGCGGCAGTCAGCTCCTGAACTGTTACTGAATTCAAGCGTGAGATGCCCCTCCCAGCTGGCTTCAGCTGGTGTGGTGTTCACGATGATCCCCAGTCGTGCATAGGTGCTTTTGCCGAGGCAGATCACAGTGATATTCGGCGGAACCTTCATCTTTTCGAGAGCCACACCCAAGCCATAGGAATGGGCGGGAAGGATGAAATAGTCACCGTCATCATCGTGGTGAAGCTCTGTGGGTTCAAGGTTTCCAGGATTGAACCGTTTGGGGTTCATCACTGTTCCCGGAACGTGCTTGAAGATCAGAAATTCCTGAGGCGACAAACGCAGGTCGTAGCCATAGGAAGAACACCCAAAGCTGAGAACAGGCGCCAGCTTCTGTTCGGGATTCAAATGGCGGATCAACCCTTTTTGAAAGGGTTCGAGCATGCCGGCGGCAGCCTGTTCAGTGATCCAACGGTCGTTCTTGAGCATCAGAAACCTCTGCGCAGTTCCGTCACTTGATCCGCCAGACCCATGAGAGATTCTGGAATCGACGGTCCTGTGATGATCACATCCATGGAACCAGGACGTGCGTCCAGGCTGTCACGCACCTCTGCTTCATTGAGATAGCCAAGAGAAATGGCCAAGCCGAGTTCGTCCAGAACCAATTGATCAAGATCACCGCTGGCCAAGTGACGGCGACAGATCTGCCAGATCGCTTGAACAGCATCCAAAGTCGTGGATTCGGATGAACTGGCCGGTTCAGAAAGACATCCGATCACCGCAGGCCGCATCCAAATCATGCGATCGCAGAGCGTGATCGCAGCATCTGGCCCCTGAGCAACTCCACCCTTGAGAAACTGCATCACTGCGACACGGCTGCCAAGGCCAGCGGTACGCAGGGCCTGGCTGAGCACTGTGCCGAAACTTCCTCGATAGGGAGAGGTATGCACCTGCAACTGCCCCTCAGGAGCTACTAAATGCAGGGGCTGTTGTGGCTGGAGAGATGGCAGGGAATGCAAGCCGGCACGATTCAGAACCCGATGATCTGCACCGCTCTGTTGGCGGGAACGATGGCTTGGGCCCAGGCTGGCGGTCATCTCGGTCGCTTCCGTCGTAACTGGAATCGAATTGACCCAGTGGCACTTGAATCTAGCGGCGAAAACTCAAATCACAATCCCTTTGACACCATCCCTAGTGTCTCTACGCCAACTGGCAGGCTCAAGATCTAGATCGATTTCCCCATGAGCAAGACCCAGCGCAACGATGGCCGCCAACCCGCCGACCTCAGGGCCTTCTCGACCGACTGGGATCCCATGGGTTTCGCCCTGAGCTCCGTCATCGTGAGCACCGGACGCACCACCGTTCTCTGCAGCGTCTGCCAGGAAGACGGCGTCCCGCGCTGGCGACGGGATCAGGGGCTGGGTTGGCTCAGCGCTGAATATCGACTGCTGCCTGGATCCACCCCTGATCGTCAGCGCAGGGAACTGATGAAACTGTCAGGACGCACCCAGGAGATCCAGCGCCTGATCGGCCGCAGCCTTCGGGCCGCCATCGATATGAAGGCGCTGGGTGAGAACACCCTGCTGATCGACTGCGATGTCATTCAGGCGGATGCGGGAACTCGAACAGCATCGATCACAGGGGCATGGCTCGCTTTGCACAAAGCCTGCGAACGGCTGCTTCAACAAGGTCGTATCAGCACCAATCCAGTCATCAACCAGGTGGCGGCTGTCTCTGTTGGGCTGATCGAGGGGCAGGCTTTGCTCGATCTGGACTACAGCGAAGACAGTCGGGCCGATGTGGATCTCAATGTGGTGATGAACAATGCCGGCGATCTGCTGGAGTTACAAGGCACTGCTGAAGGCGCACCATTCAGCCGCCAGCAGCTCAACAGTTTGCTGGACCTTGCTGAACCAGGGCTCAAGCAACTCATGGCTGCCCAGCTGGATGCACTGCATGAGGACTGAGCAAGGAGAACCGTGTTCGTTGCTACAGGGTGACAGCGCATCGCTCCTTAACTTCCACGCATTGATGCGTTGGTCATGGCTGAAGTGATGCGCGGCTTTAGTCGGACTGCTCCCCAAGCTGGGCGATCCGCAGAAACAAGCCTGACCAATGCGCCCAACCCAGCCAGCCGCACCCTGCTGGAAGTGATCCGTGATCTGGATGGTGCCAGCACCGAAATGGTGGAACGGAATAAGACGATCTTTTTTCCTGGCGACCCCGCCGAGCGCGTCTATCTGATCCGACGAGGAGCTGTGCGGCTGTCAAGGGTGTATGAGTCGGGTGAAGAGATCACCGTTGCCCTGCTCAGAGAGAACAGCCTGTTCGGCGTTCTCTCACTGCTCACCGGCCATCGCTCCGATCGCTTCTATCACTCTGTGGCATTCACCAGAGTGGAGATGGTGACGGCACCCGCAAGCTCCGTGCGTCAGGCGATCGAAGCGAACACCAGCGTGGGATTGCTTTTGCTTCAGGGTCTTTCCACCCGAATTCTGCAGACCGAGACCATGATTGAAACACTCACACACCGGGATATGTCCTCCCGTCTGGTGAGTTTTCTGCTTGTCCTTTGCAGGGACTTCGGCGTGCCTGGGCCCCAAGGCATCACCATTGACCTGCGTTTGTCTCATCAGGCCATCGCCGAAGCGATCGGATCCACGCGTGTCACGATCACGCGATTGCTTGGCGATCTACGCAATTCAGGCCTAGTCGAAATTGACCGCAAGAAGATCACTGTTTTGGATCCGATTGCACTGGCCAAACGTTTCAGTTAACCCCTCGACAGGTGAAGATAGGCAGCACCTCATAGGCCTACCGCATGTTTGAACGTCCGTGACCGGCTGGCTTCTGCTGCTGTCTCTATTGATCCTCGGGGGGGTGCTCTCCACCCTTGGTGATCGACTGGGTTCGAGAGTCGGGAAGGCCCGTCTGAGCCTTTTCGGTCTTCGCCCGCGTCAAACCGCCGTAGTGATCACTGTGCTCACGGGGAGCCTGATCAGTGCTCTGTCGCTTGGACTGATGCTTCTGGTGAGCCGTCAGCTGCGCGTTGGCCTGTTTGAACTCAACGACCTCGAAGCACGCCTACGAAGCAGCCGCTCAGATCTGAAGGGCAGCCGCAATGCTCAGCGACAGGCTCGTCAGCAACTCGAAGAAGCTCGCGCCGATGAAATCAAAGCCAGAAAGATCCTGGCGAATGCCCAGGCACGAGCCGACGAGCTGCGCAGCACACTTCAACCCCTGCAGGAGCAGACTCGCCGACTTGAGGCGGAACGGCAGAGACTTAGCCAAGACGTGCGCAACCGTGATGCGGAAATCCAACGCACGGATAATGAACTTCGGGCGGTGCGGGAACGGATCAGCTCCGGCGAATCAGAGCTCCAGCAACTGGAGGAGAACCTGCTGGCCCTACGCCGTGGAGATGTCGCCATTAGCAGTGGCCAGCCATTGGCCACTGTGACGCTCAAGCTGGATCGTCCTGATCAAGCCAGGCAAGTGATTGACCAGGTGCTGCGAGAAGCCAATTTGCAGGCCTTTCAAAAGGTTCTGCCTGGACAGGCTCCGGATCGCCAAATCATCCTTGTGCCCCGCCAGGACATTGAAAGGCTGGAACAAGCCATCCGCAAACCTGGCACCTGGGTGGTGCTGCTGCGCTCAGCGGCCAATGTGCTGCGTGGTGAGCGCGTGGTTTACGCCTTTCCGGATGTGCGTCCCAATGTGGCCATCACCATGGAGGGAGAGGTTCTGGCCAAAACGACTCTTGCCAGCCAAGACACCAATCCAGAAGCGGTGCGAAACCGCATCAACCTGCTGCTGGCGTCCACCCTGGCGGAGGTCCGCCGACGGGGGTCTCTCAGCCAAGGACTTCAATTTGATGCCAACGCCGTCAACACACTCGCCCGAGAGCTGACCGAGCGAAGCGGCGGACTGGTTGAACTGGAAGCAGTGGCCGCGCAGCGTAGTGAAACCGCCGATGCCATAGCCGTCGAGCTCCGTCCGAGCCGCCGGCTACGGCCAACTTCAACGCTTCAGGACGAGATTCCATGAGCTGGATCGTCTCTGTTGACCCAGGACGCAACAAATGCGGGTTAGTCCTGGTCGATTGCGAAAGTGACTGCGTCATCGAAGGTCATGTCGTTGCAACCAAGGCTGTGCTGCACACCCTGCAGTGCTGGAGGCAGATCGCGCCCGTTGAATGCTTAGTGCTGGGGGATGGCACAGCCAGCGACAGCTTGAGGAATGAGCTTCCTGAGGATCTTCCCGTCAAGCTGGTGGATGAGCGCGGCACCACACTGCAAGCTCGCAAGCGTTACTGGCAGCTATGGCCGCCAAGAGGATGGCGGCGATTAATCCCCCAAGGTTTGCTGATACCACCTACCGAACTTGATGCCGTGGCTGCCCTGGTCATTCTTGAATCGGAGCTGGGCCGCCAAATCTTCTGGCCGGGACCAGCTCCTCTCAGAAACGCGCCCTCACAGTAAAGCTGTAATCACCTCCGGCTTCCAGCCTGTAGTCGGATTTGACAAGAAAGCGAAGCAACGCGTCCTGAATCAACGCTCTACCCAGGGAGGGCTCCACACTCAGCTCACCCCGGTCAAACAACCAGTGAAATGTCCAGGTGAAGCCACCCGCCTGAACCTCACCCTGCAGACACTTGTCTCGGAAGCTGTGTTGGTGCACCCGAAGATGAGCCGTGGTGACAGGCAATGGCGCCATCAGGCCGGATCGCCATCAACAGCAGGCTCCAGATTCACCGCATTGATGGCATTTCCTGCCCGATCCAAGCCTTGCCGCTGGATGTGATCGAGGCCGGACAACACTTCCCGCAGCACCTCCTGAAGGAGAGGTTCCTCAGCACGGTTGAACTGACCAAGGACGTGAGACACCGTGCGGGCACGGCGTTCCTCAGGATTGCGACCGGGAGCGCCGATTCCAATACGAAGGCGGGCGAACTCCTGGGTGCCGAGATGCTGAATAGTGCTCTTCAGACCGTTATGTCCGCCGGCACCACCGCGCGCCCGCAAGCGCAACCGTCCAAGCGGCAAGTCCATGTCATCGACGAGCACAATCAGCTGATGAATCCCCAGATCAAACCAATCCAGTGCTGCACGGATCGAACGGCCACTGTCATTCATGTAGGTCTGGGGCATCAGCAACCTGAGTCGAGCGCAACCGGAACCGACATCAGCGAGGTCACCATGAAGTTTTGACATCGCCTTGAAATTCCCACCCTCACGTGTTGTGAGCAGCTCAAGCGCCATGAATCCGACGTTGTGCCGAGTTGATGCATATTTTTCACCCGGATTGCCCAGTCCGACCACCAGACGGAGGTCCCCACGTTTGATCACCGATCAGTCCTCAGAGCCCTTTGGCGATGACGCAGCATCGGATGAAGAGGAGGGTGGAAGTTCCTCCGGATCTGCCATCGCCTTACTGATTTCGCGCTCAAATTCCTTGGAAGCCGTCTGAAAACCTTTCAAGGTTTTGCCGAGTGTCCGACCAAATTCAGGCAGACGCTTAGGCCCAAACACCAGAAGCGCAACGGCTCCGATGACGGCCATTTCAGGAAGTCCGATGCCGAAAATGTTCATGGAAGGTGATGAGCGGGCCGAATCAGGCGCCGCCGTTCCAGTTCACATTGATTCCTTCAAGGATCAGCGACTGGTTGTAGAGCTGAAGAATGACCAATAGGAAAACCAGAAACAGCACCATAAAGATGCCCATGACGGGAGTTGTACCCCATCCGGGCACAACCTTGCCGTACTCGGAGTTGAGGGGACGGAGCAGATCGCCCAAACGAGTGCGTTGTGCCATAGCGGCCCTGAGGTCTCGGGTGAAGTTCAGTCCAGATACTGTAGGGGTCCCGGCCCTGAACAGGGCTGATCCTGTCGAGAGATGTGATGGAAAGCTCCTCCCCGGCGCTGTCGGTGTCAATCGCAGTGTTAACCGCACTGCTCGGACTCACTGGTTTTGGCGTTTATACAGCCTTCGGACCACCGTCCAAACGCCTGGACGATCCCTTCGATGATCACGACGACTGAGGGGTTAGGCGCAGTTCTTTCAGGGCTCCTGGAAAGATCTCAGCGGAATGTTGTTGATCCTGAATCCACCAGCCCTGATCGCCAGGTGACCACTTCACCCTTGCGCCACCGGGGTTCAACAGCTGAATAAGGACCGAATTTTTAATCGCATCTGCTGATTGATCCGGTCGAATCGAAATCGGTACTAATTCTTTGGGTAAAGCAGGGAAACCCCGCCAGCGATCACGGGATTCAAGCGGTCCGAGCCAACCCGGTTCACGAAAGTGAATCGCTGCCTGCGCAAGACCATCCCGATACCACCCCTTCGCAACTGGCATCAGGGCCAGGCGATGACGATGCAGTCGCCGATCCGCCGATGGATCGGGCCAGGTTGGCCCACGCAGCAACGAGATTCCTAGGTGATGCGATCCGGCATCAACACCCTGAGGACCGTCGAGCAAGACGCCAAGTCCACCGCCGGGAGATGTTTCCTCACTAGCCAACCAGGAGATCACAGGCACCTCCCAACGGGCTTGCTCCATGGGCATCAAGGCAACAGCGGGTCGTTCGATCACGCCACCGCTGGTGTCCGCAGCCCAGCGCACCGCTGGCTTAGCCAGGGGGCAGACCATGCGAAGCAGTTCATGGGTCTGATGCCAGTCGATGGTCATTTGCAGTTCTACGGCGGGACTATCGGCTCGCAGCAGCACATCCATACGCAACGCGCTGCTCTCGATCGAACTGCGCAGCACCACCCTGGCCACCAGCGGGCCCTGCTCCACGAGCTCCAGCTGCCAGTCAGCAGCCATCGGCAGTGGGTACTGCGGATAATCCGCCGCCAGATCCCAGGCATCCCAGAACTCACCGCGGTCGCTGTAGCGCTTGAACTGCAATGGTTCTGAGAGCTGATCAACACCCTGCTCGTCCTGCAGTCGAGTCAGTCCCCTGTGGTCCAGCTCAAGCGTGAGCAGACCATTGTTGAGTCGCCAGCTCTGCTCGGCGATGACCTGAACCCGAACCGGATTCCGCACTACAGGAGCAGCTGTCGCAACCGCGGCTGCATCTTGATGACACTCCAGAGGCAGTGCCATCACCCCCTGGGCCTCGGGCAACTGCACCCACAGATCCCCGCCTGGAGCCACCTGTGACGGCAGGTTGTTGCCCTCACACGACCACCGGCCTAGCGGCAGCCGCACCAGTGGAGACCAGCGCTGCAGTGGCTGAAGGCCGCACCATGCCCAGCGTTGGCACCTCTTGCCAGGCCCTGAGTCCGCGGGCAATGCATGACTGATTAACTGACGGAGACCGGCAGTCCGCAACACTGCCGCAGCACGGCGGGCCGCTCGCCACTGGGGCTCCGCCTGATCAAACACCTCAGGAATCGATGTTCCCGGGAGAATGTCGTGAAACTGCTGGAACAGCAGCACCTGCCAGTCTCGCCGCTGCGTCGAGCCAGCCCCAAGGGCCTCCACCAGATCAGCTTCCCGCAGCAGGCGCTCCAGGGTGCGGTTGTGTCGTTTTTGATCCGGACGTGTGGTGGCACAGCCCCGATGCAGTTCCAGGTATAGCTCGTCCTTCCAGACGGGCAATGAAGCTCTGAGCGGCTCCAGCTGCGTCAAGTATTCACGGACCGTCCCTGCTCGACGTGGAGAGGCCTGTGGATGATTTTGCCAGAGCTGCATCTCTTCAAGCATTTCCCTGGTGGGTCCGCCGCCATGGTCACCAACTCCGGGCAACCACAGCGCTTGATCAACGCCTGCCTTGGCCAAGAAGCGCTGCTGTTCCTGCTGCATGGCCAGTGGATCGGCATCCGTACCGATGCCTGGCAACATCAACGCCAGCAGCTCGGCCCCGCCGCGGCCTCGCCAGCGAAACAGACGGTGTGGGAAAACGTTGGTGGAATTCCAGGCCAGCTTGTGTGTGCAGAACCAGCGCACACCGGTGACGTGAGCGACGGCTGGCAGCCCAGCGGCAAATCCGAAACTGTCCGGCAACCAGGCCAGGTCATGTTGCCACTCAGGGAACTGTCTATGGCTGGTCTCCTGGCCTATTGCAAATTGTCGCCAGAGAGAAGCCGTGCTCACAAGGACACAGTCGGTCTCAACCCAGGGACCGTTAATGGGCTCCCAACGGCCCAGACGACTGGCCTGCTGAATGCGTGCAAACAACGCAGGACGGTGGCACTCCACCCACTCGTACAAAGCCGGAGTGGAGTGAGCGAAATGCAGCTCCGGGAAGAGCTCCATTAGATCCAGAACAGAGCGGAAGGTGCGTTCAGCCGCCTGCCAAGTGTCAGCAACGGGCCACAACCAGGCCAGATCCAAATGGGCATGACCCACCCAGTGCAGTCCTCCGCTGGCACGAGCCTGTCCCGCGAGGTGTTGATCAACCTGAGACACCGCCCTGCCAGAGAGCGGATCGCAGTCAAGCCACAACTCAGGAACCGACTCTGCCGTGATGCCAGTGAGTTCAAGGGCCTGGGGAAGCAAGCACCCCTGCGGATCAAGAGCAGGCGACGCAGGTTCCCTCACCAGATCACTTCTGATCAGTGCACCATCGTCATGACAAGGACTGCGCAGCTCCAGAAGCACTCTCAGCCCTACCCCATGCCTCCAGTGAGCCGGAAGCTTCCAGCGGCAGCGCGTGTCGAACAGGTCCCCTTCATGAACGAGAACCCCATCCACCCAGAGCCGCACCTGGTCTGCCCACCAACTGAGCACGAGACGCTCAAGGCTCTCCTCGCAATGCTGCCAATGCTCTGGCCAGGCGATGGTCTGCTCGATTCGCAACCAGACGCCCCCTCTTGGCCAGATCAACAGCCCACGCTTCGCCCAATCAGGTCGATGCTGCGCCCCCCAGGGCTCTTCAAGGACGGAATGGCGGCACAAATCGCCGCAACGATGCCAAAAAGGCAGCCGATTGAGGTGGCTGCGACTTCGAAACGTTTCAATCCAAGCCAATCGCCGGGGCTGTAGAGGGGGCTGCATCGTGATCTCACAACCTTGACCCATAAGATGATGGCGCTATCCCAGACGCCGGTCGGTCTCCATGCTCGCCCTCAAGATTTCCGTTTACTCGGTCGTCTTCTTTTTTATCGGGATCTTCGTCTTTGGATTTCTGGCGAGTGACCCGAGCCGCACTCCGAGTCGCAAAGACCTGGAAGATTGAGTGCAGACGTGATCTGAGCGCACTCCGTTCAGGGGTCACGACGAACACTGGTCATTTCAGGAGAGATGCCGAGGATGCTCGTGTGAGGATCACCGGCCACTCTTGAGCGGATTTGCCAGCTTCCCGATCTCCCATCACGGTCACGGGACTTCTGGCTGTGGCTGCAGTCCTGGGAAGCCCAGCGCGATCAGAAGGTCTTGAGAACCTGGTCGACTTCGGAGTGATTCCACCCACCCGAGTGGAATCGTCCGCTGACGAAGATGGGGATAGCGAGGCGTCGACAACCGAGGCCAAGCAAGCGGAAATTGCAGAACCTCTGGCAGACGTTCAGCCTCCTCCCAAATTGCGCCTAAGGGCCGACCGCCAGACTTACGACGCCAAGCGTCAGTTGTTCGTAGCCGAAGGCAACGTCAGTGCGGTGATCAATGGCGGGGTCCTACGAGCAGATCGCCTGGAGTTCGACACGAATTTCAACAGCCTCTTCGCTCGCGGCAGTGTTCGTTATCGCAAAGGTGCTCAGTATTTCCAGGCCAGCAGCCTGCGGTTCAACTTGATCCAAGGCAGCGGTTCAATGGCGGACGTTTACGGCGTTCTCGATCTCGACACCGCTGCCGTTGATTTCAACCCACGACCGAGCAACCCAGGAGCACCGACGTCCAACGCACCGCCATCGGGTCAGGTCCCTGCAGAGGATCCAAGCCAAGACAGGTTGCTGCCAGTGATCGAGAGCACTGGCCTGGGATTCCCGACTGCCATTGACATCGAGCTTGACGCGTTCACGGCTAATCGCATCAGCCCCCAGGGTGATGATGCAGGCTTCTGGGACAGGGAACAGCCTCTGCCCAGCGAAGAATGGCTGGTCTCGGACACCACCCCACCAGAGAGCAAGGATGGGGAAGGCATGGCTTGCCCACCGGCCATCCCACCCATCCCCGACTGGCATCCGCACCCCTGGGCCATCACCGCCTGGGGCGGACAGATGATTGATTCCAACTTCGGCGACACCTTCTTGTTCAACGGAAGGATGCGTCCTGAATATCTGCTTGGCGTCAGCATGCAGAAACGCATCTGGCGAGCAGGACCGCTGCAACTGGAGCTGGAGGCTGATCTGTTTGCCCACCAGGCCTATGAACAGCAAGGGGGCCCGTTCAATCAGACCATTCCCAACGCAAATACCCCGGCCCAAACATTCGGCGAGGGCATCCTCGGCATTGGTGCTCGCCTGTGGGTTCAACCCTGGCTCAGCCTCGGCTTCGTCGAAGGCATCAGCTACAACTCTGCGGTCAGCAATTACGAGCGCACCTACCGCGAGAATTACGCGAATCTGCTCAACTACCTCGCTTTTGAGCTGGAAGCATCGGTGTCTCCGGAGCTTTCGATGGTGGGACGGATCCACCACCGCTCCGGAGCCTTCGGGACTTACAGCGGCGTAAAGGAAGGCAGCAACGCTTACTTGGTCGGACTCCGCTATCGCTGGGGGCAGGATCAACCTGAACCGGTGAGTCCTGAAGCGCCGCCTCCGCTGGGCTGCCCAGATTCCGACCGCGCAGCGCGGATCCAATCGCAGAGTCTCAGCGAACAACTCGAAGACATCACTCTTGGGAATCCTGTGCGGGAAACAGCTGCGAACTCAGCTGCTGCAGATCTCACACAGCCTCAGTCGCAGCACGCTGACTCGAGCCTTTCTCTCGCTGAACAGGAGAAACGTCGCAGCGCGGCCATTGCAGCCATTGATCAACGGATCAGCAGCATCCAGCTGCAGCAGCGGCTGGTGATCGAGCAAAGCCAGGGTGACAGTGACAAAGTCCGCAACAGCGAAGTTCTTGCCGCAAACAAATATGGCGGAGTGAAGCCTTCCCAACTGAATCAACGCGGAAAAAGCAAGCTGATCAGTGGCGAAATCAGCCGTTGGCGGATCCAGGCGACCCAGGTGACATTCACCCCCGAGGGCTGGACAGCCAGCCGGATGAGCTTCAGCAATGATCCCTACACACCGGCTCAGACCCGCATCGATGCGGAGGATGTTGTGGCCACGGAGCAAGAGAATGGAGACATCCTGATCAAGAGCCAGCGCAACCGATTGATCGTTGAAGAGCGGTTGCCAATCCCCGTCTCCAGGACACAAAGAATTCAAAAACAAGAAGAGGTCGTGAACCGCTGGGTGCTGAGTATCGACAAAGACGATCGCAGTGGTTTCTTCGTTGGCCGCGAACTCAAGTCCATCGAACTGTCGGACAACTTCATTCTGGATCTGCAACCCCAGTTGCTGGTACAGCGAGCGATTGACGGCAGCAACAACAGCTACGTGGCACCAGGAACACCCATCGATAGCTCCAAAGCAACACAAGACAATGCCCTCGGAGACCTGTTCGGCCTTGAGGCCGAACTCAGTGGCACGGTTCTGGGCTGGAACACTGAGGCGGAAGCCGATATCAGTACGTTCAATCCCAGCAATTTCATGAATGGCAGCCGTTTCTGGGGCAACGTGAATCGCTATTTCAAGCTGCCCCTACTTGGCCAAGTAGAAACGCGTTTCTTTGGCGCTTATCGGTACCGCACCTGGAACGGCTCACTTGGTGAGACCGACGTATACAGCGCTTACGGCGCTTTCGCTGAGCAGAAGGGCGACTGGCGATGGGGCAAGCTTTCAAACGACTACATCTGGCGCTTTGGCCTCGGTAATTACCAGGCTGAGAGTTTCACGAGTACCAACCTCATCGACACCACGCGGGCCAATTTCTACGGATCGTTAAACAGCAGCTATCCACTCTGGCGCGGTAAACCTGCTGCACTTACTCCGGAATCCGCTTACCGCTACTCGCCAGTAGCCATCGTGCCTGGCCTGACTCTGCGCACCAACATCAATACATCTCTGGCAGCCTTCGGGACCGGAAAGAGTCAGAACACGATCAGCCTCACCGGTGGACCAACGCTCACTCTCGGCACGTTCAGCAAGTCTTTTCTTGACTACACCCAGCTTTCCATCGCCGGTGGCGGCACCCTAAAAAACGGAGACAGTCCGTTTGAATTCGACCAGTCAGTGGACCTCGCCACCCTCGGCATCGGCATCACCCAGCAGCTTGCTGGGCCATTACTCCTGAATGCAGGCCTTGGCGTGAACATTGATCCCAACTCCGAGTTCTACGGCAATGTGATCAATTCCAATATTGAGCTGCGCTGGCAGCGCCGCAGTTATGACCTTGGTTTTTACTTCAATCCCTACGAAGGCATTGGCGGTTTCCGATTCCGCCTGAATGACTTCAACTTCACGGGGACAGGGCAGCCCTTCATCCCCTACACACCACGCAATCTCCCCAACGAACTTGACCGGCGACCGTTCTAACCAGAGCCTGCTTTAGTTGGGTCCACCCCCGTAAATCAGATGGCTGCCGGTGAGATCCGCACCTGCAAAACGCATGCCATCTGTGCGTACATCCGGTGCATAGGCATTGATCACCACAGCTCCACGGAGATCAGCACGACGCAGATCGGTTCTAGAGAGATCAGCATTGCTGAGTTGCGCTCCCTGCAGATCAGCTCCATCAAGACGGGCGCCACTGAGATCAGCCCCCTCCAGGTTGGTTTCGCGTAGATCAGCATCGCGGAGGTCGGCATCGCGAAGATCCACGCCGATCAGATGGGCGCCTTGCAAACGAGCCGAGCGCAGATCACAACCAGAACAGGCACCGCTGATCAACAATCGCTCCTTGGCCGATCCGTATGGCTGAACGAGCAATGACTGAATCGGCTCAGCCTTGGCAGTCACAGGAATCAATGCGCTGACCAGAAGGACAGCAGCAAGCTGAACAGGTCGAAACTGATTCATGGCATCAGTGCCTCTATCTCAGTCTTAGACAATCTGGTCTCTGCCTGCCATGGGGCATTCATCAAAAGCTTCCACCGAGCTCAGAAACCATTCAAATAGGGGAGTGCCTTCATCGTGCGGGTGAGCTCCGCATCTCTCGCCACGAGCTGGCCAGTGGCATCCCACTGGCCAGTGCGGAGCATGTCCAGAGAGCCTGAAGCCAGGGAAATGGTCTGAGACATTGATCCATCACTGAAGTTGAGCGCCTGAAGATCAAGCGTCCATTCAGTTGTGGCATCAGCCTCAACCGCATCCTGAAGAGCGCAGATCTGATCAGCCGTGGCTGTGGCACAGGGAATTCCCAGCGCGAGGCAATTGCCTTGAAAGATCTCGGCATAACTCACGCCCAGAACAGCACGGATCCCCCAGCGCATCAGTGCCTGCGGCGCATGTTCACGACTTGAACCACAGCCGAAATTGTCATTCACGACCAGGATCGATGCTCCCTGATGCTCCGGCTGGTCAAACGGGTGTGCTCCGGCCAGTTCCTTTCGATCATCAGCAAAGGCCTGTTCTCCCAGAGCTTCAAAGCTCACACACTTGAGAAAACGAGCTGGAATAATCCGGTCTGTATCGATGTCATCACCCCGCAGTACAAGTCCACGGCCAGAAACACGGCCGATCGGGCCCTGAGGGAAGGCGGTGGTCTCAGTCATCACAAAACAATCAGCGTTGGGCGAAATGGTCAGGGGCGGAATGGCACTGAATGCGGTGTGCACTCAGCTCAGCTGACGCACATCGCTCACCCGTCCAGCGATGGCAGCTGCAGCCACCATCGCCGGACTCATCAAAAGGGTTCGGCCACTGGCGGAACCCTGACGACCCTTGAAATTACGGTTGCTTGAACTCGCACTGATCTGGCTGCCTTCGAGACGGTCAGGGTTCATGGCCAGACACATCGAACAGCCAGGCTCACGCCATTCGAAACCTGCCTCACGAAACACCTGATCAAGTCCTTCCTTGATCGCGGCGCGAGCTACCTGTTCCGAACCAGGCACCACAAAAGCCTTGATGCCTTCGGCAACGTGCCGACCGCGAGCCACAGCAGCCGCGGCCTGAAGATCACTGAGACGACCATTCGTGCAACTGCCAATGAAACAGACATCCACAGGCACGCCTTCGATGGGCTGGCCGGGAGCAAGATGCATGTAGCGATAAGCCTCTTCGGCAATCGGGCGGTCAGCCGGATCAAGTTGGTCTGAAATCGGTACGCGTTCATCGACCCCGATGCCCTGTCCAGGCGTGATGCCCCAGGTGACCGTGGGAGCGATGGCAGCAGCATCGAAGCGAATTTCATCATCGAAACTCGCATCGTCATTCGAGGCGAGTGAACTCCACCAGGCAACAGCACGGTCCCAGATCTCCGCAGCTGGAGCCTCGGCGCGACCCTTCAAATAATCAAAGGTGATCTGATCAGGATTGACATACCCACAGCGTGCACCTCCCTCAATCGCCATGTTGCAAAGGGTCATCCGCTCCTCCATTGAGAGAACCTCAATCGCAGGCCCTGCAAATTCATAGGCGAAGCCAACTCCGGCCTTCACGCCGAGAGTCCGAATCACATGGAGAATCAGATCCTTGGCGAAGACCCCATCAGTGAGTCGGTTCTCCACCCAGATGCGGCGTACTTTGAGCTTGCTCATGGCAAGGCTCTGACTGGCGAGCACGTCGCGCACCTGGCTCGTACCGATACCGAAGGCAATCGCCCCGAAGGCTCCATGAGTGGAGGTATGGGAATCACCGCAGGCAACCGTCATTCCCGGCTGGGTGAGGCCAAGTTCAGGTGCAATCACATGCACGATTCCCTGACGGCCGCTCCCCAGTCCGTTCAGGGTGATGCCATGACGAGCGCAATTGCGCTCGAGAGTGCTGAGCATTTGCTCGGCCAGGGGATCAGAGAACGGTCGCTCCTGGCTAATGGTGGGAACGATGTGATCCACCGTGGCAACTGTGCGCTCGGGGCAGCGCACTGGAAGGCCCTTGTCGTCCAAAGCGGCAAAGGCCTGTGGACTGGTGACCTCGTGAATGAGATGCAGACCGATGAACAGCTGAGTGGCACCTCCAGGAAGATCTGCGACGCAGTGCAGATCCCAGACCTTGTCGTAGAGGGTTCCGCTGCTCATTTCATGTCAGCCTTCACCTGTTAACCCTAATGGCCGACATCCATCACATCGTCTCTATCAGACGCAATCGCAATCGATTCAATGCCTCTCCCACGCTCACGGTACGGACCCAGTCGCGTCCGCGACTTTCACCAAGACGGATGGGCTGGCTGAAGCAACCATCGGGGCCGGCAACGGCGATGTAGACCAATCCAACCGGCTTCTCCGCTGAACCACCAGCAGGGCCGGCAATACCCGTCACCGCCATCGACCAGTCGCTGCCCGTGATGCGTCGAGCGCCCTCAGCCATGGCTTGAGCCGCAGGATCACTGACCGCACCGAACTCCTCAAGGAGATCCGCTGAAACACCGAGCAAATGCTGTTTGACGGCATTTGAGTAGGCGATCACTCCACCCAGCAGCACATCAGATGATCCTGGCATCGCCGTGAGTTCAGCCCCCAACCCACCGCCGGTGCAGGATTCCGCGACCGAGAGAGTTTGCTTCCGCTGGCGAAGCTGTTCGAGAACCACACAAGCCAGCGACTGAGCATCACAGCCAAAACAGAGCGTGCCGGTGCGCTGACGCAACTCAGCCTCTGTGGCATCCAGCAGACGCAGAGCCTCAACTTCGGCTGGGGCATGGGCCGTGATGCGCAGCTTGACCTCACCACGACCGGCATAAGGCGCCACCGTTGGATTGCTCTGATCAAGCAGGTCATGGAGCTGTTCAGCAAGGTTGGACTCTCCAATACCCCAGAAACGCATCAATCGACTGCTGAACACTCCTTTGGAAAGCCCAGATTGTTGAAACCAAGGCACTGCAGTGGACTGCCACATTGCTCGCATCTCGCTGGGCACTCCTGGGAAAGTGAGCACAGTGAATCCCTCAATCGGGGACCAGATCATTCCTGGGGCCGTTCCGGTGGCATTGGGCAGCAAGCCTGCACCAAGGGGTAATAAAGCCTGCCGGCGCGTCTCGGCTCCAGGCTCCCGGCCACGACTATGGGCTTTGGCAGTGATGTCGTCCCAGACCTCAGGGCGCTCCTCCAATGGTGTGGAGAACGCAGCTGCAATCGCTTCGGTGGTGAGGTCGTCGGGAGTCGGACCCAGGCCACCGGTGGTAATCAGCACCCGTGAACGACGAGAGATGGCCTGCACCTCAGCAATTAAGCGTTCACGGTTGTCCCCAACTACGGTCTGACGGAAATGAGGTAGTCCAAGAGCGGCCAATTGCTCTGCAAGCCAACGTGCATTGCCGTTGACAATGTTGCCGAGCAACAGCTCGGTGCCGACGCAAAGAATCTCAACCCCAGAGGATGGGGAAGCTTCAGCCACGGGAATCCGAACAGCACGACTGAGCGCACTCTTGCTGAGATTCTTGCTCGGGCGCATCAATCACAATGTCACTGTGGCGATGACGCTGCATCACCATGACGGTTCCAACGAGGATCGCTGTAGCCAACGCGAGCCAGAGGAAACGCATCTCCACATTGGCAACCACCATGGCAATTGACGCCAACCACTGCGTGAACACGTAAATCAGCAGGACCGTTCTGCGATGACTGAAGCCTGCACGCAGTAAACGGTGGTGGAGATGACGACGATCGGGATAAAAGGGCGAACGGCCAGAGCGCAAACGCCCCATGATCACTGCTGACATATCTGCCAGAGGCAGGGAAAGGATCAACAGCGGCAAAAGAAGGCTGACTGTGGTGAGTCCCTTGGCAGGCCCAACGATGCTGATCGCCGCGAGACTGAAACCCAAGAAATAGGAACCACCATCACCCATGAAAATGCGGGCGGGATTGAAATTATGTCGAAGGAATCCGAGACAGCAGCCAGCCAGGGATGCTGCCAAGAAAGCAGCTGCCACCTGATGCAGAGAAAAACTCACTGACACCAGACCGATCGCAGCGATACCGGCAACGCCGGCAGCCAGCCCATCGAGACCATCCAACCAATTGATCGCATTGGTGATTCCGACAAGCCAGATCACCGTGGCGAGCAGACTGATCACATCCGGAAGGATCACTGCTTCGGCGCTGCTGGAGAGCCAGGGAAGATCAATCGCACCGATCTGAACCCCCTGTGACCAGACCACAACAGCCACAGCCACCTGGCCAGCCAATCTCGGCCACGGGGAGAGAGAAAGAAGGTCATCTGCCAGGCCGATCACAAAAAAGCAAAGTGATCCAGCCAGAGTTGTCCAAATCAGCTGATCTCGCGCTGGGGTCAACATCCCGAACCCCCCTAACAACCAGGTGAGGCCAAGCGCCAAACAAAACCCCAGCACCATTGCAATGCCGCCGAGACGCACCATCGGGACGCTGTGCTGCTTCCGTGCGTCTGGGGCGTCAGTAAAGCCGTGTCTGAGTCCGAGCTGCATCACCCACGGAGCGATCGCTGTAGTGATCAACGTCGACGTGACGAAGATCCCGACAGCAACTGCGAGGGGAGTACCCGCGAGAGTCAAACAAAACTCCGGAGGTGGCGACCCGGATAGGGCCGAAACACTGGGATCTTAGGCAGCCCTTTATGCAAGATCCAGTGGACCGTGGACCAGTCAGGCAAGCGCCGGCTCCGCAGCAGTGGCGTAGAGGGGGAAACGGCTGCACAGGCTGGCCACCCTCTCGAGACAACTGGCCTGAATGGCGTCGTCCTCAGGATTGAGCAATCGGTCCGCGATCACATCCGCCACTTCACGGAAGGCTGCGGCATCAAAGCCCCTTGTTGTGAGGGCAGCAGTACCCAGACGCAGGCCGCTGGTCACGAAGGGGGATTCAGGATCAAAGGGAACAGTGTTCTTGTTTGCTGTGATGTGAACATCACTCACGAGCAGATCTGCGACCTTTCCGGTCATCCCGATTCCCCTCAGATCGAGCAGAACCACATGGTTCTCGGTACCACCGCTCACCACATCAATCCCCCGCTCGATCAAGCGCTCCGCCAGTGCGGAGGCATTGGCCACCACCTGCTGGCTGTAAGTCTTGAACGAGGGCAGCAACGCCTCTCCGAAGGCGACTGCCTTCGCAGCGATGACATGCTCAAGGGGGCCGCCTTGACTGCCAGGGAACACGGCTTTATCAAATTTTTTGGCGAACTCAGCATCACGGCAGAGGATCAGGCCACCGCGGGGGCCACGCAGTGTTTTGTGTGTGGTGGTCGTTACGACATCGCAGTGAGGAACGGGGTTTGGATGAACATCCGCTGCCACAAGTCCGGCGATATGGGCCATGTCTGCAAGCAAATAGGCGCCTACCTCATCGGCGATCGCGCGGAACGCTGCGAAATCAATAATGCGGGGATAGGCGGAGTACCCGCAGACAATCAGTTTCGGCTTGTGCTCGAGAGCCAATGCACGGATCGCCTCCATATCAAGGCGCTGGGTTTGCTTGTCGACGCCGTACTGAACGACGTTGAACCACTTCCCACTGACGTTGACCGGAGAACCGTGGGTGAGATGGCCTCCATGGGAGAGGTCAAGACCCATGATCGTGTCTCCGGGCTGAAGCAGCGCCAGGAACACGGCAAAGTTCGCCTGAGCGCCGCTGTGAGGCTGAACATTGGCCCAGGCTGCGCCAAACAATTGCTTGGCGCGCTCGATCGCCAGCTCTTCGATTGCATCGACATGCTCACAACCGCCGTAGTAGCGCTTGCTCGGCAACCCTTCCGCGTACTTGTTAGTCAGCACGGAACCTTGAGCGTCCATTACCGCTCTTGATGCGAAGTTCTCGGAGGCAATCAGCTCCAGATGAGTCTCCTGACGCTTCTGTTCCTGATCAATCAGGCCGGCAATGGCCGGGTCGGACGATGCCAGAGATGCATTGATCGGGGTCGAAGCGAAATCCGCCATGCGTCGCAATATTGCTTTGCCCGAATCGTAAGCAACGAGTCCTGCCTTGACGTGACGTGACAGGACGTGAGCAAAAAAAAACTGCCCTGAGGCAGTTTCACAAACGCGCCTGGAGAGATTCGAACTCCCGACCCTCTGATCCGTAGTCAGATGCTCTAATCCGCTGAGCTACAAGCGCTTGCGTCACACCATCTGACCCCACGAAGGTGCCGTTCGTCAACAGGGTGCCATCCACACGCCAGAATCGTTGCACTGGAACGACACTCCCAATGCCCATCCGCTGGTACGGCACCGGTGACAACACAGATCCCCTCTACAGGCACTTCAGCCGGATTGTGAATTTCACACTGCATGCTGGGGCCTTCGTCGCAGTCAACAGTGGTCTGTGGTTTGTCCAGTCGATGCGGCACCCATGGAATCACCTGGATCTCTTCAGTGAAATCTGGTTGGCCGCCCTGTTGATCCACCTCGCTGTGGTTCTGAAGCTGCGGCCCGTTGATGATGCAGACAGCCGTGAATCCTGACGGCACGATGGATGAAGACACCCCCTCGCCATGACCCTTGATGCTGCTGACCTAAAAGATCTCACTGCAGCCCTGAGTGAACGGCTTTACCTCCAGATCGCTGGCTGGCATCTCTACCTTGGAGATGCAGGATTGGCTGAGACTCTGGCCATTGAATGCAGTGCTCTGCTGGACCAGGGTCCAGCCGTCTGTGCGCGACGAGCACTGGAAGCAGTTCAAGTTCCCATCGGTGCTGGAAGTAGCCGGCTGCCGCTTGGCCGCTTACTGCCATCCTCTCAACTTTCCGAGCTGGAGCAGATTCTCGAGGACCACTGCCGATAAGGTTGCTGAGCTTCAGGAAGTGCGCGTGCTCATCATCGAGGTCACCAATGCCCGCGACGTGGTGCGTCAGCGCATCGGCCGCCTGGGTGAGCGACTGATCGGCAAGGTCGTCGATCCCGAAGCACAGGTGGAGAAAGCCCTGATTCAAGAAATCGATACTGCTTTCCGGGAATTCGGAATCGAAGCCAGAATCTTGTCCGTGCAAGGCCCTCAGTTAGTAGGGCGCCAGCACATTGAGCTCCCCATACAAGTGAGGGAAGAGCGAGAGGTACGGCTCAACGACGCCGGAAGCGACTGACAATCCCACGGTTGATCTCGCTCACCTCCGGTACAGCCAGGGCCTGAGCGCAAAGCACAAACAGCATCAATCCCAAGGCACCGGAAAGGCCAACCTGGAACAGGCGCCCCATGAAGTTCTCAGGCCAGGTGATGCCAAAACTGAGCGCCCAGGCCGCCACTCCAGCAGCCGCTGCCGCAAGGGTGAGCTTGAGTGAATCGAAACCCCAGTCACGCAGCGGCAATCCACCCAGCCGCTTCTGCAGAGCCAAAAGCAGTGCAAGGCAAGTCAGCAAATTGATCAGAACGGTCGCCAACACCAATCCAGGTGCACCGAGATTGATCGGGAACTGAGGCCCCCAGGGGGAAGGGCCACCTACCAGTGCCCAGTCGAAAAGCACATTCAGGCCGATCCCCGCCATGGAGAGGCGAAAAGGAGTTGTTCCATCGCCAAGGGCATAAAAAACACGCACGAGTACATCCCGGCCGAGATAGGCCGGCATGCCAATCCCATAAGCCATCAGCAGACCCGTGACCAGTTGGACCGCTTGTTCATCAAATGCTCCGCGTTCGTAGACGAGGGCGACGATGGGCGTCGCCAACGCCAGGAACAAAGCTCCAAGCGGCAGCATCGAAGCGGTCGACAGCATCAGTCCCTGCCTGATCCTGGCGATCAAAGGCAACCGGTCTTCAGGGGCCGTGAGTCGGGAGAACGTCGGCAACAAAGGCACCAGCAGAGCATTGGAAATCAAGCCCAATGGGGTCTGCACCAACAGATTCGAGTAGCTCAGGCCTGCCGCAGCACCAAGGATTCCTGAGGCAAAAAACATGTCGGTGAACACGTTGATCTGCAGCATTCCCGAAGACAGGGTTGCGGGACCCATCACACGCCAGACCTCGCGCACTCCAGGATGACCCCAGTCCCATGACAGACGCAGGCTCGCCATCCCCTGGCGGGCCAATGCAGGTAGCTGCAGCAGCCACTGCAGCAGAGCCCCGACAAGCGTGGAGAGCGCCAGGACCACACCCCCCCAAAGAGCGTTCATGGGAAGGCCGATCTCAGAACCGAGCTGCCACCACAACAAACCCACTCCCAGGACGAGAGCCACGCTCGACATCAGCGGTGAGATAGCAGGAATCCAGAACTCATCAGCGGCATTCAGCGATCCGAAGCCAAGTCCGATCAGACCTGCCAGCAATGCCATGGGAGCCATCACCTGAAGCTGCGCAACGGCGATGCCATGCAGCTCTGGAGTTAGCCCCGGCCCAACGAGGGTGATCAAGGGGTCGGCAGCAAGCACCAACACCACGGTGACCACGAGCAGCAAAGCACTCACGGTGGTGTTGAGGGTGGCCAGGATATGGGCACCTTCCTCACGGGGCCGGCGGCTGAGCACACTGACCATGGCGCTGTGAAACGGGCCGTTGATCCCTCCCAGAAGAATTAACAGGAAACCGGGAAGGATGTAGGCGTAGTTGTAGGCGTCATAAGCCGCACCGACTCCGAACGCCGCCGCAATCACCAGCTGACGGATCAGGCCTCCAGCCTTGCTGAGCAAAGTGCCATAGGTGACCACCAGAGCGATGCGCTTGAGAGATCTCCCCATCGATGCCCGCTGAACCATGCGATTAATAAAAGAGAGTTTCGGTCCACCGCCAGGCACCATGGCGCCAGCCAGCCCGCCTCCATGACCGGCACCCCTCTACTTGAGTTCGAACCCCTAACCGAGGGTGTCCTGATCAAGCGCTACAAGCGCTTTCTCGCCGATGTGCAACTCCAGGACGGCTCCGTTGTAACCGCCCACTGCGCCAACACCGGACCAATGACCGGCGTGCTCCACCCGGGGGGCCGGGTGCGATTGCGCTACGCCCCTTCGCCAAAGCGGAAATTGGCCTGGACCTGGGAACAGGCAGAAGTGCCAGGAACGAACGAAGACTCTTGCTGGGTAGGAATCAATACAGCCTTGCCCAATCGCCTGATCAGAGCGGCCATCGAGGCTGGCTGCCTCCAACAAGCCCTGGGGCCGATCGGTGGAATCAAAGCAGAGGTGCCCTATGGAGAGAACCGCCGCAGCCGAATCGATCTACTGCTCACGCCGGATGAAGGAGCCCCTGATCCACGCCCGATCTACCTGGAGGTGAAAAACACCACCTGGTGCGAAGGGCCATTAGCTCTATTCCCCGACACGGTGACCGAACGGGGACAGAAACACCTTCAGGAGCTCATGGGTGTGCTGCCTGATGCACGTGGGGTATTGGTGCCGTGTCTGAGCCGCCCCGATGTGACCTGCTTCGCTCCTGGAGACAGTGCTGATCCACGCTACGGAGAGCTATTCCGGCAGGCCATGAATGCGGGCGTTGAGGTCCTTCCATGTGCATTCAGCTTCGAAGCAGACCGAATCTTTTGGAAGGGCCAAAAGCCTGTTCTGCCGGAGCAATCAGCGATTTTGTAACAACGGCGACTCGGAAAGTGTTCGCTTTTATGCAATTTGTGCAGGTCTGATGGTTCCTATCAGGACTATCTAAACCGCAGTTTCGCATTTTTTTTCCATGACAACTGCTCTGCATCCGCCATCGCGGCGGCGCAAAGCGCGCCTCCAAGAGGCAAGCCTGCTTGAAGGCCCCATGCTTCTTTTACAAAGCATCCGGGGGCTTCGCAGCCATCGTGCTTTGCTCTGGCTGGCCTGCGCACCCGTTGCACTGCTTGGCCTCGGCGTCTTCAACCTGTCTGCCCGCGCCGGCGTTGGTCTAACTGACCTCGACGGCATGCAGGCTGCGAAATTTCTTGCCGACAACCTCTGGTTGCTCGTTGCAGCCGCACTTGTGATCTTCATGAACGCAGGCTTCGCCATGGTCGAAGCCGGAATGTGTCGTCAGAAAAATGCGGTCAATATTCTCGCCAAGAACCTTTTCGTCTTTGCACTAGCCGTCACCGCCTACTGGGTCGTGGGTTACTCATTGATGTATGGCAACACCGAGCCTTGGATCATCAGCGGTTGGTTGTCCTTCAAAGGCTTTTTCTTCGATTGGAGTGCTGCCGATGCCCTCGCCTGCGCCGCCGGCCAAGGTCCAAAGGGGTGCTCACAGCTTGTGCCTTCGGTTGACTTCCTCTTCCAGGCCGCTTTCGCAGGAACTGCAGCGACTATCGTTTCGGGCCTCGTGGCCGAGCGCGTCAAATTTGGCGAGTTCGTGATCTTCTCGCTTGTTCTGACAGGTCTTATCTATCCCATTTCAGGATCCTGGGAATGGAACGGTGGCTGGTTGAACAGCGTTGGCAACAAGCCATTCATCGATTTCGCAGGCTCCTCGATTGTTCACTCCGTCGGTGCCTGGGCAGGCCTGGTGGGAGCAATGCTGCTTGGCCCCCGGATTGGTAAATACGTGAACGGCCGAACTCAGGCCATTCCCGGACACAACATGGCCATTGCCACCCTTGGCGCTTTGATTCTGTGGATCGGCTGGTATGGATTCAACCCTGGCTCACAGCTGGGTATGGATGAGTGGGTTCCTTACATCGCCGTCACCACAACCCTTGCAGCAGCGGGGGGGGCGATCGGTGCGACCATCGTCTCAACACTCACTTCAGGCAAGCCGGACCTGACGATGATCATCAACGGAATCCTCGCTGGACTGGTGAGCATCACAGCCGGATGCGCCAACCTCACATGGGTAGGTGCTTGGCTCGCCGGACTGATCGGAGGAATCATCGTGGTGTTCGCGGTGAGCGCTATCGACCGCGCAGGCATCGATGACCCCGTTGGAGCTTTTTCCGTTCACGGAGTCTGTGGCATCTGGGGCACTCTTGTCGTTGGCCTCTGGGGATTCGACCTCCAGGAGGAGGGTTCACCTCTCGGGCTATTTGTGGGGGGTGGCTTTGAGCAACTGGGTATCCAGGCTTTGGGTACAGCAGCCTTCGCTATCTGGGCTGTCGTGACCTGCTGGATCACTTGGAGCGTGATCGGCGCCCTGTTCGGCGGAATTCGCGTGACCGAGGAAGAGGAAGTCAACGGCCTCGACATCGGCGAACACGGCATGGAGGCGTATCCCGATTTCGCCTCTGCCGGCAACTGAAGTTCCAGGAAGAATGAAAAACCCCGGTCCAGAGGGACCGGGGTTTTTCTTGATTTGGTCAGTACGGCCATCAGCAAAAGACAGCTCCCACCCACAGCCCATAGAGTCATCGCACTGTTGCAGCGGCCATGGATACCCACGCCTTCAAGCGCTCTCTTCATAATTCCGACCGCTACAACCGTCGTGGATTCGGGCGTGCTGAAGAGGTCGCTGGAAGCCTGGAAGAGGCATACCAGAGCAGCCTGATCGGATCCATCCGCGAAAACGGCTATCAACTCAGCCACGGACGCCTGAACGTTCGACTAGCGGAAGCGTTTGGTTTCTGCTGGGGCGTAGAGCGTGCCGTTGCCATGGCTTACGAGACGCGCAAGCACTATCCAAGTGAGCGGTTATGGATCACCAATGAAATCATCCATAACCCTTCGGTGAATGATCATCTACGCAAGATGAATGTTCATTTCATCCCTGTCGATCAGGGGGTGAAGGACTTCTCGGGTGTGGAATATGGCGACGTGGTGATTCTTCCTGCTTTCGGGGCCACCGTGCAGGAAATGCAACTGCTCAATGATCGTGGCTGCCACATCGTTGACACCACATGTCCCTGGGTTTCCAAGGTGTGGAACACAGTGGAAAAGCACAAGAAACATGTGTTCACCTCGATCATTCACGGGAAGGTGAAACATGAAGAAACTCTCGCCACAAGTTCCTTTGCAGGGACCTATCTCGTGCTGCTGGATCTAGAGGAGGCTCAGTTAGTCGCTGATTACATCCTCGGCAACGGAGATCGAGACAACTTCATGGACCGTTTTGCCAATGCCTGCTCTCCAGGCTTCGACCCGGACCGCGACCTGCAGCGTGTCGGTGTGGCCAACCAGACCACCATGCTGAAAAGCGAAACAGAGGAGATCGGTCGACTGTTTGAACGCACGATGCTCAGCAAATTCGGTCCCATCAAGTTGAACGAGCACTTTCTGGCCTTCAACACCATCTGCGACGCCACCCAAGAACGACAGGACGCAATGTTCTCTCTGGTCGACGAACCCCTGGACCTCATGGTCGTGATCGGTGGGTACAACTCCTCCAACACCACCCACCTCCAAGAAATTGCCATCAGTCGTGGCATCCGCTCTTTCCACATCGATACGCCGGAACGAATCAGCGAGGACAACAGCATCGAGCACAAACCACTCGGCGAAGACTTAACCCGTGACACGGACTTTTTGCCGAATGGACCAATCACCGTTGGCATCACCTCCGGAGCTTCAACCCCAGATCGAGTGGTGGAACACGTGATTCAACGCATGATCGCCATCAGCGACGCAGATTGATCACCGCGAAGCTTTACATTGATTCATCACAGCACTTCCCCTGATCGGGGCTCGTCCGTCCTGCTCTTGTCGAGACCATCCGACGAAGCCCTACGTCATCACGAGGACGTGGACCCACAAGTGCGCTGCTACCGCAGCCACTTCAGTGACCGCATGGAAATGCGGGCAGATCCCAGCACAATTGCCACGTATCTCGACCAACACCAAGGTTGGTTCTGCAGGTGTGCTGCTCCGATGGAAGTCGAAGCGCTCGATCCCCAGGCATACGCTCTGACACTCGGACGCTTTGGCAATTTCGGCTTCGAAGTGGAGCCCACAATCGGCCTGCGGCTCCTGCCACGCCAAGACAGGAGTTACGCGATCGAAACCGTTGCCCTTCCAGATCACGACCCAGCTCTGGCGAAGTTGTATGACGTTGATTTCCAAGCCAATCTCTGCCTGGTGGACCTCCCTGAGAACACCGCGGAGCTCGATCAGACATGGGTCAACTGGACGCTTGATCTAACGGTCTGGATCGCACTTCCCCGAGTGATCACCATGCTCCCCAATGGGCTAGTTCAATCCAGTGGCGACCATCTGCTTCGCCAAATCGTGCGACAGATCTCACGCAGACTGACCTGGAAAGTTCAAGAGGATTTCCACTCAACCCACGAACTGACATGCCCTCCACGACGGAGAGCAGCTTTCTGACACTGGCTCAGGGAGAACGCCAACGATTAACAGACTTAGCGACTAACAAAAGCTGCTCAGATACAGCTTCTAATCGTAGAAAGCATGCTTCAAAACCTACCAAGTCAAGACAGCAATTAATTCCACAGACTCAAAAAATCAGGAAAAATTATCCATATTTGATCATGATTGATTGAAACATGAGTCGCCAAGGATCAGCGCAAAGCGCTTTAAATCACGCTTCAGATCAATCCTGAAGTTCCTCCTTTTAGTCCATCAGTTTTGCTGCATACTGTGAAAATGGTCATATGTTATGTTTTCTTTTTCTCGGCCAATCAGCAATGGCATTGTCAGGGTTTGAGATTGCAGTGGGTGGGATCGCTTCCATTCCAGTGTTGGGCGGCCTGATTTTTCTCGGATACAAAGCTTTCGGCGAGAAAAACCTCGACACATCCAAGCTGAAACCCAAAAAACCCGCAGCTGCCGACAAAAAAGCTGCTCCCGCCGCTGACAAAAAAGCCGCACCTGCTGCCGACAAGACATCTGCCCCTGAAGAGGGATAAATGCTTTCCAGGCCGTCCCTCGATGGCTCAACAACGCAGCATGTTTTCAAGAAATAGGCTTAAATCAAGTCATCCAAATTAAAAATAAATCCATCACAACAACGACTACAACCCCCTTTAATTTGTTGCGAATTGAAACCTTCGCTCTCCAGAAAGGGTAGGTTGATTTGCCGGCCAATCGTAATTATTGGCTCACGCTGGAGACAAAAAAGATGCATGAATCAATTCATTGGCGACTAAGATTGAGTCTTAATGATTAGCAATCATGGATGACTGGAGTCAGCAGCTTCTGAAGCTGAATTTCCAAAAAGAAAAAAAAGAAGATGGGTCGTCCTCTTACACGCTAATCCTGGGACATCGGCGAGACTCTTACTGGACAAAGATCACCGTGAAGCAGGTTGGCTCACCCATACCAGACGCATGGCAAGTGACCTGTGCAAGATCAGAAATTCGAGTTGGTCTCTGGAAAATTCATAATACGACCCAAGACATCAGCGTCGTTGTCCACACAAGCGCCCAAAAAATGATCGAAGATATCAATTACCAAACAAGCCTGAAGCCAAGCTTTTTAACAAGAATCAGCAACTGATCCCATTACAAACTTGCTTGATCAACGAACATTGCAAAATCCAACGTGAGGCCAACTCTCAACCCAAATGAGATCGATAACGCCATCAGCCAGGCCGATCTCAGCGACATTGAAAGCGAAATTATTGAATACATACGATATATCGGGGTGTTCAATGAACTCAGCTTAAAGAAGGCATTGTCCATGCCATCCAAACCGCCTGCTTTATATCGATTGTGCAAGGCATGTGAAAAGATTGGCCATCATCTCCCTGTTCAATTCAAAGCGATGATGACTTGGTCAGAAGATCAAAGCGATGACAACATCGCGTGGCAAGGAAATTTAGTTTGTGCAATCGCATACACATGCGACGGGACTAAACTACAACCAGAGAATGCAACATCGCTATATCATACTTTTGCAGTTCATAAAGAATTATTTAACGGCTTAGAGGCAGATTGAAAGGCATGCCGGATACAGAATTCAGCTGTATAGTAAGCCACAATGCATTGTTAAATACTATTTGATCGAAGCCTCGCGGCAAGAAAAAATAGTGTTGAGAGGTTTCTCTATGAAATTTACGATTGTCTTTGCATCAGCAACCGGTCATACGGAAGACATCGCCGAGAGGCTCGACCAGCTCCTTCCTGATTCTGAACTCAAAGAGCTCAGTGATTTTCAGGACATCAAGGATATTGAAGACTGTGAGGCCCTGATCTGCTGCACACCCACCTGGAATACGGGGTCCGACGTCAAAAGGTCAGGCACCGATTGGGACGAGCACATCGAGCAGATTCCAGCTCTCAATTGTTCAGGAAAACCTGTGGCCATCGTTGGCCTTGGAGATTCAGCAGCTTTCAGCAAATTTTTCTGTGATGCAATGGAAGAGCTCTATACAGCGTTCCAGAAAGCTGGTGGAAACCTCATTGGGCGTGTATCAGGTGAAGACTATATTTTTGATGATTCAAAAAGCATGATCGATGGGATGTTTTGTGGGCTTCCAATTGATGAAGACAATGAGTCAGAAAAGACGCAGGGTCGCTTGGAAGCTTGGTGCAAAACAATCTTGGAAGAATCAAGATAATGACACTTCAATCTTCAACCAAAACTGTCGGCAGCCTAAATGTTTTCAATTATATCGAACCCAATATCAATTGATTTTCAGAGAAAGCAAATCAATAAATCAATTGGTTTGCTTGTTCTGAAAAGACATGCAATTCAAAGGAAGTCCAGCAATGATGCTGACCAGTAAAGGCGTCATGACCATGGCAAAAATAAGAAGCCCAATCGGCTGTGGAGTTGATTCACGTGTTGCCTGAAGCAAGGCGAGCACACAACTGCTCACGTACAACAGCGATATTAGAAAAGGCTTCAGCACCTGAACCGTATTTCAATGTCGATAGATCCTAAGACAGCCAGGAAAGATTGCGAGTTCTGCTGAACCCAATCCTTGAACGAGAACGTGCCAAGCCCGGCTGAATGACATGAATAGATGCAACTTTGACAACAGAACCAAAAGTAAACTTTAATAAAGCCAGCGGAACTACACGCAGCCGGCAATCAAAAGAGCTATCAACTATCTTTCTTTGCAGAGATTGAAGCAACAGATTACTCCTTTAACTATAAAAAATGGAGGACTTCGCGGCGCAGGATCGGCCAAAATAAATCAACTTCAACGTGAATAGTGGTTGAACCGAATTGGGACTATTTCATTAACGCTCCATTGGATCAAGGGACGATTCAGTTTGAAACGAAAACTGAAAGGGCTCTACACGCAAGAGTTGTGGCAGCAGAAGCCAACTGGATGCAATACAAGAGCTGCGAGCAACTCAGTGCTTATTGGTGCGCTAAGCGTGATCTCGATGTGTTTCGAGAAGGCCGAGAACACGCAAAACAGAGCTGATCACGGTTTTCAACATCGTGCACATCGAAACAACTCAATTAAACGGACGCAAAAGCTGCAAACCACAATTGACGTAATATAAATAACTTAAACGGATATCATAAAATACATGGCTGGATCACTGTATAATTGACGACCTGGTTCACGCAGAGCTCTATGTATCAAGATTACACCGCAATTGCAATTTTGCTGTTAACAGCTATTCCCGTACTGGCAGTAGCCGCAACAGTCTTCTTTTACGTCAAAAATAACGACAGAAAAACACCTTTAACCCGAGAAGATTTTTATCGTTAACAACATCTAAGTCCCCAGCATGTCTCAACGATTGATCCAAATTCGGTTCATAATCTGCATTCCACTGACAGCTTGCCATAAAAATAATGTCATCATTCCCATATTCAGCCCGACATGAGCTTTTCGGGCCAATAGGTTCCCACGCTGCATTAAGGGTGAAAGTGCTGAGGCTGCTGCGATCATTCCGGTCATGACAAGACCTACTAATAAATGCGGTCCGACAAACAGTTTGCCGTTGTTCAAATAAGTCACCGCCATTCCACTCAGCGTTCCAAAAACCATCACGGCCATCAGCGCGCTGCCCCATAGAAAGTGTCTCTGGGCAAATTTTCCTCGGACCAGGGCCTTACGCTGCTCGGGTGTCCCTGTACGCACCTTCTTGGCCTTGATGCCCAAGTACATGGCGTAGCCACCTGCCGCCAGTAACAGCCACATCATCAGCGGATGAACGAAATTGAGGCCAAAAGACAGGGACTCAGGCATCAACGATCACATGAATGGTCGAAGACTAAAACTGCAGCCCTCATGCCGTGGACTACCGCACCCTCTTGCCACTCAGATCATCAGTGCAGGAAGTGACGACGACCTGTCAGAAGCATCGTCAAGCCAAGTTCATTGCAAGCCTGGATTGAATCCCCATCACGCTTGCTGCCGCCTGGATGGACCACAGCTGTAATTCCATATTCAGCAGCTAAGCGGACCGTGTCGTCGAAAGGGAAAAATCCATCGCTAGCCAACACCGCTCCCCGACAGCGATCACCTGCGGCTTTGAGGGCAATCTGCGCCGAGCCAACCCTATTCATCTGGCCGGCTCCCACTCCAAGGCTCTGACCTTCCCTGGCGACGACGATCGCGTTGGAACGCACATGGCGGACTAATTGCCAGGCAAAACAAAGATCTTCGCGTTCACTTGCGGTGGGGACTCGCTCAGTGGCCACAGTCCAATCATCCGAAGTCACGGGCTGATCATCGAGATCCTGCACGAGGACTCCACCCAGAATGCTGCGGACATGATCATGGCCGGCGGAGTCAATCGAATCCGGGGAGAGCTCCAACAAGCGCAGATTGGCTTTGGCAGCCAGGATCTCCCGCGCTTCAGGTGCAAACGCCGGTGCAACGACACACTCCAGGAACAGGCTCGTGAGCTCACGCGCAGCTGTTGCATCAACACAACCGTTCAAGGCCACGATGCCTCCAAAGGCGCTGACCCGATCCGCATCTAGGGCCCGACTCAATGCGGCAGCTGTACCGTCACCAATCGCCACTCCGCAGGGGTTGGTGTGTTTCACCACAACAGCTGCAGCGCGACTAGCGGGGTGGCCGCCGTGAGCGCCGTAGCCGAATTCTCGGACCGTTGCCAGAGCAGCTTCCAGATCTAGCAAATTATTAGTGCTGAGCTCTTTGCCTTGCAATTGGATGGCTCCGCCCCACCCCGACTTGGCCGCGCTGTACCAGCTGGCGTGTTGATGGGGGTTTTCTCCGTATCGCAGCCGTTGACGCAACGGCAAAGCCTCAAGCCAAGGAAGATCCGCCGCAGTGGGATCGCTTGTGTCTCCTGACTCCGGCCTGGATTGCATCCATCGAGTGATCGCGGCGTCATAAGCCGCCGTATGCGCAAAAGCCTCCACAGCAAGCTGGCGACGAACAGTATCTGTGAGTGCCCCACCTGAAGCATCCATCGCAGCCACAAAGCGGTCGTACTGATCCGGGGCGGTGAGCACAGCGACATGCGCATGATTTTTGGCAGCGGATCGCACCATCGTCGGACCACCAATATCGATGTTCTCAATTGCGGTGTCCCAGCTCACCTTGGGATCAGCAACCGTTTCCCGAAACGGATAAAGATTGACTACCACAACATCGATCGGAGCGATGTCCTGAGCGATCAGATCGGCTTCATGGCTGGCATCACCACGCCGGGCAAGGATGCCGCCATGAATGCGGGGATGCAGCGTTTTTACACGCCCGCCGAGGATCTCCGGCGCGCCGGTGTGATCCGCCACAGGAGTGACAGGCAGACCAGCCTCTTTGAGCACCTTGGCTGTCCCACCGCTGGACAGCAATTGGTAGCCGAAGCGGTGATGCAAAGCCTCTGCGAGAGGCACCAGTCCGCGCTTATCGGACACGCTCAGCAACGCAATGGGAGCCATAGCAGCAGGACAGGAATAAGACCTTGGGCCAACCTACGCAGCAGCAGGTCAAACAGCTGATGCCTGATTCAGTGATTCATGCCGGTCCGGGAGCGGGAGGCCTTCGACTAGTGCTTCTGCATGGCTGGGGGGCCGATGCAGAGGATTTGCTCCCGCTCGGCGAAGGGCTAGCGGCGACCGCAAAAGTTCCTGCTGAATGCATCGGACTTCAAGCACCCGAACCTCACCCAAGCGGACAGGGGCGCCAGTGGTACGGACTTTTCCCATCTGACTGGGAGGCCGTTCCATCAGCCACGCAACAGTTGCGCCAGCGCATTGAAAAACTCGACCTGGAAGCCATTCCACTCTCTAAAACTGTTCTGATCGGTTTCTCCCAAGGTGGGGCCATGGCCCTGCACGTGGGATGCAATCTGCCACTGGCAGGAGTGATCAGCTGCAGTGGCTATCCCCATCCGGAGTGGAATCCACCATTGGCCCGTCCACCAGTGCTGCTGCTGCACGGAAGGAATGACGAGGTTGTACCCGTTGCCGCAGCAGACAGGCTGCTTGAGCTGCTGAGACCTGGAGCAAAAGAATGCAGTCTTAAAACCTTTGCCGGTGGACACACCATTCCGCTGGACGCTCAGAAAGCCATGGCAGAAGCCATAGCCTCCTGGCTGGGATAACCCGGCCAGGAGGCTGTCTCGCCTGGTTCAGACGAAAGCGTATTCGTACTCTTCCATCTCTTCCCAGTCGTCAGAGGAAAGCTCCAGGCCTTCAAAAATCACCTCTTCGCCAACGCTGTCGACGATGGTGCGCAGCGAAGGGAAGAGAAAGTGATTTTCCTCCGCGTACTGAGCACTGAACAAACCTTTTTCACCCCAGAAAAAACGGTCAGTGGTGTGCTCGTTGCGCCGCACATTGAGAAGTGCTGGAGGAACGAGACAGCCTTCAGCAATGAAACGGCGAGCCGCTGTTACAGGCTTGTGTTCACCGGTTTCAAGGTGGAAGGTTGAAACGTGAGCCAGCACGCGCTGACCGGCAAGACGGCGGCGGCTAATCCGCTTGCGCTTCTTAGACATAGGGATGCTTCCCGCAGACGGGAGCTGAGAGGTGGACGGAAAGGAGCTGTTGAACACAGCCGTTGGTTAAACAATGGCCTGAAAATCCACAAAAGGTTTTTCAGGTCATCAGTTTCGGACTGCGGAAATCCGGTAAAGGCCGGCTCGCAATCAGACACACTTCATTGCTCACAACGACAAATGTCGACGTCAACAGGGGATTCATCAACCTCTGCTGTAACCTAGGTGGCAAGGAAAGTGCAACTTCAATCTGAGCAACGAGGGAACACGTCTTCTTGAAAAGGCGTGCTGCCGATCGCATCTCCGATCTTAAGACTTTTTTCCAATTTGGCAAGCAGTCCATGAGGTTGTTCCGCACGACCGTCTGTACTCCGTGATGCAGCCCGGCTGATGCAACTGTCCGATCGGTTCCTAGAGCTGGCGCAGCAGCAGCTGCAGACTCTCGCGGTCGATACAGCCATGGCACGACTTGCCCTGTACGTCACCGATCGAAGTCAGAGCTCAACTCCCACCCTGACCCTTGTGGCTCAGTGGCCTCTCGACTCAGCACTACCTCCGGCAATCAGCGAAGACCCCAGCCTGCGCAGCGTTGCCCAGGAACGACGCTGGTACCCCTTGCGGCACGAGAGCCTGCTGCTTGGCGTGCTTCGTGCAGAACAACGACCGCTTCCAGGCAGGCCCGTCGAGCACGACCCTCGCCTTCAGATCTGCGCGGAAACTCTCGCTTGCATTCTCGGTCTTGAACAAGATTGCCGAAAGCTTCATTACCAGCTTGACGAGCAACGTCAGCAGCTCAATCTGGTGGTACACCAACTGCGCAATCCCTTAACAGCTTTGCGGACTTACGCCCAGCTTCTGCTGCGTCGCATTGGCCCAGAGGATCAACAGCGTTCATTGGTGGAGAGCCTGATTCAGGAACAGGATCAGCTGGATCGTTATCTCCAATCCCTCGACAGGATCGGCAGGGGCGAGCTCCGGCTGGAGGCGGATGCTTCCACACCTCTACTGCTGCCACCCGTTCCTGTAGATGCTCCTGACCTGACCGTTGCAGATCTGCTCAACCCTCTCATTCAGAGAGCTTCTGCCACAGCGACCCTGCAGAACAGGCCATGGGATGGCCCTGATCGTTGGACTGCATGGACCCAAGCCGCTCGCCCAGCAGCCGATGCCGTGGTGGCTGAAATCGTGGCCAACCTGCTGGAAAACGCCTTCCGCTACAGCCCGCCCGGAACCGCACTGGGATTGAAGCTTCTGAACCATGCAATTTGTGTCTGGGACGCAGGCCCCAGCATTCCCGCCACGGAGCACGAGCGCATTTTTCAGCAAGGTGAGCGTGGCAGCAGCAGCATCGATCGCCCTGGCACCGGACTGGGTCTTTCGCTGGCCCGTCGTCTGGCTGAAAACCGTGGCGGCTCACTGAAACTCCACACCGAACCAAAGAGCCTGGATGCGGATCTGCCTATGCATGGCAATGCCTTTCTGCTCAAGCTGCCGGCAACAGAACAGGAGCAAGCAAGGAAGAACCCAGCAGGGTGAGGGTTTCACAGAGCATCAAAGTAGCCCCGTAGCTATCGCCGGTATGACCCCCAAGACGCCTGCCCAGCCACTCAGCCGGAAGCAGAGCTGCCGAAGTCCCCAACAACACAACACCCGTCCAAGCCATGAACAGCTTGGGCTGCAGACCCCACAAGAGCAGCCCTGTCAAAAGCAACAGGAACAGGGTCGGATTGCCTTCACTCCAACCACGCCAATTGCTGCGATGAAAAGCCGCAGTGCCTGAGTCCTGCCCGCGCAGGTAACAGAAGCGCCCCATGGCCCACAGCGGCGAAACTCTTGCGAAGATCGCTGACAAAACAAGGGCAGTCGGAGCGAACCCATCCAGCTGGACCAGCGCTGCAAACTGGAGCAAGAGCACGATGATTGCCGCCTGAACACCACTGGCGCCGACACGACTGTCATCCATCGCCTCCAGACAACGACTGTTACCGGCAGCCAGGCCATCGGCGGTGTCCATCAAGCCATCTAGATGAAGCCCACCCGTGAGCCAGAGGCCAAGAGCTAGCGCCACAGGAGCGATCGCCACAGGTGACCAGTTCAAAGCACTGAGCAGGAGCCAAAGGGCTGCCATCAGCCCACCGATCACCGTTCCAACCAAGGGAGCAAAGCGGGCGATGCGCTCGAAACGGGGTACCGGCCATGGCAAGCCGGGCAGCACTGAATAGAACACCCAGGCACCGGCCAAATCACGCAACCAAGGGGGAGAGGCAAACCGCAGAGCAGCGCAGATCACGGAGTTCACTCACCGTAGGGTCAGAGGTCGGGCGGAGGTGCGCGTGTTCGACTTCAAGATCAGCGCTCATTGTTCGCGCACGGACGCGCGCTGTGGAAGGTTCTCCACCCCCCATGGAGTCGTCGATACTCCTCGGTTCATGCCGGTGGGAACCCTGGCCACTGTGAAGGGGGTCAGCACGGATCAGTTGGCCACCACCGGTGCCCAGATGGTGCTATCCAACACCTACCACCTGCATCTCCAACCGGGCGAAGCGGTCGTCGAAGGTGCAGGCGGACTGCATCGGTTCATGGGCTGGAAGGGACCGATGCTCACTGATTCAGGTGGGTTTCAGGTCTTCAGCCTTGGCGATCTCAATCGCATCGATGACCAGGGAGTGGATTTCCGCAATCCACGCAACGGCAGTCGCATCCTGCTCACACCGGAGCGATCGATGGAAATCCAGATGGCACTGGGGGCCGACGTCGCCATGGCCTTCGATCAATGCCCCCCCTATCCAGCAACAGAGAACGATGTGGAGGAGGCCAGTCGTCGAACTCATGCCTGGCTCGAGCGCTGCGTGAACGCGCATCAGAAGACCGATCAGGCTCTTTTTGGCATTGTGCAAGGAGGTTGCTTCCCACACTTGCGTGAGGCCAGCGCACGGACGGTCGCCGGCTTCGATCTGCCAGGAATCGCCATCGGTGGGGTCAGCGTGGGCGAGCCCGTGGACGACATGCACAGGATCGTGCGTCAGGTGACTCCGCTGCTGCCCGATGATCGGCCCAGGTATCTGATGGGGATCGGCACCCTGAGGGAAATGAGCGTTGCCGTCGCCAACGGCATCGATCTGTTCGACTGCGTCCTGCCTACGCGGCTTGGCCGGCACGGCACAGCCCTCGTGGGTGGCGAGCGCTGGAATCTGCGCAACGCTCGATTCCGCCATGACCACACGCCGCTGGACACGACCTGTCCCTGCCAGGCCTGCCGGCAGCACAGCCGCTCCTATCTGCACCATTTGATCCGCAGTGATGAGCTGCTGGGGCTGACCCTGCTCAGCCTGCACAACCTCACCCACCTGATCCGCTTCACTACTGCCATGGGCCAGGCAATCAAGGACGGCTGTTTTTCAGAGGATTTCGCTCCCTGGGAAGAGGACTCCCCGGCTCATCACACGTGGTAGCGTCCGAAGACTGACCGTATTCCGCCGGGATGGCTGCTTTCTCCCTCGACCTGCTGGCCCAACTTCCAGAGGCCTATCAGGCTTTCGGTCCGCTGATCGACATCCTCCCGATCATTCCTCTGTTTTTCCTGCTGCTGGCCTTCGTCTGGCAAGCTTCCGTCGGTTTCCGTTAAAGCGTTCAGCGCTGGCCTTCACCACTGCGCCGCGGGCTGCGCAGCACCGTCCAGGCAAATTGAGGCAAAACAAAATAACGCCGCCACCGGCTTGGGTCCTGCAACAGCCTGTAGAGCCATTCCAACTGCAAACGGCTGGCCCAGCCTGGGGCACGTTGCTTCAAACCTGACCAGACATCAAAGCTGCCGCCGACGCCCATCCAGAGACCGGGGAGCTGATCACGCATTCTCGGGATCCAGATCTCCTGAAGGGGGACCCCAAGAGCCACCAGCACCAGATCTGGGCGGAGTCGCCGCAATCTTGTTTCAAGCTCTGGCCAGGCACTGGCCTCCTGATATCCGTGTTCTGCGAAGACCAGCTGCAGTGATGGACTCTGCTGAGCAAGGCGATCAGACAACTTCTCCATCACTTCTGGCGACGCCCCAACCAGTGCGACGCGCCAACCATGGGCTTCGGCGTAATTGAGCAATGACCAGGCAAGCTCGATTCCAGGACTGCGTTGCACCTTGATGCCCTGGCGAGCAAGCGCCCAGACCACGCCTGCTCCATCAGGAACCACCAAATCAGCAGCTTGGATCACAGAACCTAGATCGGTGTTGCGTCGAGCAAGCATCGTCATCTCTGCATTCAGCGTGACGATCTGACCCCCACCCTCCGCATGCAGGCCGATCGCTGCGGCAGTGACATCCCGGCAGGCATCTACGGGGATGTCGAGAACTTGGCAACGACGTTGATCGCGCGGACCCGTTGTCAGTGCTTCCATCCACGTGTCCGCTGCACGAGAGAATCTAGATCCGGTCGCGTTAGCCACCATGGTTCTGTCGCACCCGAACCGTGAAGAGGATCAACTAAAGGCGCAGCGACTGACGCAGCTGGACCGCTCGATCGAGCGGGTGGTGCTTCAGCGACAGAACCCAATTAGTGGCCTGCTGCCCGCCAGCACAGCCCACACCGTGCATGGCAATTACGGAGATGCCTGGGTTCGCGACTGCATCTATTCGATCCAGTGCGTCTGGGGTCTGGCGATTGCCCACCGGCGACAGAGAGGTCGCTGTCAACGCTGCTGGGAGCTCGAACAGCGCGTCATCGACCTGATGCGCGGATTACTGAACGCCATGATGCGTCAGGCCGAAAAAGTGGAGCGCTTCAAAGGCAGCCTCGATCCACTGGATGCTCTTCATGCGAAATACGACAGTGCCAACGGAGCCCCGGTGGTTCCCGATGATGGATGGGGTCATCTACAGCTAGATGCCACATCACTGTTTCTGTTGCAACTGGCCCAGCTGAGCTCCAGCGGCTTGGCCGTCATCCATAACACTCACGAAGCATGCTTCATCCAGAACCTGGTGTATTACGTGGCCAGGGCCTACCGGGTTGCCGACTACGGAATCTGGGAGCGCGGCGACAAGGGCAACCACGGCCTACCCGAAAGGAATGCCAGTTCGATCGGCATGGCCAAAGCCGCACTGGAGGCATTAAACGGGGTTGACCTTTGCGCTTCCCATGGAGACGGAAGCATGCAGGTGCTGATTCCTCACGGTGCTGTAGTGCGTCTGAGACGAGCCCTAACGGGGCTGCTGCCGCGTGAGTCAGCAAGCAAGGAAGTCGACAGCGCCTGCCTCTCCGTGGTCGGCTACCCCGCCTGGGCGGTGGAGGATCGAGCGCTGGTGGAACGCACCAACAGGCGGATCAGGCGGGAGCTGGGCGGTCTCTACGGCTACAAGCGCTTTCGCAGGGATGGTCATCAGACGGTGGTGGAAGACATCAGCCGGCTGCACTACGAGCGTGAAGAGCTGGCCACCTTTGAAGGCATCGAATCGGAATGGCCGCTGTTCCTCGCCTACGAATTGGTCACCGCCTGTTTCGAGCAGCGTTGGGACGATGCCAGCCTCTGGCGTGAACGTCTGCAGGCACTGCAGGTGAAACGCGATGGAGAACGACTGTTCCCAGAGCTTTATCTCGTGCCCGCTGAACAGCTGGAGCTGGAACGACGTACTCCCGGAAGCCAGAAACGCATCGCCAATGAAAACGTGCCGTTGCTCTGGACCCAGAGCCTCGCCTGGATTGGAGACATGCTCCTGGATGGATTGATCAAGGCAGAGGATCTTGACCCCTGCGGCCGGCGACTGCCCGCCACGCTGGGAGCCGACACAGTGCTGGTTTCACTGGTTCCTGGGAATGACGCCGTCGCGAAAAAACTGCAAAAACTGGGGTTGCCGGTCAGCGATCCCCAATCCGCAGACCTGCCGGTGCTCCCCTCTGAAGCGCTGCGAGAACGGCTAAGCAACGTTGGCGCCGACCAGGCCCTTGGCCTCAGCGGCCACCCACCACTGCGACCGGAAACAGCGGTCACAGCTCGTCTCTATCGCCAGGGCGGACAACAGCTGGCTTTTCTGCCCTCTGTGCTGGAGGAGGGCACGTTTTTTCTCAGCCATGACCCGCGACAGCTCATCGAAAGCATCGTCAACGAACTGCACCTGCTTCAACGACATTGGCAAGGCCAGGGAGCGCCCCTGCTGCTGATCCCCGTGCAAGCCGCTCTGCTGGAGAGGGAAGAAATGCTTCTGCTGGAACTCACCCAACGCCTGCAGAGCGGCAACATTGAGGGGGTTGCTGTGGAATTCGCTGATCTTGAGTCGCTAGCCAGCAAAGCCCAGTGGTTAACGCTCCCGGAAGAAAGCGAGCACAGCAGACTGCCTGACAACACACAACAAGCAGCTGAACTGCTTCAAGCCTCCACCGATCTGAGTGACCTCACCGCGGCCCAGGAGCAGGAACTGGATGACATTCCCTTGGAAGAGCTACGTCAGAGGCTTTGGAGCAGCCATTCACTACGGGAACAAGCGGAAGTCCTGGAGCTTTTGACACAACGACTTGGTCAGCAGGCCATCCTCAGCGGACCCAAAGGAGCTCCTGTTGAGCTGTCCACACTGCAGCAAGAGATCTACCGCCGCGGCCTCAGCCAGGAGGACTGGAACGTGGCCAGGCGCTGCGCCGGCGCTATGGGTCTGATTCATCCTCAGCTGGAAGATGCCCTCACGGACCTGCTGAGCCGCCAGAAACAGGTTGTCATCGGCAGGAACTACAGCAGCGAATCGCGGCTCACCAGTCCTATCTCCAACCAGTCAATCGCAGCACTGATCGACCGCACCTGCGGCAGTGACGGCCGCGAACGCATGCTGCAGCAGGAGTTACTGCTCGCACTGGACGGGATCGCCAGGCGTGAACCGAGCATGATCAGAGGCTCTCTGACCTTCCAGCTTGGGCAGCTGCTGCTGCTGCTGACCTCTGAGCTGGCAGCCGAGCAGCACTGCAGTCAAGACGAAGCCTTCGAAGCTCTGTGCGATGAACCTCCTCACCGCATCAGCCTGCGCCTGCGCACGGTGCTGGCCGACGTCGATCACGCCAGAGCGGCCCTGCAACGTCGGGAACTGTTGCACTTGAGCGGCAAGGTGGAATGGAACATCCCCGAACCCCTGGATGAAAGCCCCAGCGGTAGCGACTGGCTGCAGCACCGGATCCGCCTGGGCTCGCTGCAACAGGTGCCCAAAGAGTTCTATGCAGGGATCTGGTCACTGCTACATCACTGCCATGGGCTGGTGATTGGCGACAAGCTGGAGCGCCGCAACCGTCTAACCAGCGCCCTGCTTCGGGAAAAAACCCCGGGCGAACGCAACTTCGCCATTCAGGTGGAGCATCTGCTTAGTCGCATTGGAGCACCGGAATACCGACAACTCTGCACTGAAAGCCTGCTCTCATTGATGGCCTTTGCAACAGCCAATCCCAACATGCACTTCGACGACGACATTGCCCTTGATGTGGTCATCGGACACGCCGTAAGAGTGGGCTGGCGGAATCGCCATCCTGAGCAGAAGACCGTGGACTATTCCCAGTACAAAGCCGCTGCATGGGCTCAGTTCTACCGGTCATCGCCAGCCGAATGCAGGGAGTGGCAGATCCAAGCCCTGAGGGAACTCGCGGATCAGGAAGCACTGCGCTGATCCAGATCAAATAGGAGTCTCGATCGGAACACCAACGCCGGGCTGCTCCACGGCCTGTTCAATCAGATCAGCCAGACGCAGGGCCCTCGAAGCCTGCTGACCATCCACTGCAGGCGTCTCCCGGCCGCGCACACACTGCAAGAAGTGTTCGAGTTCGGCATATAAAGGCTCGATCGAGGTGGTGCTCACCTCCTCGATGAAACCGTCGTTGCGATACAGCAGCTCTCCATGATCAGCGGAGTACCACTCATGGGCCCTGCGGTGGATGTGCAGGTTGTGATTGAGAAAGTCAGTTTCAACAAGGCTGGCCCGGCAGTGAGCACTCAGCGTCCTGATCTTGCGATGACTCATTTTGCTGGCCGTCAAACTGGCCACCACGCCGTTTTCAAACCCGAGCGTGGCGTTGACGTAATCGATCGGCCCGTCCGAGCTGCGACCTCCGGCTGCCGCCAGTTGCACTACCGAAGAACTGGCCAGCTCAAGCACCAGATCCAGATCATGAATCATCAAATCGAGCACCACTGACACATCGTTGGCACGATCGGCGTGGGGGCTGTGACGACGAGCTTCGAGCACCACCACCTCTTCATTGGCCACCACCTTGGTGAGCTCGCGGAAAGCGGGATTGAAGCGTTCAATATGACCCACCTGCAGCAAGCGCCCCACTCGGCTGGCGGCATCAATCAGGGCCGCGGCCTCCTCCTGGCTGGCGGCGATCGGCTTCTCGATCAGCACGTGTGAACCAGCCTCAAGACAAGCCAGGCCGACGGAGTGATGGAGCAGGGTCGGCACTGCGATGCAGACGGCCTCAACCTCCTTGAGCATGGTGCGGTAGTCAGAGAACCAGCGACATCCAAACTGCTCAGTGGCCAGTGCCCCACGCTGCGCTTCCGGGTCAGCAACGCCCACGAGATCAGCGTCCTTGAGCAGGCTGAGCACGCGCGCGTGATGCCAACCCATGTTGCCGATCCCGATCACGCCGACCTTCACCGGAACCATGGCGTCGGTCATCAGTGGGACTGCGCGAACCGGCTGATTATCGGTGATCAATGCAATGGAGAGTGAATTACATCAATCCCTGGTCCGGATTGTGGGAATCAAGGGGCGAATCCGGCTCCTCAATCAGAACCAGAAGCACCCGCACAATGCGGGGACCAGCCATGGCAACGATCTCGAACTGGATGTTGTGGTGGCGCAATGCCTCGCCAGGTGAGGGGATGTGCTGCAGCCGTTCCAGCAGGAATCCAGCCAGGGTGTGATGGTCGCTGGCTTCGGGGAGGTCCAGCTGCAGCTGACGATTCAGCTCAACAATCTCCAGATCCCCGGCCACAAGCCAAGTGCCCGGCTGATCATCCATGGGCACCAGGTCCGGTTCATCGGTTTCATCGTCAGGTTCATCACCAACGATTTCTCCGGTGAGATCTGCTGCAGTGACAAGGCCCTCGGTACCGCCATGTTCATCGACCACCAGTAGCAGGGGGTTCCCTGAGCGGATGATGGCCAGCAGATCGGCCAAGTTGCTCGTCTCCGGCACCGTCTGCGCAGGCATCAGGTAGGGCTCAAGCCAGGAGTCCTCACGCAACTCGCCCCGAGCGATGGGCTCGGCGAGACGCCGCAGATCAAGGACCCCACGGACATCATCCAACGACTGACCGATGACGGGGAAGCGCGCATGGCGGGTGCGGTGCACAGCCTCCATCAACTCCGCAAAACGGACCTCAACGGGAAGGGTGACCATCCCGGATCGCGGCACCATCACCTCACGAACCTGGGTATCACGCAATGCGAACACGCCTTCAAGGATGTTGCGCTCGTCTGGTTTGAGACCGGTCACTGCGCCACTCTCGATCAAAGTCTCCAGCTCCCCGGCCGTGAGAGCCGGTACGGGAGCATCCCAGCGCTGAGTGAGCCCCGCCAATCGCAGCAATAACGAAGCCAGGCTGTCGAGAAACGACAACAGGGGACTCAGCACCCGGATCGCCCCCTCGAGAACAGGACCAAGCTGCAGGGCAGCGAACTCAGGACGGCTGAGCACCCAGGCCCGTGGAAGCAGGCCGGCAACCAAGGTGGCCAGCACGACCAGCAGCAAAAACCAGGCGAGATCCCACCAGCGGCCTGCGGGCATCTCCAGTGGCCACCAGCGCTGACCGAATCCACGACCGATCCAGCCCAAGGCAACCAGCGACAAACATGCCCCGAACTGGGTCATCAGCAGAGCGATGCGCAGGTGCCGCTGCAGACGCTGTACCGACTGGGCACCGGGGCGGCCCTCCTCACTGAGAGCCTGCACCTGACTGGGCCTGAGCCGAAGAAGGGCCACTTCAGCAGCTGAAAACAGAGCCGGGAGAACCAGCAGCGCGATCAGCAGCAGGGTGCGCATTGGAACAAAACGATGGGGGTCGCGGGGATCGAACCCGCCTAAGGCGAATTATGAGTTCGCTGCATTCACCAGATTGCTAGACCCCCAGATTTGTGGATTTACCACAGGGCACGCACAGGCGGAAAGGCTTCCTCCTCTTGATACTCGCCAAAACCTGACGAGGACACGTCATCAACCAGGCTGCCGCTGAAGCCATTGGGGATGTCAACGGTGCGCCAGGGGATCGGATCACTTTGATCCTCAAGCAGCATCGTGTAGGTGTTCTCGACGGCAGTTCCGTCCCAAATGATCGTCTGATCAGGGAAACCGAATCCCATGTAGCGGTTGCCCTGAGGACCGGCAACGGCAATGCCCAGCAGGTCCGTGACCTGATGCAGGAGATCCACACCGCTGGCATAAGGAGCTGTCCAGCCATAGAAGCGCTCTTCCATAAAGGCTGAAGTGCTCTGCACCGGCCCGCAACGGGTGACCTCAACCGGTGATGGAGTCACATCAGCTGCAGAGATCGCAGTCGAAGGAGCCTCCAACGTGGTGGAGCAAACCACCGGTCGGGCCACTGCCGCTGCCTGAAACAAACTCAGTGACAGAAGCAGAAACAAAGTTCTGAATCGAAGCCTGTCCAAGGGAGGAGGCACTACTTCGCGCAAACTAGGCAGAGGATCCGCGAAGCACCAGCCCCATGCCCGTCAATTCCGACCCATCAATGGATCGCCAGATCCTGCTGGACCGACTGGCCCGTGAGGCTTGTCGGCACGGGCAGCTCACCCTCGCATCGGGTCGCAGCAGCGAGCACTCCATGAACTGCAAGCCGGTGGCTCTCAGTGGCAGGGGCCTTGCGCTGCTCTGCTTATGTACATTTTCACTAATATAATTTAATTTATCTTCTAAGCAATGCAGAAAAAGTTATTCAAATTTCGAGAATTACACGTTGTTAAGGTGTGACTTTAACAAATTTAATTAGGATGCGAATGCAGCATTACTGATTACGCGTCAGACCTGAAAAATAAAGCCAAAAAGATATGCCTGGACTGATCCATCGCAAACAAGCCAAAATGAACTTTTTACGAAATCTCGCTTTTCGCACCCAGTCAATTGCCAAACCCCTCCAAGGGAAAACTGAGCAAGAGCACACTAATTGCAAAATTGATGGCTAAAGACCAAACTAAATAATTTTCCGCGAAAGCGATGATATTTAATTTTGATATTAATAAGCAAGACCTTGCATCACAATTATTGCAAAATATTCATGCGGCATTACTGACTTTGCCCAACTCTCGACCTGCAGCAACATTCCACACAGCGCAATTTATTTGAAACTTGTAAATCTTGACTTGCAAGGCTAACATCGAAATAGACCTTACGCGTAAACGCTACATCAAGGACTTTACTCAGGCTCTCGATGAACCCATCATTAAAAAAAACCGACCGCAGAATTGGATTAATCACAGGCATTACTGGTCAAGACGGAAGCTACTTGGCGGAATTGCTTCTTGAGAAAGGTTACGAAGTACATGGAATCAAAAGGCGATCAAGCAGTTTTAATACTGATCGCATTGATCACCTTTACCAGGATCCACATGAGTACGACCCGCGAATAATACTTCACTATGGAGATTTGACAGATAGCACTAATTTAATCCGCATAATCCAACAAGTACAGCCAGATGAAATTTATAATCTTGCTGCCCAAAGTCATGTAGCAGTAAGCTTCGAAGTCCCTGAGTATACTGCTAATTGTGATGCCTTGGGAACATTACGCATTTTAGAAGCAGTCCGAATCCTCGACCTAATAAAAAAAACGCGAATTTATCAAGCGAGCACTAGCGAATTATATGGTTTAGTACAGGAAACGCCTCAGAAGGAAAGTACGCCTTTCTATCCAAGAAGCCCCTATGGAGTAGCAAAGCTATATGCTTATTGGATTACGGTGAATTACCGTGAGGCTTACGGAATGTATGCCTGCAACGGGGTGTTGTTCAACCATGAGAGTCCACGTCGCGGAGAAACCTTCGTGACGCGGAAAATCACGCGTGGATTGGCGCGGATTGATGCGGGCCTAGAAGATTGCCTTTACATGGGTAATCTTGATTCGCAGAGGGATTGGGGACATGCCAGAGACTATGTAGAAATGCAGTGGCGGATGCTGCAACAGGAGGGTCCACCGGAAGACTTCGTAATAGCAACCGGACGGCAAGAAAGCGTGAGGCGTTTTATTGAATTAACAGCCCTTGAACTTGAATGGGGTGCAATCCGTTGGGAAGGTCAGGGATTACAAGAGACTGGTATACGCAAAAGCGGAGAAGTAGTGGTAAGAATTGACCCGCGCTATTTTCGACCTGCGGAAGTAGAGACCTTACTAGGCAATCCAACAAAAGCAATGGAAAAGCTGGGCTGGGCACGAACTACAACTTTAGAAGAACTAGTGGCAGAAATGGTGGCTCTTGATAAAGAAGAAGCCAGCAAAGAAGCTTATTTAATGAAGAAAGGATTCAAAGTAGTGAGTTCCATGGAAAATCCACCTACAAGCCAAAAGCCGATGCAGGGCTCAGGAGGAACAGAGTGAGCAATTTGATCAAGGCAAATGATCGTTTTTTTATTGCAGGAGCACGTGGAATGGCGGGCAGCGCAATATGCAAGGCTTTGCGAAAGAATAGGTATGGCGATACATCCATGGGAGGTGAGTTGTTAATGCCAACACGCCAAGAGCTAGACCTGTTAGATGGAGAAGCTGTTAAAAATTGGTATAAAATAAATAGACCTGACATAGTTATTTTAGCTGCAGCAAAAGTTGGCGGAATTTATGCAAACAAAACATATCCAGCGGATTTTCTATTAGAGAATTTGAAAATCCAAACGAATGTAATTGAAGGTGCTTGGAAGGCCGGCGTAAGACGCTTGCTATTTTTGGGAAGCAGCTGCATTTACCCCAAATTTGCAGAGCAACCGATTAAAGAAGATTCATTGCTAACAGGTGCATTGGAGCCTACTAATGAGTCGTATGCAATTGCCAAAATAACAGGAATCAAATTATGCGACTCACTTAGAACGCAATATGGCTTTGACGCGATAAGCTTAATGCCAACCAATTTATATGGCCCAGGAGACAATTATCATCCCCAAAATTGTCATGTACTACCAGCACTAATTCGCCGCTTTCATGAAGCAAAACATGTAGGCGCTAGCAGTGTAACTTGCTGGGGCACTGGAGCACCTTTAAGAGAGTTTTTGCATTCAGAAGATTTAGGCGAGGCTTGCGTCTTTGTTTTAGAAAATTATAAAGCCAATAAAGTCGAAGGTGACAGCAATGACAACAAAAAGAAATCGACTTCTTTGTTAAATGTAGGGTCAGGGGAAGAGGTAAAAATCAGCCAATTAGCCACACAAATTGCGGAGGTAGTGCAATTCGAAGGAAAAATTTACTGGGATGCAAGTATGCCAGATGGAACGCCAAGAAAAAATCTGGACACAAATAGACTTTTGCAGCTAGGGTGGAAGCCAAAAATTAGCCTCAGCGCTGGCATACATCAAACATACAAAGATTACTTAACATCATTAGAAGCTAAATAACAAAAATAGTTGTAATTCCTTTAGGCCTTTAACGATATTTACTGATTTTTAACTTATACATGGCAGGAATACTTTGCCTGGTCTTAAATAAAAAAACTCTTAAATGCAGAAAATTTGTTGGCAACTAACTATACAGGCCTGCTGGGTACATTTATTTTAAAATCTATTCCAAGGTTGAACATACAATTATTTAGTCGCATGCCAGAAAATGGCTCTAGCATTTTTTTCGAATCAAGCTCAAATTTTTTTCACTTCAGACTTTTCGCTAAAATGTTGCATTAATTTCAATCTGCTATTTGCATGCATGACATTATCCACATTAAATTGCCGGCGTTCCGACTCAATTCTCAAAAGATTTACTGTCGATTGCTTGCGACACCAAGCAAGCCGACTATTCACAACTAAAAGACCTGCGTTTTAATACTCAAGAAAAATTATTTTCACTTTTCGGATTTATCAGATTACTTAATTTTGCATGACGCCTATACATGTCTAAATATTTAAAACTGAAATCTTTGGCCTAATAAGGCTTTTAAGCAATTTCATTTTAATGCAATTTATGGATCAATAATTGCCGCAATCTTGAAGTTTTTAACCCACACTTGCCATTTTAGATGCTATCGATGTGGACATACCTCATAAACACTGAAGTTAAGTTCCCAATCGCAGCCTGTCCAAGGGAAGAGGCATCACTGCGCGCAAACTAGGTAGAGGATCCGCGAAGCACCAGCCCTTATGTCCGTTCATTCCGACCCGTCTACGGATCGCCAGGTCCTACTAGAGCGACTGGCCCGGGAGGCTTACCGGCACGGACAGTTCAGCCTGGCGTCGGGACGCAGCAGCGAACACTATGTGAATTGCAAACCGGTGGCCCTCAGTGGCAGCGGCCTGGCGCTGCTGAGTCCCGCCATGCTGGCCCTGGTGGACAACGATGCCGCGGCCGTTGGAGGGCTCACGCTTGGGGCCGATCCCCTGGTGAGCGGGGTGGCCATGGCGGCGGCGCAGCAGGGCCGTGATTTGAATGCACTGATTGTGCGCAAACAGGCCAAAGGCCATGGCACCGGTGCCTGGCTGGAAGGCCCATTGCCTGCATCAGGTGCCCTAGTCACGGTGCTGGAGGACGTCGTCACGACCGGTGGGTCCTCGATCCAGGCTGTGAACCAGCTGAAAGAAGCCGGATATTCCGTTCGGCGCGTGGTCACCATCGTGGATCGTGAAGAAGGTGGTCAGGAGGCCATGGATCAAGCGGGCCTGGAACTGGTCAGCCTGTTTCGACTGAGCGAGGTGGCTGCCAGAGCCAAGGAGCTTGAACAGTGATGAACAGCAATCAGGACTCCGCAGCGTTGATCTGGGAAGCGCGATTCCCCCTCGTCCGTCTTGAAGGCAGTGGATGCAGCAGCTTCCTGCATGGCCAGACCAGCTCCAGGGTCGACGGGTGCGCCCACGGCGAACTGATCCAGGCCTGTTGGCTCAATGCCACAGGCCGTGTACAGGCCCTGCTTGAAATTCGTCTAGATGCAGATGGTGCCGATGTGCTCGTGCTCAACGGAGACAGCGACAGCGTCGCTGACGGGTTTGATCGGGTGATCTTTCCTGCAGACCAGGTGCGACTTGGAAAGAGGCGCCAGCAGCGCCGGATGCAACGCCTTGAGGCGGGCAAAGCGCCCAACTTGAACCAGGTGATCTGGCTCAATGAAACCAGCGAGCCAACGAGCCCCTGGGCAGATCTCTCACCCTGCAACCCCACAGAATTGGAAGACTGGCGCAACAAACAGGGCTGGCCGCTTGGAGATCAGGAGCTCACTGGCGACACCAATCCCTTTGAACTGGGTTTGTCCAATTGGGTCGAGCTGAACAAAGGCTGTTATCTCGGACAGGAAACCGTGGCCAAACTGGCGTCCCGCGGTGGCGTGAAACAACAGCTGCGTTGCTGGCAAAGCACCTCTGAAACTCAACATGTGCTGGAAAGCGGCGATCAGCTGAAGCTGAACAACTCGCGTGCCGGGATCATCACCAGCGTGTCCCGAGACAAGGCAACGGGGAGCAGTTTCGGCCTTGCCCTGGTCCGACGTCAGGCACTGGATGCAGAAACATTGCAAGCAGGTAACAACGATGTGGTGGTCTCCATTGCGCGGCCCAGCACCTTCTGCGATCCACCCGCCCGAGGTTGAGAGCGGCTGTCAGCTTTGAGCATCCACTCAGCCACAGCCCAGGTCGCCAACCCATCGTCACGGTTGTAGGTGAAGATCCAGCGCAGAGCCTGGACATGCCCACGGTCCAGCGGTCCGGTGCCACGCCACTGCCTCCACCACAGCAGAGCCCTCGCACCATCCACCCCTGCCTGACTCCAACTGAATCCAAGCCAATCAGCCACTGTCTTCAACCCGTAACTACTCAGGGGAAGTCGCCAGTGAGTGCGTATTCGGGCATGCACATCAACCAGCCGACAGCGCAGGGCATGCAGATCCCCCTCACTGACGCCCTGACGTTGGGCCATCCTGCGCAGAGCCAATGACTCGGTCTCGCCGTAGTGGAGCACTGGCCAGCCCTCATAACGGTTCAGGAATCGCTGGATGCGTTGCCAGCAACGGCCTTCACCATGCTCCTGCAGCATGAGCAGAGGGTGGTAACTGGCCTGCTCAAGAGCCCAGCGACCGTCGGGGTCCCGAGGCAAACAGACAAATCCATGCAGAAAGTCATCTCGGGCATCCGGGTCTGATTCGATGTCATACAGCAGCACCCCAGGCGCATTGATCAATTCCGGCAAAGCCAAAGAATCGGCCAGAGCCTCCGCCTGCCCATCCCGCTGAGCTCGGGCCTGAGCCACGAGGGGAGCCGCCACGGCTCTGTGCTGGTCTCCAAATCGCTGCAGCTGCTCCGCCAAGGCATTCGGATCAGCATCGGCAAGTGCATTGAGGCCATCAATCCCCAGCTCGAGAAGCATCTCCCGCCGCTTGGCACCGATACCACTGACCTCACTAAGATGTCCATCTCGTCGAGCTTCGGCGTTACACACCCCTCGCCAGCTGCACAACGAACATTTACGTCGGTCTGATGCGAGCGGGGGTGGCTCGGTTCGCTGCAGGTCAGCCGCCAGTTTGCGCAGTGCTTCATCCAGCTGACGCTGCTGGTTCTCACTGAGAGCAACGGTCTCCTTCTCGAGGTAGCGACCTGCTCCAGCCAGAGCCAGCCCAGCCATCACAGGAGAGTCCTGAAACAGTGCAAGCAGACGAGCTGACAACGCCAGCTGAAGCCGATGTTCCCTGGTGAGTCGTCGTCCCTGCCTGGCAAGGACGGGGCGATAGGCGTAATCGCCCCAGCGACTGCGACCAGGCTGACGTTGCAACAGCGCTGGATGGGCCTCGATGCTGTATCCCTCCTCGGTGCGGCCACGCAGCCTCAATCCCACGACACCAACTTCCCCCCGCTCGCAGGCGGCAACCCCATGTCCTGGCTTCTGCGGCAATAACGCAACGAAACTGCGTTGCTGATCATCAAGCTGCAGGGTGCGATGGGCGCTGTAAACCCTCTTGTTCTGATCACCATGGCGATCGAGCCATGCGCGGCGCCGGCAACGGGACCAGCTGCGCAGCAGTCGGTCGGTGAGCGGCTTGTCAGCAGAAGGGGTGTCACCCATGAACCGAGGTTAAGGCGGCCAACTGCTAAATCCAGATGGACTCAAGGCATGCCATGGCGACGGCTCCCCTCCCTCTGTGCGCAGCTCCGATCCGTTTCGGCACCGACGGGTGGCGAGGAATCCTCGGCGTGGACATCACCTTGGAGCGGCTGCTGCCGGTGGCGGCGGCGGCCGCCCAGGAACTCGCCCACCAAGCACCGGCTCAGCTCAATAGCAAAACGGTGGTGATCGGCTACGACCGCCGGTTCCTGGCACCGGAGCTTGCGGAGGCGATCGCTTCTTCCGTTCGCGGAGTTGGCTTAGAGCCCCTGCTCACAAGCACCCCTGTTCCCACACCGGCATGCAGCTGGACCGTGGTGCAGCGCGGGGCCTTGGGAGCCCTCGTGATCACCGCCAGCCACAACCCGCCCGAATGGCTGGGCTTGAAGATCAAGGGACCATTCGGCGGATCAGTGGACGGCAGCTTCACTGCAGCGGTGGAGCAGCGATTGGCGGCAGGCAGCATCAACGTGCCGGTTGCGGGGAAGCTGGCACGCTTTGACGCACGCAGCGAGCACTTGGAAGGGCTGAGAACCAAGTTGAATCTGAGCGCCATCACCGCTGGACTCAAGGCCATGAACCTGCGGGTGATCGTGGACCCAATGCATGGCTCAGCTGCAGGCTGTGTGTTGGATCTGCTCGAAACTGATGCCGATGGCCTCGTTTCCGAAATCCGCAGCCAGCGAGATTCTCTCTTCGGCGGCTGTCCTCCCGAGCCGCTCGCATCTCACCTCAAGGATCTGATCGCAGCGGTTCAGACCTCTGGTCGCCACGGGCAGCCTGCAGTGGGCCTTGTCTTCGACGGTGATGGCGACCGCATCGCAGCAGTGGATGAGCACGGTTGTTTCTGCAGCACCCAGCAACTGATGCCTCTCCTGATCGATCATCTGGCTGGAGCAAGGCAATTGCCCGGCACTGTGGTGAAGACCGTCAGCGGATCCGACTTGATGCGACTGGTCGCAGAGGACCACGGCCGAGAAGTGCTTGAGCTACCCGTGGGCTTCAAGTACATCGCCGCAGAGATGTTGGTGAATGAGGTGTTGATCGGTGGAGAGGAGTCGGGAGGCGTTGGCTTCGGCATGCACCTGCCTGAACGCGATGCATTGTTCGCCGCCATGCTCGTGCTGGAGGCCCTCGTTCAGGGAGGCATGCCGCTGGGAGCCCGCATGCAGGCTCTGCGTCAGCGCTGCGGCGGCTCGAGTCATTACGACCGGCTCGATCTGCGCCTGCCCGATATGGAGTCCCGTCGTCGCCTGGAACAACGACTGGCGACCGAGCCACCAGCACAAGTGGCGGGCCAGGCCGTGACGGAGGTGATCACGACGGATGGCGTCAAACTGCGGCTCGGCCCTAGCCACTGGTTAATGCTGCGCTTTTCCGGCACTGAACCCCTGCTCCGGCTGTATTGCGAAGCACCCGACAGTGATCGAGTAACGGCCGTGCTGGCCTGGGCGCGCAGCTACGCGGAGGCCGCTTGAGCATGGACACGCAAATCCTGATCATCGCCAGTGGCAATCCCGGCAAGGTGCGGGAATTCAAGGGTCTGCTTAGCGGACTACCGCTGAAGGTCAAAGCCCAGCCTGAGGGGTTGGACGTTGAGGAAGCAGGCAGCACCTTCACCGCCAACGCGCGCATCAAAGCGCTTGCAGTGGCGGCAGAGACCGGGGAGTGGGCGCTTGCGGACGACTCAGGGCTGAGCGTGGATGCGCTTGGTGGAGCGCCAGGCGTTCACTCCGCCCGCTACGCCCCGAGCGATCCAGAACGAATCGCTCGGCTGCTGCAAGCACTCGAATCTGAAGACAAGCGCAACGCCTGCTTCTGCGCAGCCCTTTGTGTGGCAGCTCCCGACGGCACGGTGTTGCTCGAGGTTGAGGGCCAGTGCAAGGGATGGATCACCCGAACACCAAGGGGAGATCAAGGCTTCGGCTACGACCCAATTTTTGAAGTCGAAGGCACACAGGCAACGTTCGCAGAAATGTCTCTGCAGGACAAAAAAGCCCACGGCCATCGAGGTCGCGCGTTCACCTTGCTGGAACCTCGCCTGCGGCAACTGCTGTCTCAGCAGTGAGACCCTTGGATGCACTAATGATGACGAGGGGCTGACAAACAGTTCCTGTACGGTGGTATCTGTCGCTGACGAGGTCGATGGCCATCGCCATGACCACCGGTTACAGCGCACAGACTGAAGGCGCTCTGCTTTGCATCGAAGCCGCCTCGGACTGGGCCCTGACTTGTGTTGACCAACTTGCTATCGCTGACAGCCATGTGCTGATCGATTACGGAGCCGCCGATGGAGGGACTGCCGTGGGTCTGTGGCACCAGGTGCTGGACCGCTTGCACGCCAACCAGCCTCAGGCGCACCTGACCCTGATCGGTAACGATCTGCCCAGCAACGACAACGTTGCCCTCGCCGAAAATCTGGCACGACAGATCCCGCGCACTCCCAAGCCCACGGTGCTGGTGAGCGCCCGCAGCTTCTATGAGCCATCAGTGGGTCCCAACACGGTGAGCTTTGGCTTTTCCGCCACGGCAATGCACTGGCTGAGCGAGTCGCCAGGTCCGCTGAATACCCATACCCACGTGCTGGCATCCGGTGATGCCGATGCTCTGAAACGTTTCACAGCGCAGGCTCTCAAGGACTGGACTTATGTCTTGGAGTTGCGCAGCAAAGAGCTGAAAGTTGGTGGTCGGCTGCTGACGGTGAACCTGTCACGCGATGAAGAGGGTCGTTATCTGGGCAACAACGGCGGCGAAACCCGCAATGTGCACGACCAGTTGCATCAGATCTGGAAGAGTCTTGCCGATGAAGGCGTGATCTCTGAGGAGCAGTACCGCAAGGGAACGGTGCTGAACTTCTACAAGTCACCCGAAGAGTTCATGGCGCCACTGAAAGACCAAAGCTCGGCGCCCTACCGCAATGGACTGCGTCTGGTGGATGAGCGCACGGTGTATGTCAAGTGCCCCTACCGCCGCCGCTGGGAGGAGAATGGCGACACTGCTGCCTTCGCCGCTGGACTGATGGCCACGATCCGCAGCTGGAGCCGTCACAGCTTCGCCAGCACTGCCGGAGATGCGGTGGCTGATGAGGTATACAGCCGCTTGGAGAAACGGATTGCGGCAGCACCCACCGAGTGGAGCCTGGATTACGTGGAGCACCACCAAATGATGGAGAGAGTGGCCTGATGACAACAACAACCCGACCTGCGCCGGACGTCTCGGTGCTAGCTGAACATGTCTCCGAGCATCTATCGGTGTTCGTGGTGGCCGAGAACACCGATGCGCGCCGCCCCGCCAACGGCGGCTTACGCCTGCTCAATTACCCAAGCGATGAGGCCTGCATTGCTGACGGACAGCGACTTGCTGGGCTGATGACCCACAAGCACGATCTCTACGGCACCGGTTTCGCCGGCGGCAAGATCGTGGCGCGCGCCGCCGAGCCGGAAGCGGTGAAGGACGAGCTGATCAGCGTCACCGCTGGGCTTCTGGAGTCTCTTGACGGAGCCATGATTACTGGCTGCGATCTGAATACCAGCCTGGAAGACATGGAGCGCCTGACGGAGCTCACTCCCCATGTGCTGGCAGCAGTCGGCAGTCCTGTTGATGCCAGCGCAGCAACGGCTCATGGCACCCTCGGCGCCGTTGAAGCCGTACTCGAATCAACCCTGGCTGACGCGAAACCCGGCCGAGCTTTGGTGCATGGATGTGGCGCCGTCGGCGGCACAGTGGCCCGCGTCTTGGTTGAGCACGGCTGGACTGTGTTCACCGTGGATCTCAGTCCCGAACGTGCAGGCTTCCCTGGTGCCACCCCTCTGCCTCAGGACTGTCCATGGTGGGAGCTGAAGCTGGATCTGCTGCTGCCCTGCTCGATCTCAGGTCTGATCAATGCTGAAATCGCCTCGGCCCTGAGAGTCAAATCCGTGGTCCCAGCGGCCAATGCTCCGTTCCAAAGCTCTCAACTCGCCGACGACCTGCGTCGCCGGGGCATCCGAGTGCTGCCAGATCCACTGGTCAATGCGGGCGCGGTCATCGCTGACTCGATCGAACGCTTCTCACCCGATGCCTGGAAAGGTGCTGGAGCGGAGGATGTCTACGCCTTCGTGCGCAGTGAGGTGCGCCAAAGAGCCACTGACTACCTCAATCAGCGCGATCAGGGCCTTTCCGTTGGAGCAGCTCTGGTGGAAGTGACCGCCGAACGGGAGACCGATCCGATCGGCCTCAGCTTCGGAGACGAGGCATGAGCTCAGCCGCTCTTCCCTCTAAGGCATCGGTGGTGATTGTCGGCGGTGGCATGGCCGGTCTCAGCTGTGCCGCATCCCTGGCCCGTCGCGGCATCAACGACGTGGTGCTGCTCGAGGCCAAAACCCTGGCGCATGCCAAGGCCAGCAGTTTTGGCGAAACCCGGATGTTTCGTGAGATGTACTCCGACCCCGTGCTCTGCCGTCTCGCTCAAGAGGCCAACAGGCTCTGGCGTGAGGAAGAGATTCACGCAGGAGAACAGCTGCGCGAAACCCATGGGTTGTTGTTTTACGGCGAAAGCTGGGATGAAGAAACCATCGAAGGGTCGATTCCTGGTGCCCGCCGGGTGATGGACGAACAGGGCATCCCGTATGAAGCACTGAATGCCGACCAGATTTCAACCCGTTTTCCGCTGAAACCAAAAAGCGATTTCAGCGGGCTGTTTGAGCCCACCGCTGGAGCGGTGCGCAGCGACAAGGTGCTGGCCCACTGGATCAGTACAGCCCGTCAGGCCGGACATCAACTGGTCGAACATTGCCCGGTGGCGAGCCTGGATGCCGACGGTGGTGGCGTCACTCTTGAGAGCGGCCACCACATCACCGCCGGTCAGCTGGTCGTGGCCTGCGGCATCTGGAGTCAGCTGATGCTGGCACCGCTGGGTCTCGCTCCGAAGCTCGAGGTCTGGCCCATGCTCTGGGCTCATTACACCGTGGACCCTGCTTTGGCGGATCGTTATCCGCAATGGTTCTGCTTCCAGAAAGAACGCGGCGATGACGGAGGTCTGTATTACGGCTTCCCAGTACTCAGCCAGACCAACGACGGCCGGCCACGAATTAAGGCTGGCATCGACTGGGCACCCAAGGAACTACGTGTCGCAGAACCCAATGCCATGACCACCGAGCCACCGGCAAGGCTGGTCGAACTGCTCGACACGTTCCTGTTCAACGAAGTCGAAGGCGTCCAGGAAAGGGTCGAAACAGTGATCAGTCCCTACTCAATGGCCAGCGACGTCAATTTCGTGCTGGACCGCCTGAGCCCCAAGCTGAGCCTGTTTGCCGGTGGTTCAGGCCAAGCCTTCAAATTCGCTCCCCTGATCGGCGACTCGCTGGCACGACTTGCCAGCGGCGAAACCCCTGCTGTTGATCTTTCCTGCTGGAGTCACCAGCGCGAAGCCGTCAGCGCCTAAACACCCTCCCGCCAAGACATCTCCCTTGCCCGACCCATCAACCCTCCAGGACGGCGCGACTGAAACCAGTCAGTGGTGGCAACGCAAACCCCTGTGGATCGGCGCAGGGCCATTGCTGGTTTTTCTTGTCGTCGCCGCCATTGACCTCAAACTGGCGGAACATTTCACCAGCTCAGGAAAAGCCATCGTGAGCAACGCTCTCGGCGGCCTCTGGCAGTGGATGGTGCTGCTGCTGTTTGTGATTGCCATCGTGCTGGCGGTCAGCCCGATCGGGACCTTGCGCCTGGGAGGAGCTGATGCCAAACCGAGCCTGAAATTCTTCGACTGGTGTGCTGTGCTGATTTGCACGCTGCTGGCCGGCGGTGGTGTGTTCTGGTCTGCAGCCGAACCGCTCTTCCACTTCAAAGATCCCGCGCCCTACTTCGTCGGAGTGGAGGGATCAACAGCTGCTGCGGTCGATCCATCCCTGGCCGTGAGCTTCCTGCACTGGGGATTCCTGGCCTGGGCCCTGGTGGCAACAACGGTGACGATCACCCTCTCGATCCAGGAGCAACGGGGCGAACCTTTGCGACCACGAACGCTGCTGGTGGGCATCCTTCCCAGCCGCTGGGTGGGAGGTCCCCTTGGAGACCTGGCGGACGGCCTCTCCGTAGTGGCGGCCATCGCAGGAACCGTAGGCCCCCTGGGTTTCCTCTCTCTTCAGCTGAGTAACGCCGCGGGGAGGCTGCCTGCATTCACGGACAGCGCAGGTCTCCAATCACTCGTAGTCGTCCTGCTCACAGCAGTGTTTGCTACCTCCACCGTGAGTGGAATCCAACGAGGCATCAAGTGGCTGTCTGAGCTGAATGTATGGCTGACCCTCGGACTCGCCGCTGCTTTGCTGTTGCTGGGCCCAGGCCTTTGGCTGATTCAGCACTTCATCAGCGCATTTGGGCTCTATCTCACCAATCTGCCGCGCATGGCCCTTGCGCCCAACAGCAGTTCGGGCAACTGGGTGAATATCTGGACTGTGTTCTATTGGGGGTGGTTCCTCGGCTATGCGCCCCTGATGGGTCTGTTCACAGCAGGAGTCAGCCGCGGCCGCACTCTGCGGGAACTGGTCCTTGCGGTGGCCATCCTCTGCCCGATCGTGACCAACATCTGGTTCACGTTGCTCGGCGGTTCTGGCATGCAGCTGGAACTCGCCGACCCTGGCTCCATCAGTGTCCCTCTCAGCGCCAGCGGGGAGTCGGGGGCACTTCTAGCGATTCTCGGCCAGCTTCCACTGTCCTGGCTGCTGATTCCGGTCGGTCTTGTGTTGGTGGTGCTGTTTATGGCCACCAGTGCCGACTCAATGAGTTATGCCGCAGCCATGGTGGTCAGTGGCCAGCGAACCCCCCCAACGCTGCTGCGTTTGTTCTGGGCTCTGATGATCGGCAGCCTCACCCTGGTGCTGCTGCGCATCGGCACCAGCCTGGGCGACAACACCTCGGTCACCGCACTGCAAGCCTTCATCGTGATCACGGCGGTGCCGGTTACTCCTCTGGTTCTGCTGAGTCTCTGGACCGCACCACGTTTGGCCTGGAAGGAATGGCGCCAACGACAGCCAGCTCAGAGCTGAAACTGATCCAGCTGGCCATTGCAACACCAAATAGGGCCAGTGCTCCATAGATCAGTAGCACCAGCGACAGGTCTCCCTGAGGAGAGGCCTGCAGAATCAGCCCAGACACGATCGTCATCAATCCGCCCATCACCGTGCCGGAGGTGTTGACGATCGACACCGTCATCGCTGTTTGCCCTGGAGGTGCAGCAGCTTCCGCGATCGGGAACGCCAGCACGGACGTACCGATGCCAACACCGAAGCTGAAAGCCGGCAGCATCAGAACCCCACGAGGCAGAGAAGGCATGATCAACAGCAACAGCGAGAGCAGCGTGATCACGGTGCCGGCCAACAGCAAACCACCACGTTGCTGAGGTCGGCCACCAAGAGCCCCACTGACAACCATCCCCACCACAAGACCGATCGACATGATCAGGGTGAGACTCTCCATCAACGGACTGGACCAGCCGCGCAAGCTGGAAAGCAGGCCGTACTGCGCCATCCCGAACACGAAGCCAAGCCCCCACGCGTAGAGAAGGCAGCACTGAATCAGGCGATTGACTCCAGCCCTGGTCCAGCGCTGCACACGAACGTCCTGCTCTGCCTTTGGCAACACGGCAGGCGCGCGTCGGCTGGCCCCGAGCAGAAGCATCGGCAACGCCACAATCAGGGCCAGGGACAGACCCTGCAGGAGCACCAGATCCCGCCAGCCGGAGCGGCCTAGCAGCAGGGGCACGACGGCCGCCAAGGCGGCACCAACCCCCAACAGGCCATCGGTGAACCCCATCGCCAGAGCGAAGCGTTCTGCGGGCAGGCTGCGACGTGCCAGCAACGCTGATGCAGGGAACGCCACAGCGCAAGCCATGCCAGTGCCGATACGGGACAGCAGCAGCCCCTGCAGGCTGTCGCTACTCGCAAACACCAGGCTGCAGCACGCTGCGGCCAAAGCCGCCAGCAGCAGCCAGAGCTCGACCCTGCCCCGGTCGATCAAACGGCCAACGGGCACTTGCACCAGGCCGTAGGGCAACAAAAAACTGCCGGCAACCAGCGCAACCCCTGCCGAATGCAGACGCAGATCCGATCCCAGTGAACCTTCGAAATACTGAAAGCTGGTTTCCACCCAGACCAGCCAGACCACAAACAGAAGACTCGTCACCCAGAGCAACCGATCGCTGCGTCTCGCCTCCATGACTCTCTGCCAACAGCTCAAAGTCAGTGTGGGGGAATCGCTCAGTTCAGGCAGTAATCCAACGCAAGACTGAGGCTGGCTTTGGGCAGCGGTGCTTCCTCCGGCCTAAATCGTGGTGCAGCCCTGACCGCCATTGGAGAGGGGCGGGCGGTGGAGTGACTGCGTTGATCGATGCGCAGCAACGCAACGCGACGTAGCCCCAGGGCAGATGCTGTTCGCTCTGCCTGCCTGCGACCGCGCTGCAGAGCTTTCTCAAGCAGTTGGTCTTGCAGGCGGTCTTGGCCTTCAGCGGATGGCAAAGAGGTCATGCCCTGGAGTCGAACGCCCGGCAAACGGCCGGCACGCTCAATCAGGGTGTCGTAGTTGCTGCGACCCACCGTTCCGCTGATGCTTGTAGAGGCCCGATAGCCCTTCAACTGCTGAGAACCTGGCGTGGCATACGTTCTCGGCGCAGGGGTCACAAGCCGACCGATGACTAGGGGCTCCAACTCCTTGCGCAGCCTGAGCAAACGCCCACTGAGTTGTTCCAGTGCGGCTGCGCTGCTGGAAGCTTCCGCTTCAAGGCGCAGGTTGAAGCGGAAGCTCTCAGTTCGACTTTCACCGCTCTCGCGCAGAGTCAGCTGCAACAGAGTTCCCCTGCAAGAAGGGCCCTGTATCTGAGCCTTGGCCGAATTAGGCAGCAGCGAGATCACCGGACACAGCAGCAGAGCTGATGCCAAGGACAGGACTGAGGAATTCAAGACTGAGGACGTCAAGGGCGAAACAAGCGCAGGATCTTGCTTCGCTGTCTAGATCAGGCACCACCTCAGACGATTGCAGAACCATGACCAGCGCCCCTTAAGACACCACCAAATCCGACTGATTCAGCTGGCATCAACCCAGCTGCCGTGCAGACCGTGGGGTATCGCCAACGGCAGCTCGAACACCGCCAGCTCGCGCAGGTCAGCAGCGTCAAGGATCACAAGATCAGAACCTTCCCGATCGCCGTTCCACACCAGTTCAAGCACCCAGCCATCGTCTTCGGCGCTTGCACCTGGCCTGGGAACCATCAAGGGCTCACTCACAAAGCCGTGGGGCACCGCACTCCAGATCTGACGCTCACCGCTGACCAGGTCAAGCTTCTTAACCAACTGAAGAGGGTCATTACCCTGCTCACGCGCTGCAGCCGCCATCCAGGCGAAGCGACAGGGAAGGCCTTCCTTCGCAGGATTGACCATCGCAAATTCACAGCAGCGTTCGCTGAGACGCGTGGTCTGCACCGAGGCGCTCTGCAGGTTGATGCGGCACTGCTCGAGCAAACCCTCGGGGATCAGGTCGAAGTCGACGGCTGCAAAGTCGACATCGGGGCCGATCGCAGGAAAATCGCTGTAGTAGATGCTCTCTACGACCACATCACCCTGCTCTTCCCAGGCGTTGAGATGGTGAAACACAAAGCCCTCGGGCGCATCCACGATCCGAGGGGCCTGGCCGGCATAGGCACCACTATCCCGTGGAATCAGCCAAAACTTGGCCTGACCATTCTGCTTGGATTGCAGACACTGGGCCGCACCTTTCCTGCCGAGAACAAAAGGAAGCGGGTTGAAGTCAATCGCGTTCTGCAGGAACACCGCCCAATTGGGTGTGATGGCGAAATCGTGCAGGAAGGCGAAGCCGTTGAAGCTGTCACGCCGGTCGCTCAGCAGGTCTCCGGCCTTGATTCCAGCGGTGGAGTCGTTTTCCGTGGCGAATTCCATCAAGCGGATGGTGCTGCGTGGCCCGGTATTGACCCCGAAGGTGACCATGCGCGGACGATCGTGATGGCCGGGATCGAAGCGAGGGTGTGCACTGAAGGCCTCACCTTTTTTCAAAACACCCCCTAGCAAGCTGATGCCGTGGGTCTCAAGGGTTCGAGGGTCGAGCGCATGGGGTTCGGCCGCTTCCCAAAGCGCGAGCAGCTGGTCACCAAGCTGCACAACACCAGTGTTGGCGATGTTTTTCAACCTCAGATCAAAGGCATTCGCCAGTGGACCTCCAGGTTTCTGGCTGCCAAAAACCCCTCGATACAGCACCTTGCCGGCAGCTTCCTCGGCCTGCCATCCAGCCGTACGCACAAAACGATTGGTGAGCGAAACCCCCTCAGCGTTGAACTGGATCGCGGTGATCATGCCGTCACCATCAAAGGGATGATGGACCCGCTGACCGTCGCGCTCCATCAATCCAGGGCCATTGCGGTAAAGCGTTCCCAGCAGCTCGGACGGCACATTGCCCCTCGCTGGCTGAAGCGCAACCTCAGTGAGCTCCTGCTCAACATTGCGGAAGGCGCTGGCCCATTCCGACCGATTGAAACGTTCAGCGGCGGGAGCGACGGTCACGGAGAACAACGGCATCGGCCTCCATCCTCTCGTAACGGACTGTGAAGCGCGGCGAAGGCTTAGTTCGCTCCGGCCTGCTCGAGCACACCCTTACTACTGGGAACCGCACCGGCACGACGCGGGTCGATCTCCGTCGCCATACGCAACGCCCTGGCAAAGGCCTTGAAACAGGCTTCAACGATGTGATGGGAATTGGTCCCATCCAGCTGACGAATATGGAGGGTGAGCCCGCTGTTGTTGACCACCGCCACAAAAAACTCCTTGACCAGCTCGGTGTCGTAGCGACCGATCTTCTCTTTCGGAATCGTGAGGTTGTACGAGAGATGGGGTCTTCCCGAACAATCGAGCACGACCTGCACCAGGGCTTCATCCAGCGGCGCGACGAAGTGACCGAAACGCACGATGCCTCGACGATCACCCAGCGCCTGGGCCAGGGCTTGTCCCACGGCAATGCCCACGTCTTCATTGGAGTGGTGATCATCAATGTGGGTATCACCCACCGCATTGATCTCCAGATCGATCAGGCCATGGCTACTGATCTGATGAAGCATGTGATCCAAGAAGGGCACGCCGGTGCTGGCCTGGCACCTCCCACTGCCGTCCAGATCCAGGCACACCTTGACATCGGTTTCACCGGTGACTCGATGGATCTCACCCGTACGCATGCTGTTCAGCTCCGGAGGCGGCGACTTCGCTGCTCCGATCATGCCGAAACAGACGGCGCTGACCAAGGGCCATCAGCGCAGAGTTACATGCCATTAATGCAGTACCCCGCGTCCACATAGATGGTTTGGCCGGAAATGCCACTGGACAGCTCGCTGAGCAGGAATGCAGCAGTGTTGCCGACCTCAGTCTGTGTGACGGTGCGGCGCAGCGGAGCTTTCTCCTCCACGTTGTGGATCATGTCGAGGATGCCGCCGATGGCAGAGCTGGCCAGAGTGCGGATCGGGCCTGCACTGATGGCGTTCACCCGAACCTGCTTATCCGGACCAAGCTCGGCGGAGAGGTAGCGAACGGAAGCTTCCAGAGCCGCCTTGGCCACACCCATCACGTTGTAATTGGGGATGGCTCGTTCAGCACCCAAGTAAGTGAGCGTGACCACCCCGGCTTTCTCACTGAACAACGGCTTGGCATGACGACACAGGGGAGCCAAGGAATAGGCACTGATCTCGAGTGCACGGGCAAAACCCTCGGAGCTCGTGGCGCTGTAATCACCGATCAGCTCTTCCTTGCCCGCGAAAGCAAGGCAATGCACCAATCCATCAAGGACGCCCCACTTCTGCTTGATTTCTGCAAAGACCGTCTCCATTTGAACGGGATCCTGAACATTCAGAGGCAGAAACAAAGAGGGTTCAAGCGGTGCGGTGAGCTCACGAACCTTGGTCTCAAAACGACCTTTGTCATCTGGGAGATAGGTGATGCCCAACTCGGCGCCGGCCGCTTTGAGCTGCTGAGCGATGCCCCAGGCAATCGATCGATTGTTGGCGATGCCGGTAACGAGGATCTTCTTGCCCGTGAGATCGAGAAGCATCGGACCGGTCTTCGCTGAACTGTTGAGGAGATTCTCCATCATCCCCGACCCAAACTCCCAAGAGCGGTCGCGTTCGAGCCGTTGGATCGACAGGATGGCTGCTCAAAAGTCCGCCGTTCGGTGCCCTCGCAGCCCAGCTCAACCTCTTTGTCATGGCCAGAACAGTCTGGAGATCTTCCCAGGGATCTTCCGGACCGCAGAGCCCTCGATCGCCTGCTGGGCGAACAGTTTCCTGAAGCCGTCGGCAGTCTCAGTCCACTGCGCGGAGGTCGTGCAGCCGCCGAAACAAAATTGGCTCGTCTCGACCCGCGGCGCTACACCAAAAGCCGCAATCACCTCAAAGGCGCCGTCACCGGGTTGTCGCCCTACATCCGCCACGGTGTGCTCAGCCTCGCTGAGGTCCGTGATGCCGTGTTCCAACGCATTCGCAGCCGCGACGAGGGCAGCAAGTTGATCAACGAGCTGGGCTGGCGGGACTTCTGGCAGCGCATGTGGCGAGATCTCGGAGATGGCATTCACGACAGCCAGGAAGAGCTGAAGACCGGACACGACCCTGCTACTTACGCCCGAGAGCTACCTGAAGACATCCGCACAGGACGAACAGGTCTGGCCTGCATGGATGAATTTCAAAGCAAGCTCACCACCCACGGCTGGCTGCACAATCACGCCCGAATGTGGATGGCGGCTTATGTAGTGCATTGGCGCAAGGTGCACTGGAAAGCGGGCGCAGACTGGTTTCTGGAGCATCTCCTAGATGGAGATCCCTCCAGCAACCACCTGAGTTGGCAGTGGGTCGCGAGCAGCTTCAGCCACAAGCCTTACTTTTTCAACAAAGGCAATTTGGAACGGTTCAGCGATGGACAGTTCTGCAGAAGTTGTTCCAGCAGTGAGCGCTGTCCATTCGAGGGCAGTTACGAACAGCTGGAAAATCAGCTGTTCGCCAATCAGGGCTCCATTCGCGATGTACCGACCAGACGCAGCCGCAACCACCAGCAACGCTCAGGCCGACAGCAGAGCCTGAAGGGAAGCGGCCAAGCGGCCATGGCCCGACCGAAGCGATAAGCCATGTCTTTTCAACGCCCTGTCATCTGGGTGCACGAGGAAGCACTCGGTTCCCGCAACCCAGCGCTGCTTGAACGGCCGAATAGCCCAGCCCTCTTTGTTTTTGATACCCGCTGGATCCAGGAAGCCCGTATCAGCCGCAAGCGGCTTGGCTTCCTGTACGAAAGCGCCCTGGATCTGCCCATCACCCTGCGCAAGGGCGATGTGGTCAAGGAAGTGATTGCCTTTGCTGAACGACACAACGCAGATGGCATCTTGAGCAGCCTGCCCGTCGACCCTCGCCTGGAACGCATCGCGACCTCCATCGAAGAGCACTGCCCACTGGAACTGCTTGAACCAGAACCGTTCGTGACCATGCCGCGACCACCACGGCTTGGTCGATTCAGCCGCTACTGGCGAGAGGCCGAACCAGTGGTCTGGGAAGCCTTCTGAGCGTCACCCAGCAGGTCGTCCTCAAGCCGCTTTTCTTTGGCGGGATCCCTCAGTAGATCCCGCCGCTCATAAGCCGGCAGGTGTAGTGGCATGAGTTCCGAGGCCTCGGTGGGCGGGGGCGTCCACTGCCAGCGGGCCTGGGGAGCCCGCTGCTGGCAGAGGGCCTTCAACTCGGCCTGCAAAGCACGGCGCACATCGCTGCGACGCACAGCAGCGAAGAATTCCTCTCGCGGCGCCAGCCCTGCGCTGAAGGGCGCTGTGCCATTGCCATTGAAGAGACGTGCCGCATCGGGAAACCAGCGGGGTTTGCACTCCCCTGGATCGTCAGTGTCGGTTTCAAGAAACAAATGGAGACCAAAGCCATCGGGCTGACTCACAACCGCAAGCCCGTCATGGGGCATACGCCGCTGCAGCGGAAACACTTTCCAGCTGGCAGCTTGCGGTGCCGAGCAGGCTCCGAGCATCAGAGCTAGCGAAATGACTGGGATCCGAGCTGCCTGGGCACGCCTGAGCACGCGTTCACTGCACCGGAGCGCCGGATTCTGAACCAGGATGAAGAGCGATGCACCATTTGTTGCTCGTTCGCCATGGCTCTCACTCCCTCGACCATGCTGCCGCTCGGCGAAGCGCTGCCTGCCTTCCAGTTGCCCGTGGTGAGCGGAAGCTTGATCGGTGCCGCTGACTCAGCAACTCTCAGCGACAGCGAGCTGCCTGCACAACCGCTGCTGGTGATGCTGATCTGCGCGCACTGCCCGTTTGTGAAGCATGTGGAACCCGAACTAAGCAGGATTGCTGAGCATTACGGCCCAGAGGTGACCCTGCTGGCCGTCTCCAGCAACAGCCTCATCACCCATCCCCAGGATGGTCCTGAAGGGCTGCGCCATCAGGCGGAGCAGCGACAGTGGAGGTTCCCTTATCTGCTGGATGAGCAGCAGAACCTGGCCAAAGCGCTCAAGGGTGCCTGCACACCAGAGTTCTATCTCTTCAGTCCAGATCATGCGGGTCTACAGACCCTGCGTTATCGCGGTCAGCTCGACGGCAGCCGCCCGGGGAACGACGTTCAACTGGATGGTCGCGATCTGCGCAAGGCACTGGATGCGGTCCTGAATGGCCAACCTGTCAGCAAGGAACAGCAGCCATCCGTCGGCTGCAACATCAAGTGGCATCCCGGACAGGAGCCACCGTGGTTCGGGGCACCGGCTTAAGGTGCCCCCCATGCAGGTGCCTCCCTTCAGCCTCAGTCAGCAGCTCGCCGACCTGGGGCCGGAACTCGATGAAGCCGCGCTGCGTGTGTTGCGCAGCGGGCAGTACATCGGTGGCACCGAAATCAAGACGTTTGAAACAGCCTTCGCAGCGGCGGTAGGGACTGCCCACGCCGTGGGCTGCAATAGCGGCACTGATGCACTGATCCTGGCGTTGAGAGCGCTCGGAATTGGGGCCGGTGATGAAGTCATCACAGCCTCCTTCAGCTTCTTTGCCACAGCCGAAGCGATTAGCGCTGTGGGTGCGACACCCGTGTTCGTGGATGTCGATCCACTCACCTACCTGATCGACCTCGATCAAATCACTGCGGCGATTACTGCGGCGAGCAAAGCCCTAATCCCGGTGCATTTGTTCGGTCGGCCTGTCGACATGACGCGGTTGATGGCGATCGCCAAGGACCACAATCTGCGCGTGATTGAGGACTGTGCTCAAGCCACAGGAGCGAGCTGGAAGGGGCGACCGGTGGGCAGCTGGGGCGATACGGGCTGCTTCAGCTTTTTTCCTACCAAAAATCTTGGAGCGGCAGGTGATGCCGGAGCCATCACCTGCCACGACGCAGAGCTTGCTCAGCGCATGCGTGAGCTGGCTGTACACGGCATGCCCCGCCGCTACCTGCACACGGAGCTCGGCTACAACAGTCGGCTCGATGCGATGCAGGCCGCTGTACTCAACGTGAAACTGCCCCGACTCAACCAGTGGGTTGATCGGCGCCGGCAGATCGCCCAGCGTTACCGCGAAGCTCTCCAGGATATACCAGGCCTGCTGCTACCCGATGCGTCGACTTGCAACGACCATGGCTGGAATCAATTTGTCGTGCGTGTCACGGTCTGTCCAACTGAGGTCTCCTCCAATGCCAGCCATCGCCCGAGTGAGTTCGGACTACCTAGCAGTCATTGCCGTGATTGGCTGAGACAGAGCCTTCAGGAGCGGGGAGTGAGCACGATCATTTATTACCCCATTCCCATACATTGCCAACCGGCTTACGCCGATCAACACCAAAGCACCCGCCTACCTGTAACCGAGCAGTTGTGCAGCGAGGTGCTGAGTCTGCCGATCTTCCCCGAGCTCTCCAACGAACAGCAAGAACAGGTCATTTCTGTGCTTCGCTCGCTACTCATCCAAACCGCCCCACTGGACTCGCAAACCTGCGGCGTGGCCGCCTGAGCTCAGGATCGGATCGTGGCATACAGCGCCTTGAAGTGGGCTTGCTGTTTCTTGTGATCGATCAGAAGCTCGGGATATCCGCGTCGCTCCAATGCACCGATCTCACCACTGATCAGATCCTTGGTGTTCACATGGCGCAGCTCCGGCAACCAGTGACGGATGTAATCGCCATCGGCATCAAACTTTGATGCCTGTGTCGCCGGATTGAAAATTCGCAAGGGCTTGGGATCCATTCCACTGCTGGCACTCCACTGCCAACCACCGTTGTTGGCCGCAAGGTCGCCATCCACCTCCAGCTCCATGAACGCCCGCTCGCCCCAACGCCAATCGCAGATCAGGTCTTTAACCAGAAAAGAAGCGACAATCATGCGACAGCGGTTGTGCATCCAACCGCTCTGATTGAGCTGACGCATCGCTGCATCGATGATCGGCATCCCCGTTAGGCCCTCTCTCCAGAAGCCAAACCACTGTTCGTTGTTCTCCCAGGGGAAGCGTCGCCACTGCTCGCGGTAGGGACCATCCGCCAATTCGGGAAAATGGAACAACGCCTGCTGGTAAAACTCACGCCAGCCCAACTCCTGCTCCCACACCGTGATCGCATGCTGCTGTTCATCACTGCGCACGATCTCTTTGGCGCTCTGAGCAGCACACCAAGCCTGTCTGGGGCTGACCGTGCCAACACTCAGAGCCGCACTTAAGGATGAAGTCCCCTGCTGCCCCGGGAAATTGCGGTCCGGCTCGTAGCCAAGCAGGGGGCCGTCAGCGAACGTCACCAACTGGTCGCCTGCTGCGATTTCTCCAGGGCGGCAAGGGCACACGTCGGTACCTGCGAAGCCATGGTTGCTACGCAGACGTTCAAGCTCAGACTGTCCCTGGGAACAAAGCCGACCAAGATCGCCTTCTGCAGAGCTGATCTGCTGAAGCTGGGACTGCGTCAGATCCTGCAGGCCTTGCGGAGCTTCTGTGGTGCTTGGGCCGAGGCGCTCGACCTGACCACGCCAATTGCGCAGGAATGGCCCATACACCCGATAAGGATCACCACCACCAGTTTTGAGTGACTCCGGCGCCACTAGCAGCTGGTCCCAGTCGACCAGCAGCTTGCGCCCATCGGTCTGCAAGGCCTTGGCCACCTGACGGTCACGCTCGCGGGCATAGGGCTCTACATCGCGACTCCAGACCACAGTGGGCGCGTTCAGAAGATCTGCCAGCTGCGGCAACAGTTGAACAGGATCACCGGCCAACACCAGGAGGCGACTACCGGCCTGGCGCCAGCGCTGTTGCAGTTCGACCAGGCTCTCCACCAGAAACCACAACCGGGCTGGTGCCATCGGCGGCAGCTGGGGTGGCGGAGTGATCAGAGCCGGATCGAGCACATAAACGCCAGTCACAGCCGGGCCTAGTGCTACGGCCGCCTGAAGACCTGAGTTGTCCGCCAAGCGCAGATCGCGGCGGTGCCAGAACAGCGTGCGAGGGGTACTCATCCTTAGTTGAATTCAGAAACCGAGCAATTGCTTGGCCCGATACCAAGCGGTGACGCTCTTGCCATCGAGCCACTCTTCGCCGGAACTCAGGCGAGCATCCAGTTCGGCAGGACTCATCTGCAGGACCTCCAGATCCTCATCGTCGTCTCCCGCGGGGGGATTCTCCAGCGCTATGAGATCCCTGGCCAAGAAGCAATGAATGACCTCATCGGAGTACCCCGGGCAGGGCAGCATGGGACCGAGGGCATCCCAGCGAGCGGCGCTATAGCCCGCTTCTTCCCCGAGCTCCCGCTTCATCGACTCGAGAGGATCTTCTCCGTCCTCAAGGGTGCCAGCAGGGAACTCCAGCAGCCTGGCCTGAACGGCGAAGCGATACTGACGCAACACCACCACCTGACCCTCACTCGTGATCGGCACAGCAAGGGATGCACCGGGATGCCGGATGATCCCAAAGCTGCCCTCCACTCCCATCGGCAACCTGATGCGGTTGCGTTCGAAGCGCACCTTGCGCGCATCCAGGGCATCGATGGTCTCCAGTAGCTCGTAGGGCTCTGGAGCCGGCAGCGGGGCCATGGCTTCTCAGGACGTTGGGCACCAGCATGGCGGTTGAGCGTCAGGATCGACGGACGACTTTTGCTTCATTCCGCATCGCACTGACTGATCAAGCACTGCTGCAGCAGCTGCAGCTCCTGAAAGCTTTGGCGCAGGAAGCGGGATGGCGACATCTGATGTTGCAATCCATGTTGAGCGTGGTCAGCAGCCTGCTGGATATCGCTGGACTTGGGCTGGCCATCAGCCTCTTGCTGAACTCGGGGACAGAATCCGCTGCATCACCGACGCTGCTCAAAGGGCTGCCCCTGTCGTCCAGCCTGGCCCTGCTGGTAAGCCTGATCCTTGCTCGGGGTCTGATTCAGGCCCGCGTGGCCATCAGCAGGGAATGGCTGCGTTCCGGTTTCACCGACCGGCTTCGGCAGCAGTTGCTACACGAGGTGTTCTCAGCCTCCTCCCGGCAGCTTGATCGGCTTGGCCGAGGTGATCTACTGGCGCTACTGATGGCCGACATCACTCGCTCTGCCATGAGCCTGGATCAAGCCTTGCGCATGGTTCAGGCCTTGCTGGCGATGCTGATTTACCTCATCAGCGTGCTGTTCGTGGGGCGCACTGCAGCCTGGCCGCTGCTGCTGGCGCTGGCGGCAACCGCCGGCGCGGCCCTGCTGAGGCGGTCCGGCAGTTGGGGACTAGGCAGGATCCAGAGCCGTCTGAATGCAGCCCTGCAACGCACCGTTGGGGATGGCCTACATGGACTCAAAGCCTTGCGTGCCGCTGCCGCTGAAGACTGGCTCCTAAACCGCTTTGCGCAGGAGACGGCCAAAGGCCGCTGGTTGCTGAAAGAACGCGTGCGCAGACGAGCGGGCTACAACGCCTGGCGCGACACGCTGGTGGTGGCCATTGCTGGCATCTGGATGCTGAGGCAGGGGGATGCGCTCACGGCTGAAGTGCTGGCCACAACACTGGTGCTGTCCTACCGAGCCGGCACATCCCTCAGTGCAGTGGTGCTAGCCCGACGCCTGTGCCTCGGAAATCTGCCTGGATATGAGGCTCTGCGTGAGCGTCGCCATCAACTGCGGTCCAATCCTGCACAGACCAGTGGCACTCCTCTAAGCGAACACTCTCTGCCAAGACTCGAACTGGAACGCTGGAGCCAGCTTCACTGGCAAAGCACGGACCCTGAAGCCCTTGAGCCGACATCGATCAGTCTTCAACCGCAGCGCCTGGTCGTGATCACAGGGGCTTCAGGCTGTGGCAAAACCAAGCTTCTGGATCGATTCAGCGGACTTGGAGACGAAGAAAACAGCTGCTGGTCAATCCACTGCCATGAGCAGACGTTGCGGCTCTCTGGTCTGCCCGCTGCTCAGCAGCTGCGAGGCCTCATCGCCTGTGCACCACAACATGCGGTGCTGTTGGAAGCAAGCCTGCGCGACAACCTGCTGCTTGGCGCTGATCTTCCAGACCAGATCATTGAGGAATGGCTGCATCGCTTAGGCCTCAGCCATCTGCTCGACCGGCAAGACGGGCTCAGTTCCCCCATGTCGCTCGCCCAGATGCCCTTCTCAGGTGGTGAACTGCATCGACTCGGCCTATTGCGTGCCTGGCTGCGGAGCCGACCGGTCGAAGTGCTGGATGAGCCCACAGCATTTCTCGATGCCAGCGCCAGCCAGATAGTGCGTGATGTAATCCATGAAAGGTCGCGAGAGCGACTAGTGCTGATCAGCAGCCACGACCCGGCTCTGCTGAAGCAAGCCGATGTGGTGATCGAACTGGCCTCTGCAGTGATCAAGATCTGATTTAGGGACGCCAGTCGACTGATCGCTGCATGGCTGCCAACAGGGGCTCGAGAACAAATTGGCGCAGGTGCAGGCGGGGGTGAGGTAAGACCAGACGCGGATGTTCGAGACGCCATTCCCCCCAGAACAAAAGATCCAAATCGAGACTGCGCGGACCCCATGGCAACTCCTGGCCTCGATCTCGGCCGAAACGTCGCTCCAGCTGATGCAGCTCCATAAGCAGCTCCAACGCCGCGGCCTCAACGACAGGGCGTTGGACTCCTTTGATGAGCACCACGGCATTGCAGTACAGCGGCTGACCTGAAGGCCCACCCACAGGAACCGTCTCAAACAATGGTGACCAGGAGCAGCGAAGTTCTCCCGCGGCTGACCTGGCCCAAGCGATCACAAGCTGCTCCACTTGAGGACGCACTGTGATCAGCGTCTGACGAGGCGTACCCACGGCACTGGGGAGGTTCGCCCCAAGAGCGATCGCAAGACAATGAGCCTGATCAGCGAGACTGGCGCTCACACCCTGGGCCGGCAAACATTCATGGTTTCAGGTGGAGGGGTCGCCAGCGGACTAGCCAGCACAGCTGCTCAGGAACAGGCAAGCCGTGCCTTCCCACTGGCAGCCATCACAGGCCATGGAACGTTGAAACTATCGCTGATGCTGGCAGCGGTGGACCCGGCTCTGGGAGGCGTGATCATCGCCGGAGGGCGAGGAACCGGCAAATCGGTTCTGGCACGAGGCTTGCACGCCCTGCTGCCACCGATCGAGGTGCTGGATCAAGACAGCGCCTATGTGCCTGCAGGACCAGGTCTCAACCTCGACCCGACCCGACCCGAGGAATGGGATGAGAACTGGCGCGAGCGGCTGAGCCACGAACCACCCTCCAAGGTGATTCCGGCTCCCTTCGTGCAGGTGCCCCTCGGCATCACCGAAGACCGCCTAGTCGGCGCCGTCGACGTGGCCGCATCACTGGCCAGCGGCAGCGCTGTCTTCCAGCCGGGGTTGCTCGCAGAAGCTCACCGCGGAGTGCTGTACGTCGATGAGCTCAACCTGCTCGATGACGGCATCATCAATCTTTTGCTGGCAGCGGTCGGCGCTGGCGAAAACCAGGTGGAACGGGAAGGCCTCAGCCTCAGCCACCCCTGCAGGCCGCTGCTGATCGCCACCTACAACCCCGAGGAGGGCAACGTCCGCGACCACCTGCTCGACCGCTTTGCGATCGCCCTCTCAGCCAACCAACTAGTGAGCACGGAGGAACGCGTCGAAATCACCAATGCGGTGCTGAGCCATGGTCAGTGCAGCCGCAGTTTCTCCGAGCGCTGGAAAGAGGAGACCGATGCTCTGGCCACCCAGCTTCTACTGGCCCGTCAGTGGCTGCCGGACGTGCGCATCAGCCGCGAGCAAATCGAGTACCTCGTGACCGAAGCGCTTCGCGGTGGTGTGGAAGGCCACCGATCCGAGCTCTATGCCGTACGCGTCGCCAGAGCCCATGCAGCCCTCAGTGGCCGTGAACAGGTCGAAGCAGACGACCTGCAGGTGGCTGTAGCCCTGGTCATCGCCCCGCGTGCGTCGCAACTGCCACCGCCAGATCAACAGATGGAGCCACCGCCGCCACCGGACGCAGGGGAGCAGAACCCGGAAAACCAACCGCCTCCGCCGCAAGGCACTGATCAGGATCAGAGCGACTCGCCCGAAGACGACTCCAACGACGAAGACGAGAACCGCGAAGACGACAATCGCGACGAGGACGATGACGAGTCGGACCAGGACGAAGCACCGCCCTCGGTTCCAGAGGAATTCATGCTCGATCCGGAGGCGGTGTCCATCGATCCCGACCTGCTGCTGTTCAATGCAGCCAAGAGCAAAAGCGGAAGCAGCGGCAGTCGTTCGGTGGTGCTCAGCGACAGCCGCGGCCGCTATGTGAAACCGATGCTGCCCAGGGGGCCCGTACGGCGCATCGCCGTGGATGCCACGCTGCGCGCGGCGGCGCCCTATCAAAAGGCAAGGCGCGAACGCCAGCCAGGGCGCAACGTGATCGTTGAGGAATCCGATCTGCGCGCCAAGCTGTTGCAGCGCCAGGCCGGTGCCCTGGTGATTTTCCTAGTGGATGCAAGCGGTTCCATGGCCCTGAACCGCATGCAGAGCGCCAAAGGTGCCGTGATTCGGCTGCTCACCGAGGCCTATGAAAACCGCGACGAAGTGGCGCTGATCCCCTTCCGAGGCGATCAGGCCGAGGTGCTGCTGCCGCCCACACGCTCGATCACCGCAGCGCGCCGGCGGCTGGAATCGATGCCCTGCGGCGGCGGATCACCGTTAGCCCACGGACTGACCCAGGCAGCCCGTGTTGGCGCTAACGCCCTGGCAACAGGCGATCTGGGCCAGGTTGTAGTGGTGGCCATCACCGATGGGCGTGGCAACGTGCCCCTCAGCACCTCCCTAGGCCAGCCTGAACTGGAAGGCGAAGAGAAGCCTGACCTCAAACAGGAAGTGCTGGATGTAGCGACGCGCTACCGCATGCTGGGAATCAAGCTTTTAGTGATCGACACCGAACGCAAATTCATTGGCAGTGGCATGGGCAAAGACCTGGCCGAAGCCGCCGGGGGCAAATACGTGCAGCTCCCCAAGGCCAGTGATCAAGCGATCGCGGCCATTGCCATGGATGCCATCAACGCCGTGACCTGATCTACAGACCTACTTCGAGCCACCCGTTTGGGCGGGATAGACCTCCTCGAACAGGGTGCCGAGTCCGATCATCAGGCTGCGTAAACCCTTCATGAAACGGGGGTCATCGGTGAGCTGTTCGATATCACCACCCACCTGGTCGATGCGAGCTGTGAGCTCACGGGCATTGGTCACCGTCTGCTTCAGATCACTGACTGTTTCTGGGTTATCGATGGCCCCTGCCAAGTTGTTGATATGGGCCGCAGCAGCGGCAGCCTCCGCAGTGGCCCTATTCAGATTTTCAATGGTGGGCTTGGCTCTGGCCACTTCAGCGCGCAGCTGATGGACCAGCGTGTCGACATTTTCAGCCGCCACATCAGCCGTATTCAAAAACTTGGAAGCGTCCTGACTGGTGATCCCGAACTGCTTGGTGGACTCCACCAGCTGGGGGATCAGATTCGACTTCTCAGCCTGATTGAGCAGCTGCTCCAGGGAGGCAGTCACGGTGGAAAGACTCGCCGCTGACTCGCCAGGGACGGTTGCACCGTTGCAAAGGATTCCGCTGTTACGACAACCGCCAGATTTCGGCATTGGCGCGTTCTTCGGGAGCGGCGCACCGGTTGTGACCAGTTCAACCTGTGAATCGCCCCCCAATAGTGATGCCGAGGAGACCGTTGCCTTGACGGGCAAAGGCAACTTCAGGTCATCGGCATTGATCTCAAGCGTTGCTTTCACCGACATCGGAGTGACATCAACGGATCGGACCGTGCCCACCATGATTCCCCGGAAGGTCACGGGGGAACGGGCCGCCAGTCCTCCGGCATTGGCGAAGTCTGCAGTCACAGTCCAGGTCTCCGACCCCAGACGCACACCTCTCAGCCACAGCATGGTGCCAGCAAATCCTGCAATCGCTCCAACGATCGAAAACCCCACAAGGGCTTCACGGACACTACGGCGCATGGCTCATTGATCGGAGGGCTGCATCGGTCCGCGCAGGTTACCCGTCCTGAACTGAACGACATAGGGGTTATCGGTGGAGCGATACTCATCGACCGAGCCGTCCCACTGGAAACGGCCGCCATAGAGCATCACAATCCGTTCGGCTGAACGCTCGATGGTGCTGTGCACATGACTCACCACAACCGAGCAGCCGCGGGCCACGGTGGTGGTCTTCACGATCAGATCCTCAATGCGGGTTGAGGCCACAGGATCAAGCCCTGCCGTCGGCTCGTCATACAGCAGCAGAGGCATCGCGCCCTCTTCGCGATCGGGATCATCAATCAGAGCCCTGGCAAAGCTCACTCGTTTCTGCATGCCGCCACTGAGCTGACCCGGATATTGATCAGCCACATCATTCAGTCCAACAGCCTCAAGACACTGCTGCACGCGCTCACGAATTTGGGGAGCTGTCATGCGCCCAAGACGCATCAATAGAAAGCCGACGTTTTCTTCAACCGTGAGCGAAGCCAGCAATGCAGGGTTTTGAAACACCAGACGCACATCCGGCGGCCGTCGCTGATCCAGGCGCAAGTACTCCTGCAATTCACCAAACAGGCGCAGTTCACCAGCTGTAGGGACCTGCAATCCAGCCAACAATCGCAGCACCGTGGATTTGCCAGCTCCTGAAGGCCCCACCACAGCAATACGTTCTCCTGGCTGCATGGAGAGCGACACATCGTCAAGAACAGGCTTGGATCCCCACTGCATCGTGAGACCACGCATCTCCACCACTGGGGTCTGGGTTGCTGGAGATGTTGAATCCAGCCTGGTCTGCACGGAGCGATTGCGCGTTACAGACCCATCTTGCCCTGTTTGCACTATTAGGGATGGCCATCAGGAACAACTTCCGTACAGTTCACTTATCGCGAGGGAAGCGACGACCCTGGCCCCGGATTGCACTTGACCAGCCCCAGCCATCGCGGACGCCGTCAACGCATCCGGGCCATGCAGGCCGAACGGCAGCGCGATCTGATGCTGCGCTCCCGCCGAGCCGTGCGTTGGCTCCAACCAGGTCTGGTCGTGAAGCGCTGGCTACTCACCTCAGGGATTGGCCTGATGTTGGCCCTGCTCGGTGCTGCCGTCTGGGCCGACTTACAGCCGATCTACTGGATGCTCTGGGCCATCCAGGAATCCCTGAGCTGGATCACAAGAGTGATGCCAAGGGGCATTACCGGACCATTGGTGCTGCTCGTGGGAGTCGGCCTGCTGCTCTGGGGGCAGAGCCGCAGCTTCGGCTCCATCCAGCAGGCCCTGGCTCCAGAAAAAGACACCGTGCTGGTGGATGCGCTGCGCGCCAAAAGCCGCCTCAACCGTGGTCCAAACATCGTCGCCATCGGCGGCGGCACCGGGCTTTCCACGCTGCTGAGTGGCCTCAAGCGCTACAGCAGCCACATCACGGCCATCGTCACCGTGGCTGACGATGGTGGCAGCAGCGGCGTGCTGCGACGAGAGCTGGGCGTGCAGCCACCTGGCGACATCCGCAACTGTCTGGCCGCGTTATCCACCGAAGAACCGCTGCTGACCCGTCTGTTCCAGTACCGGTTCTCCGCCGGAGGCGGTCTTGAAGGTCATAGCTTCGGCAATCTGTTCCTGTCGGCACTCACGGCCATCACCGGCAGCCTGGAAACCGCGATCACCGCCTCAAGCCGCGTGCTGGCGGTGCAGGGCCAGGTGGTGCCCGCCACGAATGTGGATGTGCGGCTTTGGGCGGAACTAGAAGACGGTCGCCGCATAGAAGGCGAATCGGCGATCGGCAAGGCACCGAGCCCCATCGTTCGTCTGGGCTGCTTGCCTGAACGTCCGCCAGCACTCCCGAGGGCTCTTGAAGCCATTGCACAAGCCGATCTGATTTTGCTGGGCCCAGGCAGCCTTTACACCTCACTGCTGCCCAATCTGCTGGTCCCTGAACTGGTGAGCGCCATCCAACGCAGCCGCGCACCCAGGCTTTACATCTGCAATCTGATGACGCAGCCCGGAGAAACCGATGGTCTGGATGTGAGCGGACATTTGAGAGCGATCGAAGCGCAATTGGCCTCACTCGGCATCAGCCATCGACTGTTTGATGCTGTGCTCGCTCAAGAGCCCATTCGGCAATCGCCGCTGATCAAGCATTACCGCTCACGCGGCGCTGAGCCGGTGACCTGCAACCGCCGCGAACTGGAAGCCGAGGGATACGACGTGATGGAAGCAACACTGCAGGGCAGCCGGCCTACAGCAACCCTGCGTCATGACCCCCGCAGCTTGGCCCTGGGAGTGATGCGCTTTTACAGAAGGTACAAAGCAGAAAGAACGTCTGCTATGAGTTGAAACAGTCCGACTTAATAAGCGTCCTGCATCTCATAAAAATCAGGCTGCACGTAGTCCTTGCGCAGTGGCCAACCGGTCCAATCCTCAGGCATCAGTAACCGCTTGGGATGGGGATGGCCTTCAAAATTGATACCGAACATGTCGAAAGTCTCGCGTTCCTGCCAGTCGGCACCTCGGAATAGTCCGTAGAGACTGGGAATAGAGGGCTCTCCCTCCCTGGATAGAAACACCTTTAAACGTACTTCGCGTAGCTGATCCACCAGACCATCAGCAACTTCTGCCAGTGCGATGAAGTGATAGAAGCTGACCAATTGCTGGCCAGGCCCTTCGTCGTAGCCGCCTTGGCATTGCAAATGATCAAAACCGTGGCTTTTGAGAGCTGCTGCGATCACAGGGAGAAACAACGCCTCCACACCGATCTGCTCGACCCCGACATGGTCAGGATCCAGCACAGCGTGATCAAAACCTTGCTCACTCAACCATTGACTGACAGGCCCTGGATCCGGTCCCGTCGCAACTGGAACATCTGCCTTGGTTTCCTTCTCAGGGGTTGCGCTCATGACTCCTCAGGGATCTTGACGGGTTCAGCTGTCTCCAAAGCAGGCATCGGCAATCCTGCGCCAGGTTTGAGTGCAGCAACCTGAGTTTCAGCACGCAAGTAAGCACCGGTGACGATCGGCTCAACAGGAGTCATCGCATGCTCCACCGTGCAGTAGCGATGGGTCTGAATTAGCAGACGACGATCTGCCACGGATTCGTTGGCCACTTTCTTACGCAGCTTGATCACCGCATCGAAGATCGCTTCAGGCCTGGGGGGACAGCCGGGCAAGTAGAGGTCAACGGGAATCAGCTTGTCCACTCCGCGAACGGCGGTCGTGGAGTCTGAGCTGAACATGCCACCGGTGATGGTGCAGGCACCCATGGCGATCACATATTTGGGCTCAGGCATCTGCTCATAGAGACGCACCAGCGCTGGCGCCATCTTCATCGTGACCGTGCCAGCGACGAGCAAGAGATCGGCCTGACGCGGTGAACTGCGCGGCACAAGACCGAAACGATCGAAATCAAAACGTGAGCCCAGCAAGGCAGCGAATTCAATGAAGCAGCAAGCCGTTCCATAGAGAAGTGGCCAAAGACTGCTCAGTCGTGCCCAGTTGTGCAGATCATCCAAGCTCGTGAGAATGATGTTTTCGCTGAGGTCCTGAGTGACGGTCGGCACACCATCCGCAGCGCCAGCCACAGGTCCGCAGCTGGATTCCCTCAGATCGCGGACCGCCTGAATCGAGGGGGGTTCTCCTGTTGTTGCAGCACGTTCAATGGATGAGGTCATGGGATCAGCTCCACTCCAGGGCGCCCTTGCGCCAGGCATAGGCCAAAGCCACCACAAGGATGGCAATGAACACCAAGGCTTCTATGAAAGCCAAAATACCTAGCCGGTGGAATGCCACGGCCCATGGATAGAGGAAAACCGTTTCCACATCGAAGATCACGAAGACCAACGCAAACATGTAGTAGCGGATGTTGAACTGGATCCAGGCTCCGCCAATTGGCTCCATGCCCGACTCATAGGTGAGTTCACGCTCGCCAACCTGACTCCGGGGAGACACAAGCTTGTTCGTCACCAGGGCCAACACAGGCACAGCCGCTGCAATCAGCAGGAAGCCGAGGAAAGCGTCGTACCCCGGAAGGACAAACATCTGGGCTGATCGGAATGACATGCAGTCTGGCATTTGCAGCCTTTAGCTGACGTTTGGCCAGCTGGCGTCGATAGAGTGGTATCCCCCTTGGGTCAATCAGCGGTGAGCGACGAACCACAAGCACCGCAGGACCCTGCGAATCAGACAATTTCTGGTTCCAAAATTGCTGCTTCCGAAATTGCTGACAACGAGGTGGAGCAAGTCTCTGAAGCTGATCCTTCAGTCGAGACTTCAACAGATACAAAGGTGCGCGCCCCAGAAAAGACTCTGGCGGAACAACCAAGTGATCCACTCACGCACCGTTTCGAATGCCGTAGCTGCGGATTCGTCTACGACCCTGAAGAAGGCGTCAAAAAACTGCGCATCGAATCGGGCACTGCTTTTCAGCAGCTGGATGCTTTGGCGTTCCGCTGCCCGGTCTGCCGCAGCAGAGTTGGCGCCTTCCGCGACATTGGACCTCGCTCCAAGGCCAGTGGGTTCGAAGAGAATCTCGATTTCGGCCTGGGCGTCAATCGTTTGACCCCAGGACAGAAGAATGTGCTGATCTTCGGCAGCTTGGCTCTTGGATTTGCCTTCTTCCTCTCGTTGTATTCACTGCGCTAGATCACCCGCATTGCTCCAAGCCTGCCTTCGTTCTCAATCCGGCATGAATTCCCTGATCAAATCCCTGGCCAAGTTGGCACTCGTGGTCTGCATCGGCTTCGGTCTCGGCGGTTGCGTCACCACCAAGGTTCCCACTGCAACAGCAAGCCCCTGGCAGGTGATCGATCTCAACACCCAGGCCAATCCGCTGGATGTTGCCTTTACCAGCGCCGACCATGGCTATTTGGTGGGCAGCAACCGCCTAATTCTTGAAACGAATGACGGTGGCGCCAGCTGGAATGAACGCAGCCTGGATCTGCCAGAAGAAGAAAACTTCCGCCTGATCAGCATCGCTTTCGAAGGTGATGACGGCTGGATTGCAGGTCAACCTGGACTGCTGATGCACACCACCGATGGTGGGCAGAACTGGACGCGCTTGTTCTTGGATACCAAGCTTCCAGGCGAGCCTTATCTGATCACTGCCATTGGGCCAAACAGTGCGGAACTAGCCACCAATGTGGGAGCTGTGTACCGAACCAGCGACGGCGGTGGCAGCTGGGACGCTGAGGTGAGTGATGCCGCAGGTTCCATTCGCGATCTGCGGCGGAGTCCTGATGGCGCCTACGTCAGCGTCAGCAGCTTGGGCAACTTCTACGCCACCTGGGATCCAGGCCAGACGGTCTGGCAAGTCCATCAGCGGGTCAGCAGCCAAAGGCTGCAGAGCATTGGATACCAGCCCGACGGCCGGCTGTGGATGGTGGCTCGTGGGGCACAGATCCGCTTCAACGAGGATGCAGCCGACAAAGAGAACTGGAGCAAGCCGATCATCCCCATCACCAACGGCTATGGCTACATGGACATGGCCTGGTCTGATGACGGAGCGATTTGGGCCAGCGGTGGTAACGGCACCCTGTTGGTCAGCCGAGATGAGGGCAACAGCTGGGAGCGCGACCCTGAGAGCGTGCAAGCACCAACCAACTTCAATCGCTTTGCTTTCGACGACACAGGCAATCAGAAGCATGCGTTTCTGCTAGGTGAGCGCGGGTTGATGCTGCGCTGGTCAGCGTCGAGCTGAGAGCGACTGGGGCCGCTTGGCGAACAACGCTCTGTAACCAACTGGCAGGAGCCGGCGCAGTCGCCGGACCCCTGCCCTTAAGATCACTGAGCTGTTACACCCGAAGTCATGGCCGCCGGCTCAACCGGGGAACGTCCGTTTTTCGAGATCATTACCAGTATTCGCTATTGGGTGATCCACGCAATCACGTTGCCTTCCATCTTCCTTGCTGGATTCCTGTTTGTGTCTACAGGCCTGGCCTACGACGCTTTCGGAACCCCACGCCCTGACTCGTATTACCAAGCCAGTGAGAGCAAAGCTCCTGTGGTTGGTCAGCGCTTCGAAGGCAAGTCGGATCTTGACTTACGCCTGAAATAAGGATTTTCCATGACGCAGACACCCACCTCCTCAAAACCCCGCGTTTATCCGATCTTTACGGTTCGCTGGCTTGCCCTTCACACCCTGGGAGTACCCGCGGTGTTCTTTATTGGCGCTTTGGCCGCCATGCAATTCATTCGCCGCTGATTTCCCACCAGTTCTGAGACACCATGGAGCGCAACAAAAATCCCAATACCTTGCCGGTTGAACTCAACCGGACCAGCCTTTATCTGGGTCTTCTGTTTGTGTTCGTCACAGGCATTCTGTTCTCCAGCTACTTCTTCAACTGAGGTCTGAATCATGAGTGGTAAGAAATCAGGTCTTCCCGACGGTCGTATTCCCGATCGTTTACCCGATGGTCGCCCAGCAGTTGCTTGGCGCTCTCGCTGGACAGAAGGCACATTGCCTCTATGGCTGATCGCGACTGCAGGAGGGATGGCTGCAATCTTTGTTGTCGGATTGTTCTTCTACGGGTCTTACACCGGTGTTGGTTCCGCCTGAATTGTTCGGCACTTATTTTTTAAACAAAGTTCCGGGTTCACACCCGGTTTTTTTGTGGTTTTTTGCAGATTCATCCCAGCGGATCAATCCATCCAATCAGCTTTGATCCCAACAATGCAGTTCATGCATAGGCAACAGACAAAGGCCACCTCGCCGGCATACGGTTGAGGGGAAAGGCAGTCTCTGATGGTTCTTCTTACCCGGAAGCCAGCCGCCTTCAAGGTTTCGAACTCGCCCAAGCGCAATCGCCGCGCCAAGAAGCGGCAACTGTTTTGCCCAGCCCACCCAGAGCAGCACATCGAAGGTAACGGCAGAAAGCACTACCTGCACCTACTGCAGCCGTAACAACTCCATCAGCGAGGTATCTCAGCCAAACGCGCCCAGCTGATCATCAACGCCTATCCAGTTCTGGTGCTGAGAATGAGTGGCTAGAAGAGTTGTATTGCCCCAAGTGCGGATGCTTGCACTGGTGCCATTTGATTAAGCACAACCGCGTGAATCACACGGTGCGCTGGGCGCCCTGGAAGCTATGGCAACAAGTGGCGCATGAGGATCCGATCGTGACCAAACCCACAGCAAGCGAGTACTCCCGCAGAGAAGCAGGGCGACACCGCCAGAAACGGGAGGATGGCAAGCGCTATTACGACCGCTGCTGAAAACTGCTGGTTCGATCAACTGAAATCGCTCTCCCCCTCAGAGCAGCCCTCGAAGATCTGCTCTTGCCATCAATGGTCTTCAAGCCAACCAATCCTGATCCAGCTCAGTCATGGCCTCAAATCCTGGGACCTTATGCAGCAGCGTTGCCCGACTGAGGATCGCCGTGGCAGCGATCCAGGCATCAGCAACGGAAAGTGGATGCGACGCCTTGATTCGAGAGGCCTCATGTAACAAGGGTTCTGTCTGGTCAACCCATTGGATTTGCAAAGATTGCAACTGTTCATAAGCAAGACGCCCACTCCTCTCTCCTTCGTCTTTCCAAACCCGGTAGAGCACCTCCATGAGCGTGATGAAACAGGCGAGACAGAGATCAGGTCCTTCCAACAACGTGGCGACGCGCTCTGCGCCTGGCTCGTCATCTCGCAAGGTAATGATTGCTGAGGTATCGAGGCAAAAAGCTGGCATCACCCTTCAGCGTTTCGATCGAGCTCCCGATCTGCCAGGAGCCTCGCTGTAGAGCCACCTGCACGACCCTGTCCGCGAAAGGTCTGCACGGGAGATGCCACCACAGGCACCACTCGAATCGAACCGTCCTCTTCAACCAACCACTCCAAGCGTTGAGATGGACCCAGATCAAAGCGCTCACGAATCGCAACTGGGATAACGGTTTGGCCACGCGAGGTGATCGCGCTTCTCAAGACCCAACCAGTGAATTACAAAGTCAGGCTACATGTAATTCACTTAACCAATACCTCCCGAACAAGCCTGACTGCTGTAAAAGGAAAACCCATCCCGGAAACGAAGAGCTACCAGGCCCGATAAGCCAGTCTGCCAAGCAACTCACGCAAGGCCCGTGAGCTGCCATCAAGAGCCGCAGCGGTCGGAAGCCACTGGGTGGGATCGCGCCAAATCGGCCCTGCCCAGTGGCCACGGGCCTGGAAATCCACCGGGAATGGAATCACCTTCACCCCCTGGCGTTCGAACAAGCGTTGGGCTCTGCGCATATGAAATGCACTGGTGACAAAGAGAATTCTTTGGATGCTGGCTGAGCGATCAGGACTCTGAAGCAGCTTGCGAATCCCAATGGCTTCCTGCGCTGTGTTGACCACGGGCGGTGTGCTCTGCATCGCCGCAGCAGGAATGCCGAACTGCTTGGCTTCCTCTGAGTAACGCTCCCCTTCCAGTGGCTGGCCTGGGCTGAACGGACTGGCACCGCCGGTAAACAGCAAGCGCGGCGCTTTGCCCTTGCGATACAGATCGAGTCCTGCGAGAAAGCGATCTGGGTCATGCCACTCGCTGACCTTCGCAGCGCCGGGAGCCGGGTGACGTCCGCCACTGAGCACAACGATCGCATCAGCATTCTCAGCCTTGGCTGCCGATTGGCGTTGCCAGGGTGCTTCCAACAAACGCCAGAGGATCTGGCTCACCAGCCCCAGCGAAAACAGCCAAAGCAAGACCACAGCCGTGATCACTGGCCAGCGCCAGCGACCGATCAAGCCCACAAAAAGCAGAATCAAACTGAGGCCAATTGGCAACAGAGCAAACGGCAGGATTTTGCTCAGCCAGATGGCCATAGAAGAGTTCGGGCCAGTGGCGATCAAACTCAGACGTCGTAAAACTCCCGATACCAACGTGCAAAGCGATCCACACCTTCTTCGATCGGAGTGCTGGGACGAAAGCTCACCCACTCCTCAAGAGCCTGGGTATCCGCAGCAGTCGCCACCACATCACCAGGCTGCATCGGCTGGAAATCCTTGATCGCTTCTTTGCCCAGCGCTTGCTCCATCACCTCAATGAAGCGCAGCAATTCAGTGGGCTGGCTGTTACCGATGTTGAACAACCGATGCGGGGCTGCGGCCGATGCCGGATCAGGCTGAAGCGGATCGAAGTCGGGATTGGCTGTTGCTGGTTTATCGCAGCAGCGAAGGACCCCTTCGACGATGTCGTCGATGTAGGTGAAATCACGCTGCATCTTTCCGTGGTTGAACACCTTGATCGGATCGCCCGCAAGAATTGCCTTGGCAAACAGCATCGGTGCCATATCCGGCCGGCCCCAGGGGCCATAGACGGTGAAAAAACGCAGTCCGGTTGCAGGCAAGCCATAGAGGTGGCTGTAAGTGTGAGCCATCAGCTCGTTAGCTTTCTTGCTTGCGGCGTAGAGGCTCACCGGGTGATTGACAGGCTGGCGTTCATGGAACGGCAGGTTGCGATTGCCGCCATACACCGAACTGCTGGAGGCGTAGACCAGGTTCTCCACTCCGTGATGGCGGCAACCTTCAAGGATTTGCCCAAAACCCACCAGATTGCTCTGGATGTAGGCAGCTGGATTCTCCAGTGAATAGCGAACACCAGCTTGTGCTGCCAGGTTGACCACCACCCGTGGCTGCTCTGACGCGAACAATGGCATCAAGGCTTCACCATCCTCCAGTGCCAGCTGCTCAAACCGCCAGGCATCTGGTGGAGCTACTTCCTCAATCCGTGCAAGGCGCGCACGTTTGAGTTGGGGGTCGTAGTAGCTGTTGAGGTTATCGACACCGACCACTTTCTCCCCTCGCTCAAGCAACCGCAAGCTGAGGGCTGCTCCGATGAAACCGGCGGCACCTGTCACCAAAACTGGAAGGGTCATGGCTGGCCTTCACCCACGCGCCAGAGGTTCAGACCAGCAGCTTGAATCTCAGAAGGTGTGACGACAGACCGGGCATCAAACACCCAGGCGGGCTGACGCATTAATGGAGCCAGTACCGCCCAATTGAGCTCTCGATATTGATTCCACTCCGTGAGGATGATTACGGCATCAGCTCCCTTGATCGCAGAGGCGATGTCGTCACTGGGCCACCAGGTGCCCTCACCACTCAGTGCCGCCCGAGTAAGACCTGACTCCACATCAGGTTCTGTGCTGGCGGGCAGCTGCAAGTCACGGGCAATTTGCTCCGAATCCACCTTGGGGTCGTGGATAGCGAGCTGAGCGCCCTCTTCCAGGAGGTCCTTGGCAATTCGGATTGCCGGCGCTTCACGGGTGTCGTTGGTGTCAGCCTTGAAAGCAAAACCCAGGATGGCCACGTGTTTGCCGGTGACGGTGCCGAACAGTTTCTGCACCACAGTGCGAGCAATGCGGTGCTGCTGCCAGCTATTCAGCTGCACCACCGATTCCCAATAGTTGGCCACATCGGGAAGCCCGAAATGCCTGCAGAGATAAACAAGGTTGAGGATGTCTTTCTGGAAGCAACTGCCACCAAAACCTGGGCCTGCCTGCAAAAATTTCGCACCAATGCGGCTGTCGCTGCCAATTGCCCGGGCCACCTCACGCACATCAGCGCCAGTGGCTTCACAAAGGGCTGCAACGGAATTGATCGAGCTGATCCTCTGGGCCAGAAATGCATTTGCCGTGAGCTTGGAGAGCTCGCTGCTCCAAAGGTTGGTGCGCAGAATCCGTTCTTGAGGGACCCAATGGCTGTAAACAGATACCAAAGAATCGATGGCATCAGGATCTTCTCCGCCGATCAACACCCGGTCAGGGGACTCAAGATCTTGGATTGCTGTGCCTTCCGCCAGAAATTCAGGGTTAGACAACACCGCGAACGTGACCTGGGAGCCATCAGAAGATTGCTCCGCAGAGGCCAGAATGGCCTTCACTGCTTCCGCGGTGCGAACTGGGAGAGTGCTTTTCTCCACCACAATCGTGTGGCCCGTTGCCGATTTGGTCACCTGACGGGCACAGGCTTCCACCCAACGTAGATCGCTGGCCTGACCGGCACCAAGCCCTTTGGTTTTGGTGGGTGTGTTCACCGAAATGAACACCATGTCTGCTGCGGCGATCGCCTCTTCCACAGCCGTTGAGAAATGCAGGTTGCGGCCTCGCGCACGCCTAACAACGGCATCCAAGCCTGGCTCGTACACCGGCAGCCTGCTCAGATCACTGTTGTTCCAGGCATCGATGCGGGTCTGGTTGATATCAACGACTGTGACCTGAACGTCAGGGCAGCGATCGGCGATGACCGCCATGGTTGGTCCGCCTACGTAGCCAGCACCGATGCAACAAATAGAGCGAATTGAAGCAACAGGCATTTAGTGGTGGGGCTAAGCCGTCAAACGCTGGAAGGTTATCGCTGATTCTTAGAGGCGAAACGGCCCTAGGTGGTGGTCTTCAAGATGGCTAGCACTGTTGTGGCGAGAGCCTTAACGGAGAGATTTTGAAAAAAATCAATTAGATACTTCACCCCGCTCCCACTCGGGCACCAGCTCAGCAAGCAAGGGCAGAGCGGCCTCCGCATCATGTACTTCGATCGCTGCATTGAGTGCATCCAACAGAGGCCACAGCACCTCAGGAGGGAAGACCCGTTCCTGGGCGCGGAAGATCAGGGGGTGTTGGGTTGCTTCAGATTCGGCATCGATGAGTAGTTCTTCGTAGAGCTTCTCGCCCGGGCGCAAGCCAGTGCATGCAATCTCGATATCGCCGCAGGGATTCTGGGCATCCCGCAAGGAAAGACCACTGAGCCGGATCATCTGCTCGGCCAGAGCTTTGATACGCACAGGTTCGCCCATGTCCAGCAAGAAGACATCACCGCCCTTGGCAAGAGTGGCAGCTTGAAGCACCAGCTCGGCCGCCTCCGGGATAGTCATGAAGTAGCGGATGATCTCTGGGTGGGTAAGGGTGATCGGTCCTCCAGCGGCTATCTGTCTACGGAACAGAGGGACCACTGAGCCAGAAGACCCCAGCACGTTGCCAAAGCGCACCATTGCAAAACGAGTGCGCAGCTGGCCTGCGCCCTTGGCACTCTGAGAAAGCTCTTGCGCCGTGGCCTGCACCACCAGCTCAGCCAGACGTTTGCTGGCGCCCATCACATTGGTGGGTCGCACCGCTTTATCGGTGGAGATCAACACCACTTCACTCACACCAACCGATATGGCGGCCTGGCACAGCACTCGAGTGGATCCCACGTTGTTGGCGAGGCCCGCCAGCGGATTCGCTTCCACCAGGGGCACGTGCTTGTAGGCAGCGGCGTGGAAGACGGTCTGCACACCATGGCCTGCAAAAAGCCATTGCACCAGAGCCGGATCGGTGGCGCTGCCAAGCACAGGAAGCAAGGTCACCGAAGCGGGCAGTTGTTGGCGCAGCTCCTCCTCGACGGCATAAAGCGACGGTTCACTGATCTCGAGCAGGATCAAGACTTTGGGGTACAGCTGCAGAATTTGGCGGCAGAGCTCGGAACCGATCGAGCCACCGGCACCGGTGACGCACACCACTGCATCGCGCAGGCCAGGGCCAAGCAGCTCCCGCACAGGCGGCACAGGATCACGGCCGAGCAGGTCTTCAATGGCGACAGGGCGAAGCGAATCGATGCGCGCCCGCCCTGCCGTGATGTCATCAACCGAGGGAATCTGCAACACCGGAATCGCCTGGCGTTGGAGCTCAGCCACGATGCGACGGCGTTCAACTCGGGGCATTGAGGGAATTGCCAGCAACACCTGATCGAGCTGATCCAGGATCTGGCTAAGTACCTGGGGCGGCTGAATCGGTATGCCGTTGATCGTGCGCCGCCATAGGGTCGGCGCATCATCGAGGAACGTAATAATCTGATGATTACCGGCCAGGCGGAGAGCGGCGGCAAGCTGGGCACCGGCCTCACCGGCGCCATAAATGGCAACACGAACCATCTGTTTGTGCGACACCGACCGCAGCGACAGGAGCAGATCACGCAGGGCAAAGCGCACCAATCCGGTGAAGCCGGTGAGCAATAACCAGAGCAGGATCCAGCTGCTGCGTGGCGGCATCGGCAGGCGCAGCAATACGCCGGTGGCCACCAACAGAAACACCAACAGTGCATTGCGGCCGGCGAGCTGGTAAAAAGCTCGACTGCCGACATAACGCGTCAGACCTTGGTACTGTCCTGTGAGCGCATATAGGGGCAGGCCGAACAGCAGCACTGCTGAAAGCATCCACAGTCCGGCAGCCTGAAAACTGGGATGGAGAGGATGGGCCAACCGAAGCCAGAAGCTCAGCCACACCGACAAAGGGACTAACAGAGCGTCGATCGCTATCAGCAGCAGCCGACGGGCAAGAGGGGACAACCGAATGACCTGGCGTAATGAAAAAAGCTTCATCGACAAGCCCGCAACACCACCGACCTCACAGCCTCGACGTAGCCATCCATTTGCTCTGGAGTGATGGTGGGATGCACCAGGAACATCAGGCTGGTCTCCCCGAGCTCGCGAGACACAGGAAGGCGTTCGGCAGGAGCCAGACCAGCCTGCTGGAAGCACTTCTCCAAGTAGATCTCGCTGCAACTACCAGATAGAGCGGGATACCCCAGGGCAGCAATCTCGGCAAGGATTCGATCACGGCTCCAGCCCTCTGCCAATGCATATGGATTAACGAAGGCATAGAACTTGTACCAGGCATGGGTGATGCTCTCAGGCGGCAAAGGCACACGCACAGCACAGCAATCAGCCAAGGCTTCTGCTAAGAGAAGTGCATTTCGAGTGCGTGTGTCAGTCCACTCAGGGAGACGCTTTAGCTGAACGCGACCTATTGCGCTTTGTAGCTCGGTGAGGCGGAAGTTAGAGCCGAAACGCTCGTGGAGCCAGCGGAAGCCGGATGGGTGTTCGCGCCCATAGACAGCCTCATGAGTTTTGCCATGATCTTTAAAGGCCCATACCGCATCCCATAACTCCTCTCGATTGGTGGTGACCATGCCACCTTCACCAGCCGTAGAGATGATCTTGTCCTGGCAGAAACTCCAAGCGGACACGTCTCCGAAGCTGCCAACAGACTGGCCATTGATACGAGCGCCATGAGCCTGAGCACAATCTTCGATCACGGCAATGCCGTGATTCAGCGCCAGATCGAGTATCGAGGGCATGTCGGCAGGCCAGCCACCTAAATGCACGACTGATATTGCCTTGGTCTGGGAAGTGATCAGTGGCTCGATAGCGCGAGCAGTAATGGCACCAGATTCGGCATCTACGTCGGCGAAAATAGGCTTGGCACCGAGCAATACAGCACTCGAAGCGGTAGCGATGAACGTCCGCGGGGTAGTGATCAGCTCATCGCCAGGGGCGAGCCCAATCGACAAGTAAGCAGTCGAGAGAGCCAAGGATCCATTTGCGCTGGCGATGGCATGGGCATTGCCGCACCAGCTGGCGAACTCCTTCTCAAAGGCGGTGGTCTCGTGTCCTGTCCAAGAATTGACCTTGCCAGAGGAGAGCACACTAGTGGCGACATCGATCTGATCAGAGTCGAACTGGGGCCAGGGGGCCAGCTTGGATCGAAGTGACATGTTCAATCTTTACGGGTGAGCATTACGCCATCAACTCGCATACAAAGCTGAAAAATCAATTTGAGGGAAGAGCAAAGATTCACATTCGACTTATTGACTCTTCGGAACAATTTTAACTTGCTACAGAATAGCCGAAGAAGCCTCACTCACACCAACTTGGGTCGGCGGAAAAATCTCACTACCTGGGCCATAAAGCCTAAGAGCAAATATTTAGCAGACAGAAAAACATCCTGACCAGACATCACAACAAAAGGATCAGCTGGATCAAAAGAGCCTGGCAATCAGGAAGCTTTACAACATCGAAAAACAACAGCCAAATCACCATCGAACATCAACAAGCAACATATTAATGGATGAAGATTCAAACATCCTTCTCCTTAACTGATCACGAATCGAGCGTACTCAGCCTCTTCGCAACAAGCAAATTCACACTACATGAGAAGAAGTAAATCCGAAAAACTTAGCTCGAGCAAAAATTGGCACAGCGAAATTCGTCGCTCACCTACTTAGGTGCATTAAGAATTGGAGCCTTTAGCTGCTGCTGACAAATGCTTCTAAAAAACATACCGGCATCGTACATCGAGAAGCCTTTCAAAAACACAAGATGAATATCAACAGGCATCAGAGATAGTATCAAATTCAAAAGAGAATATTCAGCGTAATGAACAAGTATTTTTTTCAACTTCATCGGACTTAGGTGGCCAGAACATGCTTTTGAGCTGCTTGAATCTGACGAATAACTTCGATGGGTTCAGAAAGCCAATACGACGGCTGATAGTCGACACCTAAAAATGAGGGATCAATCTGATGAACCCTAGTCTTGACCCAATTGCTTCCAAGGGTGAGCCACCCCCTTTCATTTGGAGCCAGGAAATCCTTGACAGGATTATCAGCAACATATACATAACGACAGTCAGGCCATCGCTTCTCAATAGCAACAAAACGCTCAGGACTTGGCTTTTCACACTGATAGTCTTCAGAGACAAAAAGAGGTATTGAACCAAGGCCAACGGCAGCTAACTTGAGACGTTGGGTAACAGATCGACCATCAGACAGTATAGCAAGATTTGCATTTAAATCTGAAAGTACATCCAAAGTATCACGAATTCCTGATGCAAGCTGAATTGCAGGCCTATGAAGTCTGTAAAGCCACAAAAAACTTGTTTTCACCTCGAACGGAAGGTTTAGCTGCTCACAAGCCCAGCCCCAAACATCCTCAACACCCCTCTCAGATGCGCTTTGAATGCGGCCGTCAAAAGGAATACCATAGATTGAAAAAATAACTTTTTCAACTGCAGAGATTCCAGAACGTTGATATTCAAGCTCAGAAATCAATGTGTCGTCTAAATCAAAAACGACCACCCAATCGTCGAGATTCATTGAATTCCGGTTGGCATAGGAGATGAGTAAAACTCCATGGTGTCATAGCGGAGCAATATAAGATTAGCCTCCCACGCTTCCTCATAGCCGATTGATTCAGCAAGCAAATATTCCCTGATCAAGAGGGATGGATAGTCGGCACCCGCCGCATGGCTCATCGGATACCCACCACCAAAGCGTGGGTTGATTTCAATACCAAGCATCTTATCTCTGCTGGGATCCACAAAGATCTGCAGAGTAATAACACCTCTAGCACCCTTCAATGTGCCAAGGCGCTTCTTCAAGGTTCGCAGCACGTTATCCTTACGAGTCGCTCCTTTGCTGATTTCACCGCCTCGAACTTCCAGACGTTGTCTCGGGACACAACCGAGCAGATCACCTGATTTTGAATAGCAAAGATCAACTGTATACTCGATCCAATGATTGGGAACAAGTTCTTGGAAAAGATTATTTGAATCGCTAGTGTCAACAGGCGCCAAGTGATCTGCAGATAGTATTGTTTTAATTCCTTGACTGCAGCTGCCGCCCACTGGCTTCATAAAGCAAGGAAATATGAGTCTTTCAGGATCAAGAATCTTGGGAGTTAGTATTGATAGCGATGCAAATAAATCAGCTGTGCGACGCTTATCCCTACATAGGCGAACTAAACCAGGATCACTAACAACTAGTTGCACACCTGCGGCATCAAAAGCTTCTCTAGATTCAGCTAGAACTTGCAATTCTGTGTCTATTGTAGGTATGACCATTTTTATATCATTGGCCAGGCAGAGCTCAAGAATCTGAGCAGGATAATCAGGCTCCGTACACTGGACACTCTTAAATGACTGATCAGCGAGCTGGCAAGCTGCTGAAAGAGAAGGATTAAGGTCACAAGAATATATTCTAGCTTCAGACCCTAAAGTTGAAAGAGCACTTTTTTTCCAAATTTTAATAAGCTCCCCCCTTCGCCCCGCCGATGTGATCAGGATTCCGGTGGGAATCGCATTAGGCATTTTCGTCACCACGGAAGGGGGGCATGGTGACATTTCCCGGGGCGCTGATACCCTCTCGACTGATCACTTTCCAAATCGTGATCAGAAAAATGCGGAGATCAAGCCAGAGACTTTGGTGATCCACATACCAGACGTCGCGGCGGAGTTTTTCCTTCCAGGAGAGGGCATTACGTCCATTAATCTGGGCCCAGCCACTGAAACCTGGTTTCACGTCGTGACGGCGAGCTTGCTCAAAAGAATAAAGCGACAAATATTGCATCAGCAGAGGGCGAGGCCCAATGAAGCTCATCTCGCCGCGCAGAATATTGATCAACCCTGGCAATTCATCAATAGACATAGCGCGCAACCAACGGCCAAAAGGTGTGAGGCGCTGGGCATCGGAAAGCAAATCCCCATCGGTATCACGTTGGTTGGTCATTGTGCGGAACTTGAGAAGCTGGAACTGACTTTCGCCGTAACCGGGGCGGGGCTGACGGAACAACACCGGGGCACCTAGGCGCCAGCGCACCAGCAGAGACACAAAAAGCAATAGCGGCGACAGCAGCAGCAACGCCAGTAGGGCAGCGAGACGATCAGCAATATTTTTGAAAGTAAAGTAAATAAAACGCCATAAATATCTGTTTGTTCGCCATCGGTTACGAACTGCTGTCGTGGTCAAAATATTTCGCCATTGCCCTGCCAACACAAGACGAGAAAAATGGGATTCAGCGAGGCTGCGCGCATTAGCACCTGCAGCCTCTCGCAGGTCTGGATCATCTTTCAAGGTGATTAGTGCTTCCGCGAAAGCATTCGGATCGCGTGGGGGGACGGGGATACCCAATTGGTGATCACGAATGAGCTCAGCCAACCAGCCAGGGTAATTATTCACCACTGGCAATCCGCAGGAGATGTAGTCAAAAAACTTATTTGGGGAAGTACCGCGGTAGAAAGCCGGTATGTCATCAAGCACCATGAGGCCCACATGCACCGACAGCCCCAGGCTTCGGGCGAGTTGGGACTTAGGGAGCGGAGGAAGAAAATGGCAGTTTTCCAGACTTTCAGCTTTTACACGTTGCTGAAGGGCATGCTTGCAGCGGCCATCACCGATAAAGAGCAGTCGAATGTCGTGGCGACCTCGCCTCTGTAATTCGGAAGCTGCATCGAGGACTGCATCAAGGCCATTAGCCAGACCATGAGCCCCTGTAAAAGCAGCAACAAAGGATCCAGCTGGCATGGGTGAAGCCAAGCCTCTAATTAGCTCTGGCTGCTTGGACTGTTGCGCCTTTAGGGGTTTGAACAGCTCAAGATCACAGGCATTGGGAATACTAGTAATGCGGTCTGGAGGGATCCCCCTATCCGCAATGCCCTCGCAGATGCCAGGGGCCAGACCGATGCAGGCATCTGCAGAGTGGTAGCTACTCCACTCCAGTACTGATAACACCTTCAATAAAAAAGGATTACGCACCACACCCATGGCTCGGGGGAGCTCGGGCCAAAGGTCACGAACCTCGAGAACGAAAGGAATCCCCCGCAACCAGCGGGCAGCTATTCCTGGGATACCCGCCGTCAGCGGAGTAGTGGTGGCGAAAATAAGATCAACTTCGGCGCCTAGCGCCAGCAGCAGGCTCTCCCAGCTGTAGCGCAGAAACACCAACGCACGTTCCAACATGCCGGCGTGATTGGAGTAAGGCAGGTCAAACTCAATCACCTCGATGCCATCGACAGAACCATGGCGGCGTCCATTCCATCTATCCCCTTCCAAACCAGTCGCTGACCGATCTGTCCTCAAACAAACCATGGTCACTTGATGACCGTGGTTAACGAGATCGCGTGCAAGTTCATAAGAACGGGTCCCATTGGAACCTGCAGGCGTGGAGAAATACTGGTGGAAGTAGAGAACCTTCATGGCGGCACCGGCAGGGCGATGTTGGTGATGATCAAAGCAGGGCTTGAACTTGCGGCCACTTCAATCTCCAAGACAGGAAGTGTTGTTTTTTGTGCATAGAGCAGCGACTCCCAGCCCTCCACCACCTCTAGGCGCTGGATAGGAAAATTGGTCTCAAGGCTGATCTGGGCACGGGAGCTGAATAGCTGAGCTGTCGCACCTTCAGTCAACAGCTGCCAGTCGGCCGGGCAGAGGCGCCAGCGCAGGAGCAGGCGATGGCGAAACGAGGAGCAATGGTCGGTGATGATCCACCCCAGACCGCTTGGGTCCACCTGCACCTGGCGCTTATGGCGACCGTGGGGGGAGCGGTAGGCCGCGGTGATCGACGAGCAAGCTTTACCCGACTCAACCAGTGGCGGGTCTACCAGCTGAAGCCAGTCGCCCCAGAGGAAGCGACCGAGGCGGGGCATAGGCTCAGCGCCATCGAACTGCACACTGTTATGGCTGGCGATACCTGGGAAGTAGGCCAGATCAGCAGCATCAGAGTTGTAGGCGTAACTGCCGCCATCGCGCAGCAGATTCACGCCCTCATGCCAGAGATCGAGGTGCAGCGGGTCGGCATGAGCCGGCCGGAAGCGGTAATTAGGGAGCCTCAGCAAAGCCCAAGTTCTGGAGGTAGGTCGCAACAGCCCATAGCCCCCATCGGCAAAGAGCTCAACTGCTTGTGAGGGCTTAAGCGAAGGAGCCTTCGGTGCTTGCGGTGATGATGCATCAAGACCTTCTGCTGACGAACTGATCAGCTCGAACCAATGGAGAGGCTCATCCCAGGGACCCGGCTCCAGGGCTCGCTGGCCTGCAAACAAGACCGAGGCGAGCTGCAAGGTGGGCCGGAAATCGCGGTAGGGCTGACTGTGCAGCTGATAGACAAAGACCCCGTCGTTGCTGCCCAGATTGGGACCATCACCACTGCAGGGATCCACCAGCGCAGCAAACCAATGGGTAGCCGCCCGACAGCGCTCCCGAAAGCGCTGCGAGAAGCCGGGCAGATCCAGCCAACGGCGGCACAGTTCCACCTGGGCGAGGGTGTCGAGCAGCAGACGGTGGTAGGTAAGCGAGTGTTGAGCGAAGGAGCCATCTGCCATCACCAGCCGCGCCACGCTGCGCTCCAGAGCGCGTCGACCTTCAGAAGCCCAGCGCTGGGCTTCCGAGGCATGGGCGCTGGCGGAAGCCTCCAACCAGCTGCCGCCGATGAATAGGGCGGCGGCTTCTGAGATCCAGTGGTTGTTGTCTTGCGCCTGGGCATAGCGCTCGGTGGCGGCGATGCGCTGCAGATGCGCCGCCACAAATGCTGCCCGCTGGGGCCTGGGATCAGGCAGCTGAGCGGGAGCATCGGCAAGCTGCCAAGCCTGCAGGGCATGGAGCAGGCGCATGGAAGCCTCCTGGCCACAGACCCAATTGCTGCCGCCATTCACGGGGTTGGCCTGGCACCAGCTCAGGCACCAGCTGTTGAAGCCATCGCGGTAGCGGTGGTCGCCGCTGAGGCGCCAGGCACGGATCAGCAGAGGAGCCCAAGCCCAACGGGAGAGCTCCCAGCAGCGCTTGATATCAGCCCCGGCGAATGGGCGACAGCAGCTCCAGTGCTGGCTGCCATCCGTGAAACGCTGGCCCGAAGCGGGATCAAAAAACCATTCCGGAGGTGAGCCAACGGCATGACTCTCATGGCTGAACCAGGTGGCCGTACCTGCCAGCAGGGCATCAGCCGCTGCGAGACAGCCATTAAGCGATGTCGCCGACCATCCATCGGCGGAGAACGGAGCCGGGTGGGGCTGGCCGTTAAGCCGCTCAGGGATGGGGCACGGCATTAGCGGCAACTGGCGTACGTAGAGGCCAGTCCGCAGTGCTACTCGGTGCGCTGCGACGGCAGCGCAATTGCGCCAACCCAGCCGCTTGATGATGCGCAACTGGGAGATCACCTGCACGTCTACTTGGTTACACCGCAGAGATCGAATACAGAGCGGCCATCCAAATCAAGACCTTTGAAGGCGGTATGAGCGACTAGAAACACCAACAGATCGGCATCCTCGAGCACCCGCTTGAGAGTATCTAATTTGATGATTGGGTGGTCGTGAAGATTGGGTTCGCAAGCAAGCACGTCGAGGCCAGCAACGAGCAGCTCAGTGGTGATGTGGAGGGCGGGGGATTCGCGCAAATCGTCTACATTCGGCTTGAAAGCGAGGCCCAGGCAGCCGATACGGGCGGTGCGGCCGAGCTGATCTTCCAGGGCTGCTGCGCGGGCCTGCACCTGCTCTATCACCCAGCGGCTCTTGCCGTCATTCACGTGGCGTGAAGTTTGAATCAGAGGTGTGCAATGGGGGGCGGCGGAGGCAATAAACCAGGGGTCAATGGCGATGCAGTGGCCTCCCACGCCGCAACCGGGCTGCAGCACATTCACGCGGGGGTGGTGATTGGCCAAGCGAATTAGCTCACGCGGATTGATCTCTAAGTGATCGCACACCAGCGAGAGTTCATTGGCGAAGGCGATGTTCACATCGCGGAAACTGTTCTCAGTGAGCTTGACCAGCTCAGCGGTGCGTGAGTTGGTTGTAATCAATTGGCCCTGGCAGAAGCTGGCATAGAAGGCCTGTCCTGCTTCAGCAGCAGCTGGGGTAAGACCACCAATGACGCGGTCATTGGCGATCAGCTCCTGCAGGATCCGGCCAGGCAGGACCCGCTCAGGGCAGTAGGCGATATGAATCTGATCACTATTGAAGCCGGAAATCTTGCGAAGCTCATCTGCAACCTTTTCGGTGGTACCCACCGGCGAAGTGGATTCGATCAGTACGAGATTGCCTGGCCGCAGCACTGTTGCGATCGCGCGGGCTGCGGCAAGCACGTAGTCAATGTTGGGCTGGGGGATGCCATGGGCCCCACCGCGGAAAGGTGTTGGTACAGCAATCAGAAACACATCAGCAGCTGCAGGAGTCAACTGAGCCATGAGGGCTCCAGAGGCAACGGCAGCCGCCACCGCTTGATCGAGATCTGGCTCCAAAATATGGATCTGGCCCTGATTGACAATGGCCACAACTTTGGAACTCACATCTACTCCAACCACCCGATGGCCAGAACGTGCGAGTACAGCAGCAGTAGGCAAGCCGATATATCCGAGACCAAGGACACAGCAAGTACTCACTGATTCACAGCCTCCAAAAGCCACCGCTGCACTTCAAAGATCTCGCAAGTGGGGATCGGCGGTGACCCGCCGGTTTCAATGGCTGTAAGGAAAGCTGCACAACAAGCCACTTGTCCCTTGTCTTGTTGGAGCAAGCGACGGGTGCGGAAGCCAGGGATGCCCCAGGCCTTGAGCTTTAGATAATTATCGAGACGAAATATTTTGCCATCGACAAAAACCTCAAGGCGCTCTTTTGGGAAGGCCTTACTGCCATTGGCGAAGTAGTGAACGGTCCCAATCGAGCCGTCAGCAAAGCGAAGCTGAAGGGAGAAAGTGTCTGGACAGGGTTTGCTGTCTGCGGCACTGAATAGCTGGAGGTCTTCGATGGGGCTGGCAGCCAAGTGGCGCAGCAGGTCCACGAAGTGGCATGCCTCACCGAGCATGCGGCCGCCACCGGCGGATGGATCTTGAGTCCAATGATCAACAGGTATGGCACCAGCATTGCAGGTATACACAAAGGCCTTGGGGCCCTGCGAACGGGAGAGCTGCTGCTGTAGAAGAACTGATAGCGGCGCAAAGCGGCGGTTGTAACCCACCATCAACAACTGCTCACCAGTAAAGGCCGCTTGGATAGAACTCAGCTCCTCGACTGTGAGGCAGAGGGGCTTCTCCACAAAAACATTCTTACCGGCTGCCAGAGCTTGCTGAACAAGAAGAGCATGGCTGTCGTGGCGAGTGGCGATTACTAAAGTGTTGTAATTGGGGTCGACCAGGAGAGCGGGCACATCGGTACTGGCCTGACGGAAACCGAATTTCCGGCCCAAGTGCACCGGTCCGATGCCGCTGGAGGCGGCGATGGTATAGAAGCCGGCCCCGACCTTGGTGAAAGCGGGAATCAGCACGCGGCTAGCGAAATTGCCAGCTCCAATAACGCTCAGCAGCGGCTTAGTAGAAGCCACATCTTCGGCAGCTGCCGGCAGCTGAATCAGACGCTGCTCGGGATCGGCTGTTTCGGGGTAACGCAGCAGAATACCGAGAGAGGGTTCGGCACTGCTGAGCAGTTCGTAGGCGTCTGAGGCCTGCTCGAATGAAAAACGATGGGAGATGAGCGGCTCGGTACGTAGGGCACCGCTGGCCAGAGCGTGGAGCACAGCCTGAAAGTTGCGCTGTTGCGTCCAGCGCACGAAACCAATGGGATAGTCGTGGCCTTGTTGCTCATAAGCTGGGTCATAGCGCCCGGGGCCATACGAGCAGCTCACCTGGAAGGAAAGCTCTTTTTTGTAGAAAAGATCACGGCGCAGTTCCAGGCCGGTGACTCCCACCAACACGATGCGGCCCCGCTGGCGGCAGGCCCCGGCTGCAACATGAACTGGCTCAGTAGAGGAGGTGGCTGCTGTGATCAACACGCCATCAACACCAATACCTGCAGTGTGATCAAGACACCAAGCCACTGGATCCACCCCGCTGGAAAGATGGAGAGCCATGATGCCCAACGTTTCGGCGAGAGCGCACTTCGAGGGATCCGGATCGAGACCTAACACACGACAACCCTGGGCGGCGAGGAGCTGACCTGTGAGCAGACCAATCAGGCCCAAACCACTAACCACAAAGGTTTCACCCAGAGTCGGATTGGCTAAACGTGTTCCCTGCAGACCAATAGAGGAGAGAACAGTGAAAGCAGCAGCCTCATCACTTACCTCAGTCGGGATGACGGCACATAGGAGATGTGATACAGATACGAGCTCAGCATGAGCTCCATTGGAAGCAACTTTATCGCCAATCTGAAAGCCTGAAACTTCGGAGCCAACGGCTACTACAGTTCCCACGTTGCAGTAACCAAGAGGCAAGGGTTGATCCAGCTTGCTACGCACCGCATCTAAAGTGGTTAAGGGACCATCAGTGCGGGCTTTCTCCAATACCTGCTGAACCTTGGCTGGCTGCTGACGGGCCTTACCGATCCAGTTAGCACTGCCAAAATCCACCAACATGCGCTCCGTTCCTGCAGAAACGAGTGAGCAAGAACTGCGAATCAACAAATGCCCACGAGGAACAACGGGTGCTGGAAGCTCAGGAAGTTCGCTGGCACCGGTGGCGAGAGAATGGAGGAGTTGTTTCACAGGTGAACTATCAGCAACGAGAAGATTGCTCGGATCGGCTAAGCGTCAAAACGTCATAGGACAGCTGATAACAAATCTATTTCAGATGGCTGTGGGTACTGGATCAAGACAGCGCGATACTTACCCTTGAAAACAAACAAGCTGCCGGCGGCAGCCCCAATCACTCCGTAGCGGATGACCAATGCCCGCATATCATCGAAAGATCCCGCACCGCCAATGACCGTCATCGGTAGCCGAGTGACCTTTCTGACGGCATCAATGAGTCCTAGGTCATAGCCCTTCATGGTTCCGTCGCGATCAATCGAGTTAAGCAAAATTTCACCAGCCCCTAATGCTTGCAACTGACGAGCCATCTCAACAGGATTACAGCCTGTCTTTTTAGAGCCGTTATGCGTGAGAACTTCATAGCGGCCACGGAAACTACTCTTTTTCACATCCATAACAGCGACGATGCTCTGGCTTCCAACTCGCTGAGACGCCAGCTTAATCAGGCCAGGGTTATAGGCTGCTGCACTACCAAGACTGACCTTTTCGACGCCAAGACTTACTATTCGCTCAATCTGCTCAACAGTTCTAACACCACCGCCGTAGCACAATGGCATCCGACATTCGGCAGCAAGATTAGCAATTAAGCCATAATTGGGTTCAAGATCCTTAGTTGTGGCATCAATATCGACAACAATCAGCTCGTCGACTTGCTTCTCGTTAAAAATTCGAACAGCATTCAGAGGGTCTCCAATATATTTCGAGCCACCGAAGCGGGTGGTCTTAACCAAGCCACCATTATGAACCAAGAGACATGGAATAATTCGAGCGCGCAACATGGAAAGAGCTAAACCTCAAATTGAGCAAAGTTTTGCAGAAGCTGAGTACCCCAGCGATGACTCTTCTCAGGATGAAACTGAACACCGATCACATGATCAAGGCAGACTGCGGAGGCAAAAGGTAAACCATAATGAGTTTTGGCCAAAATCAGATCTACAGAACATGGCAGGAAATAATATGAATGCAAAAAATAAAAGCGTGGATCCAAGATATTGCCAAACAATGAATGATCGTTCGCAATAACATTATTCCATCCTATATGAGGCAAGCATATCTTTGACGACAGCAAGTTCTCATCAAAACGCTTGACGTCACCGGGTATCCAACCCAGACCAGGAAGAAGGCCTTCTTCACTTCGATTAGCCATAATCTGCATACCAACGCAGATACCTAGAACTGGGACCCGCCGATTAATGACAAGCTCATCAAGAACGGGACGCAAACGAGAAGCCTCCAGTCGCTTAATTGCCCAATCGAAAGCGCCAACACCAGGCAAAATTAATCGTTTCGAGCGTATCAACTCATCAGGGTCACGCGCTATCGAGCAAGCAATACCAAGCCTATTATAAATGTTAGCAATCGCCTTAACGTTACCTAGACCGTAATCAACAATAGTAATCATCGCTTAATCGAAGTCTCCAGCCCAATAGCCTTGAGAATATGGGCACCGGTGTTGAAAAGTTTTTCTTGATTCCTGTAATCCCAATAGAACCGCTTAGGCATCCTTAAGTAATGAGTCAGCTCATCTATGCTTATACGAAGTTTGGTAGCTACATACTCAAAATCTAGACCAATAGTGGAAGAATCGTAAGCAGGCTTCTTCAGGCAACTCAGTGCGTCATCACGAGACATTTGACCCGTGAGGATCAAACTTGAGAATTGAACTCGACGGGGATCAAAGCCAAAACGCTCAGGGAGCCAATAAGACTCGTAGAACTTAGTAAAACGCGATTCGAAGTGTTTTTGCGGATAAGACTTCCAATCATATTCTCTCTGGAGGAGTTTGACAGCATCAGATTTGATATATTCCCGATGATTGAGAAGCCGAAAGACTTTTATCCTGCGGAAATAACGCAAGTAGATTTTATGGCGCAGGATAGAGCTGAAGGGATATGTTTGCATTTGTACCTGACCAAAACGTCTGATAATGTCTTTAATGTGAATCATATCGGTGCCGTAATAAAAATACTCCATAGGATTTCTTACACACTCCGTAGAAATATTGCCACCATTAAGGATATATCTAATTCCATGCTTAGCAGCAAAATTATAAAGTGTAGCGACAAAAGCGTGGTCCTGGGGAAGGTCTATATGAGGTACTCCAGACTTAAACCAAGCAAGTTGGAAATCGCGCATTTCCTCCCAGTTGATAACCTCAGTAAAAAGGTCGAGACCCAACTTCTCAACCAAAACATGAATATTATGTACAGCCAATTCAGAATTCCAACCCCCGTCAACATGAAAAACAAGAGGCCTCAAACCATATTCCTTAACAGCGAGATGCAGCATGTAAGAACTATCAACACCACCACTAAGACCCAGAATGCAATCAAATTCACGATTAAGGCCATCATGCTTGATTTTTTGTATGACGCTGTGAATATATTCTTGGCCTTGCTGGCCTACATGCCAATTAGGCAATACATTTTCATAAAAATCAATAGCATGATCGCAAACACCTTCGTCATTAAAAGTGATACGAGTATCACTAGTATCCATTACGGTTCGTGAGCAGATTTTGTACATAAAGAGATCAGGGTAAGGTAAAAAAGAAATAGAGCAATATGCTCAAAATCAAAACACTAGGAAAACAAAAAAGTCAGCGAAAGAAACAATAGAATGGGTGGGTGGGGAGAAGCAACACAGGGAAAGAAGTGGAATCGTGTACAAAAACAAGACTAGGAAGAAAAAGCTTGAAACAGAGATACAAGATCATCCCAGTCAGACTCATCATCCACATCAACACATGGATGATTAATTGAAAGACCTTTTAACGATACCTTATAGAATTCATAAGATGGCCAAGATCGAATATACTTGACTGGGATTAAAGAATAAAGCCCACAATCGTAATAACTGCGTGCAAAACTTTGCGTATTAGAGGTAAACAAATCTGGGCGATTAGGCAAAAGATCTAACTCATCAGACATTATGTAAGAGGACTCAAAAGGAACATTAAAAGGCTTCACACTAATAATAGAAGATGTTGGAAATTTGGTGGCAAATGAACATAGATTCCATAAATCATCTACACGTATAAGTGCTGCAGTAGGAGGAATATTTAACACATGAGTGAAGTTGCAGCCAGAAGAATCCTCCGAGTCAAGTATGTGCTGAATTACAGCAAATGAGGGAGTTGTATCAGAGGACAAATAATGAGGTCGAAGCCTTAGAGAGGAGCTAAAAGATGAGGTAGCAATAAGTTGTGAAATCTCAGGATCTTCTGTTGATACGACAATATCTGAAGAAATATTAGAATCGCGAATGACATTTAAAGTATGAAAGATAACAGGGACACCAGAGAGAAGGCGGATGTTTTTTCTTGGTACTCTTCTAGAGCCACCGCGTGCCAAAACAGTGATAAGAAGACGCATAGTTAGTTAAGGCGCTTAAAAGTAGTAGCAACAAGCTGGTCCTCACGAACAAGTGGGGGCAAGAGATCAGACTCTCTTTTTGATATTTGAAGAAAAATGGAATCAATCAAAGACTCATAGAGTTTCAAGTTGACATCTTGGTGAGCTGTGGATGCAAAAAACAGAGTCCCACCTAAGATATTATTTTCAAGCATAACTTGGGTAAAATAACTTCTATATTCAATAGCGCGTGGAGTATTTAAAAACTGTAAATTACTAATGGCTGGAATAACACCGCAATCAATGGAAATCTGATACCGAGAAGCAGCATTGAACCATATGGATTGAACACGTTTTCCAACATCTGTTATGACAGCCCAGCTTTTAGTGCGATACATTTCATCAAGAGTCGCAAGAGCAGCAACAAAACCAATACGGTCAGACCAAAAGGTACTGCTTAAAAAAGTATTCGTGGCAGACTTCATAATTGATTCTCGGCCTATCACAGCAGTAATTGGATAACCGTTACCGAGAGCCTTCCCGAAAACAGCTAAGTCAGGAGAAACAGAATATTTAAGATGCAAACCACCATATGATTCACGAAAACCAGATGTACATTCATCAAATATAAGAACAACACCATACTTATCACATAAGTGACGAACAGATTCAAGAAAACCTGGCATCGGCAAGATATTTCTAGTAACTTCCATTTTAATAGCGGCGACATTAGATGAATGTTGACGTAACAAGTTTTCGAGGGATTTAATATTATTCCATTCAAACGGATAAGAGGTGCCGCTTAAGGAATGAGGTACACCGGCAATACCAGTGTCACTAAAAAGATGAGATCTAAGTGAATCACTAGAATGCTGAGAAGCTAAGTACCAATCATGCCAACCATGATATCCACAAAATAAAATGATCTCGCGACCAGTAGCCGCTCGAGCAATTCGAACAGAAATCGCGTTAGCCTCACCGCCGGATTTTGCAAATCTGGCCATGTCGGACCAGGGATGTAAATCAACAAGCTTTTCAGCTAAAAGTACTTCTTCAAAAGCATTAAGGGTAGACATTGTTCCATTATTGATGGCACTAATAACTTCACGGTCAACGTTACTGTTGGCGTAACCGAGTGTATTGGGGCCTATACCCATAATAGACATATCTAAATACTGTTTACCTTCAAGGTCCCATACATAACAACCCTTAGATTTACTAAAATATGTTGGCCAATTTGTGGGAGCAAAAAGATTAGGTCTCTTAGAAAGAAGTGAATTACCTCCGGGAATGACCTTTAAAGCGCGTCTCCATCTCTCAATAGACATACGGAGCAAAAACAATTTATCAATTTTACCATTTTCACTGAAGCCACGAAAAAAATAAAAAAAATCAAATAAATATTGATAAAAAATATTCTAAAGAAAATCGCAAAGTAAACAGGCTATGCCAGAGAAGAAGCTAACTCAAATAAATCGGGAAAAGACTGGTACCATGCATTCAACCTTACATAACGTTCTGGAAATGGCTCAAGTTCAATCATTGAATGAATAAGATATAAAATCTCTCCGAGTACTTGATCTGAACCAAGTAATATCTTTAAACCAGAAAGAAACTTAACAAAATTCATAACATCTTTGTCCAAAAGATCGTAGTCAATAGGATGATCGTAATCAACGATAAGGAAAGCCAAATTGTTCTCAATACGATCCCACATAAGTGTATGACCTATATTGTCATAGACAACAAGAGAGTAAGAGGAATGAAGTTTATGGGAGACGCCAACATCCAGATGGATAAATTCGTTAATATGTAAAGAGTTTGGATGAAGAAAAACTTTTGAAGTAAAGCCAGAATTGCGTAACATATAATTTATTTGATGAGATAAACGAGTAAAATAACTGATACATTGCGGATTGGCACCAACACTTAAAACAAAAGCAATGATTGGAACTTTATGTTTAATAATTTTTTTTGGGAAACGAGTTTGTCGAATTGGAAATCTACCGAAACACCACAAGATGAGTTCGCTACACCCAGTCGATTCAATATAATGCAAAAGTAGGTTTGGGTGGAGACCATATCCGCCTCCATGAGCAACATAATATAAGGAAACCGAAGAATTTCTTGCGAGATAACTCAAAAGAGGATCTTCAAGAATTCCATAAATAGAGGCAAAATACGAAGAAACATGACATGTTTTGTGTAAATAGTGGGAAGAAAAATAAAAATAATGCTCCAGGTGGCTTAGTGGAAATGAATTAACTATTGAATGAGCAATAATAGGTGAAAGACCATATGACAAGAGATTATTCAAAAATATTGAACGTAATCGAGGCGAATGACGATCAGATAGGTGAGATGCAAAAAGATATGTAAAATTTCGACAAACCTTAGAGCTGCCAGACAGGTGTGAGGAATAGTGAAAAAGATTGAATTTTCGAAGCTTGTGGATATGAAAAAGCTTGTCAGGAAGATGGAGTAAAAAACGCTTGAAGAAAAGAGGCAGTCGCCTTTTAAAAGAAAGAGAGGAGGAAGTAGAAGTAGAAGTAGATTCTAAATCTAAACTAGCTATGCTAAGTGAAAAATTAGAAGGGTATGCGCGGGGTTCTGGAAGACACGATTGACAAGATTCAACATAGGTAAGTAGATACCATAAATAACATTTCTCCTCATTGCCAGTAAAAACAGAATATGAGGATTGTATAGATAAGGTACTGGCCAATGCAGACTGGAGAGAGAGAGAAAGAGAGGCAATTAATTTAATATTAGAGGAAGAAATAAAGTTATAAGGTGAAGACTCACAAAGTTGTTGAAAAGACATTGTATATTATCAATTAGGAAGGCTTGGTAGTAAAGAGTCTAAAATTTGGGAGGTGGCAAAACTAAAGAAGTGAAATGTAGCAGGAAACAATCAAAAATAAAAAACAATGATAGTCAAAATTAGCTGAGAATTTAAGAACAAGGCTTGATAAGAGGATTTACAGCAAAATAAGCCCCACTGTGTGAAAGATTGAGATCATTTAGTGGAAGATGTGGAGTAATTGCATGGAGCAAGTCATATCTGAAAATAAAAAGATCGCCAGGGGATAGTACACCTTGAGTAGAATAAATGATATCATCAAACTTCACTATCATAGAAGCCGGGGCATTTGAACTCTCAACAATCGTGTTAGATTTAATCATTAACAGAAAGCCGTAGTTTTGAGGGTACCTGGAGTGAACATGCCAATCAAAGAATCCTCCACCCTCAGGAATATGTAAGATTTGAGGAGCATATTTAAAGGCTTGAATAGCATTTACATCATTGTTGAGTACATGAGAAAAATGAAATGAATTTAGTTTGTCAAAAAGCTTGTAAGTATCTGAAAATTGAAATGAAGAACTAGAAAGATCGCCAAGCATAAAATCCCGCATAACTCTATTAGTTAAGACAGATCGGGGTAAAATATCAAGGCTCCAAAAATTAGATGATGTGCGATCAGGCTCAAGTCTCGTATTATGGGGTGGTAAAGTAAATGCCCACTGCTCAATTTCGTTCGCAGCTGCAAGAGAAAGATTGGATGGATAAAAATTCTTAACGATTGCACACGGTATATTATTGGAAATAACGGTTCTTATATTGTCAATAGATACCTTTTCAGGTGAAAAACAAGGCAAAGAAGATGGTAAATCAACTAAATGGAAATTTCGCAGCCAATTCATAATGATATCGAAAAAGGAAAAGCCGTTTTAGCCAAAAGAAGAGTAATTCAAAGAGAAGTACAATATTGGATAAAAGCTGAGGGAATCAATGATCCTAAATGGCTAAGGTCAAGGCAAAGTGTCAAATATGCAAATGATAACACAAAGCTCACTTAGTATTATTAAATATACAACGATAGAAAGACCATTCGTTGGATTCAATGAAAAATCATCAGTAAAATAAATAGCAGGGAAAGGGCGTCAGAAAAAAGTATAGGTTAATGATGCCAAAGGTAATCGCTGGCACAATAATGAAACTTTGTATTACGCAAAAACAATTGAAGGATACTAAATAAAGCTACCAAGACAGAGAAAACGGACATACAAAGAAAAATCAACGGTGAAGCTGAGAAAAGAGTAACCACTAATGCAGTCAACAAGAGATTAACGAGCAAAAGAAAATAGAAAAAGAATCAAAAATCTATGAAGTAAAAAAAAGGTTGATATAAGTGAAGCCCCAATAAATTAGAAGTCAAAAAATTATTAAGCAAAAGTATAGAGTACAAAGCAATACATAGAGGCAAAACGAAAAACTAAAACAGAGACAAATCTAAGTGACTATGTATTAAGCATACTTGGTAGATGCAACGAATAAATAATTACTCGAAGGTAGAGAATCTAGAAAAAGATTTGAAAGGTCGCTGCCAGGCAAAAAGGAGAATGATCAAAGGGGGGAGGTTATAGGCATTAGAAACAAAAAAACATAAAGCTATCGCATTTATAAAGTAATGATTGCCAGTGCAAATTGGAGAGAAACAGGCTGCTGGGATAATAAGTTAATAAGAATATAAAGTTGTTGCTTAGATGCTAGGATGTAGAGAGGTAAAAAAGCATGAGTCCTAGTAAAATGAAAAGAATTCTAATAACTGGGGGAACAGGAAGCTTTGGGAAAGAGTTTGTTAGTGCTGCGCTTCGAGATATAAATGATCTTGAAAGATTGGTTATATATAGTAGAGACGAACTAAAACAGTGGGAATTACAATGCTTATATCCGCCTGATAAGTTTCCACAATTAAGATTTTTTTTGGGTGATGTTAGAGATCAAGAGCGTCTAAGAAGGGCACTAGAAAACGTAGATACAGTTGTGCACGCAGCAGCATTAAAGCAAGTACCGACTGCAGAATATAACCCAATTGAATATATTAACACTAATGTAATTGGTGCTGAAAACGTTGTTCGAGCATGTCTAGATACAGGGGTAACTAATGTGGTTGCTCTAAGCACTGACAAAGCAGCGGCACCAATAAATTTATATGGCGCGACAAAGTTATGTTCAGACAAACTTTTTGTAGCTGCAAACAATATTAGAGGAGGAAGATCAATAAAATTTTCTGTAGTAAGATATGGTAATGTAATGGGATCGAGAGGTTCAGTTATACCCTTCTTCATGAAATCTGCGCAAAAAGGAATACTTCCAATTACAGATCCTAAAATGACAAGGTTTACGATAACGTTGAAAGATAGTGTAAAAATGGTACTATTCGCATTGAACAATAGCTTTGGAGGTGAAATATTTGTTCCAAGAATTCCAAGCTATGGGATAATGGACCTGGCTGAAGCAATTGGTCCAAACTGTAATAAAAAAATTATTGGGATAAGGCCCGGTGAAAAGCTACATGAAGATATGATAACAAGATCAGACGCTCCAATGACAATCAGGCTTAAGGACTTTTATGTCATTATCCCTGCTGAGACTAGGATACTTGATTTTTACAAAGAGAAAGCCGTCAAGTTCTCACATGTTGAACCAGGGTTTGCTTACGATTCGGGAACTAACCCGCAAAAGCTGTCTATAGATGAAATAAGAGAACTGATAAAAATCAACATTGACCCTAATTTTGATCCGGTATGAAATCTAACGAATCATTTATTCCTTACGGTAAACAGAATGTAACAAATGATGATATAGATGCAGTAGTGCAAATATTAAGGGGGACGTACTTAACGCAAGGTCCAGTAGTACAAGATTTCGAAAATGCCATTTCGAATAAAGTAGGAGCTAATTACAGCGTTGCTACATCGAGTGCAACAAGTGGGCTTCATCTTGCATGCTTGTCACTAGGCTTGGGCAAAGGAGATTGGTTGTGGACATCTCCCATTACTTTTGTAGCTTCAGCGAACTGTGCATTATATTGCGGAGCAAAAGTTGACTTTGTTGATATCAATATCAAAACGGGGCTGATGGATATTGAGTCACTTAAAAGAAAATTGAAAATAGCTGAGAATGAGGGAAGGTTGCCAAAAGTAGTTATACCTGTACACCTAGCTGGGAGCAGCTGTGATATGGAAGAAATCGCAATGCTGAGTAGAAAATATGGTTTCAAAATTATTGAAGATGCGAGTCATGCAATAGGTGGAAAATACAAAGAGAAATATGTAGGAAATTGTAAATTCAGTGATATCACAGTATTTAGCTTTCATCCTGTAAAAATAATAACTACAGGAGAAGGGGGTATTTGTGCGACCAATAATAGTGGATTAGCGGAAAAAATGCGTGACCTAAGAAGCCATGGCATAATAAAAGATAGCTGGAGACAGAAAAGAAAAAATATGGCATCGTGGTACTACGAACAAACATCACTGGGGTATAACTACAGATTAACTGATATACAAGCCGCCTTAGGACTTAGTCAACTAAAGAGACTGGATAACATTGTTGAAGAAAGAAATAAACTACTGGAATACTACGCCGAGAAACTTAAAGGTATGCCAATATCGACGATGAATATTCCACCTGCTGTTAAAAGTGCTGGACATCTTTCGGTAATATTGATTGGTGAACATCAAAAGAGAGATGCTATATTTGAAGAAATGCGTAAGAGAAACATAGGAGTGCAATTGCACTATTTTCCGGTACACATGCAGCCTTACTATCAAAAACAAGGGTTCAAGAAAGGTGAATTTCCTAATTCTGAGTTATATGGAAAATCGGCTATGAGCATACCGTTATATCCTGGGCTAAGTGATGAAAAACAAGACTTAGTAGTAGAAAACCTAAAAGGGTTACTATGAGTAAAGTGCCTGCCATATGCCTAGGAACGGCACAATTTGGATCAAACTATGGTGTTACGAACAACCTAGGGCAAGTGGCATTTGAAAATGTCAAAGAAATTTTGACTCATGCACACGATATGGGCATTGATATAATTGATAGTGCACAGTCTTATGGATGTGCCGAAGAAATATTAGGCAAAAGCGGTTTAATAAATGATAAATTTAAAATAATAAGCAAATTATCACCGCAAAACGAGATGGTTTTCAACGAGAACCACACAAAGGATTGGGATACAAGTTTAAATAACTCACTTAATAAACTATGTGTAGCCTCACTTGATTCATTGCTACTTCATTCGGTCAATGACTTAAGGAAAGAAGGAAATGAATATTTACTAAATTGGCTTAATAAGATTAAGTCAGAGGGGCTAACTAAGCGCATTGGAATCTCAATATATACAAGTGATGATTTGAAGGATATCAATCTTAAGTATATTGATATCGTACAACTGCCGCTATCAGTTTTAGATCAACGTCTAATTAGAGACGGTACGATTAAAAAATTAACCGATAATGGTATAGCCGTACATGCAAGAAGCATCTTTCTCCAAGGACTTTTATTAACTCCTTCATCAAATTGGCCATTAGAGACACCAAGGGAAGTAATTAAGCATTTTAGAGCCTTAGAAATTTATTCTGCATCAATTGGGAAAACAATGCTAGACACTTGCCTGGGTTTTGCTAGATCATTGCAAATGATTGAAGCTGTAGTCATCGGTATATGTAGCAAGAAACAACTTGATGGCATATACAGGTCATGGAATACTAATAACGACTGGGATCAATCAGCAGAAATTCGAAAAATAAATATCGAATCAGACTTTTTGGATCCTCGAACATGGAAACCAAAGACAAAATAGTTAAATTAAGAATTATACGCAAAGCCTGTAAAAGTATAACGATCTAACAACGACCAAAGATATAAAGATAAATTAGCATCCAGGAGAAATAGCCAGCATGACAAAAAACAGCAGAACATAGCAAATAGCTTGACAAAAAAAGGGAAGATCGCTGAAATAGTCTTATATTCAAAAAAGGCTATAAATGCAAGTAGTGATGATCGGACTAGATGCAATGACATATGGAAGCGGACATGTCACAAGGCTCAATAGAATTAGAAGATTAATGAGGGACAACGATCCCAAGATCTATCAAGCAAAAAACTATAATGACTTAAAGCAAATACTAAAGACAAATATAAATTTAAACATAATTTTAGATGTGTGCTCGCCTAAGTTCTATAGGCAATTACCAAAGAAAAAGTTCTTTGTCAAAAACTCTAACTATAGGAAAGTCATTGCAATTGAGGGGTTAGCTCAAGATAGGCATATTGCAGATCTCTTTTGCGAAAATATCAAAACTATATTGCCATACTGCATTAATAAAGAAGAGCTGAAATGCCACGACCTACAAAACACAATTTATGGTCCACATTTACACACTTATGGAGGACTAACATGGGATGGTAAATCGAAGCTATATGATCAGAGAGCAAAAGGTAAGCATAAAATACTGTTATCAGCAGGATATAGTGATCCAGCGAGTATAACAAGAGAGGTTTTGACAGGCATACAAAAATGCAATGAACTAAGAAATAGTGTAATCGTCTATTATACTTCATCTCCAGCAACAACATACAATTTCGATAAATCACAATTTAAATTTGCAAAAGATATCGGCCAAGACTTCTTCAAATACATTCAAAATTCGACACATATGATAAGCTCTAGTGGCCTAATCAAATATGACGGTACATTGAATAGGAAAAAACTTTATCTTATTCATCCAGATCAACACCATAGAAGAGCTAACAGTGCTTTCGAAACCCAAACGTCAGTAGATTCATGCATGATTGGTGAATTAAGCTCCGATGTATTAAATACATTTGTGAAGTGTGGCATGAAGGCCTCATTTAAAGAGTGGCCTGAAGAACAGTATTATAATGTCATGAGTGGTCGCCCTATCAAAGAAGCGATCATAAACCTACTATCAGAATAGACAATGTTCAAATACACATTGAAGTCGGAATCGAAAAAAATATTGACAAGATATTTCTTTGAAGAAGAAAGTCAAGAAAAGCTTACAACTGGTCAAATAGAGTATATGCTTCAAAGTAGTATTGATTTTTATCAAAACTATTTGGAATGGTTTTACGGAACATTCTGCATGACAGACAAAGAACTCCGCCATGAACTGTTCAAATACCTAGAAACAATAGATGGCATGAAGATACTAATAACAGGTGTAGGGCTTGGCCATGAATTAATAGAAATCCTAAAAATAATATCTGATCAAGAAAGAAAAAATTGTACAATTGTGGCTCAGGACATTTCAAGCGTCTTTATACAACATATCTATGAAAATATCGGCAATGAAATCCTAGAAAAGCATTCAAGTAAAGGCAATAAAATAATAATTTTCAATGGAGATGCCTGCTGCCTTCCTTTAAATAATGATGAATTTGATTATATACATCATTTCGGTGGAATAAATCGTTTTGCAAACATTGAAAAGGCAATTGACGAGATGGCAAGATGCGTTAAGCCACAGGACGGAGTAGTAGTATTTTCAGATGAGTCAGTAGCCCCATGGTTAAGGAACACAGATATAGGAAAAATGGTCATAGAAAATAACTCCCTTTATGCCCACAGTGCTCCAATTACACAAATACCAATAAACGCAACAAATGTAACTTGTGAGTATATTGTTAGAAATTGCTTCTATATGATTAAATTTACAAAGCTAATGAATACACTAAAAATTAATCCCAATATTAGGCACAAGAGTCCTCGAGGTGGAACCATGCATAAGAGATACCATGGGAAATTAGATGGAATAAATCCAGAATTAAAAAGTTGGATTGTAAAAGAAGCTAAATCTAAGAAAATTTCACAAAATGAGTTACTCGAAAGCTTAATTCAAGATAGAATTACTGAGTCAGAGGAATTATGAAATCCCGTAGAATCGGAATTATGCAACCTGCTCTGATACCGTGGGGTGGTTTTTTTTCACTAGCGATGAATGTAGATTTACTAGTAATATTAGATGTGGTAAATTTTTCAAAAGGAGGTGCGCAGAACAGATTTTTTATGAATCACAAAGGACAAAAGGTAACTTACACAGTTCCGGTATACCATAAGCACGTAGATTCAAAGTTAATAAAGGATATCGAAATAAGAACCGACAAATACCCAAAGAATCTCGTATCGAGATTAAGAATAGATTTTCCTGCAAAGAAAATCATCAACCACGAAGTTCTTGAAAACATCATTCAAATAATCAACTATAAATACACCAAATTGGTCCAATTAAATGTATCGTTGATAAAGGAGAGTCTAAGGTCCTTAGGAATACAGGTAGAAATGATAATGGCATCATCGCTTGAAAATAGTGATACGATGTATGAAACCCCTGTTGACCGACTAATTGACATCTTAGAAATTACTAGTGGAACTGACTATATAATGCCATCAAGGTCACTTGACTATGCACAACCGCTTATCAATAAATTCTGGAATAAAGGGTGCAAGACTTATTCAATAAGCTATGAACAAAAAGAGTATCCTAGCAATACAAATTTCATTCCTAATTTAAGTGTGTTAGATCTTATGTTGCACGCCGATAAATCGGAATGGCTAAGTCTTATTCAAGCCTCAAGCACATTAAGACAGATAAAGTAATGAAAACAATGGAAACCTGTTATGTCATCGCAGAGATTTCAGGAAATCATGGCAATAGCTGGGAACGATGTCTTCGACTTCTAGATAGTTGCAAATGGGCGAATGTAAATGCCATTAAAACGCAACATTACAGGCCAGAATCGATTACAATTGAATCAAATAGGTCGGAATTTTTGCTTCGTGATACATTATGGCAGGGTAGAACATTGTTCGATATCTATACCGAGGGTGCTATGCATTTCGAGTGGCAAGGAAGAATAAAAAAATACTGCCAAGAAAACAAAATAGATTTTATTTGTACGCCATTCGACTCAAGAACAACTGATGAAATAGTATCAATTGGTTGCAAGAATCTCAAAGTAGCATCATCAGAAGCAAATGACATTGAATTCGTGAGATATGTGCTAAAAAACGCTAAAAAATGCCTGGTATCACTGGGAATGGCTTCAATTGAGGAGATAGAAAGAATATACACTAGTTATTTGGCTTCAAATTGTAAAGATCTAACGCTTTTACAGTGTACTGCCGCTTATCCGGCACCTCTAACAGATGCAAATATTGCAAGAATACCTGAACTAATAAAAAGATATGAATGTAACGTTGGACTATCTGATCACTCCCTTGGAATTCACCTTCCTTTGATAGCCATGGGCGCAGGAGCAAGGGTATTTGAGAAACACATCACACTAGAACGTAGCGATGGTGCTCTTGACTCTGCTTTTTCCCTAACACCGGCTGAATTCAAAGAATTAGTATATATGATTAAAGAATATTCTAAGACCATAGGGAGAAAAGAATTTGGTCCTACAGAAAGTGAGAAAACAGCGTATAAATATAGGAGGTCATTGTATGTAGTAAATGACATAATGAAGGGTGATATAATTCAACGAGAAGATCTTCGCTCTATAAGACCCGCTAACGGCTTACATCCATGTATGCTGGAAAAAGTAATAGGACTGCGCGCGAAAAAAGATATTAAAACTGGAACACCATTAACGAAAGAAGATGTTGAAAGTCTTTCCTAAAAACTCTATATTAACGAAATCTGCGACGAATGGAATTTATCATATTCTTCGGTGGATGAGAGAGAGAGAAAGTCAAACAATAGTAATCCTGCCTTGCAATATATGCTTTCAGGTTTTAATGGCAATATGGCAAGCCAAGGTGATGTATGAATTTATTGATACAGATATAAATACAGGCAACATGAGCATAGATTCGCTATCAGAAAGATTAAGGGACATGCCAATCAAAGAAACAAAGCAAATAATACTATTTTGCGCTCACATAAACGGAATAGTACAGGATATGGGGAAAATTAAATATATATGCGATAAATATGGTGTATTCATATTGGAAGATTGTGCTCAATCCGTTCTCTCGGAATACAGATGTAAAACCAATGATTTAATGGGCTCTTATGGCGACTTTGCAGTTTATAGCTTTGGAAGCTCAAAGCAAATAAACCTAGGAGGTGGAGGCTTAATTAAAACAAGATTGTCGAATTTCGCAATTAAACCTGAAAATAAAAAGTACAATTCCGCTAATAATGGAAATACTGCTTTTCGTGATGAATACTATAGACTACTTAATTTAATTACAGACAAGGATGAGGATGTATGCAGTAAAAAGGAGATGTACCGACTGATGCTTAAATGGAGTGAGTACTATACACATAATGGGGATCCAGCAAAAAAACAAGATATAGAAAGAAAATTGCAAACTGTAAATGAGATTTGTGCTCAATACAAAAAAACAACTAGATATGTAACAACCCTATTAAAACCATACTCAGGCCAAATAAGAATCTTAGATTCAAAAGACACTGATGTTTTATGGAGGTTTTCGATTTTAATGAAATCAAAAAATTCTAGGGATGAATTGCTTCAAAGATTGTGGGCTTGTGATTTAAGTGCCAATAAGCTTTATCCCTCTCTACCTCTTATATTAGGGTTTCATCAGAAAGAAAAGTCGCAAGCGACGGATTTCACGAATCGTATATTGAACTTTCCAATCAACAACGGAAAAAGCGATGAGCTAAAATCTACGATTAAAGTTATCACAGGTTTCCTAAACTATGGTTGAACGAATATTGATTTATGGAAATGGCCAAATGGCCGAAATTGTATATACTTATTTAAAGGCAGATCCGCGCTATGAAGTAGTTGGTTTTACATGCGATTCGAATTATATCTCTGAGGAAGCTTATTTTGGATTACCTTTATATGAATTTGAAACTATTGAGAAAAAAGTTCCGCCCGAGAGCTGCAAAATGCTTATTGTTATGAGTTCAAGAGAAGTGAATGAAACAAGAAAAAGTCGTTATATGACAGCAAAAACAAAAGGGTATAACTTTATATCTTATATAAGCCCGCATGCACTTATTTTTTCAACAGCAAAGGTTGGGGAAAACTGTTTTATATTAGAAAACAATGTTATACAACACTTTGCAGAGATCGGAAATAATGTAATTATGTGGAGTGGAAATCATTTTGGACATCATTCAAAGCTTGAATCTCACTCATTCGTGACATCCCATGTTGTAATTAGTGGGAGGTGCACTATCGGAGAATCATGCTTTATAGGAGTCAATAGTACAATTAGAGATGGCCTCCATATTGGAGAAAGGGCTGTGATTGGTGCAGGAGCAAACATCTTGAGGGATATACCTTCTTCATCAGTTGTCATGGGTCTACCTGGCAGAATAATCTCAAGTGACTCGTCCACAGCAAATATCTTTTGATAACAAATGAAATTCAAACTTGCAGACAAACCAATTGTTTCCCGTGAAATAGTGAAAAATAAATTTGATACTGATATTCAGCACTTCATGCTCCCGGTAGTAGAATCAATTCAAAATTCAGTTATAGCAGTACTTTTCGCGGACAGAGACGCAAAAAACCGATCATTCATAAGACGAATTCATATAGATATGGAACCTTTTCCACACATATCTGGAAAAAGCGTAGAAACAGTATTTCAGCCAGGAGAATTGGGATGTTTTGATGATAATGGAGTCTCACCATCGTCTGTGGTCAGCAGTGAAAATATTACAAAATTGCTTTACTATATAGGTTGGAAACCTAGATCAACTGTCAGATTTGGATTATTTGGGGGCCTAGCAATACAAATCGCGGGAAACAAATATACGAGAGTGAGCAGAGCCCCAATCTTTACACTGTCAGACAGTGAGCCTTTTCATGTTCTTACTGCTCCATGGGTCTTATTTGATAAAAAATCTTCAATATTTCGTATGTGGTACGTGTCAGGAACAGGATGGAAAAGTCCGGACACGCCTTGTTATAATATAAAGTATGCTGAATCCAGCGATGGAAAACATTGGGATCAAAATATATGTGTATGCTTAGATAATACTGAAGAGATAACATCACTAGCAAGACCATCTGTGATTAAAACAAAAAATGGATTTCACATGTGGTACTCCAAAAAATCACCTAAGACTGAATATTCAATACACCATGTATATTCTGTTGACGGAAAAAATTGGGGGCCTATGGAAAACAGCAGTGAACTCTCGTTGCATAGTAATTTTAACTGTGAGTGGGCTTCTGAAATGGTTTGCTATTCTTACCCCTTTGTCTATAACAACAATCTTTACATCTTCCACAATGGGAATGGTTATGGATCTACTGGATTTGGAATCACTTCTATTCCACTAAAAAAATTAATATGAAGCAAAATCTTGAACCCATAGTCAGCAGAGTCAAGGCCTTACTTGATAGGAGATCAAAACCTTTAGACAAGTGAAAATATTCCATCTCAACCATTCGGACATCAACGGCGGCGCCGCACGTGCGGCTTACCGGATCCATCACGCTCTACATAATTCAGGAATCGACTCACGGATGCTTGTGAATGTGGCCGCCTCGGGCGATTGGTCGGTGCAAGGCCCCACAAGCAAAAGGTCGAAGGCAATCGGCCGCGTACGCCACCAACTTGTCACCCCCTTGCGCCAGCTTCTGCACACCGAAAACCCGATTCTTCACTCACCATCTCTGGTGCCTTCTGGTTGGCCGGATCGCCTAAATGTCTCCGATGCCGATGTGGTGCACCTGCATTGGGTTCAGAACGAGATGCTCTCCATTACCGACATTGCCCGCATCCGCAAACCGATCGTGTGGACCCTTCACGACATGTGGGCCTTCTGCGGCGCTGAGCATTACACCACCGATCACCGCTGGCGTGATGGTTATCGCTCAGACAATCGCCCCGACCATGAAAGCGGTTTTGATCTCAACCGCACCACCTGGCAGCGGAAGCGGAAGCACTGGCGCCGGCCGCTGCAGATCGTCTGCCCCAGTCAGTGGTTAGCAGATTGCGTACACGCCAGCGCTCTGATGGCTGACTGGCCCGTGGCAGTGGTGCCATATCCAGTTGACACCAATCGTTGGCAACCGATTGAGCAGCGTTTGGCACGTCATTTGCTTGAGTTGCCACAGGACTGCCCGCTGTTGTTGTTCGGCGCCATAGGCGGGGGCAACGATCACCGTAAAGGAATGGATCTTCTTCTTACGGCCCTCACCCAGCTGCGCACTGAAGGCAATCTGCAAGATCTTCGACTCATGGTGTTCGGCCAGCTCGCACCTCAGTCGCCACCTCAGCTTGGCTTCCCAGTGCATTACACAGGCCATCTTCACGATGACCTCAGCTTGCGTGTCCTCTACAGCGCTGCTGATGTGATGGTGGTGCCATCCCGCCAGGACAACTTACCCAACACCGGTCTAGAAGCCCACGCCTGCGGCACCCCGGTTGTGGCATTCAATACTGGAGGCCTTACCGACATCATCGACGACCGTGTCACCGGCGCACTTGCCGAGCCGTTTGAGCCAGCGTCCCTCGCGGCGGCGATTAGTTGGGTTCTTGCGAATCCGAAGCGCCGAAATGCTTTAGGAGCTGCGGCTCGTAAGCGGGCAGAATGTCTCTGGGCCCCTAGACGGATTGCAGGCTTGTACAAGAAGATCTATTTATCTGCAATAGAATCCAAATGAAAGGATTAAACTTCGCCACATTATCATACAATAGTACAGATAAATTCAGATCTGCGTAGCACAATTAATTCAAATTTATTAGCGAAATCACTCATTTTAGTAATCCTGGGTACGCGGCTAAAGAAATAATCTGGCTCCAGCGAAAATGTTTTCATTGCCAAGAAGCAAAAAAAGGAAAGCCTACACCCAATTACTGATACTTTTAATATTGATTAACGTTTCGCGCCAATGCCGATAATTGTCTGCCTGCATGTCAAATGAGAGCAGATGAAGGGACACGCGTATCCTCTCGATAGTCACCTCTGGGACGCCAGGATATCTGAAACAGCCATGAATTGATTCAAGTTGCACGCCTCCTTCCAAGGCCATACATGCCGCGGGTATAACTGGGCGAAAATCTTGCGAGTGCACGACTGTGCCAAGTATCAGGTGGTACGTCAAGCTGCGCTCAAGCATCACCAGTAGCTCTTTGGACGATCTTCGAGAATTCGACCTTATCCTTACTGCATTAGGCGTATCAAGCTGGTGCTTGGAACGATCAAGCCCTTTCCTCATTCGTACTTCTGATGCCTGCTTGAGCTTCCCGAATTCGGATACAGACGGACAGGGCAAAGTGAAATGATCCCAAACAGTAGGAACTTATAAATGAATTCTTTACCATCAGTTTCTAGTAAGTTTTGAACAAGCTTATGCAAATACATAAAATCGTCAAACACAGACTCTGGTCATTTGAGCCAGCTCCAACATTAATTCCGGAGTGAATTTACTGAAAACCAGTGGCACCAGCCAAGCGACAATCATACAAATCGGCATAAGGCTCATAACCTACCAACCGAATATTATTCGGCTGGTTAAAATCTAAATTTCAAGAACAAAATATATTTCTTGAGAGCCAGGATTATCTGCACCTACTCCTTCAGACGAAACAACAGCGCCAAAATCCTCTTCTAAGCGAGAACAAGTGAGTTTTCCAAACCAAACAGGCAAGGTCATAAGCAATAGCGCAAGCAAAATTTCTAAAGCAATAAATGATAGCAAACGGAAAATTGCAACTACTTTTGCTTGCCACCTAGCCTCCTTGAGACGAGTCCCATTTCCGAGCTCATGTACCCAGAAAATGCAGCTGTGATGAATTAGAATTTGATGTAGTTTACTAAAATCATTACCTTGAAAGCTCTAGGCATAGTTATAGCCATCCATGATGATCTTGTGGGACTTGCCTGCACAATATATTCAATCAAAACAGCGTTAACCTCTACCACTCAACCTGTAAAAATCTGCATAGTTATCACGCCGGAAACTTCTTCGCGAAAAGTAAATTATATTGCAGAATATTATGGTATTGACAAACTAACACTCGTAGTTTCTAGAGCAAAGAGTGGTGTTTATCATGCATACAATCATGGGTCCACATTGCTTTATAAAAACTGCTCTCATATAATATTCCTTGGCGGCTTTGATTGCCTTTATGTTTTACCAAAGCTACCAATAAATAAAACACTAATTTGCCGCTCATACCTGCCAAAGCGAAGAAGAATTCATCATCTTCATAAATCTTTTAGCAGGACAATATTCAATAATTGTCATCAGTCAATTTTTTACGAGGCATCATTCATTATTGCTAATTCATACGATCCAAAGTATGCAATTCTTGCAGACTTTCTTTTAAATCTAAAGCTTTACAAGTCAACCTCGTATTCTTTCAGCATGTTAGTTACTTCGCGACATGATGACTACGCGGGAATCAGTAAGTCAAATTATGATCTTAATTTTTGGAATGATTACTCTAAAAACCTGTCTTTGCTAGGATATAATCCTATTCAAGCTTACGCTTCAAAACTTATCCACAACTTACTTCGCTTAGCCATCAAAGTGTATCGAGCAATTAAATCAGAATCATGAAAAAGCTTCTTAATGCATACATTTATCTACTACCATTTCTCATAGCATTCAACTACTTGGGGGAGTTTAGAGTTCACGCTATACCTATAAATTCACAGATACCAACAGAATTAATCAAATCAACAGGAATCTTTCTTCCATTATTTTTAGGGAGTTTATTTGGAAATATACTTGCCCTTGAATCCTGGCTAACACACAGAAAGCCAGTTCACATATCATCTTGGATATGCATAATGGTATCACTAAGTTGGCTATGGGGATTTTCAGTTTCAATATTCAAAATGACAGATCTAAATTATATACTATCTAATTTCAATTTTTTATCCCTTTTTGGCATCTATAATTTTATGGTATTCGGATTAAAGCCGACAGAAAACGTCAAGTTCATCAAGATTATATTAAAATTAAATGCCTATTGCTTTTCAGCATTTGTCATTGGAGCTATTAGCATCCTAATGCTACTGACCGACCTTGATTTTGCACTTATAATAAGCGATTTATATACACCAATGTTTTATGTAGCTATCCCTTCTTTTGTAGTGATGTTGATTTCCCCAAATACAATATCATGGTCTAAGTCTTTCAGAATTACATTTAGCTTGTGCTTCATTTTAGCCTACATTGGGTATATTTCTTCAGTCACTTACTCAATTATAATGATTCTATTGATCCTTTATATGCTCCCACATTTTTTTACTAGAAGATCAAGACCTCTACTTCTTGCATTAGTCACTGTAATTTTGCTAGTTGCTTCTTGCTTTTCCCTAGTTTATGTTGATGTAAGTTCTTTCGCATTTTTAGAAAATGATCCAAGGCTAGAACAAATTGGATTAATTACGAAAGAATTTAATTTGTTAGGGCATGGACTTGGTGCCGGTTTTGCTGATGTAGAGCCCCGAGGTGGACTCCCGTATAGTATAGAATTAATTTACCTTAACCTAGTTCATAAATTAGGGATATTTGTTGTCCCACTATTTGCATTTTACATTAACACTCTATATAAATTGTTTACAGAACTCAAATCAATTTATATAGCCAAGAGCAGAAGCGATTTAAACGTGCCTTTGGCCGCATCTTTTATGTTACCTTTTATCATAGCAGGCCTTTTTAACCCTTCTGGTAGCACTCAGATGGCTCCAGTATATATATGCACAGGTCTATATATTTTAAATACAAAGGCTTTTGCGAATTAATGCAAGCTCCAACTTTTTCGGTTGCCATTGCTGTTTATAATGGCTCACGCTATTTAATAGAGCAGGTTAATTCTATTAATGCTGCATTTAATTTTGCTTCTAAGCAAAGCTCATTTGAACTAGTGTGTGTTGACGACAAGTCAACTGATAACTCTGTTGAAATCTTAAATGATCTCGCAACCTCAATGCCTCTGCGTATTTTTTGCAATTCTACGAATTTAGGACATAATAAAACCTTCGAAATTGCCCTTCTTAAATGTCGAGGTAGTTTCATTTTTTTCTCAGATCAAGATGATATTTGGCCACTAACTCGCGTTTCGCATACGCAGCTTGTATTTAATAAATTTAATCCTTCGATGTTATGTGGTAATTTCACAGAATTTAGAAACAATTCAGAATTATCTCAATTTTCAAGAAGCTCTGTTAAAGATGAATATCTTATACAAGAGAGATTCTACGAAGTCCTAATAGCTCAGTTATTCTCAGATAAAAGCAGGCCTTACTTTGGTAGCACCATGTTGTTTAGTAGGGATTTGCTGAATATTGCATTACCTCTGCCAGCCCTCATTGACGAACATGATAAGTGGTTCTCGCTTTGTGCTTCAACATACAAGGGTGGACTTCTTAGAACTTCATCAGTAATCACTTATCGTCGAATTCATTCAAATAATCTTACAAAAAATGATAGAAATTACTTCCTCAAACTAATTACACGCTTGATCATTCTAATTCATTCTTTAATCCTTTTAAAACGAAAGCTGCTACTTTATTAATTTGAACCTCTACTTCTTCATTCGAATTATTGCATTACTTTTACCATCTCTCTTATCGCTATTTGCTTTTTTCGAAGTTCAGACGCACTTCTCAAGTGTATTAGTTCTACTTGCTTCATCTAGATTCATTGGTGGAGTATCTCTTCTTAATTTACCATTTTCAATCACAAGATCGAGAATATTTTTTCCTAAGCCAATTAATGTTTTCCCACATATATTACTACTGGTATTTCTTTCATATTTTTTTAAATACCGCAATCTCGATATTGGCTTAATTGATACAATCACTTTTTCAGCATTTTTCCTGATATCTGAATACACCTGTCACGCATTAGCATGTACTGGCCGTCAACGCTTATTAACTCTTCTGCATGGCAATCCAATTCTGTATATAGGTTTACTTGTCTACGGAATATTTTTAAGATCAGATACAACCCTAAAACCATATTTTTTTGCAATCCCTGCTATTGCTCTATGTTGTCTAGCTCTCTGGAAGTTAAAATCTGATCGAATTGCTAAGTCCAAATTCTATCATTTCCGCTCATTTAGCCTCATATCTTCTTTCTTAAATATTTTACCTCGTTTTGGTTCATTCATATGTTTCTCCTTACTTGGAACAGTAGCACCTTCACTTGTTGCAGCTTGGTCACTCTCATTGGTAGTTCAGATGTCATTACGTCTTGAATACATAATTTACTTGCCTAAATATTTACATTTTATTTCTCAAGGCTCAACAGCCAAATCTGCACTGAATAATAATACCCATCTTACTAAGTTCAGGTCTTCACTAGTATTTTTGCCTCCGATTGGAGTAATCGCTTTCTGCTTTTTTCTGCAATTTTCGTTGATTGAATCAATGCTGATTTCTATCCTAGCCTTGCCGATAAGTTATTTATCGCTTAGATATTCATCAATTGAGCTCGTCCTGGAAACACATTTTCCATACTTCAGCTTGTTAGCCAAGTCTGCATTCTTCGCAACTTCTTTCTTTTCATTGCTAATTCTTAGTTTATTCGGCCAAAATATGATGTCTCTTTCAAGCTTTTGCCTTATCAACATGAGCTGCCTGGCTCTCTATCTAATGCTTAATGCATGTGCTCAGCACATTCTACGAAATATCTACGATTAGCTTTTAACTTCAATTATTAATTGAAGTTAAACATACTGAATCTTATTCAATACTGTTAGTTGAAACGATCACCAATCAAAACCTGTTCCGGCGAGCCGTCAGCAACCACTCTGCCCCTCTCTAAGCGGATCACCCGATCACACTGCTGGACAGTGCTGAGCCGGTGAGCAATCATCACAATAGTAATCTCCTTGCTAAAATTATTAATAGCATCCATCAGAGCCTGCTCAGTAGCAGTGTCAAGTGCACTAGTGGCCTCATCCAAGACAAGCACCTGCACCTGCTTGTAGAGCGCTCGGGCAATGCCGATGCGCTGACGTTGTCCGCCACTGAGGCGTATGCCCCGCTCTCCCACAAAGCTCGCATAACCCTCCGAGCTGGATTCAATAAAGTTGGCAATCTGTGCCTGGGCAGCCGCTTGCCTCACACGAGCTAAGTCGATCTGCGAGCGAGGCACACCGAAAGCAATATTCTCTGCGATCGAGCTATCGGCAAGGTAAATACTCTGCGGCACATGGGCTATCGACGACCGCCAGGCAGCCTGGCGCTCTGGATACATCGGATCGTGCATATCTGCACCATCCACTAATAATCTGCCTGAAGAGGGAGCGAGTAAGCCCATCAAGAGATCGACAGTGGTGCTCTTGCCACTGCCAGTACTACCAATTATGCCGATGCGCTCACCACGATATATCTCTAAATGCAGGCCCTGCAGCACCTCCTGCTGCTTAAGCTCATATCGGAAATGTACCTTTTCAAGGGTGATTTTTTCGCACAACGGTAGCAGCTCAGCAGAACTTTCCATGAGCGGTAAAGGTTGATTGAGCATGGTCAACACCCCCTGTATTGCAGCATTGTTGCTCTTCAAGGACACCCAACTACTATAAATTTGTTGTAAAGCAGGCAACAAACGTTGCGCCCCTAAGGCCAAAGCACCCAACAAAGGAATTACTTCAGCCCCGCTTCCTCGCTGCAAGACCAACACTCCCCCTAGCAGAGCAATAGCGACCATTCCCACAGCCTCCAGTGCATAGCGTGGAAAAGCGCCAATAAATAAATTTTTAGCTGTCAACTGCCTATGGGGTCGATCAGCCTTTCGGTAAATCCTTAAATAAGTACGTTGACTTCCATCTAGTAGCACATCACGAATGGCTCCTAGTCCTTCTTGCACTGCTTTGAGCTGGGTGCTTACAGCATCTTTGATTTTTTGACCGTTGATGCGAAGCTCTCGCCTTAAGGTAGTTGCTAAAATTACGTAAGAACTTCCAAATAGCGCAGCAACAGAAACAGCAAGCTGTGCATCAATCAGAAGCAAACCCGTAAACAGACCTGCAGCAACCAAAGCAGATGTGATCAACTGAAGTAGAGCACGTAAAGATATCACCGTCAAATTAATGTTGGCGGTTAGGTCTACGATTAAAGCCGCACTGTTGCGCTGCACATGCACGACATATGGCTGATTGAGAGTCCGCAGATAGGCCTCACAGCTCAAGTCGGAACCCAGTGCCGCAACAAATCGTCCATTTAACCAGAGGTTCGTTAGCCGGATTAGAGCTGCAAAAACTGCTGCGAACGCAAACATCAGAGTCGTCGGGATTATTAGCTGAGTCGCCGTGGTGAAGCCCACTTGAGCCGCAAATGCCTGTACCAATGGTTGCTGCCACAGACGCTCCGGGTCACTCAGCACCGCCAGGAACGGCAGGACTGCTCCTAAAGACACCAACTCCACCACCCCAGAAGCGAGCATCACCACAAACAGCAAGCCAAGTTGAATGCGGCGACGGCGACTGAGATAGCTCAAGATGCCCAGCAGCAAAATGCGGGTGGATTTCTGGTCTGGATTGGTTACACGCTGTCTCATCAAATTGCTGCGAGTCTTTGAAATACGGCTACAGTCATGAACAAAGCATCGGTGTTCGCGGCCGCCGCCAGCACCACCGCCGAGGGCTGATATTGAGCAAACCAGAGCTGCACGGCCAGGCTGTCTTCCAAATCAAGCTGCGCATGAGTGGCTGTGAGCAAAATGGTGTAGCGCGCCCGGTATAGAGGGCGACAGATGGCGCCGCCGGCCATGCGCCGTGGCCAGTAATAAAGATACGGTCTTTGCAGTTGATCAGATAATCCATTAGCCCTTTTTTGAAGTGGCGGCAACGACCAGGGGTTGGGTTATCCATCGAGCCAAACACGTTGAAGCTCTTAAGTTTGAGGGTGGCCTCCTTGGTGGCTTCTTGGCGATCAGCTGCAACAATCTCAGCCACTTACTCCTCGAGAGTGATGATTGGAGTCCAGCCAAGCTTTTGGTGAGCTTTGCTGGGATCGCCTAAGAGAGTTTCCACTTCAGTCGGACGGAAATAACGCGGATCGATCCGCACCACTACCTCAACCGCACTACTTCAGCCAGTTTCGTTGCGCCACTCACTCTTCCAATCTGAATGGGCCCCAGCCCAACGCAAAGTCCTTGAGCTCAATAAAACAGTGCACAGATCCCTGTCTGCCCGTGGCGATCGCAAAGTCTTTCGGAGTGGTGGATTGCTGCAACATCCACCACTACATTTCCACATAATTTCGTGCATTGTTCCAATCACGAAGAAAATCGAGATTGCCAATAAATAGGCACTCCTGCCTGGCCCGCATTAATGCGGGCCAGGCAGGAGTGCTCTTGCGGGTGGCAAAAGTTTCACCCCAACGCTGTGATTCATGATTAAACACAACTCCGTTGCATGCATACATACCGTAGGCCTCGCGGTAGTTCACAGTATCCAGTAGGCATAAAGCTTGGCCACTCTGTAGGGGCTGCCCGGCTAGAAGGGTGTGCTTTCCTTCTGAGTAGTTTCTTGTACCAAGCCGTAGAGCTCGGAAGTGCTTACCTGATAAATACGGGTGTTCCTACTAACGCCAAGATCCGAACCACCTCAAGGATCCGCAACCTGCCCAGGGCGCGGCTATTTGCGATGTATTCCGGTGACTCAAAGCTAACGGCCACATGACTCTGAACACCAAGGTTGTAGATCTCATCCGGCTACACCTACTGGATGATTCATATCAGATTGGTTCTATCGGTAAGGTCTCCGTAGTGAAGGGTGAGGCGAGGTGGCTGGCCATACTCACCAGTTTCGTGGGGATCTGATCTTGGTAAAGGTGATCAATCCGGGTAGTTTTGAAGCTGCTTGCGCTCCCCTTGATTCCTTGAACGTTGTAGCCCTTCTCAGAGAACACCTCCGCTAGATAGCTCACGTCTTTCACGATGATGCCGGTGAAAGTGCTGTTATGGCAGGTGTCAAGTCAGGCATATCTCGCATCATTTGTTATCTACCTTCTCCTGCCGCCACTCTTTAACTAAAGCGGTCAAGACCGCTAAAGCAGCCTGGCCATCCTGCAGGGAAATTGCTTCCTCCAAGTCATCCAAAAGCGGCCAGAGCTGTTCCGGATTAAGTGCTCGCTCCTTAGCCCTGAAGATCAAAGGATGGGCCGTCGACTCGCTCTCGGCATCAATCAACAACTCTTCGAAAAGCTTCTCACCGGGTCGCAGACCCGTGCAGACAATTTCAATATCACCGTGGGGGTTGCTGGCGTCCTTGAGGGAAAGGTCACTCAGCCGCACCATCTGCTCCGCAAGGGCCTTGATCCTCACCGGTTCGCCCATGTCCAGCAGCAGCACATCACCTCCTTCGGCGAGCACAGCCGCCTGCAGCACCAGCTGGGCCGCCTCGGGGATAGTCATGAAATAACGAATGATCTCCGGATGCGTCAGCGTGATTGGTCCACCAGCATTTATCTGACTCCGAAACAAGGGCACCACTGAGCCAGAAGAGCCCAGCACATTTCCAAAGCGCACTATTGCGAAACGAGTCTGACCAGGAGGCTGTGCCTGCACGACGAGTTCCGCCAGGCGTTTGCTAGCCCCCATCACATTGGTGGGCCGAACCGCCTTGTCAGTGGAGATCAGCAGCAGATGCCGTGATCCACACCTCCGGGCTGCCTCGCAAACTACGCGGGTACTCAAGACGTTGTTGGCCAACCCCGCCAGGGGATTGGCTTCCACCAACGGCACATGCTTATAAGCAGCTGCATGGAACACCACCTCCACACCATGCTCCTTGAAGCAACGCTCCACCAAGGGAGCATTGGCGGCATTCCCAAGCACAGGAACAACCTCCACTCCCGCAGGCAGCAGACCGCTCAGATTCTGGTGGATGGCATAAAGGCTTGGTTCGCTGAGTTCGAGAAGTACCAGCCGCCTAGGCTTTAAAGCCAGAATTTGGCGACAAAGTTCTGAGCCAATCGAACCACCCGCTCCAGTGACGCAGACCGACGCCCCACCAATAGCTGGTCCAAGCAGCTGGGGATCGGGGGGCACCGGATCACGCCCAAGCAGCTCCTCAACCTGAATAGGACGCAGAGCATCGATGCGAGCGCGTCCGCTGGTGATCTCCTCCATTGAGGCGATCTGCAGCACAGTGATGCCACTCTCCTGCAAGCCATCGACAATCTGGCGCCGCCGGCTACGGCGTAGCGAGGGAATCGCTAGCAACACCTGATCAAGATCGTCAGCGCGCTGTTTTATTACCTGCGGTGGCTTGATTGGCACGCCGTTAATTGATCGGCTCCAGAGGGCCGGTTCGTCGTCTACAAACAGCTGCACGCTGTGAGTTTTGGCCAAGCGCAGGGCCGCCGCCAGCTGAACCCCAGCAGCTCCAGCGCCATAGATCGCCACCCGATTAAGTACCTGCCGTGGTTTGTTGTGCAAACTCAGCAGCAGATCTCGCAAGGCAAAACGTACCGCGCCGGTACAGCCAGTAAGCAGCAACCAGAGCAACAACCAGCTGCTACGCGGCGGCATAGGTAGGAGCAACAGCCAACCAAGGGCCGCCAACATCATCACTAGCAGGCCATTGCGTAGCGCCAGCTGGTATAGAGATCGGCTGCCCACATAGCGAGTAAGACCTTTGTATTGGCCACTGAAGGCATACAGCGGCAAACCAATCAGCCATAGAGCTGGCAACAACCAAAAACCAGTAATAGTGAAGTTGAGATGAAAGGGATGGGCGAGCCGCAGCCAGAAACTCAACCACAAAGCCAAGGGCATTAGCAGTGCATCGGCAGTGATTAATAGAAGCCGGCGCTGCAGCGGCGTCAGCCCCAGCACTGAGTCCAACAAGGAAATTGCAGACTTACTTCTGATCGTCATGACGAAAAACATCCCAAAACGACTGCGCTGGCCGTCACCGGCGACGATCCTCCAGCATGCGAAGGCTGTTGATCTGGTGTTTTAACCCGGATACCCCGAGCTCATGAAGAAAGCACAAGCTAATGCGGTCACTTCAACATCAATGCGAACATTACTGACTCCAAGAAATTCAACGCCGATCTGATAAAAATGGCGCTGACATCCTGCTTAGGTAACCTCCTAGCGGAGCATGGACGCTGAATACCAGAGCGTCTGAGCCTCATGACTCAGTTGGCCTTTTTGCAATGCTGCGAGCACAACCAAGGCGTTTCCCTCAGGACGCAGAGTGAAAGAGCGTTAACCACGATCCCGGGAGGAGTACATCTCCTTAACAACCACGCCACTAGCTTCACCAAGCCCTCGAGCGAAGAGATCGGTCATTAAAAGCAAAGGAGTCCGAATCTCCTCGACCCGAAGCCAGGACATAAACACAAGCCAATGCCTCCACCGTTTATTAACGGCGAGTCCGATCAAATAGAAAGTCGACCATGCCTAGAAGGCTCTGCAGCTGAATCGCGCCTACTTTTCTTAGGTGAAACCAGCATGACGGGAAGTCACCTTTCAGCAGCCCAATCCGTTGCCTGGCTACTACCCGCTTCCCCACGCAAAGGAAATGCCATAAATTCGAAGTGATCTAGGCAGACTCAGCATTGCTGAATACCCGTTACCTATGGGCAATCACTGCAGGAGCCTTGCTAACCCTCCAGGCCGTCAGGGTGGGTGCTCAGCAGCTCATTGAAATCGAAGAGCCGACGACTAGACAGCAACAACCACTGCCTTTGAAACAGCGGGCACAAATCACATATGACGCATACATTCTTGGACCCGGTGATGGGCTTCAGATTGAGTTGCTTGATCTGCCTGAGCTAAGCGGCACATTTTCGATCGGTCCAGACGGGACCCTTTACTTGCCACGACTGCGCGCTCTCTACGTCGAAGGTCTCACCGTAGAAGAGCTGCGTTATTTTCTCACTGAGCAATTCAGAGCTTATGTGCGTGATCCTCAGATTTATGTGAGACCGGTGATCTACCGCCCGATCCGTATTTACGTAAGTGGAGAAGTCAAAAGGCCTGGTTATTATACACTTAGTGGAAATACTGAACGTCAAAATTTGAGTACGACAGCTGATATTGCTCAGGCCCGACGTGGTACCTCCACAACGACGATACGTCCAGGCTTAGGGCAAGTACCTGGAGGACTAACAACATCAGCTCCTAGCAATGGCCTGAGCACATCTGGGGCACTATTTCCCACTGTATTTGACGCAATTCGTAGCGCCGAGGGGATTACTCCTTACTCCAATCTTTCAAAAGTACAGGTAACTCGCAAACGTGCACTAAATTTGGGTGGTGGCCGCATCCGTGCAAACCTTAATTTTCTTTCATTAATTACTGGGGGGGACGAATCGCAAAATATTCGCCTATTTGACGGCGATGTGGTGAGAGTAACGAAGAGCAACATCGTAATGAAAGAACAGTTGTTGCAGGCTGGGCAAACGAATCTCTCCCCTCAATTCATGAGCGTTTTCGTGAGTGGCAGAGTGCAGAGCCCTGGCGGCGTTGTAGTACCTCAAGGGTCTGCAATGAACCAAGCCATAGCACTTGCTGGTGGGCGAAAACTTCTTAGCGGAAAAGTAGAGTTCATTCGTTTTACCCGTGAGGGAGAGATTGATCGCAGAATCTTTAATTACAATCCCAATGCACCATCAGATGACTACAGAAATCCTGTTTTAATGTCCGGCGACTTAATAAATTTGCGCGAGTCCCCCCTTAGCGCGACGGCCGAAATGCTTAATGAATTTGCAGCTCCTATTGTAGGGATTTACAGCGTTTACTCCATTTTCAATGATTTCTAACCAGTGACGCACTCGAAAACTACTCAATCATTAATTGAGAGCACTTCCAGGGAGGATGAGGTTGACCTAAGGCAACTGGGAGGAGCACTCCTGCGCCACAAGGGCCTGATTGGAGCTGTTGCCGGATCTGCACTTGTACTTTCCACCCTGTATGCCTTCACCCGAAAGCCGGTCTGGGAAGGGCAATTTCAGATTGTGCTTCAAAACAATGAACAGCCTTCCAGTGGGGCAGCAGCCCTGCTGCAAAACAATCCAGCCTTAGCCGGTTTGATCGGCTCCGGTAGTGGCGAAAGTCAACTGGAAACAGAGGTCAAAATTCTCGAAAGCCCGTCGGTACTCAAACCCGTTTTCGATTTCGTTAAAGCCAGCAAAACTAAAGCTGGAGACGATGTCAGCGATTGGCGCTATTCAGATTGGGCTAAGAGCAACCTCACAATTGAACTCGCCAAGGGGACTTCAGTACTGGAAATCGCCTACCGCGACACCCAGGAAGACTTGATCCTCCCAGTGATTGATCGCATCTCCAAGGCTTATCAGGCTTATTCAGATCGCGATCGCACCCGCGGACTGAATAGTGCTGTGGCTTATCTCGAACAACAAATTATCAAGCTGACCCCAGAAGCAAACAGTTCGATGCGCGCAGCGCAGAATTACGGTCTTGCCAATGACCTCGGCGTGAAAGATGGACTTGGCGCAAGCGCCATTGGTACATCAGGTGATTCTGGTGAATCTTCAATTGAAAATGCCCGCAATGCTGCGCAAAACAAGGTGAATGCGCTTCAACAACAGCTCAATGATGCAAAAGTGAGTGGTAGCAATCGCGTGTATGTGGCCCCCCAGTTAGTGGCAAATGCTGAGCTCTACGGACAACTTCAATCGATCGAAGCCAGTCTCCAGGAGAAATCATCACTACTACTTCCATCAGACCCCAGCATTCGGGCCTTACAACGCCAGCGCCGATCTCTCACTCTTGTGATCAATCAACAGACCATGGGCCTTTTACGAGGAGAGCTTCAAACAGCCCAAGCTCAACTCGCTTCCCTCAATCGACCACATGAAGTGATCATCAAGCACCGTGAATTGGTACGCGCAGCCCTTCGCGATGAAAAAACAATTGCTGAGCTGGAAGTACAATTGCAAGCCATGCAATTGGAACAAGCGAGGCAAGGCGAACCATGGGAGCTGATCTCAAAACCGACATTACTTGACTCGCCGGTCGCACCAAATAAAAAGCGAATCATTGCTCTTGGCTTGCTAGCGGGCTTGGTCGCGGGAAGTGGTGCAGCACTTGTGGTGGATCGCCGCACCGGGCTGGTATTCAGCAGCGATGATCTCAAGGTATTGCTTCCTTGCCCACTGCTGAAGCACCTTTCCGCACTTGCCCCCAACAGCTGGTACGACGCTGCTGATCTGCTTGCTAATGGACCACTCAACGTGTCCACCAATGGCGCCATTGCTCTGATACCTGTCGGCAATGTGCCCAGCGATCAACTGAGGCGCTTTGGCAGCGAACTACAAAATGCGCTTGGCAGCCGTGAACTTGTTGTCAGCAGCGATCTTCGCCAAACCAGCCGTTGCGCGACCCAGCTTCTACTCACAGCACCGGGCGTTGCCACTCGCACTCAGCTCTCCCAGCTGAAGCAAAAGCTGGCGCTACAAGGTACGCCATTAGCTGGCTGGATTCTGCTCGATCCTGAACTGGAGCTGAGTTGATTAAAAACTAATCGTTAATCTGCCGTCGACTGTTGTACGGCAATTATCAGGATCTCCGCGTTGGCAATTAACTATGCCAGTGGACGTGTTTTGAAAATCTCGGAACATTAGTGTTCCCGTCAAAGGAACTTCCTTGAGAGGCTTAACACTTAAGCCAAATCCGTTGTACTGACCAGACCATTCAGTAAAGAAAGAAATATGCGAATTTAAGGCTAAGGCGACTGTCCCAACAGGTGCATAAGGACCGTAGTTAATCCATAAGCGCTGGGTGTCTTGAATATCTTTATAACGACCATTGCCCAAACCACCGGTCACGGCCAAAACAGCTGGGGTATCAGCGCCAAACCAAAAACCGAGATCCCAGGCGGCTGATCCCAACCACAAATAAGAGCGACCCAAATCAGCTTGGATGTCTTCGTTGGGCTTGGGGTACGATCCATTTGGACCACCTTTATCGTAAGGGCTCCATAAATGTTGACCAACAATTGCCGCACCAAAGTTATTACCAAGATTGCTTTTGAGAGCAAAACCAAAAGCTTGACCAGCTTGATCAAAGTCTCCATCAGAACGCTCACCCAAAAACGATTCTTGCTGTGAATAGTTCAATCCAATCGAAATTGGGCCAGCAATCAGTGGCGTCACCTCCAGCAAATATTGACTATCAGAACATCCGTTCCAAAAATCCTCCCAGTTGCACCAATCGGGCGTTGATCCGTTAGTGGGATTACCTAATAGCTGGCCGGTGAATGTAAAGCGATAATCTTCTGACTGCCTAAAAGCACTTGGCACCCAGAAGCCCATTTCTGGGTAAAGCGTTTCTCCATAAGCGATGCTGCGGGAAACAGAGCGAAAAGGCAGTGGATCAGATCCCCGAAAGCGCGCTTTAGCAATTTGATCAGCAGTCGGGTACTGAGTTGAATCAGTCACCTCAACATCTTCTGGAAGTTGTGGTTCAGAAGCAAATTGTGATTTCAGGGAATCTTTAAATTGCTGTTCTTGATCCTGGTCAAGCACCACCCAAACAACTGGTTGCTGGTCATCCTTCAAAGCCTCATCATTATCAATGCCTCCATCAACTAACCAAATTGGTCTTTGCAGAACTGAATTACCTAACTCATCAGAAGAGACGATTTCCCATTGAACTTTGTCTGAAGCAACTAGCACTGGCGGAGGCGGTTCTACTTCTTGCCAAATCACCGGCTGAGACTTGAGGGCTTGCGCCAAAGCAGGAATTGGTGCTGCCGAAAAAAGACTCAGTAACGCAACTACTGTCCGCCATCCTGGGCTCTGTGGAAGCAGAGTGACCGACAAGCGGAAAGACCATCTATCAATATCTAAATCCTATTGGTGACTGGCATTTATTCAAGACATCAGCAGTCGGCTATTGGAGTGACCCCTCGAGTCTCAGGTAAGTTTCAAGCACTAGCACCACTTAAAAGTTGACACCTATGACGCTGGACAAAGAGCGTCCCTCAATATGGTTCCTTGGGCCATGGAACCACGCATCTGGGCTTGGCGAAGCAGCCCGAGGTGCTCTTCGCACCCTATGGTCGATGAGTGCTGAACTGGATGTAGAAGCAGAGGGCTTTGAGCACTTCGGGTTGCATGAGCGGATTAGCCCTCATCAACACTGCATTGGAACTTCACATCATCCCAAGTCAACTCTGAGTTGGCTGCATTGCAACCCTGATGGCGCCAGCTATTCCCTGACATCGGATCAAAGACACAGGCTGAGAAACAGTCGCTATGTCGTCGGCACATGGGTCTGGGAAAGCCAGCAACTTCCGGCCAGCTGGCACCAAGCCTTGAACTGGATTGATCAGCTTTGGGTGCCCAGTGGCTACGTGCAGGATCTTTTGCAGCATTACACCAACAAACGCGTACACGTGGTTCCCCACCTCGTCGGCAAGCCCAGATCAGCAGGGTCCCCTACGAAGCGACAACGCCAAGTGCTTTATATCTTCGATGGGCACAGTTATTTGCATCGCAAAAATCCACATCTATTACTGGAAGCCTTCGCCATCAGTGGGCTTCCTGAGCGAGGTTGGAAGCTGATTCTGAAGACACGGAACCTCGGTGAAGCGGGCGGAGAACCAACAATCCTCAACTATTTGCGACAACGGCTCATTGAACTTCAGAAGCTATGGCCTGAACAAATTCAACTTCTCGATGCAGTCCTCGATCGACAGAGCATCAGTCAGCTGCTCAGAAGCAGTGCCATCTATGCCTCACCTCACGCCAGTGAAGGATTTGGCCTCACGATTGCAGAAGCCATGGCCCATGGTTGTCTCACAGCTGCGACCGACCATGGCGGCTGTCGCGACTGGCTAAACACTGAAACTGGTTTTCCCGTGCCTTGTCAACTGGAAGCTATCCGCAATGGTTACGGCATTTACAAAGAAAATAGTGTTTGGGCCAAGGTTGAACCTGAGCCGCTGGCCGATGCATTACGCCAAGCAGCAGAGTTACATGACAATCAACCATTCCTTGCCGACGAAATCCGTCAGGCAGCGAGCAATGCAATCGAACAGCAGTGCGGATCGAAGGCAGTTGCCTCAGCCATTCGCCATGCCCTGAGCACAGTGCTGTGACGCAATCAGATTCACAGAGTGGGCTCGAGCACATCCACCAAATACTCCGAATATTGAGCCCCCGGTGTCGCAGCGACGCTTGGCAACCCCCTCCACCGGAGACAACTCAGCTGGTGAGCTTCCTGCTCGATGCACCATTGCCTTCGCAAGAGCCAATGGATAGGCAGGCCTTGCTGCACACCCTGATGGAGCACCAAGAGAACTCATGGGAACTTCTGGTGCCAGGCCCAGAACCCCACTGGATCGAAGCCTGGAGGCCTTGGCTGAGCGGGGCAATCAGGGTGTTTCCCAAACACACAAGCAAAAGCCTGCAAGAAGTCAGTCGAATCGTCGCTTGTGGCCACTGGCTGTTCCCTGTGCAGCTCCAGACCACCTGGAAACCAACACTTTTGGAACAGATCAGCAGCTTCAGCAAATGTTTTTCAGCCAGTCGCTGGCTACTTGGTTCTGGTTCAGCGTGGCTGCAATCTCGCGAGGCCCTTTGGCATACCGATGAAAACAACAGCGTCATGCTACTTCTCGATGAAATTGTGCATGAGCCAGGCGCCTGGAGCATTGATCTACCGACATTAGGAGTGCCTGCTTTACCCAAAGAGTCAAATGAAAATCAGCTAAAGATTCATGCATTACCACTTAGAAATTCCCTCCCAAAATTCGACTTGGAGCAGAACCAAAACATCTTCAATACTTTGCTTCATGAAGACTGGCCACTCATAGTCGTAGCCGATCAAAGAGACAATCCCTGCTGGCTCTTAATCGACGACATCTGGAAGCAGCAGCTGGGCGGAGACTTCAACTCAAATCCATCATCACTCTTGCAGCGCGCGGAGGCCATCGGCGTGCCGCCACGACTCTGGCCACACAAGTCAGATCAACAAACCACTCAGATTCCGAGCCAACTTCAACAATTAACTGTTCATAATCGCAGACAGCATGGTCTCTTATTGCACCAACGCACTGGGGATGATTGGCCCGTCGCAGCAGAGGCTTGGAAACGATCGGGATTTCGTGTTATCCCATGGGGCAATGGACAACATAAGCTTCATGAGCCTGATCTCTCAAAAAAACTACGTTGGCTCACCTTTTTGAGGGCTGACAGCCTCATCAGCATCGACGATCTTGATCAATTGCGTACGGCAGTTTCTACTGAAACCAGCTCCGCAGCCATTCCAAACCGACTGGACCGTGGCACAGGATTGCAACTCACCAACACCTACTGGGGTTTAAACCCAAGTGGCGTCACCTGGAATGCACATCATCCCCTACCCCCTAAAAACACTTGGCTGAACGTCCCACACACCTGGCTGGCCATTAACACCGAGCCTCCTCCGAAGCCTCCTCCGAAGCCTCCTCTTTCTCGCTCGCAGAATTTCAAGCGAAGGCTGAAATACATCCTTCACTCCCTGCGCATCGATTGAAATCCTGGAATCTACGAAGAAAAGCAGACCGTGAAGCGATAGCTCATTTGGGATAACGATGTCTTCTTGCATCGAGACAACGGCCACGATCACCAGAGCATGGAGAATCAAATGAACACTGGTTGATTCGATGCAGGGTCAGGTGCTCCTGATCAGCCGAATCCTCCGACCGATTGGCTAATTCCTCGCTTGCCTGCACTCACTGTTCTCCTGCCAATTCACAACAGCTTTGAGGCGGTCTGCCGCTGCCTTCACAGCCTGCACAACGACACAAATCCTTTGGATGCGGCGATCACCAAGTTGGTTCTGATCAACGATGCCAGTACTGATACACGCATCTCACCACGACTCAAAGAATTCCGCAATCAAACGCCGCGGGTGGAGCTGATCGAGCAGAACACAAACCTCGGATACCTCGCCAGCGTGAACCGACAACTGGAGCGAGTCACAGGTGCGGTGGTTCTGCTCAATTCCGACACGGTCGTGACTCGAGACTGGGCCACGCGTCTGCAAGCAGGTGCGAAGCGTTACCCACGCCTCGGGGCGCTCACCCCCTTGAGCAACAACGCCACCTTCAGCACGATCAGAGACCCAAATGATCGCCGTCGTGCGTTGACGAGAGAGGATCTGCCGCGCATCGAAGCGCTGCTAGAAAAGCGAACAGGCTGTGATTACCCGCTGGCACCCACCGGGATGGGTTTCTGCCTGTTGATCACTGCACTGGCACGTTCGATCGCTCCCAAATTCAATGCCACCTTTGCGCCCGGATACGAAGAAGAAAACGATCTCTGCCAGACCCTTAGGGCCCATGGGCTGCAGTGCCGCATCGCTTCTGATGTCTATGTGCACCATGAGGGCGGAGAAAGTTTTGGTCCCGACAAAGCAGGCCTGCAGAAACGGCACTACGAGCTGATCCAGCAGCAACACCCTGCTTATGCCGCTCTGGTGCAGGACTGGTTTGAACGCCTGGATCAGCCCTATGACTTGCTGCCGGGGGCAAACAACTCCAAACCATTGCGTCTGCTTCTTGAAGCAGAGGTGCTGAGCCAGAGCCTCACTGGTGTGGTCCGTTATCTGGACACCTTGATTGAACTCCTGCACCCCTCAATCAATCGCGGCGATCTAAAAGTGAGTGCCGTGGTGAGTGATACCGGCACCCAAAAGCGCTACCAATCGAGCACCCCGCAGGTGGAATGGCTCACCGGTTCAGATCTAGATAGTCAAGGCCAGCGCTGGGATATTTATCACCTATGCCACGCCAACATTCCTTTTGAAGTTGTGCAACGGCGACGTCGTCACGCCAGCCGTCTGGTTGTCTCGCTCCACGACCTAATTGCTTTTGAGAACCCCAGCTACTTCGCTAACGGAGAAAGCTTCCTGAGCTACCGCCAGCAATTACGAGAACTGACCGGTCTGGCCGACCATGTGCTGGCTATCTCGGAGAACACTCTGCGCGATGGACTGGAACAGCTGCAACTAACCCATCAGCGCTGCAGCGTCTTCGCCAACCCTCTGTGCCACCTCCAAATCTCACCAGAACCTGAACAGAAGAACTGGCCACCGGCCGAACGCTTCTGCCTGATCGTGGGCACTGATTTCCGCCATAAGCATCTGCTCGGCTCCGTTGAGCTCTTCCGGGACGCGTTACTGCCACTTGATCCGCAGTTGAAACTCGTACTAGTGGGACCTGAAGTGGCACATGGCGGCTGCCTTACGGAGCTGAAGACTTTGCTCAACCGCGACAAGACGCTGGAGAGGGCCGTGCACATCGAAGGAGCTGTGAGTGACGCACGACTGACATCTCTCTATAAAAGCGCAGAGCTGGTGCTCTATCTCAGTCTGCAGGAAGGTTTCGGCTACATCCCCTATGAGGCGGCAATGCACCATTGCCCTACCGTTGTCGCCAACACCTCGGTGTACACGGAGCTGCCGAATTGGGTGGCGGTTGATCCCTATTCATGCCCCCGCACCAACTCCGTGCTGGCTCAATTGTTGAATGACCCCGCCTGTCGCAAGATAAACGTGCAGGTATGGCAGCAGCAACTTGCGTACGACCAGCAGCGCGATCACGCGCAGGAACTGCTGAGCGTCTACTGCCAGGTGCTAAACACCCCTAGGCACCCCTACGCCAAGTGGCTTGTAAAGCCGCAACTGGAATCAACTGCACCTCATGTTTCAGCATCACGGCTGAGACGCCTCGCAATACTTCTACCAGCGAGCGTCAAGCAAGGGTTGCGCCGCAGTCAACGCTGGCTCCAACAACAAAAGATTTAGTGCGCTGTGCGAGAGCTCAGCTCACTGTGCTGTTGTTCCAAGCTGATGGTCTGAAATGATCACTGAACTTTTGACTGAGACGCATTGTGGGACAACAAAGCAGAAAGCGTCAGCCCTCATGGATGCTGAGTTCTTTGCTGAGGAGATGTTGAGCCATCGCATCAATGGATTGATGCTCCTGCAGCCAGGAACGTCCAGCCCAGGCATGCTCCTGAGCCTCAGTTCTATGCGCCTCGATCCAACGCAATCGCTTCACCGCTTCCGACAAATTAGGCTCAGCCCAGTGCTGACCACGCGCATGGGGATACTGACCTGGCTTGACCGGAACAAGCTCATATCCGACAGGAAACGCTGTATGAGTATGAATGAAGTCCGTCACACCGCCATAATGCGTTGTGACTACTGGCCTAGCTGCCGCCAGTGCCTCCCCCGGACCAAATCCGACTCCTTCGGAACGGTGTAGAGACAAGAAAGCATCACAATTCAGCAACAGTTGATCCATCGCCTCTCGGCTGAGGGTCTGGTCCAGCAACTGCACACGTGAATCACATTGCACGCGGCGGCGCATCTCCCGGCGCACCGATCCACCGTGGCGGCCGCGCAATTTCACTGTGAGGCAGACATCAGCACGACCAGCAAACGCCCGCTGAAACACGTCCAATGCAGCAAAAGGATTCTTACGTGCGGGATACGAATCAAGATCGCAGTAGGTGAGCACAGTAAAAGGTGCTTCAACCCGCTCATCCTGAGCAGCCAGAACCAAAGAAGAGGGAGGTATTCGAATGGGCTGAGAGAAGAGCCACACTGACTTGCCTAGTGGCTTCAGGGCGTCGGCAATGAAGCTGGAAGGTGCCCAAAAAGCATCCACTTCGTCTTTCAGCAAAGAAAGACAGTCGACAGGCAAATGTTCAAGTTCCCAGGAGGGATAGAGCACTCTCCGCCTTCCTCGCAAGCCATGCAATGGTGCAAGAGCTACACGCGAAAGCGGCAACACCAGCATCACGGTGCCACCATCAGGCAACTCAGAAGACTTCGTGGCAAATTCCGTATCCACCAAGGGGCCTGCCATAGGCAGATCGTGAAACTGAACGGAGACACCTGCTGTATCGAATGTGTAGGCAAGGTTCCGTGCAGCCTGCCCAAGGCCAGTCGCCGATCCAAACGGACCAACCAGAGTGAGCGGTAACGGTCTCTGCTCTGATGCGCCAACAATGCATGGCACATCTCGGTCGATGAGTGTTTGAAGTGCGGAGAGCTCCAGTTGCTGGCTTTGCAAACGCCTCAGCGCATCCAGCAAAGCACTGCAATCCTCAGTCCAGGGCGATAGTCCCCGTTGTTTCAGAAGGTGTTGGTAACGCCTGGCACTAAAACCGGGAGCAGGCATCAAACCCTGAAGCCAGCCGCGTGTCAGGTAGTGAAGTAGCGGGCCCAGCTCACCCAGCAAAGAATCTCTGCATGCGCTGGAGTACCACCGACCATCAAACAAACCAGAACGCTGCAGAAGCCGGCGACGGTCCAAGCTCCCCAGCCGCCATTGACCGAGCGTCCATAACAGCGCAAGCCCCAACTTCAGCTTCAAAGCACGGGCTATCAGCGTGAAACTGTTCAACACACTCTTAAGGACGTTGTTCCAGCCGGCGCCTCAGACGCCATTCCAAGGCAAGCATCTCATCGGGTTCAAACACGACTCCTGCTGTGACCTCAAATTGGTAATGACTGTGCATTCCACTAGAGCCCTTGATGTGTAAACCCCGCAAACTGCGGCATCGCTCTCGCCAGAGCTCTAGGTCAAAGCCAACAGGCCAGGGTTCTTGCGGCAGGATCACTTCAACGTTGCGAAAGCTCTGATGAATCAGAGAAAACAGTGTGGCAGTCAGAGACTCCAATGAGCAGTCAGGAGCAAGACGAACATTGCAGCTCAGAAGCAGAGGATCTCCTGCCTGCAGTGGTGACTGAAGCAAGGCCGCGCAAGTTTCAGCCATGATGCTTCTGCTCCAGATCAATACGCAACATTGGAGGAGCAAAAAGGCCACTCACCAAACGCGTACCTGGTGTGGAAGTAATCAACACACAATCATTGAGCCAGCAGTGATTGACATGTTCCACACGTCCACCGCTAGCAATCGCCACCGTGACGACATATTCACCGGCGGCAAGCCATGGCCATTCCAACTCAAACACAGCCTCCAAACATTCTCCAGATGGCACAGCCATTTCGGCATGCACTCCATTGCCAAAGGTATTTTCCCCAAACAGAACCTGTCCCAACCGATCCAACACAGCGAAACCAATGATCGGTGAACGCAAGGTTTGCAGCACGCGCCCTTGAATCCTCAAGCGACAGACACTGCCACCCCTCAAAAAGGCGAGGGGCTCTCCACGGCGATCTTCAAAACCGACCTCGAGCACTTCACAACAACCATCGGTGTGGGAACTGGGGCTTCCGCCCGTGAATGAACCGCAGCAGAAATCCATAGGAAGCAGCTCATAGTTGACAAGCTCTTGGCGGGCGTCGTGAACCAGCCCCCCTCCCAATGCAGGATGCTCTGGGGAGGAGCTCGTTGCAGTGAGCATTGAGCGGTCTATTGAGAGCTCAGGGGGATCAGTTTCTTCCTTCGCCTGTGTCTGCTGAGCCCCTGTCAAGCGCTGACAAAAGTTCACGTAATAAGGCATCACCTCAGGAGTAGACCCGATCTGCTGGAGCGAACCTTCGTGCAACCACAGTGCCCGATCAGTGAGCGCAGCTACCGATGCAGCGTCATGACTGACCAACAACAATGTGCGTGTTTCACGGCAGTGGTGAATAAAACGCATGCAGCGCTGGGTGAAGACAGCATCACCCACCGCGAGAGCCTCATCAATCACAAGCAGATCTGCGTCAGCCTGAGTTACCACCGCAAAGGCCAAGCGCAACTGCATGCCGCTGGAATAGGTCTTGACTGGCTGATCGATGAACTCTCCGATGTCAGCGAAAGCGAGGATGTCATCCAATCGCTCCAGGGTCTGCTGCGTCGAAAGACCGAGCAAAGAAGCATTGAGAAACACGTTCTCCCGACCACTGAATTCGGGATTGAAGCCACTGCCCAACTCGAGCAACGCCGCGACTCGCCCCCGGGTGATCACGCTTCCAGCAGTGGCCGTGAGAGTGCCGCAGATCAACTGCAACAACGTGCTCTTTCCACTGCCGTTACGGCCAATAATGGCCAGTGCCTCTCCCCGTTGAGTGACAAATGACAGCTCGCGAAGAGCCCAAAACTCACGGTAATAACAACGTCGACCACACCATAAAGACTGTTTCAGACGGTCTCGCGGAGAGTCATAGATCCGAAAGCATTTGCTAAGGCCATTCACCTCAAGCACAATCTGCTCATCGACCATCGGCTACCTCAACATCCACGCCTATCCAAATCAGGTCAGCTAAACCTGACGAGGTTTGAGAAAAACAAGATCCAACTCCAAGGCCAAACCTGGCAAGGGATCAGCCAAAGAGTGCAAGGGTAACTCAGCTCATGACCAACAAGAGTCAACTCCCATGGTAGATGACACTTCAGAGTGGTTGGTATCAAACCTAAACGCTGAAAAGCAAGTGCCAAAACACCCCGCAAACAAAAACTTCAAATCCAGAGGGGTCACTTAACAAGCGTAATCGTGTCAAAGTTTTGAGGAACTCACAAAGCAAATGAACTCAGAAAAAAATAATCGCTTTTACGCAGATTTTGAAGCGAGGTTTCGAGGCCCGAGAAGCATAATTTATCAACGCCTTAAGTGCTATCTGCCGTTGCTTGAACCACTAAGGGAGCATGTCCAGACTTTTTCTGCTCTCGATCTGGGCTGTGGCAGGGGTGAATGGCTCGAACTGCTTGAGGCTCAGGGAGCCTCAGCACGAGGAATCGATCTTGATAGTGCACAACTGGAGAGCTGTCACAAGCGCGGACTTAAGGCAAGCTGCAACAACGCATTGGATGAATTAAGAGCGCTAGAGGAGAACAGCCAAACACTCATTACAGCATTTCACCTAGCAGAACATCTTCCCAACGAAGAGCTAAGGCACCTCATCCAAGAAGCCCACAGGGTGCTGATTCCAGGCGGCCATTTAATATTGGAGACCCCAAATCCTGACAATTTATGCGTTGGGAGCAACACTTTTTACCTAGATCCCTCCCACAAACGCCCGCTACCGGCACAACTACTTCAATTCTTAGTTCAACATGGCAGCTTTCAAGATGCTCATATCCTGCGATTGCAACATGATCAAGACTTATCGCAACGCAAATCAATCCTTCTTCGTGATGTCCTTCAAGGCGTCAGTCCCGACTATGCAGTGGTAGCAATCAAGGGTGGGGTTCCCCATCTGAGCGAGACCTTAAAGAGCAGCGCAAAGGCATTTGGCGGAACCACTCTCAATGATCTATGCCATCGGTTTGATCAGCAACAACAGCAACTTGATCAGCAACAACAGCAACTTGATCAGCGACAACTGCGTCTTTTTGATGAGCACAACCAGCTCAAGGCGCGGCTAAAGCAACTTGAACGACAGCATGAAGACTTCCAAGCCGAACTAAAGCAAGAGCGATTCAATCTTCAGATGGTTTTGAAGAGCAGATCATGGCGACTCACCAAACCATTACGAGTAATAATAGACCTGCTAAAGCGATGACCACAATTAGCAATCGGCTCGCGAACTATCGACATCACCAACAACGGCTAAATAGGGACCCATGACATAAAGCAACCAGACAACACAACCAATTCTTGATAATTAACGATCGAGCAACCTGGGAGAGACGATCAGCTCTATAAACATCGAGAAATCGAGCGGGAAAATAGGCATACTTCTTATGGAGCAACGTCAATCTCGCAAAGACATTCCAAAGCTAAAAAATGTTGAATAAATCCCAATTTTAACCCTGCAAAATGCCGACAACATCCTGAAAGTCTTCGAGAGCAAGACGATGCTCATCACCCTCAGCATGAAGGGGCTTGATTAAAAATTGACTAACCTCCGCCTCCTGATCACCGATCACGACAGCCCAGGCAGCACCACTGCGATCGGCGCGCTTGAACTGCTTGCCAAAGGCCGCCCCAGAGTCATCAATCTCTACAGAAAATCCTGCGTCTCGCAACTTGCGCGCCAGCACCAAAGCGGACGCTTCAGCTTTTTCGCCGCGGTTGACGAGGTAAAAATCCGGAACATTGCTGGTCGTGAGCCGTGACGCCACCCCATCTGGATCCGCTGACGCCGCGGCCTCGAGCACTAACAACAGACGCTCCATGCCGAGAGCCCAGCCAATAGCTGACGTGACCGGACCTCCAAGCTGTTGAACCAGACCGTCGTAGCGACCTCCACCACAGACAGTGGCTTGAGCGCCGAGCTGATTACTGGTGATCTCAAAAGCGGTATGACCGTAGTAATCGAGTCCACGCACGAGACGTTCATTAATCGAGAAGGGAATTCCCATGGCAACAAGAAAACTCTGCACCGCTTCAAACCGCTGAGCACTGTCAGCACAGAGAGCATCAAGAAGCGTGGGCGCGTCTGAAAGCAACTCCTGGGTCTGCGAGTTCTTGCTGTCGAGGATGCGCAAAGGGTTGGTGGTAAGTCGTTGCTGCGAATCAGCATCCAGATGGTCGGACCGAGCTTCGAGCCAGGCAACCAACTGATCGCGATAGCTCTGACGATCTTCTGGTGTTCCGAGACTATTGATCTGCAGGTCAAGGCCACAGAGCCCGAGAGATGCCAACAAATCCCAGGCCAAAACAATCACCTCCGCGTCGCTACGAGCAGAACTGACACCCAGCCACTCAACACCGATTTGATGAAACTGGCGCTGGCGACCCGCCTGAGGCCGTTCATACCGGAACATCGGACCGCCGTACCAAAGCTTCTGGGCGCCTTGGCTGAGAAGACCATGCTGAACGGCGGCACGAACCACAGAGGCTGTTCCTTCAGGTCGGAGCGTGCAGGAACGATCCCCTCGATCCTGGAAGCTATACATCTCCTTGCCCACCACATCGGTGGCCTCGCCAATCCCTCTGGCGAACAATTCTGTGACCTCAAGGATCGGCGTGCGGATCTCCTTAAACCCAGAACGTCCAAAATGCGCCCTAGCTATTGCTTCCACCGCCTGCCAGCGATGAGTTTGGGCAGGCATTAGATCCACCATGCCGCGCAGGCTCTGCAGCTGAGTCACGAAATCCTCGAAACCACTGATCAGTCTGCCCCTCAGTTATCGCTCATGCGAAAATTTTTGCCATAGGTTCTAGCCAATGTCACAGCTGTTGATCACAGGAGGCGCAGGCTTCATCGGCAGCCACACCTGTCTGGTGCTGTTGCAAGAAGGGCACGACCTAATCGTTCTGGATGACTACAGCAACAGCTCACCGGTGGCTCTTGAAAGAGTGGTAGCACTGGCCGGGCTACAGGCTTCTGGAGAGAGAAGCAAAGAACGCTTGCAGCTCATCCAAGGCGACATCCGTGACATCACTTGCCTGGAGAAGGTGTTCATCGATGCCCGCAACGCTGGCAAGCCGATCGAAGCGGTCATTCATTTCGCCGGGCTGAAAGCCGTTGGTGAATCGGTGCGTGAACCGCTGCGTTATTGGGACGTGAATCTGACTGGCAGCCGCTGTCTGCTGGCAGCCATGAACACCCATGGCTGCCGCACCTTGGTGTTCAGCAGCAGCGCAACGCTCTATGGCTACCCAAAAGACGAACCGATCCCAGAATCAGCGCCCATTCAGCCGATCAACCCCTACGGCCACTCCAAAGCAGCGGTTGAACAGCTCTTACACGATCTAGCCTCCAGTGCTCCCAACCAATGGCGCATTGCCTGCCTGCGTTATTTCAATCCCGTGGGAGCGCATCCCAGCGGCAAGATCGGAGAAGATCCACTGGGTACCCCCAACAACCTGTTCCCCTTCGTGAGTCAGGTGGCCGTTGGCAGGCGCAAATCTCTCCAGGTGTTCGGAGGCGACTGGCCCACCAGCGATGGCACCGGTGTTCGTGATTACATCCACGTGATGGATCTGGCGGAAGGCCACCGAGCTGCTCTCGACTGCATGCTCGCTGAACCAGCACAACTGCTCACCCTCAATCTGGGCAGTGGCCAGGGTGCCTCTGTGCTGGAGGTGGTCCGTGCCTTTGAACGCGCTAGCGGTCGCCCAGTGCCCTACGACGTGGTGGCTCGACGCAATGGAGATGCAGCCATCACTGTTGCCGATCCCGCAATGGCTTTTCAACGGCTTGGTTGGCAAACGCAGAGCGGCCTAGACGAGATCTGCCGTGACGGCTGGGCCTGGCAGTCGGCCAATCCAACGGGCTACAGCGATCAAGAATGAGCGGTCTTGTGCTGGCTGGTGGTGGGCACAGTCACGCACTGGTCTTGCGGCGCTGGGCCATGAAGCCCAGCAAGCGCCCCAATCAACTAATCACGCTGGTGAGCCGCACGAGCACCGCTTTGTATTCAGGCATGGTGCCTGGGCTGATTGCAGGGGTCTATCAACGCGACGAGGTGGCAGTCGACCTGCGCGACTTGGCCGATCAGGCCGGCGTGGCGCTGGTGGTGGCCGAGATCACCGGTCTGGATCTCCAAAACCAGCAACTGCAACTGAATCAACGCCCGGCACTCCCCTACGAGCACCTCAGCCTCAACCTGGGCGCCGTGACGTCAAGCAGCCCAGCGCCAACTCCAGGACTAGTGCCAATCAAACCGCTGGAACCAGCACTGGCCTTTCTGGCCGACCAGGACGAACAGATGGGCAAGCCGGCTAATGCAAGCTCGCCTTTTCAGGTGGTCGGCAGCGGCCTGGCTGCAGTGGAGACAGTCTTAGCTCTGAGGCAGCGATGGCCAAGGCGTCCTCTTCTACTGCGCATCCACCCGGCAAAGCTGAAACCAGTGCTGAAACGGGCGCTGCTAGAAGCATCCATCCAGCTCATTGAAACGCGCAACCTAGATCCAACCAATCAGCTTGAAACCGCTGCAGGGCTGCTTTGCACTGGCAGCCAAGCACCCCAGCGGCTGACCTCCAGCGGCCTGCCCTGCTGCCCAAACAGCGGTCGGATCCGCACCGAAGTAAGCCTTCAGGTGATCGGACAGCCCAATCTCTTCGCCGCAGGCGACTGCGCTCTGATCGATGCACAACCCCGTTCCCCATCAGGAGTTTGGGCCGTACGGGCCGCCAAACCATTGGCCCGAAACCTGGAAGCCGCTTGCAATGGTCAACCTTTACGAAACTGGCGACCCCAGCGACAGGCACTGCAACTGCTGGGCGGGTTCAACAAGGGTCAACCCACAGCTTGGGCACTACGGGGCTCAGCTCTGCTCGGCCCTCATCCACTGCTATGGCGCCTCAAAGCGATCATTGATGCGCGCTTTATGGCGATGTTTCGGCACAGAAGATCCATGGACAGCGCCGAAACAATGGCCTGCAGGGGCTGTGCGGCCAAGCTTCCTGCTGGGCCCCTGGAGAGTGCTCTGCAGCAGGCCGGCATCGCAACGCTTGGCACAAACCCGGAAGATGCCGCAGTGCTGCCGTTGGGTACCGCCGCGGGCAGCGCTCCTGTGCTGCAAAGCGTGGATGGTTTTCCAGCCCTGGTCAGTGATGCCTGGCTGAACGGACGAGTTACGGCCCTGCATGCCTGCTCCGATCTCTGGGCCTGCGGTGCGCGGGTGCTAGCAGCCCAGGCCGTGGTCACCCTTCCCGAAGCCAGTGAGTCAGCTCAGGAAACCCTGCTGGCCCAGACGCTGGCCGGGATTCGCTCCGCCCTTGATCCCCAGGGCGCCCAGCTGATTGGTGGTCACACCTTGGAGGCTCGCGATGGCCTGGTCCAGCCGCCGCTCAGCCGAGCGGTGCAGATAGTGCTGAGCGTCAGCGGCCAAACCGTTGAAGCCTTCTGGCCCAAAGCAGGGCTTCAGGCTGGAGACAGACTGCTGCTCAGCAGGCCGCTGGGAACAGGAGTGCTATTTGCCGCGGCCATGGCCGGTGCAACTCCAGCTCCAGCTTTGGATTTAGCCCTCGAACAAATGGGCAGGAGCCAGCACGTCTTGCTGGAAGAGCTTCTAGCTCTGCAAACCAAACATCCAAATGCCATTCATGCCGCGACCGACATCACTGGCTTCGGGTTGCTGGGGCATCTGGACGAAATGCTGCGTAATACTGGCCTGAACGTGGTGCTCAACGGCCACGAGATCCCTGCACTCCCAGGAGCTCTTTCGCTACTGGCCAAGGGCTATGCCAGCAGCCTGGCCCCCGCTAACCGACGAGCCTGGAGATTGCTGGACAACGGATCCGTGAATCTGCAGTTGGCCGGAATCGATCCAGGTAGTAAGCAGCATCAAGCCCTGCTGGAGCTGCTAGTGGATCCGCAGACCTGTGGACCGCTGCTGATCAGCGTTGAAGCAGATATCGCCCAGCAGCTAACGACTCAACCGCAAAGCCCATGGACAGACATCGGCAGCGTGCGATCGCGCTGATTCATGGCTGCATTAGCTGTCGAGAGCTTCAATCGGCGCCAGACGCGGATCGAGGATCTTGGGCCCCATGCCAGCAAATTTCACCGCGATCGAAACCTTCTCGCCACTGCCGAAGGTGTGCGTGACTTCACCTTCTCCAAAGCTGCTGTGCATCACCCGGTCTCCCACACTCCAGCTCTTTCCAGGAGCAGGTCCAGCCTGACGGCGACGGACAGCGTTGGCAGGCGCACTACTGGGACTGGGAGTGTCGCGGTCCACACGGGTGAGCCGATCAAGACGTTGCTCACGACGGATTGCTGCTCCGCCGGTGCGGGGGATTTCGCCTTGCACCAGAGCTTCCGGTAGTTCGGATAAAAACACACTGGGCACGGCCGGTTCACGCATTCCGCCCCAGAGTCGGCGCTCGCTGGCATGGGACAGGAACAGCCGTTCTTTGGCCCGGGTAATGCCCACATAACAGAGGCGTCGCTCCTCTTCTAAGGAGGCAGGATCATCCAGCGATCGATAACTGGGGAAGAGCCCCTGCTCCATCCCCACCAGGCAGACCACAGGAAACTCCAGGCCCTTGCTGCTGTGCAGCGTCATCAATGTGACACGATCGGCTGCAGTGTCTTTGCTATCAGCATCGCTGGCCAGGGCAGCTGACGCCAGGAAACCCTCGAGATCGCCTTCATCGTTCTCTTCCTGATACTGCAAGCCGGCATTGACCAACTCCTGCAGATTGCGCCGGCGCTCTTCGGCTTCATCGGTGCCCTCGGTGATCAGCTCACTGACGTAGCCGCTTTGCTCCATCACCTGCTGAATCAGTTCCGAAGGCGCCGTGTTGTGAACGCGCTCGCGCAGCCCATTGATCAGTTCACAGAACTGCAGTAGCCCCTTAGCCGAGCGGCCTCCCAAGGAGCGCACCGCTTCCGGGTCGCTCACCACATCCCAGAGCGGAATTCCCAGCTGACTCGCCGCATCCGTGAGCCGCTGAATCGTGGTTTTGCCGATGCCTCGCTTCGGGACGTTGATGACCCGCAACAGGCTGACGGTGTCAGCCGGGTTGATCATCAGGCGCAAATAGCCGAGCACATCCTTGATCTCACGGCGGTCGTAAAAGCGCAGACCACCCACCACCACGTAGGGGATCCGCCAACGCACCAGCGATTCCTCCAGTGCTCGAGACTGGGCATTGGTGCGATACAGACAGGCCATGTCACCCCAGCTCAGCTCGGGATTGGCGGCTTCCATCATGCGAAGCCGATGCACCACAGCTTCGGCCTCGGCAATCTCGTCATCGCAGCGGGTGAGTGAAATCAACTCCCCTTCGCCACGGGTGGGACGCAGCACCTTGTCGATGCGCTCGCTGTTGTTGGCAATCAGAGCATTGGCCGCCTCCAAGATCGTTGCGGTAGAGCGATAGTTCTCCTCCAGCTTCACCATGGTGCGCGTAGCATCGTCCGGCGCCTGGTCGCCGAAGTCGTCCTGAAAGCCCATCAGGATGGTGAAATCGGCAGCACGGAAGCTGTAGATGCTCTGATCGGCATCCCCCACCACAAACACCGAACGCCCTGACCAGTTGTCGTAAACCTGGGGTTCCTTGCCATCGGTGACAAGAAGCTTGATCAGGTCGTACTGAGTGCGGTTGGTGTCTTGATATTCATCCACAAGCACGTGGGCGAAGCGGCGATGCCAGTAACTGCGAACCTGCTCGTTCTGCTGCAACAGCTGCACGGGAAGCAGCAGCAGATCATCAAAGTCGAGAGCGTTATTGGCAGCCAGGGCCTTGCGATAGCGGCGATAAACATCCGCTGCGAGCTTGCCGCGCTGCCCCTCGGAGTTGGCTTCCATCTGCTCCGGGAGCCAGCCCTGGTTTTTGGCGTTACTAATCGCCCAGCGCACCTTCTTAGGCTCAAAACGCTTGGGATCGAGCTGCAGCTCTTGGGTCACGATCTCCTTCACCAGGCTCTGAGCATCGGCCTCGTCGTAGATCGAGAACTGCTTGGTCCAGGTGAGTCCCTCTTTGTCTTTGAACTTGTCGATGTCGTAGCGCAGCATGCGCGCGAACAAGGCATGGAAGGTGCCGATCCACAGCTCCTTGGTGACCTCGCGGTAAATACGCGAGCGCAGCTGACGCTGCTCCACAGGTGGCAGGGTGCTCCAAGGCTGCCCGAACTGACTCTGCGCCAGTCGCTGAGCAAGAAGCAACTCCAACCGCTCTTTCATCTCCCGAGCCGCCTTGTTAGTGAAGGTCACCGCAAGGATCTGAGACGGATCAGCTCCGTGTTCACCGATCAGATGAGCGATGCGATGGGTCAGAGCCCGCGTTTTGCCACTGCCTGCACCGGCCACCACCAACAACGGCCCCTCGTGATGATCCACTGCCCGGCGCTGGGCGTCATTAAGGCCGGCTAAAAAACTCATTATGTTATTCTAACTAATGCAAATGATTTTTGCGATTCAAATTAGCTAAAGTTCATTGCTAATTAAGCTGATGCGAAAGAAGACTTGTAAAGGACCAAGATCGGCAATTTTTGCAATTACTTAAGCCTGACACAACCTTAATGGGCTTAATCCCAAAGACATGATCCCTTGTTGAAAGCAAGACCCCGTGAAACCCAAACTTCCTCTTCAGTACCTTTTTTCACAAACGCAACAAGCGCTGCTCGATACCCAAGCGCACAATGCATTGCTCTCGGCAGGAATCATCTTACAAATTGAACATTCAACGAAAGAACTCGGCGTAGGCCTGACCATCATATGGATCAGCATCACATTCCTGACAAAGATTTGGCAAAATGGCAATCAAACAAATAAAAATCAATCAACTCTGTATGCTTTGCTATTAGGCTTACTATTAATCCAAACCAGAACAATTCTAAAAATTGAAGACGAATATGGACTAACTCAATACTTTTTGATTGGCCTAGGGATAGCAGCAGCGGCAGGCTTGACGCTTCAACAGTGGAAGCGACTTTTACAATGGATGGGGGCAACTTCTCTACCTTTACTGGCACTTTTTGGACTACAGCAACTAGACGTCTCAACTAATTTTTTCCAACAACTCGGCATCAATTCAACCGCAATAGTCCAAGCATTTTCAGATATCGACGAACTCAGATCTTTTTTACAAGAGACTGTGTTCTCGTTTCTTGCAATCTCAGGAATTATCGCAGGACGAATGTCAAGCAGCTTAAAGGGAAAAATAATGAGCTATTTGGGCGCCGCGGGCGGCTTCGTATTATGCCTCATAACAGACTCAAGGATGGCCATCATTGCTCCGATTTTAAGCATCATCCTTGGCATTGCGTTGTCTCATACTGGCAAAATAAGGAAATTACAGACAAAAACAAAAATTATTTTTGCATCAACGTTTATGGCCTCTATTTTAAGCATTGTTCTCGCAGTCGCAATATCCCCAGTCATCAAAACAACACCTGACCTACCAGCACTAGCTAGCGACAAAGGGCGCGTAAATATTGCATTGTGCTGGGCAAATTCAATGCTCTCTGGCAACAATCGTTTTATTTACGGGTCTGGTCATAACAAGGAGTTCATTATGCAAAGGTGCACAGATGAAAAGGTAGGCATTTTTTGGAGCAAACCAGGCAGAACAAGGGGTCATGCACACAATGTCTTGGCACACGTGATGGGCCTACATGGTCTCTTTGGCATCTTTGCTTTAACGATACTTTCCAGTGTCTACGTCAAAGGCCTTATTGGCTACATCAAAGTAGAGAAAATTTTTAATTATTTGCCCCTCACTGTTGCACCCTGGAGCGAAGCAATTATAACAATGGGGGTTTTTATAATAATCTGCAGTTTTAGTACGACCTTTTTCGTTTACAACCATACCTTACAAGTTATAATTGGCTTAGCTCTTGGCATGCCGTTAGCAAGTAGTACGCTGCTTAAGCATAATAGTTGACATTAATTCTCCAGACATAACTTCATTAGGCCGGTCAAAACTTACATCTAAAGGGATTGCTTTATTAAAGACATCAGACTTGAAACAGTCTGTACAACAGAAAACTTTTTTTCAGCATAGTCCTTACCAGCCCGTCCAATTGCTTGGCCACAATCCGGCATCTTAAGAATATGCCCCACAGCATCAGCAAGTGCCGAGGCATCACATTCATCAACAAGAAAGCCTGTAATCCCCTCATCTACCATTTCAGGAACGGCTGCCAATCGCGTCGAAACAACAGGCAAAGCAGCATTCATCGCCTCAAGAATAACGGTTGGCAGATTATCCATTCCACCACCATCATCACTCACACAAGGAAGGACAAACACGGAAGATGCATTGAGCCTGGAATTGACTTCTTGCCAAGGCAAAGCCCCAGCCAGTTCGACACAGTCATCTAATCTCAACTGCTGAATCTGGTACCTTAAGTCATCCTCGAGTGGACCATTGCCAATGATTTCACAATGAAAATCTAATCCACTATCTCGCAGCAATGCACAAGCTTCGACAAGGTATTGAAAACCTTTCTTCGTAATCAGTCGACCTACAGAAACAATTTTAGGGGGTAAAGTTTTGGCCCCACTTGCAGGCAAGCATCGAGACTCCATACCATTATAAATTCTATGAATTTTCGCGGAAGAATCAGGACACTGGATCAAAAGCCACTCACGCGAAAAATCTGAAACGGTGACAACAAATGAGGATTGATCGACGAGATCCTGAAGAAGCAAAGGATCATCATTGCTGCAGAACATATCGTTTGCATGGCCAGTGAAGCTATAAGAAATCCCATAAAACTTGCTCATCCACCAAGCCGTTCGTGCTCCGATCCCTGCAAAATGGGTATGGACATGCGTAATACCTTGCTCCTTCAATTCGCGACCCAACCAGGCAGCTTCGTAAAGCCGATACTTGCCCTTTTTTTCACCCCAACGCTTCACCTGCCAAATGACGGATAAAGGAAAATCACCAAGCATAGCTCGCGTTGAACAGAACATCTGCTTCAACTGATCACGATCCGGTAGATAACGCGTTCTAGCGGCAAGTTCAACAGGACAATCCTCAGAGAAGTCATCCGGATAGCGCAACGACCAGATAGGCATTGCTCCCATCTGCCTTGACATCTCCTCAACTTCTCGGAAACAAAATGTTTGCGTCAGCGATGGAAAGCGAGCGAAGAGATAGGCAAACGTCACGCTGACCAACCGAACAGCTTTGAAAGCAAATATACAGGCAAATGGCAACTATTCAACAATTGTTTCAAACATTTTGCAAGCAAAATGCCCCTGCAACAACATCCCCACACAGCAAAATAGCCATGATCACAATCATGCGGAAATAGCTTAGAACCGTCACAAAGCCATGTCTGCCTCGGCAACGCATCAAATGGCAAAAAGCTTGTCAGAAAAAAATAGTTATCGATCAACACCATCAAGCCTCTACAACACAACAGGTGTTATTGAAAGCCAAACGTCAATTGATCAATAACGCGGCAATGGTGTAGCCCTAGACTTCAGCTCAAAACACAATCGACTGGGTTTTTATACTGAACTCAATCACTCCTGAATGCCTATTCACATCCCCCAATGACGCCCAACACTTGATGACACCATCAGGACTAAAGAACACTCCCATACAAGACCATCTCAGAATGCTTCTGCTCGGTCCCTCCATCAAACTGGAAAGCCTGTTGCGTTTTCGTTAGCCAGTCCAAACCAAGCTGACTTGAAAGGAGGACATCACGATGCGAAGTCTGCTTCGCGAATGGCACTGGCACCGACACCATAAGAAGCTGATTGACATTCAACTCTTGGTGCTTGACGTTGATGGCGTACTGACGGATGGAGGCCTGTGGCTAAATCAGGATGGGGAGCTTCAGAAGCGGTTTGATGTGCGCGATGGGCTGGGCCTACGCCTGCTTCAACAAATTGGAATTTCACTGGCATTTCTAAGCGGCGGACAAGGCGGGGCCACTGAACGACGTGCACAACAACTGGGCATCCAACACTGCCTCGTGGGAGTCCACGACAAACCCCAGGCACTCGTGGCACTCCAACGGCAACTGCAGGTGACTCTTGAACAGACCTGCTTTGTGGGTGATGACCTCAACGACCTTGCAGTACGCAATCACGTTGGTCTACTGCTCACACCCTTTGATGGCTGCCAACCCATGCGCCACCAAGCTGATGCTGTGCTGTGCCAACGCGGGGGGCATGGAGCCGTGCGCGAACTGGCGGAGCGAATTTTGCAGGCGCGAGGTTACTGGGCAGCACTGCAACGCCACGGTTGGCGGGATCAGAACGTCTGAGCAAAGAACCGATCACAGCCGCGCAAGTATTGGACAAACAGGACGTCTCACCTGATGCCCATCAACGCCTGATCACGCGAAAGACGTAAAGCCTCGCCAAGTTGGGGGCCGGGAGAGATGCCCTGAGCGATCAGTTCCCTCGCGCTTTCAGTTGCCCCAACATGACGCCAGCGCCCCCACCAACGCAACAACGGACGCCAGCAAGGCAGGTTGTCGACGACGGCCAAGGCCACCACCTCAGCAGGCCACCGATCCTGTTCCAGGCGCCTTGTCCACTCCAAGGTCCCCCAGCTGCCCCAAGGCTGTGGCAACACATCCAGCACAATCCAACGACGCAACTCAAGCAACGCTTCAAGCCAGCGCTGCTGCTGGCCTGGGATCTGCAGTCTCAAAGCGAGCTCGCGAGGATCTGAAGCGGCTGCCACTAAAGCGGCCAGAGCGGGAAGGCCCAATCTCGAGGCCTGATGCAGACGACGGATCAGCCTGGGATCGCTCTGCAAGCAGGGATCTAACAGAGGCATCACGGACCAGGACCGCAGCAAGCCCAAGGCTTCTGCCCATGGTTCACGATCCAGCAACAACTCCAGCTCCATCCGCAACCGGGTTCCGAGTGCAGGAGGCACAGAATCAACGGGATCACCCAAACGCCAAGCCCAAGGCCACAAGCCGATCGTGGAATGCATTTGGAGCAATGCTGTGGGAGCAGGGCTGAAACCAAGACGAGCGCAGTAACGGGCCGCCCTCAACACGCGAGTCGGATCATCCTCAACGCTTCTTTCATGCAAGAAAGCGAGCTGACGCATGGCCAGATGCTGCTGCCCATCAAAAAGATCCAACAGAATCTGATTGCCATCAGCCTCCAACACCAGCGCCATGGCATTCACCGTGAAATCCCGACGAGCCAGATCCTTTTCTAAAAAACTGTTATGCACCAGGGGGTTTTGTCCTGGAGCGGGATAGATCTCAGTGCGAGCAGCTGCTAGATCCAGCAGAACACCATCCAGAACCAGTTCAGCGGTACCGAACTGATCATGCAGACGCAGATCAGTTACACGAACCAGACCAAGAGTCTCCTGAAGACCAGAAGCAAGCTGGGAACAAGACCCCTCGTAGACAAGATCGAGATCAGGCAGCGTTTGGCCAGGAGCCTGATGCATGTCATGGAGCAGGGCATCACGCACCGCGCCGCCGACAAGAGCAAGACGAGCCTTTCCTTTCACCTGCGCCACCAGAGAAGGAATGAGATCAGGGGGGATACCCGGGAGAGCTGACGCAGAAACGCGTGTCATGGTCTGTCTATAGGAAAGTCATTCGCCCTACCTGCTTCTGCTGCTCATCTGAATCGGTTTGTGAACAGCTGTTTTCAACAATGTAGGTGGCGATTGTGTGACCCACCTTGATCAAAATCAGCGGCCCGAGTCGTTTCGGGGTCTTCAGCTGCGGAGCATCCATTGAGGTGATCGCTGTTAGGGGAGAACTTTGCTGAGCACAACTTTTGATCAAAACATTGAAGACGTTGGTAATAGTCTGGTGTTGCGGGTCGTTGCCAATCAAGAGCAGAACTGGACACAGCGCCACCAATGATTTCCATCGCTTGGGCATAGGTTACGGCGGGGCCAGGGATGAGACCTAAGCTTTCACCTTCAGCTCAGACTCCATGCCTGCAAGGCAGGTTGCCCTCGGATCAATCACCTTTGCCAACGATGCTCCCTTTGTATTGATCGGTGGCATCAACGTGCTGGAGTCCAAGGATTTCACCTTGGACGTCGCAGGTGAGTTCGCAGCCATCTGCCGACAACTGGAGATCCCTCTGGTGTTCAAGGCCTCCTTCGACAAAGCCAACCGGTCATCCATCCACTCCTACCGGGGGCCTGGCTTAAAGGAGGGTCTCAAGATCCTCCAGGCAGTCAAAGAGACTCACGGAATCCCTGTGATCACGGACGTTCATACCCCGGAGCAGGCAGCCCCTGCGGCAGAGGTATGCGACATCATTCAGCTTCCAGCTTTCTTGGCCCGTCAGACAGATCTGGTCAGGGCAATGGCCCGCACCGGCTCAGTGATCAATATCAAAAAGCCCCAGTTCTTGAGCCCATCCCAGATGGGCAACGTGGTGGAGAAATTCCGTGAATGCGGCAATGAGAAGCTGCTGATCTGCGAACGCGGCAGCAATTTCGGTTACGACAATCTTGTGGTGGACATGCTGGGCTTCGGGGTGATGAACCGAAGTTGCGATCAGCTGCCACTGATTTTCGACGTCACCCACTCTCTGCAGTGTCGAGAACCGGGAGGAGCAACGTCCAGCGGTCGACGCAGCCAAGTAGTGGAACTGGCCAGGGCTGCGATGGCCATAGGTCTTGCTGGATTATTTCTTGAAGTACATCCGAATCCAGCTCAGGCCCGATGCGATGGACCGAGCGCTCTGCCACTGTCCCAGCTGAAGCCTTTTTTAATCCAGATCAAAGCTATTGACGACCTAGTGAAGTCCCTGCCAGCACTCAGCATTCGATGAGCAAGACATCTTTGAAGTCCACAGATGCCCCCAGCCTTAAACCTCTGAAATGGATTTGTGGCATCACCATCCCTTTAAGCCTAATTGGCTTGGGATTGTGGGGATGGATGCTCAAGAATCGGGACAATCTTCCTGCTATTGGAACTGAAGCCAGCCAACGATTACTGGGACAGTACCTGGCGACAGCACACGACATCTTTCTGATCCTTTTGGCAATAACCGCGGTTCTCCTGGTGAGGTTGATATCGAAATTTCAACGAAACGAAGCCACCGAAACAGGACGATTACAAAAACCCCCTTTGCAGGCCTTATTTGATTTTGCAAAAGAGCAACCCATTGCTTTAAGCCTTTTTGCGGCCTACACCGTAGCCATGGTTCAGGGCACAACCTGGCTTTACCCAGAGCTGGTGGGTTGGTACAGCGATGTAGTGAGCGATCACCTACTCAATAATTTTTCATTCCATTCCGAGTTCATCAGCGAAACCATGCGGCGAAGAGATTTTCGCTTTTTCCCTCTCGCCCATCAAGATCTTCATGTCCTGAGCTGGTTCACCGCCTACGTCAAAGTCTGGATGCTTGTCAGCGCAGCAGAACTCATTGCAATCGTGGTGCTTTCCACTCGCTTTGTCAGGCGACTGAGCTCCATCGATGACAAGCAGGGTGCGGGAATACTGATCATTACGGCTTTGCTTTTAATGATTCATCCTTCAACTGCAGAGGGATTTTTTCAGCTGATTTACTGCGAAAGACTTCTTACGCTTGTCTTCATTCTTTACGCTTCATCATACCTTCACTATCAGAAAACCAACAGTAATGCATCGTTCTATAGCACTTTTTTGTTCGGATTGATTGGTATTTTTATCAAAGATATTGCAGCCATACTATTCATCATTCCCCCAATCGCTTCAATCGCATTCGGGTTTCTTGGCTGGGACAAAAACCATGATCAATGGAGCCTGAAAAGCACAAAAAAATTCCTCAAGGACTACCGTCTTGAATTATGGCTTCTAACGCTTATTTCAATTTTTATATTCAGCTATAGCTATCTCTCGCTTCTGCCAAGCTCCTACATTAGTCAAGGATCATATTCTGACAAATCAGAAAGCAGTATTGAGTTTGACTGGAGATTCACGTTCTTAATCCTTCTCACCACCAGCCGTTTAATCATGGCTGGACTTGGACGTCTACGACTCCACTTATTGGATGCTTTAAACATCGCTTCAATCAGCTACGCAGGAGCTCTTTTTATCCTGGTGAGCTTTAAAAGCTACTCATACCTAAGCCTCCCCGTACACCTCGTGACAACCCTGAACGTTGTTTGGATCTGGAGCTCCGCATTAGCCCCACAAATCAATCGAAAACTTCCATGGCGAATCACCGCTGCCATCGGCACAACTGCAGCTGTGATTGTTCTAATCCTTGAATCAAATCAAGGCCAACCATCATTCATCAAGACAGTCCAATGGATTAAAAGTCGACAATCTTCTTGGCTTGGAGCTTACATCAGAGTCAATGAAATAGCGAGAGAAATCAGACAAAAAGGAGAACCAGTGAATATTATCTATAATAGCAATTCTTGGTTTTCGCGAAAAAGACATCTAGGCAAAATTAATTATGATCGCCTGATTGGATTCGACCCAGACGACAACTCACTTCGAATCGAAGATGGAATCGATAGAGGAGCCCAATACACTCCTCTACCTGGAGATTTAATCCTCAATATTGACAAGTCAATTTATAGTTTAAAGCCAATTTTTTCTAACAGTTCTCACGAGCAGCTTTACAGGCACAACAAAACCGACGACAGCGGAGCTATTTACAGATTGCAGCCCTGAAACACCAACAAAGCTTTCCACCTCAACGAATCGATTCAATCAATGATGATTGACACTAGCGATTGCGCGTGATGACTTGATGGATGAGCTCAGAGATTTGGTTGAGATGATGACTAATGGTGAATCTCTCCTCAATTCGACGGCGCCCACAATCTCCAAGCGTTGCCGCTAATTCTGGGTTCAGAATAAGTTTGGCCATTGCTTGAGCCATAGCTGCTTCATCCCCCTCATCCACCAGATAGCCGCTCTCTCCCTCAAGAACCACATCGGGAATGCCCGCATGACGGGTGGCAACCACGGGCAACCCACTGAGCTGCGCCTCCATCACGGCCACAGGGTTGCCTTCACTGTCACCATCTGGAGCCACCAGCGAGTGCTGGACGAAAGCTCGTACCTCACGCATCAATTCAGCCACTGTCGCCTGAGGTTGAACGCCGAAGAAATGCACACGATCCTGCAGACCCAGGGCAATCACCAAAGCTTGCGCCGGCTTCAGCAGCGGACCATCACCCACCATCCATAGGGCCAACGTCGGTTCCCGCTCGCCCAGCTCCCCGCAAAGCTGGGAGAAGGAACGAATGGTGTGTAGAGGACCTTTTTTGGCCACAAACCTCCCAACAGCCAACAGCACCGGGGGAGCGGCCGCCGGAGCACTGCCATGGAACAGATCGGTGTTCGCTCCTGAAGGACTGATCAAAATGCGCTCCGCTTGAGCCCCTAGTGCCATCAAGGTGTCAGCCATCGGTCGCGATTTCACAATTACGCCGTCAGCAATCGACATCAAGCGGCAATATCTCTCCTTCAGAACATCCAAACGACGACGAGAGGATGCATCCGATCCTCGAAAATGCACCAGCATCGGAACATCGCTCCAGGCACAAGCTTCCATCACACGCACCGCCTCAAAACCAAATTCAGCCTGCACTGCATCCGGGCGATCTCGACGGATCAGTAACCAGGCAACGAGTGCTGCGGGCCAAGAAGCAGCACGAACCATCCCGAGTTGCGTCAACAGCTTGCTCATAACAATCGCAGTGGCGTATAGCGACTGCCAAGGCCTGAGGAGAGACCACTCATCGCCGAAATAGGCGATGCAGCGCATGGGCAATCCTGCGAGATTGGCACGAATGAAGGTCTCACTCGTCGCCCGACGGGTTGGAGCAAACACAAGCAAAGTGGGCCTCTTCGATCTGCTCATCCCTCTTTCGGCAACGCCAAAACGGAGCGCCAACATGGCTCAAGCACGCTCCAATCCATCGCTGCCAAAGTGGATCGTGCTTCGGCACCACAGCGCTCGCGCAAACCCTGATCCAGGATGAACCGCTCCAAAGCGCGGGCTAGGGCTTCGACATTCTCAGACGGCACAACAAATCCCTCCACACCATCACGCACCATCTCGAGAGGGCCCGGGGATGCATCGCTCACCACAGATGGCAAACCAAAGGCCATGGCTTCCAAAAGGGCATTCGGCATCCCCTCAAACCTTGATGGCAGAGCAAAGATGCTGGCCCTACGAAAAAAGGTTTGGGTATCAGTACGAAATCCTTCAAAAGACACCACGTCATCAAGCCCAAGTTCAGCGCTGAGCCTTTTCAGTGCAGTGCCTTCAGGCCCCTCACCAACCAGCGTCAGCCTCCAGCCATTGCGACTGGAGGGAACTATCAAGGCAAAGGCACGCAATAACAGATCAAGGCCTTTTTGAGGCTGTAATCGCGCAAGAGCAAGAATCTCTTGCTGGCGCCGGTCTGATGTCAGCTGCTGCTCCGACACTTCAAGACTGGTGGGCACTGGGTTAGGCAGCAGCTCCAGGCGCTGCCATTGCCCCATCAATTTGAGAGCTTGAATCACACCATCAGTGTTGGCTGTAACGACATCAGCTCGGCGATAACAAAGCCGCCGGAGCAGTGACCAGACTCGATCCAGGCGCTGCAGTGCAGGGTCATTACGCTCCGACACAACCAAGTGAATCGGAAGATCCCAAGCTGCCAAGCAGCACAAAATATTGGTCCTAGTGAGCATCGACAGCAAACGTTGAGGACGCTCCTCTTCGATCAGCACTTTCAAACTGCACAATCGCTCTGCGCCCAAACTGCTGGCCCTTCGAGAGAACAACGTGGAGGCGAGACCATCACTGCCAGGTCGAATTCTCGACTCAAACCAGGGACTCAGGAGCAGGAGTTGAGCTCTGATCAGTAAGCGATGCGCTTTAAGGAACTGAGCAACACCAAAACGTCTTGCCCGGGCCATCCAAGAGCGATTCCAACCATCACGCAACAGGGGATGCGAGTTGGATTCAGGGCCGAGTTCCTGATGGATCACACCATGAGGAATGGCATGCCGCACGGGATGACCATGAATGAGGGTGACTACTTTCACGCGATAACCCTGAGCCGAAAAGTGCTCTGCGGCGAGGAGTCCAACCTTCTGCGCACCGCCGGCACCGAGATGAGGGAGCACAACCCAAAGATCATCCATGGCGCAACCGGAGCAGAGCTTCTAGAAACTCATTGCGCAGACATGCGGCGTCATAACGCTCCCTCACCCGCGCAGCCCTCTCACCCAAGCGAAGGCATTGACCGGGATCTGCCAGCAAGCCAGCGATGGCCGCACCCCAGTCATCGGATGTCGCCTGTGAAGACAACAGCAAGCCATTCTCTCCGTGAAGGATCAAATCTGCCGGACCAGTCAGACAGTCGCTGGCAATGCAGGCACATCCGGCAGCCATGGCCTCCAGCAACACGTTCGGGAAGCCTTCATACCGCGAAGGCAACACAAACACAGTGGCCCTGGTGTACCAACGCGCCATGCTCCCGCTCACACCTGGCATCAGCAAGCGTTCCTGCAGATCGGAGTCCTGGCCGAGCAACTGGCGCAACCATCTCTGCTGATCAAATCCGTGGTATTGCCCCGGCGCCAGTCCAAGCAGCGCTAAGTGCAGATCAGGATCGCATCGACCCAACTCAGCAAACACCGGCATGAGGCGATCGAAACCCTTCTGATGTGCCTTGGTGCCAGCAGCCAGAATCAGAGGCTGCCTTGGTGCAATGAATTCAGAGGGCTCGAGTACGGGCTCGCGATCGGGCAGCGGCCAGGTCACGGAATTCGGTAAAAGCTGCTGCCTATGAACAGCACAGTTCTCGCGGAGCCAGAGCCCTGTTTCCCTGGTCTGTATCAGATGAAGATCAGCTAATGGATAGGTCAGGCGACGTAGCCAACGCCAAGGCAAAGAGATGGGCTTTGCCGGTGGGTAGTTGCGCTCAGACACCACGGTTCGAGTTGAAAGGCCAACGGTGGCGAGCAGCAGCTTCACCGCTGGGAGTGTGGTGACTCCCACCGCCAGATCAATGCGGTGGAGACGCAGCAACTGACGCAACGCAAGCACGCGAAAAGGAAAGGCAAACCAACCCAACCAGCTGAGCTGTCGAGGCAGGGGCGGCTCCACCACGCGTTCAATGCCCTCAGGCAAGGGGTAAGCATCCGACTGAGGTGCCTGTCGAGTAACGATCAGCACCTGCCAACCCTCCTGGCGACACCAGCTTGCCCACTGCAAAAGAACTCGTTCAGCACCTCCGAGCTTCAGGGAATCAATGGTGAAAGCAACCCGGACCTCAAGCATTACAAGTGCCTAAGCGACTGAAGAAAGCTCCTGGCTCGGTCGGACCGCTCATAGCGGTAATCCAGAACATCAACGAAGTCCAGAGGAGCCACCAACCATTCCAACTCTGGACGTACCTCCACGTCTTCTGAAGACCAGCAGCGGGACTGGAGCATCGCCACCACCGCGTCAGCAAACTGGCGATGGCTTGCCTGAGATTCATTCAAAACATGATCAAAACGCTCAGCATGGAAGGCCTTGCTGAGACGCTCCATCTCATTGACCACATGATCAAAACAGGAGGCATCCTCCGCATGCCAGGCCATGACTGCCGCGACCGTGAGACTGCGCATGATTGTGCACATGCTGCGCGCAACAGTGGTGCAGTCGATCGCGAAAGGGTCATAACGACACGTCATTGCCAGCACTTCGATCGCAGCCAAGTGGAGCGCTTGCGTGTCCTGGAGAGCTATCAAAGCCCGTAGACGGGCGAGTTGAGCCGACATCAGCAGCTCAACCCTGTTCTCATGATTTTGCTTCAAACATCTGTATAGATCAGGATCTGCCTGCAAGGTGACCAGGATGTTCCCAAGAGCATCAACACCACGGCTTAACGCCTCTGAATCATTGGATTCCATCGCCAGATAGGTGCTGACCACCGTGCAATAGCCGGCGTAATGAAGAGGAAGAGCAGTGCTCGAGGCCAGTGCCTCAAACATGTGCAGCTGGTCATGGCGACCACCAGGGCGAGAGTGACGATGGAACAACAACTGATGAAGGACATCAACAACACCGTCCTCATGCCAGATCCTTTCAATCAATGCAGATCCACCGCTGTGATCTCCAACCGCGAGGCGCTTCCTGGCTAGTGCACTCAAAAGGGTGATATTGGTGGGCTGATGCGCCAGCAAGGAGCCCAGGATGTGCTGGCTCATCTCAGAACAGCCCAAGAGCTCCAACAGACGCAGCCCTAACAAACAAAACTGGGCAGAAAGCTTTCGACGGCTGAACTGAACACGCACTCGGTGAAGTGGAGGAGCCTGAGGTGCGAGAGGCAAATCAGGCATCAGACCGTGACGATCCAAACAATCGAGCATCGCCTCGGTTCGCGTGCGGTAGGTCTGCAGACCTGCACGCCGCAGACGCTGTTCAAGAGTGGGGCCTTCTCCTGCCAAAGCACAACGAATCGCTGCTTCAAACGACACAGCGTCGGGAGGGCAGAGCAGTGCCACATCCGACTGATCTTGAAGAGAGGGAATCGCAGTGGCAACCACGGGGCGACCGGCCGCTAAGTACTCAAAAAATTTCATTGGGTACATATGCCGCGTGTACTCATTGAGCTGAAGAGGCAGCAAAGCAACATCGGCGTAGGCCAGATAGGCGGGCAGGGCGCTGTAATCCCTCGTTCCGAGCAAATGGACATTTTCAAATCGACGCCAACTGCTGACGTCCGTGCTCGGATCGGCTTCACCGACTGGACCAATCAAGAGGTAAGTCCAGTACGGCGTTCTTTCCATCAACACCTCAAGCATGGACAGATCAAGCTTGTAGGAATCGATTGCACCAATAAAGACCAACACCGGACCACTGGTTTGAGGCCAGTCATCAGGCCGTTGGATCGGAGGGGTCAGCGCTTGTCCGAAATGGTCCGCATCTGCAACATTGCCGAACCCATGGCTGCCGGCATTCAGCGGCCCAAGAGCTGCCAACAACTTGGGCGAGGTTGTGAAGAGTGCACTGGCCTGCGCGCAGAGATCCCGTTCCGCATCTTCCAGTTGCTGTACGGGCATGCCTGGTTGAGCCTGGATTCGGTCAACGCAGAAGTAAACCGCGGCCTGAAATGCGTGAAATCTTTTCAGCCCTAAATAAGCAAGTGTCTGAGGGTTGAAGGTCCACAACAGAGGTCGACGAAGGTCCAAAACGCAATCAGCCAAAAACAGGCTGAAGTTCAGGCTCCAACGATTGAATCGACCCTGGAGGCCGCGAGACTGTCCTGGAAGCACCAAGGGTGAAACAACCCAGACCCCAGAGCGCACCTTCCTGGGCAGCCGAAGACCACGTCGGAGCCGCCGCAAAATCCTTCCCATATCGGAACGATCTACACGTGGTCCACGGACTCCAAGCGAATCGACATAGAGGACACGATGCCCCAGATCAGCCAGAGCAACGGCCACATGCTGTTTGTTGGTCCAAAGGGGGTGGTCCCAGTCGGCAGTTGCGAGGACAACAAAATCAGACATGAAGCGGATCAGGTCGCCTCAAATAAAGTCATCTCGCGAAAACTTTCGGAACGGTCACAGAGCTCTGCGAAGGTTCCATTGGCAACAATCCTGCCATTTTCAATTTCATAGATGCGATCGCACTTTTTCACTGTGGATAACCTGTGCGCAATCACAACTGTCGTGCAACGCCTGCCAACAATGTCGAGTGCTTGCATGACATCTTGCTCAGTTTTGTTATCGAGAGCGCTCGTGGCCTCATCAAGAACAAGCACCTTGGCATCGCGATAAAAAGCGCGAGCAAGAGCCAATCTTTGCCTTTGGCCACCCGACAATTTCGCCCCATCTTCCCCCACCATTGTGTAAAGGCCGTAGGGCATTCCAGCCACCACATCGTCGAACTGAGCGGCCTCAAGAGATGACCAAACCCGATCATCATCGATCACTTCAGAGTCTTGACCGAAAGCTACGTTGTCTCTCACGCTCCCACTCGTAAGCCTGACGCTCTGAGGAACGAATGAACAATTGGCCTGCCAAGCAGGAAGCTCCTGATCCGTAACCGGAATGCCATCGATGCAAAGCGTGCCAGCAGAAGGCTGATATAAGCCAAGAATCAAGTGAGCAAGTGTTGTTTTGCCACTGCCCGTTTTACCAACAAAAGCGATCCGAGAACCACTAGGAATGGTGAGATCAATATTGTGGATCACACCAGCTTCAGACTGGCTGAAACAGAAACTAACTCCTTTAAGCTGAATAAATCTTTGTGGAATCAAACCACTGGGAGAAGGAACTCCAGAGGAATCAAGCAGCAGACGGTCAGCATTCAAATCAAGCAGATCAAGAGCCTCCTGGATCTGCGGCAGACCACCACGCAGGCGATTCACCCCGCGGAACAAGGCCTGCAAGGGAGCGGAGATCCTCAACAAAGCAATCAGGAGCGCCGAAATCTCAGGCAAGATCTCCTGAAAAGACGAAACATTTCCTTGAAACAGGGCTGGGCCAACAAACACAGCAAAAAGGATCGTAATGCCAGCAGGCTCAATCACAAGCCGTGGAATATCTGGCAAAAGTCGACCAATGCGATCGTACCTTTTAGCAATCCCTCCATCTCTCGAGAATTTAGAAGCAAAATGCAGCTCAGCCCCATAAAGCTGAACTTCTCGCATCGAGCCAATCGACTCGTTTAAAATGATCGAAATACGTTTTTTATAGCGAATGCGCTGTTTAGTGGCCAAACGCAAATAAGGCGTGATTATCCTTGAGGCAATGGCATAAGAGATCACCATCAAAGAGAAAACAACAAATGCTTTCAGCCCAAGAACAATGATAATTCCAACAAGAAGTGCGAGTATTGAAATCAGACTTCCAGCACTCGTGATCAACGGAGCGATGACTCCTGTTGATACATTATCAAAAATTCGATTGAACTGCAGGGCAATTCCCTTAGATTTACTTCCCACAAAAAACTCATATTTCTGACGCATGAGTGTGAGATAAACCCGATTAACAAGGTCGTTCCAAATTTCTGCGCTAAGCAGACTCTGCATCAACGAAACACCGAAGCGGACACCAGACGTCAACCAGAACACAAGAATCAGAAGGCCAATAATCCAGCCCGCCTGATCAAGCAAAGCTCCTCCAAAAACCTTGATTCCAGGAATTTTGTCTTGCAGATTGTTGCCGGCAAGCAAACCGACCAAGCGGGCCAGCAGAGCCACCAAAAAAACATCAACGACCCCCTGAAAGAAGGCAGCGACCATCACCACCACTAACTGCCTATGACGCCGGCGTGGCAGATAAGCCAGCAACCTGCGCAGCTTTGCCAAGGTCTGACTTTGAAACGGCATTGACGCCCCCAGCATTCAACCTTGAGCGTTCAAGGCACAATTCAGATGAGCAAAACCTAATTCGCGGCCAACATTTAGCCAACACGCCATGGCCAGCCGGACAACCGATTGACCACCTTGGCGCGCAGGCGATCCCGTCGCTGCAACCAACGCAAACGACGGGTGGAGGGTGAGCTCAACACTGAGTCGGATGTGAGGCCCAGAGCTCCATGGGCCCTGAGATCGCTCAACTGAGCAAGGATTCGAGACCAGCGCAGACACCAACTGGACTCACTGGATTCAGCCAAAAGCGCATCGAGCGTTTCCGCCGCTGGAATCCAATGATCTGGGCAATCAACAGCGGAACGAATCCGCACCAGATCATTCTCTAAGGTCCCCTGACCGATCTGATGGGCCGTCACACCGGGCGTCAGGGTGTCTGCCAACGCGTGATTAAAACTGCTGAACACCACGCAACCACAAGCCAAGGCTTCCAGCGGAGGCAACCCGAAGCCCTCACTCACACCATGACCTCGCCAGTACTCGGCCGAGTCATAGAGATAGATCTTGGAGCGATTGAACAGATCAACCAGGTCCTCCACCCAGCCGTTCTGGACCTCCACTCTCAGACCCTGCGCCTTCAGTGCTGGCACCAGCTGGTTCAGCACATAGGGACTGCTCTTCCGCTTCTGTACCAGCACATCGATCGGCCGGGCTGTGACTGCATCACGGTCGGATGACGATGGACGGGCGCCCCGCTCCAACCACTGAGGCTCCAGAGCGTTGGGCACCCAGAACAGGGGGTTGCGTGGGGCACGGTCACCCCAATAGCCAAGGGTGTTACGACTGACAGCCACCACCGGTATGCCTGGTGGCAACACAAATCCATATCCACTGCTGTGCGCCTGATAAACGACAGGTCGTCCTCGCAAACGCGCTAGTGAACGAGGCACATCAAAACCCCAGCTCACGACCCAAAGGGCCTGACCCGGTGCTGATTCATCGCGAATCAGATCATTGAGAAAGGGATGCTGCTCACTTCGTTCCCTGTAGGTGACCACCTCGGTCGGTAAGAGGGTTGAAAGCAGACGTGCCGTCTGTAGAGCAACATTCAAGCCGCCACATCGAAAACGGGTTCCGATGCCAGGCACCAGAACCCGAATGGAGTTGAAGCCCCCAGGGGAAGGCTCAGCCAATCCCATCAAGCAGCAGCAGTTTCTGTGCTGCCACTGCGCTGACGGCGAGTCAGAAAGCCAAATAGCACCTTGCCGATGGCCGCAACAAGATTTCCCTCAAGCTCCTTGAACATATGCATGTTCAAGTGAAAAGCGTTGTTCGCCTCCTCAACGATGCGATCCGCGGTGTCCTGGTCGATCGGCAGCTCATCCATGGTGGCGCGATAGGTCGTCTTAAAAGACTTCTCGTCAGCGATTTCGTCGAACACGTAGAAACGCAGACCGTCATCTCCATCCATGTTCATCGCTTTCTGAGCGATGTTCTTGAGGATCTGACCACCGGAGAGGTCACCCATATAACGGGTGTAGTGATGACCCACAAGCAGTTCGGGTGACTCCTTCGCCACTTCATGGATTCGCCCGACATAAGAGACGGCGGAGGGAGAAGGCTGGATCTCTTCTTTCCAGTTTTCACCGAAGTAATAAACAAGATCCTTCTCAAGAGACTCACGACGGTTCAGCTGCTCCATCGCCACGGGTCCCACCACAGGGTGATCCTTGAGTTGATCCACTTCTTCCTCCATAGCGGAGTAAACGAAGTAGAGGTCAGCAACGAGCTTGCGATAGCTGGATTTATCGACGACACCCTTGAGGAAGCAGCTAACGAAACCGGTGTTCTCGGCCATCGTGTGAGCTTTCTTGGTGCCTTCACGGAGCTGAGCAGCCAGAGCTACGGACATGGGATGAACACTTGATCGGTGTAGGCAACCATAAAATCGATCCTGGTTTGAGACACCGAAGGGTTGCGAAGGGTTACGCCGCTGTGCCCGTCGCTGCCGGATCGGCGAACAAATCAAACAAGTCCCGACAGATTCCACGCAGCTGTTGGATCTGCTCAGGCTGAGGCAGGTGCGAACCCTCTGGCTGCCAATTGCCCATCGTTACCAGACGCCACCGTTCACCGTCGTAGGTCATACCTCGCATCAAAACCCCCAGCAGATCCGGGGCCGAAGAAGATCCACTTGCATCAGACTTCTGCTGAAGCCGTAACTGCAGAAGCAGACTGCGGCACTCGAGACGAGGACTCCAACCGGGGAAGTGAAAGGCCAGGTCAAGGCTCTGATCCTCCTGCCAGCGGCGCGTCTGGGGATCATCACGCCAGGGATTGAGATTGACGCTCGCGGCAGGGAAACGATCTCTCACCAGGGTCACGGCTGAAGCCAGAGCCTGGGCGAGCTGCACGCTATCAACCGCTTCTCCTGCGTTCACCAGTTCATCGTCGATGCCCACAGGTTGAAGGCTGCTGACCCGAAGCGCCAGTGACCGTTACGGTTGCGACCATGATTCCGAGCACTCTCAGATCCCGACTCAGCCTCTATGGGCTGGTGGGAGTGGCAGCCGCAACTGTGCATGCCCTGGTGTTGTTGGCACTGGGCTTGTTGATGCCGCTGTGGCTGGCGAATCCATTGGCATTTATGGCCGCCTCACTGGCCGGCTATTTGGGGCACGCTCGCTTCACCTTCCGCCCCGAAACCGGTGGGCAACGCTTCGCTCGACGCTGGCTCGTCATTCAATACATAGTCAATCTCACAGTGAGTGGCGTCTTGCCTCTCGTCCTGCCAAACGCACTGGGCGAGCCCGTGCGCGTCGCGATCCTGGTGTTCACCCCCACAGCACTGAATGCCCTGATCTGGTCACGGGCTGCACGGTTCAGCAAGCGGCGGAGGGATTGCCTCGTCACCCCACGACGCCACGCCGATGATCTCGGGCTGAGCCCTGCCACCAATCAGGCCATTCTTGAACTCGCCAGTCAGGGCCAGCTGGACAGCAGCAGCCTGCTGGTGAATGGGCCTGTGGCGACCGATGGCTTTCATGCCTGGCAGAAACTGACAAACACTCGTCCTCAACTGCAACTCTGTTTGCACCTCTGCCTCACCGAAGGACCTCCGAGCGCTGACCCAGCGTTGGTTCCTGATTTGGTGGATTGCCACGGTCATCTGAGGCGATCCTTTGGACAGTGGTTGTTGCTCTCGCTGGTACCGCGCCGACATCCTTCTCGCCGCCGGATCGAAGACCAACTTGGACTAGAAGTGGACGCCCAGATCCAACGCTTCCGCAGCTTCTGCGGTGATGCACCCATTCATCTGGATGGCCATCAGCACATTCACTTGGTCCCGATCGTGCTGAGGGCCGCTCTGGCCAGAGCTGACGACAACGGCATCACCTGGATGCGCCTAACCGAGGAACCTCTACCCACTGGCCTGCCCATGCGCTGCTGGGGGACGGCCATCCGTCATTTAGGACTGCTGAAGTGGCTGGTGCTCCAACTGCTCAGCCGCAGAGCTAGGCCGGCCATCCGGCGCTGCGGAGTTGCCAGCAATCAGAGCTTCGCCGGAGTTCTGTTCACCGGACAAATGGCAGGAGATCCACTCAATGCAGCCCTAAGAGATCTGAGCAGCGCACGACCTAAACAAGGATGTACGCCACCGCTTCTGTTGGCCCACCCCAGTGCTCCCCTCGACATCGACCTCTCCACAAAAGGTTTTGCCGTGTCTCAACCCTTCGCCGCCTCACCCTGGAGACAACGTGAATGGCGCGCTCTTCAGGACTTGTGAACTCGCCGTATGAAGTAGTGGGGACGTGACTTCGCCTCCACATAGATCCGACCGACATACTCCCCGAGGACGCCGATGCCGATCAGCTGAATCCCACCGATGAACAGCACCGCCACCATCAGTGAGGCATAACCCTCTACATCAACTCCAAACAAGGCTGTGCGCAGGATGATCAGCAACGCATAAAAAAGACTGAGGGAGGACACCAAAATGCCGATCCCTGTCCACATCTTCAGAGGCAGGACGGAGAACGAAAAGATCCCATCGAATGCATAACCGAACAATTTGAGCGGACTCCACGAGGTCTGCCCTCCCACGCGGCTCACCCGCTGATAAGGCAACTCCACACTTGAATAGCCGGTCCAAGGAAGAAGGCCTTTGGAGAATCGACTGGACTCGCGCAACTGGGTGACCGCATCCAGAACAGCGGCATCAAGCAGGCGGTAATCACCAGCCCCCTCCTGGAGCTCAATCGAATCCACCACCTTGTTGAACACCCGATAAAACCAGTGGGCACTGGCAACCTTCAGGCGCGATTCCTGATCCTGGTCATCACGCACCGCCGTGACCACTTCAGCTCCGGCACGCCACTGACTCACCATCTCTTCAATCAGCTCCGGAGGGTGCTGAAGATCTGAGTCGATGAGCACGGCAGCAGCGCAACGGCCGTTGACATGGTCAAGGCCGGCAAGCATCGCTGCTTCCTTGCCGAAGTTGCGTGTGAGTTCCAGCAAAGTCACACGCGAACCAGCATGACTCTGCAACCAGGCGCGAATGCGTTCCACGGTTGCGTCGGAGGATCCGTCGTCAATGAGCACCAGCTGGTCCACGCCTGGCACTGCAAGCACACGCTCCACAAACCGCGTGATCACATCCTCTTCGTTGAAGCAGGCCGCCACCACCCAGACACCCTCTGACTTCGGCATGTGATGGAGGTCGGATCGAAATGACTTTAGAGATCGCCCTTCAAGTCATAGGCTCGCGACAATGTGATGTCGCCCTGCGGCAACCAAGCCATGGCTCAGTTCGAGAAGCTCACAGCCCCCACAGAGGGGACGACGATCCGCTTCGAGAATGGTCAGCCCGTGGTGGCCGACAACCCAATCATTCCCTTCATCCGCGGCGATGGAACAGGCGTGGACATCTGGCCCGCAACGCAGAAAGTGCTGGATGCTGCGGTAGCCAAGGCCTATGCGGGCGCCAAAAAAATCGAATGGTTCAAGGTCTACGCCGGCGATGAGGCCTGTGATCGCTACGGGACCTACCAATACCTGCCAGAAGACACTCTCGAAGCGATCCGCACCTACGGCGTTGCCATCAAAGGCCCCCTCACCACCCCCGTTGGTGGAGGCATCCGCTCACTGAATGTGGCACTGCGCCAAATCTTTGACCTGTACTCCTGTGTGCGTCCCTGCCGTTATTACGCAGGAACTCCCAGCCCCCACAAGCGTCCTCAGGATCTCGACGTGATCGTCTATCGGGAGAACACCGAAGACATCTATATGGGCGTGGAGTGGGAAGCCGACGATGCAGTTGGCCAGGAGCTGCGCAGACACCTCAATGAGGTGGTGATCCCAGCCAACGGCAAACTGGGCAAACGTCAGATTCCGGAAGGTGCAGGGATCGGCATCAAGCCAGTGAGCAAGCACGGAAGTCAACGCCACATCCGCAAGGCAATTCAACATGCGATGCGCTTGGAGGGCGATAAGCGCCACGTGACTTTGGTGCACAAAGGCAACATCATGAAATTCACGGAAGGTGCTTTCCGCGACTGGGGCTACGAGCTGGCCACCACTGAATTCCGTGATGTCTGCATCACTGAACGAGAAAGCTGGATTCTCGGCAATCTGGAGAAGGATCCGAGCTTGAGTGCGCAGGCAAACGCACGCATGATTGAGCCCGGTTACGACAGCCTCACCCCTGAAAAGAAAGGTTCAATTGATGCTGAAGTGCAAGCTGTAATTGACAGCATCGGCGCAAGTCATGGTGCTGGGAAATGGAAGCAGATGGTGATGGTGGACGATCGAATTGCTGACAGCATCTTTCAACAGATCCAGACACGACCGCAGGAATATTCAATCCTGGCAACACTCAATCTCAACGGCGATTACATCTCTGACGCCGCTGCCGCAATGGTGGGCGGTCTAGGAATGGCTCCTGGGGCAAACATTGGCGAAAACGCTGCAGTATTTGAGGCCACACATGGAACAGCCCCTAAACATGCCGGTCTGGACCGCATCAATCCAGGCTCGGTAATTCTCAGCGGTGTGATGATGCTGGAATTTCTAGGTTGGCAAAAAGCCGCTAATTTAGTCATTCAAGGGCTAAGCGCCGCAATCGCAGATCAACAAGTGACCTACGATCTTGCGAGATTAATGGAACCGCAGGTGGATCCTGTGAGCTGCAGCGGCTTTGCCGATGCGATCATCCAACGCTTCTGAAATTAACTGCATCATCAAGACAAGCACCATTGGCGAAAATTGACGTAACCAGCGCTAACAGAAAACGAGCAAAACATCATCAATTCAAGGAAATAGCTTAGACAGCATGTTGCGCCAGGGAGACAATCAATAGCTTAATGGGATCGACACATTCAACAGACCAAAGCTGCTTCAGCCGCCAGACAAAGCACTTGCCGATCAACACTTTAATTGACATTAAATCAATAAACCGCTCCAACAATTAACACCCTGCTAAAAACTAAAACAATGACCAACTCTCAGAAAAATATCCTTTTAGCACTAGGAATTGCACTATTTATCGCGACCATCGCCGTTCATCTACTCTGGAGCCTCAAAGGGGCCGGGAGACTAACCGACCGTGACATCTATTACGTCTGGGAGGAGGGTAAAAAGCTAGCCAACGGAATCAACCCCTACGCAAGAATTATTGGAAATTCAATTCGAGACAACGATAAATACCCCACATACTTACCACTGAGCTATTACGCGGTCGCCATTTTTGATCGACTTGGAATCAAGGAATTTGATGACTTTGTCAAAGTTTGGAGACTGATCAATCTATTCTGCCACTTATGCATCGGCATTCTCATCATCAACGTTTACAAACATGAGCACAAAATAGTTTCGGGCCTCGTTGCCTGCGGAATTCTGCTTTTAGGGCGATGGAGCTCATACATCATCAATGTTCAGCACCTGGAATTTATTGCGATTTTGCCAATACTTCTTGCCGGCAATCAACTTCACCACAAACCCAAACTCTCAGCCTTACTCTTTGGTCTATCACTCAGCATCAAGCATGTTGGCATCATTCTGCTGCCCAACTTTCTCATCGAACTGAACGCGAAGCTTGCTGCAAAAGGCAACACATTTAAAAGAAAACAGATCCTCATATACAGCGTCATTGCACTAGCCATTCCACTAGTTATCTCTCTGCCTTTCTTATTGGATCAGCCCTTAGGATTCACCCTTAACATGCTCTTCTCTACCACTCGAGATTTCAGTGATCATGGCAAGGCGACAGGAACCAGAATCATTTTGACGGGAGTTGATGGCACAAGACTGTTGATGGTGGCACTCATCGTAATTAACTGGCTAGCCCAAGCCAAAGAAAAGGTCAATTTCTGGCATGCAAGTACAGTCACACTGCTGCTATTCCTTCAATTTAACGCTGTTATATTTGCACAGTATTACATCTGGTTGGCCGCCTTTTTAGTCATATCCTTTGCCTACATACCTTCGCGATCAAACGGAGAATTGAAAGCTGAAAGATCAAATCAAACAACACCAACGAATTAAAACGACAGCCGTTGGGGCGTGGGCAGGGCCACCAACGCATCATCACAACACACGAACCTACGAGCAGTACATCCATTCATCGATCCAATGGTTCAATCGCTTGAATCAGTAACTGCGAACACGTTCTGGATAAGACATCGGGCGCTCTCAGACGGGATGGGCCCTCACCGCTTCAATCGATGGGATTGAAGAAAACGATGAAAGAAGCTCCAATCCAATAGATTCGTCGATGAGCGTTTCCAATTGCAGCCCGAAGCCGCTACGCAATGAGACAGGACCGTTTACAGGAATTGGAGCATGAGTTGATTGCCCTTGTAGGGCAACAGCAGGTGTTGACCGACAGTGAACAAACAAAGCCTTACAGAACAGGCATCCGTGTAGGGCACGGTGTGGCCTGCGCAGTGGTCATGCCAAACAACCTTTTGCAGCTTTGGCAAACCCTAGACCTATGCGTGAAACTCGACAAAATCATCATTATTCAGGCCGCGAATACTGGCCTCACAGGGGGTTCAACGCCTGACGGCAATGACTACGACAGAGATGTTGTGATTATCAACACGTTGAATCTAAACAAAGTCATTCTCTTAAAAGGAGGTGAACAAGTAGTCGCATTTGCAGGATCTAGTTTGTATCAACTAGAAGAAAAGCTATCGCCACTTGGGAGAGGACCTCATTCGGTGATCGGCTCATCATGCATTGGCGCATCTGTGGTTGGAGGCATCTGCAATAACTCAGGCGGAAATCTGGTCAATCGCGGCCCGGCTTACACAGAATACTCACTATTTGCACGGCTCAATCAAAACGGAACACTAGAGCTCGTGAATCATCTCGGCATCGAACTTGGCACATGCCCTGAAGAGATTCTGGCCACTCTTCAACAAACTGATTTCAACACAGAAGACTTGGCAGATTGTGAACGATTGGCATCTGACCAGGAGTACCAGAAGCGGGTCCGTGAGATCACCTCTCCAATCCCGGCACGATTCAATGCTGATCAACGACGCCTACGCGAAGCGAGTGGTTGCGCAGGAAAGCTTGCGGTATTTGCAGTCAGGCTGGACACATTCCCGAAGCCCAAGCAGGAAAAAGTGTTTTATCTAGGAACAAATAATCCGAAACACCTAACCGAGCTGCGCAAAAAGATTCTCAAGAATTTCACACATCTTCCAGACATGGGCGAGTATCTCCACCGTAGTTATTTTGATGGTGCAGATCTTTACTGCAAGGATGCCTTTCTTGCAATCAAATATTTCGGCACAGGCTTTATCCCCAAGTTGTTCGGAATCAAGAGAAACGTTGATCGAGTCGTCTCACAATGGTCAAGCTCACTATTTCCAGATCACTTTTCTGATCGATCTCTGCATTGCATCGCTCGACTTGCACCAGACCACCTGCCGTCCAGAATGAGAGCTTTTCGCAGTCAATACGAACACCACATGATTATTTTAGCCAGTGACCAATCCATCCAAGAAACCCAGACATTGCTTGAACAAAACTGGCAAGGTCAAGATGAGAGATCTTATTTTGAGTGCAGCGAATCCGAAGGGAAAGCAGCTTTACTCCATCGTTATGTTGCCGGGAATGCACCAGCTCGTTACCAGATCTTAAACAAGGAAGGCTCTGGAGAACTGCTGCCGCTTGATGTGGCCTTGCCCCGCAATTGCGAAACGTGGCACGACATTCTTCCTGAGGACATCCTCTCCCAGATGGCCGAATCATTCCAAATGGCACATTTCCTTTGCATGGTTTTTCACTGGGACTTTGTTGTGAAGAAAGGGGTCGATGCAACCAAACTAAAAAAGCAAATTTTAGAGCTTCTCGATCAATCAGGTGCTAAATATCCTGCTGAACATAATGTTGGTCACTTATACAAAGCCGAAACAGATCTGTCAAATTTTTACAAGAAGATCGACCCAACCAACAGCTTCAACCCTGGAATTGGCAAAATGTCAAAGCTCAAAGATTACCGGTAAGGCCGGACTCCAATTCGACGAGCTGATGCAGTGACAAATATGCAGAACTTAATCTGATTATGACCAATTCCGAGTCAAGGGTTAAAATAATGGCAATTAATTTTATCGACTGTCTGGGATGAATCAAAATGTTTCCGCCCCACGAGTCGTCAATGTTTCCGATCTTCGAGATTTAGCTAAAAAGCGTTTGCCAAAAATGGTTTTTGGCTACATCGATAGTGGTGCCGATAGAGAACAGACATTGGCACAGAATTGCAGCGCTTACAATGAAATATTGTTCCGACCTCGGTGTGCAGTTGCAACACCTGAAGTTGAGTTAAAAATTTCAGTTTTGGGGCAGAATTTCAACTTGCCTTTTTTGCTTGGCCCTGTGGGCAGTAGCAGAATGTTTTATCCTCAAGGTGAAGTCGTTGCCGCCAGAGAAGCAGGCAAAGCAGGAACTGGATATACCCTTTCGACACTGTCAGGATGCCGGCTGGAAGATGTGAAGCAGGCCACTGATTGTCCTGCCTGGTACCAGCTTTACCTGCTTGGCGGGCGCGACGTCGCTCTCAAAACGATTGAACGCGCAAAATCTGCGGGATTCTCAGCGATTGTGCTCACAATCGATACACCGGTCTCTGGCTTGCGTGAGCTCGATGTTCGCAACGGAACCAAAGAACTGTTATCTCAGAACCCTCTGACGATGTTGCCATTTCTGCCGCAGATGTTGGCAAAGCCTTGCTGGCTGAGTCAATGGTTTGGAGATGGAGGGTTAATGAATTTCCCCAATGTGGTCCTTGAGAATGGACCGATGGGATACACCGAGATTGGACCAGCGCTGGAGCAATCTGTTGTCACTTGGGACGATCTCAAATGGATACGCGAAGCCTGGGGAGGCAAATTAATTATCAAGGGAGTTCATATCGGTGACGATGCACGCAAAGCAGTCGACCTTGGAGTCGATGCAGTAGTTGTGTCCAATCATGGTGCTCGACAGTTAGACAGCGTTGCACCAACCATTCGTGTTCTGCCTGAAATCGTGAAGGCCGTGAACGGGGAGATAGATGTCTTGATGGATGGTGGAATCCGACGAGGTAGTGACGTCGTCAAGGCTTATTGCCTGGGGGCCAAAGGAGTGCTGATCGGCAGAGCCTATGCCTACGGCCTTGCTGCTGGAGGCGGTCCTGGCGTTGCACGTGCCATCGAAATCTTGAAAACAGACATCATCAGAACCATGAAATTACTGGGCTGCGATTCGGTTCATAAGCTTGACCATTCCTACATTCAATGTCCTAAATCCTGGGAGTGCTGAAGAAACACCATCCCGTCACAGGGTCTGATCTCCAGCATGAATAGCTTGAACTCATACGAATCATGAATGCAGCAAGAGATCTTCAGCCAGCTTCAAGTTGTTCCATCAATCTCCAGGCCTGCGCGAGTGTTTGGCCATCACCAAGATTGCCGGGGAATGTGATCACAGGAAGACCCGCCACACCAGAGATGCCATCGTCAGGCAACGGCCGCACCATCGAAAGCCCCAGCATCAACTGTCCCTCCAGCAGCACTGTCCCCAGCCCCAGGCCATCAGCGAGAAGGCTGCCTGTAGTGATCCCCCCCTTGCTGATCAAGTAGCCAAGCTGTGGGGCGAACGCTGCGACCAGCCGTGCTGTGAGCTGGGCAAGAGCCAGGCCAAAGCGCAAACGACGACGATCAGCGGCCTGCCCCTCTCCGAAATGAAGCTCTCCACGACTGGTGTAGAGCACGGGTGTCTGTTGCCGACCCAAAACCTCCTGTATCGATTGCAACCATTCGAGCTCCAGGTCAGCCAACAGCCAATCAGGGGTACTCCCTTCAAGCACCCTGGCAATACGGGCCACCGGCAGCTCGAGTCCGCTGCAACCTGACTCGCCAAGTAAGGCCCTTAGCTGCTGGTCTGCCAGAGGAACATGAGATCCCACCAAGACGAGCCCAGGAAGCCAATTGCCGCTTGGATCACAGCGACGCAGATTCACCAGGTCACGAACCTCCAGAGGCTGCGGACCGATGGGCTGTCTGCCGCCGTCAACCAGCCCATTGATCAGGCTCGCAGCAGATCGAAACAGGAGGCGACGCCTGCCCTGCAGCTGTTGCACTGCCGCCCCGAGTGCATCCAGTTGCTCCTGCCTCTCAGCATCCACGATCACAGAACAATTGCCATCCAACGCTTCAAGCCAGTTCACCAGCGCAGTGAAACCGTTCGAGCCATCAGCGCAGGGTTCGCCCTTCCTTTGAACAGCAGCGCGGTCGAGCTGCTGCCCCTGCAAGCGCAGCACCGAAGCAGCTTGGATGGCACCGTCACTCTTTTCCTCCAGCCAGGCATCGAGACAGCTGGTGCTGAAACCAAAGCTGCGGTCGCTGGCGAAGGGAGTCGTATGGACCGGTTGACCATGAAGCAGGTGCACCCCATTCACGGTGGTGCGTCCACCGGGGAGAAAGGCGGGCACATGCAGGGTGGCGTGCACCGGACCGAAGCGATCACCAAGCTCCTCAGCCAGAACAGCGGGCTCAAGCACCCCATGACCGCGAAGGGTGGAGTCACCCCTGCTGACCAGCAGCAGTTGCTGATCACTCATCCGCTCCGCTGCAAGAGCTTGCTCGAGCGCAGCAACGATTTCACGATTGCGCTCAGCCGCGGCCTCCGGCAACAGAGCACGGGTATTCGCCAACACGAACAGCAGCGGAGAAGGGTGACGTAGTCCTAGACGCAGGGTCTGCACATCCCAGCGCAGCAGCAAAGGGCAGCTATGCACCGTCTGAGACCCGGTGGGATCGTCGTCTATCACCACAATCTTCCGGCCACCCTCAGCCGCTGCAGCGTTGGCTGCGCTCACGACAGCGTTCTACCTGTGGCCGTCGGACTTGGGCTTGGCCAAAGCCTGTGGCTGCGGATAAACATGCTTCAGATGACGCTATAGCGGCAAGACAGTGTGGTGCTCTCGCCTTGGGCCAGCGCCAACCTTCGGTCACCGCTGATCAGCGCCTGCCGAGGGCCTGTCCAGGGCTCAAGGCAAACCATGGCTCGAGGGGGATCGGTCCAAACCACCGTGAGATCCATTGGCTCCTGATGCTGAAGCTGCAGCCGGGTGCCTGCCTGTTCATCCACCAGCGTCACAGGTCCGGCGGCGTGCGCGAGGAAGTCGACCCCCTGAGCCAGGCGGCTCAACTGAGCGGCAGTCTCCGCTTCAGCCATCTCCAGGTGGTTGAAGCAACGGCCAGGCAGACCTTCCACTGCGCTGCTGGAGAGATCACTCACATTGAAGTAGGGGTGAAGCCCGAAGCTGAAGGGCATCGGCTCACTCTCAGATTCAGAGGTGTTGCTGATGGTGATAGTGATCTCGAGCGCAGCACTGAGCGGCCTGATCTCCATCTGGAGCCTGAATCCGAAGGGGTAAGCCTTTCGGGTATCGGCACAATCCGTCAACGTAAGCATCACTCCACTCTGATCAGCCAGCAACGCGATCTGCCAAGGCAAGTCACGAGCAAATCCGTGCTGCTTCAGGGTGAAGTCACCACTAACAAGCGGCAAGCAATCATTCGGCAGATTGCCGCAGATGGGGAACAACACCGGAATGCCACCCCTGAGGCTTTTGGCTGGATCAGCGAAGCGCTCCCGATCGAGATAGAGCATTTCACGGCCGTTGCACAGCCATTCCGTGACCAGTCCACCTCGCTCGGGCACCACCCGTAAGCGATCCCCACTGCTGGGATGCACAAACTCCCAGTGGGCGTAGGGAGCGGACTGTTGGCGAAAGGTCATGGTCACAGGACCGGGACACTCAAGATTGGCCAGAAACTACCGGGAAGGCTGCAGATCCCGCTTGTTTTCCCCGGCAAGGGTCGACAACCACTCGAGTAATGCCGCATTCACCTGATCAGGAACCTCATCATGCGGACAGTGACCGGCTTCAAGAACCACCTCAGTGGTGGCCTCTGGAGCATGGCGCTGGAAGCTAGCCCGACGACCTGCAGCATTGATCCAGGGGTCGCGGATCCCCCACAGCAAAAGTAAGGGCGACTTCAGACAAGCGAACAACTCATCCAACGGCTGTCCGCGGGGGATATCGAACACCGTGCGAAACACTCCGAAAGCTCCGGCATCCAGAGAGGGACGCCGAATGGCTTCGACTAACTCGTCATCGACGTTGGTCTTATCGATGTACACCTGATTGAGGGTGCGTCGAATCGTGGCTGGTCGCCTGAGATTCTCGAACAGCAGCCTCTGCAGAACGGGATTCTTCAGCAGTGCTGAGCTGATCGAGCGCCGCGTACTCGGCCACCAGCCTTTGGGTTTCGCTGACTGCTCATCGCTGAAAGGGCCAGCGGCATTCAGCAGCACAACACCAGCCGCTTCATCACCCAGCTCAGCCCCAGCGGCAAGAGCGGCGAAACCACCCAGTGAATTGCCCGCGATCACCGTGGGCCGGCCAATGCGTTCACGCACATAGGCCACCAGCTGATCACGCCAAAGAGCACCGCCATACGCCAAACCCTCCGGCTTGGCACTGCGGCCGAAACCAAGCAGATCGATGGCATGAACTTCATGAGTGCTAGCCAGCACTGGAATGTTGTGGCGCCAGTGATCGGTGGAAGCGCCAAAACCATGTACAAGAAGCACGGCAGGACGGTCAAGATGGCCTGAATCTGGACCAGGTCCTACGCAGAGACCGTGCACTGCATGACCTTGGAACTGCCACCAGGGCTGCTGCGCCTCGCTCACCACAACTTTTGCTTTGGGCGGCGATGCTAAGCATCCTTTTTCGTCATCGACCTGCCAGGCCGATTTCGCCGCGATGCTCGATCAGACCACAGGCTTGCTTCTGCAGAGCAGCACACTCAGCGGTGGCTTGTTCTGGGCCATTGCCTTTTATCTGCCGCTGAGCACACCACTCAGCCGCTTTGAAGCGAGCCTCGAAAGCAGTCCTCTCAGCGCACCATGGCGTCAGGCCGCGTTGGTGATCAGCAGCCTGCTGCTTTCCCTCACCGTTGGCGTGGTGATCCAACTGCTGCTGGGATGGGCTCTGGGACCTGGTTGGGCCTCAAGCCTGGCGCTGATCACCATCGGCTGGAGTCTGTTTCTGTCACTGGCGCGGAAAGACTGAAGTTCACAGCAGACCAACCGGATCGGCGGCCACCTCGTCATCAACCATGTCGTCATCGTCTGGCTTGTCATCTCCGATCACCAGACGCAGAAGCACAGGAGCCAGAAAGGTTGTGCCGATCACCATCAACAGAATGGCCGCCTCAAGAGAGGGAGAGAGCAGCTTGGCGCTAGTGCCAAGCCCCAGGAAAATCAGGCCGACTTCGCCGCGAGGCATCATGCCCAGGCCCACCACCAGACGACGGGTGGGTTGCTTACTCACAAAGGCCCAGCCCGAAGCGATCTTGCCGATGATCGACACCACCAACAAAAAGCCAGCAATGATCAGAGCCGTTTTGCTGGATGGATCGGAGGGATTGATCACAGAGAGATCCATACCCGCACCGACCAGAACGAAAAACACGGTGGCAAACAGCGTCACGATCGGCAGGACTGCCTCCTGAATCGCGCGGTTGTGCTTCGAGCTGCTGAGAATCAGACCGGCAGCGAATGCGCCCAGGGCCGCCTCCAGACCGATGGCCGTTGCCGTGAAACAACTGATGGCAAGAATCACAAATGAGGCCACCAGCACTTCCCCAGGAGCCTTCAGCTTGTCGATCAACCAGTCAAAGGCCGGCGCGGCGCTGCGGCTGAGACCGATGGCTGCCACCACGAACACGGCTGCAGCAGCCACCAGTTTCACGATCGGGCCGATCTCCAGCGAGCCACCACCAGCCAGGGCCACCACAATGGCCAGGATCACGATGCCGAGGATGTCATCCAGAACGGCAGCGCCGATCACGATTTGACCCTCACGGGTCTTAAGAAAGCCCAGCTCACCGAACACGCTGGCTGTGATGCCGATGCTGGTGGCCGTCATGGAGGCACCGGCAAAGATCGCCGGAATCGCATCCACATGAAAAATTCCCATCAGGCCCCAGGTGCCAAAGGCAAAAGGCAGCACCACACCAGCGACGGCCACGGTGAACGCTTGGCCGCCGACAGCGATCAGTTCTTCCAGCTCACTTTCCAGACCGGTGAGGAACAACAGGGCATAAAGACCCAGCTCAGCCACGGACTCCAGCGAGGGAAAACTTTCGCTGTAAATCTCCGGAACCACTTCCGGTGGCACATTCACAAGACCACTCACCAGGCCGACCAGCCCTTGACTGAGCTCCACCTGGGTTTCTGGGGGGACCAACAGATGCAGTCCGGAGGCACCGATCAGCACACCAGCCAGCAGCTCACCGAGGATCGTGGGCAACTGCAGGCGCACCAGCACTTCCGCGAGAATGCGGGCTGCCACGAAAATCAATACAAATCTGGCTACCCCGATCAGGGTTTCCGCCATCTCCAAGTCGTGAGCAGAGACCTCAGCCAGCATCGGCGTGAGCAGTGGGGGCATCGCAGCAGCGAGCATCAGCAATGTGGATTCCTCTCGGTGGGACCTTATCCCTAAACGGGTTGCCGCAATGCTCACGCTGAAGCTTCAGCAGGGGTATCCCGCCATGGGCTGATCCTGAGAGTGCAGCTGCACAGCACCAATTGTCTGCAAACTTCCGCCGCAACGGCTACTCGGTCTGACTGGAAACGCTGAATTTCCTGCATTCCAGGTGCGATCCGAGCCAACCTCTGTTGATCTCCCGAGAAGCGATGAGCACCTCCGAGCCCCTCGACCTGCGATTACCGACTCCGGGATGCTCCGTGGATCCTGAACGCGCAGGGCTCGATGCCGATTCCGTGTTTGACGGAATGACCGAACACTTGTTCTTCACGCTCGGCAAGCTCGCTCCTTCAGCAAGCCCCCATGACCTCTACATGGCGCTGAGCTACGCGGTGCGCGACAGATTGATGACGCGCTTTCTGGCCAGCAAGGAAGCGATCCGTGCCAGGCCACAGAAAACAGTGGCCTATCTCTCGGCAGAGTTTCTGATCGGCCCACAGCTGGCCAACAATCTGCTCAATCTGGGGATTCAGAAGGAAGCGGAAGAGGCCCTCAAGCGCTTCGGGATCGATTCGATTCAGCCCATTCTTGAAGTAGAGGAAGAACCTGGCCTGGGCAACGGCGGGCTTGGCCGTCTTGCGGCCTGCTACATGGAATCACTTGCCAGCCTTGAAATTCCTGCCACGGGCTACGGCATTCGTTACGAGTTCGGCATCTTCGATCAACTCATCCGCGACGGTTGGCAGGTGGAGGTCACCGACAAGTGGCTGAAGGGCGGCTGGCCTTGGGAACTACCCCAACCCGATGAAGCCTGCTTCGTCGGCTTTGGCGGCCGCACAGAGAGCTACATCGACGACAAAGGCAACTATCGCTCTCGCTGGATCCCCTCGGAACATGCAATCGGTGTGCCCCATGACGTGCCTGTGCTGGGCTACCGCGTTAATACCTGCGATCGCCTGCGTCTGTGGCGGGCGGATGCAACAGAGAGCTTCGACTTCTATGCCTTCAACATCGGTGATTACTACGGCGCCGTGGAAGAAAAGGTGGGTAGCGAAACCCTCTCCAAGGTGCTGTACCCCAACGACGGCACCGATGAGGGACGTCGCCTGCGCTTGAAGCAACAGCATTTCTTCGTGTCCTGCTCACTGCAGGACATGCTTCGCAGCCTCGATAACCGAGGCCTGCCGGTGGAGGACTTCGCTCTGCACTGGACGGTTCAGCTGAATGACACCCACCCCGCCATCGCCGTGGCGGAGCTGATGCGTCTGCTGATCGACGATCGCCACCTGGAATGGGACAAAGCTTGGGAGATCACTAACCGGTCTGTGGCCTACACCAACCACACTCTTCTGCCGGAAGCACTGGAGAAATGGGACCTGGACCTGTTCAGCAGCCTGCTGCCGCGGCACCTCGAACTGATCTACGAAATCAATCGTCGTTTCTTGCAACAGGTACGCCTGCGCTACCCGGGCAACGACGCCATCCAGCGCAAGCTATCGATCATTGATGAAGAGGGCGGCAAGGCTGTGCGCATGGCCCACCTCGCCACCATCGGTGCTCATCATGTGAACGGCGTCGCTGCCCTTCACTCCGACCTGGTTAAGCAACAGCTGATGCCGGAATTCGCAGCGCTTTGGCCTGAAAAATTCACAAACGTGACCAATGGCGTCACACCCCGTCGCTGGGTGGCCCTCTCCAACCCAGAGCTCTCATCGCTGCTCGATGAGCACGTGGGCCCTGAGTGGATCACCGACATGGATCAGCTGCGACGCCTCGAGGAGCGTCAACATGACCATGAATTTCTTGAGCATTGGGAAAAAACCAAACTGTCGGTCAAGCGCAAGTTGTCCGGCTACATCCACCGCAACACAGGTGTTTTGGTCGACCCCTCCAGCTTGTTCGACGTGCAAGTGAAGCGCATCCACGAATACAAGCGTCAGCACCTCAACGCGCTGCAGATCATCACCCAATACCTACGCATCAAGAACGGGCAAGCCGACGGCCTTGCACCCCGAACGGTGATCTTTGGCGGCAAAGCAGCACCTGGCTACTACATGGCCAAGCTGATCATTCGGTTCATCAACGGGATTGCCGAAACAATCAACGCCGATCCCGACATGGACGGGCGCCTGCGGGTGGTTTTCCTTCCGGATTACAACGTGAAGCTGGGTGAGCAGGTCTATCCAGCATCTGACCTCTCCGAACAGATCTCTACTGCCGGTAAAGAGGCTTCTGGCACCGGCAATATGAAGTTCGCCATGAATGGGGCTCTCACCATTGGCACACTCGACGGCGCCAATGTGGAGATCCTCGAGCGAGTCGGAGCGGAGAACTTCTTCCTGTTCGGTAAGACCGTCGAGGAAATCGCTGCACTCAAACAGAGTGGCTACCGCCCCTGGGACGTGATCGCATCAACGCCTGAGCTTGCGGAAGCTATCCGTCTGATTGAGATGGGTCACTTCAGCAATGGCGACGGCGAACTGTTCAGACCACTGCTGGACAATCTCACCGGTAACGATCCCTTCTTCGTCATGGCCGATTTCGCGGCCTACATGAGAGCCCAGGATGCCGTCAGCCGCGCCTGGACGGATCGGATGCACTGGAACCGGATGAGTGTTCTCAACGTGGCTCGCACCGGTTTCTTCTCTTCTGATCGCTCCATCCGGGATTACTGCAGGGAAATCTGGAAGGTGGAAGCGATGCCCGTGGAGATCACCTGCGACATCCACTGAGATGTCAGATAACAAGAAGGCACTGATCAACAATCAGGGCCTTCAAACGGTTTGCGTCCAAACAGTGTCTTGTTCAGATTCTCAATTGTGATCAGGCAGATCAGGCGTTTGGTGGAGAATCCGATTTAGCCGCAGCCGATCAGCATTCAGAGGATCAGGCGCCAACTCACCAGCCAATTCACGGAATTTCTGCTCAATATCATCAGGAACCCGGACATCAAAGATGCGTTCCATCAACGCCTCAATCGAGAAGAGGTGCGCATTGATGTTCTCCATATCAGCCATCGCCTGCTGGAGCGCGTCCGTGGGCTCATCAGCACTGCCCACTGGCGTGGCATGAACCTGCCCTTCGCTCGAGCGAGGGCCATGCTGCTTTTGCAAGTCCTCAAGCACCCGACCAGAGAGAGTGCGGAACGCTTGCAGAGCTGCCCAGCTCAATTCCTGTTGCTGCCGGAGGGTGGGGTTCTCGCGAATCAGCCGATCGTGCTCCCTATAGAAGCGTTGACAGTCTGGGCATTGGCAGGGTTCTTCTGGCACTAGGAACCCGGAGCTCGAGAACCATCATGACATCTGATCAGGCTGCAAGTGGCGGCTCAGACGAAAACCCACCGTCACTATCACCGCCACCATCAAAACGGCTGTCAGCATCTCCCTCAGTGAGACCAGGCAAAGGGATTTCGATCGACGTCACCACCTGGATCACGTCTCTCAAGCGCATGGAATCCGCAAACCAACCCATCGCTTGCTCTGTGTCGCCGCGTCGTTCAGCGTCACTGGCTTGATCATCGTGCGCTTCAGCCAGTAAGGCCAACCAACACAGGCAACGCGCCTGAACCACAGAGAGATCGAGTTCAGTGGGCTGCGAGTCGGCAATGCGCTCGCTTTCCTGCTGCACAAGAAGTTGAAGCCGTAGATCGTGAAGCTGGGTCATGGAGCCGGATTCACTAATGCAACGCTAGCGAGGGCGTCGAGCCTGGCTACCCCACTAAATGTAGTGTTAACTACCACTAGACGTTTGCGCGCTCCCAGGGATAGCGCCCGACTCTCGATCACAGCTCAAAGGGCAGATCTAAAACCGCTCCAAGCCTTGAACAACAGACCCGCAGATCACTCGCACTGCAAGCAAGGAAAACTGAATCACGGGGCTGGCGGGACTCGAACCCACGACCTACGGTTTAGGAAACCGTCGCTCTATCCAGCTGAGCTACAGCCCCCTAAGAAGTCATTATGGGGTTTGAAAGCAGGAGAGGTGATCGCAACCGAAGACCAGCCCCGTGCTGAGATCCGGTTGAGGAAAGTCCGGGCTCCCCGATGGCCAGGCTTGCTGGGTAACGCCCAGTGCGGGTGACCGTGAGGAGAGTGCCACAGAAACACACCGCCGATGGCCGGTTCGCCGGCACAGGCAAGGGTGCAAGGGTGCGGTAAGAGCGCACCAGCAGCATCGAGAGGTGCTGGCTAGGTAAACCCCGGCTGGGAGCAAGGCCAAGGAACGACGACTGGCCATCTGTCCCGTTCCGATAAGTGAGCCGCTAGAGGCCGCCGGAGACGACGGTCCCAGATAGATGATCGCCCCCCTTTCACAAGGGAGAACAGAACCCGGCTTATGACCTGCTTTCACACCAACAAAACAAAAGAATCACAGGAGAAACTAAAAACCACATCTACCAACAGTTGATTCTGAAGGCAGTTTCCAACACAATAAATACCAGTCAGAGGATAAATCTCGAAATACGATATCTATGGGCGGCAAATCTTGACTGCAAATCCAGAACAGTCATCACGACTAGCAAAATATTTATGCCTCATATCACAGGCGTAGAAGGCAAAGTATGCTAGCTCACCACTGGCAAATGAATGTCGCACTGAATGGGCTATGGATCAATAAGACAATGAACTTTCAAAGAGAGGAATGAAAAGCTCACATTTACCTTGACAACAACAACCACCAGCAATGTTTCCACACAAGACAACTATCTCAATAATCCACAAATCGAAAATCAGGTGTTACTTCAGCAAGGACAACAGCTCGAACAGAAAGCACTTGCAGCTTAGGAGTCATAGATCAAGTTCTACGCAAATTCGAAATCAAACATTAATTCTTGATAATGAGGCAGCAAAGGGCTCTGGATAACTTAAAATCATGAAAAGATCCAACAGCAAATGGCGGGCTTTAAGAAATCTGCAAAAAATCTCAGGTCAAAACAACGACCAAAGGAATCACAGACAGAAGAAATAATAAGCAAAGCACTTACTGCATACCAAGAAGGCGATCTCCAGAAAGCAAAAAAATTAGCCAAAAATGGATTAAGACTTGATCAAGAAAATAGCTTTTTACTAGGCATCCTTGCGACGATTGAAAAAGCGCTAGGCAACCATAAAAGAGCCTCGCAACTGTTCGAAGTGTCGATAAATATTAGCCAAGAGCACCCTGACATTCTTCACAACTACTCAGGATTATTACAAGAGAAAGACCTGCAAAAAGCGATTAATTTATCAAAAAAAGCTATAGCCATGAAACCAAACAACAGCAATTATTTAGAAAGGATCGGTCATCTACTTTGGAAAGCAGGAGAATTAGAGAATGCTCTTGAAGCAACGACCAAAGCCATAGCGCTAAAAGCCAATAACCCCAATTCTTACCTAAACCTGGGAAACATCCATAAAGACATAGGCAACCTTGATCAAGCCCTTTCTTCGACACTGAAGTCTCTCGAACTAAAACCGGACAACCCTGAGGCTCATATGAACCTAGGGTCTATATACCAAGAACTTGGAAATCTCGATCATGCACTTGCTTCAACTCTCAAGTCTCTCGAACTAAAACCGGACAACTCTGGGGCTCATATGAACTTAGGGGCTATATACCAAGACAAAGGAAATCTTGACAAGGCTCTTTCTTCAACTCTCAAGTCTCTCGAACTAAAGCCTGACAGCTCTGAAGCTCATATAAACTTGGGAGCAATATACCAAGACCTTGGAAATGTTGACAAGGCAATCGAAATCTACAAGATTTCTATTCAAATCAGATCCGACTGCCCGGAAACTAACAAGAATCTATCAATGGCTGAGCTACTGAAAGGGGATTATAAAAATGGTTGGCTACGATACGAATACCGTTTTTGTTGCAAGAAAGATAATGGCATTCTCAGTGCAGCTCCATCTTGTGAAATGTGGAGCGGAGAAGCACTATCAAAAGGCGAGCAGTTACTTCTCGTAAGCGAACAAGGCCTTGGTGACACACTACAGTTCATGCGTTACGTGACTGTTCTTCGAAATCAGGGCATCCCAACTTCGATATGTGCTCAACCCAAGCTACATGACCTAATCAAAATCTCAGGCATTGACACTGATCCACTGACTCCACAACAAGCAAATAAACTGACACAAGGTAAATGGTTACCACTGCTAAGCATCCCAAAACATTTAGAAGTCAGTCCAGAAAACCCAATCGCTACTGAGCCGTATATCAAAACCAGTGACGAACTCATTTTAAAATGGGCTGAATTACTGTCAAGCGAGAAACGACCAATCATCGGGATCAACTGGCAAGGGAATCCAGATCACGAAAAGACTAGCTCGATGGGCCGGTCAATACCGCTTACAAGCTTTTCAACAATCGCGCGCGAAACCAACTCAACATTGCTCTCTCTCCAGAAGGGCTATGGAAGTGAACAACTGGACACCTGCTCCTTCAAAGATCATTTCGTCAACTGCCAGGAAGAAGTTAGTGAAACGTGGGATTTCCTATCGACTGCTGCCATCATATCCAACTGTGACCTGATCATTACGAGTGACACTTCTATTGCACACCTGGCAGGAGGAATGGGCAAAAACACTTGGCTGCTACTGAAGAAAGTTCCAGAATGGAGGTGGGGCCTAGAAGGTGACACAACATTCTGGTACCCCTCAATGAGACTGTTCCGCCAGAGCAAGCATGGCGACTGGGACAAGGTCCTTGAGAGGGTGGCAAAAGCGATAAAATTTCATTTCTAATTATATTCAACTAAAATTGAACATGGACTGAAATCTCAATCGGAAAGCATGACTAAGAAGACCAAAGACATCCTTGCACCTATCTCACTAGGAGAACTAATCGACAAAATTACCATCTTAAACATTAAGGCCAAGCATCTGAGAGGATCAGCTCTAGACAATGTCAAAAAGGAACTTAGTGGACTAGAATCGATTCTAGACAATCTTGAATCGAAGATTGATCCAATACTCATTCAACAACTGATGCAAGTCAATCAAAAACTTTGGGAAATAGAAGATGATATAAGAAACGAAGAACGCCAAAAAAGGTTTGGAGAGAGATTTATTGACTTAGCGAGATCCGTGTATCAACAAAATGATGTTCGAGCTTCTCTTAAAAGAAAAATAAATACAACCTATGGATCGCCCCTTACCGAAGAAAAATTTTATCCTGATTATTGATCAGGTAATCAACAAAAGCTTGCGAAGAGCCAGTCCCAATCAATCTTTGCTCTTATCGATTGCGGGCTGACTTCGCCTCATTACATCAATGCAAAGCACTAAGCAGATTACGGAATGATTGAACACATTGAGCTATAATATGTTTTGATGGGCAATATTTCAGATTTCCAGACTAATAAACGTTTCTCGCTATTTCGCGAAATTCAAACTTTAGATTGCAATTCCACAAAATCCAAGAATAATCTAATAGGTCCTTACAGCACTAGAACATTCTAAGCTGAACACTAAAATGCTTCAAACACTCTGCCCGCGCAGTAACACCTCCATCCCTAAAAAGGGAATCAGCATAAATCAATCACGTTTAATCACATCGATCCTGTAAAAGCAAATAATCCAAAAACTTATATATAGCAAATAAAAATGATTTAAGATTACTTATTATCACTTATTTGCTGCAGATTATTAGATTCATACTGCTACACTTCCAATATTTTTATAGATAACACGGTCTGAACGACTGCTATCCAGGAGAAATTGATCAAATCACTGTGACTTGATCAAAGACTCCTAACAGCAGCAGCATCTGGTCATCTCCGACTCCATAGGACAGACCCTTCTCAGTCCAAGTGAAGCCACCTCCAGCCACACCTTGAATCACATCTTCTCCAATGGTGTAATCCTGAATTTGCGCTACTCCTGCGCCAGCTACAGCGTGGAAGGTATCTGCAGCCTTATCACCCCACACCAATCCAGCACTCACTAAAAGTTGATCATTGTGGGCACCTCCCCTGTAGACCATGCCATCGACAGAACCAATCACTACATCATTCCCATTATTTCCATTCACCCAGGATCCAGCACCTGAGCTGAACACCTCAATCCTGTCATTGTCTCCACCACCCAGGTATCGACCCTTGCCGCCTCGCAAAACGATGTGATCTTCACCGTTATTACCATTGGCAAAATTATTCGCACCACCGACAACTTCAAGAAAATCATTCCCACCCAACATACCAATATTGATCGTTGATTGACCCACTAATCGTTCAGCACCATTGCTGAAATACCGGCGACCGTTGATGACCGTGTTTTCAATAGACCGCACGACGTTGGTGGCGCCACCACCACTAGGAGTACTACTACCTCCTCCTCCTCCTCCTCCTCCGCCACCACCACCGCCGCCGCCGCCGCCGCCGCCGGAAGATTCATTCACATCCTGCACACTCACCGTGACCGTTTGATCCGACGTATTACTTGAGGCATCCGTCGCGCGTACCGTCACCACATAGCTGTTATCACTGCCTGAATCTTGCGGTGATTCGTAATCAGGAGCACTAGCGAATACCAACGCGCCGCTGGAGCTGTTGATACTAAATTGCGCCTGATCAGCTCCTCCAGACAAGCTCCAAGTCACGCTTTCATTCGCACTGAATGTCGTCACTGATGTGATGTTCTCATTCACTGAAACAGCTGAAGTTGCGTCTCCTACACTCCCAGATGGTCCACTGATCGAAGGCGCTGTAGTGTCAATGAGAGCAAGCAAAGCTGACCAACTACGCGTATCGCCATTGAAATCAACGAATTCGATATTCGTGAGCGTATTAGTACCATTAGGACTGCCACTGCGCAGATCAGTGATCTGCAAACTGCTGCCTGACAGAGAAAAGCTGTAATCACTAAGCGCACCGCCATGCAAGACAGTATCGGTGCCGTCACCACCATCAAGTGTGTCATTACCAGCAGCACCATCAAGGGTGTCGTTACCGGAACCACCATCAAGTGTGTTGTCTACTGAATTACCTGTGATGCGGTCAGCCGAGCTGGAACCAATCGCATTTTCAATATGCGCCGTTCCTGTGGTGTTATAGGCAATGGTGTATCCGATATATTGATCATCTACTCTTGATAGATAACCGCCACCGCCGGCTTCGTTGAGAAGGGTGGCACTCCTCAGATCGATAACAACAGCAGCCCCTGAATTAACAGCACTTATCGTGTCAGTACCGCCATTATCCCAAATCGTTTGATACCCATTAAGAGTAGAGGTGTCCAATAAATAGGTGTCATCTCCGGTAGCCTTTGAAGTATTTGGCCCATACAAGTACTGGATTGTCGCAATATCAAAAGCTCCTATTCCCTCGTTGTATCCATAGTTAGCATAAGAGCGAGGAGTAACATTTTTTTCAACACCTTGTGAATTCGGGGAAGTTAAGTAAGAAGTTGCATCGTTATAAGTCATCACACTGTAAGGTGTGGAATTTAATGTGTTATCTCCCCCATTCGAGCTGCCCGTTACTCCTGGATAGTATTCGCTCCCATAGTTTCCGTTATAGGGTGAGTAATTCCAAGCTCCACCTCCATTGTGAGGATGCGCCAGCCCAAGCGCATGACCCAATTCATGGGGAAGGGTTATGTAGTAAAAACCTCCAGCATTCATCGCCCCTGAATTGCCTGAATATTGGTTGCTGTAGGTGATGACATCGCTTGTCACACTGCCACGTAATCCAGGAAAATCAGCCCGACCCAGGTAACCCCCTGAAGCGAAACTCCACCTAAAGTTTGCGCTTGAATAATCAGTACTTATCTCCGTAAAAGTCAAGTTAGCGACATCAGTAAATGCCGCATTTGCTATCGCTATTGCACTTTGCTCTGCAGATGTTGATGCAACGGACGTACTTCCATCTGAGAGCGTTTCATTGGCTGGAGCGATGTAATAAGACAGCTCAGTGGCAGTGCCCGAGTCTGGATCAATTGACCCCCATTTTGCTCCGACAAAAGTACCAGCGATATACGGACTATTAAGCGCAGCAAGACTATCTAGAGTCAACGCTGTTATCTGCGAAGCATTTTTCGAGTAAAAGCCTGTGTTAGCAGGAGTTGATGAAAGCCTTGAGTCAGGAGAACTACTCTCTACATCGCTGCTTTCAGTAGCCCAAGGCTCTGCATCTCTAGGTGGAGGCTGCCCGATCCCTTTGCTAAGAAACTGACCATTCCTGCAGGCAAAACATCCACAACGTGCTGAAAGGTGATTGGGTAAAAAATATTCTGAATCAATCGATAATCCTAGAATACTCCGTGAAAAGTCTTCAGCTCTATTGAGCCTGAATCCATCAAGGATTTCGCCAGACAGGTCCGATGCGGAAACATTTCCTACAGACATTTCGTCAACGCTGCATCCTCACAGCCAAGATAGCAAAAAATGCTTCAGCCAATAACAAGATTTTATAAATAATGAGAAAGAAAAAATGCAGCTTATTTGCAGTCAAACTGAACGATTCGCGCAGATTAATTCTATCCGCGATGATCTATTCCAGAATCTACTTTGAATCGTCAGCCAGTAATACGTCAAATCAAATCACTGTGACTTGATCAAAGACTCCTAACAGCAGCAGCATCTGGTCATCTCCGACTCCATAGGACAGACCCTTCTCAGTCCAAGTGAAGCCACCTCCAGCCACACCTTGAATCACATCTTCTCCAATGGTGTAATCCTGAATTTGCGCTACTCCTGCGCCAGCTACAGCGTGGAAGGTATCTGCAGCCTTATCACCCCACACCAATCCAGCACTCACTAAAAGTTGATCATTGTGGGCACCTCCCCTGTAGACCATGCCATCGACAGAACCAATCACTACATCATTCCCATTATTTCCATTCACCCAGGATCCAGCACCTGAGCTGAACACCTCAATCCTGTCATTGTCTCCACCACCCAGGTATCGACCCTTGCCGCCTCGCAAAACGATGTGATCTTCACCGTTATTACCATTGGCAAAATTATTCGCACCACCGACAACTTCAAGAAAATCATTCCCACCCAACATACCAATATTGATCGTTGATTGACCCACTAATCGTTCAGCACCATTGCTGAAATACCGGCGACCGTTGATGACCGTGTTTTCAATAGACCGCACGACGTTGGTGGCGCCACCACCACTAGGAGTACTACTACCTCCTCCTCCTCCTCCTCCTCCGCCACCACCACCGCCGCCGCCGCCGCCGCCGCCGGAAGATTCATTCACATCCTGCACACTCACCGTGACCGTTTGATCCGACGTATTACTTGAGGTATCCGTCGCACGTACCGTCACCACATAGCTGTTATCACTGCCTGAATCTTGCGGTGATTCGTAATCAGGAGCACTAGCGAATACCAACGCGCCGCTAGAGCTATTGATACTAAATTGCGCCTGATCAGCTCCTCCAGACAAGCTCCAAGTCACGCTTTCATTCGCACTGAATGTCGTCACTGATGTGATGTTCTCATTCACTGAAACAGCTGAAGTTGCGTCTCCTACACTCCCAGATGGTCCACTGATCGAAGGCGCGCTGTTAACAAGACCAAGCAATGTGGCCCAGCTGCGCGTATCTCCATTGAAATCAACTGATTCAATGTTGCTGAGCATATCCGTGCCATCCGGACTACCGCTGCGCAGATCAGTGATCTGCAGGCTGCTGCCTGACAGCGACAAGCTGTAATCAGTGAGCGCACCGCCATACAGAACTGCATCAGTGCCGCCGCCGCCATCAAAGCTATTATTGGCACTATTCCCCCGAAACGTATCGGCACCGGAGCCACCAATCGCTGTCTCAATCAGAGTGCCAGGTGCAAACGTGAGGTTGCCGGTCTTGCCACCGATATTGGAGGCATAAACATTGGTCGCAGACTCATCCGACGGCCGAAGATCAATCAGCTGGGTGGAAGAGAACCCACTGAAATCAAGCGTGTCAGCTCCTCCACCATCCACCACCGTGAAGGCCGTTGTGGGAATCAAGTCCTTCAGCTCATTAAAAACCTTACTTTTACTTGCTGAGATTGTTGTATTAAATCCATAGGTTGTGTCGTCGACGAAAGCATTACTGATGCCATAACCCTGAGCACCATACAGATCATCCAAGGCAATCCAATCCACCACCATGGGTGTGGACAGAAAGGCAAAGCTGGCATCGACAGAAGTATTTGTAGATGAGTTATAGAAATATGCATTATTGTCCTGAGGGAAGTATGACATCATCGCTGCCTGCCACGAATCATTCGTGAAATCAGCATCCGTTGAATAAGCCCCAGAACCGTTATAAAGTCCTTGATGGCCTAAACCAAGACCATGGCCAATCTCATGGAGAATTGTTTGAAATGCATAGTCACCTAATGATGTATTCCCGCCGAACCAACTGGAAGCAACATTGATTTTTGAATAACTTATGGTGCTACCACTTCGCGTACTCGATGCGTAGGCACCGCTATATTGATCACCAAAACGAAAATCAGCTCCACTGGTTGTTGTTTTCTGGAAGTCAATACCAAGGATGGCTTCAAATAATTTGAAGGCTTCATCCACTAGGTCCGCACGACCTGAGCTCAAACCATCGGAATCCTGAGAATTGCCGCTGGTGTTGTAAGTGAGATCTCCATCTTTGGCGAAAGTACCAGTATCGGAAAGATTGAAATTACGGTTACTGTTGGCTCCGGAGAAGTCGGTCCAAAACTGCGTTTCCAGATAATCAGCCAGCTGATCCAGGGTTCCTAACGAGGCGGCTGACAAGTCACCTCCAGACCCTGCACCGGAACCCCCCGTTGAATCAGCTGATCGACCAGAACAGGCGGCACAGGCACATCCAGCCGCATGCAGCACAGGCTCATGTACCAGAGCCTTGTTCAGATCATCAGCTGTTGCATCGGCTGCGTCGACTGCCGACTCAGCGACACTGATGGAGCTACTGCCGACATCCGCGTCCAATCCAAGTTCAGCATCTTGAGGCGTTGCAGCAGAATCTTCTGAAACCTGAGCGGCATCGCCCGAAACCAGGATCGGCTCCTCTACTGACTCAACCGGAGCGTCCAATCAACCTCTCAACCAAATCCTTTCCCAAAACTAATTCTGAAAGCTATCTGTGGCGATGGTGAGAATTGCCGTAGTGGCGATTGACTAAACAATATGAGCCAACCATCACGGCCACTGGAGCAGCTCTGGGCGACTCTCACTCAGTCCTCCAAAACCCTGGGGAAGCAAGACCTTGCCCTACTACAAGAAGCCCTCACTCACACCTCCAGCGGTCTGAACCCTCATCACGAGCAACTGGAATTTCTCGGAGATGCGGTGCTGCGTCTTACGGCTAGTGAATTCATCGCCTCTGCCTATCCGCGCATGCCCGTGGGCGAACGCTCAAGCCTCAGGGCACAACTGGTGAGCGATCGATGGTTAGCCGAGCTGGGCTCCAAGATTGAGATCGAGCACTGGTGGCAGATCGGCCCCAAAGCCAGCGGCGACAGCACTGCAGCCGTCACGATCCGCGCAGAACTCAGCGAGGCACTGATCGGCGCGGTCTACAGGATTCACGGTCTGACAGCAGTGCATCAATGGCTGACTCCTCACTGGCAGAGCAGTGCTGAAGCGGTGCTCTCAGACCCGCACCGCGGCAATTGCAAATCCGCCCTTCAGGAGTGGAGTCAGGGTGAAGGCCTTGGCCTGCCTACCTACACCAGCAAAGAAATGAGCCAACTGCATGGTGACCCGCGCCGCTTTCGTTGCAGCGTGAACTTGCCGCCACATCTGGCAGCAGAAGGATGGGGCCGCTCACGGCGTGACGCCGAGCAGCAAGCCGCCAGGGCCGCCCTGGATCAGCTGGCTGATATCGGTGCGGACACCTCCAGATCAGCCCCGCACTGATCGCAATGGCTTGCTTCGCGGCGATGGTCACGATGACCGCAACTGTTACAAGTACGCCTGTCCTGACGGGCTTGTTGAATGGATTCCACCGTGACGATGCCTGTGGGAATGGCGATGATGCCGAAGCCCAGCAACATCACCACCGCTGCTAATAGACGGCCAAGCACGGTCTGTGGCACAAAATCGCCGTAACCAACCGTGGTCATGGTGACAATCGCCCAGTACACGCCCTGTCCAACGGTCTGAAACTGGGTATTGGGGTGACTGCTTTCAATGACCACCATCAAATAACCCAGCACAACCTGCGCCATCACCACAAAAAACAGAAACACGCCAATGCGGCGGGCACTGGCACGTAGGGCCCTGCCCAACATCTGCGCCTCATCCATAAAGCGCAGCAGCTTGAACACACGCAACACGCGGGCAAACTTGAAGATCCACAGCACCAGGCCACTGCGGATCTGTGGCACGAAAAAAAACAGGACAGCCGAAAGATCAATCAACCCGTAAAAGCTGCGCGCATAGGCCAAGGGCTTTGGTGAAACCCACAGATGCAGCAGATAATCCGCCATGAACACCAGAAGGCAGAGACGCTCCAGCTCGTCCACCCAAGACGGAATTTCACCAGGGGTCGCAACACGCATCGGGTGCGGTTCAACCAACAGACCTGCCACGCTCAGCAGGATCGTCCCGAAAATCACCAGGTTGTAGATCCTGCCTGGACGGGTATCTGAATCAAGAACGACTCGCCGGAGCCTCTGGCGCAGAGCGACCTCCATCAGCGTCAGTCAGCGCTGAGATCTTTGAGGCGCAGGGTGACGAGCTTGTCCCAGTTACCTCCTTCAAACAACACCGCGGCCCGGTCCCCACTGATGCGCTGCACGAAACCGGTGTAGCCGTTGTAGATGGAGCGCTGATCCACAACCGTCACCGTGGCACCGGGCAGGATCGGAGCAGCGGAAGTCATGAAATCGCAGGTCGGTCGTCAGGCCATTATCGACAAACGCCTCAAGAGCTGTCATCCGTGGCCTCAGACTCCGATTTCAAAACTGCATCAGCAGACGAGGACTGGCTGGCCGTTGGCACGGTGGTGGCTGCGCAGGGTTTAAACGGCGAGCTTCGCGTGAACCCAGCCAGTGATTTTCCCGAACGTTTCACCAAGCCAGGGCCTCGTTGGTTGCAGCACAAAGGCGCAACTCCACAGGAAATGATGCTGACCAGCGGTCGCCAACTCCCGGGCAGGAGTCTGTTCGTCGTGCGTTTCAAGGGGGTCGACAGCCGCAGCGCTGCAGAAGCTCTGGTGGGCCAGAAGCTTCTCGTGAGTTGCACAGATCGACCCAAGCTTGAGGAGGGAGAGTTCCACCTGCTCGACCTGGTTGGCCTAGAAGCTCGTCTGAATTCGAACAACAACAATGTGGTCGGCACCGTGAGCGATCTGATCAGCGGAGGCAACGACCTACTGGAAATCACACGGCCAGACGGGCGAAAACTGCTCATTCCCTTTGTGGATCAGATCGTTCCAGAGGTGCATCAAGCAGAAGGCTGGCTGCTAATCACACCCCCGCCAGGACTGCTGGAGCTGTGACTCCTGCCCTAGTGACATCAGTGAAATAGCTGCGCAACAATGGGCGCGAAACACCGAGCGTGTGTCTGCCGTGACCACCCCTCTGATTCCGGTGATCCTCTGCGGTGGCACAGGCACTCGCCTCTGGCCCCTCTCCCGAGCGAGTTATCCGAAGCAGTACTGGCCCTTGGGCGGCAACGGCGATGAAACCCTTCTTCAGCAGACCCAGCAACGTCTTGAAGGGATCAGAGCGTTAGGAGATCCACTGCTGATCTGCAACGACGACCACCGTTTCATCGTGGCCGAGCAGATGCGTCAGATCGACATTCAACCTGGTGCCATTCTGCTGGAACCCATGGGGCGCAACACAGCTCCAGCGGTGGCGGTTGCTGCATTGCAAGCCACAGCCAACGGAGAGGATCCTCTTCTGCTGGTGCTCTCTGCTGACCACGTGATTCGGGACGCCGAACACTTTCGTCGCGCCATCGAAGCCGGCCGCAGCACAGCCGAGGCAGGCCGTCTGGTGACCTTCGGAATCGTGCCAACGGCTCCAGAAACTGGCTATGGCTACATCGAGGCCGCCGAATCCCTGCAAACCGGCACTCTCATGCCGGTACCGATCGCACGCTTTGTTGAGAAGCCAGACCAGGCCACCGCCGAACAGTTCCTGGCCAGCGGACGCTTCACCTGGAACAGCGGCATGTTTCTGTTCAGGGCGAGCGCCATGCTTTCGGAGCTGGAACGCCTGACACCTGAAGTGGTGAGCTGTTGTCGAGCTGCCCTCGAGCAGGATGTGGCAGACCTCGACTTCCTGCGACTGGAGCGCGAAGCCTTCGCCAAATGTCCCAACGTGGCCATTGATGTGGCTGTGATGGAACAGACCCAGCTCGGATCAGTGATTCCCCTGGCTGCAGGCTGGAGTGATGTCGGCAGCTGGAGTGCCCTCTGGGACACCGCCGACCGCGATGACGACGGCAACGTGCTGCGCGGCAGGGTGATCAGTGAGGGAAGCCGCAACTGCTACCTGCGCAGCGAACACCGACTTGTGGTGGGCCTCGGCGTTGAGAATCTTGTTGTGGTCGAAACCGACGACGCCGTGCTGATCGCCGACCGAAGTCAGGCACAGAACGTGAAGACGATCGTGAAGCAATTGGAGGCTGATGGCAGCCCGGAAGGCAAGGCGCATCGCAAGATCTATCGCCCCTGGGGCCACTACACAAGCGTGGTGGAAGACAGCCGCTGGCAGGTGAAGCGCATTTCCGTGAAGCCAGGTGCCAGCCTCTCACTGCAGATGCACCACCACCGTGCCGAGCATTGGATCGTGGTGAAAGGCACAGCGGTCGTCGAACGCGACAACCAATCACAACTGCTCGGTGAGAACCAAAGCACTTACATCCCAATGGGCTGCAAGCACCGTCTCAGCAACCCCGGCCGGATTCCAGTGGAGCTGATCGAAGTGCAGAGCGGGGCCTATCTAGGTGAAGACGACATCGTGCGATTCGACGATGTCTATGGCCGCAGCGTCGTAGCAGCTGCTGCAGCCCAGGCCTTGATCACTCCACAGTGACGCTCTTCGCCAAGTTACGAGGCTGATCCACGTCCAAGCCTCGATGAGCTGCAATGTGATAGCTGAGCAGTTGCATCGGCACCACTGTGAGCAAAGGACTGATCCACTCGCTCACCTCCGGGACCGGCAGCAGTTCATCGAATAATTCCGTGTCTGCACAGATGGGGGCAACACCAATCAACTGAGCATCCCTTGCCTTGGCCTCCTGGGCATTGCTGAGCACTTTTTCGAACACCACGCCTGGTACTGCGATGGAAATCACAGGAACATGCGTATCGAGCAAGGCGATCGGACCATGTTTCATCTCACCTGCGGGATAACCCTCGGCATGGATGTAACTGATTTCCTTGAGTTTCAGAGCCCCTTCCAGTGCGATCGGGTAGTTAATGCCCCGACCAAGAAAGATCACGTCCTGCGTTTCAGCAAAACGATGGGCCATCGCCTCTGAAAGCTGATCGTGTTGCGCGATCAGCGCATCGAGTTGCTGAGGAAGACCGCGCAGTTCATCAACCAGTTCAGCAATCTCGGCCTCGCTTCGACTGCCGCGCCGGGCTGCAAAGGCCAGGGCCAGGGCATAAAAAGCTAGAAGCTGACCGAGGAAGGTCTTGGTGGCTGCAACGCCCACTTCGATGCCAGCTCCGATGTCAAGGATGTAGGGCACTTGGCGAGCCAAAGAGCTCTCCACTCGATTGGTCACGCCTAGCTGACGAGGGGCGTAAGCAGGATCCGCTTGAGCCTTTCTTCGTTCAGCGTCCATGGCCAGAGCTGCCAGGGTGTCGGCCGTTTCACCGGATTGGGTCACACCAATCGTGAGCGTGTTGGGAGCCAGCGGCGGGGGGGCATAGCGAAACTCACTGGCGTAATACACACTTGCTGGCACCCCCGCAAACTGTTCCAGCAGATGGGCCCCCACGAGCGCAGCGTGTCGGCTCGTCCCACAGGCAAGGATCTGAACGCGCTCAATGTCGGCGTAAAACGCATCGTCGAAGGGCAATGCCACGGGATTAGCAGCCTTCAGATTCAAAGGCAGGTGCCTTTCCACCCACAAACGTGCCGTCTCTGGCTGCTCATGGATCTCCTTAAGCATGAAGTGGCGGTAATGGCGCTTGTCAGCCACATGCTCCTGTCCGTTGAGCAGCGACGGACTGCGTTGCTGACGCTCCCCGACATCGTTGTAAAGCTCGATCCCAAGAGGGCTGAGCAACGCCACCTCTCCGTCCTCCATCGGCAGGATTGTGCGCGTAAACCCAGCCAGTGCAGGCGTATCGCTGGCACAGACAAATTCGCCTTCCCCCAAACCAATCAGCAGGGGTGCCGCCTTACGCGCGACCACAAGAGCCCCAGGGACCTCTGCCCATAACACCGCCAAGGCATAGGCACCCTGAAGCCTTGGCAACACGGCCTGCACAGCACGCAACAGAGTGTTGCCATCGGCAGGCTGGCCAGCTGCACACTGTTGCTGCAGCTCCGCGGAAACCAGATGCGGGATCACCTCGGTGTCGGTGTCTGAACGGAAGCTGACCCCGACGCCAGTGAGCTCTTCACGCAGGGCTCGATGGTTTTCAATAATGCCGTTCTGCACCACAGCGACATCACCAGCACCATCGCAGTGGGGATGGGCGTTATGGACCTCCGGCTTGCCATGGGTCGCCCATCGGGTATGGCCGATTCCACAAAAACCTGGCGCCCCGTGCTGATCGACCCTTGCGGTGAGATTCACGAGCTTGCCCTTGGCTCGAATGCAGTGCAACTGGGTTGTTGCATCGGAAACCGAAGTTTCAATTGTGGCGATACCGGCGGAGTCGTAACCGCGATATTCCAGTTGTCGCAGCCCTTCAAGAAGCAGCGGTGCTGCCTCTCTGGAGCCAATCACCGCAACGATTCCGCACATACAAAAAAGCCCGGCGATGCCGGGCAGAGCTTATGGGTTATTGGGCTAAAAAACGAACTCAGCTGATCAATACGCGAGGCCCATGCTCCTCGTGGTCTCGTCTCCGAGATAAACACGGATGCTCAGGAAATCAGTTGGGCAGGCGGTTTCACAACGCTTACAACCCACGCAGTCTTCCGTGCGGGGAGAAGAAGCAATCTGGCCAGCCTTGCAGCCATCCCAGGGGACCATTTCGAGCACATCCAAAGGGCAGGCCCGAACACACTGAGTACAGCCGATGCAGGTGTCGTAGATCTTGACAGCGTGGGACATGAATCCCTCTGAAAGCAGGTGACTTGGAAATAAGTTACCGGGGCTTGGTGACACTGAGGCCGAGCGCACGCCCGGCCGTCACCGTTGTTAACGCCAGTGGATTATTCGGGGACCAAGATTGGACAGGCTGAGGCCAGCTCGTAAGATGCGGCGTCCCGTCTTCACGGCCATGTCCCAGGAAGCGATCCTCGAAAAAGTCCGTTCGATCGTGGCGGAGCAGCTCAGCGTCGACGCCGGCGAAGTCAAGCCCGAATCGAATTTCCAAAATGATCTAGGCGCGGACTCCCTCGACACCGTCGAGCTGGTGATGGCACTGGAAGAAGCCTTCGACATCGAAATTCCAGACGAAGCTGCCGAAGGCATCACCACCGTTGGCGACGCCGTCAAGTACATCGAAGACAAGCAAGCCTGAGGATCGGCAGCATGGTGGAGGGTCTCCAACGCGTCGTGGTTACTGGCCTCGGCGCGGTAACACCGATCGGCAATAGCGTTGCCGACTATTGGTTCGGTCTCACCTCTGGCAAGAGCGGGGTGGCATCAATTTCCCTGTTTGATGCCTCTCGGCACGCCTGTCGTTTTGCAGCTGAAGTGAAGGACTTCGACCCGACGGGGTTCATTGAGCCCAAAGAATCGAAGCGCTGGGATCGATACTGCCAATTCGGTGTTGTCGCCGCCAAACAGGCTCTTGCCCATGCAGGCCTGGAGATCACCGAAGCCAACGCCGAGCGGATCGGCGTCAGCATCGGCTCCGGCGTTGGCGGACTGCTCACGATGGAAACCCAAGCCCATGTGCTTGAGGGCAAGGGGCCAGGCCGCGTGAGTCCATTCACCGTCCCGATGATGATTCCCAACATGGCCACAGGCCTGGCGGCGATCGCACTCGGGGCTAAAGGGCCTAGCTCAGCTGTCTCCACGGCCTGTGCCGCCGGCTCTAATTCCATTGGAGATGCTTTCCGTCTTCTACAGATGGGAAAGGCTGACGCCATGATTTGCGGAGGTGCAGAATCAGCCATCACCCCTCTGGGAGTGGCTGGTTTCGCCAGTGCCAAGGCACTGTCGTTCCGTAACGATGATCCAGCCACCGCAAGCAGACCGTTCGACAAGGAACGCGACGGCTTTGTCATCGGTGAGGGATCGGGCTTGTTGGTGCTCGAAACCCTCAGCCATGCCGAGGCCCGTGGCGCAACAATCCTGGCCGAAATTGTGGGCTATGGAACCACCTGTGATGCGCACCACATCACCTCACCAACGCCCGGTGGTGTCGGCGGGGCAGCCGCCATGCGCCTCGCTCTCGAGGACGGAAGCCTGAGTGCTGACAGCATCGACTACGTCAATGCCCATGGCACCAGCACACCGGCCAATGACAGCAACGAAACCGCAGCGATTAAAAGTGCCCTTGGCCAACGCGCCGACAAAATCCCTGTGAGCTCAACTAAATCGATGACGGGCCACCTACTGGGTGGCTCTGGTGGCATCGAGGCTGTGGCCTGCGTACTTGCCCTACAGCACAATGTTGTTCCCCCAACCATCAATTACACCAATCCCGATCCCGACTGTGATCTGGATGTGGTGCCTAACTCCGCCCGCGAACACACACTTGGGACCGTGTTATCCAACTCGTTCGGCTTCGGAGGCCACAACGTCTGTCTTGCCTTCCAGCGCATGAACTGAATCCTGAGGTCAGCTTCACCTTCGGTGACTCTGACCATGCTGTTTCAGACTGATCCAACTCCTTACTGCTCTCGAATCTCACGCCATGGTCGCCGCGCCCGCTTCTCTCGACACTCTCTGCATCAACAGCATTCGCATGCTGGCCGTTGATGCAATCAACAAGTCCAAGAGCGGCCACCCCGGCCTGCCCATGGGTTGTGCACCGATGGGTTATGCGCTTTGGGACAAGTTCCTGCACCACAACCCCAAGAACCCCAAGTGGTTCAACAGAGATCGATTTGTATTGTCGGCGGGTCACGGCTGCATGTTGCAGTACGCACTGCTGCACCTCACCGGCTACGACTCGGTGACGATCGATGACATCAAACAGTTCAGGCAATGGGGCTCCAAAACGCCTGGACACCCTGAAACCTTTGAAACTCCTGGCATTGAAGTGACCACCGGCCCCCTGGGTGCTGGTATTTCCAATGCTGTGGGCCTGGCCATCGCCGAATCTCACCTTGCTGCGAAGTTCAACAAGCCGGAAGCCACTGTTGTTGATCACTTCACCTACGTAATCATGGGTGACGGCTGCAATCAGGAGGGTGTGTCCTCCGAAGCAGCTTCATTGGCCGGCCACCTGAAGCTAGGCAAGCTGATTGCCCTCTACGACGACAACCACATCACCATTGATGGACGCACGAACGTGTCCTTCACAGAGGATGTACTCAAGCGCTATGAGGCCTACGGCTGGCACGTACAGCACGTCGCTGATGGCAACACCGATGTCGATGCCATCTCCAAAGCAATCGAAGCTGCCAAAGCTGTCACCGATAAGCCCTCGATCATCAAGATCACAACCACAATCGGTTTCGGCTCACCCAACAAGAGCGACACCGCCGGTGTGCACGGCGCCCCCCTGGGCGACGAAGAAACAGAACTGACACGCAAGCAGCTGGGATGGAATTACGGACCCTTCGAGGTTCCGCAAGACGCATACGACCAGTTCCGCCAGGCCATCGATCGCGGTGCAAGCCTTGAAGCCGAATGGAACCAAACACTGGCGACATACCGCTCCAAGTACCCGACGGAATCAGCAGAGTTTGAGCGCATGCTGCGCGGCGAACTTCCCCAAGGCTGGGATAAAGATCTTCCCACCTACACAGCAGACGACAAAGGCCTCGCCACCCGTAAACATTCACAGATCTGCTTGGGTGCCTTGGGCCCCAATCTGCCGGAGCTGATTGGTGGATCTGCCGACCTCACCCACTCCAATTACACCGACATCAAGGGCGAAACTGGCTCATACCAGCCAGAGACACCCGAGAAGCGGTATCTGCACTTTGGCGTGAGAGAGCATGCGATGGCCGCTGTTCTGAACGGCATCGCATATCACAACAGTGGACTGATCCCCTACGGCGGCACCTTCCTGGTCTTCGCCGATTACATGCGCGGCTCTATGCGCCTCTCGGCATTGAGTGAGCTAGGCGTGATCTACGTGCTCACCCACGACTCGATCGGTGTTGGCGAAGACGGACCCACACACCAGCCGATCGAAACCATCCCTTCACTGAGGGCCATGCCAGGACTGTTGGTGTTCCGACCCGGCGACGGCAATGAGACCAGTGGCGCTTACAAACTGGCCATCGGAAATCGCCACCGTCCGAGTGCGCTCTGCCTCAGCAGACAAGGCATGGCTAATCAAGCCAATTCCTCAATTGAGAAAGTGGCACTTGGTGGCTACATCCTCGAAGACTGTGATGGAACTCCTGATCTGATCCTGATCGGTACCGGCACCGAACTTGACCTCTGCGTGCAAGCCGCCAAACAGCTCAGCGCTGATGGCAAAAAAGTACGGGTCGTCTCCATGCCTTGCGTCGAACTGTTTGATGAGCAAAGCGATGCTTACAAAGAAGAAGTTCTTCCCGGGTCTGTTCGCAAGCGCATCGTCGTAGAGGCAGCAGAATCCTTTGGTTGGCACCGTTTCATCGGCCTCGACGGTGACAGCGTCACGATGAATCGTTTCGGTGCATCAGCACCCGGCGGTACTTGCATGGAGAAGTTCGGCTTCACAGTGGACAATGTTGTTGCCAAATCCAAAGCGCTGCTGAGCTGAAGGGCTCAAGAGGTCTTTGGCCATCACACAAGAGCGAAAAAGCGCCACTTGCAAGACACTTTTTCGCTCAACTTGATCAGAAAAATCAGGGATTCATCCTGACGAACGCACTACAAACTTAAACATGAGTAGTAAAAATATAATTTACAAAACGGTCGCCATTAGCGTCATCACAGCGCTATCTCTTGTTATTGCTAAAAACCTCTGGGAGATATTATGTTTATCAATTTCTCAGTGGAATGAACCAATACTATATGGAGATAGCTGGACATTCGCCATAACAAAAACAACAGAAGGAGCAACAATACAGAGCCTCCTCTCTCAACACAACGAGCACAGAATTGTTTTCAGCAAGGCTGCGGCGCTCTTCGAGACGAATGTTTTAAATATCCCACCCGGGCAAACGGCTCTGATTCAAACATTAATACTTTTACTTTTATCTTGCGGCATTTGGGCATATTTATCAGGTAAAATCCTCAAATCAAAGACATTGTGGCTCATCACTTCATTAGCAGGCAGTGCGTTAATCTTAAATCCCTGGCAATATGAAAATCTTGGGTGGGAATTTCAGACCCCGTGGATGTTCATCAACACTTTGACTTTATTCTCAGCAGTCGTTATAACATTCGGGGAAAAAGCCATGAGTCCTGTTGCCAGTACGCTTCAAGACATTCTGGTTGCGGCAATACCTTGGATTGCAATATTCAGCACAGGGCAAGGAATTGCATTAGGGCTGGCTTTATGCATATGCTCTTGGACCAATAGTAAGAGGCTTGGATTGATATCTACAGCTTCCTTCACTTCCGCATTGCTTAGTACTTATTATTTACTCGATTACCAAAAACCCGCTTACCATCCAGATTATCAATTCAATCCACATTACTTTTTGAAAATATTAACTGGAGGATCATGGCAGGGATTAGCATTTTTAATCGTTACTAGCGCTGTAGTTCTGGCAATCAATTACAAGGCCATAAAAATTCCTTTGAGAATCGCTGGAGCAGCTTTAATGCCATTCCTTTTCAGCATTGTTTTTGCTGGAATGACTACTTTCTCGCGATCAGGATTTGGAATCGATCAAGCTAATACTTCTCGATATGTGAGTCACAGTTTAATGGCTGGACTTTCTTGCATTATGATTGTTGCCCTATGTCTTCAGAAAAGAAGTAGCCAGGTCAAGCTATTAAACGTAGGGCCCGGCGTATTGACATTACTAGCATTTTCTTCCTTAAATTTTAATAGCTTCGCTCAAGACTTCAGAGACCAATGGGAAAACGCTAGAACTTTTCAAGAAACAAGAAGAGCTAACTTTAAATGCCTTGGCAAAAAAGCATCTCTAATAAAAAAGGGAATTGAGCATACCTGCCCGGATGGTCCTCATCACAAAGACATAGCCCTTGAATACTTTAAAGGCAATACAGCAATCAAACCGAAAGGCTGGCACAAAAAAATAATTCATGAGTGAAAATGTTTTACTGCATCACTTTGTCTCATGCCAAAATGGCTTCACCCTAAACCTCTACTGTCAAATTCAAAAAACAACATTTATCGAGATCTTTGCTCTGCAGATTAACCCTCAATCTCCATGACTTCCATAACAATTTTAACATCAGCCAGTCGAGTAAGGCAATGGAGTAAAAATCTTCTCGTTTTCGCGGCGGCTATTTTTAGTCGTGAGCAATCATTCGATATTTGGTGGTCATGCGGACTTGCCTGCCTAAGCTTCTGCTTTATATCGAGTTCAATTTATCTCCTCAACGATATCCTCGATCTGGATGCCGACCGCAATCATCCAATCAAACGATTCCGTCCCATTGCATCAGGGAAATTTTCAATCAAGACTGCTGTCATTCTGTCAATGGGCTGGTGCGTCGCCAGCCTGCTGCTTGCATGGTCAGTTAATTGGGGCGTGGTTGGCAGCATCGTTCTCTATGGCTTCGTTCAGCTCGGTTACTGCTTTGGCCTGAAACGCCAACCACTCATTGATCTCTTCTGCATCGCATCGGGCTTCCTTCTGCGTGCAATTGCAGGTGTTGCCGCAGCCTCTGGCACCTGGTCTCCGTGGTTTTTGCTCACCGTTGGATTGTTGGCATTATTTTTAGCGGTTGAGAAACGGAAAGCCGAACTTCGCACAGCTCTCGATCGCGGTGTAATCACACGCAAGGTTCTTCTACGCTATTCATTGCCATTACTGCAGAGGCTCGAATCAATCGTCGCCAGCAGCAGCTTCATGGCCTATGCACTATGGAGCGCCGGCCCCGCCCTCAACGGTGCCGAAACCAGTTGGATGCTCCTGAGCATTCCATTCGTTCTTGCAGGAATTTTTCGCTATCAATTGCTGAGCGACCCAGAAGAGTCTGAGAGACGCTTTCAAGATTCACCTGACAAGACAACTGAAAAGCCTGAAGAGATACTACTCAACGATAGGGGAATACAGCTAACCCTAATAGGCTGGCTAATTACCACTACAAGTGTTAACTTACTAGACAGATTCGGGATGCTGCCATGACGTTTAAATCAGCATGGATCCTTGGCAGCACGAGTACAACTGCTCAAGCAATCATCCGCGAACTGGCCAGGCAGGGCTGCTTACGTTTTCACCTAATAGCTCGTGACACTGAACGTAATCAGGCATTTTCTGAAGAACTGAGCACACAAAATGATCTCATCAACATCACGACCGAACATGTTGATCTTGGGAACATTTCGTCCACTCCAATCGATCCGCCATCTTCCTTCGACCTTTACTTAATCACGGCTGGATGCATGGGGAATGCAGATCTTGCCCGAGTCAACAGCACACAGGCTCAGCTGATCACACAAGTCAATTACACAGGATTAATTCCCTGGCTCACAGCAATCGTGAGCGAAGATCGTATACGACAACCGGGTGCTCTCTGGATTTTTTCATCCGTTGCAGCTGACCGAGGTCGCCCCTCCAACTACCACTACGGCGCTGCGAAGGCAGGATTAACCCGGTTCTGTGAGGGTCTGCTTCTGCGCTGTCAGGGTCATCCCTTCTCAATTCGCATTCTCAAAGCGGGCTTCATCACCTCCCCGATGACAGACGGCAAAGCACCGCCTTTGCTCTGCACAGCTCCAGAAAAGATTGCTAAAGATCTCCTTCGCAAGCCGCAACGCAGAGGCATCGAATACATCCCATGGTGGTGGGATCCGGTGATGAAACTGATTCGTCGTCTACCAGCTCCATTGGCTTCCAAACTCTGATTCCTACACACGCCTTCCATGACCAGCGGCCTTCCATGACAAGCAGCCTTCCAGCAAAGGAACAGACCCTCACTGGGTGGGGATGCACAGACGCCACGACTGCCGAAGTAGTGCAACCGGAACGGCTTGATCAAATCAGCCACCTACTTCAAAACGCACCTCCCCGCAGCGTGATCAGCCGAGGACTCGGTCGCGCCTACGGCAATCCCGCACAGTGCGAAGCAGGCACTGTCATTGATCTGGCCCAGTTGAACCACATCCAACTGGACACCGAGAGCGGCACCCTATTGGCGGGAAGTGGAGCCAGTCTTGACTCCATCCTCCAGGTGATTGTGCCTGCAGGCTTCTTTTTACCAGTGACCCCAGGGACACGCTTTGTCACTGTGGGCGGCGCAATCGCCGCCGACGTTCATGGCAAAAATCATCATCGCGAAGGAAGCTTCGCCAGCCATGTACTGGAGGTCAAGCTCCTAGACGGTGAAGGGCATGAACGGCTGCTTCGCCCTAACGACCCAAACAGCTCAGCTGCTTTCTGGGCCACTTGCGGTGGAATGGGGCTCACCGGAGTGATTGTTGAGGCACGCTTTGAGCTCATCCCGATCACGACATCACTGATCAGCGTGGACACGCAGCGCTATGGGGATCTTGAAAGCCTCATGACAGCAATGGTTGAGGGCGATGACCGTTACCGCTACAGCGTGGCCTGGGTCGACAGCTTGCATGGACCTGGTCGAGGCGTCCTGACACGAGGGGATCACGCCAACCTGGATCAATGGAACGACCAGAAATCAACCAGCGAAAACCCTCTTTTTTATGACCCCAAGGCTTTGGGGACCGCTCCATCGCTGCTGCCGGGTGGTCTGCTCAACAATTGGACAGTACGGGCTTTCAACGAAGCTTGGTTCCGCAAAGCACCGCGAAGAAGAGAAGGGGAGCTACAAGCCATCACACCGTTTTTTCATCCTCTCGACGGAGTGAACAACTGGAACCGCATTTATGGACCTAGTGGGTTTCTTCAATATCAATTTGTTGTTCCAGACAGTGCTGGAGATCTTGTAGGTCGTTGTCTCGCTGCACTACGCAAAATTGGTGCTCCCAGTTTCTTGACTGTGCTGAAACGCTTCGGCGAGGGCAATCAAGGACCTTTGTCTTTTCCCATGCCGGGATGGACCTTGGCGGCAGACGTCCCCGCAGCCGTTCCAGGCCTGATGGAAACACTCGACGAGCTAGATCAACTGGTTGCTGATGCCGGCGGTCGGCTGTACCTCGCGAAGGATTCCAGACAATCAGCAACGATGTTTGCCCGCTCTTATCCCGGACTGGAAGCCTGGAGACGAGAACGCGACCAATTGGATCCACGCCATGTGTTCGAATCCGACCTATCCCGCCGTCTGGCGATCTGATTTTTCAGCCCTTTTATGAAGATCTTCATTCCCGGCGGTGCCGGACTCGTCGGCCTCAATCTGATCGCCCGCCTGCAAGACGATCACCCAAACTGGCATTTGATTGTGGTCGACAAGAAAAGAGAAGCTGTTGCGATCGCGCAGAATTTATTCCCAAAGGTCACCTTTTTAGAGGAAGACCTGTGTTGTCTGGAAGGACAGGATTGGCCTCTGCAACTTCAAGGTTGTTCAGCCTGCGTGATGCTCCAAGCTGAGATTGGCAATACCGACAGCAGCCAGTTCGAGCGCAACAACGTGCACAGCACGCTCACGGTGCTGGAAGCCCTCAAGCGTCATCCCATCCCTCGACTCATTCACATCAGCAGTTCTGTCGTCAACTCCGTGGCAACAGACCTCTACACCAGTACGAAACGACAACAAGAGGAGTTAGTGCGCGACGCTCGGCCAGATGCTGTGGTTCTACGACCTACCTTGATGTTCGGTTGGTTTGACCGGAAGCATCTTGGATGGCTCGCACGGTTCATGCGCAAACTGCCGGTGTTTCCAATTCCAGGATCTGGTCGGTTCATTCGCCAGCCGCTCTACGTCGGAGATTTCTGCGCTTTGATCGAACGATGTCTTGAGTCTCCCGAGCTACACGGCAGCTATGACATCACCGGGTTGGAAAAAGTGAGTTACATCAGCTTGATGCGCCAACTCAGGCAGGCTGTTCGGGCTCGCACCTGGATGATTCACTTGCCGATCCCACTGTTCGGATTTCTGCTCCAATGCTGGGCGTTAATCTCCCGCCAACCTGCCTTCACCCGCTCCCAGCTCACAGCCCTGACAGCTGGTGATGAATTTGATGTGATCGACTGGCCAGACATCTTTCAGGTGACACCAACACCCCTGGCAGATGCGCTGAGGATCACCTATCAAGATCCGCGTTATTCCCAACTGGAGATGCCGTTCTGATGTCATCCATCGCTGTGATTGGTGGCGGCCCCATGGGCCTGGCTGTCGCCTATGAACTTTGCCTCCAAGGTCATACCCCCGTTCTGCTCGAAGCCGATGACCGTTTAGGGGGAATGGCCGCCAGCTTTAACTTTGAAGGTGTTCAGTTAGAGCGTTACTACCACTTTCACTGCCTCAACGACCACGCATTCTTCGAAGTTCTGGAAGAGCTCGGTCTCAGCGATCAGCTGTCATGGCGGCAAACAACAATGGGATTCTTTTTCAACAATCGCCTCTACCCCTGGGGCTCTGTGAGTGGGGTGTTGTCGTTCCGCCACCTTCCTCTGCTGACCAGATTCCGATACCTGCTCCACGCAGCACGCTGTCTAACCATCCGCAACTGGAGAGAACTCGATTCGATCACTGCCACAACATGGCTTCGAAAATGGCTTGGTGAGCGTGGCTATCAGCTGCTTTGGCATAAACTTTTTGCCTTTAAATTCTTCCAGTTTAGTGATCAAATTTCTGCAGCTTGGATCTGGAGCCGAGTGCGTCGCCTGGGGCAATCTCGCAAGAAACTGAAAGAAACCCTTGGGTTTTTGCAAGGGGGATCTCAACAACTAGTGGATGCCCTGGAAACCTCCATCCGACATAACGGAGGTGAGATCCGTTGCAACTCGCCAGTCCAAGTGATCCGCCCCAGTCCACAAGGCGGAGCGATGTTGCAGACACCAAATGGTGTTCAGCACTTTGATCACGTGATCTCAACGGTGCCGTTACCCCTGGTAGCTCCCATGCTTGAAGCAGGGGGAAGTGACCCCATGCTCGTGAGCGAGTACAGCAGCCAACCGTCCGTAGCTTGTGCCTGTGTGGTGCTACAAACCGACCGCGCGATCACTGGAAATTTCTGGACAAATGTCAACGATGACCGTTTTGCCATTCCGGGAGTGATCGAAATGAGCAACCTGCGGCCGCTATCACCACATGTGAGCTACGTGCCTTTTTATATCCCCGCCGATCATCCTGATTACCAGCGAAGCAATCAAGCCTTCATCGACGATGCCTGGAATTGCCTCAAAGCCATCAATCCCGATTTGCAAGATGAACATCGGCTGGCAAGTCATTGCAGCCGATACCGGTTTGCCCAGCCGGTCTGTCGTATCAACTTTCAAAGCACACTTCCACCTCTGGAGCCGTACCCCGGCGTGATCACCGCAGACACGACCGTCTATTACCCAGAGGACCGAGGCATCAGTGAGAGCATTGGTTACGGCCGATCGCTGGCGCGTCGCGTTCTGGCCAATGCCGCGGCAGCCGCGCCATGAACAGCCCAAAACACTCTTCACCAAAACGTCAATTTGTTCTTTTCTTGATCACGGGCGGAATCGCTGCCCTCATCAACATCACAAGCCGCATCGGGTTTTCTCAGGTGCTTCGTTTCGAGCTCGCCGTACTCGCGGCTTACGCAATCGGAATGGTGACTGCTTACGTGTTGGCACGACGTTATGTGTTCTTGCAAACCCAACAATCGGTCAAACGATCCTTCGCAGCATTTGCATTGATCAATCTCGCGGCCGTGCTTCAAACCTGGTTAGTGAGCATCGGAATCCGCAGTTGGCTGTTTCCCATCATCGGAGTAGCTGCACTCGTTGACTTGATTGCTCACAGCTTCGGAGTGGTCGTTCCTGTGGTCACAAGCTTCTTCGGACACAAATACGTAAGTTTCCGTGATGTCTCCAGCAATCGCCGCATTTGACTGTGATGGGACCCTGATCCGGGGAGACGCCACACGCTGTTGTTTGCTTCTTCTGCAAGGCCCATTCGGACTCCTGCGGCTGATGCCCAAGCTTCTGCCGCATCTGGTTGCTTGGCAGTTGAAGCGCTGCAGCACTGGGCGAATGAAGGAGATCCTTCTCGATGTCGTGCTCCAGGCCACACCACGGAACCATCGGCAGCGAGTTCTGGAAGAACAACTGCCCATTCAGCTGCGATCGCAACTAAGACCTGAAGCCCTAAAACGACTGCAATGGCATCGCCAACAAGGCGACCGCTGCATGATTGTTACAGCCTCTCCAGAACCGTTCATCCGCCCCCTCGCGGAGTTTCTGAAGATCGAACTGATTGGGACCCGCTGCCAGGATCCTTTGGAGGTGAGCCCAAACCAGCCTTTCGCGCTTCTATCCGCGAACTGCAAAGGACCAGAAAAACTCAAACGACTGGAATTTGCGCTTGGTGAAATGCCGAGCCCAGAAACGCTAGAGGCCTATGGAGACAGCTCTGGTGATCGCGAACTTCTCCAGGCCAGTGGGCGGCCGCATTACCGCAGCTTTGCCGCTGAACCCCGGGCCTACCGCCAATCCCGTTCGTGGCTGCAACGGCTGCTGCCCTGCTTAGCAGTGTTATTGCTGGGTCTTGGAGTGCAGACCTGGTTCAGTCTTCCAAGCGAAACGACATCGCAACTGGTTGCAGCATTCACTCGGCTGTTGGCGTGGTTACCGGTCATCTATGCGCTTCTCACTCTCAGCTACCTCGGGCGTTACTGCCGCTGGCGAGCTCTCCTGCACTCGGTTCAGATCGGTCACTGGAGCTGGGCCGATGCCTTGGGCTGGTTTCAAGGATTCGCACTAACAGCCACACCGGGAAAACTGGGAGAACTCAGTCGAGTCGAGCAGTTACATGTCGAACTTGGCTATCCACGCTTACCGCTGACCCACGTCTTTGTCGCTGAGCGTCTGTGTGATGGTGCCGCGGTGCTGATCTGGCTGGGGGTGATCACACCGGCCATGCTCGCCCAGCTGCTGCCCCCGGCAGAACCCTCTTGGTGGTGGTTACTGATCATCGCTGGATTGATTCTGATCAGCTTCAGCCTTCGCCGTCAGCGCATGCTTCGCTCTGGATGGCAAACCCTCTGCAAGGCCTGGGAGAAGCATCGACCCCGTGGAGCCATGGCGCGCGCCTGCCTACCCGCACTGGTTTTGAGCCTGATCTTCTGGGCTGTGGAAGGCCTGATTCTCTGGCTGCTCGTGATGATTTTGTCGCCCACATCGATCAGTCCACTCCAAGGAATTGGCATTTATTTGTTGTCAGGCACAGCGGGGCTCATTAGCAACAGCCCAGGTGGCATCGGCGTCAACGAAGCCGCAACCACTCTTCTGCTTCAAGACGCTGGAATTGACGTGCTCATTGCCCTACCGATCGCCATCCTGCGCAGGGTGCTCACAATCTGGACGATTACTGCAGCTGCAGGCCTGAGCCAGTTGATCCAGGGTCCATTCACACGACGCTGAAAACCATCCGGTAGGCCATGCCTGATACCTTCAGCTCACCTGCACCCGGCTTCCCTTGTCCAGCACTCGCAATCTGATCACAGGCGGCGCCGGATTCCTCGGCTCCCACTTGACTGATCGCTTGATGCAAGCTGGCGAAGAAGTGATTTGCCTGGACAATTACTTCACAGGCAGAAAAGAAAATATTAGAAACTGGATTGGACATCCCAATTTTGAACTCATTCGCCACGATGTCACAGAGCCAATCAAGCTAGAAGTTGATCGAATCTGGCATCTGGCATGCCCCGCCTCGCCGATTCACTATCAGTTCAACCCAATCAAAACAGCCAAGACAAGTTTTTTGGGGACTTACAACATGCTGGGCCTTGCAAGGCGCGTTGGAGCGCGCTTCTTACTTGCCAGCACTAGCGAAGTTTACGGGGATCCAGAGATTCATCCTCAACCAGAAAGTTACCGAGGCTGTGTCAATACAATCGGAATTCGCAGCTGTTATGACGAAGGAAAACGCATTGCCGAAACCCTTTGTTTCGACTATCAGCGCATGCATGGCACGGAAATCAGGGTGATGCGCATCTTCAACACCTATGGGCCTCGCATGCTTCCAGACGATGGACGGGTTGTTAGCAACTTCATTGTTCAAGCTCTCCAAGGAAAAGCACTAACGCTGTATGGAGACGGCAGTCAAACCAGATCTTTCTGCTACGTGGATGACCTGATTGAAGGCATGATCCGACTAATGAATGGCGACAAAACCGGCCCTATCAACATTGGCAACCCCAATGAATTCACCATTCGCCAGTTGGCGGAACTCGTACGCGATCGCATCAATCCCAACCTGGAATTGATCAACAAGCCCCTCCCCCAGGACGATCCACTCCAACGTCAACCGGTCATTGATCTTGCCAGGCAGGGACTTAGCTGGGAACCCAAGATTTCTCTAGAAGAAGGTCTTCAACCTACGATTGATTGGTTCCGAGAGGCACTCGAACGGAAAGCCGATTAAACCTGGCACCCCATGCATCATCACCAAAAGGCAGAGTGAATGACTTTTGGTGATGATTTGCTCCTAGAACTCATTCATTCAGCCTTATCCATCTTCACTCCAGATAATTCAACACCACCTTTCACTTCCAGCACCTTCTCCAAACCTTCAAGATCCTCATCGGTGATCTTCGTCTGCATCGGGCAGTGCTTGGGGCCACACATCGAACAGAATTCAGCCTGTTTATAGATGTCCGCAGGCAGCGTTTCATCGTGATACTGCTTAGCTCGCTCGGGATCGAGGGACAACTCGAACTGCTTGTTCCAATCAAAGGCATAACGTGCCCGACTGAGCTCATCATCGCGATCACGGGCGCCTGGACGATGACGAGCGATGTCAGCCGCATGCGCTGCGATCTTGTAAGCGATCAAGCCTTCACGTACATCATCGGCATTGGGCAAACCAAGGTGCTCCTTTGGAGTCACGTAGCAGAGCATCGCCGTGCCATGCCAGCCAGCCATCGCTGCTCCAATTGCCGACGTGATGTGGTCGTAACCAGGCGCGATATCCGTCACCAGGGGACCAAGAACATAGAAAGGTGCCTCATTGCACTCCTCCATCTGCTTCTTGACGTTGAACTCAATCTGATCCATCGGCACATGCCCAGGACCTTCCACCATCACCTGCAAATCATGCTTCCAGGCACGGCGGGTGAGCTCACCCAGGGTGTGCAGCTCGGCGAGCTGAGCTGGATCTGAAGCATCGTGCTGACATCCCGGACGCAGTGAATCACCCAGTGAAAATGTGCAGTCGTAGCGCTTGAAAATTTCGCAAATATCGTCGAAACGGGTGTAGAGGGGGTTCTGACGATGGTGATAAAGCATCCACTGAGCCAGGATGCCCCCGCCGCGACTGACGATGCCAGTAATCCGGCCTTTCACCTTCACCAGGTGTTCGATCAGCAGGCCAGCGTGGATGGTCTGGTAGTCGACACCTTGCTGACAGTGCTTCTCGATGATGTGGAGGAAGTCATCTTCCGAGAGGCGCTCAATGGAGCCATGCACACTTTCCAGCGCCTGGTAGACGGGAACCGTGCCGATCGGCACGGGTGAAGCCTTGATGATTGCGGTGCGAACGTCATCCAGGTTGACGCCGCCTGTGGACAGGTCCATCACGGTGTCGGCCCCGTATTTCACCGCCAGAGTCAGCTTTTTGACCTCTTCCTCGGCATCTGAGGCATTCGGGGAAGCGCCGATATTGGCATTCACCTTGCACTTGCTGGCGATCCCAATCGCCATGGGCTCAAGGTTTTCATGGTTGATGTTGGCGGGGATGACCATGCGACCCCGAGCCACCTCCTCCATCACCAAGGTCTCGGGGAGGTTCTCCCTTCTGGCCACGTAGACCATCTCCTCGGTCACCAAGCCCTGACGGGCGAAATGCATCTGGGAAACGTTGGACTGTCCGCGACGGGACTGAACCCAGGAGGCACGCATGATCCATTCAGCGAAGGAACTGCCAGGGGCCGGCCAGTCGACCGAGGATCACATTGGTCACTTCCCTATCGCCGGAATGACCCGGATCAGGTTCAGAGGGTGTGATCTCAGCCATGAGGATCGCGAACGATCCAAGGCACCCCTAGTGGTGTCCAATTACTAGCAACGCCGTTGAGAACAGACCGTCAACTCAGCTGCAATCCGTTCAGGGCAGCTGCCACAACACGGTGATCTCCGTCTTGCTGGAGTGGTAACAACAGAGCTCTGGCTTGCTCACCAATCGGCTGATTAACGCTTTCACGAATAATCCGCCCCAGAATCTCGGCTCCGCTGACGCGAACCGTTCCGTCACCATCTTTGATCGCGGCACTGGCCAAATCCAGCAGCCAACCAAAATCGATCTCAGGCTGTTCCGCCAAAGCCGAAAGAATGCTGCAGCGCACCAGCCATGCACTGTCAGCATCAAATGCTGCCTTGAGTAAGGGCCAGGCTCGGACAACGCCGTAGCTGGCAAGGGCGTTGGCCGCTTCGGCACGCACATTCGCATCACCGTCACTGCGCAGCAGCCGCTCCAACACGGTCCAACCCTGCTCCGTGCGTTTGTAGCCCAAACCACTGCAGCTCAAGGAGCGCACCATGAACGCCTCCTGCTCACTGCCCAGCACCAACAGAGGAACAGCATCCTCATCACTGCAGAATCGCAACTGGGTGAGAGCCGGCATGGCTTGCAATGGATCACCTGAACCGATTGCTTCTTTCAGAGCATTGAGATCAGGTTCACCTCCCTGAGGCTGCTGCGGTGTGGATGCCATCAACTCAATCCTCCTGAAAACGACTGCTTCGCAAAGCCACTAGCAGCTTGTGCCGCCGACGACGACGACCCACCACTGCGTGAATCACCAAGCCGGAACCGACCAGGATGGCAGGAACAGATTGCCAACGCTCGGTGCCCTCCCTCTGGACAAGCGCTAAGACGCCCAGACACACCAGCAAAGGAGCTGCCAAAGACAACAAGACATGCAGATGGGTGCGAGGCGGACGATTCATGGCGTCGGCTCCCAAGCCAGCATCGCTGCTGTGAGCACCCGAATACCGACCCCCAGGCAGCGTTCATCAGGTAAGAAATGGCCGTTGTGAAGCGGTGCACATCCCTCAGAACCCGCCACACCGAGCCGAAACATCATTCCCGGCACATCCCTGATCAACTCAGCAAAATCCTCGGCGCCCAAAGAGGGCTGTTCCAATCGCAAGACTTGATCCGGGCCAAGCTGCTCGATCGCACAACGCTCGAGCAGAGCCGTGAGTCTGGCGTCGTTATCAACGGGTGGAGCAATACAGCGGTAGCGCACTGTTGCCGTGGCACCGAAACCCTCGCAAAGAGCTCGCACCGTGTCCTCGATCCAACGGGGCAGATGATCGTGCAGATCGTTGGACAGGCAGCGCACCGTACCCAGCAGGGTGACCCGATCAGCAATCACGTTGAACGCCTTGCCTCCTTCGATTCGCCCGAAGCTCACTACTACCGGATGCAGAGCATCAAGCCTGCGACTGATCGCTTCCTGAAGGCCGGTGACCACCCTCGAGGCGATCCAGATCGCATCCACCGACTGATGAGGCCTGGCACCATGGCCAGCCTGGCCGTTGATCTCGATTTCCAGCTCGCCCGCCGCCGCTGTGAGGCTGCCGCTACGCAAACCCACGCTGCCTACAGGAAGGGAGGGGAAAACATGCAAGCCGAACAGCGCTTGAAGGCCATCGGTGGCTCCTGCCTCGCGCATCCAGCGTGCGCCTTGAGCGATTTCCTCCGCTGGCTGAAACAACAAGCGCATCCCAACAGGTAGATGCGGCTCAGCCGCCAGCAATCTGGCCACCCCCAGGCCCACCGTGCTGTGCAGGTCGTGCCCGCAAGCATGCATCACTCCCTGCCGCAGGGAGGCATAGGGCAAGTCTGTTTTCTCCTCAATGGGCAGAGCATCCATATCCAAGCGCAAGCCGAGTTTCGGCCCCTGCTCGGGGCCAAGATCAGCCACCACACCCGTGCGTCCAACGCCTTCGCGAACGCGCCAACCGGCTTGACGCAGATCGCCAGCAATCAGCGCAGCCGTTTGGTGTTCTTCCCCACTGAGCTCAGGATGAGCATGCAGGTGACGACGAAACGCAATCAAGTCAGGCAACAGGGCGTCGAGTCGCTCGGACCAGGTGGCAGTGAGGTTCATGACACCTCCAAAGCAAGAAAGCGCTGTAGATCAGCAATCGGTCGTGGCGGCCAACGACGCACCTCGGCCAGCCAGGCAGCATCGCGATAACTGGGATCAAGGCCTGAGGCAGCGGCCCAATGGCTTTCCGCTTCACCACGCGACCCTTCACTCCAGAGCAAAGCACTCAAGGCCGCCCGCGCATCGGCGAACAGTGGGTAACGCCGGATCAGATTGCGCAGGTTTCGTTCTGCTTCTTTCAAATCATTGAGCTGGTAAAGAGCTAGAGCATCACTCGACCGGGCCATCGCAAATCCTGGCCTTGCATCGGCCGCTAAGCGATAGAGACGCTGGGCTTCCTGCCATTCACCCTCGGATCCACGCACATTGCCGAGGTTGTAGAGGGCTGAAGCATCGCTGGGGTCTCTTTCTAAAATCCAGTCGTAATCAGCTGCGGCATCAGACCAACGCTGCAAAGCCTCTTCAGCGGTACCGCGATTGAGATGGGGGTCAGCATCATTGGGGGCCAACTCCATGGAGCGGGTTTGATCGGCGATGGCTCCCTCTGGATCACCCAGCATCAAACGGATATTGCCGCGGTTGCTCCAAGCCGCCGCATCGTTTGGAGCGATTTCCAGAACCTGATCCCAGATCGGAAGTGCCTGCTGCGGATCTCCGGCACGGCTGAGAGCAAGAGCACGATCGAACAGCTGAGGTAGCGCATCCACCTCGGCGGCTTCTGCCGAGAAAGGGACCAGAAGAACGAGCAGAGACAGGGACCAGCCAAACAGGAGTTCCTTCCACCTCATCTAAGCGGCTCCTGGTTGGTCGTTGAAAGCTCCCGTCAGCGTATCGAGCCCGACTGGCTCAGTGAGAAGGCTGAGAGTTAAAAAAGTCAGTATCAAGCTGCTGAAAGGTGGTCACGACCAGCAGCCGTCACCACCCGGCCACGGGGCGTGCGCTGCAGGAAGCCGAGCTGCAGTAGATACGGTTCAACCACTGACTCCAAGGTGGTGGGATCTTCTCCAAGGGCCGCCGCAAGCGTATCCAGTCCGGCGGGACCGCCTCCATGGGATTGGAGCAGCAGCTCCAGCAGCCTGCGATCACTCGCATCCAGACCCCGGCCATCGACCCGATGCAAGGTGAGGGCTTCATCGACCAACCCACGGTCGATCGCTCCGGAGCAGTCCCGGACACAAGCCACATCTCGCACCCGGCGCAACAGTCGGTTGGCAATACGAGGCGTCCCCCTGCAGCGGAGTGCAATCTCAGCGCAAGCATCAGCCGTTAGATCGAGCTCGAGCAAACCAGCGGCTCGCTCCACAATCGACTGCAAGTCCTCCAAGCCGTAGAACTCAAGCCGTTGAATCAAGCCAAAGCGATCGCGCAGTGGTGAACTCAGCGCACCTGCGCGGGTTGTGGCACCGACCAATGTGAACGGCGGTAAGTCCAGTGCACGAGTTCGAGCGGTACTTCCCTTGCCCACGGTGAGGTCGAGTCGACGATCCTCCATAGCCGGATAGAGCAACTCCTCGGCCACACGACTGAGTCGATGGATTTCATCAATGAACAGCAGCTCCCGTGGCTGCAGATTCACCAACAGACCAACGATGTCGCGGGGGCGCTCTAAAGCGGGAGCACTGGTGATGCGGCATTTCACCCCCAGCTCCTCAGCCAACACCATGGCCATGGTCGTTTTGCCAAGACCGGGCGGGCCGTACAGCAGCACATGATCGAGTGCATCACCGCGACCCAGCGCGGCTTGCACCGCAATGCCAAGCACCTGCTTGAGCTCACGCTGACCGATGTAGTCCTTCAGACACTTGGGCCTTAAGCCGTCGTCACGAGACGTCAGCGCCGCTGGATCGTGATCGTCTCCTGGCTGCCGAACTGCGTCGACCACTCGATTGGGCTCACGCTCCTTGCGTGGACGTGGGGATCCGGCGCTAGAGGAAACAATGGCCATGTGGGAAGAGTACCGAGCCCTGGATAGGGTCGGAGCATCAAGCGGCCGCGAGGCCAAACAGGCAATGGCCAAAGGTGGAGGCAAGAAAAACGCGGCGGCTCGAGCCGCGGCCAACCGCTTACTGGCCGACAACAGGCTGGCCAGGCATCAGTACGACATCCTGGAAACGCTGGAAACTGGCATTGAGCTGGTGGGCACCGAGGTGAAATCCATCCGAGCCGGCCAGGCCAATCTCCGGGATGGTTTCTGCCTGATCCGCCACGGTGAAATGCAGCTGCACAACGTGCATATCTCACCTCACACCCATGCAAGCGGGTACTTCAACCACGATCCGCTGCGAGTGAGAAGGTTGCTCGCCCACCGGCGCGAAATCGACAAATTACGTGGGCAACTTGATCAGAAAGGATTGACGCTGATCCCGCTGAACATGCATCTGCAGGGATCGTGGATCAAGCTCACCATCGGTCTAGGGAAAGGGCGCAAGTTGCATGACAAGCGCGCTGCCGCAAAGGACAAACAAATCAAGAAAGAGACCCGAGCTGCCATTGCCCGCTACTGAATCACTGCCGCCTCAAGGGTCCTGATTGCATTGCTCCTGCGACGGTGCAATGGGTTCAAGAGGTGGGTTCAGGGGTGGATTCACCGGGCAATGCGCTGGGCATGTCGGTCTCTTCAACAGGAGGATCCTCAGCACCTGCAGGCCGGGGGCCGGAAGGTTCTGGAAGCGCCTCGACAGGGCCCTCCGCCCCAGTAGCGGGATCGGGAATCGGGTTGAGGTCCACCTCTGGCAGCGGCGTTGGTGCTGGTGCATCGGCACGGCAGGAGAGCGTTAACAAACCGGAAGACACTCCATCGTTGGTGACCAGCACCTGCACAGGCGAGCCTGCCTCCACAGGCAGAGTCACGACGCGCAGTGGTCCACGATCGGCAGCCACCTCCCCATTGGCTCCGTAAACAGTCATTTGCATCAAAGGCGTGCCGTTGATGCCCAACACCAGGCGGCGAGCTGCTGGGACCGAGATTGAGATCAGGCGCGCACCGCCCGCGGACACACGACTAGACAACACCGTGGGCGCCTGAGCACGCGCTTTGACCTGCTCAATTCGCACCTCCTCAAGGCTGCGCAATGCTGCGGCGATCCACAACTGACGGAAAGGCTCAGGCGGCTTCACTCCTGGCGGCACACCCGGAAGCAACGCCTGTGCCGAAGCGCTGACCAGTTGCTCCACCACCTTGCTGTTCACACCCTGCGACACAAGGGCCTGGCGTTGCCTCTGCCAGTCAGCAGGTTTGAGCTGTCCCAGGCGACTGCGCAGAACCGGCGGCAGTTGTTCCACCCTGGCCAGCCACTCCTCGGCGAGTTCATTCCAGACACTCCTTAAAGGGGCATCCTCAAGTGAGTCACTGGGCAGGCGACCGCCACGCTCCGGGAAACGAGCCATCAGGCTTGCATCCACCAACTGCAGAAACCAACTGCGATCGACCTGCAAAGCTCGCAGACGACTGAGCAGTTGCTGTCGTTGATCCACTTCCGCCGGAGGAAGACTCGCGGAAGGGGAACGACCGATCACATCGCGCTCCGTGGAGGGAGCACCAGCGGGAGGATTGCCGCGAGTGAGCAGAAACCAACCGATGGCTGTTCCCACAAGAGCCGAAATCAACAGTGCTCCGACAACGGGCCATAAGCGGCCTTCCGCCGCAAGCTGGCGCTGCTCTGCAGAAGGGCGGCGCCGGGATTCCTGCCCTGACGGAGTGACGATCCTTGGCAAATCTGGAGAGCCACTCACCACGGGCGGTGAGTCATCAGGCACCGCTGGAGCCAAAACCAGGGTGCGCTCAGCCCGGGCCTGGGGACCAGTTGTTTCAGGCATCGATACAGCCTGCAAAGCCTGGAGGGCATCAGCAGCCACCTCAAAACGGCGTTCAGGCTGCTCTGAGAGCAACCGTTCCAACACCTGCCGGTAAGCAGGTTCCAAGTCGAGATCGTTGGGGAGTTGCCAGGCCTCTGCATCAGCCTGCAACAACTGCGCAGGGGGACGGCCGGTGAGCAGAGTCAGAGCCGACACACCGAGACCATGCAGATCCATCCACGCAGCTGCAGGGTCCTGCCGAACCTGGGCGCGAGGCGCAAAGGCCGGTGTCGCTGCAGTCAGAGGCTGCTGACCGCAGCGCTGCAGCAACCCAAAATCCAACAACACAGGCAGACAATCCTGATCGCGCCGCAGCAGATTGCGGGGATTGAGATCGCCATGGACCAGCTCCTGACCATGCAGCACCGCAAGAGGTGGCAACAGCTGCCTCATCAGAAGCAGCACCTCTCCTGCGCCAAACACCAATTGACGCTGGAGACGTTGAGTCTGGATCTGACTCAGACTTGAGCCCTCCTGCCACTCACGCACCAGCCATAGGCAACCCTGTTCCTCAAGCAGCCCTCCAAAACGTGGAATCTGGGGATGCAGCAGTGACTGCATCGACGGCCACAGACGGCGAAAGCGATCCTGAGTCGCCTGCTCGTTGAGTTGCCGCAACGCAACGGGTGCATCGCCAGCCAACTGGTCAGCGGCACGCCAGAGAGTCCCCTGGGGATGGTCCGGATCAGAGGACAGACAACGGTCCAGGCGATACCGGTCGGCCAGCAACGTGCCGATCACAAAGGAGCTGCGATTTGGGCCGATGGTAGGGGCAGTGCTGCGCTGACACCCGAGGGGGATCCCACTAACGTCACCGCCAGCATGATTTCCCTCCATGGCCTGCGGCTCACTCCTGAATCGACTGATGGAGGTGCGTCGTACCAGTGAGGAACTGATTGAGCCCCTCCATGCCGAAGACCTCAATCTGCAAGGCATGGCCGATGCCAGTCCACCCAAGTGGCACCTGGCTCACACGACCTGGTTCTTCGAAACCTTCGTGCTGAAGCCCCACCATCCCGACTATGTCCCCGCGGACCCTCGCTGGAGTTACCTATTCAACTCCTATTACGACGCTGTTGGCCCACGCCAGCCGCGACCCCAACGAGGACTGCTCAGCCGCCCACCGATGGATGAGGTTTCCGCCTGGCGGAAACGGGTGAATCTGGCTCTGGAACAGCTTTTGGAGCGCAATAGCGAAGCACCGTGGCTGGACCTGGTGGAACTGGGCCTTCACCATGAGCAGCAGCATCAGGAACTGATGCTGATGGACCTGCTGGATGGATTCAGCCGTCAGCCACTCGAACCGGCCTATCGCAGCGACTGGTCTGAACCGTTTGACCCTCAACCCATCACAACCGCCAAAGCAAGCGGTTCACTCAGGCATGGACCCTGGCTCAACTGCGGTGGGGGCTTAGTGGAAGTCGGCCACAGCGGTGATGCCTTCCACTTCGACAACGAGAGGCCACGGCATCGAACCTGGCTGGAGCCCTTCAGCATTGCTGCTCGACTGGTGAGCAATGGTGATTACCGGTGCTTTATCGACGATGGCGGTTACCAGCGTCCTGAGCTCTGGATGAGCGAGGGCTGGGCAGTGCGCAGTCAGCGCAACTGGGATGCACCCCGCTACTGGCGACGCGATCGCGACGGACAAGGTCCCTGGAAGTGGGAGTTCACCCTCGCTGGCCGCAGCTCACTGGAGGATCATTTGCCCGTGCGCCACCTCAGCTGGTTCGAAGCGGATGCCTATGCACGCTGGACCGGAGCTCGCCTACCGAGTGAAGCGGAATGGGAGCTGGCCAGCTGTGAACATGGCGCATCACTTCAACAGAGCCATGGCCAGCTCTGGCAATGGACCTCAAGCCCCTATCGCCCCTACCCGGGCTTTCAAGCTGCGGCTGGTGCTGTGGGCGAATACAACGGCAAATTCATGAGCTCCCAGTTCGTGCTGCGGGGCAGCAGCCAACTCACACCCAGAGGGCATTCCCGCGACACTTATCGGAACTTTTTCACCCCGGCCAGCCGCTGGATGGCGGCAGGTCTGCGCCTGGCCCAATGACAACCCAAACGTCTGCGCGTCCCCAGCTGATCGATCTGCATCCTCCCAGCGCGGACATGCATCGACTCGTACAAGACGGTCTGCAACGCGAACCCCGCCAGTTACCAGCGTGGTTCTTGTACGACAAGGAGGGGTCTCGACTGTTTGATCAGATCTGCCAGCAACCGGAGTACAGCCTCACCCGAACGGAAATCGCCTTGCTGAAGTCATCAGCCGCGGACATGGCCCGTGCCATTGGATCAGGGGTGATCGTCGAATTCGGCGCAGGCAGCGCCCGCAAGGTCGGGCCACTGCTAGAAGCGATGCGCCCTGCCGCCTATGTGGCTCTCGATATCAGCGCGGACCACCTGGTCCAGTCAACGGCAGCACTTCAGGCCCAACATCCTCAGGTGCCGATGCTAGGAATCTGCTGCGATCACAGTCAGCTTGATGCCCTTCCAAACCATCCCTTGATCCGTGGGGCAAGGCGTGTGGGGTTCTTTCCAGGCAGTTCCCTCGGCAACTTCACTCGCGATGAGGCCATTGCACTGCTGCGCCGATTCAGGCGATTGCTCGATGGAGGACCGCTATTACTGGGCCTTGACCAGCCCAAATCAAAGACCAGAATTGAGGCCGCTTACAACGATGCCGCAGGAATCTCCGCCGCCTTCGCCCATAACCTGCTGCAAAGATTGAACAGCGATCTGGGCGCCGATTTCAATCCAGATCAATTCCGTTATGAGGCCGTCTGGCAGGAGATGGAGAGCCGCGTCCGCATGGGTCTGATCAGCGAATGCCATCAGACGGTGTCGGTGGCTGGTGAGCCCTGGACCTTCAGCGCCGGACAACCGCTTGTGACCGAGTACAGCGTCAAGTACACAATGGAAATGGCCCGTGAACTGGCAAAAGACGCAGGCTGGCGCTGGTGCCGCCGCTGGCATGATCCCGCCGATGACCTCTCCCTGCACTGGCTGGAAGCGGCAGACTAAACAGAGACATGTCGAGCCCCGAGCATCACCATGAATGTGAGCAAAGCTGGCAGGACTGACTGATGTCGCCGACATGGCTGGATCAGCTTGAACAGAATCTGGAAGAGCGGTTGGATGCATTCCTGCGCTCCAATCCCGATCAAGACCTCCTGCTGCACGAACAGCATCTACAGGATCGACAGCGCGATCTGAGTAGTCGCCGCGATCTGATGCAGATCCAGGCCAGAGACCTGAGACGTCAACTGCTTTCACTCGCTGAGCAGGTCCAAGCCTGGGGAGAGCGCACCAGAAAGGCCCGAAACGCTGGAGCCAATGACCTGGCATTGCGCGCTGAACAGCATGTGACCAGCCTGATGGATCAAGGCAGGGATCTCTGGAGCGAGCTGGATGAGCTGGGTGGGAATTTCCGAGATCTAGATCAGCAGATTTCCCGTCTCAATCAGAAAGCTTCACAACAACGAGGGCATCGCAGCCTGGATGAAGACTGGGCCTTATTTGAAGCCCACCAGGAGCTCGAGGACCTAAGGCGACGCCAGGGGCTCAGCTGATCCAGCGGGCGATCAGGCCTTTGGAGCAGGAGGCTCGAGACTCACGTTCTCGGGTGGTGGGGTTGGATCAGGATCGGCAATCAGCATGTGCTGAAGCACGATCTCCGGACGCTCGCTGTCACGCCAGCGAATCCGATAGGCGGGCATCTTGGTGCCTCTGCTGGTGGTTTGTTCAACCGGCTCCATCACCCAGCCGCGGCGGGAACGCCCCTGGGGATTGCGCTTGACCACCGCATCGGCGTGCTTGAAGCGGAAACCTACGCGCTCACCACTCATTGGAAAGGGAACATGCCACTGTGTTCCATTATACACCCTGAGGGAACAAGGCAACCTCCCCTCGCACTCATGCCTCGGGACGAAGCAGCGGGAAAGCAATTACATCGCGGATTGAGGGGCTGTCCGTGAGCAGCATCACCAATCGATCAATGCCGATGCCGAGGCCACCTGTCGGAGGCATACCCACCTCCAGAGCATTGACGAAATCCTCATCCAAACCCTGCGCTTCCAAATCGCCAGCGGCTTTGCGTTCCTGCTGTGTCTCCAAGCGCTGACGCTGATCGACAGGATCAGTGAGCTCACTGAAGGCATTGGCATGCTCTCTGCCGACGATGAACAGCTCAAAACGTTCGACCAACCCGGGCTTGCTGCGATGCGGACGAGCCAGAGGCGAAATCTCCAGGGGATAGTCCATCACGAATGTGGGCTGGATCAAGGTTGACTCCACAGCCTGTTCAAACGCCTCATTGAGAAGGCGTCCCACGGAATCGGCCAGCGCAGGAACGTGCAGACCCCTGGCCTCCATGGCCGCTGCAGCGTCCTCCCGAGTGCTGAAGCCATAGAAATCAAGTCCGGTGGCGTCCTGCACCAACTCATGCATGGTGGCCCGCCTCCAGGGAGGGGTCAGATCAATGTCCGCTCCTTGATAGTTGATGGTTTGACAACCGCAGACCTCCTGGCAGACAGCACTGATCATTTGTTCAGTGAGCTCCATCATTCCCAGGTAATCGGAGTAGGCCTGGTACACCTCAACTGTGGTGAATTCAGGGTTGTGTCGAGTGCTGATGCCTTCGTTACGGAAGATTCTGCCGAGCTCGTACACACGCTCAAAGCCGCCCACAACCAGCCTCTTGAGGTGCAGTTCAGTGGCGATTCGCAATGTGAGCTGGAGGTCGAGAGCGTTGTGATGCGTTTCAAAGGGGCGCGCATCAGCACCACCAGGCTGACTCTGGAGAACAGGTGTCTCAATCTCCAGGAATTCGCGATCATCCAACCAGCGCCGAATAGCGCTCACGGTTAAGGCACGCCTCCGGAACGTTTCCCGCGACTGGGGGGTCACGATCAGATCGAGATAGCGCTGTCGGTAGCGCTTTTCCACATCAGCAAGGCCATGCCACTTATCAGGCAACGGCTGCAGCGATTTGGTGAGCATGGTCCACTCGGCCACTTTCACAGAAAGCTCACCACGATCGGTTCGACGCAGAATTCCGCGCACACCGATCAGATCGCCTACATCCACGAGCGCCGTGATCTGGGCAAACGCCTCACCCAGAGTCGACTTCTCCAGAAACAGCTGGATCGTGCCGGTCTCATCAGACAGGGAGAAGAAAGCAAGTTTGCCCATCACCCGTCGAGCCATCACTCGACCAGCGACCGCCACCTTGAGGTCCCGCTCTTCCCCCTTGGGCAGATCAGCATGGACGTGCTGCAACTGAGCCATCCGATCAGTTGGATCAAAATGGAGGGCATACGGCTCTACACCCAGCTCCCGCAGGGCATTCGCCTTCTCCAAGCGGGTCTCGCGCAGTTCAGACACGGGAAAGAACACACATGGGCGCCATCCTGCCGGTCAATGGTGCCTGCAAGCGAGAAATCGGCCTGAAAACGTCAGCAGGACGATCTCAACTGGCCAAGGCTGCAGGAGCGTTGTCGCCCATGCGCTGAGAGGAATAACCGATTCCGCGAACTGTGAGAATCAGTTCAGGATTGCGCGGATCTGGTTCGAGCTTGCCGCGCAGGCGAGCCACATACACATCAACCACCCGCAGGTCAGCTGCACGGCGAGGCGGGTAGCCCCAAAGCTGCTCAAGAATTTCAGCACGAGGAACAACCTGGCCCGGTTCCCTGAACAAAAGCTCGAGCAAGCTGAATTCGGTGTAAGTCAGTGAAATGCGCTCACTGCCTCGCGTCACCTGGCGGCGATTGGTGTCGACCACGAGGTCGCCAACTCGAACAACCCCCTGGCCTGTCGGTAGTTCCCGAGGCTCAGCAGTCGCTGAACCACGGCCTACGCGACGGAGAATCGTGGCAATGCGTGCTTCCAGCTCCTTGGGGCTGAAGGGTTTGGGCAAGTAATCGTCTGCACCCAGATCGAGACCGGCGACTCGCTCGGAGATCGCTTCAAGAGCCGAAAGGAAAATGATTGGGACGCAGGATTCAGCCCGCAGCCGCCGACAAACTGCAAAACCGTCGAGCTTCGGCAACATCACATCCAGAACCACCAAGTCAGGAGATTCGCGATGGAAAACCTCTAAAGCCTCTTCACCATCTTCTGCACAGACAACCCGGTAACCGGCTAGCTGGAGACGCATCACAAGGACACGACGCACGGCTGGCTCGTCGTCCACGACGAGCAAAGTTGCCTTAACGGACTCTGGAGCTCCCTGGAGAGACCCATCGCCATCAAGTTGGTGGGATGGGTCTTCGGGCATACACTCCATCGAGTAAGAATTGCAACCTTACCGTTCGACGAGAACGGATCGAGCTCTGGGATCCAAACCGGGAACAGGTTTTGGCTTCTTTTAAGAATTGAAGCAGTGGCCAGCCCGTGATTTCAGGGCCAACGAGCACTCGCATAAAGGTTCCATTGCTGCTCCGCTTCAAGCACGGCCTGATCACTGCTGATCTGACCCAACATGGCCCGCTGCAACTGGGTGTAGATGATGCTCTGCAAGCGCTTCACCCCCGGGGTCGCAGGCACAAGCACGCGAGCAGTATTCAACGTCTTGGCCGATAGAAGTCGTGCATCGCGGATTTGTGCTGCGGCGGCATCGGATGGCTGCTCAGCCTCAAGCTCCGCACGAACAGCAGCTAAAGCCTCCAGAGAAGAAGGCAAGACTCTCGCCTCGCGGGCGAAGCGAGCCTGATTGGTTCCGTTGGTCAGAAACAAGGCCAGTGCAACAGCATCAACAGCCTGCTTGCTCTGCCGAGGTACGGCCAGCGTCATCAAGGCCACATTGGCCGTGCCGTCCGAACCGGTCAAAGGAGGCTGAGGGGAAGTCACCGCAGCCACGCCAGGGGCATTGGTCTGAATGCTGCGCAGAAACTCAGCACCACTGGCCAGCAATGCAAGCTCACCGCTTTGGTACAGCTCAATGGCCCGCCGCTGCCCCTGACTCACGACTTCCCGAGGCAACAAACCTTCGCGATACAGATCCGTCCAGAACGCAAAGGCCTTGCGGCCGGCCGGCGTATTGAAAGCCGCTCTTTGACGTGCATCCAGAAGACGCACGCCCATTTGCACGAGCGACTCCAAAAGCTCCGCCGAGTCGTCAGGAACAACAGTGACGAAGAGACCGTAACGACCGGTTCGCTCGCGGATGCTGCGGGCATAAGCAGGCACCTCATCCCATCGACGAGGTGCCCTAGAGAGACCGGCTTGGCGCAGGAGGTCGCCATTCACCAGGCTCAGACGAACGGTCAGATACCAAGGGATGGCGATCTGACCCACCTCAGGATCCCTGGCTGCCTCCCAAACCGATGGCAGATAGTTCTGCTCTGCTCCAGGCGGCAAAAGAGGATTGAGATCGGTGAGGCCACCCTTACTGGCCAGATTGGCGGCAAAAGGGGGATTGAGGTTCACCACATCAGGAGCGGTCCGTGCAAACACAGCCGCCAGCAACTTGCGCTCCACCGATCCCCAGGGGAGATCGGTCCATCGCACAGGCGCCTCTGGATGGAGCGAATCCCAGGATCCGAGCACGTCGTCCATGTAGGGATTGAACTTTGGGGCCAGCTGCAATGTCCAGAGCTGGAGTGTGCCCTCGGGAGCTGAGCCAGGACGACACCCCCAAATCAACACCGAGAGACTTGAAAGAGCCAGGCCGGTCAAAAACCGGCGCCGTCGCAAAGACATATTCATGCTGGTGCTCGCCGTCGCCACAGAAGCAGCTGCCAGGATCCAACCAACGGTGCCAGCAGTCCAGTGATCAAAGCCTGCGCGAGGGTGGAATGGAGCGCCCATGACTGGATCAGACCATCGGATGCCCCCAACACCAGCCACTGAATCCATAGGGACAGACCCAGGACCAGCGAGCCGATCCAGGCAAGCAGTCCCAGGTTGAGACTGCGCTGAATCGGAGGACCACGACGTCCCAGACGCCCCCACCACCAACCCATCAAGACAAGGGCAGGGACCTGACTGACATCCCCAAGACTGAGACCATCCAGGACAAGACCAATCGCAGCTCCAGCGATTGCACCGGCAAGCGGACCGTCCACCAACGACCAGGGAAGCAACCAGAGGATGGCCCAGCTGGGCGGAACACCATCAAGATTGATCCAAGACGGTGCTGCCATCTGCAGGATCGGCACCAGAAGAGCGGAGGCTACGCAGATCGGTTGTCGGTGCAGGCGCGTCATTCCCTCAGCGCACCTTCACCTGAACCCAATCGATGGCATCAGGCGGGGCAATCAACTGCACGAGAGCGGTTGGTGCCGGAACCGATCTGGAATTGAGCGACTGCACCACTGCCACGGGCAAATTGGGGGGCAGCAGAGTGCTCGCAGGAGAGGTACTGACCAGATCGCCAGGACGAACCTGAATGTCCTTATCGAGAAACTGCAACTGTGGCCGGGCTGTTCCAAGGCCCACCAGCAGCCCATGCTGCTGGGTGCGGGGCAACCAGACGCCGATGCGACTGCCAGGTGCCGTGAGCAGACGAACTCTGCTGGTGGCGGGCGTCACACTCTGGACCCTGCCGACCAGGCCTCCAGGTCCGATCACAGCATCATCCTTGGCCACCCCCTCGACCGAGCCTTTGCCCAAAAGCAACTGCTGCCACCAGCCTGATGCTGTACGAGAGATCACCGCAGCCTGAAGCCAGTCCCCAGACGACTGCTCATCCAGCGACAAAAGCCCCCTCAGGCGAGCGTTGTCCTGCTCCAACAGCTCCAGTCTGGACAGTTGCTCCTGCTGTTGGGCAGTCTCAATCCACTCGCGCTGAGCGGAGCCCGGCCAGAAGGGCCGACTCAAGAAGGCGAAGCCATCAGCAAATCCAGCCCCTTTACTCAGTCGCACCAAGCCAAGAGCTAGCAGCAACGCCAACCATGGCCAAAGCCGCTGGATGGAGCGCAGCCTTGACCCCTTTGGCCTCTGGGAAGAGCCCATGGCGATCAAAGAGCGGCAGCGGAGCGTACAAATTCAGGCGTATCGAGCACCCTTTGCAAGCGCTTGTAGTCCTCAAGAACCTGACCACAACCCTTGACGACACAAAGCAGTGGCTCCTCTGCGATGTGGGTGAAGATCCCCGTTTCATGGCTAATTAGATCACTGATGCCACGAACCAACGCTCCGCCACCGGCCAGCATGATTCCACGATCGACGATATCGGCAGCAAGCTCTGGGGGAGTGCGCTCGAGAGTGCGCTTCACAGCCTCCACAATCACGTTCAAAGGCTCAGCGATGGCCTCACGCAGATCCCCGGCCTGCAGCTGAATGGTGCGCGGCAGCCCGGACAGCAGATGCAGGCCACGCACGTCCATCACCGTTTGATCGAACTCGTCGTCGGGGAACGCGGAACCAATGCGGATTTTGATCTCCTCTGCGGTGCGTTCACCCACAACAAGGTTGTGCACTTTCTTGAGGTAGACGCCAATGGAGTCACTGATTTCATCTCCTGCAACCCGCACAGATTCACTGAGCACGGTTCCACCGAGACTGAGCACCGCCACTTCGGTGGTACCGCCGCCGATATCCACAATCATCGTGCCGACAGGCTCCGTGACCGGCAGACCGGCGCCGATCGCAGCAGCAACAGGCTCATCAATCAGGTGCACCTCACGTGCTCCGGCAAGACCGGCCTCACGCACGGCACGGCGCTCCACACCGGTGACCCCACTGGGGATACCCACAACAAGACGAGGGGCCACGATGCCGCGGCCTTCATTACCTTTCTGAATGAAGGTTTTCAGCATCTGCTCAGCCGCATCGAAGTCGGCGATCACACCATCGCGAAGGGGGCGTACAGCACGAATATTTCCAGGCGTGCGGCCCAGCATCAGCTTGGCCTCATCCCCAACGGCCATGGTCACGCCGCGTTCGAGATCAAGGGCCACAACGGAGGGCTCCTGCAGCACGATCCCCTTACCCGAGACATAAATCAGGGTGTTGGCGGTACCAAGGTCGATTCCGATATCGCGGGACAGCTGGAAACGGCGGAACAGCACTGGCTAGAACACATTTCGGCGAATCATAGGGGCAGTCTCAGGCCCCATCTGTTACAGAATCGTTTGAGGGTGGAACTTCTAAAAGGCAGCCACGACAACCGTCAGTTTTGACAACCGTGGCGCATCATTGACCCACAAACAGGAGAGATTCAATGGGTGTCAACTCCGTGACTTTGGTCGGCCGTGCCGGCCGCGATCCAGAAGTCAGGTATTTCGAATCAGGAAGCATGGTGGCGAACCTCACCATCGCCGTGAACCGCCGCAGCCGCGATGACGAGCCCGACTGGTTCAATCTTGAAATCTGGGGAAAACAAGCTCAGGTGGCAGCGGACTACGTCAAAAAGGGATCCCTTCTGGGCATCATCGGCAGTTTCAAGCTGGACCGCTGGAGCGACAGGAACAGTGGAGAAGAGCGCAGCAAACCTGTGGTACGGGTTGATCGACTGGAACTCCTGGGCTCAAAGCGAGACAACCAGGACTCCGGCGGCAGTTTCGGCGGCGGAAGTCCCAGCGAAGAAGAAGTGCCTTTCTGAGGGTTGCCTGATTGGGTCAGTCCGCCATCAATCGGCGGACTGACGCCGCCTCCAAATCCGCAGTCCCAACCAGATCCCCCCTGCCAACACGGCAACCACCAACAGCACCTTGATCACTTTGCTGACCGGATCGATCCAGACCTCGACGTTGCTGTAACCCTCGCCAAGAACCATGCCGGCGACAGTCAGCAACAACGTCCAAATCAGACTTCCGGCAGTGGTCCAGATCAGGAAAGGTGTGATCGGCATCAGCTCGATACCAGCAGGCACTGAAATCAGAGTGCGAATGCCTGGAATCAGGCGCCCCCAAAACACCAAGGCAGTTCCATAGCGACTGAACCAACGACGGCTTCGTGACAACTCCTCAGGGCTGATGCCGATCCAGCGACCATGACGAGTGAGCCACTGCTCGATCCGTTCTTCATTGATCAGGCGGCCAATGCCATACCAGGGCAAAGCGCCGAGAACGGTGCCCAGCAGACCCGCGATCACGACAGGAACCAACTGCAGCTGGCCTTGCTGAACATAAAAACCTCCAAGAGGCATGATCAACTCCGAGGGGATCGGAGGGAACAGGTTCTCCAGGAACATGGCCGCAAAGATTGCGGCATAACCTGCCCAGGGATTGGCTTCTACGGCTTGGCCGATCCAATCGGGCAGTTGTGAAACAAATTCGGTGAGCCCCATGGACGGCGCTGAAGTCGTGGCAAGTCTTCCATGAAGCAACCCTGAAAGCGCAGATTGGGAGCGTCAGAGCTGCAATTGATGCCTTCATCTCATAAAAAAGCCAGATCACAACAGTGACCTGGCTAAATAGAACAAGTGAGAAAGCTTGTTCGTCTAACAATCAATAGCGGTAATGATCAGGCTTATAGGGGCCTTGAACCGGCACATTGATGTAATCAGCTTGATCCTTACTGAGCTCAGTGAGCTGGGCACCGATGCGACCCAAGTGCAGGCGAGCCACCATTTCGTCGAGATGTTTCGGCAGGACATAGACCTCCTTCCCGTACTCTTTGCCCTTGGTGAAGATCTCAATCTGAGCCAACACCTGGTTGGTGAAGGAGTTACTCATCACAAAGCTGGGGTGACCCGTGGCGCAGCCCAGATTCACCAGACGGCCTTCCGCCAGCAAAATGATTTTGTTGCCGCTGGGCAAGGTGATGTGATCAACCTGGGGCTTGATGTTGTCCCACTCATAGTTCTTCAGTGAGGCGACATCAATTTCATTATCGAAATGGCCGATGTTGCAGACGATCGCCTCATCCTTCATCTTCACCAGGTGCTCATTGCGGATCACCTGATAATTGCCGGTGGCCGTCACAAAGATGTCCATCTCTCCAACGACATCCTCGAGGCGGACAACGCGATAGCCCTCCATGGCAGCCTGCAGAGCACAGATGGGATCCACCTCAGCGATGCAGACAGTGGCACCCAGTCCACGCAGGGACTGGGCAGAGCCCTTGCCCACGTCGCCGTAGCCGATCACCAGAGCTTGCTTACCAGCCACCATCACATCGGTGGCGCGCTTGATGCTGTCAACGAGTGATTCGCGGCAACCGTAAAGGTTGTCGAATTTGCTCTTGGTCACCGAGTCGTTGACGTTGATGGCAGGGAACGGCAGCTCACCACTCTTCTGCATCTTGTAGAGACGAGCCACACCCGTAGTGGTCTCCTCAGTGACACCCTGAATCTGGGCTTTGGTTCGGCTGTAGAAACTAGAATCCTGAGCCAGCTTCTTCTTGATGGAGGCGAAGAGGTAGGTCTCTTCCTCATTCGAGGGGTTGTCGAGAACGGTGATGTCCTGCTCGGCCTTGCTTCCCAGCATCACCAGGCCGGTGGCATCACCACCGTCGTCCAAAATCATGTTGGGAGAGCCACCATCACCCCACTCGAGGATGCGGTGGGTGTACTCCCAGTACTCCTCAAGAGTTTCGCCCTTAACAGCAAACACGGGGATTCCCTTGGCAGCAATCGCAGCTGCAGCGTGGTCCTGCGTCGAGAAAATATTGCAGGAGGCCCAACGCACGTCGGCGCCAAGCTCGACCAGGGTTTCAATCAGAACCGCGGTCTGGATGGTCATGTGCAATGAACCGGCGATGCGGGCGCCTTTCAAAGGCTTTTCGCTGCCGTATTTCTGACGCAACGCCATCAGACCAGGCATTTCGGTCTCGGCGATATCGAGTTCCTTGCGGCCGAAATCAGCCTGGTTGATATCAGCAATGACGCAATCGACGCCAAGCTTCAGCTCAGCTGCGGACGTGGGCGCTGCCACCATGGTTTGGGTGCTCCCTAAAGGAATGTGGAGTTGAATATCTGCGGAGACGCCGAGGCTTCGGGCTCGCTGATTAAGCAATCTACCGATCGGAGCTGGATCCTGAAGGACCTGGAGGCCACGCGTGCCCTGGGCAGGTATCTCGTGCAACAGCCCGAGCGTCCATCACTACTGCTGCTCGAGGGAACTCTTGGTGCAGGGAAAACCTCACTGGTGCAGGGCATTGCCTCTGCTCTGGGCATCGACGAGCCGATCACCAGCCCAACCTTTGCCCTCGCACAGCACTACTCCCAGGGCAAACCACCACTGGTTCACCTCGATCTCTATCGGCTGGAATTACCAGCAGCGGCCGATGACCTCTTCCTCCAGGAGGAGGAAGAAGCGCTAGGGATGGGCGCCATGCTGGTCGTGGAATGGTCGGAACGACTCAGCCTGGCCCTGCCGGAAGCCTGGCGACTGAGGCTGTCTCACCGAAGCGAAGGAGGCAGGCTGGCAACTTTGAACAGAAACGATCAGTCAGCTGCTGGCTGAAACAGCTGTTGAACGAAAGATCAGATCAGAGCCCAACGCAATCAGGACTCGAGTTGCTCAAGAAACTCCACCACCATGCTGGGCAGAGGCTGCGGATCGATCGCCCCAGCACCGGAACAGACCAATGCTCCACAGGCGGCCGCGTAGCGCACAAGCTGCTCCACTACCGCTGCACTGAGCTGAAGTGGCTGGCCAGTTGAAGGAGTCAGTTTCACCAGTTGATGCAGCAGTCCAGCCGTGAAAGCATCTCCAGCACCAGTGGTGTCAACGATCTGAGATGGCGCCAGAACAGTCATCGAACCCTTATGGCCAGCCAGGAACCACCGCACCGGATGTCCGCCGTCAGTGACCAGAACATCGGGCTGCTGAGGCAACGAAGCGCTGATCTCGGAGGGATCACTGCTGCTGAACAGCCACTCCGCTTCTTCCTTCGCCAATTTGATCAAACCGGCTTTCTCAAGAAAGGGTTGCATCAGAGCCAGCGCCTGCGGGGGAGGACCTGCGAGCGGGTCCGCAGACGGATCCCAGAACGTGGGGCGCCAGTTCACATCAATGGCAATCCGCACTCCATCCCGCTCGGCCTGACTGACCGCAGAGCGCAAGGTTGCCGCAGAGGCCTCTGTGGCCAGCGGAATGGTGCCGATCAAAAGCCAGCAAGCTTCTGCTGCCAAAGCACACCAGATCGGATCAAGAGTGGTCTGATTCAAAGCCTGATCGGCAAAGCCCTCGCCGCGGTCGCCAGCAAATCCCTGAAAGACCCTTTCGCCAGTGGAATCACGGCGAACAAGCACCACCCGGCTGGGACGTTGAGGATCAATTTGGAGACCCCGCAGATCAACGCCGCGATTGCCCAACATCTCTTGAAAGTTATTGCCGATGTCATCGGCACCTAGCCGACCAATGAAGGCGACAGGCGTTCCGAGTCGAGCCAGGGCGCAAGCCACGTTGGCAGGAGCGCCGCCAAGACGATCATCACAATCCACTGGAGCAGCCAAGGCAGGGTCACACCCCAATGGCCCGAGCCGATCCACGAGGGCCTCACCAAGACACAGCACCTGCGGAGCGGAATCAGACATCAGACCTGCAACGGCTATCAGCAGCGTGGCCAGAAATTCCGCCAACGTCAGGCAGCGAAATCGCTGTTCAGCTTCAAGAACCTTTCAGTCATCGATTTACTGGCAGAACCCGCAATGAACACCCATCAAGCAAGGCGCTCAAGCAGTCCGTTCAAGCAGTCCGTTCAAGCAGTGCGGCGATGATGCGCACATTCGCGGCAGGGAAGGGGTAATTAGCGAGATCGGACGGTTTTACCCAGCGCACCTGCTGACTGGCCAGAGGTTGGGGATCTCCTGAAATCCAACGACAGAGATGAACTTCAAAGCGCAGCTTTTTGTGGCTGTAGGCGTGATCCACCGTGATCAATTTGTCATCGACACTGACTTCAATGGCCAGCTCTTCCCGTAATTCGCGGCGGATGGTGTGGGTAATTGCTTCATCAGATTCCTGCTTGCCGCCTGGAAATTCCCATAAACCGCCCAGCAGTCCTTCGTTCAGACGCTGATCAATCAGAACCTCACCTGCATCATTCAGGACCACACCCACACCAATAACTTGAAAGGGGATGTCGCGGGGTGCCTCTTTCACGGGGTACTGCTGAGGAGAACCGGAAGCGTAAGCAGCACACTGTGCATCCCAGGGACAAACCTCACAGGCAGGACGACGGGGCGTACAGACCGTGGCACCAAGATCCATCAGTGCCTGATTGAGATCACGACTCAGGCCTGGAACGGCATCAATGAAGCTTTCGCTCCAGGCCCAGAACTGATGCTGCGCCCTCATGGGCGGCTCAGGGTGGGCATGCAACCTGGCCAGTACGCGACGCACGTTGCCGTCAAGGATGGCCAGTGGGCTGTTGAAGGCCGAAGACAGAATGCCGCCGGCTGTGCTGCGGCCAATGCCGGGCAATGCCAGCCAGATCTCCAGATCGACAGGCCAATGACTGAACTTCGTGGGAGCGTTCACATCTCTTTGATGACTCTGCAACTCAGCGAGCAGCAAACGGGATGTGGCGTGCAAACGACGTGCCCGTGAGTAATAACCAAGACCCTGCCAGAGCAACAACACCTGCTGCTCCGACGCCGCGGCAAGCACCTCAAGCCTGGGAAAGGCCTGCATCCAACGCTGCCAGTAAGGAAGCACCACCTGTAACTGGGTTTGCTGAAGCATCACCTCAGCGACCCAAATCGGGTAAGGATCAAGCCCTTCCTCAGCCGCAGGCCAACGACCATCTGCCCTGAACATCCAGGGCTTCTGCTTTGGATCGCTTCGTCCATGCTGCTGCCACCAGCTCAGCAGAGACCTCGAAGCAAGTTCAGGCAGTGCTGTGGATCGATCCTTCAAAGCGGGCCAAACTCCCGAAGCAACAGACCGCCGAAGTCGTGAAGCAGCACTGATTGCTGCTTACAACCCTGCTGAAACAGGATTCCGGCAATGGCCGCAAGTACATTTTCCACATTGATGTGGGAGCGCATCGCAGGAGTGGTCTCGTGCAACTCAGACGATTGGCTGTCAATTCACCCATCAGGCCACGCCAACCGAGAGGCTGTCAAAACAGTGATGTTTCAGCGCACAAAAGCTGCTGAACGTGATAAGCGTTTGCTGCAAAGGCTTTTGACTGCATACAAACGCAACGTTTCACCAGCAGCACCGACTTTTGCAACTCCGCTCAAGGGATTGAGGACTTTTCCCCTGCTGCAAGCAAAATCCACTCCGCAGCTTGGATCTGCCCCCGCAGTCCTGTGGAAAAACTGTGCAAAACATCCTGATCAAGCCGAAAACAATCTCGATTAACAGCACCTAATCACTTCACACCAGACCACCAGAATCAACAATTTCCGCATCCCGCGATGACCGTCTAACAGAAATGTGCAGGCATGCTCTTTGATGAAGTGCGGTCTCAAAAAAACCAGTAACGTCCGGCCTATCCGAATGGAATTCTGTGCGGAGAATCGTGTTGTGCGCTCTGGCCGCCGCGGCACTGCTGGCGGGCTGCGGAAAGCCCAAACAAGCAGCGCGGATGATGACAGTGCAGACGGCAACGATCTCCGAATTCACCTTTGAACCCAACATCCAGGCCATCAGCGTTCTGGAGTCCACCACCAATGTGGGCCTGATGCCAGAGACCGATGGTCGAGTGGTCCAGGTGCTGGCCAAGGACGGTCAGCAGGTCAAAGCAGGGCAACCGATTCTTGTGCTGGACAACGTTCAGGAAAGCGCTGCTCTCGATGCCGCAAAGGCGCAGGCCAGGACCGACAGTCTCAATGCTGAGAGATACGAATTCCTGTATCAGAACGGGGCGGCCTCAGCAAAAAAGCGTGATCAGTACGCAACCCAGGCCATTGCCTCCCGTGATCAGGCGCGCAGCGCGGCAGCAACCCTCGGCTACAAATTCGTTCGCTCGCCCATCGACGGCGTCATCGGCGACCTCGACAAAGTGAAGTTGGGGGATTACGTCAAAACTGGGCAAGCGATCACGGGCATCGTGAATAACTCCACCCTGTGGACCTTGATGGAAATTCCTGCCACGCAGGCGGGAGATGTGGCAATCGGCCAGGCCGTGAAGGTGGTCTCGCAGGGAAATCCACCGGTGCAGGGCGAGGGGTCGGTCGTCTTCATTTCCCCCTATTTCGGATTGAACGGCAATTCCAGTGCCCCCAACACCTTGATGGTGAAGGCAGAGTTCCCAAATTTGACCGGGAAGTTGAAGACGGGTCAATTCGTAAAAAGCGCAATCATCACCGGCCGCAATGAATCGCTCGCAGTGCCTGTGCAGGCCGTGATGATGCAAGCGGAACAACCTTTTGTCTACAAGTTGATTCCCTTGAGCAGGGCTCTGCCGAAGATCAAGGCCTCTCCGACCGTTTCTGCCGAAGCGAAGCAGAAACTCGAAAAGCTGCCCTCCAACACCCCGATCGTGGTTCAGACACCCGTCCAGTTGGGTCAACTTCAAAACAATGTCTACCCCGTGAAGTCAGGGCTGAACCAGGCCGACGTTGTGGCGATTAGCAACACCAGCCGGCTACGCAGTGGCATGCCAGTGAAAGTGGCGCCCGCCAGCTCCAGCGATGGAAGCAGTTCTTCCGCAACAACAAAGGACTGAACCAGCGATGTCCTTTTCCGACAAGTTCATTAAACGGCCGGTGCTGACGACTGTTTGCAGCATCTTGATCGTGCTCGTGGGCCTGATCAGCATTCCGAATCTGCCGATCGCCAACCTGCCGAACATCGCCAATCCACTGATTCTGGTTTCAGCCGTGTACGGCGGTGCCAATGCGGAGGTGACCGAGCAAGTGGTGACTAATCCACTGGAACAGCAAATCAACGGCGTCCCCGGGATCAGTTATCTCTCCTCCAACAGCGACATGGAGGGGAACAGCACGATCAGCGTCTATTTCGATGAAACAACGGACATCGACATCGACCAAGTCAATGTGCAAAACAGGGTGTCCCTGGCGATGACGCAATTGCCGTCGCAGGTTTCAGAAACGGGCGTCTCGGTCAAACAGAGCAATCCTTCCATCTTGCTGGCCTACGAGGTGGGTTCGAGTGAAGGCCAATACGACGCCGGCTACCTCAATGGACTGATCTACGAGCAGCTGTATTACCCGCTGTCGAGGGTCGAAGGCGTAGCGACGGTGACTGTCTACGGCGGCGCCAATCCGGCCTTCTGGCTGTTCGTGGATCCCAACAAGTTGGCCGCCAATGGCCTCACTTCGGAAGATGTGCTTTCTGCGGTGCAGTCGCAGAACAGTGTTGCTGTTGGGGGCTTAGTCGGTGGACCACCGGCCGCAGGCGATCAGGTTTTTACCTACCCGATTCTTGTTGAAAACAACGGCAATCTGATTTCGATTGAGCAGTTCGAAAATCTGATCATCAACCGCAGCGAGACCGGCAATCTCCTGAAGCTGCGTGATGTCGGAGAAGTGCGCTACGGCACCAACACTTACTCGGTTCAGGCCACCGATAAGAAGAGCAACCCCGCTCTCACCGTGGCGGTCTACCAGACGCCATCAAGCAATGCACTCGACGTTTCCAACGCGGTGGTGGAGCAGATGGAACAGTTCGCGGCAAGCGTTCCGCCGGGCGTTCAAGTCAGTCAGATTTACAACATCGGTCAGTTCATTGAAGCCTCAGTCGATGGAGTCATCGATGCGCTTGGACTGGCCATCGTGCTGGTGCTGGTGATCTTGTTCCTGTTCCTCCAGAACTGGAGGGCCACCATCGTGCCAAGCCTGGCGATCCCGATCTCGCTGGTAGGCACCTTTGCCTTTCTGAACGTGTTCGGCTTTTCGATCAATCAGCTGACCCTGCTGGGTCTGGTGCTGGCAACTGGCCTGGTCGTCGACGACGCCATCGTTGTGATCGAAGCGGTCTCCAGCAATATCGAAAAGGGCATGACACCCCGACAAGCTGCACTCGACTGCATGGGAGAACTGTTCGGTGCCCTGGTTGCAACAGCTTTGGTGCTGATGGCTGTATTCGTGCCTGTGGCCTTCTACCCGGGCGGCATCGGCATCATCTACAAACAATTCGCGCTGACAATCGCCTTCTCAATCGCGATCTCTGCGTTCAACGCCCTGACGTTTTCACCCATGCTGTCTGGGCTCATCCTTCCCAGGGAGCAGCCGAGGCAACCCAAAGGCTGGGGCTGGATCGTGGCCGGAGTGATCGTTGGACTTGCCTTCGGTAAGTTCAGCGCCAACTCGTTTGGCAACTGGACTTACATCGCTGGGGTTCTCATCGGCGGGTTCGCCGGTGCCAATCTCACCAGGATTTTCCGCAGCTTCAACGCAGGATTTGATCAACTGCAAAAGGGATACGCCAATCTTCTGGAGCGATTGATCAAGGCGAGAAAGCTCGTGATGGCGGGGTTAGGAGCAGGAATCCTGATCACCCTGCTGGCTTTCAGCGCGATCCCCAGTGCCTTCATTCCCGAAGAAGACCAGGGTTACGGGCTGGGTGTTTTCCAGCTGCAAAACGGTGCCTCCCTGGTCGAGACCAAAAAGCTCGGCACTCAAATTGCCCAGGTTCTCAGCCAAGAAGACGACATCGAGAACGCGTCAATCATCAGTGGCTCTGGGTTTAACGGTTCCAGTCCAGACCAGGGTCTTTTCTTCTTCGGACTCAAACCGCTGTCAGAACGTAAAGGAAGTGAGCACAGTGCTGATGCAATCATCGATCGCCTGAATTCCCAACTGATCGAACTAAGCGGAGGACTCGCGTTTGCCATCGGTCCAGCCGCTGTGCCGGGATTTTCACCCCAAGGCGGCTTCTATTTCCAATTCAATGACCTCAGCAATGGTGCCTACAACTTCAACGAGCTCTCCGCGATGGCTGGCGATCTGATCAAAACAGCGACTGCCAGCGGGGATTTCTCAAAGGTCTATACCCAATTCAATCCCAGCTCCCCCGCCATTGGCCTCTCCATCGATCGAGACGTGATGGGAGCACTTAACGTCGACTATCAGGAGGCGATGGACACCATTGCTGTTCTCGCCGGTGGCAACTACTCAGGGCTGACCTACGAGAGCGGCCAGGTCCGCAACATTTATGTGCAAGGACAAGCTGATCAGCGCAAAAGCATTGAAGACATCCTCGAGATCTACGTTCGCAGTCGAGACGGTGACTTAGTTCAGGTCTCGCAGTTCGCCAGTGCTGATCTAAGCAGTGCTCCAACGGTTATTAGTCACTACAACCTGTACCGAACGGTTCTGATTCAGGGTGCCGAGGCAGTTGGGAAGAGCAGTGGTCAGGCACTCACAGCAATCCAGGAGATCTTTAATAAACAAAATTTCAACAACATCGGCTCCGCCTTTACAGGTCTGGCTGCTCTGCAGCTCTCTGCTGGCAGTGCCAGCGTTTTGGTGTTTGGACTCGGTGTTCTGATCGTGTATTTGGTGCTATCAGCTCAGTACGAAAGCTACGTGACGCCTGTAGTGATTCTTGCAACGGTTCCGCTGGCAATGCTGGGCGCACTGGCCTTTCTGGGAATGCGCTCAATCGACCTCAACATTTATGCGCAGGTCGGGCTTGTGACACTGATCGGTCTCGCAGCCAAAAATGGAATCCTGATCGTCGAAGTGGCTGAGCAACGCCTGGAACAGGGGAAGTCCGCTGCTGAAGCGGTGATCGAATCAGCAGAGTCGCGCCTGCGCCCAATCCTGATGACAGCGATCGCGGCCTTGGCCGGTTTTCTGCCACTGGTGGTGGCCAACGGCGCTGGTGCTCACAGTCAGCAGTCGCTAGGGACAGTGATTTTCGGTGGACTTGTGGTTGCCACTGTGCTGTCTCTGGGTGTGGTGCCACCGTTTTATGTGGTGATCAAAGGTCTGGAGTCACGCTTGTTCAATCAAAAGCAGCAGGATGGCAGCGACGATGCATCAATCGCTGGTGCCAGCTGATTCAATCTGGACCTGGAAACAAGCCGATGGCAGCAGCCTTCAGGTTGCCTGGCAGTGTCATGCAGACACTCCGGAAGATGCGCAGGACAGCAGTGTTCCTGCTGTCGTACTGGTTCATGGCTTCGGCGCCAGCAGCAATCACTGGCGTCACAATCTGCCCGTTCTGGGGAAACAAACCCACACGTATGCCCTCGACCTGATCGGTTTCGGTGCAAGTGACCAGCCTCAGGCACTACTTCCAGGGGATCGACCTGCTTTAGAGCAACTTGATAGCAGTCAAGCCCTTGTCTATAGCTTCGATCTTTGGGGGAAAGAGGTTGCCGACTTCTGCAACGCAGTGGTGAAAAGTCCTGTGCTTCTGGTCGGCAACTCGATCGGAGGAGTGGTGGCATTACGCGCCGCACAATTGCTTGAAGAGCGCTGCAAAGGAGTGGTGCTGATCGACTGCGCTCAACGACTCATGGACGACAAGCAGCTGGCAAGCCAACCAGCTTGGATGGCTTGGATACGGCCGCTGTTGAAGACACTGGTCAGCCAGCGCTGGCTGAGCAGCACCTTGTTTCGCAATGCTGCACGCCCAAGGGTGATCAAAAGCGTTTTGAAACAGGCCTATCCCAGCGGTGACAACGTTGACGATCAGCTGGTGGAACTTTTGTACAAGCCCACGCAACGACCTGGAGCAGCAGAAGCTTTTAGAGGCTTCATCAATCTGTTTGATGATTACTTAGCGCCAGATTTATTGGAGAATCTGCAACAACCTGTAGATCTAATCTGGGGCCAAAAAGATCCTTGGGAACCTGTTGCGGAAGCACAAAAATGGGCTAGACGCTTTAATTGCATTAATTCATTAACAATACTGGCTAGCTCAGGTCACTGTCCACACGACGAAAACCCAAGCAAAGTTAATGAAATTCTTATCAAAATACTCGACAAGTATTAATTGAAAGAAGTTTAGATTGTTTTCAACTTTATGAACAACACTGAGGCTGAGTCACCGCTGAAACAATTCAGCAGGCGACATAAGCTTCCACTTGATCACTGAGGCGACGAAGTCCGGCCAATCCATCGCGCTCGAGATTGCGAACACGATCGCGGCTAATGCCGATCACTCGACCGATGCCCGTGAGGCTCATCGGGTCCTCTCCGTCCATCCCATATCGCATCCGCAGCACACGTTCCTGCAGTTCCGGCAGCTGACTCAGCAGATCTCCCAGATCTCCCTTCAGGCACTCTCCTTCCACCTGTTCGCTTGGCAGTTCGCCATCACCCGCCAGTAGATCCAATAATTCGGTGTCATCTCCGTCGCCCACCTTCATTTCCAGGCTCACGGGCTGACGCGCACGGCACATCAGTTCCTTCACCTCTTCTTCAGGCAGCTCCACAAAAACCGCCAGTTCGGTCACCGATGGCGTCCGTCCCAGCTCCTGACTCAATTCACGCTGGCCTTTCTTCAGTTTGTTCAGCATCTCCGTGATGTGAATCGGCAACCGGATCGTCCGGCTCTTCTCCGCTATCGCACGCGTGATCCCCTGACGGATCCACCAGTACGCGTAGGTGCTGAACTTGTAGCCGCGCGTTGGGTCGAACTTCTCCACACCACGCACCAGACCGATTGTTCCCTCCTGGATCAGATCCAGCAGTTCCATATTCCGCTTGGTGTACTTCTTGGCAACACTCACCACCAGCCGCAGATTGGCCGCCACCATCCGCTCCTTAGCGCGGCGTCCTGCCTGCAATTTGCGCTTGAGCTGCGCTGCACTCAGCCCGACGGCTTTGGCGAGTTCAGCTGGAGGCACCATTTCTCCACCACGCTGATCGCTTAGCTCGGCTTCTTGAGCCTCGATCACCATCAGTTCCTGCACCTGACGGCCCAGCGTGATCTCTTGCTGATGGCTCAGCAGCGGCACACGACCGATGTCACGCAAGTAGGAACGCACCAGGTCAACATCGGCACTTGCTGAACGAACAGCAACTGTCTTACCTGCAGAGCCCTTAGAGGACGGTGATTTTGAAGGAAGAACCTTGAGAGGAGTCGCTACGGGCGCAGCGGCGATAGCAGGAGCCATGACGCTTCATTGAGTTGTGTAAAGCGTACTCCTAAGAAACGTAAATTTCCTCTCAGAAATGGATGGCAGCGAGTAATTGGGTAGAAATACCTGTGGCTGCAACGAGCTGGGGCATGTTCAGCAAGAGCCACTGGGCGGTTTTCAGATAGATGAGTGTGCCCACCACATCAGTACAAGTGGTGATGAACGGTGTGGACATCAGCGCCGGATCCCAACCCAATCGGTTGAACAACAGGGGGAACGCTGCACCAGCGGTCGCGGCCAAGGTTGTGATCGCCAACAGACTGGTGCCCACCGATAAGCCCACCAGCGGGCTTTGACCACGCCACCAAGCAAAAGGAACCACCAACAGCATCATCAAAAGGCCAAGCAACAAACCGGCGGTCGCTTCGCGCGCAACAGCCCTGAACTCTCCAAGTGAAGTGATGCTCTGCGTGCTCAAACCACGAATGACCACAGTGGAACTTTGGGCGCCCACATTGCCGCCAGTTCCTGCCAACAGCGGAATAAAAGCAGCCAGAAGAACCACCTCCTTGAGCACCTCTTCATTGACCGCAATTACTTCGGAGGTGACAAAGCTGGCCACAACCAACACCGACAGCCAAACAACCCGCCGTCGAGCGACGGTGAACAAATTGCTCTGAAAGTAATCGTCCTCATCACCAGCCTCCACCGCACCTGCCGCGTAAAGATCGCGTGTGGCCTCCTGCTCGATCACATCAATCACGTCATCCACGGTGACAATGCCCACGAGGCGACGCTCCCGGTCCACGACCGGCACAGCCAGAAAGTCGTAACGCTGAATCGCTCGAGCCACCTCCTCCTGATCCGTGTCGGTGTTGACGCTCACCACCTCCCTGGTCATCACATCGCCGATGCGATTTTCGGGCTCAGCAGTGACCAGATCACGCAATGACAGGATCCCGGTGAGGTGCCGCCCAGCATCCGTGACATAAAGGCTGTAAATCGTTTCTGTCTCGCGCGCACGGCGACGCACAATCGTGAGTGCCTGAGCGGCACTGTGAACCTCCTTGAGGTCAATGAACTCAGTGGTCATCAGGCGCCCGGCCGTCTCACTGGCGTAACCAAGGAGCTGCGCAGTAACGCGACGTTCAACAGGACTCAGCTGCGAAAGCAGCCGCCGCACAACCTTCGCGGGCAATTCATCGAAGAGACGCACCCGATCATCCGGGGACATCTCCTCCACAAGCTCAAGCACCTCGCCAGAGCGCAGCAACTCCAACAAGCTCTGCTGGACGGGAGGCTCGAGATACTCATAAACCTCGATCGCCTCATCCTTGCTGAGTAAACGAAATGCAAGCGCCTGAAGTGTCCGAGGCAAACCACCAATGACTTCAGCGATATCCACCTCCTGCAAGGGAGATAACAACGGCTTAACGGCGTCATAATTACCCATCTCCAACAACCCTTGGAGCTCATGCAGCAAGAGGTCCGCATCGAGCCCAATATTGAGAGGAGCTGCGGGCTTTTCAGTCATCGATGCTGCAAAACCTCGCTGTTGTGATTATAAACAAGTCTGCTCTCATCTCAGTTCGTGAGAACAGGAAATTAGTATTTTAAAAATGACTAAAAGTTTTAAATCATTTTTACTGTAATGCATCATTTTGACCCAGAAGGGGGAAGACCAAGCTCAGCAAGCATCTTGAAGTACAAATCGCGCCTCTGTTCAGAACTTAGTGGATTCAAATCAGTCATTTTTTTTAGCCTGACTAAAAACTCGTCTCCAATGGTGGGAACCATATCAACAACATCTAAATGAATGAGGTTGAGCTCGATGCATTCTTTAATAAGGAGAATAAAGGAGGATGGCGTAAAGGCAGAAACATGGCAGTCTTTGTACTCACTATGACCGTTAGCAAGTGTTTCCTGCAGCTCAGCAAAGGCAGTATTGAGATTTTTCAGTGGATTTGGATGCAAAACAATTTCAGATTCAGCATGATCTAAAACACCAATATTGTTGCAACGCTTATACCAGGCACGGAAACGATCGTAAGCGCTTGGCAACGACTTCTGCTCATAAAAACTTTGCATCCAATCATCAAGCTGCGTCGGCATTCGGAAACGATCAAAACAACAGCGAAGATCAGGGACTGCCATACAAATCTGGCCATTTTCTGACAAAATATCATTGCAATCTCTCAGGAATTGAATGGGATTAGGGAGATGTTCAAAGTTGTGGCTTGAGAGAATATAAGCATATTTCTTTTCACCACTGTATTGAATAGTTTCTTTAATCCGAGATGCTGAGCCGACATGGTCAACCTCTTCAATTTGATTGATTAATTCATTGGGCAAAGAAGAATCATCATGAATCCATTGGCGCAGTTGCTCTGTTGAAAGAATATCGATGGTCTCAACCCGATAACCCTCCGCCTTCGGAGCAAGCGGGCGAAAAAAAGGAGCAATTTCGAGACCTATCTCAGATTTCCTGACATCCCGCAAAAGAAAGTCGCGCCTTGAAAAAACCTCATGCTGGACTGCCTCCGGGCGATCTTGCTTGGCTAGACGTCTGCGAATCTTCAGGAACAGTGATTTCATGAAAGTGTCTTCAGCAAGGATCAAATTCGAAGCAATCTTGTTACACCAATTATCAGTACATTGAATCTAAATAATTCTGATCGGCACAGGCATCATGAGTTTCTCAAAAAGAAATCATGGAGAATCTGTAAATCACAGATAACTATACACAGTCTCATGCAAGTGCGGCTTCAACACACTTTGGTTCGAAGGCGCATGAAAGGTCGCTCTAGACATTGCCAACAAAGGCTACCAATGCCGATGGAACCCAGGAAATAGGTGATCAAACGCAAGACGATTGGCATATTGAACTGCATCAGCAGACTGGCTAGAGGCATATGCAGCAAATACACGGAGTAACTGCAACGGCTGAGTTCCCGAAATGCACGGCGCATTGAAACGGGAAGAAAGGAATACCTGAATTTCCAACTCGACACAATCAGAGCCGAGGCGAGGAAACCAACCGTCGGATAAAAACCGAAGGCAACCCAAAGCCTTGATGCTTCTGGAAGGGGATCCAGCACATTACGGAACAAATCGGGAACTGATGTGGATACCCCGCAAATCACGATGATCAAAATAGGTAAAACCACGTTCCCAGAGCGAGCCAATCGATCGAAGTTCTCTGGCGACCGACGCATCCACCAAGCCAGCAATCCCCCGTAAGACAGTGCATCGATTTGCGAGAAAAGCCCTTGCTTGATCATCTGCACAGAAGCACCCTGGTCCATCACAGACCAACGCAATGCACCAGACAGGCAAGGCAGAAACAGAAGCAGAACAAGAAAAGATCGCTCCATCAACGAACGCGGCAGCTGATAACGCCGACGACAGAACAGCAGCAACGCCGCAAAAACTGCATAGAGGAGATAACTCCACTCTTCAATCACCAGGCTCCATGAAACAGGCAACAGCACAGGAATCCCAATCATTGGTCCCTGAATGAACAGGGCATTCAGTAGCAGTGAGCGCCAACCAAACCAAATGACAAATCCAGTGCAGCTGAATAGACCGAGAAGAATCCAATACGTAGGAACTGTCCGAAACCAGCGGCGCAACACAAATACCTTGATGGTTTCCTGGCGCCGGTCCATCACCACATCCAACAATTGCCCGATGATCAGAAAGCCGCTGATGGCAAAAAAGATTGTGACTCCCCAAAAGCCAGGTCGAAACCAGTTGGCAGACAGAACATTCGGCCAGGTGTCAGGGAGTAATGGCCCTGCGTGAGACCAGAGCACAAGAAAAACGGCACCTGCTCGGAACAGATCAATCCCTTCGTAGAAAATGCCGCGCGATGGTGACTGATCCAGGAGTCCACCTTTCGATCAGGGGAGAGTACGACGTAGCTAAGGTCGCCGCGAAGCTCTTTTCCCCGAATGTCCGTCAACATCTCCAAGGTTGTGGTGAAAACCTCCACAGGGACCGATCAGTCATTAGGTAACTACGCCGGAAAAGTGCTGCTGATCGTGAACGTGGCTAGCCGTTGCGGCTTCACCAAGCAATATGCCGGCCTTCAAGCCCTGCAAGACAAGTACGGCGCACAGGGCCTTTGCGTTCTGGGATTTCCCTGCAACGACTTTGGAGCCCAGGAGCCCGGCAGCCTTGATGAAATCAAGAGCTTCTGCTCAACCACCTACGGAGCCAGCTTCGAACTGTTCGACAAGGTGCATGCCACAGGCAGCACCACCGAGCCCTACAGCACGCTTAATCAGGCGGAGCCTGCTGGAGATGTGGCCTGGAATTTTGAAAAATTCCTGGTCGGCAAGGACGGTACGGTTCTCTCTCGCTACAAGAGCGGAGTTGCCCCTGAAGAGGCTGAACTCAACAGCGCTATCGAGGCGGCTCTGAAGGCTTGAGCTTCAGCGCATCGACGCTGCGGCCGATCCATAAACCAAGGGCTGCGCCACCAAGGCCCAGCCCTAAGGTCATGCCAATCAATCCAAGGGCCTCGAACGGCTGGCCCGAAACAATCAGATTCACGCTGTTGACCATCCAGCTGCTGAACGTGGTCAACGAACCGCAGAAACCAATTCCAACCAGCAGCTGAAGCCGCGGCCGATAGGGTAGGCCCAGCAACAAGCCCAAGATCAGAGAACCGAAAACGTTCACCAGAACGTCTCGGTCATGAAACACAGCACTGGTCTGCCAGCGCAACAAAGCTCCTGGCACAGCACCCACGGCAACCAAAACAAGCTCCTGAAGCTCCTTGGACAGAGACGGCGACTGTTCAGGCATTGACAAGTCCCAGACTGAAACCTGCAGCAGCAACCAGCAGACCAGCGATCACCGAACCACTTGTGAGCAAAACGGCTTCTCCCCAACGGCGTTCACGCAACGTGGTAAGAACCTCTACTGCAAAGGTGGAAAACGTGCTCAGGCTTCCAAAAAATCCTGTACCCACCAACAAAATCAGCGCGGAAACACCTGTGGAGTTGTCGCAACGCCCCGTTCGCTCCAAACCGAGCACCAGGCCCAGGGCGAATGCAGCCACCAGATTCACCGCAAAGGTTCCCCAGTGCTTCCTGGGAACCAGGGGTTCAAAGTGATTGACGACTCTCAAGCGCAACCAGGCGCCAGGAATGGCACCCAGCCCAACCATCAACGCCTCATAGAAACTGGACTCAGTGATGAATCCAACCTCTCTGCCGCTCTACAGCATCAGTAAGCGCAGGTCCAGAGGTGACCTTCACCTGAATCCAGTCCCTGCCGTCATCACTGCGCCATCGACGCAACAATTGCAACGGTGTTCCGATCTCCAGTCGCCGCAAAGCAGGAGCTGCAACAAGCGGACTGGAATGCAGTACACAGTCGCTGCCACTCAGTAGAGGGCCGCTGCCCTGCTGGCGACGAATCTGCGGCAAACGCCGTTCTGCCCCGCCTGCCGGTAAAGCGACAGGACCGATTAAGGACACGCCAAGCAACCAGCTCCAACGCAGCATCACCGTTGCGGAGTGATTCATCAGATATCGAGTTCTGCCATGTCGAGCTCAGCACTATGGGTTTCGATGAATTCCCGCCGCGGGGCCACTTTGTCGCCCATCAAAATTGTAAAAATGCGATCCGCTTCCAACGCATCTTGAACTTCCACTCGCTTCATGGTGCGAGTGGAAGGATCCATCGTGGTTTCCCAAAGTTGCTTGGGCATCATTTCGCCCAAACCTTTGAATCGCTGGATGTTGTAATTAGCTTTTTCACCAAATCCGTCCAACGTTTTTTGCAATTGCTGCTCATTGTAACAATATGAATGCTTTTTACCCCGCTCAACTTTGTATAAAGGAGGGCATGCAATATAAATATATCCACCTTCGACCAACTCTTTCTGATATCGATAGAAAAATGTCAAGATCAAAGTACGAATGTGCGCACCATCAACATCTGCATCTGTCATGATCACAACCCGGTGATAACGCAGATTCTTAGCGTCAAAATCTTCCCCTTTAATCCCCAGGCCAAGAGCTGTGATCAAAGCTTGGATTTCAGTATTTTTGTAGATCTTGGCGTCGTCAGTCTTTTCAATATTGAGAATCTTGCCTCTCAATGGCAGGATTGCCTGGAAACGACGATCACGGCCCTGCTTGGCGGAACCACCAGCCGAATCCCCCTCAACAATGTAGATCTCGGATTCAGCAGGATCGCGAGAACTGCAATCTGCCAATTTTCCAGGCAATGTTGAACTTTCCAAGACGCTCTTGCGCCGCACCAATTCACGAGCGCGGCGGGCAGCTTCTGCGGCGTTAAAGGCCTGAATGGCCTTCTCAAGGATCATATCGATCACCCCTGGATTGAACTCCAGGTACTGACTGAGAGCCTCACCGACAAGATTGTCGACGATGCCACGAACTTCCGTATTACCCAATTTGGTTTTGGTCTGGCCTTCAAATTCAGGCTCAGGCACCTTCACAGACAGCACTGCTGTCAGTCCCTCACGAATATTCTCTCCGGCAAGATTGCCATCCGCCTCTTTTCTTTTACCGCGCTTACGCGCAAAAGTATTCAGCGTGCGAGTGAGAACGGTCTTCAAGCCTTCAATATGGGTGCCGCCATCCACTGTGCGGATGTTGTTGGCGAATCCAAGAATACTGTCGGAATAAGCATCAACGCACCACTGCAGTGCTGCTTCAATCGAGACACCATCCTTTTCGGCATTCACATAAATGATTTCAGGGTGTAGTGCATCTTTTTCAGCATTCATATAAGCGACATATTCTTTGATGCCGCCCTCGTAGAAATAGATTTCTTCTCGGGGATTGCCGTCTAAATCGCGGGCAGTCTCCCGCTCGTCGCGGAAGACAATCCTCACGCCTCCGTTGAGATAAGCAAGTTCGCGCAGGCGAGCAGACAGGGTCGCGTAATCAAATTCGATGCCGACAGTGAAAATTTGAATGTCGGGCTTGAACTGCACGCTGGTGCCAGTGAGACCATTCTCACTAGCTGGCTGATCTTCAGAAACAAGACTGCCGATGGGAGCTCCACGCTCAAAGCGCTGGCGATGCACCTTGCCCTGACGGCGAACGGTGACTTCCACCCATTCGCTCAAAGCATTGACAACCGACACGCCAACACCGTGAAGACCGCCTGAAACCTTGTATCCGCCGGCACCGAACTTGCCACCGGCGTGCAGCACGGTCAGCACCGTTTCCAGTGCACTCTTGCCGGTACGGGGGTGAACGTCAGTGGGAATGCCACGACCGTTATCGGAGATGAAGGCGGACCCGTCCTCGCCAAGCACCACCTGAATCTCGGTGCAGTGACCTGCTAAGGCTTCATCAACCGAATTGTCCACCACCTCATAGACCAGGTGATGCAAACCCCTCGGCCCGGTGGTGCCGATGTACATCCCGGGGCGCTTGCGGACGGGTTCAAGACCCTCCAGCACCTGAATTTGTTCGGCGCCATAGGCCGCCTGTACTTTCGCGGCTTCGCTCATGCGATCTGAGTCGACCAGGCTTCCTGTCAGGCTGAATCTACCACCGGCATGCCAGAGGCGCTTGCAGAGGCCTCTGAGACGTCATTTTTTCGGGGGGTCCACCCCCTACTCCGCTCCATGTCTGACCCCAGCCCACCGGCAGCGCCAGGATCAGCGCAGCTCCCACCACTGGTGGTGGTGCTGCTGGGACCCACCGCCAGTGGCAAAACGGCTCTGGCCCTCGAGCTGGCGGAACGCTACGAGCTCGAGATTTTGAACATTGATTCGCGGCAGCTCTATGAGGGCATGGATGTAGGCACTGCCAAACCGACCGCAAAGCAGAGAGCACGGGTGCCACATCACCTCGTTGACCTGCGCCGACCTGATCAACCGATCACCCTGCGCGAATTTCAGGACGAGGCACTTGCCATGGTGAACCGCAGCCTGAACGAGCGAGGTGCCGCTTTCCTGGTGGGTGGCAGCGGCCTTTATCTCAAGGCACTCACCGCTGGGCTGAAACCACCCTCGGTCGCACCTCAGCCGGCACTGCGAAAGCAACTGGCGCAGCTAGGTCAGGCGGCTTGTCATCAACTGCTGATGGACGCAGACCCTGAGGCAGGCGCACGGATCTCCGCAGCCGATGCAGTCCGCACCCAACGAGCACTGGAAGTGCTTTACGCCACTGGCAGAGCGATGAGCTCGCAGACCAGTGCCAGTCCTCCTCCGTGGCGCGTGCTCGAACTCGGGCTCAATCCAGCCGATCTACGCCAGCGCATCAGCCAGCGCACCGAAGAGTTGTATGCCCAGGGACTGATTGAAGAAACCCAACAACTGAAGCAGCAATACGGAGCTGACCTGCCACTACTGCAAACCATTGGCTACGGGGAAGCACTTCAGGTGCTTGGGGGGCATCTCGATCGAACCAGCGCCATCGCGCAGACCACCAAGCGCACGCAACAGTTCGCCAAGCGCCAGCGCACCTGGTTCAGACGTCAGCATCAGCCTCACTGGCTCAGTGATACCGATCCCTTCAACGATGCCAGTCAGCAGATCGAAGCCGGTCTAGTGTGAAGACAGAAACCCCGCCGGGCCCAGATTTTTCTCCGGCAGCCTCTTCATCACTGAATGCCACCACGTCCTCGTTTTGACCGCCGTGCTCCTGTCAGGGAGCTCCCCAACATCAACGATCGCATCAACTACCCACAGCTTCGTGTGGTGGATGCAGACGGCACTCAACTGGGAGTGATTGACCGGGAAGAAGCGTTATCAGTGGCCAAAGAACGGGAACTGGATCTTGTTCTGGTCAGCGAAAAAGCTGATCCACCTGTTTGCCGGATCATGGATTACGGCAAGTACAAGTTCGAACAAGAGAAAAAGGCCAAGGAAGCTAAGAAAAAATCGCATCAGACCGAAGTTAAAGAAGTCAAGATGCGATACAAAATTGATCAACACGATTACGACGTGCGGATTGGTCAGGCCCAGCGCTTTCTCAAGGCCGGCGACAAAGTGAAATGCACCGTGATCTTCCGCGGCCGCGAGATTCAACACACAGCTCTTGCTGAGGTTCTGCTAAGGCGCATGGCCAAGGATCTGGAGGAGCCTGCAGAGATCCAGCAACCCCCCAAACGTGAAGGACGCAACATGATCATGTTCCTCACACCGCGCAAAACGCCCCTGGCAAAGCAAGACGAAAAGGAAGAGGCTGCGAACAAAGCCGTGCGCACGATCACGGCACCCCCGCGCGCCGCGGCCAGGCAGATCAGCAAGCCTGCGGGAAACGGCTAACGAAGCCAATCAACAAACAATGTCATTCGGCACCCACTCTTTAAAACTTGCCGAGTGATTCATCAAAACAGAACGTCAACAAAACAATGACATCTTCGATGTCATTGTCGATGACATACTCGCGAGCCAATAAGCCCACCAATCCTTGACGACCATTGGCGTCAAACAACAAAAAAGGAAACGCAATCAACGGCAAATCGTGACGAAATCATGACTGTGCTGTCCCAGATGTCCAGCCCTGAGCCCGGCAAGCTGCGGTTGAACGCCCACAACGGGGAGGAGAAGGGACATGGAAGATCCTCGTGACGCTCGAGACACCTGAAATCAGAGCACTCGCAGCAATCGGCACATGGACACGGACCAACCAGGGAATTGTCACCGAGCCGTTCACTCCTTAAGGTGGCCGCATCTTGATCTGGCCCACCGGCGTGCGATTCCACATCCAACAGGAAAGCGACATCCCGGCGTCGACCCAGCTTTACAACCAGATTTGCTTCGCGATCGCAGCTCGGCACTACCCACCGGGTCACCGTCTGCCCAGCACGCGTCAGCTGGCCATGCAGACCGGCCTGCACCGCAACACGATCAGCAAGGTCTACCGCCAACTTGAAACCGACGGTGTGGTGGAAGCCATGGCGGGATCAGGCATTTATGTGCGCGATCAGCAGAAGCCACGGGAAATGCGCACCCCAACGAATCCGCGCAACCGCGGTGTCACCGATGTGGACCGTGAAGTTCGCAAGTGTGTGGATGGCCTGCTGAATGCGGGCTGCACCCTGCAGCAAACCAGGGATCTACTCACCCGGGAGATTGACTGGCGTCTGCGTTGCGGTGCCAGGGTCCTGGTCAGCACACCAAGGGAAGACATCGGTGCCTCGATGTTGATCGCCGAAGAACTCGAACCCAGCCTCGATGTACCGGTTGAAGTGGTGCCGATGGAGGAGCTGGAAAGTGTTCTGGAAAGCGCCAGCAATGGCACCGTTGTGACCAGCCGTTATTTCCTGCAACCGGTGGAGGAGCTGGCCAAGCGTCATGGAGTCCGCGCCGTGGCCGTGGATCTCAATGACTTCAGAGAAGAGCTCGCCATGCTCAAGGAACTGCGTCAGGGAAGTTGTGTGGGGCTTGTGAGCATCAGTCCTGGCATTCTGCGGGCCGCAGAAGTGATCCTTCACAGCATGCGCGGCAACGAGCTCCTGCTGATGACAGCCACACCTGATGTCGGCAGTCGCCTGCTCGCCCTGCTCAGGGCCTCAAGCCACGTGCTCTGCGATCGCCCCAGCCTGCCTCTTGTGGAACAAAGCCTGCGCCAAAACCGGTCCCAGTTGATGCGCATGCCCCAGGTGCATTGCTCCCAGAGCTACCTCAGTGGAGACACGATCGAACTACTGCGCAAGGAGATCGGTCTGCAAAGCGACTAAAGACTGCCAACTGCCAAAATGACGCCTTCAAGCGCTGAGGGCGCGGCTCCGAGGCATGTTCAATCACATCCGAGCCGACCTGGCGATCATTCGCGAACGTGACCCGGCGGCGCGCGGCCCGCTGGAGATCCTGCTTTGCTATCCAGGCTTTCAGGCACTCACCCTGCACCGTCTCAGCCACCGCATGTGGCACTCGCGTCTGCCGCTCAAACTGCCGTCCAGGTTGCTGAGTCAACTGGGCCGTGGTCTCACAGGCATTGAGATCCACCCCGGAGCAAGCATCGGCAGAGGAGTCTTCATCGACCATGGCATGGGTGTGGTGATTGGTGAAACAGCGGAAATTGGAGACCACTGCTTGCTTTACCAAGGGGTCACACTCGGCGGCACCGGCAAAAAAAGCGGCAAACGCCATCCAACCCTTGAAGACAATGTGGTGGTGGGTGCCGGGGCCAAGGTGCTCGGTGCTCTGAAAATCGGAACCAACACGCGAATCGGCGCGGGCTCCGTGGTTGTGCGTGATGTTGACGCCGACTGCACCGTTGTCGGCATCCCTGGGCGGGTGATCCATCAGAGCGGTGTACGCATCAACCCTCTGGCCCACTCGGCTCTACCAGACGCCGAAGCCAACGTGATCCGCAACCTGATGGAACGGATTGATCAATTGGAAAACCAGGTGGGAACACTGCAGACATGCCTGCGAGCGATCGCTGCTGACCAGCCGATCAACGAGGTCTGCGCTGGAGCTTCACAAAACCTGAAAGACAGGGAAATCCTTGAGTTTCTGGGAGAGTGATCTGAGCGGTAAGGTGCCGCAACGACTCAAGATCCTGCTGCGATCGTCATGAAGGCCATCCTGGGGATTTCTGCTTACTTCCACGACAGCGCGGCGGCTCTGCTGATCGATGGGCGCGTCATCTGTGCTGCTCAAGAGGAACGCTTTAGCCGCAAAAAACACGACGCACGCTTCCCACACCACGCGATTCGCTTCTGCCTCGATCAGGCCGGACTCAGCATCAGCGAGCTGGAGGCAGTGACCTATTACGAAAAGCCGCTGCTCACGTTTGAGCGTCTGCTTGAGACTTACATCGGCGCCTCCCCCCGTGGCGGGCGCTCTTTCGTGGCGGCGATGCAGACGTGGCTGCATGAAAAGCTTTTCCTGAAGCAGATCATGAAAAAGAACCTGCAAGAGATTGCAGGACAGGACGCCACAATTCCGCCTCTTCTTTTCTCAGAACACCATCTTTCGCACGCCTCAGCCGCATTTTTTCCCAGCCCATTCGAATCATCAGCCATTCTCTGCATGGACGGTGTGGGGGAGTGGGCGACCACCTCCGCCTGGATGGGACATGGAGACCAACTGAATCCCCTCTGGGAGATTTCCTTCCCACATTCTCTCGGCCTGCTCTATTCGGCCTTCACCTCCTACTGCGGCTTCAAGGTGAATTCAGGGGAATACAAATTGATGGGCCTAGCCCCTTACGGAACTCCAAGATATGTCGATCTGATTTACGACAATCTCATCGATGTCAAAGACGATGGAACCTTCAGACTGAATCTTGATTTTTTCAAGTTTCACCGTGGATTCCGCATGACCAGCAACCGGTTCCATGCATTATTCGGCCAACCACCACGCAAACCGGAAAGTGAATTAACACCATTTCACATGGATCTGGCCGCTTCAATTCAGCTGGTCACCGAAGACATTGTGCTCGCCCTGGCAACCAGCATTCACAAGGAGACCGGAGCCAAGAGCCTCTGCCTTGCCGGTGGAGTGGCACTGAATTGTGTTGCCAATGGCCGCTTGCTGAGAGAAGGTCCGTTCGACGACATCTGGATTCAACCAGCAAGTGGAGACGCTGGATCAGCCCTGGGAGCGGCACTGGTGACATGGCACGAGCACTTCAAGCAACCACGCCATTGCACAGGAGATGACGCGATGCAGGGCACCTATCTGGGACCTTGCTTCAGCAATGACCAGGTCTGTAGCCATCTGAATAGCAAGGGAATTCCCTTCAACACTTTCGACGACACCACACTGTTCGAGACCGTTGCTGATCTGCTCGAGCAAGGCAAGGTTGTTGGCTGGCTCAACGGACGCATGGAGTTCGGTCCTCGCTCACTTGGCGCCCGCTCAATCCTGGGCGATCCACGCAGCCAGGCGATGCAAAGCGTGATGAACCTGAAAATCAAATATCGCGAAAGCTTCCGTCCTTTTGCACCATCAGTGCTGGACAACCATGTGAATGATCAATTCGAGCTGAATCAAGCCAGTCCATACATGCTGATCGTTGCCCCAGTAAACAACAAACTCTGTATTCCGATGACGGAAGAACAGAATCAATTGTTCGGGATCGACAAACTAAATGTGCCGCGATCTTCTTTACCGGCAATTACCCATGTCGACTATTCGGCCCGGGTGCAAACCGTGCATGCCAAAACCAACCCACGATTCCATGGGTTACTTTCCGCCTTTCATCGCCGCACGGGTTGCCCCACGCTGGTGAACACCAGTTTCAACGTTCGCGGGGAACCGATCGTCTGCACTCCCGAGGATGCCTATCGCTGCTTTATGCGCACCGAAATGGATGTCCTGGTGCTTGAAAATCAGCTTTTACTGAAAACAGACCAACCGGAACAACACAGTGACAACAACTGGATGACGGAGTTCGAACTCGATTGATGGCATCCAAACCAACCCCGAAACGCAAGCAGCTAAGGCAATTCGGATTGCTATTGGGTGTGTTGATTCCTCTGTTCTTCTGCGTGCTTCTACCTGCTCTACACAGCCATTCAGCACCACTGTGGCCAGTGGGCATCGGCGTGCTCCTGATCTTGCTGGGCGTGGTTGCACCGCAACGGCTCAGCCTTGTTTATCGAGGCTGGATGGCTCTCGGCAACGTGCTTGGGTTCATCAACAGCCATCTGATCCTTGGAGTTGTGTTCGTCTTTGTGCTGCAACCGATTGCTCTGATCATGCGATGCCTAGGCCACGACCCGCTGCGCAAGCGTTGGGATGCATCAACTGACAGTTATCGCGAAGTGGTCCAGGGAAGGCGGACTAATCTCAAACAACCTTTCTGAGCTGGGCTCCGCAGAGAATGGCCGCACTGTTTGATCTGCTCGGAGATCTGTGGGCCTTCATGGCAGCTCGCAGAAAGTACTGGCTCGTGCCCTTGATCCTCACGCTCGTCTTGATGGGAGCACTTCTGGTATTCACCCAGGGCACAGTTGTGGCTCCCTTCATTTACAGCCTGTTCTGACGCCACTCAGATGCGCAAACTTCTGGTCGTCAACCTGCTGATCCTGGCCAGCCTGCTGGCCATCGCTGAAGTGATTGCAGCCTTGGTTGCACAACACAAGGGCGAACCGCTGGCCCTGGTACGACTGGCCCGTCAACTCAAAAACGGACGCACAATCCAGGCACCGAAAGCCAAGAGCGCTTGTGAACGCAAGACCAGCTGGTCTCCGCAATCCCCCTACGTGCCAGAGCCAACACTCGGATACTGGTACAGAAAAAACAGCATCAACACCGCCACAATTCAGCTGCCCGAGGACGTTCAACGCATGGGCATCGTTGGGGCAGTGAACCGATATCAGTGGACACTGAGCACAGGCTCAAAGGGTGAACGGTTGAGCCGAGCTGCTGGAGCTTCCAGCGGAACAGCACCCGCAGTGTTGGTGCTTGGCGACAGCTTTGTACTGGGGGCAGGACTGTCGGATAACGCCTCACTGGCCTGGCAGCTGCAGAGCCTGTTGCCTCATCAACCCGTGGCCAACTACGCCGGTGGTGGATTCGGCACGGTGCATCAATGGCTGATGCTGCGCGACGCCAACAACAAGCAAACTCTGATCCCGGCAGAGCTGCGAAAGCAACTGAAGGGAGGACACGTCCTGCTGGGACATGCGGATTACTACCTCAAGCGCAACGTGGCAGCACCCTCTCGGCTGAGAACCTTCAATCCCAGCTGCGGAACCTTTCAACAACAGCTGAAACGCAAGCCTGCCCTAGCGAAGGCTTACACCCATCCCAGAGCATCTTTGATCGACGGAACGCTGGCCGTGAGCCAGATCCCCTTATTTGACGATCATCTCGAAGAAGATCCAAGACGCGAGCAACAAATCAAGGTCACCACGGCACTGGTTGATGCCATTCTCCAGGAAACCGCAGTTCTAAAGGCCACCCCCATGGTGCTCTGGCTGCAGGGTGATCACGACAGTGCCGTGATCAACCACTACCGGCAACGGGGTGTAGCCGTTCTGGATCTGCGTGGCGGCGGCGGCCTCTGGACCCGCGACAACCTCGAGCCATTTGATAATCATCCCGGCCCCCTCACCACCAGCCATTGGGCCGAATTGATCGCTGAACAGCTGAGGCAACGATGAATCAGCGAGCACCTCTCATCCTGGTCGTCGGCATGCATCGCAGCGGCACGTCCCTGCTGGGGTCGTTGTTGCCAGCCTGTGGCATCGCAATGCCGGGACCCTTGCTGGACGGTGATACTCATAACCCCGAGGGCTACTTCGAACGTGCCGACGTGACCGCTCTACAAGAAGAGCTGCTGATCGATCTGGAGCGCTGGTGGCCCTCACCGCGAGGGATGCAGCCACTGCCGCAAGGGTGGCTGGACAGCAACCGAGGGCAGCGAGCCTTGGGTGATCTCAAGACACTTCTGCACTCAGAAGCGGAGGCTCAGACAGGTCCATGGGCGATCAAGGATCCACGCAGCAGTCTGCTGCTGCCACTGTGGAAGCAAGCCTGCGAAAGCCTGAACATCCCTCTGCAGCTGCTGCTGGCGATCCGGGATCCTGCTGAGGTGATGGTGTCTCTCGTGCGTCGGGATCAGTCCATCACCGGGATGGATGGATGGCGGGCTCAGCGCCTCTGGTGGCATCACAACGCGCAGGTGCTGCGTGATGGCGCTGATCTTCCCATGCAAGTGCTGAGCTACAGCCACTGGTTTGATCCAGACAAAGCGCTCAGGCAAGTCCGCAACCTTGCGCCGTTGAGTTCCAAAGAGCAGCAACAGCAGGCCTTGAAGGCCATAAGACCAGAGCACCGCCGTAGTCAGCAAAGCCAACTGCCTGCTCCTGTTGCCGGCACGGTGAAAAAGCTCTATCGACGTCTTGCAAAGCTGGCTCTAGAACCAACCAATCGACAAAGCCTGGAGCAGTGGCTGAGCAAACAGCTGGACCCTCCGGCGCTAGCCCCATTGCCACGCCGGCGTAGCCAACTCAAACGCAACCTGCAAATTAAGCGCGGTCTCCCCCCCGCGAATCGTGTTGCCGATCACCCATGGGGCCGACTAGCGGAAGTGATGTGCGGCAGCCAGGGGCCGGCAGCAGAACACCAACTGCACTCGTGGGAAACGCATGGGTTTCGCAGCTTTGAACTCGAACACATCGCCGCCCTGGCTGGCCCTGTTCCTGCCGCTGAAAGCTGGAGAGCAAGCCATGACAACATCACGATTCAGGTGCGCGGCGGGGACCTCAATCAGTGGCCCGTTCACGCCTGGATTCAGCACTGTCCGATCGACTCCGATCCAAGCAAAGTCTTTGAAGCCCAGGTGATGGGCAGCCAGGGCGTCAGCCCGATTGCCCTCAACCTTGCTGATGTGCTCATCGGTGCTGAGGGCTCGAAAGAACTGTTGCACCTCGCTCAACTGGAGCGGGTTTGGGACCCCGATCGCAAACGCGTGCAATTCCTACGCCAGTTTGGAATTAACGCCTCCTGGGTCACACCATCGCGAGCGGTGAACCACTACTTGAGAGCTTCAACGACAACCTGGGAATCCTGCGCAACCGAACTTGGACTCGCCGAGCCGAGGCGATTGAAAGATCTGGGTTCGACACTGTGCCTGAGCAACACCAACCCAGGTTTCAACCGAAACCTGCAGGCCCCACTGCTGAGTATTCCAGGCTTCAACAGTCTTGAATCCAATAATCCAAAAACAGCCTGGCTGATGGCGCAATGGCTTCAGGGCTGTCTAAATGCTGGCCTGGAGATCGTGCGACAGCAGCCGACGCCGGAGGAAGACATATGGCAGGCATGGCAAGTACTGGTGCAGTCCAACCAACGACAGACCGCACCGATCCTGATCTTGCAAGAACCCATCGGCGCTAAAGAGCTGCTTCAAGAACTGAACTGGTATCGCCAAGGCTGCCCATCAACCACGGTCAGTGACACCCCTAAGCCCAGCTCCAACCTGCTGTATACGAGCGGTGCTGAGCCCCTGATTGATGGCATCAGCGTTTGTGTCAGCCTCTACAACTACAGCTCCAGAATCCTCGATGCGTTGAACAGTGTGCTGGAGCAGACCGACGCCGCACGCATCGAATTAATCGTTGTCGACGACGCCTCGAGCGACAACAGCGCCGCCGTCGTGCAGTCGTGGATGGACAACCATCATTCGCATCTGGGTCGCTGCCTGCTGATTCAACACAGCGAGAATGGCGGACTAGCCTCAGCGCGAAACACTGCTTTTGAAGCGGCAAGCAGCGCCTGGTGCTTTGTGCTGGATGCCGACAATTCTCTCGACAGCAACGCTGTAAAACACTGTGGGCATCTTGCTCTGCAAGCCGATTGCCATTGCGCGGTCATACATAGCCTTGTGCGCGTGAAGCCAGAACAGGGAAGCGATGACCAAAGGGTGCTGGTAAGCGATATCCCCTGGCAGCAGCAACAGTTTCGCGGCGGCAACTACATCGATGCCATGGCCTTGGTGCGGCATGAAGCATGGAAAGCGGTAGGGGGCTACACCCACATCCCAGGCGGCTGGGAAGACTTTGATTTCTGGTGCTCGCTGATCGACCGAGGCTGGCACGGTGTGCTGTGCCCTCAGGTTCTGGCGACTTACACCAGCCACGAAAACTCAATGCGGGCTGAAAGTACAACTCAGCAGGAACGCCGACTCAGTCGCCTGTTGCAGATGCGACATCCTTGGCTGGATCTTCCCCAATGCCATGACCGGGCGATTTGGCCCCTCTAACAACTCAAGATTGCAGCGGTTGTGCAACAGGCCAGCCCTGCAAACGAGGCTGCTTCGCAAGCCTGAAAGGTTCTCCATCTAAAGCGAGATTAGGGTTATAAGCAGGATCACAAGTTAGGTAATTTTCCCATCGCTGCTGCATCCAGGCCACTTCAGATGAGAATCGAGCCTGCTTCTCCGGGGTGTCTTCATAGCCACGACTCACTGATTCGTGATGTAGCAAAACAGCCGATGGTGCATAGACATTATGCAGTCCTTTCTCAATCAGCTTGAGGCAGAAATCAACATCATTGAATGCCACACTGAGATTGTCCGCGTCAAGTCCGCCTACAGCTTGGTAGTTTGTCTTGCTGACTAGTAGACAGGCTGCCGTAACAGCGGAAACCTCCTGAACCAATTGAGCACGACTGAAATATCCGTAAGCATCCTCTGCAAGACCATGGTGGGCATGTCCTGCGACACCACCCACACCGAGGAGAACACCACCATGCTGAATCGTGCGGTTGGGATACAACAAGCGCGCTCCCACAGCTCCAACCCCGGGCCGCATTGCGTAAGACAGCAAGTGCGACAACCAATCAGCATTGATGACTTCAATATCGTTATTTAATAAGCAAATCCAGTCCCCAGTCGCCTTTTCAACAGCGCTGTTGTTGAGTGCGGAATAATTAAATGGACTTGGATCTCTCAAAACACGGATCGAGCCTTGCTGCTCGAGATCTTGCAGAAAGATCAACGTCTCCGAATCATCAGAACCATTATCGACAACCAAAATCTCAAGGTTGGCGTAGTCAGTCTGCTCAATCAAACTCAGAAGGCACGGCCTTAAAACATTGAGTCCATTGCGAGTGGGAATGATCACACTCACACAAGGTCCATCAACAGGAAGAGAAAACTTGGGATGCATTCCTGCTGCGATGCGCTCAACTGATTGGACAGGAAGACCCTGCCGCTGAAGATAGCCTTCAACAGCCTTGATCCCAGCATCATCGCTGTAGGGCTTGGCATTGGAACCGGACGCCGTACTTTGCGAATGAACACGCCAGTGATAAAGAATTCGCGGAATATGAACAATCTGCGATCTCTGAACTGTCTCAGTACATCGCAACACGAGATCATGATCTTGTGCACCCTCAAAGCCAATACGAAATCCTCCGAGCTTGCGCACAAGTTCGGTTTCGAAAACCCCTAAGTGGCAAAACATGTTCTGGGATTCCATCAGAAGAGGGTCCCAATCAGACTTAAAATAGGGATCTACATTTTCACCATTTTTACCAACTTTATCCTCATCCGAGTAAAACAAGCGAGCCTGTGGGTGATCATGAATAGCGCGAGCTATCCAGGCCAGAGCATCGACTGATAGCAAGTCGTCGTGATCCAGCAGAGCCATCCATGGGCAATCAACCAGGTCAAGCGCCGAATTTGAGCACGCAGAAATATGGCCATTGTCGTTACGGAAGACAACCTGAATGCGTGGATCGGACGCCGCTGCAGCTTCCAGAATTTGATGAATCTGCGGATCCGTGGAGCAGTCATCAGCAATACAAAGCTGCCAATGGGGATAAATCTGCTCACGCACTGAATCAATCGCCTGTTGCAACCATTCAGGTTTAGGGTTAAAAACTGGCATCAGCACCGCAATCCTGGGTGCATGCAGCCAATCCCGAGCCCAGGCCTCCATCGCTTCACTTTCCTGCTGTGATGGAACATGAAATTCCTGAAGCCAGCTTTGATAACCGGGCGCAAAGCGTGAAGGGTCGCTTAACTCCCGCAGACGTGCGGCACTAACAGCAGGCCCTTCACGCAGGGCACGCCATAGAAAGCGGGGCACCCGCATCAACGCTCCTGGATCGGCGCGGAACACCTGAGACGACGTGCGCAATCGACTGATCAGGTTGCGGAATTTCATCGTGGTAGCCAAGCCAGGAGACCGTATAACCCCAGCGTCCGCAAAGGACCATGTTTGCTCGGACGTTGCTCGGATGAAAGCTTCAGCAAAGCCCACCATCGACGCCTGCGCGGCAGCTGCAACAAAGCCGGCAAGGCTGACAGTGGCTGGCCATAACGCTGTTCAAACAACTCCGCCTGTCGCAAGGCAGCCCGGGTATGCCCGCCCGCAGAGGGGTCAGCAAACAAATTCCGCAGCCTTTGCATCCAATAGCTCAGACCAAGACCCTGAGCTCCCAGCACATTGGTGCCGTGCTGGCGATACCGCACCGTTGGCTCGGGAAGCAAGCCAATCTCACCGATACGACTGGCCACCAGAGCCAGCCACCAGTCGTGCATCAGGGCCTCCGCAGGTATCGGCAAAGCCTTTTTCAGCAGTGCACGATTGAGCAGCACGGTGCAACCGGTCACCACATTGGTAAGCACCAGATGCTCCGGTGCGGTGCGCAACGGATCCAGTCGCTGACGTTGCAGATAAGTGCTTCCAAGCGACGCCCCTTCGCCGTCGACCAACTCCAGATCGCTGTGCACCAAGAGAGGTGTCTTATCTCCTCGGCTCCGCTCCAACTGCTGCAACAGGGCCAGGGAGGCTTCCAATTTGTGAGGCAGCCAAACGTCGTCCTGATCGGCAAGCGCCACATAAGCAGCTTTTGTGGCTTCCAGCAGCCTGTTCACATTGGCAGTGCAGCCAAGGTTGCCGTCCGCTGGCAGCAGCTCCAGCCAATCGCCGTACTCACGCTTGAGGCAAGCGAGCAACTCCGCAGTGCCATCGCTGGAGCCGTCGTCGCGCAACAGCAGCCGCTGGGGACGAAGCGTCTGCTGATCGATCGAGGCGATCTGTTGCCTGAGATAGGCAGCACCGTTGTAAGTGGGAAGAACAACCTCAATCACCAGAGCGCCCAGCCCCACTTACGGAAGTAATGCCAGGCACTGGTGAGATTCACGGCCATCAGGCCCAGGTTGCTGTAGTTGCCACGACCCCAGCCATGCACCACGCCGGCGACCGGCAAGTGCACACACTGACCATCGCGAGCGAGGCTGCGGGTGATGTCGGCATCCTCGAGATAGAGGAAATAACGCTCATCAAAGCCGCCTGCACGGCTGAAGGCTTCACTGCGGATCAACATGCAACAACCGCTGAGATAGGGCGCTTCAAACACCTCCTGGTAGTTCTGATCCGCCATCACGTACCAGCGGTCATAACGCTTCAGCCAGTTGGGCTTGAGCCATCCCGGTAGAAAACGGCGACTGAACAGACCCAGCACGGTTGGGTGCTGCTTACAAAGCTGCTGGGGGGTGCCAGCTTCATCAAGGATCTGCGGGACCGCCAGGCTCACCTGCGGGTGCTGCTGCAACCAGCCAACAAGCAGCTCAAAGGTGCCCGCCTGCCAGGAGAGATCCGTATTGAGAACCCCGATGTACGGGGCGAGCTGGCCGAGCCGCACCACCAAGCGATTCACAGCCCGCCCATAGCCAGGGTTATCGCGATTGGTGAGAAAACAATCAGCTCCGGCCTGCAGTTGATCCACCGGCTCACCTGGATGGTGGTCATTCACCACCACTGCGTAGCCCACCTGCGGCGACAGCTCGTTCAGGCAGGCCTGCAGCTGCTTCACCTCCAATGGCGAAGGGTGATACGCCACAAACAGCAGCAACAGTTGCCGCCTTGGCGGGTCAGCCGTCTCGTCTTGGGCAATCTCCAAAGAAGATCGACGCCGAAACACCGATGAGCGAGTCAACCTTCCAGATGCCTGTTGCCTCGCCAAGGGATGCAGCCAAAACCGCGTCAAAGATCCCCAGGCCACCAGAATCAAGCCAAGGATGAGCAGCGTGCTGCGCTGAAACCACACCGCCGCAGGCGCAGCATTCAACAGCCAACCCACAAGCACAGCCAAGGCAAGGGCACTGCCCACCACCACAAGCCAGCGCTGTAACAGCTGCCGGTAGGGCATCCATGGCCAGCGCAGGAAGGAATACCCCCCTAAAAACCATGCCAGCAGCAGAAAGCCAAGCCCAAACACAAGACCATCCCCCTGCAACACCAGCGCAGGATTGTGACCGCGCAGAGCCGCTGCTAACAGGGCACTCAAGAAAACCCCGAACAAATCCAGCCCAACACTGAGCCAGATCAGTGACCAAGACCGGTTCATCCCTGGGTACCGATGCGCTCACCGCCGTAGCCGGCCCGCTCACGCACCTTGTCACACCAGAACAGGTGATCGAGATACCAGCGCACGGTGGCTTCAAGGCCCTGCTCAAAACTATGGCGAGGCTGCCAGCCCAAGTCTCTGGAGATCTTGGAGGCGTCAATGGCATAGCGCCTGTCGTGACCGGGGCGATCGCCCACACGTGTAATCAGGCGGGCATGGGGCGCACCATCAGGCCGCAGCTGATCCATCAGGGAGCAGATCGTTTCCACCACGTCGCGATTGGTGCGCTCACTGGCCGAGCCATGATCACCGGCACCACCCACGCAGTAGCTCTCTCCCAGGCGGCCACGGGTGGCGGCAAGCAATAGGGCCTCCACATGGTCTTCCACATACAACCAATCGCGCACGTTGGCGCCGTCGCCATAGAGGGGGATGGGTTCACCGGCCACCGCCTTGAGAATCACCACTGGGATCAGTTTTTCCGGAAACTGCCAGGGCCCGTAGTTGTTCGAGCAATTGGTGAGCACAACAGGCAAGCCGAAGGTGTGATGCCAGGCGCTGACCAGGTGATCGCTTGCCGCCTTGCTGGCGGAATAGGGACTGCGGGGGTCGTAGGCGGTGGTTTCGGAAAAACGGCCTGAATCGCCGAGGGAACCGAACACCTCATCGGTGCTGATGTGATGAAAACGAAAACACTTCTGGCGCTCTTTGGGCAGCTCCTGCCAATGGCGACGAACAGCCTGGAGCAGATTGAAGGTGCCGGTGACGTTGCTCTCAATGAAGGCACCAGGGCCATCGATTGAACGATCCACATGGCTTTCAGCCGCCAAGTGCATCACCAGATCGGGGTCCGCTTGCCGAATGGCCTGATCCGTTGCAGCGGCGTCGGCTAGATCAATTTTCAACAACTGATGCCTTTTGGCCTCCGAAGAGCCAAGACCTTCCACCACCCGATCAATACTGGTGAGATCACTCGCGTAACCGATCTTGTCGAGCGTGATCACCGCAACCCCAGGCCAGCTGAGCAAACGCCTGACTACGCAGCTGCCGATGAATCCCGCACCACCTGTCACCAGCACGCGTGTGCCAGGGGGCAACAGAATCTCAGTCATGATCGAAAATTAATCTGTTTGACATTAATCCAGAGTCAGAACCAGGACCCTTCAGGCTTCGGGCAACTGACAACATCATCTTTATCCGACTGAGACAGGCATGAATATCCTCTTCGTTCATCAGAACTTTCCCGGCCAGTATGTGCACATCTGCTATCAACTTTTAAGGCAAAGCGGCAATACCGTTGTTTCAGTCAGCATGAATGAAAGCAGTATTGCCAAAGTGAAGGGTTATCACCATTACATTTATCAACCCAAGCGCGGAAATGGTGCAGACATTCACCCATTAGTCCTTGATACAGAAACTAAAGCCATCCGGGCCGAAGCTTGCGCAGAACTGTGCGCCGAACTCAAGCGAAAGGGGTTCAAACCAGACATCATCTGTGGTCATCCTGGCTGGGGAGAATTGCTATTCCTTCCCTACATTTGGCCCGGCGTTCCACTCTTAATGTATCAAGAGTTTTGCTACAACGTGAACGGATTTGATTGTGCGTTTGACCCAGAGTTGCAGCCCGACGACAACGACTGGAATAATTCAGGGCGGATTCATATGAAGAATGCCAATACGTTACTGAATCTTGATCATGCCACTTGGAACATTACACCAACAGCGTTCCAAAAAAGCTCCTATCCAGCGCGTTTTCACCATCGCTTTTCAGTGATTCACGATGGTATTTCTAATGAGGCCCGACCCGCCAAAAAACCCAGCACATTATCGCTTGAAATTAACGACAAACTCACTCTGACCAACGCTGACAAACTGGTCACATTTGTGAACCGCCATATCGAGCCCTACCGCGGTTGTCACTCCTTCATTCGGGCCATCCCCAAGATTCAGGAACTGCAACCTGACGCCCAGATTGTGGTGGTTGGTGAGCGAAAAGGCGTCAGCTACGGAAAAGCTTGCGAGGACGGCGAATGGTGCGACCGCTTTCTCGCAGAAATCGAAGGTGAATACGACCCCTCACGGGTGCACTTCGTGGGCCGCATCAACTACGAACCCTTTCTCACCTTGCTGCAACTGAGCAAGGCCCACGTGTATCTCACGTATCCGTTCGTGCTGAGCTGGAGTTTGCTGGAAGCGATGAGCAGCGGCTGCGCCATCGTGGGCTCAGCAACAGAACCGGTGATGGAGGTGCTTGATCACGAGCACAACGGTCTGCTGGTGGACTTTTTCAATCCACAAGCGATTGCTGAGCAGGTCGACCGGCTGCTGAGAGATCGCAGCCTCGCTAAAAAACTGGGTCATCAGGCTCATCTCGATGCCATTGAGCACTACAGCCTGGAACGCTGTCTGCCGCGCCAGCTCAACCTGATCGATCTCGTGGCATCAAGGGCACTTGGCCACTGAATTCAGGGGATGCGGGCCATCACCTCGGCCAGTGCAGCCCGCCAATGGCTGGCTGGTAAACCCAGCAACGATCGTGTAGCACTGCAATCCAGCAGCGAGTAGCCCGGCCGTTGAGCAGGTGTGGGGTACTCAGCAGTGGTAATCGGCTCAACACAAGCAGCCGAGCTCAGCCGACCTGCGGCAACGCCAAGTTCACCGATGGCCACTGCAAAGTCGTACCAACTGGCAGCTCCAGAGTCACTGCAGTGATGCATGCCATGGGCAGCGTGTTCAATCATCGACCAGCAGGCCTGGGCAAGGGTGGTTGTGCTGGTGGGGCAGCCCACCTGATCCGCCACGACCCGCAGGGGATCACCGGCTTCGGCCTTGATCGCATGCAACCGCAGAATCGTGAGCAAAAAATTTCGCCCGACGGGGCCATACACCCAGCTGGTGCGCAGGATCGCCAATCGCTCTGGAGCTAACCCCTCAACAGCGGCCTGCTCGCCAGCCGCCTTGGTGCGGCCATACACCCCAATGGGGTCGCATGGCTGATCAAGCCGATAAGGATGACCCTGCTCTCCATTGAAGACAAAATCGGTGCTCACCTGCAGCAAGCAGCCGCCGGTCTGCTGCAGCGCAGCAGCAAAGGCTCCAGGCGCTTGGGCATTCACAAGCTCGGCCAGCTCCGGCTCAGTTTCGGCGCGATCCACTGCTGTGTAAGCCCCAGCATTGATCAGCCAATCCGGCTGATACTTCTCTACAGCCGCACGACAAGCAGCGGGATCAGCCAGATCAAGCTGCTCGCGGCCAAAGGCCAGCAACTCCACGGGCGCTGGGCAAGTGTGCTGCAGTTCCTGGCCCAGCTGGCCAGCCGCACCGGTGATCAGAACACGCATGGCTGATCCTTCAACAAGGGTGCTTCCGCATCTTTCTCAGACAGCAATGGGGAGCTGGCCGCAACAGCACCCTCAAAAGCAGGCCAAGCAATGGCCAGATCGGGATCATCCCAACGCACCGCCTGCTCACACTCCCGGCTCCAAAAATCTGTGGTCTTGTAAAGCACCTCAGCATGATTACTGAGGGTGAGGAAGCCATGGCCGAACCCTGCTGGCACCCACAGCTGCTGATGGTTGGCGGCCGTCAGGCGAGCGCCCACCCACTGACCGAACGTTGCCGAACTGCGGCGCAGATCAACTGCCACATCAAAGATTTCGCCCAGCGCGCAGCGGACAAGCTTGCCCTGGGGATGGGGCGGCAACTGGTAATGCAGGCCGCGCAGAACGCCAACGCTGGAGCGAGAATGGTTGTCCTGAACAAACGCAGGCACCGGCTGGCTATCCGCCTCCAGGGCTTTTGCAAAGGCCGCCTGATTCCAACTCTCAAAGAAAAACCCACGGTCATCTCCAAACACCCGCGGAGTGATCAACAACGGTCCGTTGAGGGTCGACCCGAAAGAGGTGGTGAGCCGTTCAGCCTGCATCTGGGTACTCCATCAGTTGGAGCAGGTAATCGCCATAGCCACTCTTGCGCAGCGGTGTTGCGAGCTTGTGCAGCTGTTCGTCGCTGATCCAGCCCTGCCTCCAGGCCACCTCTTCAGGGCAACCCACCTTGAGACTCTGGCGATGCTCAAGAGTGCGGATGTAACTGCCAGCCTCCTGCAAGGAATCACAAGTCCCCGTATCCAGCCATGCCATGCCGCGACCCATCAGCTGCACCTGCAACTCCCCTTCCTCCAGGTACTGACGGTTGAGATCCGTGATCTCCAGTTCGCCGCGAGCCGACGGCTTCACCTCCCGGGCACGCTCAACCACGGAGTCGTCATAGAAATAAAGACCGGTAACGGCGTAGCGCGACTTCGGGCGCTCTGGCTTCTCTTCAATACTGATCACTCGGCCATCGGAGGCGAATTCCACCACGCCGTAGCGCTCGGGATCACGCACTGGATAGGCAAAAACCGTGGCTCCTTGGTTGGACTGGCCGCTTTGCAAAAACTGAGGTATCAGCTCACCGCCATGGAACAGGTTGTCGCCCAATACCAGGGCTGCAGGAGCACCGGCCAGAAACTCTGCTCCGATCAGAAACGCTTGGGCAAGGCCATCGGGGCTGGGCTGAACGGCGTAGATGATCTCCATTCCCCAGGAGTGACCATTCCCCAGGAGTCGCTCAAACGCATCGCGGTCATGGGGTGTGGTGATGATCAGCACCTCGCGAATCCCCGCCAGCATCAAGGTGCTGAGCGGGTAGTAGATCATCGGTTTGTCAAAAACCGGCAGCAGCTGCTTACTCACCGCCAGCGTGATGGGGTGCAGGCGAGTTCCGCTGCCACCTGCGAGAATGATTCCCTTGCGCTGCTGCACACATCTGATCGGCACTGGGCTGATGCTCGCATGGGACTACAAATGCCCCAGCCCAGACGCCACGGGTAATCTGACCAAGAGGAACGCGAGTTCTGCCTTACGCAAGATTCATGCGCGTTCACGTTTGCATTCCGCATTACGCCAGGGAAGAGAAGGATGCTTCAGCCAATCCCGATGGCTACGGATCACTGCGAGTCGGCTCGCAGTTTCAACGCTCACTGGCTCTGAGTCGCTGCCTGCATGGCCTTCTGGGCCTGCAGCGTCAAGCGGAGATGACCGTGCTCAACATTCAGCACAAACGCATTGACCACTTTCCAGCCAACCAACCATCGCTCGAACTCAACATCAGCGTCTGCAGCGACGGTGAGCACCAGCTGAATAATGTGCTCGATCTTTTTGGACAGCGGATTCAAAGAGTTGAGCTGCAAACTGATGATCCCCGTCAGCTGCCGCTGGCCTGTCGGGATCACCTGATCAACAATGCTTCCGATGCCGACCTGATGATGTATCTGGAAGACGATCTGGTGATCCACGATCCCGCCTTCTTCGACAAACAGCGCTGGTTTTTGGACAAAACCGAACACCGTTTCTGCCTGATGCCCCATCGCTACGAACCAGTACATCAGGGAGCGATCAACCAGTTGCTGGTGGACGGCCCCCTCTCACCACAGTTCATCGGGCGTTTCATGCAACCCCAGCGCGATGCCGCCCAAGGCCTCTATCGCGGGCAAGAAGAAGTGCACTTTGATCTCACCAGCAACCCCCATTCCGGCTGTTTCGTGGTGAGTGCTCAGCAGGCCGAAGAACTCAGCCAAAAGGAGTTGCCTCGGGAAGGGTTTGTGGGGCCACTGGAGACCGCGGCCACCCTGACGGTGCTGCACCGCTATCCAGTCATGAAGCCAAGTTTGGAGCATTGGAAGTTTCTGCAGCTCGAACACGGCCATCCCAACTTCCGCAGCTATCTGAACTCTTGGTCCCACCAAGACCTGCCTGTCGCCCAACAGCAGACAGCTGACCAAGAGCTGAAGGAATCATGAGCTTCTCAATCCAGCGATCGCTGCAGGCCTACGCCGCCCTGACCCGCAACCCCAGCATTCTCTGGAGGCTGACCGAGCGTGAAATCGCGTCTCGCTATAGAGGATCACTGCTGGGTTGGAGCTGGACCCTGCTTAACCCGCTGCTGATGTTGGCGGTCTACACCTTTGTGTTCTCCACGGTGTTCAAAGCACGCTGGCCCGACCTCCAAGAAGCAGGTCCGATCGGTTTCGCCATCAACCTGTTCGCCGGGCTGATTGTGTACAGCCTGTTTGCCGAATGCATCAGCAGGGCGCCCACTCTGGTGTTGAGCCAGCCGAGCTACGTCAAAAAAGTGATCTTTCCCCTTGAGCTGCTGAGTGCCGTTGCTGTGGGTGCAGCTGCGTTCCATGCCTGCACGAGCCTGGTGGTGCTCGGTCTGTTCGAACTGATTGTGCAGGGATCGATCCCCTTAACGGCTTTCTGGCTTCCGCTGGTTTGGTTGCCACTGGTGTTGGGGTGCTTGGCCTTGTGCTGGTTGCTGTCAGCACTTGGGGTCTATCTGCGCGACTTGCCTCAGCTGGTGAATGTGGGCCTGAGCGTGTTGATGTTTTTAAGCGCCATCTTTTATCCAGTGTCAGCACTACCGGAGCGCTGGCAACCGGTGTTGAGCCTCAATCCGCTGGTTCTCGTAATCGAACAGACCCGTGCTGTGCTGGTCAGCGGGCAGGGTCCATCCGCGCTTTATCTCTGCCTGGGCTTGCCGATCAGCGTTGTGATGTGTGAACTCTGCTTCAGGATGTTTCAGAAAGCACGGCGTGGTTTCGCTGATGTGATGTGAACCATGGCTGACCCAATCACGATTCAGGCTGACAAGCTCAGCAAGTGCTATCGGGTGTTCTCTTCACCAAGAGCCCGCCTGGCACAAGGGCTGTGGAGAGGAACACGCACATTTTATGAACCCTTCTGGGCACTCAACGATGTGAGCTTTGAGCTGGAAGCAGGCCAGACCATGGGCATGGTGGGCCGTAACGGATCCGGCAAGAGCACCCTGCTGCAACTGCTCTGCGGAACGCTCACCCCCACCAGCGGCTCGGTGACGATCGAAGGGCGTGTGGCGGCGTTGCTGGAACTGGGCAGCGGTTTCAATCCCGAGTTCACCGGACTGGAAAACGTCTATTTAAATGCTGCTCTGCTGGGTCTCAGCAAGGAGGAGACCGACTCGAATCTGGATTCGATTCTCGCCTTCGCCGACATCGGCGACTTCGTGAACCAGCCCGTGAAGACTTACTCCAGCGGCATGGCCCTGCGGCTGGCGTTTGCGGTTCAGGCCAACATTGAGCCCGACGTGCTCGTGGTGGATGAAGCACTGGCCGTTGGCGATGAATTCTTCCAACGCAAATGCTTCAAGCATCTTCAAGCACTCAAAGCCAAAGGAACCTCCATCCTGCTGGTGACCCACAACTGCGGACAGATCCTGCAGCACTGTGACCAGGCCATGCTGCTCAACCGCGGGCAACTGGAGTTCATCGGTCGCCCCAAAAGCATCACCACGATTTATCAACGCCTCAACAACAGCAGCGAAGAAGGCTGGCGTACTCAGGCAGAAGCCCTTTTCAAACAACTCGAAGCCAACGAAGATCGTCCTGACCCCGCCCGTGAAGCAAAGCCTGGGGCAAAGCTGGATGCAGACGGCAGCGGCTACGACCCGAACTTGAAGCCGGAAAGCAGGATGGCCTATCCCAGCAGGGGGCTTCGGATCGAGGCCATGCAGGTCCTCGATCACGAGGGCAAACGCTGCAACGTGCTGCACCAGGGAGAGGGGTTCTGCGTGGCCCTCAGCTACCGCGCTGATGAAGCGGTGGAGAATGTGGAGCTGGCCTGCAGCATCACCGACAAATCCGGACAGTTGATCACTGGCCAGCGCTTCCCTGAACTGGGCAAGAGCCTTCCCCCGCTAAGCGCTGGTGCGAGCTTTTCCTGTCGCTTCAAATTCGATGGTTGCCTGCAACCTGGGCTGTATTTCCTCAATGCTGGAGCGTGGAACTGCCCGGAAAAAATATATTTGCATCGCATCGTGGATGGATGCGCTGTACGAATTTTGCTGCCACGCAACACCAGCTTCGGATTCGGACTGGTGGATCTGACCAGCAACACACCAGAGTTGATCCACACAGCATTGAGCGAGCAAAACCGCGCCATAGATTAATGATCGGATTTCCAGCCGGATGAGCGAGCCCTCCATTCACGATCTTTCCACGGATGCGACGGCTCTTTTGCGTCGGCACAACCTCCTGGGAGCTCTGATCCGCGCCGACGTGACCGCGACGGCGGTGGAATCGATTGCTTTGTCGCCGGACGAATGCGAACAGCTCTGGAGCGGTTATCTCAGCAAGCAGGCCATCAATAATGACGTTGAACTAATCCAACACCTGAAAACGCGAGGCTTATCAGCCGATGATCTGCATTGGCAACTGGAGTTGCCCGAGCGCGTGCGCCGTTACAGCCAGGAGCACTTTCAGCACAAAGCCGAAGCACGCTTTCTGGCCCGCAAAGAGCAGCTGGATCGCGTGGTGTACAGCCTTCTGCGCGTCAACGACGGTTTCCTGGCACGGGAGCTCTATCTACGCATCGCAGGATCAGAAGCCAACTTCGCTGACTTAGCTGCTGAGCACAGCCAGGGTCCAGAAGCCAAAACCAAGGGGATTGTGGGGCCGGTACCGATGCGACAGTCGCATCCTGCTCTCAGTGAACGGCTGCGGACAAGCCAACCAGGCCAGCTGCTGGAACCTTTCAACATCGAGCAGTGGTGGTTAGTGGCACGGCTGGAGCGCTATGAGGCAGCCCGCTTCGACGAAGCAACGGCACAACAGATGACCATGGAATTGTTCCAGGAGTGGATCAATGAAGAAGTTCTCTGTATGCTGGCTCGACTTTGATTGGCTAGCGGAAACGCAGCTGCATGACCGTTTCCGCAATCACCAACGCTCTTCAGCAAATTCCTGCGTTTGAGGGATGCTCTGAAGCAACGATCGAGCGCCTCAGCGAAAAAGGCAGCGTTGTGCGATTCGGGATCGGCCACGCCCTCAGTAGCAATGGCATCGTTTCAGACCGCGTGCTGCTGATTCTGAACGGTAAAGCTCGCTTGCTGGGTCAGCACAACGGCCAGCTCAACACCCTGGCGCTACTTGGACCGGGCAACCTTGTGGGTCTGCCCTCCCTCTTGCGGGCTGAGGGCTGCGAAGAAGTGAGCGCTTCAACAGCCCTAGAAGCATTGGCCTTGCCCGATGAGCTGATTGCAGAGATTTACAGCAACAACGCCAGCTTCCGCACTTGGTGCGACACCACCGTCTTCCCAGCTGAGCTGGCCAAGCTGGTTGAAACGTTGGTCGATCAAAGTGAACGCTCGCCTTACGGACTCCTTGATATTCTTCGGCACGTTCTACCGAAAGCTCGGGCCTTAGCCGGCTCAAACGAGGCGCTCAACAGCCTAGATCCTGATGATCAGCTGTTTGTAGGTAGTGCCAATACAGCGGCAGAGCTGAACAGCAGCCTTGATCCTCAAAACGAACTTCCGATCAGTCAGGGCCAGTTCAACCTGCGACTGCTGACGCTGCCTCGGCTAATAGTGGATCAGATTTTGGCCGGCCGCAGCGAGGACAACTCTTCCGAACCCGAGGACACGGCCAGCAAGGAGGTCGAAGACAACCCGCTCGCTCAATTGCAAGCTCGATCCAGCCTGGATCTCAGCGGCAAAGATCCTCGCGACTCCGTTTCTTTGATTCGAGGCGAAGGACCATTGCGAGAAAGCATGGCCTGTTTTCGAATGCTCGCACAGATCATGGCCCTGCCGTTCCGGCGCGACGCGTTGGAAAAAACCATTCGCGAATCACTCCGAAGAGGCAAACAACCGAGTTTGCCGATGATGGGCCAACTCGTGGCGGGAATGGGGCTACACGCCTCTGGCGCGAAAGTGCCGGCGTCACTGTGCACCCGCATGAATGTGCCCTGCTTGATCAACTGGAGTGATGGCTTCGGCGTTGTGGTGCGCAGCGATGCCAACGGTCTGCTGATGGCTCACCCCCGCCTCGGCTGGCTGGAACTCAGCCCTGAAGTGGTAGCTGAAGCTGCTCCTGAAGGCTTCGAAGTGATCCTGGTGGATCGCACCAGCGCCACACCCAACGCCAAGTTCAACTTCGGCTGGTTCTTGCCAGCCATTCAGCGCTACCGCTCCACCCTTTTGCTGGTGCTGGGTTCATCCTTTGTGGTCCAGTTGTTCACTCTGGCGAATCCCCTACTGATCCAGGTGATCATCGACAAAGTGATTGCCCAGCGCAGCCTCGACACCCTGCAGGTTCTGGGGATCGCTCTGGTGGCAGTAACCATTTTTGAAGGCCTGCTGGGCAGCCTGCGCACCTTCATGTTTGCGGACACCACCAACCGGATCGACATGCGCCTCGGTGCCGAGGTGATCGACCATCTATTGCGCCTGCCGGTGGGTTATTTCGATCGCCGCCCGGTGGGTGAATTGGGAACTCGAATTGCTGAGCTGGAGAAAATTCGCAACTTCCTCACTGGTGAAGCACTCACAACCGTTATTGATGCGGCTTTCTCGGTGATCTACATCGCCGTGATGGCCCTCTACAGCTGGGTGCTCACCTTGATCGCGCTGATTGTGGTGCCGATACAAGTCGCCATCACATTGATTGGTGCTCCCCTGTTCCGCAGGCAGTTCCGCCAATCGGCTGAGGAAAACGCTCGAACTCAATCTCACCTCGTAGAAGTGCTCACCGGCATCCAAACCGTGAAAGCCCAGAACGTGGAAATGGTGAGCCGCTGGAAGTGGCAAGAGCGCTATTCGAAGTACATCGATCGCACCTACGAAAAAACCATCACAGGCACGGCCCTGAGCCAAACCGGCCAGGTGCTTCAGAAGCTGTCTCAATTGATGGTGCTCTGGGTGGGAGCCAGCCTTGTTTTAGATGGTCAACTGACGCTGGGTCAGCTGATCGCGTTCCGAATCATCAGTGGTTACGTAACCCAGCCATTGCTGCGCCTTTCAACGATCTGGCAGCGCATTCAGGAGCTACGCGTGAGCTTTGAACGCCTCGCCGACATTGTGGACACTCCTGTTGAATCCACCGAACTCGATCAAGGCAAGATCCCACTGCCTCCGATCAGTGGAAGGGTGACATTTGAAGATCTTCAATTCCGTTTCGGCGCTGGCAAACCTCAAGTGCTCAAAAACATCAATCTCGACATCCCTACGGGAACATTTGTTGGTGTGGTGGGCCAGAGCGGTAGCGGTAAAAGCACATTGATGAAACTGCTGCCTCGCCTTTATTCGCCGGAAGAAGGCCGGATTCTTATCGACGGATACGACATCGACAAAGTGGAGCTGTATTCCCTGCGCAGGCAGATCGGCATCGTGCCTCAGGATCCGCTGCTGTTCTCTGGCAGCGTCAGCGCCAACATTGCACTCACTGATCCCAATGCCAGCGGCGAAGACATTGCCAAGGCTGCTCAGATTGCTTGCGCCCATGAATTCATCATGGAGCTGTCATCGGGCTACAGCACCGAACTGGGAGAGCGAGGAGCCAGTATCTCTGGAGGACAGCGTCAACGGTTGGCGATTGCTCGAACTCTGCTGGCCAATCCGAAGTTGCTGGTGATGGATGAGGCCACCAGTGCCCTCGACTACGACACCGAACGTAGGGTCTGCCAGAACTTGCGTGAGTCGCTTCAGGGGTGCTCGGTCTTTTTCGTGACCCACCGCCTGTCTACCGTTCGCAACGCTGACAAAATCGTGATGATGCACCAAGGCGCGATCGTTGAAGAGGGCACTCACGATGAACTGATGGCACTCAAAGGGCGTTACTACGCGCTGTTGCGCCAGCAGGAGGCAGGTTGAAATGATTAAATCTCAAAATCAAATCGGTAAACCAACCCCAAAGAACCCTGAGGCCGATCAAAAAAAGATCAAATCCAATCAATCCCTTAACCCGATCAAATCGGCCCAGGATGCTGTGGAGGGGTTTTTTAAAGAACGCGATACCGAAGGAGAAGCGATTCAGCAGTCGCCTCGTTGGATGCGGGCGACAACCTGGGGCTTAGTTGGAACTGCCGCATTCGCTGTGGGTTGGCTAGCGCTTGCAAAAACTGATGAAGTGGTCACGGTGAGCGGAAAGCTGGAGCCCTTGGGTTCGGTTCAGGAGATTCAGATGCCAGTGGGTGGAATCGCCTCAAAGATCCTGGTCAAAGACGGCGATGAGGTCAAGAAAGGTCAAGTCGTGATGAAACTGGACGCCGAAACCACCCAGCAACAACTTGATTCATTAAAGGAAAGCCAAAAACTAAAGACCAACCAGCTTTACCTCAAGCAAACAGAACTCAAGCAATCCCTCTTGCTAAACGACGAGGAAATCAGGACGCTCACGCGCAATCTCGAACTGATGAAAGAAGTGTTGAGTCGCTATGGAATGCTCAAAGAACAAGGCGCGACGGCCGAACTCCAATACCTTGAACAACTCAATAAGGTTGCTGAAACAGATGGAAGACTGAGACAAACACGAGTGGAGAGACTTCGTCAGAAGGCATCGTTGGGTCAACAAATCCAGCAACTCAAGGCTGAGCTCCAAGAGTTACAGGCTCGGATCACTGAAGCATCAGTGAATCTTCGCTACCAGCTCTTAAGATCACCAGTCGATGGAATCGTATTTGATCTCAAACCAAGGGGTGAAGGCTATGTGGCCCAGGGCACAGAAACCGTGATGAAAATCGTTCCTTACGACACCCTGGAAGCACGGGTTGAAATCCCCAGCAGCCAGATCGGCTTCGTCAAGCCGGGTATGGATGCAGATATGAGTATCGACTCCTTTCCTGCAACTGATTTCGGGGTTCTTGAAGGTGAAGTGAAAAGCATCGGATCAGACGCACTACCCCCCAGCCAACAAGACAATCGACCTGAATACCGCTACCCGGCAACCATCAAACTTGATCGCCAACAGCTAAAGCTTAAGGGCGGAGAACAACTGCCGCTTCAAGTAGGCATGAGCCTCACTTCCAACATCAAACTGCGTAAGGTCAGTTATTTACAGCTTCTTCTAGGCACATTTCAAGATAAAGTTGATTCACTGCGACAGTTATGAGAGATTCGCGACAAGACACTCGGCCAAGTGTCCAAATCAGTTGCAACACAATGCTTTTGCAAATAAAATCTTCCGGTAGCCCTTATCTTTGAAAGGCCTTGGCATACACAACTACAACCCTTTCGGGTAACGTCACTCTCACTGGCACATCCAGCGCTGATTCAATCACCAGCGCTGCTGCCAAAAAGCTTTCAGTCAGTTCTTACGAAGGACTCGATAATCTGACTCTGTCTGGAAGCGCAACATCTGGCACAGTTGGCATGGGAGGTGGAGTTGACACCGTCACCATCACAACCGGTGCTGCGTCCAAGCTGAATATCACTCTCGGCGATGCCGCTGACACCTTCACTTCAGCTCAAACTGACAGCAAAATAACCGTTGGTGGTCAAGGCGGAGCAGATAAGTTTGTCATCTCTGGCGCATCAACCGACTCTTATTACGCTGGTGGCCAAGGAAAGGATTCTTTCTACGCCACTTCCTCTGATGGTGGACAACTCGGAGCTAAATCCACCCTGGTTGGTGGCAGTGAAAATGACACCCTTGGTATAAGCTCCGACGGTATCAACGTTGGCGCCGCAGCTTTCATAAACGGTCAAGTTGGCGCAGACAAGATTTATGTGAATGCCGGTGCGACTGCCACGGTTCGTGGCGGTTCTGAAGCTGACACAATCAAGGTCACTGGCGGCAGTTCTGGTCAGTGGATGTACGGCGACAAAGGTGCTGACAAGCTCACTGGTGGCGCTGGCGCCGACACCATCCTTGGCGGCGGCGGAGCCGACGTGATCAGTGGTGGTGCTGGTACTGACTCAATGTCAGGTGGCGAAGGCACAGACGACTTCTTGCTGAAGGAGCTCGTCACTTCCGCTGACGTCGTTGCTAAAACGATCAAAGACTTCTCGGTCGCCGAAGCAGACCAATTCGGCAACTTCAGTCTTGCTGATCTGACAACTATTACTGGAAGCGGCGATGTAGGAGATCTTATTTCTGCAGGTTTGTCAACGACTTCTATTGCCGCAGGCGATTCAGCCTCAGTCACCAAAGTTTCTAGTGCCTATAACTTGGGAACTACAGGTACTGGAAACATCCTGACCTTGGACTCCAGCACTGCATTCACTGCAGCCACTGCAGCTGATGCGCTGGAAGCTGGTGGATCGCTGGAGTTAACAGTTAATGGAGCTGTTGCTGAAAATGACGGTTTCTTCGTCATCTACGACAACAACGTCGATACCACGATTGGTCTCGCTGCCTCTACGACAACGGTTTCCGACAATGGGACCTTTGGTGCTTCTACTGGCTTGGTGGTCAATACTTTGACTACGCTCAAAGGAATTTCTGACGCAAGCACAATCACTGCATCCAACATCTTGGATTTCATTGCCTGATCTGCTCTCTTAAATATTTATCCCCTCCAACAGGAGGGGATTTTTTTTGGCTAAAAATATTTTGAGTATAGATGTACTTTCTGAAATCAAGGATAAGCCTTTGCAATAGATCCTATTTTTATATTGTTCCAATGCTTAAGGCTTTCATTCCGATGACGCGTCTGTTTGTTCAAAACCACATACTTTTCTTTCTATATAAAAATAACCCTTAGGATGTCCAAGAAAAGCTCTTTCTGCGAAGACCTTGGCTTACACAACTACAACCCTTTCGGGTAACGTCACTCTCACTGGCACATCCAGCGCTGATTCAATCACCAGCGCTGCTGCCAAAAAGCTTTCAGTCAGTTCTTACGAAGGACTCGATAATCTGACTCTGTCTGGAAGCGCAACATCTGGCACGGTTGGCATGGGAGGTGGAGTTGACACCGTCACCATCACAACCGGTGCTGCGTCCAAGCTGAATATCACACTCGGCGATGCTGCTGACACCTTCACTTCAGCTCAAACTGACAGCAAAATAACCGTTGGTGGTCAAGGCGGAGCAGATAAGTTTGTCATCTCTGGCGCATCAACCGACTCTTATTACGCTGGTGGCCAAGGAAAGGATTCTTTCTACGCCACTTCCTCTGATGGTGGACAACTTGGAGCTAAATCCACCCTGGTTGGTGGCAGTGAAAATGACACCCTTGGTATAAGCTCCGACGGTATCAACGTTGGCGCCGCAGCTTTCATAAACGGTCAAGTTGGCGCAGACAAGATTTATGTGAATGCCGGTGCGACTGCCACGGTTCGTGGCGGTTCTGAAGCTGACACAATCAAGGTCACTGGCGGCAGTTCTGGTCAGTGGATGTACGGCGACAAAGGTGCTGACAAGCTCACTGGTGGCGCTGGCGCCGACACCATCCTTGGCGGCGGCGGAGCCGACGTGATCAGTGGTGGTGCTGGTACTGACTCAATGTCAGGTGGCGAAGGCACAGACGACTTCTTGCTGAAGGAGCTCGTCACTTCCGCTGACGTCGTTGCTAAAACGATCAAAGACTTCTCGGTCGCCGAAGCAGACCAATTCGGCAACTTCAGTCTTGCTGATCTGACAACTATTACTGGAAGCGGCGATGTAGGAGATCTTATTTCTGCAGGTTTGTCAACGACTTCTATTGCCGCAGGCGATTCAGCCTCAGTCACCAAAGTTTCTAGTACCTATAACTTGGGAACTACAGGTACTGGAAACATCCTGACCTTGGACTCCAGCACTGCATTCACTGCAGGCACTGCAGCTGATGCGCTGGAAGCTGGTGGATCGCTGGAGTTAACAGTTAATGGAGCTGTTGCTGAAAATGACGGTTTCTTCGTCATCTACGACAACAACGTCGATACCACGATTGGTCTCGCTGCCTCTACGACAACGGTTTCCGACAATGGGACCTTTGGTGCTTCTGCTGGCTTGGTGATCAATACTTTGACTACGCTCAAAGGAATTTCTGACGCAAGCACAATCACTGCATCCAACATCTTGGATTTCATTGCCTGATCTGCTCTCTTAAATATTTATCCCCTCCAACAGGAGGGGATTTTTTTTGGCTAAAAATATTTTGAGCATAGATGTACTTTCTGAAATCAAGGATAAGCCTTTGCAATAGATCCTATTTTTATATTGTTCCAATGCTTAAGGCTTTCATTCCGATGACGCGTCTTAGTACAATTATAAATTGCAGCCAATTCAAAGACGGCTGAAACACAACTGATCTGATGTGCAAACTCACTAAATTCAAGAAAAATTTATGCTGATTTCAGATCGCTTCATCTGGCTGCACCTGCCAAAAACCGGTGGTACAAGCACAGCAAGGTTGTTCAGAGATTTAGACATTCCTCTTATCACCGTGGATCCAGATCAATCAGATACAAAGCACGAGTCAATCGAAAATCGCTTGAATAGCCTTCAATATGAAGAAGCCAGAGAAACCATTATCACAACACGGCAACTGGCCAGCTGGCTGTTAAGCGATTGGCACCACAAAACAAAAAAGATGGGTCTAACCCTTCCATTTGATCCAGTAAAAAGTGGTTTGTTCTATTCTCTACGTCTTGGAGGAACTTGGGTCGCTGCAGATTATTGGATTCACTATTTTAAAGCCACATCTTGCAGTCGCGTAGTGCGACTGGAACATTTAGAAAAAGATAGCAACCGCTTAGTACTACCTTTATTGCCCCAAGGGACCAAACCTCTTAAATTTCCATCGGTTAATACTAACAATTATAGCCATAAGATTGAAAAATATTTTGGGAGAAATGATTTAAAGCGAATTCATCAGAACAACCCCGCCTGGTCATCCTGGGAAAACAAAATCTACGGATCCATAAGCAGTATCAATCAATTAGCCCGATTTAAAGCAAAGCTCAGTAATTTAAATAAGCTGAATTAGCGACCTCCCGCTTTCAGAACAGTTTTAATCGTACGGAACAAAATCACCAGATCCAGCCAAGTGCCGAAGTGTCGCAGGTAATAAAGGTCATAAGAGAGTTTTAAATCAGAGTCTTCCACGCTGCTGGCATAGGGCGCACAAACTTGAGCCCAACCACTTAACCCCGGTCGCATCCAGTGGCGTTTTCGATAATGAGGAATTTGCTGCTCAAGGTTCTGCTCAAGTTCCGGGCGCTCAGGCCTTGGACCGATCAAGCTCATCTCACCCTTGAGCACGTTGAGCAGCTGCGGTAATTCATCAATTCGAAACCGCCTCAATAATCCACCCACTGCCGTAATCCTCTGGTCACCTGGCGTGGTCCAAATTGCCGGCGCATCGCTGGGCTGCACCCTCATGGTGCGCAGCTTCAGCACCCAAAATGGTCTCCCCAGCCAGCCACTGCGCTGCTGCGCATAAACAATCGGGCCGCGATCATCAAGCCAAATCAAAAGGGCTGCCGCCAGCACAAACGGCGCGGTGATCAACAACAACGCTCCCGCCACAAATAGATCTGCTAATCGTTTGAGCTGTGCTTGCACGCTGAATGTGGCAGCCCAAGGGAGGTCGTCGTAAGACAGACCCTCTTCAGAAATGAATGCAGAGGGCAAACGCTCTTGCTGCTGTTCAAACAAGCTGATCACCGACACCACCCGAAGCTGCCGGGGATCACTGACCTCAGAACGATCCAACAACGGACGCAGCTCAGGGGTCTGTCGCAAAGCCGGTGTGATGCAAACAAGCAGCGGCTCTTGAGAGTGCTGGATAAGTTCCATCAAGGCCTGAGGTTGGATCGATCTCAACCTTTGGCGCCCTGGAACCCGTTTCCAAGCCCGCATGATCAAGTTAACTTCTTCAGGCTTGGCAAGAAGCAACAAGCGAGCTTCGGCTGACAACAATCCGCGCCGCAGCGCAAGCCTCACGGAGAACGCCCAGACGCTGACGCCTGCCATCCAAAGCAGCTGAACCCGTCGATGCACCAGCCAAAACTCATCACCTGGGTTGAACAACCAGCGAGCAATAGCCACCACCATCAGGGTTACAAACGCTGTCAGCAACAAACGCTGCAGCAGCACAACCATTGGCAAGCGACGCCAGCGCAACACCGTGTAGCTGCCAAACAACCAGCCCAGGGCTGGATACAGCAACAGCATGAACAACAGCCAGCCACCCTGATTGACCAGAGCGACGTCACCTATTGGTAAGCCAGTCAGGGCTGGGGACAGAACAACCAGAGAAAGGATCAGCAGCTGCCCGACACCGTCCAACAGCAAGGCACGCAACAACAGCGACCGGTGATCAGGCATTCCGTTCAGCGAGGCTTTGGCTTGCGTTGCATCAAGCTAAACCTCAGGCGACAGTGCTCCGCTGCGTTTCAGGCGGTGAGGGCTGGAACATGAACATCGAGTAGATCACGTTGCGCCGCATGTTGGTCATCATGTCCAGGAACATGTCGTAGCCCTCGTTCTTGTATTCGATCAAGGGATCCTTCTGTCCGTAGCCGCGCAGACCCACCGACTCGCGCAGGCCATCCATGGCTTGCAGATGTTCACGCCAGAGCGTATCGATCTGCTGAAGGATGAAGAAACGCTCGGCTTCGCGCATCAGGCCAGGCCTTTGCTGTTCGATCTGCCCCTCCTTGAGGTCATAAGCGTTGCGCAGTTGTTCCTGCATGAAGGCTTTGAGCTCCTCCATCGACAGCCCCTGCAACTGCTCGGGCTTGAGATCCTCAAGCAGGTACACAAACTCCTGAACCTTGCTCACCAGCTGAGCCACATCCCATTCCTCTGGGGGCAGGTCTGGATTCACATAGGCCTCCACGATCTCGTTCATGGTGCGCTCGCCGTAGCCGACCACCTGCTTCTTGAGTTCACGCCCATCGATTACACGACGCCGCTCGGAGTAAACCGCCTTGCGCTGATTGTTCATTACCTCGTCGTACTCGAACACCTGCTTACGGATGTCGTAGTAATAGGTCTCCACTTTTTTCTGGGCCCCCTCCAAAGAGCGGGTGAGCATGCCGGATTCGATCGGCATGTCTTCTTCAACGCGGAATGCATTCATCAGCCCGGCCACCCGCTCACCACCGAAGATGCGCAGCAGGTTGTCTCCTAGAGACAGGAAGAAGCGGGTCGAACCAGGGTCGCCCTGACGTCCGGCGCGCCCACGCAACTGGTTGTCCACTCGGCGCGACTCGTGGCGCTCGGTACCTATCACATGCAGGCCACCGGTCTCTCTGACCCGGCCCTCCTCCTGCTTCACCACCTCGTCGTATTCGCCTTTCACCATGGCGATGGCGGCACGCAAAGCTGCAATCTGGGCATCGTCTGTGGGCGCCTTCTCAGCCGCCGTCGCGATGCGATCTTCCAGTTCGATCACCGTGAGAGCACGGTCGCCCCATTCTTTGACCAGATCCCTGGCCAGCTCAGCTAGAGCCTGATCCGTGCTGTCAGTGAGCTGACAGGGATAGAGGCTGCCGATGGCTTTGGCTTCACTGGGTGCACTGCCATGGGGCCCGGAAGCTGGAGCGGCCTTGGCCGCAAAACCATCCCCACCATCCGTGCTGCGCTGCAGCGGCACCGGCGGGCGATGTCCCTCTTCCGGACGAACTAAACGGGGCAGCAACACCTCCCGCAACTTCAGGCGGGCCATGTAATCACTGTTGCCTCCAAGAATAATGTCGGTACCGCGGCCGGCCATGTTGGTGGCGATGGTGACGGCGCCTGAACGGCCAGCCTGAGCCACGATCTCAGCCTCCCGCTCCACGTTTTCCGGCTTGGCGTTGAGCAGGTTGTGGGGGATGTTCTGTTCAGCCAGCAATGAGCTGAGCAACTCGCTCTTTTCCACGCTGGTGGTCCCCACCAACACCGGCCGTCCCTGCTGGTGCACCTCAGCAGTCTCCAGGGCGACCGCACGCCACTTGGCTTCTTCTGTCTTGTAGACCTGATCCACCCAGTCCTGACGAGCGCGCACCCGGTTGGTGGGCACGATCGTGGTTTCCAGCTTGTAAGTCTTCTCGAATTCGGTTTCCTCGGTCTTGGCCGTACCGGTCATGCCTGCCAGGCGCGGATAGAGCAAGAAGAAATTCTGGTAGGTGATCGACGCCAGAGTCTGCGTTTCAGGCTGGATCTGCAGCTCTTCCTTGGCTTCAATCGCCTGATGTTGTCCATCACTCCAACGGCGACCGGGCATCACCCGACCGGTGAACTCATCCACGATCACGGCTTCACCATCGCGAACGATGTAATTCACATCACGGGTGAACAGTTCCTTGGCCTTGAGAGCATTGGTGATGTAGTGAGCCCAGGGATCCTGAGGGTCGTAAAGATCATTCACGCCCGTCATCTGCTCGGCCTTGGCAAAGCCTTCATCGGTGAGTGTGCAGCTGCGCTGCTTCTCATCCACCTCGTAATCGCCCTCTGGATCAATACCGTCTTTGCCCATTTCAGCTGCACGCTCCAAGGTGGTCGCCACCTCGGCAGCCTTCTGATATTTCTCCTGTGGACGTTCTACCTGACCAGAAATAATCAGAGGCGTACGGGCTTCATCGATCAGAATTGAATCGACCTCATCGATCACGCAATACTGAAACTGGCGTTGAACAACTTCAACGATATCTGCCGCCATGTTGTCGCGCAGATAATCAAAACCGAGCTCTGAATTGGTGGCATAAGTGATATCGCAGCCATAATTAATGCGGCGCTCTGCAGGAGCCATATCCTGCTGAATCAATCCCACTGAAAGGCCCAGGAAACGGTGCACCTGGCCCATCCATTCGGCATCGCGACGGGCCAAATAATCATTCACGGTCACCACGTGAACGCCACGGCCCGTTAAAGCGTTCAAATAGCTGGGCAAGGTGGCCACCAGCGTTTTGCCCTCACCGGTTTTCATCTCACCGATTTGGCCCTCGTGCAGGACCATCCCACCAATCAACTGCACATCGAAATGGCGCATGCCCAGCACCCGCTTGGCGGCTTCGCGCACCACGGCGAAGGCCTCGGGCAGGATCTCATCAAGGATGGGGCGTTGATTCTCAAGGCTTCCCGCCTCAGCCAAACGCTCTTGAAACGCAACCGTTTTGGCGCGTAGTTCGTCATCAGTGAGCGGAGCAATCTCCTCCTCCAGCAGATTGATATCGGAAACAATCGGCTGATAACGCTTCAGCTTGCGGGCATTGGGGTCACCCAGCAGGAGCTTGAGCATGGTGTTGACTACTACCCTCGAGCCCGAAAGCCTACCGGGGTCTGGGAACAAGTCATGGGGTTGCTCCAGCTTTGGAGCTGATTCAGCCAGATGTTCCGGCAGAACAGCTGCTCGTAGCGAACGCGTGCCTGCACGCCGAGATGGCGCAGCAGAACCGGATCATCAGCAAGCTTCTGAAGCACCAACGGCAAATCCTCTGGCGTCTGCGACCAGTCGAGATCAGCCAACTGACAGACCCAACCCATGCCCGATCGCCAACGCTGAAAGGCCAGTGCAGGCAGACCGGCAGCCATCGCCTCGAGCTGAACGATGCCGAACGCCTCATTGGAACTCTCCGAGGGCAAGACCAGTAGATCCGCCGCCAGCAGCTGGCTCAATTTGTCGGCCTCCGATAAGCGGCCATGGAATCGCACCTCACCATTGGGGCGCGATGCCGTGAGCTGATCACTAAGCGCCTCAAAGTCTGCCCGCCGCGGCCCATCGCCGACCACATCTAGCGACCAGGAGCTCTCAACACTCGCCAGGCCCTGCAACAACCAATCCAGTCGTTTGTAGCTGCCAAGGCGGCCGATGAACAGCACCCGCAATTCAGGGTTGGCTTGCGTCTGGGGCGATGAACGCGTCGCCACCAAGGCCGCAGCTTCCTGGTCATGGCTGAGGCAGCAGGGCAGCACCGCAACCCGTTCAGACCGGCAACCGCATCGCACCAATTCCGCTTTCAGTGAGGGTGAGGTGGTGAGTACCCCGGAGAGCCAAGACACAACCCTCAGCGCCAACCACTGGTAGATGCCGAAAAAGCGTCCCTTGAATCCTGAAGCCGGTTCGAAAAAAAAGTGCCAGTGGGCCGTGACACGACGCTGAGGGCGGAGCAAACGGGCGAGCAACAACACCAACAGCACCCCGATGGAGGGCAGATGGCCATGTAGAGGCTGGCGCGAGCGCAACAACGACCACAAGCCAGCCGACGGCAGCGGTAAGACCAGACGCCCCAGTGCAGGAGTCCGCGCCAGCCGCCTGCGCAGGTAACGGGCAGGGATGGCGTCCTGTTCGCGCAGGCTGCTGCCCTGCGCATCAAGGCTCCAGACCGCCCCGCCCCAGACCATCGCCAACTCATGAGCCACCCGTTCCACGCCGCCATAGCCCGGTGGCCACTCGCGCAACAACTGTTGGATGGGATGAGGCCGCTGTTCACCAGGCACTGACGTCATGACCTCGGTGCTTCAAAGCCTTGGAACACCTGAATTTTGTTGCACACAGCAAGTGAAGACACAGGGAGACGGATGATGAGGCCTGCATCAAATGACCATGGCCCGCATCCATCTGGTTGAACATGCACCAGGAGCCCCAGGCCTGCGCCTGATGGGGATGGGGCCAAACCTACGCCCGACGCGCGGTCTGCTCAAACTACGGCTGTTACTGAATAAACACGCCTTCTGGGCCCAGGGGCGCAGCCGTCAACAACTGCGTGAAATGCTCAAAGGCAGCCAGGTGGTGGTCAGCCTCTGGCGCGGCAAGCGCATGGTGGGCTTCGGCCGAGCCAGCAGCGATGGGATCTACAGGGCCGTGCTCTGGGATGTGGTGGTAGCTGGCGACCTTCAGGGTCGTGGGCTTGGGCGGCGCGTTGTTGAAGCGCTGCTGGCTTCACCAAAACTGCGCGACGTGGAACGGGTGTATCTGATGACCACCAACAGCAACGGGTTTTATGAACAAACGGGGTTCAACACTGTTCCCTCTCAGCAGCTGCTGATCCGAAAACAATGATTCGATAAGCGGATGAAGAGATTCGAACTCTCGACCCTCTCCTTGGCAAGGAGATGCTCTACCACTGAGCTACATCCGCAGGACAGCCGGTGAAAATCACCTGGTGACCCGGGCAGCATGCACCACGAAGGGGCCGTTGGTCAATCCACCGTTTAAGCCGCTGGCAATGCCTTCGCAAGGGAACCCATTTCCAGGGCCTGCAGGGCATAGCTCCATCCCAAATTGCTCTTGATCCCTGCCCGCTCGAGCGCCTGTTGCATGGTGTCGGTTGTGAGCACACCGAAGATCACAGGCACACCTGTGTCTCGAGACACGCTGGCAATCCCCTTGCTGGCCTCAGCCACCACTACATCGAAATGGGGGGTGTCGCCGCGAATCACAGCCCCAAGAGTGATCACCACCTGATAGCGACCGCTACGAGCCAGCTGCTGAGCCACCAGGGGCAACTCAAAAGACCCCGGCACCCAAGCCGTATCGAGCTGAGTGCTGTCGGCACTGGTATCGATCCCATGGCGTCCGAGACAGTCCAGGCAACCGCTCAACAACTTGGCCGTCACTAGATCGTTGAATCGAGCAACAACAACGGCGATGCGCAAGCCCTGCACATCGGTGAACCGTCCTTCAAAGGTGGCCATGACGCCTTGATCCGTTCAGTCCATGTTCACACTCGGCCGGCGTGAACTGGAAAAAAAAGATGCTCTCCGGCCTGGCTTCAGACCACGAAGAAGCTCATGCCCCAGTTCACCAGCACCAAGGCCACCCAGGCAATGCCACCCAGCAAAATCAAGCGGTTGGAGCGGCCGCTGTCTTCATTCGAGGCGTAAAGAACGGGCACAGCCACGATCAACGCAAAGGACATCACCACCAGTGCCAGAACGGTGAGGGTGTTAAGGATCTGCATGGTGAATCGGTCGACGCCAGGTCGTTCACGGGGATTCTCACATGTGGGGGAGAGTCGTCTCCGTCGTCGTCGCATCAAGCTTCACAGCTTGTGGTGAACGCCATCGGTACGATCCAGCCACTTCCGGATGTCCCATGCCCCGCACCTGCCCCCAGCCCGAGGAGCAGTCGCTGCAGGGGAATCTATTCGGGGCTCCAGAACCCACCGATCAAGCCACGGCCACATCCGCCAGGGCTTCTGACGCCTTAGCCGCGGATGCACTGGCTGAGCTCACTGACGCCAGCCTCAGCGCTGATGCCTCTGCCCGCCCCAGGCAGCGACAGGACAACAACAGTGATCCTGACCAAGCCTCCAGCCAAGCCGACGAGCTGACTAGCTCAGACAACGAGGACAGCGACACCCCTCCCTGGGCCCACCACAGCCAGGTGGATCAGACCCTGCTGACGCCAATGTTGCGTCACTACGTGGAGCTCAAGGCGGAGCACCCAGAGCGCGTGCTGCTTTACCGACTCGGTGATTTCTTCGAGTGTTTCTTCGAGGATGCCGTCGAGCTCTCGCGGGTACTGGAATTCACCCTCACCGGCAAGGAAGGGGGCAAGGCGATCGGTCGCGTGCCCATGGCGGGTATTCCACATCACGCCGCCGAGCGCTACTGCGCTGAACTGATTCGCCGCGGTTACTCCGTGGCGCTGTGCGACCAGCTGGAGACCACCCCGGCCAAGGGAGCCCTGCTCAAACGAGGAATCACCAGGGTGCTCACCCCTGGCACGGTGCTGGAGGAAGGCATGCTCGCTGCCCGCCGCAACAACTGGCTGGCCGCGGTGGTGGTGGAACCTGCCAACAGCAAGCAACCCTTGCGCTGGGGCCTAGCCAGCGCCGATGTGAGCACTGGCGACGTTCAGGTGATGGAACGCAGCGGCAGCGATGCCCTGCACCAACACCTGGCACAGCTGGAGGCCTCGGAATTGCTCTGGGCAGCCAGCGACGACGCCAACACGCAGCGACCTGCCTGGTGTCCTGAACGGCTGATGCTCAGCCCGATGGCGCTCACACCCTTTAGCCAACCCCAGGCCGAGCAGACCCTGATCACGCACTATCGACTGGCTGGTCTGGATGGCCTTGGCCTGCAGGAACTACCCCTGGCCCTGAGGGCCTTTGGTGGGCTGCTGCAGTACGTCAATGACACGCAGCCGCTCGAAGAGGCGACGCGGGTGCCCCTGGATGTGCCGAAGATCGTGCAGGCCGGCGATGCCCTGGTGCTCGATGCCCAGACCCGCCGCAATCTCGAACTGACGGCCACCCAACGCGACGGACAACTCCAGGGCTCACTGCTGTGGGCCATCGACCAGACCCTCACCGCCATGGGTGGGCGCTGCCTGCGCCGCTGGCTGGAAGCGCCGCTGATGGACCTCAACGCCATCCAGGAGCGACAAAGCGTGGTGAGCCTGCTGGTGAGCCGGAGGCCCCTGCGCCAAGCCCTGCGGCGACTACTGCGGCCGATGGGTGATCTGGAACGGCTGGCGGGTCGGGCCGGTGCCGGTCATGCCAGCGCCCGCGACCTGGTGGCCATCGCCGATGGGCTGGAACGCCTGCCCCGACTGGCCAGTCGCCTGGAAGGAAGCCTGGACACATGGCCACAGGTGCTGGAGGCGCTGCTGCCACCCAATCCAGCGCTCGCTGAACTGGCCGCCGCCGTTCGCCATGGCTTGGTGGATGCTCCGCCGCTCTCGCTCAGTGAAGGCGGGCTCATCCATGACGGTGTGGATCCAGTTCTGGATGGCCTGCGCAATCAGCTCGATGACCAGGACGCCTGGCTGGCTGAGCAGGAACGATTGGAGCGAGAGCTCAGTGGCATCAGCAACCTGCGTTTGCAGTACCACCGCACCTTTGGATATTTCCTGGCGGTCAGCAAAGCGAAGGCATCCTCCGTGCCGGACCACTGGATCCGCCGCCAGACCCTTGCCAATGAAGAACGCTTCATCACTCCCGAATTAAAGGAGCGCGAAGGCCGCATCTTCCAGCTGCGGGCACGGGCCTTTCAGCGCGAATACGAGCTGTTCTGCAAGCTGCGCGACCAGGTGGGCAGCATGGCAACGCCAATCCGCGAAGCTGCCCGCGCCACGGCGGGGTTGGACGCACTCACCGCCCTGGCTGACACAGCAGCCACATCCGGTTGGTGTGCTCCGCAACTGAGCGACGATCGCGAGCTCACGATCACAGCTGGCCGCCACCCAGTGGTGGAACAGTTGCTTGTGGAAGACCCCTTCACCCCAAATGACCTTGCCTTGGGAGCTGACACCGACCTGATCGTGCTGACGGGTCCCAATGCCAGCGGCAAAAGCTGTTATTTGCGGCAGATCGGTCTGATCCAGCTGTTGGCCCAAATCGGCAGCTGGGTGCCGGCATCCTCTGCTCAGATCGGCCTAGCCGATCGCATCTTCACGCGGGTGGGCGCCGTGGATGATCTCGCCGCAGGCCAGTCCACCTTCATGGTGGAAATGGCCGAAACCGCCAACATCCTGCACCACGCCAGCGAACGCTCCCTGGTGCTCTTGGATGAAATCGGGCGGGGCACAGCCACCTTCGATGGCCTCTCGATCGCCTGGGCTGTCAGCGAACATCTGGCCGGCGATCTCAGGGCGCGCACGGTGTTCGCCACTCACTATCACGAGCTCAACAACCTGGCGGAAGAGCGGCCCAACGTGGCCAATTTCCAGGTGATGGTGGAGGAAACCGGCGAGGATCTCGTGTTCTTGCATCAGGTGCAGATCGGTGGTGCCAGCCGCAGTTATGGCATCGAAGCCGCGCGCCTGGCCGGGGTGCCCTCCCGCGTTGTGCAACGTGCCCGGCAGGTGCTCGCTCAGCTGGCGGCCTGAACACAAAATTGTTTCGCGATGTGCAAATAAGAAGTTCCAAAGCCTTTCAAATTCAAATCAACAAACCGAAGAAAGCTTTCGATCGGTTCCCTGCAAGGCGGCGCTTTGGAATCAAAGACTTGAAAAGTGCGTATTTACGCTACCCAAAAAATGCATCGAAATATTACATCCAGGCAAGATTTTTATTTAATTGCTATTTGTGTAGAAAATAAAACAAGCGCTAATGACTATTTCATCCTTAAAACCTGAGCTGATCCTCTCTCACAACGGGGTCCCCTTCAATAAAATGACGGAACAGTTCACTGAAGAAACGTTCAAGCAATACTGCGACCAGCTCATTGAATTTGTCACGAATAGCCGAGTTAAAACTGCCTTCTTTTTATTAGGTGATTATTACGGAAAAGAAGGTTCAAATAAGAAAAAAAGCATGTACAACTATCTCGACCCTAACGCGCCCGGGGCCGATGGCACTCCATGGATTGTTACTCACTTTCTCAATCGGCTTCCTCAGGATGTTGAAGCAGGGGCATTTATCGACGGTGCAAAAACCAAATACGTATGGAATCTGTACGATCAAAATAACTTCAAGGGCAATAACAAAATCGGCAATGGCGAACCTGGATTTCCAATGGACAATCTGGCTCAAGCCTTCAAACTGATTAAGGAAATCAATACGAGCTCAGCCAAGGCGGGTGGTGCACAATTTACTCACATGCAATTCGATGGCGAAGGGGCTGGAGATATCCCAAATGACGTCCCCTACGGAGGAAAGAATGGAGACCCTCTCGGCATTGGCTACGCGAAGTGGATTTGGAACCAAAATATGCCTAAATCGGTGACTTTTACCGATGAACAAGCGAGCAACAATGACTTTCAAGGCCATTATCAGTGGGGATGGATTAAATACCAGGTAGCGGCCTGGGCAAAACAAAGCGGCGGCACAATTGATTCTTACAGCGAAAATTACTGGATTGGAGAAAATCAATATGAACCTGGAAAATTCCCATCGGGGGGGATACATGCAGTCTCACCTTACGCAAATGATAAAAATGTACCCGGCAAATGGCTAAATCTCCCAACCATCTCAAATGTTCTAAAGGGCGGTCCCGAGGCACACTTGCCGATTAGTGGAGGCAGCAATAATTACAATTGGTGGGTACTAGATAATGACGGAAAGGAGGTCCTGAGCCCACAAGCCGTAGACACGGTCTACAGCTTTTACAAAGATCATCCTGAGGCGATCGTTGAGATGTTTGATAATCAGACGTATGTGAATACCGGAAAGAACAGACCAGCAACCTTGTCCTCTGGGTATTACGGGCCAGTGAGTAGCTTAGATCCAACAAATCGGTTTGGAGACGACTCACCACAAGCAAGCATCCCCACCTATTCGATTGAGTATCTCTCCAGCACTAACGGAGACAACGCAAAAAAACCCAAAAGCCTTATGGGGCAATACACTAATAACAGTGTTGTGAATAGCAATGGGGGAAGTTTCGACGGTCTTTCAGTTCTTGATTACAACGATTGGATTACTTTCCTAAACGGCGTAGCGGACAAAATTAGCGAAGGCTCGAAGACCACACCAGAAAAAGCACGTGTGCAAATTTATGAGCAACAATTCCTACCGCTTGATTGGATCTCGCAATCTGTCGCGAACCCCTGGACAGACGAGCGGCTTGGTGGGTCCGACGAAGATGAAATTATTAACGGCCACAATGGAAACGACATTTACACCGGCGGGAAGGGGGCCGACACCTTTCACTCTCATTACGGCACAGTGACCGTCACAGACTTCAATCCCTACCAAGGCGACAAAGTTGTCCCATTGCCAGGCACCTACCGCGTTGAAATGAACGGGAATGACCTCCATATGATTCACAACTCCGGGGCTCTCACCGTGTTGAAAAACACGTCCATCTCCACGTATTGGAACAATCAGGACTTGTTCACCTGAAGCTCATTCAGCAGCAAAAGCAGCGGAGGCTCTGAACAAGGCATTCACTGCTGCCGCCACCAAACCGGCACCACCGCGGGTGCCCTCAAGCCGGATCTGAGCCAATGCCGTGATTGCCAGGCGCCGTTTGCTTTCCGGCACACCCACAAAACCCACCGGCATACCGATCACCAGGGAGGGTGCAGCTGCACCCTCCTGCACTTGATCCAGGAGCTGTTCCAGTGCGGTGGGAGCACTGCCCACCAGCAGCACCGGCATGGGCTGACCCTTCGCGCTGGCCGCCTGCGTGAGCTCAGGCCAGGCCTGCTTCATCGCCGCTGCCGATCGGGTGGAACCTGGCGGTGAGAGCGCAGGTGCCCAGTCGAGCAGGCAGCGCACGGACGTGCCCAGTGTGCGCTTGGCCATCGGCCTCACTGCAGCCGCGGCCATGGCCGTGTCCGTGAGAATCGATGCCCCGCCTTGCAGGGCTGCAAGGCCCTGCTCGCAGGCCCCCTCGCTGAACCGGAGCAGCGGCTGTAGGCCTGGATCTCCGCTGCTGTGCACCAGACGCTCCAACACCTGCTGCTGCAAAGGATCGAGTCCCGTCTCCCCCAGCAAAGCCCGAATTCGACGGATGCTTTCCGTAAAAATCGGATGGTCGGCCATAGCAGCACATTCCTCTGACGGGGACTGCCAGTCAGGGCAGACTTCGACATTGTCCGACGACACGCCTCGATGCCGATCCAGTTGTTCTGGGGCGATGATTCCGCCGCGCTGGAACGGGCGATTCAGGCCTTGATCAAGAAGGCAGTGGATCCGAGCTGGGCGAGCGTCAACGTGAGTCGGCTGGATGGCAGCGAGACGGGACAGGCCAGGCAGGCCCTGGAAGAAGCACGCACACCACCCTTCGGTGCAGGTTCCAGGGTGGTGCTGCTGCAGCGGTCTCCCTTCTGCAACGCCTGCCCCAGCGAACTGGCCGATCGCTTCGAAGCCTCTCTGGATGGCATCCCTGAAAGCACCCAGCTGCTGCTATGCCATCCCTCCAAACCCGACGGTCGGTTGCGCACCACCAAAGCTCTGATGAAACGCATCAAGGCGGGAGAAGCCGGTGAGCGCAGCTTCAAGCTGCCGGCGATCTGGGACGGTGCAGGCCAGCGCCAGCTGGTGGAGCGCACCGCTGAGGAGCTGAATCTGAGGCTGGAGCCTGATGCGGTGGATGCCTTGATCGAGGCCATCGGCAACGACAGCGCAAGGCTGACCATGGAGCTACAGAAGCTGGCTCTCCATGCTGAAAGTAGCGGCGAGGCACGCATCAGTGCCAGCTCCGTTGACAGCCTGATCGAGGGGCTCAGCACCAACGCTCTACAAGTGGGGGACGCCCTGCTGGCAGGCGATCCAGGCCAGGCGATTGCCTTGCTGGATGCCCTCAACGAAGCAGGCGAACCGGCTCTGCGCATCGTGGCCACGCTCACCGGTCAGATCAGGGGTTGGCTCTGGGTAATGCTGCTGGAACAACAGGGAGAACGGGACGTGGGGGTCATCGCCAAGGCAGCGGGAATCGGCAACCCCAAGCGGATCTACGTGATGCGCAAACAGCTGCAAGGGCATTCACCCCAGCGCTGCCTCAATTTGCTGGGCCGTCTGCTGGATGTAGAAGCAGCCCTCAAACGCGGCACCCAGCCCGGGGATGCTTTTCGTGATGGACTGCTGGGAGCAGCACAGTGAGACAATCGCCTGCGAAATGAGGCGGCATGGATGGCCCTGCTGGTGCAGAAGTTCGGCGGGACCTCCGTCGGCAGCGTGGAGCGCATCCAGGCCGTGGCAAGGCGTATCGCCAACTGCAAGGAGGAAGGTCACGATCTGGTGATCGTGGTCTCGGCCATGGGCCACACCACCGATGAACTCACCGCCAAGGCCAACGCCATCAGCAGCAATCCACCGCAGCGTGAGATGGACATGCTGCTGGCCACCGGTGAACAGGTGTCGATTGCGCTGCTCTCCATGGCGCTGCATGAGCTGGGCATCCCGGCCATCTCCATGACTGGCCCCCAGGTGGGCATCGTGACCGAATCCGCCCATGGCAAGGCACGCATCCTCGACGTGCGCACCGATCGTCTACGCAGCCAGCTGGCCGAGGGCCGCGTCGTGGTGGTGGCCGGTTTTCAGGGCACGAGCCAGAGCAGCGGCGGCACCGCTGAAATCACGACCCTGGGGCGCGGAGGCTCCGACACCTCAGCCGTTGCCCTAGCGGCAGCCCTTGGTGCCTCTGCTTGTGAGATTTACACCGATGTACCTGGGGTGCTCACCACCGATCCACGCAAGGTGGAAGACGCCCAGCTGATGCCTCGAGTGAGCTGCGACGAAATGCTCGAACTGGCCAGCCTCGGCGCTGCCGTTCTGCACCCCCGCGCCGTAGAGATCGCGCGCAATTACGGCGTCACGATGGTGGTGCGCTCCAGCTGGAGTGATGAACCAGGCACAACGCTCACCAGCCGCAACTCGCGGCCCATTGGCCGCGAAGGTCTGGAACTCGGGAGGCCGGTGGATGGCGCCGAACTGGTGGAACATCAGGCCGTGCTGGCTCTCTCCCATGTGTCCGATCAGCCCGGCGTTGCCGCCCAGCTGTTCGAAAGCCTGTCTGAGGGTGGCGTGAATGTGGACCTAATCATCCAGGCCACCCACGAAGGCAACAGCAACGACATCACCTTCACCGTGGCTGAAACTGACCTGGAGAGGGCTCGCAGTATCTGTGAATCCCTGATCCAGAAGCTGGGCGGTGAGCTGGTCGCTCAGTCCGGGATGAGCAAGCTGAGCATCGGCGGCGCCGGCATCATGGGCCGTCCCGGCATTGCCGCCGGTTTGTTTCAGACCCTCTCCCGAGTGGGCATCAATCTGCGTGTGATCGCAACCAGTGAAGTGAAGGTCAGCTGTGTGATCAACGCCGACGTTGGCAGCAAAGCCCTTCACGCCACCCAGGAGGCCTTCGAACTGGAGGCCGATCAGATCAGCCTGAATCCCTGCGCAAGCGGCGAAGGGGAGCCAGAAGTGCGCGGCGTAGCCCTCGACCGGGACCAGGCCCAAGTGAGCGTCCGCCATGTTCCCGACAAACCCGGAACCGCTGGAGCCCTCTGCAATGCGCTAGCCGACGCAGGTATCAGCCTCGATGCCATCGTCCAGTCGGAACGCCAGCACGCCGATGGGAGCCGCGATATCAGTTTCACCCTCAAACGCGACGACCGCAGTGCTGCGGATCGCGCCCTGCGTGCTCTGCTGGCCCAGTGGCCTGGAGCCCTGCTGGAAGACGGTCCAGCCATTGCCAGGGTCAGTGCCGTCGGCGCTGGCATGCCTGCCACGGCGGGCACCGCAGGTCGCATGTTCCGTTTTCTGGCAGAAGCGGGCGTGAATATCGAAATGATCGCCACCAGTGAAATCCGCACCAGCTGCGTGGTCGCTGAGGCCGATGGTGTTGCAGCACTTCAAGCCGTGCATGCCGGTTTCAAGCTGGGTGGCAGCACCCGCCATGCAGCCGAGGGAACCGAGTCACCCGTTGTGGCCTAACTGTGCCTCTCTAGCTCAGCTCTGACCCACCAGCTTCTGCCGCAACTTCTTAATCCGGTCGCGAAGGTTCGCGGCTTCCTCGAAATCGAGCTTCTTGGCCGCGTCTTTCATCTTGACTTCAAGCTGGTCGATCAGCTCGGGCAAGGCCTCGAGAGCCATGCCATAGGAGTCATTCTCTAAGGCCTGCACAGCTTTACCGGCCACTTGCACCAGGTCGGCATCGGGGCCATCGCTCTTGAGTTTCCTGGAGAGCTCCAGAAACGAAAGAATCGAATTGCTGGCTTTTTTACCCGCTGCCGTCGGCACAATTCCGTGCTTTTCGTTGTGAGCATGCTGGATCTTGCGCCGGCGTTCGGTTTCCTCGATCGCCTTGGCCATCGAATCGGTCATGTTGTCCGCGTAGAGCAACGCCACGCCCTCCACATGGCGGGCTGCACGACCCATGGTCTGAATCAACGAACGCTGCGCTCGCAGAAAGCCTTCTTTGTCGGCATCCAGAATCGCCACCAGGCTCACCTCGGGAAGATCAAGGCCTTCACGCAGCAGGTTCACGCCCACCAGCACGTCGTACTCGCCCAGGCGCAGGTCCTGGATGATTTCGATCCGCTCAATCGAATGAATCTCCGAGTGCAGATAGCGCACCCTCACTTTGTTCTCAGCCAAATAATCCGTGAGGTCTTCGGCCATACGCTTGGTCAGCGTGGTCACCAGCACCCGCTGCTGCTTGTCGGCCCGCGTTCGGATCTCTCCCAGCAAGTCATCGATCTGACCCGTCGTCGGCCTCACTTCCACAATCGGATCGAGCACTCCAGTGGGTCTGATGACCTGCTCTGCCACCTGGCCATCACTCACTTTCACTTCCCAATCACCGGGCGTGGCACTCACAAACACGGTCTGACGAGCCTTCGTCCAGAACTCTTCGCCTTTGAGCGGCCGGTTATCGGCTGCGCTGGGCAGACGAAAACCGTGATCGATCAGCACCTTCTTGCGGGCCTGATCGCCGTTGTACATCGCCTGTAGCTGTGAACAGGTCACATGGCTTTCATCCACGATCAACAGCCAATCGTCGGGAAAGTAATCGATTAGGCATTCCGGGGCTGAACCCGGTTCACGTCCGGCCAGGTGACGGGCGTAGTTCTCAACACCATTGCAGTAGCCCACCTGCTGCAGCATCTCCAGGTCATAGGTGGTGCGTTGCTCCAGGCGCTGAGCTTCCAACAACTTGCCTTCGGTCTGCAGAAACTCCAGTCGTTCCTTGAGCTCGAACCGAATATCTTTGATGGCCGAGTCCAAACGATCCTTCGGCGTCACGAAGTGCTTAGCCGGATAGATGTTGATGGTTTCGAGACTCTGCAGGATTTCGCCAGTGGTGGGGTCGACATAGCGGATCGCTTCCACCTCGTCACCAAACAGCTCCACCCGCACCAGACGGTCTTCATAAGCAGGACCGATTTCCAGCACATCTCCCTTCACGCGAAAGCGACCGCGAGTGATATCCATGTCATTGCGGCTGTACTGGTTATTCACCAACTCGCGCAAAGAGCCACGTAGATCGAGAGACTCACCCACCCGAAACTGCACGGATGCTTTGAGGTATTCGCTGGGAATCCCTAGGCCGTAAATACAACTGATTGAAGCCACCACAATCACATCGCGGCGTTCAAATAAAGATCGCGTGGCCGAGTGACGCAGCATGTCGATCTCTTCATTGATCGATGCTGTTTTGGCGATATAAGTATCACTGACCGGTACATACGCTTCCGGCTGGTAATAGTCGTAATAGGAGATGAAATACTCCACAGCGTTGTTGGGAAAGAATTCCCTCAGCTCATTGCAAAGCTGTGCCGCCAGGGTCTTGTTGTGAGCCAATACCAGAGCAGGACGACCCGTCTCAGCGATGACATTGGCCATCGTGAAGGTCTTACCCGTACCGGTCGCACCCAGAAGGGTCTGATATCGACTGCCACCATTCACCCCCTCCACCAATTGGGTGATCGCCGTCGGCTGATCACCTTTGGGGGTGTAGGGCGCAGTCAGGTCGTAGGCAGGCATGGTCCTCGCGCTTTGAACCCTGAACGGGGCACCCACGTTACGGGGCCCATTAGGGCGCGCGTGTCCGCAGCGATCAGACCCGGCTGGTGACCTCACTGCCGATGGCTTCACGCAATCCGCGCACCACAGCGACCATGGCCAACTCATCATCGAGGCGGTTCACCGCGGAGCCAACGCCCACACCCGCAGCACCAGCTGCGATCGCCATCGGCACCGTGACAGCCGAAAGACCAGATGCACACAGCACCGGTGCCGTCTCACCGGCGTGCTGCAGAGCAGCGCTGATGCTGTGAGCCGCGGCCAAAGTGGGAGCAGCCTTTTCAATCAGGCCAAGGCTGCCGGCGCTGAAGGGTTTGGCACTAGTGCCACCCTCAGTCTGGATCAGATCGGCACCCGCCACCACCAGATCCACCGCCAGCTGTTCCTGCTGATCCATCGGCAACACGTGCGGAACGGTGACGCTCAGCACAACCTCAGGCAGCAAGGCGCGAGTGCGGCGGGTGAGGTCTAGGACCTCTTCAGCTCCGAAGACGCGGCCCTGGGGATAAAAAGCATCAAAATTACCGATCTCCACCATTGCGGCTCCTGCCGCTACAGCGGCCGGAAACTGCTCGGGCTCAACAGACGACACGCAGACCGGCAGGCCACCGGAGGCCTCAACCGCCAATTTCACCAGTTCGGCATCACAGGCCACATCAATCAGATCAGCACCACCCAATCCAGCGGCGCGGGACACGCGAGCGACCGAGTCTGCATTGAAGTTCATCAGACCAGCGATCACCTTCAGCGAGGAACGCTGTTCCAGGCTGCGGCGGAGAGCAGCAGGCAGCAGAGAAAGGCGGGACATCAAGCTCTGACATCAGATGATTACATTCTCCCACCACACGAACGGGCAGGATCGAAGCAACATTTACTCAGAGCAATGACAGCCAACGAGCCTTGGCTGAACTGGCACGACAGACTTCACCGCCGACTTCTGCTGACTCCCCAGCTGCTGCCCAAGGGGGCAACACTTCTGCTGGCCATTTCCGGCGGTCAGGACTCGATGGCTCTGCTGGGGCTGCTGAGAGATCTGTCCTCTCGACATCACTGGACCCTGCAGCTTTGGCATGGAGACCATGGCTGGCATGAAGGGTCTGCACGCATTGCCAGCGATTTGGCCAGCTGGTGCCAGACACAACAGCTGCCGCTGCTGATCAGCACCAGCACATTCAGCACCACCAGCAGCGAAGCCAAAGCCCGTGCGTGGCGTTACGCCGAGCTCCAACAGGCCTGTGAGCAGCTCAACCTCAACAGCACTACCAACCCTTGCCACACGGTCGTGACCGGACACACCGCCAGCGACCGAGCCGAATCGCTGCTGTTGCAACTCAGCCGAGGAACGGACCTGGCCGGGCTGGGCAACCTGCGTTGGCAGCGCCCCCTGAATGCCGAGGCAATGAATGACATTCGCCTCGTGCGTCCACTGCTGCACTTCAGCCATGACGACACCGCCGCCATCTGCCAGGACCTGCAACTGCCGATCTGGACAGACCCGAGCAACAGCGATTCACGTTTCGATCGCAACCGCATCCGTCAGGAGGTTCTACCGGTACTGGAGGCACTGCACCCCGGCTGCAGCAGGCGCATGGCTGAGCTGAGCGAGCGAGTGTCCCAGGTGCAGGACACCCAGAGCGCATTGGTAACTCTGAGTCTGGAGAACCTGAAACGACCAGATGGCGCCTTGAAACGATCTCCACTGCTCCAACTCCCCGGTTCAGCAAGACGACTGCTCTTGCATGGATGGCTGCAGGCCCAGGGCATGCCAGCACTCTCAGCCCGGCAGCTGGAGGAACTGAGCACTGCCATCGGTCCAAGCCAACCGCCTGGTGAGCGTCATCTGGCGGGTCAGAAGCGACTCCGCTGGTGCCGAGACTGGGTACAACTGGAAGACAGGAGCTGAACCCACTTGAACGGCGACTTCCAGAACAACTATCTCGCCGCTGAACAGGCCTATGCCGCAGGCGACTTCCAGGCGGCGCGCAGCCTTGTTCTGACTCTGCTCGATCACTTGGAGCCGCTTCCAGCAAGTAAGAGTGAGCAAGACGCAGCACTGGCCTGGCGTGCCTTCGTGGCTTTACTCGCTGGCCACATTCACCTGTATGGCCTCAACGAAACGGGTGAAGCGCGCAGCTATTACGAGCTGGTCCTGGCCAGCAACCCCCAGGACACATTGCAGGACTTGGCTGAGCAAGGGCTTGAGCGATCCATGCAAGGCCAGACCATTGAAATCAACGCTGAGCCCTTGCCGGTCGATGAGTCTTCAGGCCTAATTCGTGATCCCTTTCTGAAGCAATCTCCCGACTCGATTCAAGCGGATCAGCCAGAGACTGCTTCACCACCACCATCAGCGGCAGCAGCAGCAACCCCCTGGCTGATGGAGTCGCCGTCCAAGCAATCAGTCACCACAACTTCAGCCATCCAGGACAAGGCTTTCGGCAAAACAGAGGCGGAAGAAACCATTGTCGAGGACTCTGTCGCTGTTGCGGTGCTGGCCATCCGTAGCGATGAATCCCAACTGCTGGAGATGGATCCGCAGGAGATTCATCCCATGGAGCTCCCCCAGGCCGAATGCCAAGAGGATCGAATGATCCAACAAGCACTAAAACAACGTCTGGAAGCGGGCAGGCTGCGCGTCAAGCTGCCCGATCAATCAGAGACTTCAACCAAAGTTGATGCCGGCAACTTCTCAGCGACCGGCAAATGGTCATGGCTACTAGCGGCCTTACGCCGCAGCTGAACGGCGGCGCCGGGTGCGGCCCGCGGGCATGTCCTGATCAACTGATGGTGCTGCAGCGGCGGGCGCAGGCTCTTTGGCGGGTGCGGGTGCGGGGGCTTTAGAAGCTGCGGCGACAGGTTCCTTGACTGGAGCCGACTTGGCCTCAACAGCAGCTGAACGGGTTGTGGTGATCACCCTCGCTGGAGTGGCTTCCCGGCTGCGGTCTCGACCACCACCGTCACGGCCTCCTCCATGCCGACCAGCTCCATTGCCACCCACCTGGCGACCCCCTCGTCCACGGGGAGCTGGACGGTCATCGGGTTCGGAGTCCGCACGACCTTTGTAAACCGGTGTTCCTGCCGGGGCGGGCTGCACCAGACAGAGGATCAAGGGCTCCACCTGAAGTTCACGGCGCATTCGGCGGCTGAGACCGACCTCCACCTCCCGCTGCACACCCATCCAGTCGACCTCCGGAGCCGCGCCACCGGTGTTGCGGGTGAGCTGCTTCCAGCGATTCTCAAGCACCCACTTGATTTCACGTTCAGTCCACAGCGACATCTTGCGGGCATCGGCCGTCGTGACGACACCGCGAAGATTCACACGAGGCGGAGCCGCCATAGCCCCATCGGTGCTGATCGCAGCCAGGATTGTGACGATGCCATCTACCGCCAGTTGCTGACGCTCCTTGAGCACGCGGGCATCAACAATGCCGTTGCGCGACTGATCAAGCAGCTCGATACCTGCCTTCACTGGGTCCGACTTGGTGATTGAGTCTGCGGTGAGCTCAACAACATCACCGTTATCAATGATCAGGGTGTTGTCCTCTGGAACGCCCATGGAGTGCCCTGTCCTGGCATGACGCACCAACATGCGGTGCTCACCGTGAACGGGCACGAAAAACTTCGGACGAGTGAGCGCCAGCATCAGCTTCTGGTCTTCCTGGAAGCCGTGGCCAGAGACGTGAATGCCTTCACCCTTGCCGTACACCACCTTGGCGCCCAGCATCATCAGCCGGTCGATCGTGTTCACCACGGAGATGGTGTTTCCGGGAATCGGGCTCGCAGAGAAAATGATCGTGTCGGAGCTCTTGACTCTCACCTGCGGGTGTTCACCACGGGAGATACGGCTCAGCGCTGCAAGAGGCTCACCCTGGCTGCCGGTCATCAGCAGCAGGGTCTCGCGATCGGAGACATTGTTGATCTGCTTGATCGGCACAAACAGCTCATCAGGAGCACGCATGTAGCCCAGCTCACGGGCCTTGGCGATCACGTTGAGCATGGATCGACCCAGCAAGCCAACTTTGCGTCCGTTCTTGAGGGCGAGCTCAAGAATCATCGACACACGATGGATTGAACTGGCAAAGGTGGTGACGATCACACGCCCCTCGGACTCGGCGATGTGACGGTCAAGGTTGGAGAACACAGACCGCTCAGGAGGGCAGAAACCTGGCACCTCGGCATTAGTGGAATCGCTGAACAAGCAGAGAACTCCCTTGTCGCCGTGGTGAGCCAAGCGAGCCAGATCGAAGTGCTCACCGTCAACAGGGGTGTGATCGAACTTGAAGTCGCCTGTGAAGATGATTGTTCCCACCGGAGTGGAGATGGCCAGCGAAAAGCTGTCCGCCATCGAGTGGGTGTTGCGGATGAACTCCACTGAGAAGTGCTGACCCAGCTTCACCACATCGCGAGGACCGACGGTCTGCAGAGTGGTGCGATCGGCAACGCCCGCCTCATCCATCTTTCCGGTGAGCATCGAAAGAGCCAGACGAGGCCCGTAGATCACCGGGATGTTGAAGTGCTTGAGATGGTGGGCGATGCCACCGATGTGGTCTTCATGACCATGGGTAACGATCATGCCGCGAATGCGGTTCTGGTTCTCGCGCAGAAAGCTGGTATCGGGCAGCACCACGTTCACGCCATGCATGCCATCACTGGGGAAAGCCAGACCGGCATCAACCAGCATCAGGTCATCGCCGTATTCGAACACGCAGGTGTTCTTACCGATTTCATGCAGTCCTCCAAGAGGGATCACTCTCAGAGTGGGTTGCTTGGTCTGGGCAGTTGTGACGGTCATGGGATCGCTTGCGTATGAAAAAAATCAATCAGTGAGGCGCACATCAGCGCTGTCAGCAGCCTTGGCGTCAGGTTTGACGCAGGGCATCAAGGGCTTCGGAGAGGGCAGCGCGCATGGCGGGCTCCAGCGGAATGAGGGGAAGTCGGGGAGCACCCACCGGCCAGCCGCTCAACTCAAGAGCAGCCTTAACCGGAATGGGATTGGTGGTCGCAAACAGGGCTTTAAACAGAGGCAATAACTGCTCATGCTGTGAGAGAGCGACAGCGTTTTGACCAGCCAGATAAGCCTCGATCATGTTGCGTAGTCGGCGTCCCACCACATGGCTGGCCACGCTCACAACGCCCACGGCTCCCACCGAGAGCATGGGCAGTGTGAGGGCGTCATCACCGCTGTAGATCGCCAGACGATGACCGCAGGCCTGTCGTAATTGGGAGACTTCTTCCGTGGTTCCACTAGCGGCCTTGAAGCTCACTACGTTGGCGCAATTCATCAACCTGGCAACTGCGGCTGGCTGCATGCTGCAACCTGTCCTGCCGGGAATGTTGTAGATCATCAGAGGCAGGTCAGACGCAGCCTCCGCAATGGCGCGGAAATGGGCTTCCATCCCGTCCTGCGGGGGTTTGTTGTAGTACGGCACCACCACAAGAGCACCATCAGCGCCAGCTGCTGCTGCCTCGCGGGTGGCCTCTACTGCCTCGCGCGTGCAGTTACTGCCAGTTCCCGCCAGCACGTGCACGCCAGGGCCTACAGCCTGCCGCACTGCCTCGAACATCTTCAGTTGCTCGCTCCAACTGAGGGTGGGTGATTCTCCCGTAGTGCCGCACACCACGAGGCCTTCCGATCCCTCATCTACCAGGTGACGTGCCAAACGACCGGCAAGCGCCAGATCCACTCCGCCCTCGGTATCGAACGGGGTGACCATGGCCGTTACCAAACGGCCGAAAGGAGTGGGAGACAGTTCTGCAGCGGTGCTCATAGCGTTCAGGCGGCGGGCAACAGCAGTTCAGCGATCTGGATGGCATTGAGAGCCGCACCTTTGCGGATCTGATCTCCACAAAGCCAGAACTCAAGTGCGTTCTCTGCGCTGATGTCCTGTCGGATCCTCCCCACAACCACCGGATCACGACCGGTCACGTCCGTCGGCATGGGAAAGCGATTGCTTGCAGGGTCCTCAAGCAATTCCACCCCCGGGGCAAATGCCAGCAGCTCGCGGGCTTCCTTCACTGGAAAAGGCTCGGTGAATTCCACATTGACCGCTTCTGAATGGGCGCGCAGGACGGGCACCCGTACACACGTCGCTGTGAAGCGAAGCTGCGGCAAAGCCATGATTTTGCGTGTTTCATGAACCATCTTCATTTCCTCTTCGCAGTAACTGTTGGACTGCAACGGTGAGTTGTGCAGAAAAAGGTTGAAGGCCAGCGAATGGGGGAGAACCTCACTGTTGGGCGTGCCGCCTTCGAGCACCACACGTGAGAGATCCTTAAGTTCCTCCATGGCCCGGGCCCCGGCACCACTCGCTGACTGATAGGTGCTGACCACCACCCGTTGCATCGGACGCTTCGCAGCAAGTGGCGCCAGAGCCAGCGTGAGCAGGATCGTGGTGCAGTTGGGATTGGCGATCACACCGTTGTGCTCAGCAGCAGCCTGCGGATTGACCTCAGGAACCACCAGGGGAACGCCTTCTTCCATGCGGAAGGCACTGGAGTTATCCACCATCACAGCACCAGCGGAAACAATCGCTTCACGCCACTGCCGCGACACCGAACCGCCAGCGGATGCCAGCACCAGGTCGACGCCCTGAAAGGAAGACTCGCAGACTTCCTCCACCGTGATCGTCTGTCCGTTCCATTCACAAACCTGCCCAGCGGAACGGGCAGAGGCCAGCAGACGTAGCTCTCTTACAGGAAAATTGCGTTCCTCAAGCAGCTGAAGCAATTCCTGCCCCACCGCACCACTGGCACCGAGGACGGCCACCGTCAGAGGTCGATTCGGTAACGAGTGAACGGGGGTCAAACGGACGGGGACATAGATACAGATGGACAGGTGGTGCAACCACCGGCTGCAACGACCCTGAACACTTGAAGCCAGGGTGTGGCTTTTCCTACAAACCAGCTTACGCGGGGGTGATGGTCAGGCACTTAATTAATGTGTTGGGCTGCTTGTACCTGCGACCCAGCCGATGAGTGCCGCCAGCCTGAAGGTTTCCACCTCCTCCCGTCCCGGCAGCCGAGTGGCTGTGGAGGTCGCTGTTCCTGCGGAACGCTGTGAGGCCAGTTACGAGGAAGCGATCAAGCGGCTGAGTCGCAGTGTCAATCTGCCGGGATTCCGCAAAGGCAAGATTCCCCGCACCGTTCTGGTGCAACAGCTGGGCGCTCTAAGGATCCGCGCCACAGCGCTGGAAACGCTGGTTGACAGCGTTTGGCGCGATGCCGTCGAGCAGGAAACGATCGAAGCTCTCGGCCAGCCTGAACTGAGCGGCGGCTTCGATGAACTGCTGGAGAGCTTCAAACCGGGCGAAGGCCTCACGGTGACGCTGGAAACCGATGTGGCTCCGACACCGAAGCTGAAGAGCACGAAGGGTCTGAAGGCCGAGGCTGAGAACGTCAGCTACGACCCGGCCCGCGTCGACGAAATGCTCGAGGACTCACGCCGTCAGCTGGCCACCGTGGTTCCTGTGGAAGGACGCAAGGCGGAGAAGGGAGATATCGCTGTTGTGGGATTCAAGGGCATCTACAGCGATGACGGCAGTGAGATAGAGGGCGGCAGCGCCGATTCCATGGATGTGGATCTCGAGCATGGCCGCATGATTCCGGGCTTCATTGAAGGCGTGGTGGGCATGGCGGTCGGCGACAGCAAGACCGTGGACTGCACATTTCCCGAGGACTATCCCAAAGAGGATGCACGCGGCCGTAAGGCCAGCTTTGAGATCGAACTGAAAGACCTCAAGACCCGTGAGTTGCCTGAACTGAATGATGAATTCGCGAAGCAGGCCAGCGAACAGGAGTCCCTGGCCGATCTGCGCAACGACCTTGAACAACGCCTCAAGGATGACGCCGAGCGCCGCGCACGCAGCAACCGGCACGACGCCCTGCTGGGGGCACTGGTGGAACAGCTGGAGGTTGAGCTGCCCGAAAGCCTGATCCAGCAGGAGGTTCGCAATCTTGTGGAACAGACCGCTGGACAATTTGCTCAGCAGGGGATGGATGTGAAATCTCTGTTCACTCCCGAACTGGTCCGCAACCTGATGGACTCCTCACGCCCTGAAGCCGAGGAGCGCCTGCGCCGAAGCCTCGCTCTAACAGCTCTGGCAGAGAGTGAAAAGCTCACTGTCGAGGACAGCGACATTGACGCCAAGCTCGAGGAGGTGAAGCAACAACTTGCAGGCGAGCGCGACATTGACCCCGAGCGTCTTCGTCAGGCCGTGCTGGACGATCTCCTTCAGGACAAGCTCCTGGGTTGGCTGGAAGAGAACAGCACCGTGACTGACAAGGCTCCTGAAGACTCTGGGAAAGACGACACAGGAGCCGTCAAGCAGGCCGCGGCCAAGAGCGGCAAAACCACCGACAAGAAAAAAACAACCAAGCCGAAAAGCACCAAGAACGACGGTGATGGCGCCGAAGCCTGATCCGCAGCCATAGATTGCATGCAAAGCCTGCCAGCCGCCGAGTGATCGACGACCTCAGTCACCATCCGATTCAGAACCGTTGGCGGGGAATTCAGCCTGTCTCGCAGCATCCTCAGGCCGCACCTGGGGTGCTTCCGACGGTGGTCGAACAGTCCGGTCGAGGAGACCGCGCATTCGATATCTATTCGAGATTGTTGCGCGAGCGAATCATTTTTCTCGGTACCGGTATTGATGACCAAGTCGCCGATGCTCTCGTAGCTCAGCTGCTGTTCCTCGAAGCAGAGGATCCCGAAAAAGATATTCAGATCTACATCAATTCCCCGGGCGGTTCAGTGACTGCCGGTCTGGCGATCTACGACACCATGCAGCAGGTGGCGCCCGACATCGTCACCATCTGCTACGGCCTTGCAGCGTCAATGGGAGCCTTCCTTCTTTCAGGAGGCGCCAAGGGCAAGCGTTTGGCTCTTCCTAATGCACGGATCATGATCCACCAGCCGCTTGGTGGTGCCCAAGGACAAGCTGTTGACATTGAAATTCAGGCCAAGGAAATCCTGTTCCTCAAGCAAACGCTCAACGGTCTAATGGCTGATCACACGGGCCAACCACTGGACAAAATCGCCGAAGACACGGATCGGGACAACTTCATGTCTCCCGCTGAAGCTGTTGATTACGGCTTGATCGATCGGGTTGTGGACAGTTTCGGAGACGGAGAAATCGTTACGGAGGGCTGACACCAGCCCGTTCTCTCGCGATCCTCAGTACCTGGGTTGAGATCGTCCCGATCTTGCTCTGTGTTCCGACTGACCTGCGAAGCGCCCGATGGCCAAGTTCGACGCCCATCTGAAGTGCTCCTTCTGCGGAAAGTCCCAGGAGCAAGTGCGCAAGCTGATTGCCGGCCCCGGTGTCTACATCTGTGATGAGTGCATTGATCTCTGCAACGAGATCTTGGATGAGGAACTCATCGATGCCCAGGGCGGCGCACGCCAAGGCGGTGAGCCGACACGTAAGAGCGGCGCAACCCAGACCCGCAAGACCACGAAGCCAGCTCCGACCCTTGCCTCTATCCCTAAACCACAAGAGATCAAGGGGTTCCTTGACCAGCAGGTTGTGGGACAGGAAGCCGCTAAGAAAGTGATGTCGGTAGCGGTTTACAACCATTACAAGCGCCTGGCCTGGCAGGGCGACGGCAAAGGTGAGACCGAACAGACCGCCACCCGACTGCACAAATCCAACATTCTTCTGATCGGCCCCACAGGCTGTGGCAAGACGCTGCTCGCTCAAACTCTCGCGGAGATGCTGGATGTGCCCTTCGCCGTCGCTGACGCCACCACCCTCACGGAAGCGGGCTATGTCGGCGAGGACGTGGAGAACATTCTGCTGAGGCTGCTGCAGAAGGCCGACATGGATGTGGATCTCGCCCAGCGGGGGATCATCTACATCGATGAAATCGACAAGATCGCCCGCAAGAGCGAAAACCCATCGATCACCAGGGATGTCTCCGGTGAAGGGGTACAGCAGGCACTGCTCAAGATGCTGGAAGGCACCGTGGCCAATGTTCCACCTCAGGGGGGCCGCAAACATCCCTACCAGGACTGCATCCAGATCGACACCAGCCAGATCCTGTTCATCTGTGCCGGTGCATTCGTGGGATTGGATGATGTGGTGCAGAAACGCATGGGTCGTAACGCCATTGGCTTCGTGCCCAGCGACGGCCGCGGTCGCGGCAAGGCCACACGCGATCTTCAGGCATCACAAGTCCTGCGTCACCTCGAACCGGATGACCTGGTCAAGTACGGACTGATCCCCGAGTTCATCGGTCGCATGCCCGTGAGCGCTGTCCTCGATCCACTCGACGAGCATGCCCTTGAGTCCATCCTCACCGAACCAAGGGATGCCTTGGTCAAGCAGTTCCGAACGCTATTGAGCATGGACAACGTGAAACTTGACTTCGAAGCAGGGGCGATCGAAGCCATTGCCCAGGAGGCCCATCGACGCAAGACCGGTGCCAGAGCCTTGCGCGGCATTGTCGAAGAGCTGATGCTCGATCTCATGTACGAGCTCCCCTCAAGCAAAAACGTTCCGGACTTCACGATCACTCGCGCCATGGTGGATGAGCACACAGGCGGCAAGGTGGTGTCTCTGCCGGGCAAGGATCGCCAGCAAGAATCAGCCTGAACTGAACTAACAAATCATCGGTTCGGAAGACCCCCAGTCTCTGAGAGGGTCTGATCAGGAAGTTCGCGAGAGACTCAAGCGGTCCCTTGATCAAGGCCATGGCCACCGCCGACCATCTGAGGGTTCCTCGTCAGCACGGTTTGTTCCTGCACCACGGGATCGATCTAGGCGATGGCACGGTCGCCCATTACCTGGAGGGTCGGGAAATCCTGCGCAGCTCGCTCGAAGAGTTCAGCCGGGGGCAGGAGGTGAGCTTGGTCAGCCATAAACAGGCATCACCAGCTGGGGTGACCCTGAGAAGGGCAATGAACAGGATCGGCGAACAGAACTACAACCTGCTGTTCAACAACTGCGAGCACTTCGCCAACTGGTGCAAAACAGGCCGCCACAGGAGCGGGCAGGTGGAGGACTGGCTCCATACAGGCAGCCTCGGTGCACTGGCATTTGGCCAGCTGATGCCTGCGGCGCTGCTCACCGGCCTGGGTGTGTTGCTACGCAAGGGAGTCATCGATGAACAGTCACGTCAACGTGCCCGGCGAGCTCTGGACCAACTTCAGAAACTGCGCGTACGACTGATGCAGAAACTGGACAGCACCCTGGAACAGGCGGAGACCTGGATGCAAGACATGCCTGGCCAGGGTGCTGATAGACGGGGTGATCGACGCAGTCAGCAAGTGTTGCTCACCGGCAGGAGCATCGCCGATGAACTGGCAGCCGTTGAAGACATGGAAGAGAAGCTCCATTCACTGTTGGATGAAACCTCTCAGGGAGAAAACACAGTCTCAAGACCTGAACCTCGGTAGCCTCAGAATCCTGCCGGCAGTGCATGAGCCAGCCGTACCAGCCACTGCATCACAAGTACCGGCCCCAACGGCTTGATCAGCTGGTGGGCCAGGAAGCGATTGCGGCCACCCTTGGGCATGCCCTGCGCACCGGACGCATTGCACCTGCCTACCTCTTCAGCGGACCTCGCGGGACGGGTAAGACCTCCAGCGCTCGCATCCTGGCCCGTTCACTCAACTGTCTCAGCAACGACGGCCCGACGCCTGAACCCTGTGGCAACTGCGAACTGTGCAACTCGATCGCCACCGGAACAGCACTGGATGTCATCGAGATTGATGCCGCCTCCAACACCGGCGTCGACAACATCCGCGATCTGATCGAGCGCTCAAGATTCGCGCCGGTGCAGGCGCGCTGGAAGGTTTATGTGGTCGACGAATGCCACATGCTCTCCACCGCCGCCTTCAATGCTCTTCTCAAAACACTGGAGGAGCCACCACCACAGGTGGTATTCGTGCTGGCCACAACCGACCCACAGAGGGTTCTGCCCACCATCCTCAGCCGCTGCCAGCGATTTGACTTTCGGCGCATCCCCCTGGATGCACTCGAGCAGCACCTCCAATGGATCGCTTCAGAGGAATCGATTCCAATCCAACCGGAGGCTCTGCATGTGGTGGCCCAACGAGCCCAGGGCGGCCTGCGTGATGCAGAGAGCTTGCTAGATCAGCTCAGTTTGCTGCCTGGGCCGATCGAAGCCGCAGCGGTGTGGGATTTGTTGGGAGCGGTTCCTGAGCAGGAGCTACTTGAGCTGGTGAAGGCCATGAGCACCAGTGAGCCCGTGACGCTGCTGGAAGCCAGCCGGCAACTGCTGGACCGCGGCCGAGATGCCGGATCGGTACTGCAGGGGATGGCAGGGATCCTGCGGGATCTCGTGCTGATGGCAGCTGCTCCAGATCGGCCTGAACTCGCTGGTGTCTCTCCACAATTCCGCGATCAGCTGCCCGGCCTAGCCAAATCCATTGGGCGGACACGATTACTGCAGTGGCAGGCCCAGCTGCGAGGCGCTGAACAACAGCTGCGTCAGAGCGTGCAACCTCGCCTATGGCTGGAGGTGCTGCTGCTCGGTTTGTTAGCCGAACCAGCCGCCACGACAGCCGCAGCGACCTCCTCAACGGCACCAGTTCGATTGAGCTCTGCAGCTCCTGTGGCCCCAGCAGCTGTTCCAACACCAGCCCCTGCCCCGGTACCAGCTGTTGCTTCAAGAGCTTTTGAAGCAACAGCCGATGCTCTGCCAGCAGTGCCAGCGGTGAGTCTTCCCGACACATCCGTTAGCCATACGCCAGCTTCAGAGGCAGCTTCAGCAAGCGAGCCCCCAGCAAAAGAAGCTGCAACCACTCCCGCCCCAAGCGAAGACCTTGGAGAGCTCTGGCAACAAATCCTGGCGAGTCTGGAGCTTCCCTCCACGCGCATGCTGTTGTCGCAGCAGGCCCGGCTGGTGCGAATCGACAACCACCGCGCCGTCGTGCAGGTCTCCGGGAACTGGATGGGCATGGTGCAAAGCCGCGCAACCCTGCTTGAAAAAGCGATTGCAAGTGCCATGGGAGGCAACCGTCAGCTGGTGCTCGAAAACCATGGAGGCGCAGCACCGATGGCAGCCATGCCGAACCCGCCCGCACCCCCACCGGCGCCTGCTCCCAGCAACGGCGTTCAGCTGCCTTCCCCCCCTCAGTCGGCCGCTGTGGTTCCGAACAATGCAGCATCTGCAGAAACCACATCAGCAACTGCTGCCGCCCAGCCCCCGCCTGCAGCTGCAGTTACCTCGATGTCTACCGGCCAGGCACCACTCGTCCAAACAGCCCCTGCTGCTGTCTCAGCTCAACCAACCACAGCCCCACCAGTCCGCCCTGAACCTTCAGCCATGGATGAAAAGGTGAAGCGCTTCGCTGACTTCTTCAACGGCCAGGTCCTGGACGTGGACCTCAACAACTAGACCCCAGGTTTTGAAGCCTGAAGCGTCTCCTCTTGACCGCTGTGAGCAGTCTTGGCCCAGACCAATCGTTTGGGAAGAAACGCCATGCGCAGGCTGACCCAGGGGATCACGAGGAACCAGTGACTGAGATAAGCGATGCCAAGCAGAAGATTGAACAAACCGGGCGAGGGCAAAGCGGGCCCTTCGCTAGGGCGTCTACAGCCTCGCCAGTAGGCAACCCCGGAGACACTGAAGGCAACGATCGACAAAGGCCAGTAAGCCGGCGTGGTGCGGCTGATCACACTCGTAAGCAGATCCGCCCAGGAGACCACGGGAAGGGCGTACTGAAGCAGAAAGAAACAGGCCACATCCCTGCGCTGGGCAGAGGTCAGACGTGAAGAAATCAATCCCGGCCAATAGTCGAGAAAACGTTGCAGGCCTCCCTCGGCCCAACGCTGACGCTGCTTCCAGAGTGCAGGAAGCGACTCAACAGCCTCTTCCTGCACGGGTGGATCCCAAAGGATGCCAATCCGAGCTCCCTGCAGCATCAAGCGAAAACTCAGATCCAGATCGTCGGTAACGGTGTCCTCGTTGAAACCACCGCAGGCCTCCAGCAGATCCCGGCGCAAGAGCTCACCATTTCCTCGCAATTCGGCCACTCCACCACTGGCAAGCCGTCCACCCTGAAGCTGGGCATCAAAGGCCATCTCCATGGCCTGAGCACGCGTCAACCAATTACTGCTGGCATTGGTGACCGCTTTGCGCATCTGAACAGCTGACCAATCACCGTTGGTTGCGAAGGGCATCAACCGTTCCAGCTGATCCGAACTCAGCTGTGCATCCGCATCAAGAATCAGAAGCCATTCACCTTGGGTCTGAGCCAAAGCAGCGTTGAGAGCACCCGACTTTCCTCCGCCGGCGTTACGAGGCCGGCTGATGACCCGTAAGGCAGGGAAGCGGACCTGAAGCTCTGCGAGACGGTCGGGAGTGTGGTCTTCGCTGCCGTCATCCACCACACACAAGGTCAGACGACCATCGGGGTAGCGCAACGCACTGAGGCGTTCCACCAGGCGAGTGACCACTGCTTCCTCATCACGGGCAGCAACCACCACATCCACTGTGGGGAGCAACTCTGCTGACGTGGGCAGGGAATCATCCTGATCGCTGCTGTTGTTCTGCTGATCAGGACCTCGCATCAAGGTTCGCAGGGCATATCCGCCGAGCAGCATCGCCAACGTGATGGCGGGGATCAGGCTTCTGGATGGATCTAGCCAATGGGGCGCTGCGCCGGCCCAGCCACAGGCCGCCAGGAAGAAGACCGTCTTGCCGCGTCGGTGATCTCCAGTCCCTGCGGCCACAGCCCTCCCACCACGACGAAACACAAGGACTTTAGGGGGCCTCAGCAGGAGCGGACTCGGCAGGCACCATGAATGGCCCCAACTGGGTTCCGGGGTAATAGTGCTGAAGGATCCGCTGAGCACTCCAACCGCGATCGGCCAGATCGATCGCACCGGCCTGGGACAGCCCCACTCCATGGCCAAACCCTCCGCCTTGGAAGCGCCAGACGCCTGAACCTTCAGCTTCAACAACGAACAACGTGCTGGGCAATCGGCGAAGGGTGCGCCGGATGGCATCCAGCTTCAACATCACAGGTGCCGCTCCACGATCCCGGTCAATCTCAAGGGCGAGAGCCCGTCCGCTAGGTCCGCGCTTCTGCACGCTCATCGATGTCGGGGCAGCATCGCCTTGACCGGCAGCGGCAAGTGCCTGGACCAACTGTCCTGCGGTGTAAACACGACTCCAGCGAAAACGGGGATGACCTGCTCCATAGGCACCACCGCCGTTGTTCAGCAGAGACTGCACATCCTGGTCACGACGCAGAGGTAAAGAGATCGACTGACCCCAGGCGGCCACACCATCCGCCTGCACCCTCACGTAGGGAAGTGGCTCCATGTCCCAGGCCTCCTCAGCGTGCGCACTGACTCCGCCATTGGTCGCGTGATAGACGGCATGAATCGGCTGGTCATTCCACAACAAAACCTCACCGGACGTGGCACGGATCGCCTGTCGCACACTGGAGCTAGCCAGCCGTGGATCGCTGTACACCTGGCATTGGGTATCACTGCAGAGGTGATATCCATCCAAAGCAAAGCGATGGCTGTTGGCCAAAGCCCAGGTGCGGGCAAGCACGGCCTGGGCCTGCAAAGCCGCCGCTGGGGATCCAGCTCCAATCTCATGAGGCACCACTCCCTCGAGATAACGCTCCAGCGGAAGCTTCTCCAGCAACGTCCAGGTGCCGTAGGCGTCCGCCTGAAGACGAAACGGTCCGCGCAGAACACCACCGTTCCAACGCAGGCCATCGGAAGCCTGCACCTGCAAGGGCCCCTGCAGGGTGTAACCACCCGAGGGGCCCTCGAGCACAGGCATCACAACACTGCTGATGCGCTCACTGACATCACGCAAACGCACCTCAGAAAGATCCAGCGCATTAGCGGGGGCCCAAACCTCCCATTCACCCGGATGGGCGACCTGCGCCTTCACTCCCTGAGCACGCCATCGCTGAGCGATTTGATCGGCAGACTCGAAGCTCGCGAAGGGTCCCGCAACCCGTCGGGCCACGTCGAGAGCTTCCGGAAGAGCAACCCTTCGCCAGCTGAAGTGCAGCCGGTCAGCCGACAACACAAGCTTTCCAGCACGATCCCGCAGTTGCAGAGGAGCAACTCCCGCGCTGATCAAGGTCAATGGAGCAGCCGAACGATCGGATCGAGTTCCTGCCCCGAGATGATCATCCAGTGACACCCAGAGAATGGAATTCCTGGCCGAGGGCGGCAATGGCACGCTTCGATGCGTTGGAACCGCAACAGCCTCAGCCTGGGACGAAGGCGGCTCGATAACCCTGGCCTGACACCCCAAGGACGCCATGACCGGAAGACAGATCCAGGGGAGAATCCTGAAGACTGCAACTGGAGCGGAACGGGGCATCGCAACGAGCTCGACAGTTGATCTGAGCATGAACCTTGAAAAAACGTTTGGCTGAAGGGAGGTTGAGGTTCTATGTTTGTCGCTTGTGCCATGCGCCGCCAGAGAAATGCCCAAGCTCAAGACCCGCAAAGCAGCCGCCAAGCGGTTCAAAGCAACAGGCACCGGCAAATTCCTGCGTCGTCGCGCGTTCCACAATCACCTCCTGGATCACAAAAGTCCAAAATTGAAGCGTCACCTGAAAACGAAAGCTGTCGTTGACCGCACCGACGAAGAGCGTGTGGCCCTGATGATGCCCTACGCCTAATCCGCAGCTTGCTTTCCGAAGCAGCGACGGATCTGATCACATCGTCCTTAATTCCCTTTTTCAAGACCCATGGCACGCGTTAAAAGAGGCAACGTCGCCCGTAAGCGTCGCAACAAGATTCTCCGCCTGGCTCGCGGCTTCCAAGGCAGCAACGGAACCCTCTTCCGCACCGCCAATCAGCGAGTGATGAAGGCTCTGTGTAATGCCTACCGCGACCGGCGCCGGCGCAAGCGCGATTTCCGCCGTCTGTGGATTGCCAGAATCAACGCTGCTGCTCGCTTAAACGGTGTGAGCTACAGCCGTTTGATCGGTGGTCTCAAGAAGGCTGATGTGCGCCTGAACCGCAAAATGCTGGCACAAATGGCTGTGGTGGACCCCTCCAGCTTCGCCAGTGTTGTAAACGCAACTCAGGGTTGAATAGCGTCCCTTCACGGGAGCTCAACCAGCCTTCATGACTTCATTCCTGCCGCAGACCTACCTGCTTGGACTGATCGGCTTGCTCGCTATTGCTGCCGTCATTGCAGGTCGGCAGCTTCTGCGTGTTCGTCGTGATGAATCAGAGCTCATCCGTCTTGAGCAATCTGAAGCTGGGTCTTCCAAAGATGCTGGCGACCTGTATGAGCTCGCCAGCGTCCAATTACGCAAACGTCTTTACCCCAAAGCCACAGCAACACTGCGTCAGGCCGTGAAACGCCTGAACAATGAACCTCAGGAAGCACGAGCTCTGATCCAGAACGCACTTGGATTTTCTCTTGCTGCTCAGAAAGATTTTTCTGGCGCTGTGCGTCACTACAAATTTGCGTTGCAAGCGAAACAGGACTATCCAGTGGCCCTCAACAATCTGGCCTTTGCTCAGGAGCGACTGCTGAATAGAGAAGAGGCCGCAGACCTTTACCGCAAAGTGCTGGCTCTTGAGCCGTCAAACAAAACGGCAAAAAACCGACTCAAACGTTTGGAGAGAGCGACAGGGAGTCGAAAGACCAGTTCATTCATCGAATCAAAGCAAGACTCACCAGAGAGCCCTGACAGCAGGGGCTTCTGAACCAGGGCAGCTTGGAGCAAGACTGAGGCTGCCACCGCGATTGGTAATTCGTGGAGCCTGCCAACTCGAAAGCGTCATGCCTTGAAGAGCGAGGTAGCTGCCACCCGCCTCGAGGTCGTCTGTGAGCTGACTGGCGAGCGGCAACAAATCCACCTGATCCGATGAGGCATTGAGATTGCCCTGCACCGGCGTACTGATCTCGCCGATCTGCATGTCTCCCCTCAAATCAACCATCTGGCCGATGGGCAGAACACTCGCAAATGTGAGTTTCACATCCACGCTGTTGCCGCTCGAGAACGACAGGTAACTGCCGCACCACTCTCTTGGCATCGACGTTGCGATATTGGCGGCTCTAGCGACCGGATCAAAACGCTGAACCGAACCTTCAAGCTCAAGGGGCTCCTGCAATGCAGAGGCATCCAGAGGTAAGGACGGTTCGAACGTCGCCGGGATCTCGATCGGCGCGTTCATGTCCATAGTGATGGGCATGACGAGAACGGATGATGGCCGCAGGCTAGGTCCCTCAACCGTGGCCTGTTCGACTTCCGATCCGGTTCCCCACCAGTCCGCAGCTCCTCTAATGGCTTCGACCCCGTCCAGCACTGACCCACTTCTGATCGGTGGTCGGCAGTTCAACAGCAGGCTGTTGACCGGCACGGGCAAATATCCGGATCTGGATGCGATGCAACAAAGCCTCGTTCGCTCCGATTGCGACATGGTGACCGTGGCCGTCAGACGGGTTCAAACCGTGGCAGCTGGACATGCCGGACTCATGGAAGCGATCGACTGGAAACGCATCTGGATGCTGCCCAACACCGCTGGCTGTGCCAATGCTGAGGAAGCCGTGCGTGTGGCCAGGCTGGGACGTGAGCTGGCCAAACTGGCAGGCCAGGAAGACAACACGTTCGTCAAGCTGGAGGTGATTCCCGACAGTCGTCACCTTTTGCCTGATCCCTTTGGAACGCTTGAGGCTGCTGAACAGCTTGTGAAGGAGGGATTCACGGTGCTGCCCTACATCAATGCCGATCCGTTGCTCGCCCAACGACTTGAAGAGGTGGGCTGCGCAACAGTGATGCCTCTTGGTTCACCGATCGGATCGGGACAGGGGCTGCGCAACGCATCAAACATCGCGCTGATCATCGAGAACGCCGGTGTTCCAGTGGTGGTGGATGCGGGAATCGGAGTGCCCAGTGAAGCCGCCGCCGCCCTGGAAATGGGCGCCGATGCCGTTTTGGTGAACAGCGCCATCGCCCTAGCAGGTGACCCTGCGGCGATGGCTGAAGCGATGGGTCAGGCCGTTCAAGCAGGCCGCACTGCTTACCTTTCTGGGCGACTGCCCAAACGCGAACAAGCCAGTGCCAGCTCTCCGACCACAGGCCTGGTCAGGTAAAGACTGGTGAAGTGACATGAAGCAAGCGACATAAAGGATGTCGTTAAGCAATTGCACTCATAAGGTCCGTCCAGTCACAACGGACCCATGCAGGTCACAACCGAAGACGGTGGACGTCTGAATGCCTTCGCCAAGGAGCCCCGAATGGAGGTCATGGCCAAGGACACCAGCCGCAGCAGTGCCTCCAGAGCCTTGATCATCAGCGGCTCAGTGCTGGTGGTGGCACTGATGGCCCTGACCGTGGCGATCAGCTGAAAACCCTGTAGTAGCTTGCACCTCATTGGCGGCTCGCACGCTTCAGCAGGAGTTTGGGGTGAAAGTTCTTGTTCTCGGTGGTGACGGCTTCTGCGGCTGGCCCTGCGCCGTGAATCTGGCGGATCAGGGCCACGACGTTGTGATTGTGGACAACCTGAGCCGCCGCAAGATCGACATCGACCTGGAGGTTGAATCGCTCACACCGATCGCAAACATCGGTGATCGCCTGAAAGCCTGGGAAGAGATAGGCGGCAAGCCCATGCGCTTCGTGCACATGGATATCGCTCACGAGTACGAGCGCCTGGTGGATCTGCTCAACCAGGACAAGCCAGAAGCGGTGGTGCACTTCGCCGAGCAGCGCGCAGCTCCCTATTCGATGAAAAGCAGCGCGACCAAGCGCTACACCGTCGACAACAACGTCAACGGCACCCACAACCTGCTAGCCGCCATCGTGGAATCCGGCCAGGACATTCATGTGGTCCATCTGGGCACAATGGGCGTCTACGGATACGGCTCCCACAGAGGCGCCACGATCCCTGAGGGCTACTTGAAAGTGGAGGTGCCCCAGCCCGATGGCAGTCGCTTCGAAGAAGAGATCCTCCACCCAGCCAGCCCTGGCAGCGTCTATCACATGACCAAGACGCTGGATCAGCTTCTCTTCCTTTACTACAACAAGAACGACAAGGTGCGCATCACAGACCTGCATCAGGGCATCGTCTGGGGCACGAACACTGAAGCGACGGATCGCGACCCACGGCTGACCAACCGCTTTGATTACGACGGCGACTACGGAACGGTGCTCAATCGCTTTCTGATGCAGGCGGCCATTGGCTATCCACTCACCGTGCATGGCACAGGAGGCCAGACCCGCGCCTTCATTCACATCCGCGACTCCGTGCGCTGCGTCCAGTTGGCTCTGGACAACCCCCCAGAACAAGGCGAACGGGTCAAGATCTTTAACCAGATGACCGAAAGCCATCAGGTGGGTGAACTGGCCAAAAAAGTTGCAGCCATCACTGGGGCCAAGGTGAACAACCTGCCCAACCCCCGCAACGAAGCCGTTGAAAACGATCTAATCGTCGACAACCGATGTTTCATTGAGCTGGGGCTCAACCCCACCACACTCGATGACGGTCTGTTGAAGGAAGTGGTGGAAATCGCCACCCGCTACGCCGATCGCTGCGATCGCAACCGCATCCTCTGTACCTCTGCCTGGACTAAAACCCAGGCAACCGCCATCAGCTCCGCCTCCTGATCAGGCCCTTCCCTTGAAAATCGCCTTCTTCACCGAAACCTTCCTGCCCAAGGTCGACGGCATCGTCACCCGGCTCACCAAAACGGTGAAGCATCTGGTGGATGCTGGCGATGAGGTGATGGTGTTCTGCCCAGAAGGCTGTCCTGAGGAGTACATGGGAGCCCGCCTGATCGGTGTGCCCGCGATGCCTCTGCCGCTCTATCCAGAGCTGAAGCTGGCTCTGCCGCGTCCGGCCGTATCCGAAGCGATCGACAGCTTCCAGCCGGACCTCATTCACGTTGTGAATCCCGCGGTGTTGGGGCTTGGGGGCATCTGGCTTGCCAAGACCAAATCAATCCCGCTGGTTGCCAGCTATCACACCCATCTGCCCAAGTACCTCGAGCACTACGGCATGGGCATGCTGGAGCCACTGCTGTGGGAACTCCTAAAAGCCGCTCACAACCAGGCTCTTTTGAATCTTTGCACCTCCACCGCCATGGTTCAGGAGCTGAGTGAGAAGGGCATTCAGCACACGGATCTTTGGCAGCGAGGGGTGGACACCGAGCTGTTCCGTCCTGAGCTGCGCAGCAACGTAATGCGCCAACGCCTGATGGGCGACCAAGACGACCGCGGTGCTCTGCTGCTTTATGTAGGCCGACTCTCCGCCGAGAAGCAGATCGAGCGGATCAAGCCTGTGCTTGAAGCCCTTCCCGATGCTCGTCTGGCGCTGGTCGGCGACGGTCCCCACCGCCAGCAGCTGGAAAAGCATTTCGAAGGAACGGCCACCACATTTGTGGGCTATCTAGCCGGTGAAGAACTGGCAAGCGCCTATGCAAGCGGTGATGCCTTCCTCTTCCCCTCCAGCACGGAAACTCTCGGACTAGTTCTGCTGGAAGCGATGGCAGCCGGTTGCCCCGTAGTTGGAGCCAACCGCGGTGGCATTCCCGACATCATCACTGACGGAGTAAATGGCTGTTTGTATGAACCCGACGGCAACGATGGAGGCGCTGCCAGCCTGATCACAGCCACGCGTCGCCTGCTCGGCAATGACATCGAACGCCAGTCACTGCGCAGAGCCGCCAGGGACGAAGCGGAACGCTGGGGCTGGGCAGGCGCGACTGAACAGCTTCGCGGTTACTACCGCAACGTTCTCCAGAAGCAGCAACTGAGCACTGCCGCTTAAATCATTGCTTGCCCCGCTGACGGTTCCAGACCTCCATCACTTTTTTGGCCATCGGCAGGGCGTGCACTGACCCTCCACCTGGTGTGTTCTGGGCAAACGCCACGATCACGATCTTCCCTTCTGGATAGGGCGCATACGTTGCAAACCAGGCGTGGTCCGGTCCGCCGGTGCTGTCTTCAGCCGTGCCCGTTTTGCCTCCAGCTGCTGGAATGCCAGGACCGTTCAACCCATAACCGGTGCCATCAGATACCACCTTGCGCAGACCCTCCCGGATCTTGTTGAGCGTAGATGGTTTGATGTCGACCTTGGTGCGACGGGCAGGATCCGTCCAGTCCAGCCCCTGATCAGCGAGATGAGGCGTGACCAGCCAGCCTCCGTTAGCGAACACCGAATAGGCCCTGGCCAACTGAAGGGGAGTGATCTGCACCACCGACTGCCCGATGGAGGCACTGGCCATGTCCTCCGGAATCCAAGGGGTCGTTCCGGGGTCGGCCCAGCCACGACCCGCCGCTGCCCAGTCTTCGTCGCCCACCAGGCCCACACTTTCCTCCCAGCCGATCTCGATGCCGGTCTTCTGCTGAAAACCGAGCGCATCTGCCGCCTTTTTCAACGCAAGCGATCCCGAGCCAACACCCACTTGATAGAAGAAGGTGTTGCTGGAAAAACGCAACGCATCGGCATAGCCGATACGACCGAAGCCGGCACCGTTGTGATCAGGGAAGCAATGACTTCCGTAAGTGATGCAGGCGGTGGTGTTGAGTTGCGTATCAGCAGGAAACTTCCCGGACTCCATGCCAGCCATCGCCGTGACGGCCTTCCAAGTGCTGCCGGGGTCATAGGCATTCATGGACCGGCTGAGCAATGGCTTTTTCGGATTGGAAAACAGTGCGTCGTACTCCTTCTGAGTCGTGACGAGCTTGGAGAAGAAATTGGGATCGAACGTGGGCTTGCTGGCCAGAGCAAGAAGGGCACCATTACGGGGATCCATCGCAACGATCGCGCCCCCAGGCTTGTCAGCCAGAGCCTGCTCAGCAGCCTTCTGCAGATCCAAATCAAGAGTGAGCTTGAGGTCCTTTCCGGCAACCGAAGGCCGATCCCCGAGATGACGCTGCACCTCGCCCATGGCATTCACCTCCAGCATCTGCCCACCCCAGGCGCCGCGAAGATGGGCTTCATAGGCGGCCTCGACACCAATGCGCCCAATGCGATCTCGGATTTTGTACCCCTTTTCAGCAAGGGTCTTGTATTCCTCCTCCGTGATGGGCTGGGTGTAACCCAAGGCATGGGCCGCCAGGGTTCCGTGGGGATAGAAGCGCAGGATGTCCACATCAACCTGGGCCCCCTTCAATCCCTGCGACTGCTCACGAAAACGTAGAACCTGTTCCGGCTTCAGATCAGTGGCCAGATTGATGCGGTAACCATCCCGCGCCTGTCCGCTGCCGCGGCGCTGATCAAGCACAGCCGCATCAAGGCTGAGCAAGCGAGCCAAACGATCGCGCAGATCGGGCCAACTGGCCTCATCCACCAATCGAGGCTCGACATAGAGGGAATAGGTCAATTTGCTGGATGCCAGCACACGACCTTTGCGATCCAGCAGCCGTCCACGTGTTGGTGAACGAGGGACAAGGCGAATGCGATTCTCGTCAGCCAGTTCGCGGTAGCGGGACCCTTCCAGTACCTGAAGCCAAACCAGGCGGGAGACCATCGCCGCACTCACCAGCAGCACGAACCCCAGAAGCACCAGTGGCTGCTGACGCAAACCGCTCTGACGCTGACCATCCCGTTGCGAGGAACCAGAACCGGCCATCCCAGTCAACTCGCCTTGTTCATCAGCGCATCCAACCGCTGCAGACGCCCATCAATCCGTGCCAAGACCTCCTGCAACTGAGACGAGTCACCATGATCAGAATCCAGCCTGCCTGGATCCTCCAGAGGCTCATCTACCTCGACCTGCACAGACATCACGGGATTTCCCAGCCCTGGACTGATCTGATCCAAGCGTTCACGAACCTCCCGTGCCGCGGCTTCACCCTGCTGTCGCAGATCGCCAAGCGGATCATCCCCGCTGGCGACGGACTCCACCGCCTTGGCAGGTCCATCAGTGCGGACGCGATCAACAAACGCCAGACCCATCGGCAAAACCTCCTGCATCAGCGCCAAGCGCAGTGAATCGAGTGGTTGGCTGTCGGCCATAGAGGCGGGCCTAATGATTCAACGAAGTCCAGTCTGCTCCGAAGGCAGAACAAGTGTCGGACAGGCTGAACGGGATGATCCCAATGACCAGCCGACCACACCGGACAACACGACAAGAGCCACGATGGGTACCAATGCATGCTGCGTTGTGTCCAAGGAGATCCACTCGGACCAACCCCGCAAGAAACGATCACGAGCGAACCGCCGCTTCTCCCGGGTTTGAAGCCGAGTCCGCCTTCGATACGACTTCTCGACCCAACGCTCGAAGGAACGCTTTTTAGTGATCGCCATCTTGCGCTCAACCTCAAGCAGCTGGCCCGACGTGAGGTCGGGATGGAACGTCCCAATCAGTTCCAGGCTTTTGAGGAACATTTCCACAGCACCATCCTTGATCTCCTGATCAGTGGGTTCCAGCAGAGCCCACTCCAGCTCTGGGTAGAAACGACCGCGGTTCTGCTGGATCTGATCCTCATTGAGCTGTCCGGGCTCTCGCAGCCAGCGATCCGTGTTGCTGTCGAAGCGTCGCCAGTAGAGAAAAGGATTGATATAAATGGTCTTGCCAGCAAGCTGAATACTGTCTTGCTGGAGACGTCGCTGCAGTTGCTGGTCCTGCTGTTGGGCAGCGGTCACATCCTTGAAGCCGGGAACCAAGGATATCGGTGTCGGGAGCGGCCTACCAGCCCCCTGAAGGGACTGATTGAGACTCGTGTCGACGTCCAACTTGAAATGGCATCAGAAAAGCGTTGGTTCTTTTCACAAAACCAATGCTAAAAAGAATCAAATCAACGCAATGTCTGACTCAGAAGTGAGCCACTGCTCTCGAAAAGTTAAAGAGATTTGGCCAGTCATTTAAAACAACTATGTCTCATTAGCCAGCGAGTTCTATCTTTCAATCCTGAATTATTCCCACTCAATACAGGTACTCAACAAGGTTTTAGTCCTGCCAAGCGGTTTCAGCGACAATTTTACCAAGTGAAACCCTTTCATAGAAACGTGTTTGGGCGAAAGGTGTTTGCTACGAAACCTTGTAGAGAAAGCATCCCTCAGATACCGCCCTTCCTCCATTTACTCTAGGCATCTCTCCGTAGAGAAGTCGTAGTGAGTGCGCGCTTGCCATCTTGTTACAAACTTTTCTACGTAGATAAGTCGCGCTTGTTCTGCGTCAAACGAGCGTTTCAAAGCAGGACAGAAAGGTTTATGCGGAAGTACGTGCTCTATCTACGTGTCAGTTCGGCAGAACAGGGCAAGAGCGGATTGGGTTTAGAGGCGCAAGAGCGGGACATCCAACTCTTCTTGGAGAACTACGCAGAAACTCCCTACGGCGTTGTGGAGCGTTTTGTGGAGGTTCATTCAGGCAAGGACAACGAACGTCCCCTGTTGAACGCTGCCATCGCTTTGGCGAAGCGAGAGAAGGCAGTTCTCGTCGTTTCCAAACTGGATAGGTTGTCCCGTCGTGTCTCCTTCATCGCTTCGCTGATGGAGGACAGGGCGCTGGACTTCAAAGTCGCCCAGATGCCTCACGCAGACAAGTTTCAACTCCACATCTATGCCTGCTTGGCAGAGCAAGAACGGGATTTCATCTCCCAGAGAACGAAGTCAGCACTACGAGCAGCGAAGGAGAGAGGAACCAAACTTGGTGCGCCAAAGCAGCACCTTGATGCTCTGGCGAAAGCACGTCAGGCAAAAGCACGTAGAGAAGCGCAGCAGTTCTCTGGCGTCATCCTGCCTCTAAGAAAGCAAGGAGCAACGCTTAGGAACATCTGCGAAGTATTGAACGCAAGTGGGATGAAAACCAGTCGTGGAGGGAGTTTTCATCCATCTCTGGTTTCAAGAATGCTTACTACTTTGGAGGTTTCCTGAAATGACTAAGGTGATTATTGAATGGCAAAATCAGTTTGGCGATTGGTACAGGTTCCAAGAACAACATCACGAACCGAATGCTTACAGAACTGCCGAACAACGTGCAAATCGCTTAAACAAGAAGACTCACGAAGCAAAACGACGAAACCACAATCAATCACCACCTTAAATAATGACTACAAGATCACCATTTATTCGCATCACTTACGAGCACAGGTGCGACCAAAGGAAACACGTCAAACATATTCGTTCAGGCACAGCAATACAATTACAATCCACTAACTGCGTCGATTACCAGACGAAAAGAAAAAGAAATTAAGCGCACAACTACAATGGACTAACTCAGTCTCTGAAAACCTGCCTTAAACTTTAATCATTAGATAACGCTGAGAAAATTCAGATATCTCTGCATCTCGCCCACATAGATATCGGGCACTCTTCTCACTTGAAAGACTGAACCAACCTCATAGTTATTCCAATGCGAGACGCCAGTAAGAACTGCAAACAGTGCTTTGCTTTCTATGAATAAATGAGAATGACACGCAGGTTCGGTTGCTATCACTCGAGCATCTGAATTCTTGTTGCAGTTAAAGGTTATCAGCGGTTCAATAAGTCGCCAAGGTTCTTGATGCGACCACAAGTCAACAATAAAAGAGGGCGAATCATAAGCGTATATAGACCATAAATAATCTTGGTCGCATTCCGAGCGCGGGTGGGCGTTGGAGACACTCTTATAAAGAAGACGCTTTAAAAGCGTAGGATTCGGAGTAAATCCTACATTGGTACGCCAATCGTAATCATTGTCCGAAGGAAGGGAATTGACTGGGGGATATCTGTCTTGTCTTTCAGAGGAACACTTGATGCTTTCAAGATCAAAATATGAATCCCCTCCGTCATCAAGAACTATGGCATCTTTGTCAATTTGCTTGACTTCAAGAGCATCTGCCACACCGCGATATTGATTAAGAATGGCAAGATCGCCTTTTAAGACGTATTTCCCAGCGAAGGGGAGTCTCTTTACGCTTTCAATTTTGGATATTGCTTTGAGATACCTATCAAAAAATTGCTGTTTTTTCTTATTCGCCAAGTCAAGCATTTTCCTCTCATCAAGGATTGGAGAGTAATAGGTTTGCGGGTAAGGTCCAGCGCCTGTGTAACCCAAGCAAAACAATGTGAACTCAAGACCATCTTGAATCTTAACGTCATTGATTTTTCCATAAAAAGAGTCGTTGTAAATGCAATCATTTACATTTAGGACTGCTTTTTTTGATTTCTTAGAGGAAACAATCAATGCGCTATCAATATCCGAAGCAGAACCGGTTCTGTTTGGTAAAATCTTAACAGATGTATCGCCAAAAGTTACTTCATTTGAGATTGTTAGATTATCTCCAAATCCGTCCGACGCAATTTTTTTGGCGAGGTAATTTGGATGCTCTCCCCAATCCACCACCAAAATATTTTTGTTTCCATAATGGGATAATAATTCCGCAATGGTTTCGCTACAATAATGATCCGGATGAATGTGACTGATATAAATTACGTCGAAGTCGCCTATTAATCCCATCTTGTTTTTTACGGGTGGGAATTGATGCCAAGTCCCAGAATATGCACCGCCTCCAAACCAAGGATCGCAAAGAATTCTTACGTCATCAGTGACGATCTTGATGCAGGCAGAATATTTATATTCGACCCTAAACATTTCTCAAAATTAAATGTAACTTTACTGTAATCATCTACCGACTGATTTCGGTCGTTGAGAGGCACCGTTAAACAACTTGTTAGAAGCATCAGGTTTCCCCTCGCCTGATTACCCCTGTATTATCCTACGATTTCTCTACGCTGTGTCGTAAAAAGGGACACCACCTCACGGAACTTCTTCTCTACGATTTCTCTACGCGAGTGTATGGTGTGTCGGGAGCAGGGGTGACAGTGTGACAGACATCGTTGCTGCGATGGAAACGTTCCAACGCTTTGTCGCTGAGAACCCTTACAGCGGTTCGGCAGAGCAGATTGTCACCCTGTCACTTGGGATTGCCGAAGCATCTAACCGACTGGATACATCAACATTTCGTCTCTACGCAGAGCAGACGGGCATAGGAGACAAGGTGTTTTCCAAGTTGAAGGTGGTTGGGAAAACACTTCTGTCCCTCCAAGAGAAGGAACGTAGAGATGTCGTGAAGCAACTACCTGCCTCGTACTCCACCATTCACGTTCTCTGCTCTCTATCGGCAGAGGAACTGGTGACAGGAGCACGTAGCGGTGCCATCACACCTTCTATGTCCGTACGTACGGCAAAGGACTACACGAAGCAGGTGAGGTTCCCTGCTCTGGCAGCAGCAGACGGAGAGAAAGGACGTTGGGGAACGAAGCAGGAGCACCTCTACGGCGTGTATCGCCCAGAGGAGGTGGCATTAGGGGCAGAGCAACTCCAATCGCTTCAAGAGGCGCTCAGGAGGGCGTGTGAGGAATACGGGGTGGTGCTGAGGGTTGCCAACACAGATGGCACCAGAACGTTGAAGCAGCAGGAGCGAGCAGAACGAGAGGTGTTCTGGCGAGGGGTACTGGAACGAGAACTGACATCCAAATGGTTCAAGGGGATGCCAGAGGAGGTGAAGAAGCAGTTCAACCTGAAAACGATTGGAGAACTACACGAGACACCTCTTCGCTCCTTCACGGGGTTCCTCATCAACGCTGATGGAGGGAAGAAGGAGTTCTGGGAGAAGCACGGACAGGCGTACGTAGCGAAACTGAACTACCTGATGGACAAGACAGAAGACAGAGCACAACGCTTCAACCTGAAACGACGACTGGAAAGCGTTGTGGCAGAAAGAAGGGAGTTGGCAGTATGGAACAACACTCTGCTGAAACAGATTGGTTTCATTTAGCGAACAATAACAAAGGTACTAAAAAATATAGTTGCGTTGTTTATCTCTTTGAAGTGACAACGTGACAAACCTCCTTCGTTGTTGAGTAAGGCAGCATATTATCGGGTTTTGTTACAGAATACTAACAAAAACATCTGTATAGACAATAACTTACATATATAAAATGTATGTAACGGAAGCAGACATACAAGTTCAAATGAAATGTAAGTTATGGCAACTGATTTGTCACCTCGTCACTTGTACGAGAGTAGAAACTCTAAGAGAGTAATAACAGAAGAATGGTTGGAGAGGAAGATTGAAACTCTAAACATAAAGTTCAGGTACTTCCTAACTCTGTCATTCACCTATCAACAAAGAAACGTACTGAACCAGTACCTTGATAATCAACACATCAAGAAGGTTATTCTTGATTTCTTCTATCCCAATAGAAAACCGAATAACAGGATTAGATTATGGTTTTTTACTGAACCTCATTCCTCAGGAGCACTACATCTTCATATCTTTATGGAAGGCATGGATGGACTAAGTTGGTTGAGTAAGAACAACAGAAAGATTACAATCAACAAACGTACTCTGTTTGACATCGTTGCCAGAGATTTCTCTATGGACGATGTAATGACAGAAGCACTTACTAATCATCTCCAACGCTATATCCGCAAACTTGGTTATGGAAAGCAAAGTGTTGATTGGAGAAGCATAGGAAACATCAAGTACCGATTACACTACGTCAATAAGTCATTATCATCCGTAGATTTTGACAAGTGGCAGCACCTTGATTACGAAAACAGCGATTTAGGAGAACTAACAAATGGGAGATAAAAACAAGAAGGAAACCATACAAGAGAAACTAAACTTCTTCTACGACAAGTTGCTTGAACTTGACGAAACAGAACCCGAAGATTATGAATGTATCACATACATAAAAGAACAGATAGGATACTACAAGAAGGAACTATTGAAGGAAGAAGAGCGAGAGTTTTTCTCCAATATGAATAAACTATTCGGTATAGAATGATGTCACCTTGTCACCCAAATAAGGAGTAATACTATTATGAGAAGCAACACTACAATCTGTCTTTCATTTGGCAGAGACGAGGTTGAACTTCTAAACCTGCTTGATGAAGGTAGGAAGAAGGATTACCTCTCTCGCTCTGCTTGGTTCAAGAATAAGATTAGGGAGCAGTATGGAAGAAAAGAAAACCTTCAAGCAGTTTCGTGATGATGTACGTAAGCGCAAAGTTAGGAGACGAAGTAAGCGGGATGCTACAAACTATCCTTCGCAAGGACAGCAGCAAGTTCCGCAACAAAAAGGAACTCGTCTTGGAGGAAGCACTTCGGTTTTACTACCAGAACCGAGAGCAAAAACGATGGCGCAAGGAGTAGAGGTACAACACTCACCACCACCACAGCAGGAGTTTTAGAGAGAGGGCAGGGATTTTCATTAGTTTCCCCTGCCCTCTTTTTTTATGTCACTCCGTCACCTCAGGAATAGCGAAGTCATTCCCACGTGAAATGATTTTGCCACCCAAACCAATATCCTTATCCATCTTCATCAAATCAGCAGTAGCAAGTCGGGTTAGGTACTTGGAATAATGTTTCCTGAGGTAGGTTTCTGTCACACCCATATTTTCACAAAGAGCGGTACGTGATGTGCCGTGTTGAAGTCGTGTCGTTGCGTACAGGTGTCTAAGCGAATAAGGAACGAAGTGCTTGCCCCATCGTTCATCCTCATTCGTAAAAGCAGTCATCTTTTCAAACTTTTTCATGAACTGACTTGTAGTGAAGGGAGTTCCATCCAAATGACAGAACAAGAAATCATCTTTTTCCTTGTACTTGGACTTCTCCCACGCCCTCTTGGCAAAATCACCACCCATCGCATTCACTTCACGAGCACCTGTCTTGGTTGATGGATGGACTTGGACTAAGCAGCAGATTTTCCCGTTCATCCATTCGTCAGCACGTTCTTGAAGTTGATAGAACTGAACGTCCTTACGCTTCACCTTCACCAGTTCCCCAACACGCATCCCGCAGTTCGCAAGGAAGAAAAGCATCTGGTACGAAATCCAGCAGTCCCACAGGTGTTCCTCTGTTCCTTCGTACTGAGCGTTCAACCATTCCCGAACCAAACGAGCGAAGGAACTCCATTCGTGTGCCTCCCACGTTTCCCTCTTCACCTTGTCGTCGGTAATGAGGTTCTCGTTCTGGAACGGCAGTTTGGGTGAGAACGGCACGTACCCGTTCTCCATCGCCCATTTCCAGCACTCCCTAATCATTCCCATCTCGTTTTGGATGGTGATTGCCTTTGGGCGCTTAGGCGCTCTGGTGTTGTTCTTTATCCTCCACGCCTGCCAGTCATTCCAAGTGCGATAGGGGATGTTGCGAGCATCCGTCTTCGCTCCCAAAAAGGGTGTGAGGTAGTTCCTGAGTTTTCCAGCAATCAGTCCATACCTCTCCTCTGTGATGCTTTTGCGTCCCCTGTCTTCCTTGCTTTCCCAAGCGTCACGCACCAGAGCACGTTTGGTTTCAAGGAACTTCTCCACCACGCTTTCAACGGGAGTAGGCATCACACCAACGCCCTGCTTCAACTGAACCCTCAGTTCCAGCACCATCTCCTCTGCTTTGGAGATGGCATCCGCCTTCTCAGTCACCTTCAAGGACTTCCTGACGCCTTTGGTGCTTGGTACTGGGACACGTATCTGCCACGCACGTTCTTCAACGGGCAGATGAACCTGAGTATCCAGACGCTTGTAGATGTACGGGGTGCCCGCTTCTGGTGCCACCCGTAAGTGCTTCAACTCTTCGTACAGGGCGTATGACTGCTTGTTGTTATCCCCCCTACTTCGCACAGCACTCCTGCTTGTGCCGTGGTAGCACCTTCAACGAGTACTGATGTGGGCGTCCGTCCTCAGTAAGAACCCGATCTGGAACCTTCCCGCACGTGGGACAGACGAACTGGTTCCTGCTGCTCACAGCACCCGAAAAGCGTTCTTCTGCTTCTGGCGTTGAGGGAGCATTCGTAGAGAAAGCTATTGCCGTACGACTTCTCTATGGAGAAGGTGACAAGGTGACACGTGAAACCGACGTGAAACAGAGCAAGCGAGATGCCCTGTCACGCCTACAGAAGAACCCTACGTGAAACTCACGTGAAACGCCATTTTTGAGTGTGGGACTGAGGTTTGTACCCCAGAATTATTCCCACTCAATCGTGCCAGGCGGTTTGCTGGTGATGTCTAAAACCACACGATTCACACCTTTCACCTCATTCACAATGCGATTGGAAATCGTCTCCATCAGGTCGTAAGGCAATCGCGACCAGTCAGCGGTCATGCCGTCTTCACTGGACACGCAGCGGAGCACAATCGGCCAGGCATAGGTGCGCTTGTCACCCATGACCCCAACCGACCGCACAGGCAACAGAACCGCGAAGGCCTGCCAGATGTCGTGATACAGACCGGCCTCCTTCACCTCTTCACGCACGATCAGGTCAGCATCACGCAGGCAATCAAGTTTCTCCGCTGTGACTTCACCAAGGATGCGAATCGCCAGACCCGGACCCGGGAAGGGATGACGACGCACAATCTCCTCAGGCAGTCCGAGCGAGCGACCGACTTTGCGCACTTCGTCTTTGAACAACTTGCGCAGCGGTTCCACCAACTTAAACTGAAGATCCTTGGGAAGACCACCCACGTTGTGGTGGCTCTTGATCTTCACAGCCACCCGCTCACCGGTCTTGGGATCGACATTCGTTCCGGCACTCTCGATCACATCGGGATACAGCGTGCCCTGGGCCAGGTAATCAAAAGGACCGAGGCGATTGCTCTCCTCTTCAAACACACGAATGAATTCGGTACCGATGATCTTGCGCTTCTGCTCGGGATCCGTGACGTCCTTGAGCTTGGTCAGGAATCGTTGCCGGGCCTTGATGTACTCAACGTGAATGTTGAACTTGCGGTCGAAGAAGTCCATCAGGAATTCAGGCTCGCCCTTCCGCATGAAGCCCTGATCAATGAACATGCAGGTGAGCTGATCACCAATGGCCTTCTTAAGCAGAAAGGCCAGGGTTGAGGAATCCACGCCACCTGAGAGAGCCAGCAACACCCTCTTCTCGCCCACCTGATCGCGAATCTGCTTGACGGCTTCCTCAATGAATGTTGCTGTCGTCCAGTCAGGCTCGCAGCCACAAATGTGATAGACGAAATTGCGGATCATCGCCATACCGCAGGTGGAATGCACCACCTCGGGATGGAACTGCACCCCATACAACTGGCGCTGATGGTGAGCGACGGCCGCCTCAGGGGTATTGGCCGTATGAGCAAGACGCACGAAGCCCTCCGGCAGGGCCTCAACGGAATCCCCATGACTCATCCACATCGTGGAGCCGTTGTCCACATTGGTGAGCAAGTCCGTGGGGTCGTCCACCTCGAGCGGTGCTTTGCCGTACTCGGCTTTACCGGTCGCTGCCACAACACGTCCGCCCAGCTGCTGCACCATCAGCTGCATGCCGTAACAGACGCCAAGAACCGGAATCCCCATCGACCAGATCTGTGGATCGCAGAGAGGCGCGCCATCGGCGTACACCGAACTTGGACCGCCGCTGAGGATGATCCCCTTGGGCGCCAATTTGCGTAGCTCTTCAACAGAGGTGCTGTAGCCCAGCACCACGGAGAACACCTCGGTCTCGCGCACCCGACGAGCAATCAGTTCGGAGTACTGGGAGCCGAAATCAAGAATGACGATGGCCGGCTGACGCTGACCTTCAATCGGAACCTGGGACATCTCGCACGAAAGCCGTGGAACGGTAGGCCGCGGAAATCGGCCGCCAATGGATCAGCGTAGAGAAGGGCCTTGATCTGAATCAGAAGCCACAGGATGCAGTTGAACGCTGCAATACCGAAGCATCTTTCGTCCTTCAGGACCTGTCCAGCGAAGCTGGCGGTCCCTGTTGAACAGGGCTGCCCCAACTCGCATACCGGTACAGCCATAGCGCTTCAGATACGCCTCACTCCTGCCTTCAACTGCCTCCGCCACAGCCATCCAGAGACCCATGGCCTGCTCCAGATCATGGGCTTGCAGCCAACACCAGGCCTGTTCAATCGAGGCGGTTTGAAGCAGGGCGCGAATGGATTCCAGACTGAGGCCCTGCTGCACGGCCAGAGCAGCCAACACTTCCAGACGTGCATCAGCAAGGTGGTGATGGGTGTGGAAGATCCCTCCCGCCAATTTGATCAGTTTTCCGTGATACCCAAACACAAGCAGCTGCCTTACTCCGGATTCGGCAGCAGCCACCAACAGGGGTCCGATCCAGTTTCCTGACTTCAGCAGCGGCTGCTGATCAGACAGTCCCAGCTGATCAGCCAGATCCAAGCCGTTTTCACCAATGACAAGCGTCAACCGACCGGCGAAGCCGGTCTGCGCAGTGAGCTCGCGCAACCGGTCACGAGCCAACTGCAGCTGATCAGGAGAGGCACTGGTCTGCACCTCCGCCTGGGTGCCAATCAACGCAAGACCCTCAACCACACCGAAAGCGGAATTGCTGGTGCGCAGTGCCAACTCGCGTCCGCGGGGTAACACCACCTCAACGTCCAGGCCGCCCAAAACCGGCAACAGATCGCTGAGATTGAGCTCGAGCAACTCACGGGCAAAACCTGAAATACACAGTGAACCGTCGTCCTCCAGCCGGCCGACACCCTCGCCGGCGTGGATCTGCAATCCCTCCCCGGAGGAGCTACGGCACACAAGCACCCAGATCTCCAGGCCACGGGTGAGATCCAATCCAGCTCCGGGATCGCAGATGCTGATCGCCAGGGCCTTTTGACCACCATCTAGCAGCGATGCCGTATGCACCTCCACACGACGAAGCCCTTGTTCAGAAGGAATTCTGAGGTCAACGCTCGAGGGCGCTGCAGATCCACCCAGAACAAGGGCCGCAGCCCGCGCCGCAGCCGCCACCCAGACAGGCAGTGTCAGCCCGGTTCCTGAAAAGGCAGACGTTGTAGCGATGGGAAGCCCTGCGGATCATTTTTTAGGATGAACGATTGGCACCCCTTGAGCCCGTGCAGGACAAGCTCACCCTGATGATCCCGGGACCCACCCCGGTGCCCGAAACAGTGCTCAAGGCCATGGGCCGCCACCCAATCGGCCATCGCAGCGGCGAATTCCAGGCCGTGGTGGAACGCACCAATGCGCAGCTGCGCTGGCTGCATCAAACCAGCAACGATGTGCTCGTCATCACCGGTAGCGGAACCGCCGCCATGGAAGCGGGCATCATCAACACACTCAGCCGTGGAGACAAGGTGCTCTGTGGTGACAACGGCAAGTTCGGCGAACGCTGGGTGAAAGTGGCCAAGGCCTACGGCTTAGATGTCCAAGTGATCACGGCTGAGTGGGGTCAGCCCCTCGATCCAGACGCATTTCGCAGCGCACTCGAAGCCGACACAGCCAAAGCGATCAAGGCGGTGATCCTCACTCACTCCGAAACCTCAACCGGCGTGATCAATGACCTTGAGAGCATCAGTGGTCATGTGAAAAGTCATGGCACAGCACTCACCATTGCTGACTGCGTCACAAGTCTTGGAGCCGCCAACGTGCCGATGGATGCCTGGGGCTTGGATGTTGTCGCCTCTGGCTCCCAGAAGGGCTACATGATGCCTCCCGGCCTGAGCTTCGTTGCCATGAGCGAACGAGCCTGGAAGGCCTATGAAGGTTCCGATCTTCCGAAGTTCTATCTGGACCTTGGGCCCTACCGGAAAACAGCCGCCAAAAACAGCAACCCCTTCACACCAGCGGTGAATCTCTACTTCGCTCTCGAAGCAGCGCTGGAGATGATGCAAGCCGAAGGCCTGGAGGCAATATTTACTCGCCATTCCAGGCATCGCGCAGCTTCCCATGCAGCCATGAAGGCCATCGGTCTGCAGCTGTTCGCGGCGGAAGGGCATGGAAGTCCTGCCATCACGGCTGTGGCACCGGATGGAATCGACGCCGAACAGCTGCGCAAGGCTGTCAAAGAGCGCTACGACATCCTGCTGGCCGGCGGTCAGGATCATCTCAAGGGCAAGGTGTTCCGCATCGGACATCTTGGATTTGTCTGTGACAGAGACGTCCTGATGGCAGTGGCAGCAATCGAATCCGTTCTGCAATCGCTTGGCCTGCACAAAGGATCCATGGGTGCAGGATTGAGCGCAGCCTCAGAAGTCCTGATTCAGTGAGACATCAAAATCATTATTGAAAATATCTCCAATGTGAGCTAGATTAATAAGGTTGCGGGTGTAATTCAGTGGTAGAATGTCAGCTTCCCAAGCTGAACGTCGCCGGTTCAAATCCGGTCACCCGCTTTAAACTTTAGAACAAAAGATCAATATTTATTTAACTTCGATTACCCCAGTTGGATGTTGAAGCCCTGGGTTTAATGAGTTGCACAACCTGTGGTCCAACACTCCCAGCTCGACGTTCCTGATTGAGAGCTTTCAAGATCAATTGAGCTGATTCAGCGGTATTTCCTTCGCTTGCCTGCGCGCGCGCTTGATTAAACCATTCACGGGCGCGAATGAGCAATTGCTCTCGGTCAGGCTCCACGGATTGAAGAGGTACAGCAGATTTCAACAACGCCGTCAAAGCGACAGTGCAATAATTGCATAGATAATATCAAACGATCGCGGAAAATATCAATTCACTAAAGGAGCTGATTCCAAATACTTGAGCTCATGCTTCTCACGTCTCAGCATCGTTCCATTCCTAAAGAAGAATTCTCAGCTCAGGTGCCTGGTTCCTCGATATTGCCACCCAGGTCTGCGATCTGACCACGCAACTGATCAGATCTGGATCGATCTCCTCGGGTAATTGCTACAGCCAAGGCGAATTCAAGCTTTTCAAGCTGATGACCACCCTCGAAGAAACCGCTGGAATGGACCGAAGACAACCCCGATGAACCCGGCACAAGGGAACAACGGCTTTTACCGCTTTTGCGTGGACCAGAAGTTGAGAAAGTGGTGGGTGCCATGGGCCGCTTTCTTTTCATTTTGCCACTTCTGACCAGCGTTATGCAGCTGCAGCTTCGTGGTCAGACTCAGTCAGTGAAGATTGAGCTGATATGCCTACGGGATCTGATACCGCATCCGAACACAACTCAGTGCTGTTCAGCAACTCCTGGCAATCGAGCAGCAGTTGGTCCACATCATCCAGACGCTGGCGTTCTTCATCAGGCATGCTCTCAGCCCCACTGCGCTGCTGACGCATCTGCAGCTCCAGACTCTCCAGACGCTGTTCAAGCTTGACAAGACGCTGCGACAGGGCATTGAGCATCTGGGCGACATCTTCCGCCGTACGAGTGATGCGGAAGGACACGGACTGAGTCATCCGAAGACAGGCGAGTGCTGGCCTGATGACAACACATGGGTGAGCAACTCTCAAGAGCTCTGCGCATGGCGATCCCGCTCTGGCTTCAAACTGAGAGATCTGCTGCCTGCGGGTGCCATGCCTTCTTTGATGACCCTGCTGGTGTATGCCCTGGCCGGAACTGGTATGGGACTACTCGCAATGAGAACAGGGATTCCAGCAGCACCGCTTGCGGGAGCACTGATCGGTGCTGCGATCGTGAGCATGAGCGGGCGCATTGAGGTTGCCGAATGGCCGCCTGGTACACGCACCGCTCTTCAAATCGGAATCGGAACTGTGATCGGCACCGGACTGACGCGAACCTCTCTCGAGCAACTGCAACATCTCTGGAAGCCTGCGGTGCTGATTACTCTCACGCTGGTGATGACAGGTCTGGTGGTTGGCCTCTGGACAAGTCGTCTGTTTGGGGTCGATCCGTTGATCACCTTGCTGGGAGCAGCGCCCGGCGGAATCAGCGGCATGAGCCTGGTCGGAGAGGATTACGGCGTTGGGGCCGCTGTTGCCGCACTGCATGCTGTGCGCCTGATCACCGTGCTTCTGGTCCTTCCACTGGTGGTGAAACTGCTCACACCTCTTGGACTGGGTAATTCTTGATTCCCCTCTGGACAGCCAAACGCGAGCCGATACGTTGACGCATATCGCCTTCTCTGTCCATCAATGGCCAGCCTCCGCACCCGTCTCGCCGTCCTGCTGCCTCTTACGGGGATGTTGCTCACAGCTGCACCTGTTGGGGCTGAAAGCGCTGGGTCAGAAAAAGGCGCTCAGGTTTATTGCTACATGCGCAGCAACGGCAATGATCACTCAGTGAGCTTCGAAGCCTCCTATGCCCTGATCAAGCGTCAGAGCAGTGGAGTGTTCAAGACATCCCCGGAGCATGCCGCCGTGATGATCACCGAAACGGTGGTGGATGAACCAGGCAGCTATCCGGATTGCGGTCGTTATCTCGGGGATCTGTTCGGAGGCAAAACTTCCAAGAAGTCCTCAAGCGCCGCCAATACGAGCTCAATCACGAACAACAGCTCCAATAGTGAGTCTTCAGCAGACTGGGATGCTGATGATCGATACAGCTACTGAAACCGTTGTCGTTGCATAGGCCTCTGCGAGTCATTTGGCGGTCCACATGGCCGCAGTCGGTGCTCCTGATCAGTGGTCTGCTGCTCACGATCCAAGCCTGCAAGAACGCTGAGAGTCCACAAGCTGCCTTACCGGATTCATTAGTGAAAGCATCCAGCTGTCTTGAAGATCTCAATCTGCAGCGGCTGGACAGAGCCTTGGAGCATTGCAATGCGGTGGTGGTGAGTCACCCTGACAATCCAGTGCCCCTGACCGACAGGTCTCTGATCCACACACTCATGGGGCGCGACGCGGAAGCCTGCGCTGATGTGAGCCAGGCGGCCTCCCTGCTCCAAGGCAAGAACGGTTCAAGAGATCCTCTGCTCGAGCACGAGCTGAACGTCCGTCAGCAGTCCTGCAAGCAACGAGCCACCATGGCAGGCAACGGCTGACGATCCACGCTGATACGACGTGGGCCCAGCAGCAACTCGATCTTGTCAGCCTTGCTGGCCACAAGACCATCCACGAGCTGATCGGCCAGGCCAAGCTGAAGCCAATGGCTGGTCAGCCCACCATCCATACCGATGCGGTGACAACGATCCTCCGCCTGATCAACATCGCCTGGGGTCCATGGCCGCTCCAGAAGCACGACCTGACGTGCACGATGCAGTGTGAATCCCAAACCTCCACAGCCATAGGTCGCTAGGAGCAAATCCGTTCCACCAGCCTGAAAATGATCCACTGCAGCTTGTCGCTGCTCCGGTTTTTGCCGACCGGTTAGCAATTCACCACCCAGGCGCTCCTGCAGGAGCTGCAGCGGTGATACGAAGGAGCTGAATAGCACGATGGCCTCACCATCAGCACGTAACCGCTCCACCAGCGTCTGAGTCGCCGGAAGCTTGAATTCGGCCGCAATCATGCGCAGGGAGGTGAGCACGGCCAGTGCTTCAGCATCCGAACGCACTTCACCGAGCTGCACCCGCCGGCGATAGTCCTCCACCACAAGATGCAGGCGGTGATCGAATCCAATGGACTGATCAGCAGCCAGTGAAACGCCATGAAAGCAACGCTGCTTGGCGGGCAGATCGAGCACCTGCTGCTTGCGCCGATGCAGAACCAATGGTCGGGTGAGACGCCGCAACTCCTCCAGACGACTGGCACCATCGGCACGCCAGCGGCGCCGACCACCCTGCTCAGTCCAGTGACCCTGGCAGAAGATCTCCTCAAATGAACGCTGATCGCGAGCGAGTGGATGATCCATGGCCGCTAGCAGCGGGAAAAACTGAATCGGTCGACCATTGCGGATTGGTGTGCCCGTGAGCATCCACACAGCCCGCAGCCGGGGATGGCGGGCCAAGCGCAACAGGGCCTGGGTCCTCTGTGCGTGAAGTGACTGGGCGTAATGGGCTTCATCAACCACCAGAAGTGTTCCTGCTTCGGGAAGGTCGCCCGGCAAACGGGCCCAGCTGTGGAGTGTGCACTCGAGATTGAGAGACTCCACTTCGCGCTGCCAGTGTGAGTGCAGTCCCACAGGAGCGATCACCATCAGTCGCAGGGGCACAACACGCAGCAATGCCCGTGCCGCCAGCAGGGACGTGAGCGTCTTTCCCAGCCCCATCTCATCAGCGAGCAACGCTCCACGACGTGCCAGCAACCAGCGAGCACCCGACCGTTGATGAGGAAGCGGTGTACGCCCATCAGCAAGAGGCTGATCCAGGTCGGCACGGGCCATCAACTCACGGTGATGTGGAAGTGGTGGCAGTGGATGACGGTGCCAGTCCAGCCAACGCAAGAGTTCCTCTTCAACCTGAAAACGTGAGCCCAAACGGTCGAGCAGGCACTCGGCTGCGGCCAATGGAAACTCCCAACCATGCTGCGATCCTTTCCAGAGTCCCCGAGGCCTAATCCGGCCCATCTGCGCATGGGTGACGGCATCAAAGGGATAGGTGACCCTCACAAGTCCTGAAGGGGTCAGCCCGAGGCTGCAGCAGGACGTTGATGAAGCCGTAACGACAAATCAGCAAACGAAATTCTATTGCTTCTGCTGATTACCACAAGGGGTTTGAAACTCAAATATCACACTTGAAAAAATGCCAAAAATGCAGCGAAGAACACATTGACGAACCCAGCGAAAGCGCCAGAATTATTTCAACCGAATTACTCGGATGCATAACAGGGACGCAGTTTTCCTTGAAGATTTATGCCCGAAACTGCGAGTCCGAAGATGGCGACAATCGCTACATACTTATACCGGTAAAAGCTGTATCTACTGCGGAAAACAATCTGAATCGATTGACCATATTCTTCCAAGAGCGAAGGGCGGTTTAAGCATTACTGAAAATTGCGTTCCTGCCTGCCTCTCTTGCAATGGGCACAAATCCGATTCCGATGTTTTTGATTGGTATCGACGTCAACGCTTTTACGATCCGCGCCGAGCCATGGCGATCCGTGCCTGGATGGATGGTGACTTGCGCCTTGCCCTGCGACTTCTGCAATGGGCACAACCTGAACTCAATCAAACTGAACTCAATCAGATCACCGATGCATCAATCGCGCCGGATGGATCCCACAATCGCCAGAGACATCAAGATTGGGGCCTCGAGGCTGCCTGAAACAATGCAACGCCATCCCTGATCACCAGACCCTGCAAGCCTCTGCTGAATGATGCTGCTGACAGATTGAGGCTTGCTGCTCAGGCTGCTCGGGTGCGAGCACAAAAGCCGCACTCACCAACACCGAGGCAAACAGGGTCGCCGCCAAGCGACGCAGAGCAATGCTCTCGCCAATCGAGGTATCGATGCTGCGATTCCCAGCACTTCGAGGCAGCATGGACACCCGAGAGGACATCAGGGGAAGACAGGAACTGGTCAAGGCTGCAATGCCACTAATACGTTTGTACTCATGCCAGAAACACTTGTCAACCGTTGCAGATCACTGCCCGCTGGATCCACGCTGTGCATCCTTGGAGCTGGCTTCAGTGGACGTCGGGTCGCTGCACTGGCTGAGGCCCTGAATATCCGAGTGCTCACCACTCGCAGAAACCCCGATCCCGAGAGCAGAGCCCTGCGCTTTGACACTGCCCAAAACGTGCTGCCAACGGACGCAGAGCTCAATGGCGTGACCCATCTGCTAAGCACCATTCCCCCAGGGCCTGATCAGAACGACCCCGTATTGCGGACACTGGGGGCTCAGCTCAGTCAACTACCGCTTCGCTGGGCCGGCTATCTCTCCACCACTGGCGTCTACGGCGACACTGGAGGGGCTTGGGTGAGCGAGGCGGATTCACCACAACCCAGCCAGGATCGCAGCCGCAGACGTCTGATCTGCGAACAGGAGTGGCTCAACAGCGGTCTGCCGGTGCAGATTCTGCGGCTACCAGGGATCTACGGTCCGGGTCGCTCGCCTCTCGCCGCCATCAAGGCCGGCACCTTGAAGCCCGTACACAAGCCGGGCCAGGTGTTCTGCAGGGTCCACGTCGACGACATCGCCGCGGCCTGCCTGCACCTGATGCACTGCTCTGCTGCAGGGCAGCACCCTCCAGTCGTCAACCTCTGTGATCATGAGCCTGCTCCGAGTCATGTGATGCAGCGTCATGCCGCAGACCTATTGGACTGCGACCTGCCGAAGACTCGCAATTACGCGGATGCTGAAGCTGATATGAGCGCCATGGCCCGTAGCTTCTGGGCCGAAAACCGCAGAGTGAGCAACGATCTTCTCTGCAAGACGCTTGGCTACACCATGGTGCATCCCAACTTCCGCAGTGGGCTCGCCCACTGTCTGGAAACGGAAAGCCTCAAGGGAAGTCCGACTCGGAGTGCTCCGAACTGAGCAGAGGAATCTGAATCAAACTTGAAGGACTGATCAGGACCCATGACGCTCAGGCCTCCCGAAGCGCCATCCCCAGTCCATCGAGCAATAGGCCGATCACCAGCCAACGCAGCATGACCTCATCCATCGAATGCCCTGACGCGAAACAACGCCTTGTGATCGCACTCGGTGATCCTGCTGGGATCGGTATGGAAGTCACACTGAAGGCCCTGGCTGATCCCAGGCGCCCAGCCGACATGCAGATTCCTCTGCTTGTCGGCTGCAGGGCCAGCCTGCAAAAGACTGCTCAACACCTGAGACTGCATTCAAAGGATCCCTTCGTGGATCCGGATGCACTGACGATTGAGGATCTACCAGTACCTGGAGGGCCTCTCGAGCCCGGTAACTCAGGAGCAAGAAGCGGTGAAGCCGGTTTCCGCTGGCTGAGCAGGGCTGTTGAGCTGGTGAAACAGCAACAAGCACGGGCACTGGTGACCGCACCGATCGCGAAACATGCCTGGCATCAAGCGGGACATCGCTATCCCGGTCAAACCGAACGTCTGGCAGAGCTGGATGGACGCAAGACTGCCTCGATGCTGTTCACGGCTGTCTCCCCAGCAACTGGATGGAGGCTCAATACTTTGCTAGCCACCACACACATCCCGCTTGGACAGGTTCCAGACGTTCTCAGCACGGATCTGGTTGAACGCAAGCTTGATGAACTAGCAGGGTTCTGCCTGCGCTTCAATTCCTCTCCTCAATTGCTTGTGGCGGGCCTCAACCCGCATGCCGGAGAGCAGGGGCAGCTGGGAGGAGAGGAGCAGCAGTGGTTGAAGCCGCTACTGGAGCGATGGGCGAGCGACCATCCTTGCGTGAAACTGAGAGGCCCCCTCCCTCCAGACACCTGCTGGTTGAGTGCAGCTGAAGCCTGGAGCAACAATGCTCGTCAGGTCGGACCGGATGGAATCCTGGCCCTCTATCACGATCAGGGCCTGATTCCTGTGAAGTTGCTGGCCTTCGATCAGGCCGTGAACACAACCCTGGGCTTGTCTTTTCTGCGCACCTCCCCCGACCACGGCACTGGCTTCGACATCGCCGGTCAAGGAGTGGCAAGGGGGGCCAGCATGCTGGCCGCCATCCAGGCGGCCTGGGAACTCAGCCGGGCTTGACGCGCATCAGCACTTGACCAAATTCCACTGGGGTGCCGTTATCCACAAGGATTTCCACCACTTCACCTGCAACCTCTGCTTCCAGCTCGTTCATGAGCTTCATCGCTTCAAGAATGCAGATCGTCTGACCAGCATTGATCCGGTTGCCGATCTCGACGAAAGGAGGGTCGCCTGGGGCAGGGGCGGTGTAGAAGGTGCCGACCATCGGTGCGGTGACATCGACCAGATCAGAACGCGAACCTGCCGCAGGCGGTGGAGCCGCTGGGACTGTTTCACCTTGAGCAGGGACATCAACGACAGGAACCGGGATTCCAACCTGGGCAACAGGGGGCACCGGAGCAGCAACAGCTGTAACCGGCAGGTTGCGACGGACCTCAAGACGGAAGTCGTCGCCTTCAAGCCGGAACTCCTGGATATCACTCTCACCCAGGGCGTTTAAAAGCTTATGAAGCTGATCGTGATCGAGTTGCATGATCAGCTGTTCTCCCGACCCAAGTAGGAATCATTGCGCGTATCCACCTTGATCTTCTCGCCAATCGAGAGGAACAGAGGAACCATCACCTGCGCTCCCGTTTCCAGAATCGCAGGCTTGGTTCCACCAGTGGCCGTGTCACCTTTCACGCCGGGATCGGTCTGAGTGATCTCCAACACAACGGAGTTGGGCAGTTCAACTTCGAGGGGCTTCTCGTTCCACGAGACAACACTCACCTCCATACCCTCCTTGAGATATTTGCGGCTGTCTCCGATCTGCTGAGCGGTGAGGCGGGTTTCCTCATAGCTCGACATATCCATGAAGACAAAGTCCTCACCTTCCATATAGGTGTGCTGAAGAGTGGTTTTCTCCAGCAAAGCCTGGGGGAGCATCTCTCCGGCGCGGAAGGTTTTGTCCACAACGCTGCCGCTTTGGACAGCCTTGAGCTTGGTGCGAACGAAAGCCGAGCCTTTGCCAGGCTTCACGTGCAAGAACTCGACCACGCGCCAAACGGCACCGTCGAGCTCAATCGTGGTACCGGTGCGAAAGTCGTTGCTGGAGATCATTCCCGCCGAACGGTTCAGGGGATCATACGGCTGTGCCAAAGTCCTTTCAGCACCTGGGGTTCTCGTTGGCGATTCGGTTGGGATTTCAGCGCCTGAGCGCATGGCTTATCAGCCTGCTTGTGATGGTTGGCTTGGCCTGGACACCACCGGTCTGGGCGGCACTCCCCCAGGGGAACGCCGTACAGGATCCGGCGGCGATCCTGCGTGATTCCCTGCCCATGAATCAGGAAGATCTTCGCGATCTTCAGCACCTGCTCGAATACACAAGTGATGACCTGCGCGCCAAGCGCTGGAGTGCTCTCGGACGTGGCCTTAAGCGCACTCAGTCGCTGCTGAGTGACAAGAAAAGCGCAATCGTCGCAGCGATGCCAAGCGACGATCAATCAAGGGCTGAGCAGATCCTTGATTCGGTGGCCAATGACCTGAACATCCTGCAGGAGCGCATTGAAGAGAAAGACAAAGCGGGATTTATTCAGTCACGCCGCCAGACCCTTAGCCAGATCGGTGATCTGGAAGCACTGCTGATTGATGACCGACTGCCCGACATCCCTTCGGAATTCGACGACCTGCCGCGGCTGGCAGGTCGAGCCACCGTGGTGATCGAAACCACTGAGGGCGATCTCACCGCTGTGGTGGATGGTTACAACGCACCTCTCACTGCCGGTGCATTCATTGATCTCAGCCTGAAGGGCTTCTATGACGGTCTGCCCTTTAACCGTGCAGAAGATTTCTACATCCTGCAGAGCGGCGATCCCAAAGGACCTGATATCGGTTACTTAGATCCAAAAACCAAGCAGGAACGCCACGTGCCCCTGGAAATCCGTGTTCCCGATGAACCGGAAACCATTTATAACCAAACCTTCGAAGACGTCGGTCTGTTCAAAGCCACTCCTGTGCTTCCCTTCTCCACCCTGGGAACACTGGGTTGGGCACACTCCGATCAGGCCCTCGATGACGGCTCGTCTCAGTTCTTTCTGTTTCTGTACGAGGCAGAGTTGACACCAGCAGGTTTGAATCTGGTGGATGGGCGCAATGCAGCCTTCGGTTATGTCGTGGACGGATTCGATGTGCTCGAAGAACTGGGCGTCAACGATGAAATCAAACGGATCAAAGTGGTCGACGGTGCAGATCGACTGCAGCAGCACGCCTGAGCTCCGTGACGGTCACACTGGCGGAGCTGGGTGAAGCGGAGCTGCTCAGGCGGCTGGCCTGCTTTGCTCCACCGGGTCAGCTGGCTGATGACACGTCCACCCTGGTCCCCGACCCCCGGCAGCTGCTTGTGAACACAGATGTCCTGGTGGATGACATTCACTTCAGTGACCTCACCACAAGCCCAGCGGATGTGGGCTGGCGCGCAGTGGCAACCAACCTGTCCGATCTGGCAGCCAGCGGCGCCGTTGCTGTGGATGGGATCACGGTGGCTCTGGTGGCACCAGGAAGCACCCCATGGAACTGGGTAGAGGATCTGTACCGCGGGATCAGCGAAGCTCTCAACTGCTATGGAGGCATCCTGCTGGGAGGGGACTGCTCCTCAGGCAGGCAAAGACTGATCTCGGTCACGGCACTCGGCCGATTAGGGCCTTTACGCCTACACCGCGCAGATGCCTATCCAGGCGACTGGCTCGTCACCAGCGGAGCCCATGGCCTGAGCCGTTTAGGGCTAGCACTGCTTCAAGGTGATCCGATTCTGGATGGCAACAGAGCACTGACGGACGCCCTTCAACACCAGGCCATCAGTCACCATCGCCGCCCCAGCCCCCGGCTGGATGCCTTGACCACGCTGCTCGAGCACAAACCAGAGCACTTGCCCTGGAGAGCGGCCGGCACCGACAGCAGCGACGGCCTTCTGGCGGCGGTACAGGCTCTTTGCAACAGCAGTCAATGCGGAGCTCAACTGAACCGTGACTGGCTCCCGCGGGCAGAGAGTTGGCCTTCTGGCGACCTCTGGGACCAATGGTGCCTCAACGGTGGAGAGGATTTTGAACTGGTGCTGAGTCTCCCAGCCGTCTGGGCCCAACGCTGGCTTGAACATCAACCGGCAAGCCGGCGGATCGGCTGCGTGACCTCCGAGAGCAATCAGATCGTGTGGAGTGACACCAGACGTCCTGTTACCGCTGCAGGATTTGATCACTTCGACTCTGCCTGAAGGATGTGTGACCAAAAAAAATCCCTCCCGATGGGAGGGACTGAACATCAAATCAAATCCTGATCACTTCCAGTTCCTGGCCACCACCTCGGCGAGGTCCACAACCCTTTGGCTGTAGCCCCACTCGTTGTCGTACCAAGCGACGATCTTGAAGAAGTTGTCACCCATGGCCAGGGTCAGATCGGCGTCAAAAATGGTCGACTGATTGGTGCCGGCGTAGTCACTAGACACCAAGGGCAGATCGCCGTACTTGATGATCTTGCTCATGGGGCCATCAGCAGCAGCCTTGAGGATCGACTTGATCTCATCGACGGACGAGGCACGGGTGGACTCGAACACCAGGTCAACAGCAGAGACGTTCGGAGTGGGAACGCGCATAGCGATACCCGTGAACTTGCCTTTCACAGCGGGGTAAACGAGAGCCACAGCTTGGGCTGCACCGGTGGAGGTGGGAACCATGTTCACAGCAGCGGCACGGGCACGACGTAGATCGCGATGGTTGTTATCGAGAATCCGCTGGTCGCCTGTGTAGCTGTGAATCGTGGTCATCAGGCCACGATTGATGCCGATCGACTGATCGATCACTTTCACCAAGGGGGCGAGGCAATTGGTGGTGCAGCTGGCGTTGCTGAGGATGTCGAAATCTTCATGACGGTATTGGTCCTCATTCACACCAACCACGAATGTGCCGACCTTGGGCCCTTTGCCGGGAGCGGTGAGAATCACCTTCTTGGCGCCGGCCTGAATGTGCATGCTGGCCTTCTCGTCGGTGTTGAACACACCGGTCGACTCAAGAACCAGATCCACCCCCCAATCCTTCCAAGGGCAATTGAGGGGGTTGCGGTCGGAGAAGAACTTCACCTGCTTGCCATTGACGATCATCGAGTCGTCAGTGGTTTCGATCTTTACGCTGGGATCCAGCTTGCCCAAGATTGAGTCGTAGGTCAGCAGGTGAGCACTGGTCTTGGGGTCCGAGGTGGCATTCACACCCACAATCTCGATGTCGGTGTCAGCGCCACGGCTGATCCATCCCCGCATCACATTGCGACCGATTCGGCCGAATCCATTGATCGCAACGCGCAGAGTCATATTCAGGAGCGGACAATCCGCAGGGAATGGCCGCTGATCATACAGAAATCGCTAGTTTTGAATGAAATGGGTTCCCCTCCCGAATTTGAGGGGCCTAACAAGACAGTCTGCGCCAATTGGTGGTCAGCAAGAAAAGCTGATTTAAGGTGCGCGTCCATGGCATTTGTTCTTGAGCAGATCGCTTGACAGCCCTTCCTCGGTGCACTTCATCGGTGCAGGCGGAATCGGCATGTCCGCACTAGCGAGAATTCTGCTCAGCCGCGGTCACAGGGTGAGTGGCTCCGACCGCAGGATGTCTCCCGCAATGGAAGCCCTGCAGTCGCTTGGGATGGTGGCTTTCGCCTCGCAGACGGCAGATAATTTCGATGAATTGAAACGACGGGGTTTAGCAACGCCGTTGGTTGTGATCAGCAGCGCTATCCCGGACAACAATCCTGAATTGGCCGCAGCCCGGCAATTACAACTGACTGTCTGGCACCGCTCCGATCTGCTCGCTGCCCTGATCGATCAACAGCCTTCAATCGCGGTAGCGGGCAGTCACGGCAAAACCACCACGAGCACAGTGGTCACATCACTTCTTCACAGCGCTGGTGAAGATCCCACCGCTGTCATCGGTGGCATCGTTCCTTGCTATGGAAGCAATGGACATGCGGGTTCAGGCCGTCTACTCGTGGCAGAAGCCGATGAATCCGACGGCTCGCTGGTGAAATTCAACGCAACCCTGGGCGTGATTACCAATCTGGAACTGGATCACACCGATCACTACAGGGATCTAGATGATCTGATCACTACCATGCGGCGCTTCGCGGCCGGTTGTGGTCGACTGCTTGCCAACCAAGATGACCCGATCCTGAGTGAACACTTCCAAGCTGATGCTTGGTGGTCAGTGCAACGCAGCGACAACGTTGATTTCGCCGCTCTTCCAGTCGCCCTCGAAGGCGATCACACCGTTGCAGATCTCTATGAACAAGCTGAGTACGTCGGTCGAATCACGCTGCCGCTTCCAGGGCTGCACAACCTGAGCAATGCCCTGGGAGCTCTTGCTGCTTGCCGTTTGGAGGGAATTCCTCTCGAGCGTCTGGTCAACCATCTCCATGAACTGAAGAGTCCCGGTCGCCGCTTCGACTATCGCGGCGACTGGCAGGGACGTCTGGTGGTGGACGACTACGCCCATCACCCCAGTGAAGTGGCTGCAACCCTGGCGATGGCAGCTCTCATGGTGTCCAGTGGACGAAGCCCGCTGCCGCGTAGTCCGAAACGGCTTCTAGCGGTGTTTCAACCCCATCGATACAGCCGCACTCAGGAATTTCAGAACGAGTTCGCGATGGCGCTCTCCAACGTCGACATCGTTGTTCTGGCTCCGGTGTTCTCAGCCGGTGAAGCTCCCATCCCCGGAGTCAGCAGCGAAGCCCTGGCATCCTGCATTCAGCAACACAGTGCCGATCAGACCGTTCTGGTGGCAAACACCATGGACGAATTAGCTGATCTGGTTCGAGAGCACAGCTGTGCCGATGACCTCGTACTGGCGATGGGAGCCGGTGATGTGAACAGTCTCTGGTCACGGCTGTCACCGAACGCATTGCAGGAGCAGACGTCATGTCAGTCGACACTGACAGCTTGAAAGACCTGAAGGATCAGGGAATCCTGCAGGAGCAGGTTTCCCTGGCCCACTACACAACCTGGCGAGTGGGAGGACCAGCGCAATGGCTGGCCGAACCGAATCAAGCCCAGCAGATTCCGACCCTGCTCGATTGGGCAATAAATGAGGGGTTACCCGTCCGTGTGATCGGTGCAGGCTCCAATCTGCTGATTGCTGATGCAGGTCTTCCAGGACTCACCCTCTGCCTGCGACGGCTGCAGGGACTTGATCTGAATGCTCAGACCGGCAAAGTGCGGGCAAGTTCTGGTGAACCGATCCCAACTCTGGCCAGGCGTGCCGCGAGAAAAGGATTGCAAGGGCTGGAGTGGGCCGTGGGCATCCCTGGCACTGTCGGCGGAGCCGCTGTGATGAATGCCGGTGCTCAGGGTGGCTGTACGGCTGAGCGATTAATCAGCGTGGATGTGGTTCCTCTGGAAGGTGATGATTTCAGGATCCGGAGGCTTGAGCGGGAATCACTCGATTTCGCTTACCGCCACAGTGCTCTGCAGACCCAACCGTTCCTGGTGGTGGCCGCCGAATTTCAACTTGAAGCAGGTCATGATCCGGCCGAACTGCAACAGCGCACCAGCGGAAATCTCAACCATCGCACCAGCACCCAGCCTTACAAGCAACCGAGCTGCGGCAGCGTCTTCCGTAATCCAGAACCGGCAAAGGCCGGACGTTTGATCGAAGGCCTTGGCCTGAAAGGCCGCCGTGTCGGTGGAGCGCAAGTCTCTGAACTGCACGCCAATTTCATTGTGAACACGGGAGGAGCCTGCGCTGCAGATATCCGTCATCTGATTGGCTTGGTGCAACAGGAAGTGGCCGATGCCCACGGCATACAGCTGCAGCCTGAAGTCAAACGACTGGGATTCGAGATGGCGGCCTAATCTTTCGGTTCCTTCAGCGATGCCATGGCCGGGTTCGGACTTCCCAATTTTGGACAGCTCACCGAAGCCTTCCGCAAGGCACAGCAGATCCAGCAAGACGCTCAGAAGTTGCAAGAAGAGCTCGATGCCATGGAGATTGAAGGCAGCAGCGAAGACGGACGAGCCTGCATCTGGCTCTCCGGCAACCAGCAGCCCCTACGTGTGAAATTGGATCCCAGTCTGCTGAGTGAAGGGCAGGAAGCCGCTGAAGCCGCCACACTCGCCGCGCTTCAGTCGGCCTATGAACGTTCCACTGGAACCATGAAGGAGCGGATGCAGGAGCTCACCGGCGGTCTCGATCTCAACCTGCCCGGAATGGGCGGCTGATCTCAAGGAGCTCCTCTACAGCTTTGCGGTACAGGGGATAACGCTCCCAGTCACGTGTCACACCACAGCCCGGTTCATCCCGGTGCAGGCAGTCACGGAAACGGCAAGGATGTTGGTCAAGCTGGACACGCAACTCTGGAAACAGCACTTCCAGATTGGAGACATCATCCGGCAATTCTGGACGGTTGAACCCTGGAGTATCAGCAACCCTGGAGCCAGGGGAGAACGCATGCAGTTCCACATGACGGGTGGTGTGGCGCCCCCTTTGCAGGCGACCTGACACCGCACCCACCCGTAACGCCAGTCCTGGCAGGAGAGCATTCAGCAACGAAGTCTTGCCCACCCCCGAGGGGCCGCAAAGCACCGAGATCGGAACGGTTGCCAATTGCGCGCGCAGTTCCTCAAGCCCCATTCCAGAACGGGTGGAAACAAGCATCGGTTCATACCCCCATCCCCGCAGACGTGTCCGCAGTTGTGAGAGAGCATCGGCATCCAGCAGATCGCACTTAGTCAGCACGAGCAAAACTTGCAATCCGGTCTTCTCAGCCGTGAGCAGGAACCTGCTGACCTGATCGGCATCAAAAGAAGGTTGCTCAACGGCGACCGCCACCAAGATGCAGGAGGCGTTGGCAACCGGAGGACGAACCAGAAAACTGCTCCGAGGTTCCACATCAGCAACAACGGCCCTGGCGTGATCACAATCAATAGCTTCCACCCGAACACGATCACCTACATGGACCGCCGCACCGCGATGGGTCAGTCGGGTGCGACGCGTGCAGAGAAGTCGGGAAGGAACATCGAGAGGCGGGGCCTCAAGCTCCACCTCGAGGTAATTGGCCTGCAGAGCAACGACCATGCCCGAATGCAATTCATGGCTAATGACCGGCACAGATCACCTTCAGCCGCACCTGGGCATCCGAGAGATATTCCACATGGACCTGATGGCCATCACGACGCAATCCAGGAACCACCATCTCTTCTGGCTCGCCGGGATCAAGGTCCACCTGAAGGCATTGACCGGAACTCATGCTCTCAAGAGTGAGCCGACAGCGAATGAAATTGAGCGGACAGGGCGTCCCACAGAGATCGAGCTGACGATCGGGGAGACGTTCCGTCATGGTCAGCGCTGTCCGAACAATCGCGCAAATAGGCCGCTCTTGTGGTGATGGTGCTGCTCCCCCCTGGCGGAGTGATGACCGGCAAGCTCTTCGAGCAGTCCCTTCTCCTCATTGTTGAGACGAGTGGGGAGTTTCACATTGACAGTGATGCGTTGATTGCCGCGGGCCACAGGATTACCCAGCTTGGGAATGCCCTTGTTGTCCAAGGTGAGAACGGCATTGGGTTGAGTTCCTGCAGGAATCTCAAGACTGGTCGGGCCGTCGACAGTGTCCACTTCAATCGTGTCACCGAGAATCGCCTGGAGATAGCTCACCTTGACCTCGGAATGGACCGTCAATCCATCCCTCTGCAAAGAGGGGTGCGGTTTAACGGTCAGGAACACATACAAGTCGCCAGAAGGACCACCGCGTAAGCCAGCATTGCCCTCACCGGTCACCCTGAGACGAGTCCCGGTGTCAACACCGGCAGGAATATTGATCCGCAGCTTCTTGCGCACCTGAGTCACACCCTGACCGCCACAGGCATTGCAGGGATCAGCAATCACCTGACCATTGCCGTTGCAAGTGGGACATTCCGCCACTTGGGTGAAACTGCCGAAAGGGGTCCTGGTTGCCCGGCGCACCTGGCCAACACCTCCACAAGTGGAGCAGGTGGTGGGTCCACTGCCACTCTTGGCACCACTGCCGCTGCAGGTGGTGCATGTTTCCAAGTGAGGGACTCGAATCTCCCGCTCCTGTCCGAACACCCCCTGCTCGAAATCGATCGTGAGGTCATACCGCAGATCATCTCCCTGCTGAGGACCACGACGGCGTTGCTGACGTCCACCACCTGCGGCCCCCCCGAACCCGCTGAAGAAAGTTTCGAAAATATCGGCGAAGCCACCCATGTCGCCCATGTCGGGCATACCAGCAGCGCCACCGAGCCCTGCCTCACCGAATTGGTCGTAACGACCACGGGTCTGAGGATCGCTGAGAACCTCGTAGGCGCGACCGATTTCCTTGAAGCGGTCCTCTGCTCCGGCGTCTTTGTTGATATCGGGGTGGTACTGGCGAGCCAGTCGCCGATAGGCCCGTTTGAGGGTGTCGGCATCAGCATCCCTGCTGACACCGAGCAGCTCGTAATAATCGGCCATCAGCTGGACGTTCCGAAGGTCACAGTAAAAGCAGGGGTCTGATCAACTGCTGGCATCACCCGAAGCCTCCTCTTCAGATGCGACCTCAGCATCAGAGGTGGACGTCTCGCTGCCGGCAGCCTGTTGCGGACCAGGCCCCATCGACACCTTGACCATGGCGTGACGCAGCACGCGACCGTCGAGGTGATAGCCGCGCTGCAGCTCCTCAATCACCACGTCTTCTGGATGCTCTTCACTGGGCTCACGCAGCACCGCTTCGTGCAGGGTTGGATCAAACTCCTGGCCAACCACTCTCATCGGAGCAACACCCAGCTGTTTGAGCACCTCAACCAGCTGTTTGTAGAGCCCCTGATAGCTGCGGTGAAGTCCCTGGGCTTCTTCCGTCTGAGGATCGAGCTGCTGACGAGCACGCTCGAAATTATCAACAACTGGAAGGATTTCACTCAGGGTGCTGCAGATGAGCTGCAATTTGAGGTCATCCTGGTCGCGACTCTGACGCTTGCGGAAGTTGTCGAAATCCGCGGCGATGCGCACGTACTGACCGCGCAACACTTCATGCTCCTCTCTGAGCGCGGAATGCTCCTTCTCGAGCTGCTCAAGACGGGCCTCGTTATCGACGGACTGGGAATCTGACTCCGATTCGGCAGCGCCTTCAGCGGACGGTGCCTCGTCCACGACTGGCGTCGTGTCCAGAGTTTCGTTTGGAGTCACGACAGGTTGCTGGCCGTCGGAACCAGCCGATGACGGATCCTGCGCTGGGGTGGAAGCATCGCCACTCATGCTGACCGGTTGCGAATTCACGTCTAGACATGTTGATAGGTGAGGCAGTCCTCCCACAAGCGGGGGAAGCCCGCACCTTTCTGCGAATTGGATCCGTGAGCGACGACCGCCGTCATCTGGAACTGGAACTTCTGTTGCAGCGGACCATCCCAGGCAAGCTCGTCAGCGCCGATGAACCCTCATTGCTCCAGGAGCTGGAAGCGATGGGTTTTGAACCTGCACGTCACGCTGCCCTTGCCGAGCGCCTTAACGCACTGCTGAACAGGCCATCCGAGGACGCCTCACCCACACCTCAGACCACCACTACAACGACTGACATCCTGGGAGAGAAAGCGACCTCCTACCTACAGGACTTTTCGGTGGAAGCGGTTCTGGTTCAGGATCCCGACGAGGCATCAGCACAAAGCGCAGGTCCTGAAGATCTCGAATCCAGCCTCAGCGATGCAGACCAGTCGCCAGTGATCAATCTGGTGGACCGGATCCTAATGCAGGCTCTAGAGCTTGGGGCCAGCGACATCCATGTGGAACCACAGCAGGCCGGACTTCAGCTGCGCTTCCGTCAAGACGGTGTGCTTCAGAGCCACATCGAACCCCTGCCCAGCCGACTGATTCCCGCCGTGACTTCACGGTTCAAAATCATGGCGGAGCTGGACATTGCCGAACGCCGCGTTGCTCAGGATGGACGTATCCGGCGCCGTTTCCAGAACCGCACGGTGGATTTCCGTGTCAACAGTCTGCCGAGCCGCTTCGGCGAAAAGATCGTGCTGCGGCTACTCGACAGCTCTGCCACCCAGCTGGGACTCGACAAGCTGATTTCCAATCCTCGAACGCTGGAGCTGGTCCGCGCCCTCGGCTCAAAACCCTTCGGAATGATCCTGGTCACAGGGCCGACTGGATCCGGTAAATCCACAACGCTGTACTCCCTGCTGGCGGAACGCAATGAACCAGGCATCAACATTTCCACCGTGGAGGACCCCATCGAATACACCTTGCCCGGCATTACCCAATGCCAGGTGAACCGGGAGAAGGGATTTGATTTCAGTCAGGCACTGAGAGCCTTCATGCGCCAGGACCCGGATGTACTGCTGGTGGGGGAAACGCGCGATCTGGAAACAGCGAAAACGGCCATCGAAGCTGCGCTCACAGGCCACCTGGTGTTGACGACCCTGCACTGCAATGACGCCCCCAGTGCGATTGCCCGACTGGATGAGATGGGCGTGGAACCTTTCATGGTCAGTGCCTCATTGATCGGGATCGTCTCGCAACGTCTTCTGCGAAGGGTCTGTCACCACTGCCAGATCGCCTACCGCCCCGATCCCGAAGAGTTGGGTCGCTTCGGCCTGATGGCGAGCAACGAAGCCAACGTGAGCTTTGTGAAAGCCAACCATCACGAAGGCCAGGTCAATCCTTGTCCCCACTGTCAGGGCAGCGGTTACAAGGGCCGCGTGGGGGTCTATGAAGTGCTGCGCATGAATGAGGCTCTGGCGGCCGCCGTGGCCAAAGGCGCCACGACGGACATGGTGCGCCAGCTGGCTCTGGAGGGAGGGATGAAGACCCTGCTGGGCTACAGCCTGGAGCTAGTACGGGAAGGACATACAACCCTGGAGGAAGTGGGCCGAATGGTTCTCACAGACGCCGGACTTGAATCGGAACGCCGTGCCCGCGCCCTCAGCACCCTGACCTGTCATGGATGTGGTGGCGGACTCCAGGAAGGTTGGCTGGAATGTCCCTACTGCCTGACACCGCGCCAATGAGGACGAAGCGATGGAGCTGATGATCGAGGACCTGATGCAGGAGCTGGTGGACAACGGTGGCAGTGACCTGCATCTCGCCAGCGGCCAACCCCCCTACGGACGTTTCAGCGGCAAACTACGGCCGATGCGTGATGAAGCCCTGCTGGAGGACAGCTGCAACCGGCTGATCTTCTCGATGCTCAACAACAGCCAACGCAAGACCCTTGAGCAGACGTGGGAACTCGACTGCGCTTACGGCCTCAAAGGAGTGGCCCGTTTCCGGGTGAACGTTTATCGCCAGAAGGGGAGCTATGCGGCCTGCTTAAGGGCACTGGGCAGCACGATCCCAAGCATCGAATTGCTGAACCTGCCTGCAGTGGTGGTGGAAACCAGCAAACGACCTCGGGGCCTAGTGCTGGTGACTGGACCCACCGGCTCGGGCAAGACCACCACCCTGGCCGCGTTGCTGGATCACATCAATCACAGCCGAGCCGAGCACATCCTCACGATCGAGGACCCGATCGAATTCGTCTACAAAAGCGACCAAAGCCTGGTTCACCAGCGTCAGCTCAACGAGGACACCCGCAGCTTTGGGAATGCACTCAGAGCAGCACTGCGGGAAGACCCAGACGTGATCCTGGTTGGGGAGATGCGGGACTTGGAAACCATTCAGCTGGCCATCAGCGCCGCGGAGACAGGTCACCTCGTCTTCGGCACTCTGCACACGAGTTCCGCAGCCCAAACGGTTGATCGGATGGTTGATGTGTTCCCGCCTGGCCAGCAGACCCAGATCCGTGTGCAACTGTCAGGGAGCTTGTTGGCAGTGTTTTCACAGACGCTTTGCCAACGCAACAACCCGTCTCCAGGTCAGTTCGGCCGAGTGATGGCTCAGGAAATCATGATCAACACCCCTGCCATCGCCAACCTGATCCGCGAGGGCAAGACCGCTCAGCTGTATTCACAGATTCAGACCGGAGGCGCACTGGGGATGCAGACCCTGGAAAAGGCTCTGGCCAATCTGGTGACTCACGGCGATATCAACCTGCAGGAAGCACTGGCCAAGGCCAGCAAGCCCTCAGAGCTGGAACGACTTGTGAGCAGCTGACCGACAGAGCAACACCATGGCCACCTTCACCGCCACCTACACCTCCGCCACAGGGCAGGAGCGCTCGATGAAGATCAGAGCCATCGATCTCGCAACAGCCAAGCGTCAGTTACGACGACGAGGTATCAAGGCCACTGAACTGCGTGCCAGCGAAACCAGCAGCGCAAGAGGCAGCCAGCCTGAAACGAAAGGCAAAACAGATGGAGCTTCCAATGGAAGCTGGCTGTCCATGGATTTAGGGGGGGCCTTTCAGAAACCTCCAGGCGTGAAAGAGAAAGCCGTATGGGCCAGCAAGCTTGCGGCGCTCGTGAATGCAGGGGTGCCCATCGTGCGCAGCCTCGATCTGATGACCACCCAGCAGAAGCTGCCGATGTTCAAACAAGCGCTGACCGCGGTGGGCATGCAAGTGAACCAGGGCACTGCCATGGGTACTGCGATGCGTCAGTGGCCCAAAGTGTTTGACCAGCTCACCGTAGCCATGGTGGAAGCCGGTGAAGCAGGTGGAGTACTGGATGAATCGCTGAAAAGACTCGCCAAGCTGCTGGAAGACAATGCTCGTCTGCAGAATCAGATCAAGGGTGCCCTGGGCTATCCAGTAGCGGTGCTGGTGATCGCAATCCTGGTATTTCTGGGGATGACCATCTTCCTCATTCCCACGTTCGCTGGGATCTTCGAGGATCTTGGCGCGGAACTGCCACTGTTCACCCAGCTGATGGTGGACCTGAGCGAACTGCTGCGCTCTTCCGCAGCTCTGGTGTTTGCCGGAGGTCTTCTGATGGCTGCATGGCTGTTTAGCCGCTACTACACGACCCATAACGGCAGACGTGTGGTCGACCGATTGATCCTGAAGCTGCCCCTGTTCGGGGACCTGATCATGAAAACTGCAACAGCACAGTTCTGCAGGATCTTCAGCTCTCTGAGCCGAGCAGGCGTACCGATCCTGATGTCACTGGAGATCTCCAGTGAAACAGCAGGCAATTCGATCATTTCCGACGCGATCCTCGATTCGAGAGCGTTGGTTCAGGAAGGAGTGCTACTGAGTACGGCGTTGACGCGACAGAAAGTGTTGCCCGACATGGCCCTGAGCATGCTCTCGATCGGCGAGGAAACTGGGGAAATGGACCAGATGCTTAGCAAGGTGGCTGACTTCTATGAAGACGAGGTGGCAGCGTCCGTGAAGGCACTCACCTCCATGCTGGAACCCGCGATGATCGTGGTTGTGGGTGGCATTGTTGGCTCGATCCTGCTGGCGATGTATCTGCCGATGTTCACTGTGTTTGATCAGATTCAGTAACAGCCAGCTGGGGTTCAGCGGCGGCGATGGCCTGGCCAGCAAGCCAGCCTCCACTCCAGCAAGCCTGGAAGTTGAACCCACCGGTGACGCCATCTACATCCAAGAGTTCCCCAGCGACATAGAGCCCAGGACAGCGACGACTTTCCATCGTGGCCAGGTTCACCTCGCCCAGGGCCACTCCACCAGCAGTAACGAACTCCTCTCCAAATGGGCCCCGGCCCTGAATCGGCAGACGCTGAGCGCAGAGAATTTCGACCAGCTGACGCTCAGCCTTCAACGGCAGATCCGCCCAACGGCGGTCGCCATCGACTGCAATCTCTGACAGAAAGGCCTGCCACAAACGACGCGGCAAGTGCTCAAACGGTTTGGCCGAAATCAAGGTGCGTCGAGCTTTGTCCAACCGCCACTGATGCAGCCTCTGCTCCACACCCTGGCGACCCAGGCCAGAACTCCAGTCCACTTTCAGCTCGCCCTTGTAGTGACTTTGATAAAGCGCTCGCGCAGCAAAAGCGGAGAGTCGCAGCGTTGCAGGACCACTGAGTCCGCGGTGGGTAATCAAGACCCGGCCGGTTTGCCGAAAGCGCTGATCCCCGAGCTTGAGATCGAGGCTCACGTCATCAATGGCAATGCCGCTGCAAGCAGCAAGTGCTTTGGTGCCCAGCGACAGGCTGAACAAAGAGGGAACAGGCGGCACCACTTGATGACCGAGGGACTCCGCAAGTTTTCGACCACTGGGATGGCCACCGGTTGCCAGCATCAGGTTGCGAGCCTTCAAAGGCTGCTCAAGCCCACGCCCATCAACCACAAAACCACCATCCCTCTGTGCCGCAACCTGCTGCACCATCACCTTCGTCCGCAGCTGTACCCCCACCCCAGTCGCAGCCTTCTGCAAGCAGTGAATCACCGCCTCCGAGCGGTTCTGCTGCGGAAACATGCGTCCGTCTGGTTCCTCAACAAGGGTGAGGCCACGCTCATCAAACCAGGCGATTGCATCACCACAGGCAAAGCGACTGAATGGGCCCCGCAACGGCCGACTGCCTCGGGGGTAATGAGTGGAAAGCTCCGCCGGATCCCAGCAAGCATGCGTGACATTGCAGCGACCACCACCACTGATGCGCACCTTCTGCAGTGGCTCTGGCGTGGCCTCCAAAACCACAACCTCACGCACACCTTGCTCAGCGGCGGTGATCGCTGCCATGTAACCGGCAGGACCACCACCGATCACAATCAGATCAAGCGGGCTGGAAGCGCAGAGCGACGCCGTTATTGCAGTAGCGCTTGCCGGTGGGCCTGGGACCGTCATTGAACACATGACCCTGGTGGCCGCCGCAGCGGCTGCAGTGGTATTCCGTGCGAGGAACAATCAGCTTGAAATCTACTTTCGTGTCGATGGCACCTGGGAGGGGCTGCCAGAAGCTTGGCCAACCCGTGCCACTGTCGAACTTGGCCTGGGATGAGAACAGCGACAGATCGCAACCTGCACAGTGATAAGTACCGGATCTCTTCTCACTGTTGAGCTCACTGGTGAATGGCGGCTCAGTGCCTTCCCTTCGCAGCACCTGATACGAATCTGTAGATAACCGTTTCTTCCATTCCTGATCGGAGAGATCCCACTGCGCATCCGATGCATCGGAAGCAGCGGACACCTTCTTCGGAGCCAGGAAAACACCAACTAGCCCTGAAACCGTGGCGAACAGCATGGAGCGCCTGCTCAAGAGCCACTTTTCGAGGGTGGAGGGTATCACCGATGTCGCGTCATTGATTGATCTGTTCTAGACAACTCGGAACCAGGAACCAGGCAGCATGGAGGGATGGATTCCCTCACCAAAACCGATCGGGAACCTTGCTGGCGCTTCAGCATCGCTCCAATGCTGGACTGCACAGACCGGCATTTCCGCCAGCTAATGCGCCAGATCAGCTGTCATGCACTGCTGTATAGCGAAATGGTGGTAGCCCAGGCGCTTCACTACACCAAGCGAAGAGAACGCCTACTCGACTTCGATGTGGAAGAGCATCCGATCGCACTGCAAGTGGGCGGTGATCAGCCACAACTGCTCGCAGAGGCCTCGCGTATGGCAGCGGACTGGGGCTATGACGAAATCAACCTCAATGTGGGCTGCCCAAGTCCTCGAGTTCAGGCCGGCAATTTTGGAGCCTGCCTGATGGCAGAACCCGAACGCGTCGCCCGCTGCGTGGAAGCGATGGTGGCCGCCAGTGCGCTGCCGGTGACGGTGAAACACAGGGTTGGAATTGATGATCTCGATAGCGACACCCTGCTGACTGCTTTTGTAGATCAGGTTGCGGCGGCTGGCGCCACCCGCTTCAGCGTGCATGCACGCAAAGCCTGGCTGGATGGCCTCGATCCCAAACAGAATCGAACGATCCCTCCGTTGCAGCACGAGCGGGTAATCGCGCTCAAACAACGAAGGCCTGAACTCATGATCGAGCTGAACGGAGGACTCGACACCCCGGAGCAATGCCTATCCGCACTGATTCACTGCGATGGCGCGATGGTTGGCCGGGCTGCCTACGCACATCCTCTGCGCTGGGCACCGATGGATGCTCTGATCTATGGCGAAGCTCCAAGGATTGTGAAAGCTTCGGACGTGATCACAGGCCTGATGCCCCATGCCGAACGCCACCTGAAACGGGGTGGACGTTTGTGGGATCTCTGCCGCCACCTTGTACAACTGGTGGAAGGAGTGCCAGGTGCCCGCCACTGGCGGCGAGATCTAGGTCATCAAGCCCAGCTCAAAGGGGCAGACCTCAACGTTCTGGAAGGGTCGGCCCAGCAACTCAAAGATGCCGGGCTTTAAAAGGCGAACTGAACAACTCAGTGCTCAGCCTTCGGCTCCGCCATAACCGCCGTAGTCATCTCCACCGCCATCACCGCCGCCACCGCCGTAGCCGCTGCCACCACCATCGGTCTGGGAAGCACCACCACGACGACGACTGCGGCGACCGTCTTCAATACCGCCACCGTAAGGAGAACCTGACTGGTCGCCACCGCCAGCAGCAGCTCCACCACCGCTGTAACCGCCGCCTGAAGAACCGCCGGCTGAGGAACCCCCTCCATAGCTGCGATCTTCCCAGCCACGGGCACCGGAGCGACGATCGCCACCACCGCCGCCGTAGTTGCCACCACCACCACCACGGCGAGGTGCACTGCCGCGGGGCTCAGCCTTGTTGATGCGCAGGGGACGACCCATTAGCTCAGCTCCCTGGAGAGCTTCGATCGCCGCGGCCTCCGCCGCTTCATCGACCATCTCCACGAAGGCGAAACCACGCTTGCGACCGGTGTCACGCTCAAGAGGAAGGGCACAGTTCGTGACCTCTCCATGAGCGGCAAACAGTTCGATCACGTCTTCCTGCTCAGCGCGGAAGGGCAGATTGCCGACAAAAATGCTCACTTGACTGCTGGACCTGAAGAGAAAGGACCCAATCGGATCAGACAAGCCATCGGTTCAGGATCCAAGAAAGGATCAATAACCTCTGGCTCATTCAGCGTAGACCCGGTCTCGCGAAATGATCAGTGATTCGTTAATTCGAGCCGGTCGCTCCAGAGCGCCAACTGCTCCTCGACCCGCTCAAACCCAGTACCGCCCTCGCTAATGCGAGCGGCAACAACCTGTCGGGGCGCGAGAGCATCAAACAGGTCGGCGTCAATCGAGGGATGAAACTGCTGCCAACGTTCAAGGCTCAGATCACGCAGCAATAGTCCATCGCTCAGACACTGCTTCACCACAGAACCAACAATCTGATATGCCTCGCGGAAAGGGACCTGTCGGGCCACCAGATAGTCGGCCACATCGGTGGCATTGGAGAAATCTGAACCGACAGCAGCTTCCAGACGATCAGGACGAAAGCTCAGCCCTTCCTCGATCAGAATCGTCATCGCCTCGATGCACTGGACACTGGTGTTCACCACATCAAACAGCGCTTCCTTGTCTTCCTGAAAATCCTTGTTGTACGCCAGCGGCAGCCCCTTGATCATGGTGAGCAGCCCCTGCAGATGACCGAAGACCCGACCGCATTTGCCACGGACCAGTTCAGGAACATCAGGATTCTTCTTTTGCGGCATCAAGCTGCTGCCAGTGGCGCAACGATCACTCAGGCGCACAAATCCACATTCCTCTGAAGCCCAGAAGATCACCTCCTCAGCAAGACGGCTGAGGTGCACCATCAACAACGATGCAGCAGCTGAAAACTCCACAGCGAAATCGCGATCACTCACAGCATCAAGGCTGTTGGCATAAATATCTTCGAATCCCAGGGCTGCAGCGGTGCTGCGCCGATCAATCGGCACGGGCGTTCCAGCCAGTGCTGCGGCACCCAGCGGTGAGCAGTTGACGCGCTTACGCACATCCTGAAACCGCTGACGATCCCGCTCGAGCATCTCTACATAAGCGAGCAGGTGGTGTGCCAAACAAACGGGCTGCGCCCTCTGTAAGTGGGTGTAACCGGGAATCAGCGTGTTGCGGTGATCAAGCGCCTGACGCAGCAGAGCGGTCTGAAACATCCGCACCTGCGGGTCAAGCTCATCAATTCGACGACGAAGCCACAGACGCAGATCGGTGCCCACCTGATCATTGCGACTGCGTCCGGTGTGCAACTTTTTTCCCACCGGCCCCAGCAGGGCAATCAACCTGCGCTCGACAGCGAAGTGCACATCCTCATCGTCAAGGCCGGGATTGAAGCTGCCGGCAGCCGCTTCTGCGCGGATCTGTTCCAGACCGCTGCAGAGCTGATCAGCCTCCACCGAGGCAATTACGCCGCACTCGGCCAACATGCGGGCATGGGCGACTGAACCATCCAGATCCTCCTGAAGGAGATGGATGTCGAAGCCGATCGAGGCATTGAACCGTTCAATCGCCGGATGCAGTCCCTGTTCGAACCGGTCACTCCAGGTGGAGGAGCCTCCGCCCGTCACTCCACCTGCCATGGTCCGCCCTCAACACAGATTCATTCAGCTTGTCAGGCCGGAGACCTTGGAACCGATGGCAACATCACCTCCTCCCGAACCTTGAGAACCACCATCGAGGCATCATCTTCGAGCTGTCGATCCGCCCCCACAAAGCGATCAAGACGACTGAACAACTGATCAAGAATTCCCTGCGAACCGGTACCCGAACGACAGGCGGTCTCGAGGTTGCGAATCAGGCGCGCCTCATCGAAGCGATCACCGGTCAACCCCGGTGCCTCGGTGACGCCATCGGTGTAGTACAGCAGCACGTCGCCGGGTTCGAGAACCGTGGAACCACTTCCATATTCCGCCTCGGGCTGCAGACCGATCAACAAACCCGGTGCATCCAAACGACTGATGCAGCGTTGCTGAGCCCGCCAGATCAAAGGCGGATTATGCGCAGCATTAGCAAAGCGAAGTCGACGCGTTCTCGGATCAAAATCCGAATAAAACAGCGTCACAAAGCGATGCGACTGGGACAGATCCTCAAGCGCGAGCTGGTTGAGGTCATGAAGGATGCGGTCAGGCGGTAATCCGCTCAGCACTTCCGCACGCAACATGCCACGCAGCATGGTCATCAGCAGACCGGCTGGAACGCCCTTACCCATCACATCGCCCATCACCAGCGACCAGCGACCACGCTCTCGCCGACGACCAATCAACTCTGGACGTGTGGGGATGAAGTCGTAGTAGTCACCACCCACCTGAAAAGCCGGACGGCAACGAGCCGCCAGTTCGACACCCTCAATCACCGGACAATGATCCGGCAGCAACTGGGCCTGAATCTCGGCACCGATGCTGAGCTGGCGATCCATGCGCTCATGCAGCCGGGCCTCTTGGAGCATCTGATCGTTTTCGATCGCAACACCGGTGAGATCAGCCACCAGCTGCACATTTCGGCGATGGGCATCGCTCCAGACCAGCGGGCCGGTCGTGTTGAACACATAGAGGCGTCCGCGCTGACGACCTCTGGCCACCAGAGAGGTTGCGAACACGCCGGCCGATCCGAGGTGACTTTGCACCAGTCGATCCAGGCCAAGCACGAGGGCATCATCAGAACCAAAGCCGGCCGAACGTCCAGGCTCATGGTTGATCACCGCCTGCAACAACGTCTCCGAACGCAAAACCGACAGCAGCTGCAACTGATCTGTCCACAGACGTCCGTCAGCCTGAAAAGGGATGAGCAGTGCCCCATCGACTCCCACCAGACGAGAAGCCACAACCGGCACAAGCTCAAGGAAACGATTGAGGTTGGTGAAACTGCGCAGCGCAAAACCGATCGAAACCAGCAGCTCCTGATTGGCACGCTGTTCCTTGGAAAGACTGTCGAGCAACTGTCGCAGCGACGTTGTCGCCGTCAGGGACGAAGGCCCTGAGCGAAGCGAAGAGGCCGGATGGCGCCGTGATGAATTGCTGCTCACGGCAGCCCCTGGCAGGAACCGCAAGGTAGCAACTCTGAACGGAGAAAGCTGATTGCTTCAGATCCGCCTTGAGGACAACCTTCAGCGACCAGCCAGCAGTGCTTCAACAAACTCGAAACTGTTGAACGGCCGCAGATCCCGGATTCCCTCACCGGCACCGATAAAGCGGATCGGCAGCCCGGCCTCGGAGGCCACAGCCAGAGCCACTCCACCTCGGGCCGTTCCATCGAGCTTGGTGATCACCACACCGGTGAGTCCAACAGTTTTGGCAAAGGCCATCGCCTGCTTGAGGCCATTCTGACCCTGACTGGCATCGAGAACGAGCAGGGATTCCACATGAGCTTCAGGAGCCAGACGATCCACGACGCGACGAATCTTCTCCAATTCCTCCATCAAGTTGTGCTTCGTCTGAAGGCGACCGGCCGTGTCAACCAACACAAGATCAGTGCCCTTGGCTCGGGCTGCTCCGATGGCATCGAAGACCACTGCCGCTGGGTCAGCATTCGATGAAGGGTTCGAAATCACCGCCACATCACTGCGGTCTCCCCAGACCTGCACCTGCTGAACGGCCGCGGCCCTGAAGGTGTCGGCTGCGGCGATCAGCGCCGAATAACCACTTCGAACCGCGAGATTCGCGAGTTTGCCAAGGGTTGTGGTCTTGCCGACGCCGTTCACACCGACCATCAGCCAGACATTGAGCTGATCACGCTGAGGAGCAAGCAACTTCACACCGCTGTCACGCGTGGGCTTGTCGAGCAGATCACGCAACTGTTCCTTGAGGAAGCGGATGCCCTCGGTGGGATCCACAACCTGTTCATTCATGCGCGTTCGCAAAGCATCGAGCACTTGGTCTGTGGCCTGAACTCCTGCATCTGCCCTCAGAAGCAGCGACTCGAGGTCGTCAAGCACCTCCGGGGTCAGTGGGTCATCGCCGAGGTTTTCCAGCAGACCTGTGACAAAGCCTTGACGGGTCTTTTCAAGCCCCTGACGCAGACGGCCGAGCCAATCGATCTCTTCAAGGGTGATCTGATCAGCCCGAAGACCCTGGGCGGCAAGGACCTCTGCTGACCAGGTGAAGGTTTCATCGAACTCGCCAAGACTTGGCTCGTCAGACTGATCAGCCGTCTCCTGAGGCCGGACTGGCGTCGCCGTTACTGACTCAGCAGCAACAGGGGGTGAAACCTGCTCCAGCTGCTGCTGTCGTTCCTGGCGCTGCGCCGCAGCCTGCTCCAGCAGGGACAGTCCAGGTGCAGAAGGCTGTTGAGATGCAGAAGGCTGTTGAGATGCAGAAGGCTGTTGAGATGCAGAAGGCTGTTGGGATGCAGAAGGCTGTTGGGATGCAGAGGTCTGTTGTGAGTCGGGTTGCGGAGCTGGAACCGCAGATTCGGGCGCAGGTGGCTCGGAAGCCACTGCAACCGGCTCAGCACTAATCGACGATTCCGGCGCTGCTGACTGCGTGGTCTTGTCAAGCTCCTTTTGCGCTTTCAGTCGCGCATAGGCCTGCCGTGCCCACTCGAGCGGGTCATCCTCAGCGGAAGCCTCGGCGGACTGCTCCGATGACTCCTGCACGGATTCTTCGATCGATGCGATCTCCCCGGAGCTGTCCGGGGCGATTGCAGGATCAACAGCCTGCTCAGGCTTCGGTGACGGCTCGGAAGGCTGGGGAGACTCCGGGCTTCGATTGAACCAGTCGTAAACCATTCGAATAAAAGCAGCGCCTAAGAGGTGGCGTTCTGAAGACGCCGCAGAACTCCATTGATCATGCGACGACCCTGTTCATCGCTGTAGCGGTTAGCCAACTCAACAGCTTCACTGCAGGCCACGGAAGCTGGGGTGTTCATGGAACGCAGATCGACCACTGCCAAGCGCAGGATGTCGCGATCAATGCGAGGCAGCCGGCTGAGTCTCCAACCTTCCATAACGCCATCCAGTTGAGCGTCGATGTCCTGACGAGACTTCAGAACCAACTGGATTCGACGCATGGCTTCCTGACGAACCTGTTCCTGATCAGCAAGCGCCAGAAGACGAGGCAATTCGAGACTGGCCGAGAGACCATTGAGCACCTGTTCAGCCCCAGTGAGCGTGTCCCGCAGATGGGTCCGAACAGAGGCCATATCGGTGGAGGCATTACCGTCCTGCAACTCGCTATCGAGCAGAGACTGCTGAGCCTTGTCCAGATCACCAGCGCAATGGTCAAGGACCTCGCGCCAGTGCTGCATCAGGCTATCGAGCGCTTTCTGAAGCAGTGTCTCAAGATTGTCCTGGGCCGCTGAGGAACGCTCTCGTTCAGCGCACTGACCGAGCACAAACAGTGCAAGCTCACGGGAGAGAGTTCGGGTTTGCATAAGCGGCGGGATGTATCGAGCGAACGACTCATGACGATGAGGGTGCCACAGATGCTCTGAGCTGAGCGATCAGACTGGAAAAACTGCGATTTACCGGAGCTTCGCGTTCGTCCGGATTCACAATGCCGGCGGAGATGATGGTTCGGAACGCATCCTCAACAGAAATATCGAGTTCTTTAACGGAGCCCTCTGGAACAAGGGTGTACCAACCTGTGGTGGGGTTGGGTGCCGTAGGGATAAACACACTCAAAAGGTTCTGACCGAGATCTGACTGAAGAGACGGCCCAACTTGGCCGGTCACAAAACCGACGCTGTAAAGACCCTCGCGCGGGTACTCCACCAGCACAACGCGTCGAAAACGGCGGGAGTTATCGCGAAGAAACGTTTCCAGCAGCTGTTTGAGCGTTTTGTAAACAGAACCGGCTAGAGGAATGCGCTGCAGAGTTCCCTCACCGAATTCCAACAGCCATCGACCAACGATGTTTCGCGCCATCAAACCGATCAAGAGAATTCCCATTAAGGGAACCGTCAGCCCGAGCGCCAGATTGATCAAATCCTGAAGCAGGGGATTGAGGTTGATGAATGGATTGAACTGTTTCGGAATCGATGTAACGAACGCCAGCACAAATTTGCTGACAACCGTGGAAAGCCAGATGGTGGTGGCAAGCGGAATGACCACCAGAAGACCCGCAATTAGATCGTTCTTGAGATCATTCTGAAGCCTGGCGCTAAGCGACAGGTCAGGTCTTGAATTGGACTGAACCAAGGAACGCCGGGGGCCAGGAGCCAACGAGTCCCACCAACTTAACCAGCGACTAGAGGACAGCGCCGAGAGCGAGCAAAACCAGTGCCACAGCCAGGACGGCAGCACTGATGGTGCCACCGAAGAAACGCTGATTGATCGTCAGTTCACGTTGGCGTTCAGCCTGCTGGATCTGCTCGCGCATCTGGGTCAACTGGTTCTCGAAATACTCCTGAGCTGCCTGGATCTTGTCCTCTTCGGTGGCATCAGCAGGAAGCCGACCAGCCTGAGCTAATTGCTCTCCGAAAACTTTTGCAGTTCCCGGTTTAGCCGATTCCCTTTCGGCCATCGCCAGCTGATTGCGGCTTTGCTCAAGGGCCTGATCGGCCTCCCCCATCAAGGATTGATTCCCTGAAATTCCGGGGATAATCACCGCAATCATGAGCACAGCCAGAACTGCGGAAACAATGCAGACGACCCAGCGGATCGGTGTACGGAGCTGCTGCGGGTGATCCAGGCGAGACCCAATCAGCATCAACAGCAAACCGACGAAACCCATCGGCGCCTGGCTTACGAGGCGTTCGATCAAGAGTTGCTGAAATACCCCATTGCTCCAATCCGCAGCACTGAGCACCACTCCGATCTGCAAAGCGAGCAGAAGCACCAACGTGATTCCCAACCAGCGCAATAAGGGCGCGGCACGCAAAGAAGAGTCTTGGGAGGGAGCTGACACGGCACGATGCCAAAAGGGTGTCCAACTTTAAGGTCGGATTTTTGAATGTTCCAGCCAACGTTGCAGAGCTGAGCCTGGCCCTCAAGCAACGGGCCAAGGAAGAGGGATTCGACCCAGTTGGCATCGCCTTGTTGCCAGGCAGCCAACGATTACAACTGCGGACTGCTGCATTGCAGCGCTGGTTGGAGGCGGGCCACCAAGCAGACATGAAATGGATGGCGGCACCACGTCGCCTTTCAGCAGCAAGCCTGCTGGAAGGAGCTCAAAGCATCCTGGCGGTGGGCTTGAATTATCACGTCGCTGCAGAGCGGCCTCCAGACCGTCTGGCGGTCGCCCGCTACGCCTGGGGAAGGGATTACCACAGGGTCGTGAATCAGCGCCTTCGACGGGTCGGCCGCTGGCTGGAAACAATCCGACCTCAGTGTCGCTGGCGCGTCTGCGTGGATGCTGAACCACTTCTCGACAAAGCCTGGGCGGAAGAGGCAGGGCTTGGCTGGATCGGCAAACACAGCAACGTGATCCACGCCAGAAGGGGCTCATGGATGGTGATCGGTCATCTCATCACCACGGAACAACTCCAGGCCGATCAACCAGCCAAAGCACGATGCGGGCAATGCCGCGCCTGTATCGACGCCTGCCCAACCAGTGCGATCACGGAACCTTTTGTAGTGGATGCGCGGCGCTGCATCGCTTTTCACACCCTGGAAAACCGCAATCCGGAACTGCCCGCAGCCATCGCCGAAGCCATGGGCCCCTGGGTCGCCGGATGTGACATCTGCCAGGACGTCTGCCCTTTCAACCAGGGCGTGATTCCATCCAGCGATGATCCTGATGTGCAACCAAGATCCTGGCTATTGGACCTCAAGGCCGAGCAGGTCCAGACCTGGACGGATCAGGATTGGGATGAGCGGCTGCGGGGATCAGCTCTACGCCGCATCAAACCATGGATGTGGAGACGCAATGCCGCTGCAGCGAGACCTGATAACCCCCCTAGTGTGGACTGATTCTTGGTTCAGAGATGGGAGTTCAAGCTCGTAGAGGACGGAGCTGGCATCAGGCTCTGATGATCACGATGCTGACCGGAACCATCGGTGCTCTCAGTGCTGCACCGGTCAGGGCTCTCACTCCCTATGTGTATACACCCAGTGCCCAGGAACTGGAAGGTGCCGGCGTCGGCATCGGCCGTACAGCTGCACAGTTGCTGCGCCTGGGTCAACCTGAGGAAGCCGCAAGCCTCGCTGCACTGGCCGTCAGACTCCAGCCCAATGACGAACGACTGTGGTCCGTTCTGGCCGAAGCCCAGTTGCGCAGTGATCAGCTCAAAGAGGCCGCTGAATCATTGGCCAAGGCCAAAGCACTGAAACCGGGGAAAGCCGGACTCTGGTTTGCAGAAGCGTCCATTGCACTGCGGGACGAGCGTCCAGATGACGCCATCTCCCTGCTCAATGAGGGCCTGCGACTGGACCCTAAAAATGCCGGTGCCTACTTTGATCTCGGCAATGCCCGCGTCATGCAGTCGGACCTGAAGAAAGCTTTGAAGGCTTTTGAACGGGCCACAACGATCAAACCCAGCTTCTGGGAAGCTCTGAATAACCAGGCTCTTGTGCTGTTCGAGATGGGCGACATAGCCGAAGCCATCAAACGCTGGCGCTCGGTGCTGGCGATCAAACGCAATCCTGAACCGATGCTGGCTCTGGCCGCTGCACTCAATCAACAGACTCCGGGCGACGCTGAATCGATTGAACTGGCTAGCAAAGCGCTCGCTGAAGATCCTAATTATGTGCTTCCAGGCCATCAGCAGAATCAACTCTGGGGCTCGAAACTTCGCCAGGCGACTGACGTTCTGCTGACGACACCCAGCCTCAGAGGAACCGTCGAACGTGCTGAAGCCAATGCCGATCCCAAATCAGCTGAGTGATTCAGGAGGAAGATCTGTAGGCTTAACGCCTTCTGCTTTCTAGATTCCGGAGCGGATGGCCGAGGAGCGCGTTCAACCGATCGCCCTGCATCACGAGATGCAGCGCTCCTATCTCGAGTACGCGATGAGCGTGATCGTGGGTCGGGCTTTGCCTGATGTCCGCGACGGTCTCAAACCGGTTCAGAGACGCATCCTCTACGCGATGCACGAACTTGGGCTGACCCCTGATCGCCCCTATCGCAAATGCGCCCGCGTTGTTGGAGACGTTCTCGGTAAGTACCACCCTCACGGCGATCAGGCGGTTTACGACGCCCTTGTTCGGCAAGTCCAGACCTTTTCAAGCCGCCACCCGCTGCTGGACGGCCACGGCAACTTCGGTTCCGTGGACGATGACCCACCTGCTGCAATGCGTTACACCGAAACGCGGCTGGCACCGATCGCCCATGAGGCACTGCTGGATGAGATCGGCGACGACACAGTCGATTTCGCTGCCAACTTCGATGGATCCCAGCAGGAACCGACGGTTCTGCCAGCACAGCTGCCGTTTCTGCTTCTGAACGGCTGCGCCGGCATTGCGGTCGGCATGGCCACCAGCATCCCCCCCCACAACCTCGGTGAAGTGGTGGATGGCTTGGTGGCGCTGGTGAGAAAACCTGATCTAAGCGATGAGAAGTTACTAGCTCTGATCCCAGGGCCAGATTTCCCTACAGGCGGTGAAGTGCTGCTGGGCAGCGGAATTCGTGACACCTATCTCCGCGGTCGCGGCAGCATTCCGATGCTGGGCGTCACCCATATCGAAGAGGTACAGCCTGGAAAGGGCAAACACAAGCGCAATGCGGTGATTGTCACTGAGCTGCCTTATCAATTGAGCAAGGCTGGCTGGATCGAAAAGCTTGCTGAACAAGTCAACGACGGAAAGATCGGTGGCATTGCCGACATTCGCGATGAAAGCGACCGCGAAGGGATGCGGATTGTGGTGGAACTGAGGCGAGACGCCGATACAGAAACCGTTCTGAAGGACTTACAGCGAAGAACGTCTCTGCAGAGCAATTTCGGAGCCATCCTTCTGGCCCTGGTTGACGGTCAACCTCGGCAACTGTCGCTGCGTCGAATGTTGCAGACCTTCCTGGAGTATCGGGAGCTAACCCTGATTCGCCGGACCAGCCATGCCCTGCGCAAAACGGAAGACCGGCTCGAGGTGGTGGAAGGTCTGATCACGGCCCTGGCTTCCCTGCAGAAAGTCATCGCCATGATTCAAGAGGCGCGCGACGCATCAACAGCCCGAGCGAGCCTGATGGTGCAGCTGGATCTGAGCGAGCGGCAGGCTGATGCGGTTCTGGCCATGCCATTGCGGCGGCTCACTGGCCTAGAGCAGCAGAGCCTGCGCCAGGAAGCTGATGAACTGCGAGCTGAACGGCAAAGACTGAGGCTGTTGCTGGACAATCGCGAACAGCTGCTAGATGCCCTGGTTCAGGAACTCCGCCAACTGAAAAAACGTTTTGCCACCCCACGCCGCACTCGACTGGTGGAAGGAGGCGATCACCTGCTGGCAGAACGAGCTGCAAGCCAGCGACCCAATGCAGAACTGCAACGCCGTCAGGCGCTCGATGCTCTACCACCTGAATCGCGGATCCTGATCCAAACCGACGGTCAGGTGAAGGTGGTGAGCCCCCAGCTGCTCGGCCGATTACATCTGAATGAAGCAGTCGGTCTGGGTGACGAACCCTCTCCTGCGCGACTAATCCTGCCGATCAACCCTGCACCACGACTGCTGGCACTCACCGCCAGTGGTCGCATCGCACTGGTGCGTTGGGAGTTTGCTGGCCAGCAACCTGGCGGGTTGGAGCGCTTCCTGCCGACCGCATTAGAAGGCGAAAAGGTCATCACCCTGCTTCGACTTCCCGCTGTCGATGACAAAAACAGCAACAGCCGCATGTCTCTCGGTCTGCTGACCACGGACGGACGCCTCAAACGACTTCCATTGGATGAGATTCAGGAGCTTTCGGGTCGCGCCGCCACCATCTTGAAGCTGAAGGAAGGCGTCTCACTGCTTTCAGCAGTGATTTGCGAAGAAGGTGGAACGGTCGCTCTTGTGAGTGACATCGGTCGCATTCTTTGCCTGCCAGTTGAAGAGCAATGCCTGCCCTTGATGGGCAAATTGGCTCAGGGGCCAATGACCATGCGCATGCTGCCCGGAGAAAACCTAGTGGGAGCAGTCAGCCAACCCGCCGATAGCACCTGCTCTAAATCAATCAACAGTGGAGAAGTGCTGATCGGAACCAACAACGGTGGTCTCATTCGCCTTTCCCTCAGTGAACTACGCCGATGCAAACGTGGAGATCTTGGAGAGATCGCTGTAAACCTGAACGGCGATGCCAAGCAAAGCGATCACCTTGTCTCAGTCTGTGAAAGCGCAGATCTGGTGGGTGTGGTGACCAACAAGGGACGCCATGCCCGCATCCACAACACAACAATCAGCTTGGATAGCAATCAACCCACACAGCTCATATTCAAAGCAGAAGAAACACTGGTTCAACTTGTTCCTCTTCTGAACTGAATTTATTCAAACTGAAGCAAGAGCTTTATTTCAAGAGCTACAATTACCCTCCAACCACTTGAAGTAGTTTTCATCAATATCTCCAGTTACATATTGACCATCAAAACAGGACATTTCAAGATCCTCAATATCAGTTCCTTGAACGATGCTTTTCTTAAGATTTTCTACGCTCTGATAAACAACATGATCCGCAGCAAGCACATCTGCGATTTGATCGATCGACCGTCCATGAGCTAAGAGCTCTCCCCTAGTGGGCATGTTGATCCCATACACATTGGGGAAGCGCACAGGAGGTGCAGCCGATGTGAATGTGACCTGATTCGCACCAGCGTCACGCGCCATCTGCACAATTTCCTTGGAGGTCGTACCACGAACAATTGAGTCATCAACGATCAGAACATTTTTGCCAGTAAATTCAGTGCCTAATGCATTAAGTTTTTGGCGCACTGATTTTTTCCTTTCAGCCTGACCAGGCATGATGAAAGTTCGACCGACATAACGGTTCTTATAAAATCCTTCTCGATATTCAATCCCAAGTTGTTTCGCCACTTGCATCGCAGAAGGTCTAGCTGAATCTGGTATTGGCATCACAACATCAATATCACCTGCTGGTAATGAGTCAATAATTGTTTTTGCAAGTAGATCACCCATACGAAGCCTTGTTTCGTAAACAGAGATTCCGTTCATAACAGAATCTGGCCTCGCCAAATAAACGTATTCAAAAGCGCAGGGAACAAGCTGAGAAGACCGCGCACACTGACGTTGATGAAGATTGAAATCAAAGTCGATAAAGATCGCTTCTCCAGGTTCAACATCCCGAACAATTTCATAGCCACTATTTTCAATCACTAGCGATTCACTCGCAACAATCCATTCATCCTTTCCATTTTTTGCAGTCCTGCGGCCAAGAATCAACGGCCGAATGCCGAAGGGATCACGGAAAGCAAGAAGGCCTCGGCCCGAAATCAGAGCAATCGCTGCGTATGAACCCTTAACCCTGCAATGCAGGGAGGCCACAGCATCAAACAATTGATCGGGAGAAAGGTCAGGACCGGTGAGGTGGGATTGGATCTCAGTCGCAAGAACATTAACCAACATCTCCGTGTCACTAGAAGAGTTGGTATGGCGTCGATCAATCTTGAAAAGATCCTGTTCGAGCTGACTAGTATTGGTCAGGTTCCCATTATGAACAAAGGTTATTCCATAAGGAGCGTTAACATAAAAAGGCTGGACTTCATCTTCAGCTGCAGCGGCCCCACTAGTGGCATAGCGAACATGACCAATGCCAACATTTCCGTGAAGTTTGCGCATATCACGCGTTCGGAATGCCTCACGAACCCTCCCACGTTGTTTATGGATGTGAAATGTATAATTGTCCATCGTGACGATTCCTGCAGAATCCTGTCCGCGATGCTGTAGCAGCAAAAGATTGTCATAGATCTGTTGATTAACAGAATCAACAGAAAAGACTCCAATAATTCCACACATAATTACGAGCCGCTAAAGTTAAAAAATGAATCAGATATGATTGATGATTTCACAGATAAATCATTAATCCGTTCATCGCGAAAGATAAACAAGGCGCAAAACAAAATCATTTCAACATTAGCAAAACGACACGTGATCATTGACCAACCTTCCCGACACCATCAATTCTTCGCGGTAGTGAACTGTTGTAAGCATGACGACATTGCTCAATTTCCAGATTCAGGCAAGGGTTCTGATCAACACGAACCTCTAAGTAAGGGTTTTCGGTCACAACACCAATCCGAATGATTGGCAGATCGTCCTGCTCAGCTAATAGCGCTTCCCATTGCCGAACTCGATCTGCCTTCACTGAAACCACGATCCGACTCCCACCTTCAGCAAAGAGAACGCGATCCAAACGCACACCCTGAACACTGAGGTCGATCTCGATTCCCAAACCCGAAGCAATCGAAGATTCCGCCAAAGCCACGCAGAGACCGCCATCACTGCAGTCATGGGCTGAGCCCAGCAGAGCGCGAGTGATGGCCTCACGCACAAGGCACCCAACCTTGGCTTCCATCGGAAGATCCGGAAGAGGCGGTCGACCAGCAAGAGTCCCTGTCGTCAGCTGTTGATAAGCACTACCGGCCAGGCTTAGGGACAGTGCCTTGGCGTCATCAGGGCCGACACCAATCAGGTAGATGGAATCCTGAGCCTGTCGCCATCCCAGGCCAATCACAGTCGCGATGTCATTGACAACACCAACCATGCCGATCACAGGCGTGGGATGGATCGGCTGCAGGCTGCCGTCATCAGCTTTGATCTCGTTGTAGAGCGAGACATTGCCACCGGTCACGGGGGTGTTGAGAGCTCTACACGCATCCGAAATACCACTGCATGCCTTCGCAAGCTGCCAGTAACCCTTGGGGGTTTCAGGAGAAGGGAAATTGAGATTGTCGGTCACGGCAAGGGGTTCAGCGCCAACGCAGCTCAGATTGCGTGCGGCTTCGGCAACAGCTGCCTGGGCACCTCGTTCAGGATCCAGTGCAACCCAACGGTTGGGACAATCCACCGTGGCTGCCACTCCCTTGGTGGAGGCATCCAGTGATCCTTCACCCTGCTGAGGCCGAAGTCGGATCACCGCTGCATCTGCGGATCCGGAAGACACCACGGTGTTTGCCAATACCTGCTGGTCGTACTGGCGATGCACCCAGCGTTTGCTCGCAATCGTTGGATCATCCAACAAGCGCAGAAGACTCTGACTCCAGTCATGGCCCTGGCTCGGCAAAGAGAGATCCGCCTCCGACCACCGCCACAGCTCCTGAATCTCAGCAGGAGGCTCACTGAGCAAATCGTGGTGATTGATCGGCGTGTCTTCCGCCAAAGCCCTTGAAGGGACCTCTGCAGCCACAAGGCCTGCCTGAAGCACCCGAACCACAGGTTCAGCCAAGACTCGACCCACTACAGCCGCCTGCAAACCCCAGCGCCGGAAACGCTCCATCAGAGGCTCTTCGCGGCCAGCGCGCACCACGAAAAGCATGCGCTCCTGTGATTCAGATAACAGGTATTCGTAAGCGGTCATACCCAGCTCTCGAGCAGGCACCTTGTCGAGATCAAGCTCAATTCCCAGATCTCCCTTGGCTGCCATCTCCGAACAGCTGCAAGTGAGACCGGCAGCGCCCATGTCTTGAGCAGCGACCACATCACCGCTCTGAAACGCCTCCAGACAGGCTTCTATCAACCCTTTTTCTAAAAAAGGATCTCCGACCTGCACAGCAGGACGATCATCCAGAGAAGCGGAGCTGAGCTCAGCGCTCGCAAAACTGGCTCCACCCATGCCATCACGACCCGTGGTGCTGCCCACGTAAATCACGGGATTACCAACGCCCGAAGCACCGGATTTCACAATGTCATCGGTCTCCATCAGACCGAGGGCCATCGCATTGACCAGAGGATTTCCGCTGTAGGAAGGATCAAATGCCACTTCACCGCCCACGGTGGGGACACCCACGCAATTGCCGTAATGGGCAATGCCAGCCACCACGCCCTGCATCAATCCAACATTGGCTGGATCTTCCAGGGGACCGAAACGCAAGGCATTCAGCAGAGCAATCGGACGAGCACCCATGGTGAAAATGTCCCGAAGGATTCCACCAACACCTGTTGCAGCTCCTTGAAAAGGTTCCACTGCCGAAGGATGGTTGTGGCTCTCGATCTTGAACGCGAGGCGATGACCACCTCCGAGATCCACCACACCGGCGTTCTCACCGGGACCCACCAGAATGCGAGGCCCCTCTGTTGGAAAACCACTAAGCAGGGGTCTGGAGTTGCGATAACAGCAGTGCTCTGACCACATCACCCCAAACATGCCGAGTTCAGCCCGGTTGGGGTCTCGCCCAAGCCGACGTTGAATCTCGACGTAATCCTGTTGCGTGAGCCCTTCCTGGCGGAGGGCGGCCGCGACATCAAACGTCTCAGCCACAGAAGAAGACTGGACCACAGTCAACAGGTCATCTGCTCCCAGTGTTGCCGACAGCCCGACCGTGACCGCTCAGATCCACGGATCTCCATCTCGTTGGGAAGGCCGACGATTCTGCATAGCAGGCTCGCGATCGATCCAATCGTCGTCTTGCCAATCCTCCAGAGGATCTGAATCCATGGCCTGGGGACGAACATCAGGCTCCTCTAGATCACGGCGAGACCGCTGTTCATCCCAGGGAGGTTCCTCCAGCCACCCCTCAAGCCGTTCGCCGGCTCGATCACCGAGGTGTTGCAACTGCTCCCTCCAGTGACGAGATCTCCGAACGAAATCCTGACGAACACTGGCGCGCGCCTCGGGAAGATCATCCAGATCACGAAGGCCAGTGGAAACCAAGCCTGGCTGCTGATCAACGATGCGATCAGGGGTCAGCCGCCAGCGGCTGCTTCCTGGCAAACGTGGATCACTGCGAGACACCAGGTAATGAAGAATCTCGCCGGTGGAGGGAACAAAAGCGAGATCTGCAACCTGGCCAAGGCGCTCCCCAGCGACATCGAGCAAATCGGCATCAAGCAAGGTGGGAAGCCGCTCAAGGGTGAGCTGATCAATCTCTGACGGAGCCCCCTTCACAAACACCTGCTGATCATCGAAACCACGACACTGATCAAGTCTCCAGACCGTACGGGAGTTACGCAGAGCGGAAGGACGACTGACCCAACCCAACAAGCGATGCACCGGAGGATGCATCCAGGCCATCACTCCCATGCCGTGATCAAGTCCTTGATCACAACGCACACGGTGCCTCAGCAGATCACTGAGCAGAAGTGGATCAGGCAGCGTCAAGGTCAGGAACGAATCTGAACAGGCATCACCAGATAGGTGAGACCCGATGCATCGTCTGACGGTGAAAGGATGGCTGGGGTTGTCGGGGCATTGCACTGCAGACGAACACGTTCCGAATCCATCGCTTTCAAACCATCAAGCACGTAACGCACGTTGAATGCGATCTGAACGGGGTCACCTTCAATCTGAGCGGGTAGCGACTCGGAGCCGCTGCCAACATCCTGAGCATCGGCACTGATCTGAACCAGACCCTTTTCAGGATCACTACCGATGCGGACAACATTGTTGTGCTGATCTGCCAAGACAGCGATGCGTTCAAGTGAAGCCACAAAGGCCCGACGATCAAGATCAAGCGTGCGATTAAACGACTCAGGAATGAGCTGGCGGTAATTGGGATACGTGCCCTCGAGCGTGCGACTGGTCACCATCTGATCAGCGGCTAGAACCACCACTTGACCGCTTTCGCAAAACAGACTCACTGCGTCTGTTCCTTTCCATCCCGCCATCAGACGTTCAACTTCACGCAGGGAGCGGGCCGGCAGGGTGACAGCGAGACCAGCCTCTTCCGAATCGTCCTGATCAGAATGAGCAAGAGGATCCTGCAATGCATCATCGACGCTGAGCACCGCCAGACGATGACCATCCGTGGAAGCAGCCTCAAGGCTGGTCCGATCAAAACGCAGATGCACCCCGGTGAGCAGCTGCTTGGCTTCGTCAGAACTGCTGGCAAACAAGGTGCTGCGCAGTGCTTTCACGAGAGCTGCTGGATCCAGTTTGAGCGCTGTGCCGTTCTCGACCAAAGGCAGCTCCGGATAATCATCCGCGGGCATGCCTCGCATCTGATAGCTACCACTCAGGCTGGTGAGTTCAACCTGTTCCCCGGCTTCGTCTGTGACAAGGGTGATGGGTGAATCGCTGGAAAGGCGGGAAACGATCTCACCAAAAAGGCGCGCCGGCAGCGTTACCGCACCACTGGTTTCAACAGTCGCTGCGAGAGACGTCTGAATGCCCAGGTTGAGGTCAAAACCCGTAAGGCTCAATCGATCAGTACCGGCATCCGCGGTCAGCAACACGTTGGCAAGCACCGGATGGGTCGGTCTTGCTGCAACTGCCCTGCTGACCAGTTGCAGCGCAGCGTTGAGTTCCGTTTGGGAACAAACCAGTTTCATGGCGACGTTGTCCGCTGCAAGGCCTGAGGTCACCCACGGTTTCACAGGGACGCACGAAGCGCAATGGTCAAAACGAACGTTCTGTTCTTGCTGCTTACTGGCTGTTTAAGTCTTTTAGAAGAAACAACTAAAACAGCCGTAGTAGGGACTGTGGAAACCGTGGAAAACCATCA